>CAWJYD010000013.1:0-166432 GCA_963846995.1 uncultured Gaiellaceae bacterium | reverse complement strand
AGCCTCGTGGTCTTGCGGGCGCCGCTCAGGAAAGAGCGCGCTCGAGCGCTGCGCGATCGGTCGGCTCGCCGTGCGCGGGCAATACGAGCTCGACCGGCAGGTCGAGGAGCGGACGGAGGCGTTGGACGACATCGTCGCGCGTCACGTGCTTGCGACCGCCGAGCTGGATGTCCAGTCCTTCGCCGAAGTCGGAGAGCGAGTCGCCGGTCACGATCGCGTTGATCGACGGCAGCCAGAGAATGAGGTCGTTGTCCTCGCGGCCCGCGTACGCGGTGATACCGAACGGCCACGCTCCGGGACTGTGAAAGTGTCCTTCGCCTTCACCCGCGCGCAGCCACGCGAGGTCTTCGCTCTCCATGCCGCGCACGCGGTCGGGATCGATACCGAACTTCTCGACCCAGTCCTCCCAGGTGTCCGCGGGAGGCGTGTGCACTGGGAGGTCGAGCCGGCGGGCGTCGCGCTCGTGATACGGCGCGGTCAGGACGACCGCGGTCGCGCGCTTGCGTAGCTCGTCGGGAACGGAGAGCGGGTCGAACAACAGGAGGTCGTCGCCGAGCTCGATCCCGTACGACGAAACGAGCTCGGGCCACCACTCCTCCTCGTTCCAGCCGGGATGCGGCGACTTCCAATGCCACACACCCGGCCGCAGCTCATGCATGAGCCTAGTCTGGCACGCTGGGCTCGGTTTAGAGACAGAGCTCTTGTGCGCTTCGTCGCTCAAGGGACATTCCCGAACACTGGCCCACGGCAGCGTGCTCTTCGCTGGAGGGCCGCGGCCCTCTTGACAGTGCCCTCACCTTCCCCGCGCGGCTCAAACCTTGCGTGCGCGCGTGTCCAACGCACGCGCGCGCGCAAGGCGGCGGATTCAGCGAGCCGCGGTGGGGACCTGGTGGTGGCGGGCAACGAGCAGGCCGCCTACCGCGAGCGCCACGCCTGCGGCGGCGAGAGCTCCAATGAATGCGTCGAGCCAATGAAGAGGCCGTGCCACCTGTGTCGACGCTGATGACGATTGGCGGTGCTTCGGCCTTGCGGAGGTCGGCCGCGTCCGGGACGGTGCGGCCGTCGGGTCGGCCGGTGACGCCCGTCGGTTCGGACTGGGCCGTCGTCGTGCCCATGTCGGCCGCGTCGGGCAGGAGTCGGCCGTCGGGTCGCTGCGAGACGGCCGGCGCATTCGGACTGTTTGCCGCAACACCGAAGCCCGTGCACACAAGGGCGAGGAAGACGGTGAGGATGACGGTGGCTGGAACACTGGAGCTCCTTTTGTTCGGGCCGCTGGCTGCGGCCGATGTGGAGACCGTCGTGTGTCGCGGCTGCAAGGAGGGAAATGCGGGCTGCAAAGCGGCTGCAATAGAGGCTCGAGACCCTGAAAATCAGGCACGTGCCATCACGAAGGGGGTGATACCTTCGCTCGGATGGCCAGTAGGCGCTTTCGCGTCCTTGGCTCCCTCGAGGTCGAGATCGATGGCGTCGCGGCCGAGCTTGGCGGCGCCCGTCAACGAACCGTGCTCGCCGTGCTGCTCATGCACGCGAACGAGCCCGTCACCACCGATCGGCTCGTCAGCGAGAGCTGGGGCGAGTCCGCTCCAGCTTCGGCCACCAAGACGGCCCAGGTGTACGTCTCGCGGCTGCGCAGAACGCTCGGAAACGACGTGCTCACGGCGAAGCCAGGCGGCTACCTGCTAGCCGTGCCGCCAGGGGCTCTCGACACAGACGAGCTCGAAGAGCTCCGCGGCCAGGCCCGCGAAGCTGATCCGCGCGTGGCGGCGCGGCTGCTGCGCGAGGGTCTCGCTCTGTGGCGCGGTCCGCCGTACGCCGACTTGCAATACGAAGAGGCGCTACAACCCGAGATCAGACGCCTCGAAGAGCTGCGCCTGGCGACGCTCGAAGAGCGGATCGAGGCCGACCTCGCGGCCGGAGAAGCGTCACAGCTCGTGGCCGAGCTGGAAGTGCTTGTGGCGGAACACCCGCACCGGGAGCGCTTGCGCCGGTTCCTGATGCTCGCGCTCTATCGCTCCGGCCGCCAGGCAGACGCCCTCGAGACGTATCGGCAGGGACGACAGCTCCTGGACACGGAGCTCGGTCTCGAGCCGGGCCCGGAGCTGAGGGAGCTCGAGCGCGCGATCCTCGCGCAGGACCCTGCGCTCGAGGGCCCACAACGAGCGCTACGACGAACGGCGCGGCGGCGCTCCGGAGCGCTCCTGGCGGCCGGAGGCGTACTCCTGCTCGCGGCCGCGCTCACCGCGGTCGTGTTCGTTCGAGACCGCGGCGGAGAAGCCCCTGGAGGCGCGAGCGCCGAGGCGCTCGATCCCCGAACGGGCAGGCTCCTGGCGAGCGTCCCTTTGGGCACGTCTCCGTCGAGCATCGCCGTCGGGGCGGGCGCGGTCTGGGTGCTCGACGCCGACGACAAGACGATCTCGGTCATCGACTCGGACACGCGGTCGCGCGAGCGAGTGTGCGGCACCTCGTCGACCCCCACCGACCTCGCCGTGGGAGCCGGGGCGGTCTGGATCGGCAACGCCTTCCGCAAGACAAGGTTCACGTCCACGAACTACCCGGAGAGCGTCTCCCGGATCGACCCGGACTCGTGCGTCGTCGTCGCGACGATATCCCTTCCCCGCGCGAGCGCGATCCGCTACGCGTACTCGTTGAACGGCCTCATGCAGACGCAGCACATCGCGGCGACGCCCGCTGCGGTGTGGGTGATCAATCCCGACTTGACCGTCTCTGGATCGACCCGCAAACCAACAAGCTGGTCGGGCGGGTGAGGGGCGTCAGGGCGACGAGTATCGCCGCCGGCGACGGTGGCGTCTGGGTCATCGAGCTCCGAAGGCAGGGCATCGCGAAGATCGACACGCGCACGAACACGATCACGCAGAGGATCGAGGTCGGGGCCGAAGGACTCACCTCGCTCGCGGTCGGCGCCCACAGCGTCTGGGCGGCGGACCCGTTCGGTGGCCAGTTGTGGCGCGTCGACCCTGGTCCGAAGCCTCTCCTGCGCACGATCCCGCTCGACGTCGGCGTGACCTGGGTCGCTGTCGACGATGCCGTCTGGGCCACGAACGGGATCGCCGGCCTCGTGTACCGCATCGACCCACGCACGAACGCAGCGCACGTGGTGAACCGAACTGCCGCGCCGGCCGCGGTCGCCGTCGACAGGGACGCCGCCTGGGTCAGCGTCGCGGGAGACTCGTCCACGGGCACGGCTCTGCCGACCTCGGTGTGTAGCCGGGTGTTCTCCGGCGGAGGGGGCAACCCGCGCTTCCTGATCGTCTCCGACCTCCCGCTGCAGGGCGGGGGAATCGCATACACCCACCAGATGGTGGAGGCGATCAAGCTCGTCCTCGAGCAGCGTGGCTACCGGGCCGGCGCCTACACAATCGGCTACCAGTCCTGCGACGACTCGACTGCCCAGGCGGGTGGCTCGGGCAGCGTTCGCTGCTACCTGAACGCGGAGGCCTACGCGCGCAACCCCAACGTGATCGGCATCGTCGGCTCCTACAACTCCTTCTGCTCCGAGCAGGAGATACCGATCGCCAACCAGGCCACGGGAGGACCGCTGGCCATGATCAGTCCGTCCAACACGGTCACGACCCTCACCCGCCTCGTACCGGGGGTCAACGACCCGTTCGAGCTCGACCATCTGTACCCCACGGGAGAGCGGAACTACGTTCGGACCCCGCCTGCCACCCACCTGACCGCCGAGCCGCTCGCTCGGTTCGCGAAGCAGAAAGGCGTCAAGCGGCTCTTCCTGTCCTGGGACCGCAACGTCCCCTATTGGGCCACCTTCGCAGCCGACGTGCGAACTGCAGCCCGGCACCTCGGACTCGAGATCGCCGGTGCCGCCCCGTTCGACCCGGAGGCACGCAGCTACGACCACCTCGCCCGCCGGATCGCAGCGACCAGAGCCGACGGCGTCATGCTGGCGGCGAACGTGCCTCCCAGCATCCGCGCGCTGCTTGGCGATCTCCACGCCGGTCTCGACCCCGATGTGACGCTGATCGGGAGCGAGGGCTTTTATGACGATCTCTCGCCAGCCGGGCGGGCAGCCCTCGGGATGTACGCCGCCTACCCCGGCGTGGCCGTCGAGCTACTTCCCCCGGCCGGAAAGCGGTTCCTGAAGGCTCTCGAAGCCAGAACGGGCACGCCGGGGGCTTCTACACCGCGGACACGGCGCAGGCAGCCGAGATCCTGCTGGACGCGATCGCCCGCTCCGACGGTACTCGGCCGTCGGTGACCAGACAGCTGTTCAAGACGAAAGTCGAGCACGGAATCCTCGGCAACGTTAGCTTCGACGAAAACGGCGACCCCGTCGAGGCGCCCGTCACCATCTACCGCTACGTCGGGCCCTCGGGCGGACCCAACGGCTTTGTCGCCAACCGGGTCGTTATGGCCCGAGCTGCAGCGCGTCGCTGACAGCCTTCGTACAGCTCCACGGGACGCTCCCGCCCGCCCAAGAGACATTCCGGCACGCTGGCCCAACCGAGATTCCCGTCGCTAGACGTAGGCCCGCGAAGTCGGAGATAGTGCCGTCGAGCTGTCGCTGGCCCATGTCGAATCCGCTCGCACTTGACAACCTCGGCGCAACTGCGCTCGTGTTCGGCCCGCTCGTCGGGTCCGTATTGGCGGAGAATCGCCGTTTTGGCGGGGACTCCAGACGCCGCTATACCGACCGCACATACTGGCAGCTACAGGCGTGCCAGCTCGCTGGACTCGGCTCCGCAGTGCTGTTTGCCAAGAAGGTTCCAGATGCGACCCTTCCTGGATCCCAGTGGCTTTGGGTCTCACTCGGATGCGCCATCGGTCTCATCGGCGTCGCGCTGCGTTGGTGGGCGATCCGAACACTTGGAAAGCAGTTCACGCGCGAGCTTCAGGTCGGTGCAAACCACGAACTTGTCGTCGGCGGGCCATACCGCTATGTACGCCATCCGTCGTACACCGGCGCGATCTTGATGCTCGCGGGTGTTGGCCTCGGACTCGGAAACGCGCTGGGCCTCGCCGCGTGTGTCGTACTTGCCGCGATCGGCTACATCCAGCGCATCCCACGGGAGGAGGCGCTCCTGCGTCGCGAACTCGGCGAGCCGTACGCCGAGTATGCAAGCAAGAGGCGGCGCCTCGTGCCCGGCGTCTACTGAGGTCTACCCAGGCATCCCGGCGTCCTATCCTCGGCACCATGGAATCGTCGAATCCGCAGGCTTCGGGGCTCGCCGTTCAGCAGCTTGCGGCTCTCGCCGAAGTCGGCTCGCTTCTCGGTCAACGCCCGTTCGACTACTGGCTGTTCGGCGGCTGGGCCGTCGACTTCCACGTGGGCGTCGTTACGCGAAGCCACGGTGACATCGACCTTGCCGTGTGGGCAGACGAAGCACAGGCGATCCGCTCAGCGCTTCTCACGAGCGGCTGGAAGCACAAACCGGAGCCGGACGACGATGGAGGGACGGGCTACGAGCGCGACGGCGTACGCGTCGAGCTGACGTATCTCGTACAAGGCGAAAGCGACGAGGTGTTCATCGCGATTGGTGAGCAAAACGTGCTCTGGGCGGATCGCCCGCTGGGAGACGACGTGCTCCAACTCGGCGGCGTTCGCGCTCGCGTCGTACCGCTTGAGCACTTGAGGCGTGCGAAATCAAAGCCGCGCGACGATCCCGATGATGCCGAGATCGACCGTGCTGACTTCGCGGTGCTCACACGACTCGATACCTAGTCGGGTCGCTACCACTCAAGAGACATTCCTGCACGCTGGCGCAGGCGTGTGTCTCGTCGCCGCGTTTCCCGACCGGATCGAAGACGAGATCATCCGGGACGTCTCCGGGTGCGGTCGGCAGGCGCTTGAACAAGCCCCGGGCGCTCCCGGAGCTTGTTCGACCGTCGCAGCCTGATATCGGCCCGACGAACCTCTCCCAACCCGCGGTAGTTGCTGCCCGAGCGTTGGCGTCACCCTGCAGTAATAGACCCGAAGAGCCCGTGGGCCTCCGCTGAGGGACCCGACAGGAAGTACAGCGTGTTCGTAGGTCCCGCGGCCGCCCCGTTGCCGAATGCAACCGCCCAGAGCCCGTCGATCGCGATCGGGGCGCCGTCCGCATGGCGCAGTTGGCCCTTGTACACCCACGTGGCGCCGCGCTGCGTGTAGGCGCTGATCCGGCCGTTCCCGAAGTTCCCGACGAGCAGGTCTCCCCCGAACACGGCGAAGTCAGCCGGTGCAAGAGCAAGACCCCACGCCGCGTTCAGCGGCGCGTTCTTCTTGCCCGAATTCACAACCCGTGCGACCAGCGCGCCGTCAGGCGTGAACTCATCCACGAACCCTTGTCCAGGCGCTGCGACGTCATCCTTCTTCGCCGCATCTTGTCGCGCGTACGTCACGAAGATGTTGCCTGCCAGCGCCTGAATGCCAAACGGCGCATAGCCCTTGGTGATCTTCGCGTCTTTGAAGCCGCCCGACACGAGGTTGAACGACTTGTCGAAAACGTCGACTCGCCCGTTGTGGAAGTCCGTCGCGTACAGCTTGTCGTTCGCAATCGCAAGGCCCTTGTAGATCGCGCCTGCACTCGAACGATCAACACCAATGACGGCGGCTGTCCCGTTTACAACCGGCGACCAGCCCATGATCGTTCCACTCTCGGTTGCGAACAGGAACCGCGCCGCGCCGCTCTTCCCGCTCTGGCTAACTACGAAGTCTGCTGCATTGCCGTTGAAGACGGTGCCCGTCGGCGCTCCCGGCACCGCGACGGTGAGTGCCATCTTGCCTCCGGCGCCGGTATAGAGAGTCGAGGTGTTCGTGCCGTTATTGGCAGCCCACCATGGGGTCGTCGGGCCCGCGCTCAGCCCCCATCCGTTGACCAGCGACGCATCCGTTGCAGCCGCAGATATCGCGGTCGAGTCCGACACCAGGGAATGGACGGTGAAGATATTTGCCTGTACCTGCGCGTTCGCAGCCCCGGCGACCCAGGTGACGAGCGCGATTGCGCAGATGGCTACGAGCGACCTGAGCGATCTCATCGGCATACCCCTCCTTCGCGGCTTCCTGTGGTAAGGGCTACGCCAGAAATCAGAGCTCGGTTTGGGCGGCCGCTCGTCCATCGCCGCGATCGGGCCGACGCTCGATCTCGAGTTCGTCGGCTTCGCCGTTTGAATCGCGATGCGTCTGAACGTGCGCCCAGCATGTACGGGGGCGGAGTTGTGCAGGCATGACAGGAGCGCTCCGCCCCGGAACCAGTGTGCGAGAGCGTTCTAGTGCACCTTGCGAGGGGGAGGGGTGGTGCGCAGGGGTCGCGGCACCAATGTCCGTGAGGTTGCCAGCGCAACCAGATTCCAACGGCGGTCGCGTTACGGTTCGAACGGCGTGAAAGACGCGATCTACGTACTCGGCGGTCTGGCCGTCGTCGTCTACTTCATCGTGCGTCAGCGCAAGAGCGATCGGTTCCGAGAGCGGTCGCTGCTCTTTCCGATCGGGCTAGGGATCTACGGCTTCATCTTGTTGGTCGATACGACAGAGCACCACGCGCTCACGGTCGCATCGGCGGTGCTCCTCGTCCTGAGCGCCCTGGCATCGGTCGGCTTCGGCGTGGTTCGGGGCCGAACCATCGAACTGTTCGTCCATCGCGGCGAGCTGTGGGAACGCGCCACATGGACGACGATTGCAGCGGGGTGGGGAGGCCTGCTGCTCACCCGGATGGCGCTAATCGGTGTGGCGACTGCCGTCGGCGCGACGGTCGCGGCCTCACCGACCTCCATCCCGCTGATGCTGGCGATGACGCTCGCGGCGCAGATGCTCGTCGTGAGGGAGCGAGCCAGGGCCTCGGGGGTGCCGATCGCCCGGTCTCGCGCCTAGGTCGAGCCAACGCCGCCGCTTGCGCTGTGATGACTGAGCCGAGGCGGTCGGCCTAGCCTGTCAACTCTCGCTCGGGGTTCCGCGTCCTGATTCAGGCGCGTGTGTGCAAGGCAGACCTCGCCAGCGGTGCGACTCCGGCGCTAACTGCGTCGAAGGTCATTGCCCATGATCCGAGCAAGACGGACTCGAACGAGAACAAAGGCAAAGGACAACAAGGACAAGAACGACGACGGCGACTGACCCCGTTCGTTGGGGAAAGGCGATGCGCGACCAAGAGTGGCGCGGCGATGCGTTTGCCGCGCCTGCGATCCCGCGTCATTGAGTGGTCAACCTGCCACTGGCCGCAAGCCCTCTCAGATCACGAGAAAGGGCCTTGAACAGGTGATGGAGCGTACCGGGATCGAACCGGTGACCTCCGGCTTGCAAAGGAGGTGAGATACGTCTCTCGGCGCTACGTGGCGTGACGACGCCGCATCAACTGGCACTTCGCCACCACGGTGCACCACTCGCCGGAACCCACGAAGTTGACCAGCGAGTTGACCAGGTCGTCGCCAGTACTGGCGACGTACCACCCCGCGAGCAGCCCCAGCCAGCTAGATCCGCGTCGCGTTACTTGACGAGCTTCCATACCGTCGAGACGCCTTTCCGCGACCCTTTTCGCCACGCCACGAGCGCGACGACAACGAGACCGGCAGCCACCAGCACACCGAGCGATCGGATCTCCGACTGCAACGCCGTGAGATCGTCGTCGAGGCGCTGCCGTTCGGCATCGATCTCCGTGCGGATCTCCTCGACGGTGCGCTCAGACATGGCTCCGAAGCGTCTCTACCGTGCGCTCTGCCTCCTCGATCGCTTGTTCGGGCTTGGGAGGTGAGGCCTTCTGGGCGAAGCGAACGGCCAGGAAGCCGGCGATCGCCGCGAGGAGCAGGATCAGTCCAGCCACGATGAGGAGCGAAAGCCACAGCGGCAGTGCTTCGCTGATGCCCGCTGCCGCCGATGCGAAGGCGAAGCCGATCGCGTAGACGACGAGAACCACAGCGAGGAGTGCAAGCCCGGCAGCGACGCCGAGTGCCGCTACCTTCTTCTTCGCTTCGAGCTTCGCCAGCTCCAGGTTTAGGCGTGCGAGCGACTGCCCTCGCTGCTTGATGGACTTTGTCCGTGCGACGAAGCCGAACACGCTGTGAGCCTATAACGGTGGTTGCGTGAAGACGACGATGCACTCGTCGATCGCCGTCTCACGTGACCGCCACCGTCCCGCCGTCCGCGCCTAAGCCGAGCGTCTTCTTGCTAGCGGGACTGGGGGATCGACTCAGAAGGCGACTCCGACACTGTGCTCCGCCGTTCCGCCCACTGGCGTTCGGGATCGGCAGTGGGATCTGACTTCGGGAAGCCTCTCATCCTGTGCTCGCGGCCTCGATATCCCCGATCTCCTTCTCCGCGGGCAAGACGAAGAGGAACGTGTAAGCGGCAGCCGCGCCTCCCAGGAAGTCCGCAAGGAAGTAGATCCAGATGTTGCTCCACTCGAATAGACCAGTGACCATCCCACCCAGGGCGATCGCCGGGTTGAACGCGCCTCCCGAGATCCCGCCGACGGCGAATGCGCCGGCAAGTACGGTGAATCCGATCGCGAGACCGTAGAAAGAGTTGCCCTCAGTGCCGCGGGCGGTGGCGACGTGTAGGACGACCCAAACGAGCGCGAAGGTGAAAAGAAACTCGGCGATCAACATCTTCCCGGAACTCGCGACCACGGCGTGCGCCTCGCGGCCTCCGACGTACCGTACGACGAAGCCGGCCACGACGGCGGCGGCGAATTGTGTGCTGATGTAGGCGGCGAACTCGTTCGCGAGCATCCTCCCGCGCAGGAGCACTCCGGTGCTGACGGCCGGGTTGAAGTGTCCGCCGGAGATGTGTCCGCCGGCAAACACCATCACCATCAGTACGGATCCGATGGCGAGGGGCGCGAGTGCGCCTGCCCCGGCCTTGTTGGTCGCCATCCCGACGGTGAAGACGAACAGGAACATGCCGATGAACTCCACGACCAGCTTTCGTTGCAGCACGAGGTTCATGCCTGCTCCTTTCATGCGCCGGAGACGAGCCCTATGGGGCCCCTAAGTTCGCGGCGAAGCGGAGATACCCTTGTGCTTTCTGAGCCTGAGGCCGCCGACTCCTTGCGTCAACGTGCGTCTACTTCCAGCGGCGGCCCGAACCAACGAGATACTGGCCGTAGCCGCGTAGCGCCGCCGCCGAGGTCAGCACCTGGTACGCCAGCAGGTACCCGACAAAGCCGCTCTTGTCGGACTGCGGGTGGATGTCGAGAGTCCGAAAGACATGGCGAGCTTGCCATCGCTGCATGAAGCCGAAGACGGCGAGGGTGATCGGCAGAAGGAGCATCGACCACCAGCCGAAGAGCAAGGGATAGCCGAACAGGAAGAGGATCACTCCCGGCACCCAGAAGAAGATGACGCCGATGTCGAGGAGCGGCACGAGGTAGTCGATCCCGGCCACCAACTTCGCAAGCACGCGGGGCTGCTTCGGCGGGGGATGAGTCCGGAGGCCCTCCAGCATCCCGCGTGCCCAGCGAGACCGCTGGCTGAGGAGGCGATCGAGCTTCTCGGGCACGACGGTAAAGCCGAGCGCGACAGGCTCGTACTGCACGAGGCCTCGCGTCCCCAGCATCGACCAGGTCAGCACGATGTCCTCACCGATCGCATCGGGCCACCCGCCGACTGCACGCAGGTCGCTCGTCCAGTAGGCCGAAAACGCCCCCTGTGCGACGAGCGCTGTGTTGTACGCGGCCTGCATGCGCTTCACTCCGTTGATCCCGAGCCGGTAGTCCCACTGCTGCATGCGGGTCACGAAGGTCTCCATCGGGTTCTCCGCGATGAGCGCGGCGGCGCACGCCGATACATGCTGGCCCTGCGGCTTGCTGGTAACGCGAACCACGAGGCGTACAAGCGACTGCTGGTGCAGATGGGTGTCGGCGTCAACTGTCACGACGAGCGGTGTCGTCACCGTTGCAAGGGCCGCGTTCAGTGCGTGGTGTTTGCCCTGCTTCGTCTCGAACACACGCCGGTAGTCGAGTCCAAGGCGATCACCCGCCGCGTCGGCAAGGAGCGCGGTGTCGTCGGTGGAGTTGTTGTCCGCGACGACGACTTCAACCCGACCGGCAAATGCGGCCTCGGCGATGTGCTCCAAAGTGCGGACGATGGCCTCGCTCTCGTTCCACGCTGCCACGAGTATCGTCACCGAGCGGCCACTCGCCATCGGGCCAGTCGCCCTTGGGAGGATCGAGCGCCAGTTCCTGGTAGCGCGTGATCAGGAGCGTGAAGATCATGAAGCCGATCACCAAGCCAGGGATGTAGGCGAGGAAGATCGGTATCACCCAACCCATGACCGGGCCGATCGCAGCCTCAAGCTCACCTCTCCATGGCTCGGACACCCAGACGCTGAACGCCACCCACGCGAGCGTCAGTGCGAAGGCGATCGCGAAGCGGACTGTGGGCCGCAGGCCCAAGGCCGGAGCATCGCGCCGTGTACGACCACCGAGTCGCTGTGGGGGCGGTCGGACGACCGGATCTCCGTCGGAGACCGCGATCTCATCATCGATCGAGGAAAGCTGCGGCGTGGCTCCTCCTGGGCGACGTCGTCCAAGCGTACGTTCGGGATGCAAGAGGCGTCTCCCCCGGATGCACCGGTGGCCCGAGAGCAGGCCCCAACGCCCGAGCGCCTCGCGAGGGGGAGGGGTCGCGTGCTCGCCTCTAACTGGTCGCGGTACCTCGGCAGATCACTCTAGAGTCGGTTGGTGCGTAAGTGGCTACCGCTGATCATTCTTGCGTCGGCCCAGTTCGTGATGGTGCTCGATTCGAGCGTCATGAACGTCTCGATTTCGCAGATCGTCGCCGACCTCGACACGACGGTTACTGGCGTACAGAGCGCCATCACGATGTACACGCTCGTGATGGCTGCGTTCATGCTCGTCGGCGCGAAGCTTGGTGACATCTGGGGCCGCGACCGAACGTTCGGCCTGGGTCTCGCGGTGTATGGAACTGGGTCGGCGATCACCTCGATCAGCCCAAATCTCACGACGCTGCTCTTCGGCTGGTCGCTGGTCGAGGGTCTCGGCGCGGTGCTCGTGATTCCTGCGATCGCCGCGCTCACTGCCGCGAACTACGAGGGCAAGGATCGAGCATTCGCATATGGGATGATCGGCGGTGCTGCAGGCGCCGCGATCGCCGCCGGGCCACTGATCGGTGGCTGGGTGACGACGAACCTCAGCTGGCGGTATGTGTTCATCGGCGAGGTCGTGGTGGTGATCGCGATCCTCATCGTCCACCGATACATGAAGCGTGCTCCCAAGCCGGAGGAAGCGCCGAAGCTCGATCTCGGGGGAGCCGCGCTCTCGGCGATCGCACTTGGGCTGATCGTGTTCGGGATCCTGAAGAGCAGCACCTGGGGCTGGATCTATCCGATCGACGCGCCCACGATCGCGGGGCATGAAGTGACGCCATTCGGCTTCTCGGTCGTGCCTTTCCTGATCGTCGGCGGCTTCGCCTTCCTCGGCTGCTTCCTGGCCTGGGAGGAGCGCCGCGAGCGGCGCAGCGAGAGCACTCTCCTCGATCGGGCGCTCTTGAAGATCGGGGCCCTACGCGGCGGCCTGTTATCGCTCTGCGGTCAGCAGCTGATCCTGATGGGGACATTCTTCGTTCTGCCCGTGTACCTGCAGGTGGTGCTCGGCTTCGACGCCTTCGAGACGGGTAAGCGGCTCTTCCCCATGTCCATCTCGATGCTCGCAGCGGCGCTCACCGGGTCGAAGCTGGCGGATCGATTCGCTCCTCGGGTAGTCGTGCAGGTCGGCCTCGGAGCGATGGCGATAGCGGCTCTGGTTCTCGTCGGGACGATCGACGTGACGCTGAACGGGACGGCCTTTGCGCTGTCGCTCGTCTTCTTCGGTATCGGCGCAGGGTTGCTCATGTCGCAACTCGGCAACGTGATCATGTCCTCCGCACCGCCGGAGCAGACGAACGAGGCCGGGGGCCTTCAGGGGACAGCGCAGAACCTCGGCGCATCCCTCGGCACGGCTCTGATCGGATCCGTCCTGCTTCTCGGGCTGCTGAACGGATTCAACAACCGGATCGAGCAGAATCCGGCTCTATCCGGCGAGGTCAAGTCTCAGATCGCATCTGCTACCGAGACCGGGATCCCGATCGTCACGACTGAGCAAGCTCACCAAGCACTGCTAGACGCCGGAGCGACCACCGCCGAGGCGGACGCGGTGACAGCCGACTACGGCAACGCTCAGCTGAACGCATTGAAGGCATCCATGCTCGCGGTCGCGCTCCTCGCAGTGATCTCGTTCTGGTTCACGCGGCGGTTGCCCGGTGGGGCGAGAACCGGCTAATCCTCCAGCAGCGATGCGGGGGAACGCTTGGCGGCGATCGGGCCCCACCACCCGAGCGCGGCGCGAGGGAGACGCCCTCCTTAGGTCTTCATTACGGGCGGTCGCAGCGGACGACTCAGGCCCGTCTGCGGGGTCTCACGAGGTAGGCGACGATGAGGGCCGCCGGGAAGAACACCAAGCTGAAGATGAAGAAGAGGAAGAAGCTATGACCCTTTCGTGCGGCGACCCTGGCAGGCCAGAATGCGATCGCGATCCAGATGACGAGAGCGAGGATCGACCAGAGCCACCATCCACTTGCGGCAAGCAACACTTTGACCTCCTTGGTGGGGGACAACGCAGGTGACGCGAGCCTCGTGTAGCGCCTGCCTCGTGGCTCGGACGGAGAACCTACCGAGCGAAGGGCGAGGCTGCATCGCCGAGTTCGTGAGGCGAGCGTCTGCGTAGGCTCGTGCTTCCCGCGGTCGCGCCAATCTCCAGTGCGCGGGCATCGGGTGTGTCTAGGACATCTGAAGGAGGCGCTCGCAGTGCTCTTCAGGTGTGATTCGTCTCCGCCGTAGACGACTTTGACCGTGTATGCCGCCGACGGCGGGGTTCGGCGTTGAGAGGTCGCCGTCGGTGCGCCGCCGCGAGCGGCCGTCGGCGAGGCGGTAGCATCGGCGCGACGAAAGGAGAGGGATGAAGTGGCTCATTGCGCTGCTCGCCGCGATTGGTGCCGTCGCTGTCGGTGTCTTCTTCTGGCGGAAAAACCAAGAGTCCGCAGGCTCCACGTGGAATCAAGCGGAGGACTTAGCGTCCTCGTTGACTAAGACGGCCGCCGAGAAGGCTGACGAGGCCGCCGAGAAGGTCAAGGACACGGCTGACAAGGCCGCCAGCGCAGCCTCGGGCGCTGCCGATCAGGTCAAGGGCGCCGTCGATAGCGAGGCCGCCGAGAAGGTCAAGGCCCACGCTGACAAGGCCGCCAGCGCGGTCTCGGACGCTGCCGATCAGGTCACAGGCGCCGCGGGTAGCTAGAGGCCCCAGGGAGCAGGCCCCACCGCCCGAGCGCCTCCGAGGGGGAGGGGTATGGTCGGGTCAGCGCGGTGGTTCGTCTGTGTCCTGGTCGAGAGTCCCGATCAACGTGGCCAGCTGGTCGAGGTCGGTACGCGCAAGCCGGTAGCGGTTGGTTCGTCCAACGGGCGACGCGCTCACCAGGCCAGCCTTCCCGAGTTCCTCGAGGTGGTAGGAGACGAGTGACTGGCGCAGCCCGGTGACCTTGAGTGTTCTACGCTCGGCGTGGCCAAGTAATCACGGAGGAAGCCGACTGTGCCTGAATGGGGAGTCATCCCGTCCATCCGCGTTCGGAACATGGCGGAAGCCCTCGCCTTCAACTGCGGGACGCTCGGGCTCACTCTCGACAGCGGTGGCGTTGAGGCGAGCAACTCATCGCTCACACGCGGTGACGCACACGTGATGATCGAGACAGCAGCCGACCACTTCGGCGACGAGTACAACGCTGCGATCCGGGAGCGGCTCGGTACCCCCTCGTGCATCGCCCTGTACATGGAGGCACCGGATGTCAGCGAGTTTCACTCACGGCTCCAAGTCGCAGGTGCGCGGATAGTCGACCCGCTGGCAGCACGACCGTGGGGCCAGGAGGAGTTCACGGTGGAAGACAAGAGGGGAACTGGCTGACCCTCTGGAGCAAGACCGGCTCGGACTGACGAGCCGCGAGCAGGCCCACGGCTGAGCACTTCGCGAGGGGGAGGTGGCCTGTCGCGGCGAGACTCGGCGGGGTTTGCTCATCGCAGTTCCAAGTCGCTGAGTTACTCGCGCCGGAACAGACGTGCGAGCAGTCCCGGCGTGCGGGGCTGGGTCGAGCGCCACTCATCCCGACTCGGCAGTCGATTCGTCTCCCGAGCGGCGATCACGCATCGAGTGTGTGCGTGGCGTCGCCCACCAGGGTCGCCCTCCGGGAGGATCAACATGTGCTCGCTCAACGAGGGTAGGTGCTTCCCGCAGAGCGGGCAGCGGTATGTGGCGGGCTTCAGATTCTGCGCTGGTCGCACCGCCCACCAGCGCGGGTTCGTCTCGCTCCGGTCACTCACACCTTCCATTCGATCACCTTCGGGAGGCGAGCTGGGTCACCGAAGATGGAGGGCCGTGGCCGAACTGAGCGACACCCGCCAAGGAATGCGGCGCTTCTTCATTCGTGCCATGTCTCGCACGCACGGCGGGATCTACCGCATCGGCGGCGGGCGTCTCCTTGGCCGCGTGGCCGGGATGCCGGTCCTGCTCCTGACGACGACCGGCCGGAGATCAGGCAAGCCGCGCACGGCCGCGCTCACCTACTTCCGGAAGGGCCGCGACTTCGTCGTGATCGGCTCCTTCGGCGGCTCCGACCTGCCGCCCGCCTGGTGGCTCAACCTCCAGCATGAGCCTCGGGCGAACGTGCTGATCGGCAGGACGACCTTCAAGGTGACAGCGCGGTCGGCGAGTGCCGAGGAGCACAACCGGCTATGGCCACTCATAACGAGAAATCACCGTGCGTACGCCCGTTATCAGGAGCGCACCACCCGACCGATTCCAATCGTGTTGCTCACGCCCGAAAAGGAGTGACTCTGGAAGAACGTCGGACCGCGGTACCGCCGCCGGGGTGCGGGCCGAACCGGTGGTTCGGGCCAGGACATGGGACCGGATTACCTGCCCTGACGACTCGTCGATGTATGGCCCTAAGGGACTCGTCGCTGGGGGCAACGGAAACGCAGTTGAATAGCGCCAAACTCCCAATTACCCTGGCGGCGAGGTGAAGACGGTGAGGCTTTGGGTCGTCCTAGCCATCGGCTGTGCTCTCGTCGTCGCCGTTGCAGCAGACGGGGCTCGCCTTCCGGGCGTGAAGACGCCCTCGCACAACATCAGCTGCTTCTACGTGCCCATCAAGCCGACCATGCACGGGAATCTCCTCTGCGACATTCACGAGGCCTCGTATCTACGCGTGCTCCAGAGGCGCTGCATGGCGACCGCCGGACTTGACTGGCACGGCTTCTCACTCCCATGGAATCGGAAAGGCCAGGTCGTCTGCTCGGGCGGGGCGCTTTACGACATCGGCCGCGATACGCCGACCTACACCGTGGTGCCCTATGGAAAGCGGTGGTTGTACCGCTCTTTCTCGTGCATCTCCCGCGTTACCGGGTTGACGTGTACGAACGGTCACGGTCACGGTTTGTCCTTGTCGCGAGAGTCCTGGCGCACCTGGTAGCCGCCGCTGACGGCGACCGTCGCCATACCGCCGGGCTGATCCTGGAACGAGACCGCGACTCAGGCCCCAGCCCGAGCGTCTTGCGAGGGGGGCGCGAGTGTCGAGGCTGACCTGTCGGTTCAAGGCAACACGAGCCGGGTAGCCTCGTCTCGTGGAGACGGCGGGCAAGGTTCTGCTCCTCAGTGCGGTCGTCCTTGCGATCGTCGGGCTGGGTGCGCTCGGCCTCGCCAGGCTTGGCGTCGATCGCGTCCCTGGGACGCTCTCGTGGAAGTCCGACAACGTGACGGTGTTCGTCCCGATCGGACTCATGCTTCTCGTCTCGATTGTCGGGACGATCGTGCTCAACGTGTTCCTGCGGCGATGACCTATGAGGAGGGTGCGATGAACACAGTACGACCGAGACGAGACCCAGGACGAGGCTACGCCTACGGCGGGCCTGCCCTCATCGGCGGGATCCTTGTCGGTTTGGGTCTCGGGATCCTCCTGGACGACTTCTTTGCCTGGTTCCTCATCGGGATCGGCGCCGGGTTCATCCTCATGGGATTCATCGCGGCGCTCGGCAAGTAGCGCGTCGGCGTGGTGAGTTACCGCAGAGCACCTGCACGACGAAGGTGCTCAGCTACTGGCCTGACCAGGCGCTCTGGCGAATCTGAGGTTAGGTCGCGGCGCGTCGCTTGCGCTGCCAGGTCATCCAGAGGGCAGCAACTCCACCGAGCACGCAGATCACGCCGAGGATCCACAGGACCACGCCGCCGACGATCAGGAAGATCACTCCCGCGACGAGGAGACCGAGGCCGATGATGTTCGGTGCCATGTCGTCGGATGTTCCCGGCCAAGGACAACTCTCCTCCTCCCCGTCGGAGGAGAGGCTCGAGAGCGGTGACCCCCTAACTGGGTTTGCGTGCGGGAAGAACGCTCACCCCAGCCGCAGGTGGAGCGAGCCTACGAGTTCGTCGCCCTCGATTGGAGGGCGATATTCCATCGACCGCTAGGTGTCTTCAGCCATCGCGAGAACGTCCTCGCGCGACATCTTTCCGGCGAGTTCAGGGTGCGCGTCGCTGACGTGCTCCCCGACCTTGCGGACAAGCTCGTCGTCGCTGTCGGCCTTGATGATCTCGCCGCATTCGCAGTTGACGATCTTCGACACGGTGTCCTCCTTGCTGTCGGCTCCGAGGATTCTTCCCGCCCCGAGAATCCCACGGTGGGCTTGTCTTAACCTTGGCGAGACCTTGGAGACCCGTATTCAGCTCTGCGGCCGCCTCGCCGCAACGATCGACGGCGAGCGGGTTGAGCAGAGCCTCGCAGGTGCGCAAGCCCGCCTGCTCTTTGCGTACCTCGTCCTGCAGCGCATGCGGGCGAGTTCGCATGATGAGTTGATCGAGGCCCTCTGGCCGGAACCGCCACGCGCTGCCGACTCTGCCCTGTACGCGCTTGTGTCGAAGCTTCGACGCGCTCTCGGTGCCGAGCGAATCGAGGGGCGAAGCGAGGTGCGCCTTGTGCTCGCTGAGGATGCATGGGTGGATGTGGAGGCGGCACGCGCCGCAGTGCATCGCGCCGAGTCAGCTGCAGCACAGGAGGACTGGCCGAGCACCTGGGTGGCGGCGCGTATCGCGCAGCACATCAGCGTGCGACCGCTCATTCCCGAGGCGGACATGCCGTGGCTCGAGGAGCGCCGCCGCGACCTCGAGGGGACATACCTCCGTGCGCTCGAGCTTGCTGCACAGGCGAGCCTCCGGATCGGCCGCGGCGAACTCAATACCGCCGAGCGAACGGCGCGACTCCTCATCCGAAAAGCTCCCTTCCGCGAGAGCGGCTACCGCTATCTCATGGAGGCGCTGGCGGAAAGCGGCAACGCGGCCGAGGCGTTGAATGTGTACGAGAGGCTGCGAACGCTTCTCCGCGAGGAACTCGGAGCCGCACCCTCGCCTGCAACGCAGGATCTTCATCGCGCGTTGCTTGGGTAAGGAGACTGCCCCGCTGCGAACGCCACCTCGGCGGATTCAAGCTGCCGACCGACGAGCGCCAGAGCACCAAGCTTTCTCCAAGCTCGCCCTAAGGTCGCTCCAACGCGACGCCTCCATATTCCGGTGGTCGTCAACTCGGAGGAGGCTCAGATGTCGATCACACGGAAGGACTTGCTCGCCGCAGTCGTGGGCGGAGCGATCGTAATGGTGCTCGCAGGCGGCGTGGCCTGGGCGGCGATCCCAGCAGTGCCGGGTGGCGTGATCCAGGGTTGCTACGACTCGGGCGGCAATGTCAAGGTCGTTGAGACTCTTTCATGCCCGGCCAAGTACACACCGTTCCAATGGAACCAGCAGGGACCGGCTGGCACCAACGGGACCAACGGTACGAACGGTCACGACGGCGCCAGTGTCAGCAGTGAGGTTGAGGCTGCTGGGACTAACTGCGCGGCTGGTGGATCAAAGTTCACAGCCGCGAACAATGTCACTTACGCCTGTAACGGCGAACAGGGTGTCGCAGGGCCGCCGGGACAGGCTGCGTCGGTCTGTCTCTCTGATGGGACAAGTACGCCGAGCGTGGCCGGTTGCACGCTGCTAATCGTCGGCGGTGGTCCAACGTTCACTCTCACCAATCTCACAGGGGCTGCCAACGGGCAATCGGTGACGATCTTTTCGGTGTCCGGAGCCACGCTTCCTGACAGTGTTGATCAAACGCAGGGGAACTTCTTCCTTGCCGGTGACGCCACGCTGAACAGCGCGGACTCGATCCAGCTGGTGCGTGCGGGAGCAGGTTGGTTCGAGGTATCCCGCAGCGACAACAGTTAGACGCGGTGCAGTTGGCTGCGAGCAAATCTCGAGGGCTCTCCCAAGGTTCGGGGCGCTGGCTTTCACGGCGGGCGGGGTCTCCTCCGAGCAGGCCCCAGCGCCGAGCGCATCGCGAGGGGGAGGGTGCAGTTGACGTGTGGGATACTCGCCCGCCCCATCCAGAACCCGACGCCAACGAGGAGCCGACGCGGATGCGCGTCGGGGGGCCCCCGTTCCGCTCCAGCAGCCCTCGCGGGGCGGTCTACCGATCGCCCAGTGCACGCCTGCACCGCGGTCATCATGCTCTGCGAGGCGTAGGCCGCTGATCGGCTCCATCTTCAGGCCGAAGCCCTCAGCTCGCGGCCGGGAGCAATGTCTCGGCCTCGAGGACATACGCGCTCGCACCGACTTCTGAGAAGAATGCGAGTGCCGGCGCGAGCAGCTGCGCGGCCGCCTGACGGCGTCCGTCAGCAGCTGCCTCCTGGGCGGCTCGCAAGCGAACCGCGGCGACGAAGGTCCGCGCACCAGTGCCTTCGAGGATCTCCGCAGCTTGGACGAGCTCGCCGGCCGCGATCGCTCGCGCAGCGTGACTCCACGGGGTGCGAGGCGGCTCGTCCTCGGCTCCCGTGCGCACGGGAACCCGTCCGAGGTGGCGACGTAGGAGCGTCGAACGAACGATCGTGGTGCCAGTCGCACGCTCGGACGCGTCCAACTCGTCGAGCAGGCTCTCGGCCGTGACGTGGTCTCCGGTCCGAAAGGCGATCTCCGCTGTCGTGACGAGTGCAGGGTGGAGCGCCTGAGGATCGCGAATGGCTCGCGCATCCCGCAAGCTCGCATCGGCGTCCGCGAGAGCCCCGACCGCATCACCTCGCGCAAGGCGAATCGCGGCTCGGACTTGGAATGCGACCTGCTGCTGGTAGTGAGGGTCACTCGCGATCTCCTGATCGGCGAGCGCGAGCGCCTCGTCCCACCTGCCCGTCAGATAGGTCTCGTCAGCAAGGTTGCCGAGGAACCAGCGGATTGACGTCTGCGGGAGGCCCAGCCTCAGCCCGACGGCGAGCCCCTCGCGCGTCGCCGCTTCCCCCCGGACGAGGTCGGCGGCGACGTCCACGAGATTCGATCCCAGGTTGATGTACGCACGGCTCACGCGGAAGGAATTGGTCTTGAGCGCAAGCTCCACGCTTCGCTCCGAGTCCTCCAGCCAGCGAGGATCGCCGAGCGCACCGCGCACGATGCCTCGGTTGTTGAGGGCGTCACCGAGCAGCTCGTCGTCTCCGAGCTCTTCGGCCATGCTGACCGACTGCTCGACGAGCTCACCCGCCTCGTCATGCCGCCCGGCGAGCGCCAGGAAACGTCCGGTCTGCGCGACGACATAGAGCTTCTCGCGCGACAGGTCCGCGCCATCGACGAGCGCTCTCGCCCGATCGAAGTAGACGAACGCCGCCTCCTGGTCGCCGGCCTGCCAGACGAACTCGCCACGCGTGATCGTCGCCTGGGCGGCTGCCGCTGGATCGGAACTCTCGAGCGCGGCGGCCGCTCGCTCGAGCTCGTCCGCTCCGGCGTCCGTGAAGTCTCCGGTGGCCAGAGCAAGGCCTATCGCGAGAAGAAAGTAGGGGTCTTCCTCGACGGAGGGATCCAACTCGCGCACCCGCGTGTAGAAATCTAGCGCCGCGCTCAGAGCGCCGATGCGCCAGGCGCGGTCTCCCGACTCCCGGAGCGCTCTCGCAGCTCGCGGCACGAGCCGCGCGTCGTCGAGCCCCGCTGCACGCGAGTACTCGATTGCCTCCAGCAGGTGGTGTGCCAGGATCTCGGACCGGTCGTCCGCACGATCCGCGGGGAGAGTCTCGATCCAGTCGGCCACGCGCTCGTGGACGTCAGCACGAACCGCGCGAGACATCTGACCGTACGCGCATCGCGCACGAGCGCGTGGACGAAGACGAACTGCTTGGAGCCGGCAACGGCCGAACGGTGCTCCCGTCGCACGAACTCCTTTCGCTCGAGTGCGTGCAGCATCTCCTCGAGCCGCCATGGGTCGACATCGGAAAGATGCGAGAGCGCGTCGGTCCAGAACACCTTCCCGAGGACTGCGGCGAGCTGCAGGAGCTCTTTCTCCTCGCTCGGGAGGGCATCGATGCGAGCGACGACGACCCCCTGCAGGGTCTCGGGAGCCGCCGCGGCAGCTTCGGCTCCGCTCGCCAGCATCCGTGCGTACTCCTCCGCGAAGAGCGGGTTGCCCTCGGCCTTCGCCAGGAGCGCGACTTGCTGATCAGCGGGGAGTACCGGCGTACCGAGCAGCCCCGCAAGCAAGCGCGCGGTATCCGCGTCGGACAACGGGACGAGCGAGACGGTTGTCGCGTTGCGCTTTCCGCCTCCCCAGCCGGGACGCCGATCGAGGAGCTCGGACCGAGCCGAGCAGATCACGAGGAGCGGGACGCCGGTCACCCGATCGGCCAGCGAGTCGACGAAGTCGAGCAGAGTATCGTCTGCCCAGTGGATGTCCTCGAAGACGAGCACGACGGGCTGGACTCCGCGAGTATCTCGACGAATCGGCGCCAGGCAGCGAACGACTCGCCGAGCTCCGCCTGCCCGGATCGCGTCTGCTGCACCCCGCTCAACGCGAGGAGGTGGCGCTCGACCCAAGCCCGCTCGGTCTCGTCGGAGAGCAGGTCTCGGACAGCCGCAGCGACCTTCGCGACGGCCTCGTCGGCCCCGTCGCTCTCGAGTATGCCCGCCTGTCCTTTCACGATCTCGGCGAAGCCCCAGAAGGCCGATCCCTCGCCGTACGGGAGCGAGCGACCTTGCCTCCAGACGATGAACTCCGGATCGGCGTCGACCACCTGGAAGAGCTCGCGCACGAGACGCGACTTTCCGATCCCTGGCACGCCGACGACGGTGACGAGTTGCGGCTCGAGACGCGTTCGCGCCCGAGCCAGAGCACCGACCAGGACGTCCAGCTCGTCGTTCCGTCCGACGAGCGGAGAGCGCGCGTCCGAGAGATCGATGCCGTAGCTGGCCCGAGGTCCGATCGCGCGCCAGATCGCTAGCGGCTCTGCCTTCCCTTTCGCCTCGACAGGCTCCTCGACTTCGTACTCGATCGCGCGCTCGGTGGCGCGGAACGTGTACTCGCCGACGAGGATGCCGCCCGGCCGCGCAGCCGACTGAAGCCGCGCGCCCGTGTTCACGACGTCACCGGAGACGATCCCCTCGCCGAGCTCGGGCCGAGCGTCGAGCGCGACGAGCGCCGCCCCGGTGTTCACGCCGATCCGAACCTCGAGCGCGAGCGTCGGATCCGCCTCGTTCATCTCGGTGATCGCCTCCTGGATCGCCAGCGCAGCCCGCACCGCGCGCTCGGGATCGTCCTCGTGTGCGACCGGTGCTCCGAAGACGCCGACGACCGCGTCGCCGATGAACTTCTCCACCGTCCCCCCGTAGCGCTCGAGCTCACCCCGCAGACGTGCGTGGAAGGGCGACAGAACCGCGCGGACGTCCTCCGGATCGAGCTTCTCGGCGCGCGCCGTCGAGCCGACGAGATCGGCGAATACGACGGTCACGACCTTCCGCTCCTCGCGACGTGGTCGGCTCGGCGTAGCGGCGAGCGCCGACCCGCACTCGGAGCAGAACTTCGCGGTGTCAGAGTTCTCGAACCCGCAGGACGGGCACGCCGGCATGGCGGGAGAGTCTACGTTCGCTCCAGAGAGACGCCCGCGCCAGCAACCTTGGGCCGCGCCAGACGCGGGCGCGGGGAACCACTGGCATCCCCCGCGGTGAGGACGGAGGTCGCGGGACTCCGGTCCTGGGACCGACGGGGACGCTCTTCAGCTTCTGCTCCCCGCCGACGTCCGCCCGATAGTCTCCGCCCGTGACGACGGCCGTCGAGTCGGGAGCACAAGGAGTTCGTTGGGACCTGACTCCGCTGGCGCCGAGCGAGGAGGCGATGAAGGAGCGGCTCGAGGCCGCCGTGGCGGAGGCGGCCACGTTCGTGGAGCGATGGTCGGCGAAGTCACTGGAGACGATCGAGCCGACGAGCCTGCGGGCGCTGCTGCACGAGCTCGCAGATATTCTGGCCGCCCGCTCGGAGGCCAGGCAGTGGGTGTTCATGCTCACCAAGACCGATAGCGAGAATCCGGCCGTTCTCGACATCCGGGCGTGGGTCGACATCAGCTCGCCTCGCCTCGACGAAGCGATCCGCCACTTCGAGCTCGCGTGGATGGCGCTTCCCGACGACCGCGTCCGATCGCTGGCCGAGGACGAGGCAGTGGCTCGGGACCGTCATTACCTCCTCGGCGCCCGGCGGTTCCGTCCATTCATGCTCTCGCCGGCCGAAGAGCGCGCGCTGTCCGCCCGCGACGCGAGCGCGGGCACGGCGTGGCAGACCCTCCGCGACCGCACGCTCGGCTCGCTCTCGGCCCACTTCGACGACGGCACGGGCGAGCGGGAGTGGCCGCTCTCGGAGCTCGAGTCGGCCCGGCGCTCCCATCCCGACCGCGACGTGCGGCGGCGCGCGCAGAAGACGACGACTGCGCTCTTCGAACCCGTTCTGCCCGTGCTCGCGCACTGCTACGACTCGCTCGTCGCCGATCGGCTTGCCGTCGACGGCCTGCGTGGCTACGACGACCCCATCGACCCAACGAACCTCAAGAACGAGGTCGACGCCAGCGTCGTCGAGGCGCTGCTCGCCGCTTCCGAGGCCCACGTCGAGATCGCGCACCGGTGGTTCCGCCGGAAGGCGGCGCTGCTTGGCCTCGAGCGGCTGGACGCCGTCGACCTGCAGGCCGCGGCCGTAGAAGAGCCGTTGCTGCCCTGGGACGAGGCCCGCCGGCTGGTCGTGGACATGTTCGGGGGCGTGACGCCCGCGCTCGGCAGGGAGGCCGAGAGCTTCTTCTCCGAAAACCGGATCGACGCCGAGCCGAGGCGGGGGAAGCCGAGCATGGCCTTCTGCGTCTGGCCCAGCACGCGCGTGCCGGGCTTCGTCTTCGTCAACTGGACCGGACAGCTGCGCGATCTGGTCATGCTCACGCACGAGCTCGGGCATGGGACCAATTGGGGGCTGGCCGCGCAGGCGCAGACGGACAACTCGCTCAAGCAGGGCATCGCCCTCGCGGAGGTCCCGTCGACGTTCGCCGAACTGCTTCTGGTCGAGCACCTCCTCTCGACCGACGAGAATCTGGGCCGTGCGCTGCTCGCACGGGAGCTCGACCAGGCGGTCGGCGTCGCGTACATGTCCGCGGCGCACGCGCGTTTCGAGCAGGCCGCATACGCGCTTCGCGCCGAGGGCCAGGCCCTGACTGCGGACCGGCTGAACGCGCTCTGCGAAGCCGCGGCGGCGAAGGTGTGGGACGACGCGGTGACCGACGAGCTCGGCTGCGGCAGGCTCCCCTGGGCGTCGATGCCGCACTTCGTGCACGAGCGCTTCTACACCTACGCCTATACCTTTGCGTTCCTGCTCGCGGCCGGGCTGGTGGCCCGCTCGCGCGAGCCCGGCTTCGCGGAGCACTACGAGCGCTTCCTAAGGGCCGGCGGCTCGGCGTCGCCCGCGGAGCTGCTGGCCATCGTCGGGTCGACCTCGGCGACCCGGAGATCTGGAACGACGGGTTCTCGATCCTGGAGGGTTTCGTCGAGCGTATGTCCTAGGGGAGGGGCGATGTGCGAGAGACTCCTCCCGGCTCCCTCGCATGCCGGCGCCTTCATTTGACACTGCACTGACCTCGAGCTCCTCGACGGAACGAGAGATTTGGCTTCAGTGCTTGCGTTGTGCAGGCATCGAGGGCGGTCGTCGAGCTCGATCGCCGAGCTCGGGCCGAGGTGGTCTATGCCTCCGCGCGAGCTCACGCAGGAGGCTCGTCGATCCCTCAACGTCCGTGAAGAGAAAGGTGACGGTGCCGGTCGGCAGATCGGATCGCACTCCGTGTGATCATCCGCCGGGAGCGATCTGCCGTCCAGTCCTCGTACCGCGAGTCCTTGGTGTGCACCGGAGGAGATGGGTTGTAGGCTCGCCGCGGATGGCGGCCTGTCCCTCTTGTGGTCACGAGAACCCAGAGGGGGCGAAGTTCTGCATGGAGTGCGCCGCGCCCCTCGCCGCTCCCGCCCGAGCACTGGCCGAGGAGCGCAAGGTGGTGAGCGTCCTCTTCTGCGACCTCGTCGGGTTCACCGCCAGCTCGGAGCAGGCCGATCCCGAAGACGTCGACCGCATGTTGAGCGCGTATGCGGAGATGGCCCGCACCCGGATCGAGGCGCACGGAGGAGTCGTCGAGAAGTTCATCGGGGACGCCGTCGTGGGTGTCTTCGGAGTCCCGGCCGCGCACGAGGACGACCCCGAGCGAGCGGTACGGGCAGGGCTTCGCATCGTCGAGGGTGCCGAGGACCTCGAGTCGCGTCGGCGGCGAGCCCTTGCGCCTGCGGGTCGGGATCAACACCGGGGAAGCGCTCGTGCGTCTGGGGGCGAGTGCCGGTCTCGGTGAGCGCCTGCTCTCCGGCGACGCGATCAACACCGCCTCGCGCATCCAGTCGGTCGCCCCGGAGATGGGCGTTGCGGTCGGGCTTGCGACATACGAGGCGACCACGCCCGTCTTCGACTACGAGGAGCTCGAGCCAGCGAGGCTGAAGGGAAAGGCCGAGCCGGTGCGCGTGTTCCAGGCAACGGCGGCGCGGGCCCGCTTCGGCACCGACCTCACCCGCACACACGACATGCCCTTCGTCGGCCGCGAGATCGACCTAGCCCTCCTCGAAGGGCATCTTCGACAAGACGGTCGCCTCGAGCTCCGTCCAGCTCGTCACCGTCGTCGGCGAGCCGGGCCTCGGAAAGAGCCGCCTCGTCGCCGAGCTTTTCGCCTACATCGACTCCCGCCCCGAGCTCACCACCTGGCGGCAGGGACGCTGCCTCCCCTATGGGGAGGGGATCACCTTCTGGGCGCTCGGGGAGATCCTCAAGGCGCACACCGGGCATCCTCGGAGTGACCCACCCGCGGTCGCGCAGGAGAAGCTCGCCGCCGTCCTTCCCGAGGGCGATGAGCGGGAGTGGTTCCGCCAGCGACTGCTCCCCCTGCTTGGGATCGAGGCGTCCTCCACCGCCGAGCGCGAGGAGCTCTTCACCGCCTGGCGCAGGTTCCTCGAGCGAATCGCCGAGGAGCGCCCGACCGTGCTCGTCTTCGAGGACCTGCACTGGGCGGACGAGGCGCTCCTTGCCTTCCTCGAGCACCTCGCAGACCTGGCAGAAGGCGTGCCGCTGCTCGTTGTCGGCACAGCTCGCCCCGAGCTCTACGAGCGCCATCCCGAGTACGCGACGATGCTCCGCAACGCCACCCCGATCACCCTCGCTCCCCTCTCGCGGGAGGAGACCGCCCGCCTCGTCTCCGCTCTGCTCGAGACGACCGTCATCCCCGCCGAGCTGCAGCAGCCGATTCTCGAACGGTCCGGGGGCAACCCGCTGTACGCGGAGGAGTTCGTGCGGCTGCTCAAGGACCGCGACCTGCTCGAACGAGTGGCTCGAGCTGGCAGCTCAAGGACGGGGCGGAGGTGCCGTTCCCCGAGTCCGTGCAGGCGCTCATCGCTGCCCGTCTCGACACCCTAGAGCCCGAGGCGAAGTCGCTCCTCGCGGATGCGGCCGTCATCGGCAAGGTCTTCTGGGCGGGGGCGCTTGCGGCGATGGGCGAGCGCGAGCCCGAGAGCGTCGTCTCGACCCTGCGGGAGCTCTCGCGTAAAGAGCTAGTGCGCCCGCATCGGCAGTCGTCAATGGCAGGGGAGGCGGAGTACGCGTTCTGGCATGTGCTCGCTCGCGACGTCGCCTACAGCCAGCTCCCCCGCACATCGAGGGCAGCCGGCACGTGGCAGCGGCCAGGTGGATCGAGTCGAAGACACCCGAGCGGGTCGAGGACCTGGCCGACGTCCTCGCCTACCACTACACGAGCGCCCTCGACCTCGCCCAGGCATCAGGGCAAGCGGAGCAGGCAGCAGCGCTCGAGGCACCCGCCCTTCGCTTCCTCTCGCTCGCCGGGGAGCGCGCCCTCGGCCTCGACACCGCCGCGGCTCTCGCGAGCTTCGAGCGGGCACTCATCCTCACCCCGGCAGGACACCACGAGCGGGCGCAGGCGCTCGCCCGCTTCGGCGAGGCCGCCCACCACGCGGGACGCTACGGGGAAGCGAAGGACGCCCTCGAGGAGGCGATCGCGGCCTTCGACGCGACGGGCGACGTCCGTCAAGCCGCTCGGGCGATGGGCACGCTCGCGGCTGTGCTGCACAAGCTCGCCGATCCTCGCGCGTGGGAGCTCCCAGCGCAGGCGGTAGCACTGCTGGAGCCGCTTCCAGCGGGCCCGGAGCTCGTTGCCGCGCTCACCGAGGTCGCCCGTGCCGAGGCCCTGCAGGGCCGGAACGACGCTGCGATCGGCTACGCGGAGCGGGCGATCGCACTCGCCAGCGAGCTCGGCCTGCCCCAACCTGCGCGCGCCCTCGGCTACCGGGCCCTGTCCCGTTGCAACCTCGGCGAAAGGGGCGGCCTCGCCGACTTCCGCGAGGCGATCGCGCTCGCCACCGAGGCCGGGCAGGGACGGGAGGTCGCCAACCTGCACAACAACGTCGCGGCTGCGGTCGAGTCGGTCGAGGGACCCGGCGCAGCTTTGGCGGCCGTCCGGGCCGGGATCGCCTTCGCCGAGGCCCGCGGCCTCACCGAGGTGGCCAGCGTGATGACGGCTGGCACGGCCGAGGCCCTCGTCGAGACGGGCGAACACGAACAGGCGCTTGCCCTCGCGGGAGAGCTCGCTGCACTGGCAGAGACGAGTGGGGATGCGCTCAGCCTCACCACTGTGCAGTGCGTGCAGGCTCGAATCCTCACCTTGCGTGGGCAGGCCACCCAGGTCACTGACACTCTCGACTGGCTGGAAGCGACCACCCGCGAGGCAGGACAGCTCGACTACACGATCGCCAACCTGGCCGTGGCCGCCCTCGTTCGTGGCGCAGTTGGACAGACCCATCGAGCGGACGCCCTGCTCGCAGAAGTCGCCGCAACGCCTGGTAGCCGCGAGACGGTGCACTACGTCCGTTACCTCCCCCAGATGGTTCGCACAGCTCTCGCGCTCGCCAACCTGGAGCTTGCAGAGCGGCTGGTCATCGGGGTCGAGCCGCGCACCCCCTATGAGGAGCACGCCCTGGCGACAGTGAGCGCCTCCCTCGCCGAGGCTCATGGTGACCTGCAAGCAGCAGCCGGGGGGTACGAGGATGCCGCCCAGCGTTGGCAAGCGTTCGGTGTCGTCGTTGAGCAGGCGTTCGCCCTCCTCGGCCAGGGCCGCTGCCTCATCGGGCTCGGCCGAACGAGCGAAGCCAGCCCGGTCCTCAGGCAGGCCCGCGAGATCTTCCTTGCCCTGAAGGCTGCCCCCGCTCTCGCCGAGACCGACGAGCTCCTGCAGCAAGCGACCGCGCTCAGTTCGTAGACACGTCGTAAGCCCGCGAGCCGTTCTGGACGAATCCTGCACTCCGGCATCAGCACGGGCAGTGCGGCGACAGCCCTGTACTCCCTGACCAGCGAGTTCGCCCGGAGGGTCACCACGAACGGCCTTTCGGGTCACCACGGGCTGATCCGAACGTGTCCTCGAGAACAAAAAAATCCCCGCATTAGCAGGGGCTTCTTAGAGTGGAGCGTACCGGGATCGAACCGGTGACCTCCGGCTTGCAAAGCCGGCGCTCTCCCAGCTGAGCTAACGCCCCGCGGGCACCCAGTGTAGAGGGGTCACTGGCCGGGCGAGCCGCCGCGCAGGCCGCGGTGCTCGAGCGCGCGGAGGCTGTCACCGAAGCCCTGCTCCCGCGTCGCGTCGCGGGTCTCGCGCTCGAGGCGCCGGAGGCGCTCGTCGAGCTCGTCCATCTCCGCACGGCTCGGCACGACCGGGCCGGCGTCGACGATCCCGTCGCGGATGTTCTCGGCCATGGCCGCCTCGCGGGAGGCGAGATCCGCGCTCCGGGCCGCGAGCTCCGCCTGTGTGCGCGCGAATGCCTTCTCCGCCTCGTGAAGGGCGGTGAGACGTTCCTCGATATGCGCGAGGCGCTCCTCGGGCGTTTCGGCGGCGCTCGCCGCGCGGCGGGCGAGGTCGGACTCCATCTTGAGCAGCGCGCTCTCACGTGCCTCGAGCTCACGCTCGCGCTGGTTCAGCTCCTGCGCGTGGGCCGTGAGCCCAGTCTGCGCATGTTCGAGCGCCTGGTCGTGCACCGGCGCACGGCGCGCCGTGCGCCCGACCCGCTGCACCGCGTCGGCGAGTTCACGTTCGCGCTGCTCGACCGCCGCGACGCGCTCCGTGAGCTCCCGGCGGAGCCGTCCCAGCTCCTGCTCGGCAGCGATCCGGATCGCGTGCAGGCGCTCCTGCTCGCTCTCGATGGAGAGCGGTTCCGTCCTTTGTCGTCCGAACAACGCCACGCGTCGATGATATGCGCGGCGCGTCCGTTCTCCTGCTTGGCCTACGCGGCGCGCTCGAGGCGCTCTTCCGCGCGAGCCCGGCGTACGATCTCCTCGCGCTCGCCGAAGCGGAGGCGTGCCTTCTCGGTTCGAAGGGTCTGCCACAGCTCCTGAAGGCGTGCGTCGAGTTCCTTGATCTCGCCTTGCACGGACGTGTCGAGGCCTCCGGAGAGACGCTGCCAGAGCTCCTGGCGCTCCTCCGAGAGCTGCTCGATCTCGATATGTAGCTGGTTCGGTGTCACAGTCTCGAAAACGCTGCTGTAGACGCCGTCATTCCCGGCTACAGGGCAGTCAAAACGCGTCAGTCGTAGCCCAGTTCGCCGATCTGCTCCTCGTCGAATCCGAAGTAGTGGGCGAGCTCGTGCAAGACGGTGATCCGGATCTCCTCCCGCAGCTCGTCGGGGTCAGGGAAGGCGGCCTCGAGCGGGCGGCGGTAGATCGCGATCGTGTCGGGTGGCAGGCCCGCCTCGTCGCCGCGCTCCGGCAGGGGGACGCCGTGGTAGAGACCGAGGATCTCCGGGTCATCCGGGTTCTCGTCCTCCACGATCACGGCGACGTTGTGAAGTCCGGCGGCAAGTTCGGCTGGTAACTCGTCGAGTGCTGCCCGGACCGTGTCGTCGAACGTCATCGGATGACGAGCGCCATCAGCGCCTTCTGGGTGTGCAGGCGGTTCTCGGCCTGCTCCCACGCGAGGCAGCGCGGCCCGTACAGGACGTCGGCGGCGATCTCCTCGTCGGCGTGGGCCGGAAGACAGTGGAGCGCGACCGCATCGGAGTCCGCCTCCGCGAGCAGTCGCGCGTCGATCCTGTAGGGCTCGAGGTCGCGCAGGCGGCGCTCTCGCTCGGCCTCCTGGCCCATGCTCGTCCACACGTCCGTGTACAGCGCCTGCGCGTCATGTGCCGCCTCGACAGGATCAGTCGTCACCTCGACGCTGCCGCCACACTCGTCGGCATCCGCTCGTGCTCCGGCGACGATGTCGGAGCGGGGCTCGTAGCCGGGCGGTGTGGCGGCGACGAAATGCATCCCGAGTCGGGCGGCGATGCGCATGAGGGAGTTGCAGACGTTGTTCCCGTCGCCGACGTAGGCGAGGCGGACGCCTGCAAGCGATCCGAAGCGCTCGCGGAGCGTCATCGCGTCGGCCAGGGCCTGGAGCGGATGCGCATCGTCCGTGAGCCCGTTGATCACCGGGATCGAGGCGTGCTCGGCGAACGTCTCGACCTCTTCCTGGTCGAACGTGCGGATCATGAGCGCGGAGAGGAAGCGTGAGAGGACGATCGCCGTGTCGCGATACGACTCGCCACGCGCGAGCTGGAGCTCCGACGCCGGGAGGAACAGCGCCATTCCCCCGAGCTCCGCGATGCCGACCTCGAAGGCCACGCGGGTGCGCGTCGACGGCTTGTGGAAGATCAGGCCGATCGTCCGCCCCGGCAGCAGGCGAAGCTCGCGGCGTCGCGCGCGCTCGGCCTTGAGCTCGTCCGCGACGTCGAGCACCGTCTCTAGCTCGCTGCTGGACCACGAGGCGACACGCGTGAAGCTGCGGCCCTTGAGGCCGGTGGGCACACCCGCCATGGCCTCGATGCTACGGCTCGTTAGAGTCGTGGGCATGCCAACCTTCTCGTCAGCGCTCAACGACCAGATCCGAAACGAGTTCTCGGCGTCCCAGCAGTACATCGCGGTGGCCGTGTACTACGACTCCCAGTCGCTCCCGCAGCTCGCCGCGCACTTCTACCGCCAGGCCGTCGAGGAGCGGAATCACGCGATGATGATGGTGCAGTACCTCCTCGACGCCGACCACGAGGTCAGCACGCCTGGCATCGACGCGCCGAAGACGGAGCTCGCGGACGTCGTGGCACCCGTCGCGCTCGCGCTCGAGCAGGAGAAGCGCGTCACGGAGCAGATCGTCGAGCTCGTGAAGCTCGCGCGCGAGGAGGGTGAGCTCGTCGGCGAGCAGTTCCTCCATTGGTTTCTCCAGGAGCAGCGCGAGGAGGTCGCTTCCATGACCGAGCTTCTGGCCGTGGTCGAGCGCGGGAAGGACAACCTGCTGAACGTCGAGGAGCACCTCAGCCGTTCGAGTAGCGGGGCGAACCCGCTCGAGGCCGGCGCGCCGCCCGCCGCCGGCGGCGCCCTCTAGAGCACGTCGTGCGCGAGCTCAGGCTTCGAACCGAACGGCGGAGCCACGTGCTCGACATCACGGCGGACGTGCGTGCCGTCGTCGAGGAGCCCGGTGCCGCGGTGCTCGTCTACGTCCCGCACACGACGGCCGGCCTCACGATCAACGAGCACGCCGATCCGGCTGTCGCGCGGGACCTCGAGGCGGCGCTCGAGCGCATGGTCGAGGACGGATGGCCATGGGAGCACGTCGAGCCCGGCGAGGAGAACGCGCCGACGCACGTGCGCGCGGCTTTGATGGGGCCGAGCGTCGTCGTGCCACTCCGAGACGACGGATCGCTCGCGCTCGGGACGTGGCAGGGAATCTTCTTCTGCGAGTTCGACGGTCCTCGCGACCGAAGCGTGCTCGTCACGGTTCTGCGCTGACGCACCCGTGATCGAGGTCGAAGGTCTCACCAAGACGTACGGGTCGGTCCTGGCGGTCGACGATCTGTCGTTCGTCGCTCGTCCAGGCGTCGTGACCGGATTCCTCGGCCCGAACGGCGCCGGCAAGTCGACGACGCTGAGGTCGATCCTCGGGCTCGTGCGCCCGGACTCCGGTCGCGCGCTCGTGCTCGGACGACCGTATCGGCTGCTCGAGGCTCCGATCCGGCAGGTAGGCGCAGTGCTCGAGTCGCTCGATGCACACCCGGGGCGTTCGGGTCGGAATCACCTTCGCACGCTCGCCGTGGCGGCAGGCGTGCCGCGGGGCCGTGTCGACCACGTCCTCGAGCTCGTCGACCTCACCGGGGCGGCGCGACGGAGGACGAAGGGCTACTCGCTCGGGATGCGCCAGCGACTCGGCCTCGCCGGCGGTCTCCTCGGCGACCCCAAGGTGCTCGTGCTCGACGAGCCCGCGAACGGTCTCGATCCGCAGGGGATCCGCTGGCTTCGCGACCTGCTCCGCTCGCTGGCCGCCGAGGGCCGCACGATCCTCATCTCGAGCCATGTCCTCGCCGAGGTGGCGCAGACCGTCGACGAGGTCGTGATCCTGCACCGGGGGAAACTCGTCAGGCAGGCGTCGGTGGCGGAGCTCGAGACGATGGCGACGGGCGCGACGCTCGTGAGATCTCCGGACGCGGAGCGGCTCGCGGGGCTCCTCTCCGCCGGCGACGTGCGGAAGCTCGACGACGGGCGCCTGGCCGTGTCGCTTCCGCCCGAGCGCGTGGGCGAGGTCGCGGCGGCGAACGGCGTCGTCCTCCACGAGCTGGTCGTCGAGCACGCGACGCTCGAGGAGGTCTTTCTCGACCTCACCCGCGAGGGCGATGCGTCATGAGTCGGCTCGTCTACGCCGAGTTCCTGAAATTTCGCACGACCCGTTCGGGGATCGGGCTGCTCATCGCGGCGCTCGCGCTCGTCGCCGTCGGCACCGCCGGCACCGTTGGTCCGGCGCCGTCCGATCGCCTCGGGACGAATCAGCTCTCGCGTGACGTGCTGTCGAACGCGACGCTCGCGGCGCTCGTCGTGTTCCTCGCGGGCATCGTCTGCGTCACGTCCGAGTGGCGTCATGGCACCGTCGCCCGGACGCTGCTCGTCACCCCGAAGCGCACGCGAGTGCTCATAGGCAAGGAGCTGTGGATTGCCTTGCTGGCGGCCGCTCTCGCGGTCGTCTCGCTCGGTCTCGTCGTGGCGCTTGCGGCGACGTGGTTGTCGATAGACGGATCGCCGTCGCTCCCGCTCGGATCCGAGGAGGCGCGGCTGGCGGGACGGCTCGTGCTCGCTGCGGTGCTCTGGGGCGCGCTCGGGGTCGGGTTCGGCTCGCTGGTCCAGAGCCAGACGTTCGCGGTCGTCGGCTCGATCGTCTGGATCCTCGTCGTCGAGCACCTCGTCGCCGCCCTGCTCGGGCTCGTCGACGCCGGGGGCGCGGCCGACTACCTGCCGGGCCAGGCGCTCACGGCGCTCGGCGGCGAGCAGCGGCCTGTCGACCTGGGCGAACGCCGTGGTCGCGTTCGCGTGGGCGGCCGGGCTCGTCATCGCAGGAGCCGTGCGTCTCTCCCGCCAGGACATCGCCTGAGGGCTACGCTGGCCGGCCATGGCCGCGCCGGTACGAAAAGGGGAGGAGCTCGACCTCCGGATCGAGTCTCTCGCGTTCGGCGGGAGCGGTGTCGGGCGCCATGACGGCTTCGTCGTCTTCGTGCGGGGAGGACTTCCGGGCGACACCGTCCGCGCCCGCGTCACCAAGGTCAAGCGCGGGTTCGCCGAAGGCGTGGTCGCCGACCTCGTGGAGCCGAGCGCTGCACGCGTCGAGGCGCCGTGCAGGCACTTCGGCGTGTGCGGCGGCTGTCGCTTCCAGGATCTCGCCTACGACCGCGCAGGTCGCCGAGAAGGAGCGTCAGGTACGCGACGCGCTCGTCCGTATCGGGCGCTTCGTCGAGCCCCCGCTCGAGCCGATCGTCCCCGCCACGTCGCAGTTCGGTTACCGGAACAAGCTCGAGTACTCGTTCGCGTCAGGCGCCGACGGCGTCGAGCTCGGCTTCCATCGAGCTGGCCGCTGGGACGAGGTGATCGGGATCGAGGAGTGCCTCCTCACCACCGATCTCGGCAACGCCGTCCGGCTCGCCGTGCGCGACTGGGCCCGCGAGGAGCGGCTCGAGCCCTACGACCAGCGCTCGAACACGGGCTATCTCCGCCATCTCGTCGTCCGCGAGGGGAGGAACACCGGTCAGGCGCTCGTCGTGCTCGTCACCGCACCGGGCGAGCACTTCGAGAGCGGCTATCTCGTGGACGTGCTCCGTCGCTTCCCGGAGGTGCGCTCGATCCACTGGGCGATCAACGACACGCCGGCCGAGCAGACGAACCTCCCGACGAAACTCCTCTGGGGCGACGACGCGATCGAGGAGGAGATCCTCGGGCTGCGCTTCCGCGTACGGCCCTCCGCGTTCCTGCAGACCAACACCGAGATGGCGGGGCAGCTCTACGCGCTCGCCCGCGAGTACGCAGGGCTTACGGGGCACGAGAACGTCTACGACCTGTATTGCGGCACGGGGACGATCGGGCTCGCACTCGCGAACGCCGCAGGTTCGGTCTGGGGTCTCGAGATCTCGGAGGAGGCGGTCGCGTGTGCGATCGAGAACGCCGACCTGAACGGGATCGAGAACGCGAAGTTCTTCGCCGGCAACGTCGGGCAGACGGTCGAGGAGCTACGCGAGGAGGCGGGCGGCCCCGACGTCGTCGTCGTCGACCCTCCACGAGCAGGCCTCGCCGGGAAAGCGCTCCGACGCACGGGAGCGCTCGGCGCCGCGCGCATCGTTTACGTCTCGTGCAACCCGACGACGCTCGCCTCGGACCTGCAGGTGCTCCGCGACGAGTACGGCTACGAGCTCGAGCGCTGTCGACCCGTGGACATGTTCCCGCACACGCCGCACGTCGAGTCGGTGTCGTCGCTCAGGTCGACTCGGTAGCCCGCCGCGCGCGCACGGCGCACGTCGCGCCAGACGAGGTCCGCGTTCGGCAGCAGGAAGCCGAGCGCGATCGCCGGCAACGCGGGCAGCCCGCGCACGTCCGTCCCACGCCCAGACGAGCACGAGCGTGGCGGCGAGGAGCGCGGTCATCCCGATCCAGGTCGCCGCGACCCGGAGCTGGAAGCGGTCGGCTGCGGCGAGGAACAGCGCGAAGAACAGATGTCCGGCGGCCCGACGTTGAGCGTCGACGTCGCGCCCGGAGCTCGGCAGCGCGACGGCGACCCGCTCGAAGATCCCGGCTTCTCCTCGACGACGTACTGCGTCGGGCCGGCCGCGACCGACCAGATGTCCACCCACGGGACGAGCACTGCGACGAGGGCGATCCACCAGAGCTCCTCGAAGAGCGTGAGGAAGCAGAAGCCCACCAGCGCGTAGCAGACGAGCTTTGCGACGTTCGCGGCCGAATCCGCGCCCAGGATCGAGAACGCGAACGCGAGCACTCCGGCGCCGACGGCCGCGGCGACGAGAGGGAGGATGCGCGTTCGGGCGAGTGGGAGGGCGAGCCAGATCGTTCCGGCGAAGGCGGGAGGACGAGCGTCGACTGGACGGCGATGTCGAGGGAGTTGCGGAGCTCTGGCAGCTGCGGCGTGACCGCGCAGTAGCCGACGAGCGGCTGCGAGCGACGCGGCGAGCGAGTGCCGCCCGGCCGCGGCTCAGTACGGGGGCTGCTCCGCCCACCAGGAGCCGAGCGGCTTGAAGGCGTTCCAGAAGGCGGTCTTCGCGGCCTGCTCGTCGAGCGCCTCGTCGATGTCCGGCGTGACGAGGGCTCTCGATCGTCGGCGTGATAGCGCTGGATCGTCCCGATGGCGGTCAGCTCTAGCGGGCTCCGAAAGCGGGAAGGCGAGGTCGTTCAGGAAGCTCGCACTTCGCTCGCCCATGGCGACGATGAGCGTTGGCTGGACGATGTAGAGCTCGCGGGTGAGCCACGCTGCTGCGTCCGCCGCGTCCTCCGTCCCGAACTTGAGGCAGTTCGTGCCGTACACCGCGAGCGGGTCGACGTGCAGACGCTGGAGCGACTTGAGCACGGCCTGCCCGGAACGGCCGAAGAAGGCGACTCCTTCCTGGATCTCGGCCGGCTGTGGCGCGAACTTGAGGAGCAGCACGTCGGCGAGCGGATGGCCCGAGCCGACGACCGGGACGCGCAGCTCGTCGCCGGCGCGCGCAAGCTCGTCCCCGAGCTCGTTGATCTCGGAGATGGCCTTCTTGAGGTACCGCTCGTAGATCTCGTCGGTGGGCACGGCGGCGGGCACGGAGTCGGAGCGACCTTCTCGGTCAGAGAACCTTTTCCTTGACCTGCGCCACCCACTTGAGCGACTGCAGGTAGGCCAGCGACTTCGGGCGCCGCAGGATCTCGGCGGTGCGGAGCGAGAGCAGGAACTCCTCCGGCCCGTCGAATCTGCGCATGCGCACGACCCCCGTGCCGAGCCCCTGCAGGACGTGCGCGTCCGAGCCTGCGCCCTGCAGCAGCCGGTACTTGCGGGCGAACCGAAGGGCCTCGTCGTTGAAGGAGTCGCGCAAGAAGCCGCGCGTTGTAGACCTCGAGGACGTCGATCTCCGCCAGGTGCCGGTGCAGCGTCGCCGGGTCGGGGATGGAGTGCAGGCGGTCGAACGGGATGGGGCACGTACACGAGCCCGCCCTGCTCTCGAATCGCGGCGAGCGTCTCCGCGAAGGACATGCCACGCGGGATCTCCTCCTCGAGGAACAGACCGATCACTTCGCCCTGACCGTCGGTCTTGACCTCCTCGCCTGGAATCACCACGAGCTCGCGAGTCTCGCGCCGCCTCCACGGTCTCGAGCGCGCCGCCGAAGACGTTGTGGTCGGTCACCGCGATGCCGCCGAGGCCGATCTCCTCCGCGTGCTCGACGAGCTCGTCGGGCGGGATTGCGCAGTCGTGCGACCACTCGGTGTGAAGGTGCAGGTCGACGGTGATCCAGTCGCGATCGGAGAGCGGGTCGTCCGGCCGCTGCTCTCGCGCGCGGCGCTTGCGCGTGAGCTTCGAGTAGACGACATCGAGCTCGTCGGCGACGCGTTCGAAGCTCTGGGTCTCGGCGTGCCGACGCGCCTCGGTTGCGCTCCGCGCCCGGCCGGCCGGGTCGCGTGCGAGTGCCGTCGACGGCGACCTCGGCCCCGTCTCCCTCTGCGGCCACGACGACGGACTCCGCAGGCGGCTGCTTCGAGCGCGAGACGCTCTTCACCGCCGGGTGCGGCGACGAAGATCGCAGCAGGCCCGAGCGCATCCACGCGTTGTGACTCCGTGCGGGTCGCGCGCACGTCGCGTCGCGTCCGCGAACTGCCCGCGGAATCGCGGGACGAAAGCCGAGCGGCTTCGTGTGCAGAAGCGTGGCCCTCCAGCCCGGCAGCCGCTCCAGGAGCCCGAGCAGCGCCTTCGTCGTCGCGCGCCCCGCGGCCTCGAGCTCGACGACGACGAGCTCCTCCTTGGGGCTCGGCTGGAACCGCTCGAGGTCGACCCCGAGCGGGACGATCCGGTAGTCGCCGTCGAAGCGCTCGGAGGCGGCCTCCGCGGTCCCGACCGACGTCGCGAGCAGCGCGTCCACCCGCGTCCGGAGGCGGTCGCGGCGGGAGCGCCGGGCGGGGTAGATCAGGCGGTCGACCGAGAAGAACGTCGCCGCGGTCAGGGTCTCGGTCGATGGTGAGCGCGAGGTACGAGAGGCTCGGGAGCCCTGGCTCGAAGCCGTGGACGACGTCGAAGTCGCCGCGGGCGAGCGCGAGGCGGAGGTTCGCGCGCACGGCCACCGGCACGCCCAGGTGCGTTCGTCGCGAGAGCGGGATCGACGGGCCGACCGCTATGACCGTCGGCGTCGTCGCCGCGCTGCAGGGCCCTCCGCCCGGCCAGGAGATCGCGCGTGCGCGACGACGGAGCCAGGACGGTCACCTCGTGGCCGCGCCGGCGCAGCGCTTCCGCGGCTCCCGTCGACGTGGCTGTTCACCTCGTGCGGCTGCGACCAGGCGAACGGCGTGACGAAACAGATCCGGAGGCTCACTTCTCGCAAGTTACAAGCTGAGATCGGCCTTGCCGTAGCGCGGGCGCGGCTAGCCGCGCCGTCGCAGCTGCAGCCGCTCGCCGTGTGCGAGCCGGACGTCGAGGCCGTTCGGGGACTGCACCGCCACGAGCTCGACTCCGTCGAGCTCCGCGAGCACGCGGGCCGCGAGGGGAGCACCACCGGTCGCCGCGAATCGCTGAAGCACCGGGAGCGAGCAGGTAGCCGAGGCCCGTGAGGATCCAGAGGATCGCCGTTAGCTGCCAGAGCCCGTCGGCGTTGCTCGGCGCCAGATCCCCGCGCACGTCAGCAGCACGGCCAGCGCCGCCGCTGCAGCCGTGCCTGCGAAGAGCGGCAGCAGCGACGCCGTGCGCAGCATGAGCCGCTGCGTCGAGACGAGGAGCAGGCCGGCGAGCAGTCACGAGCGAGCGCGCCGCCCACTTCCAGCCACCGACGTCGCCGTCGCTCCAGATCGTGGCAGCAACGACGAGGAACCCGATGCCGGCGACTACGACTGCTGCCCACCCGAGCGGAGCGAGCGTCGCCCGGTCGACGAGCGCGAGGCCCGACACCGCTGTTGCTCCTGCGAGCAGGAGAGCGGCGAGCGTCCCGAGGATCCGCGCGTCCGTGTCTCCGAAGTCGCCTCCTGCGATTGCGGCCACCGCGACCAGTGCGGCGAGCGACGAGGATCCCCGCCGCACCGATCCAGAAGATCCGCGCGAGCGGAGCCGCTCACGCCTTCGCGGCCGCCTTCGTCTTCGACACCGCGTTCTTGACGATGAAGCGCTCGATGTCCTCGCGCGCCTCGTCGTCGCGGATCTGCTTCGGCGGCGACTTCATGAGGTACGCGCTCGGCGCCTCGAGCGAGCCCGAGATGCCGTTGTTCAGCGCGAGCTTCGCGAGCCGGACGGCGTCGATGACGATGCCGGCCGAGTTCGGCGAGTCCCAGACCTCGAGCTTGAGCTCGACGTTGAGCGGCACGTCGCCGAACGACGAGCCCTCCATGCGGATGTACGCCCACTTGCGATCGGTGAGCCACGGCACGAAGTCCGACGGGCCGACGTGGACGTTGTCCGAGCCGATGTCGTAGTCGAGCATCGACGTGACCGCGTTCGTCTTCGAGATCTTCTTCGACTCGAGGCGCTCGCGCTCGAGCATGTTGCGGAAGTCCGAGTTGCCGCCGACGTTCAGCTGCATCGTGCGATCGAGGTGGACGCCGCGGTCGCCGAAGAGCGTCGTCAGAACGCGGTGTGTGATCGTCGCGCCGACCTGCGACTTGATGTCGTCGCCGATGATCGGGCAGCCGGCCTCCTCGAAGCGCTTCTGCCAGTACGGCTCGCGCGCGATGAAGACGGGCATGCAGTTCACCATCGCGACGCCGGCCTCGAGGATCTGCTCCGCGTACCACTTCGTCGCGGCCTCGGAGCCGACCGGCAGGTAGTTGACGACGACGTCCGTTCCGGTCTCCTTCAGGATCCGCACGACGTCGTCCGTCTGGCCGGGCGCCTTCTCGACGACCTGCGAGATGTACTTGCCGATGCCGTCGTGCGTCATGCCGCGCGAGACCTTCACGCCGGTCTTCGGGACGTCCGAGAACTTGATCGTGTCGTTCGGGTGCGCCCAGATCGCGTCGGCGAGGTCGACTCCGACCTTGCCCTTCACGACGTCGAACGCGGCGGTGAACTCGATGTCCGAGATGTGGTAGCCGCCGAGGTCGACGTGCATGAGGCCGGGGACGGAGTCCTCGGGCTTCGCGTCCTTGTAGTACTCGACGCCCTGCAGGAGCGAGTTGGCGCAGTTGCCCACGCCGATGATCGCGACGCGCACCTTGTCCTTCGCGCGCGCGCCGTTCTTCGAGCCGTTCGTGCGTTGCCATGGCTTCCTTCCTTTGCGATTGCTCACGGGCCGGGACGCCGAGCCCGTCGGCGAGCGCGGCGAGGATGACGTCGTTCGCGTTGGAGTCGCGACGCGACGCCTCAGCGCTGGATCTCGTCCTTCAGCTCCTGCGGGACGCGGAGGAGAAGGACGGGGCTGGTACCTGCTAGCACTTTACGCCGCCGGCCGCTCGGGACGAACGGAACGCCGAACGCCTCGGCGAGGATCCCGGCGGCGACGTCGTTGACGTTCGAGGCATGCCGGGCGCGTCTCGCGGACGAGCGCCTCCTTCAATGGAGCGGGCATCCTGACCAGGATGCCCGCTCGCTTCGATGAAGTGCTAGCAGCCAAACTGCTAGCACTATACAGCTTCGACTACGGCTGCTCCGCGAGCTCGCGCAGCTGGCGCCGCACGAAGAGCATCCGCTGCAGGACTGTCAGCCACGCCATCGCGGCGAGGAGGTAGATCGGCCACTGCAGCAAGCCCCACGGAGCGAGCCCGAGGCCGATGGAGATGAGCACCACGCGCTCGACCCGCGACCCGAACCCGACGTCGCCGCGAAGTCCGAGCGCCTCGGCTTTCGCGCGCGTGTACGAGACGAGGAAGGAGCCGATCACCGCGGCGAACGTCGCGACGAGCGCGACCTCGTTCCCGTCGCGCATGAAGACGAGGCCGATCGCGGTGAGCATGGCCGCCTCTCCGAGACGGTCGAACGTCGAGTCGAGGAACGCGCCGAAGACGGTTCCCTTGCTCGCGGCGCGTGCGAGCGCGCCGTCGAGGATGTCCGCGACCGACCCGATCACGAAGAGGACGCCGCCGAGCCAGAAGAAGAGCTTCTGGTTGCGCTCCTCGAAGCCGACGAGGACGGCTCCGGCGAGGCACAGCGAGACGCCGGCGAGCGTCAGCATGTCCGGGCGTCAGCTTCGTCCTGCGCGACGCCCGCGCATCGAGCGGACTGCAGGATCTGCCGTGCGGCCGGCCGTGTACTCCTGCTTGACGCGGTCGAGCTGATTGACGCGCGGCGGATCTGGCGCAGCGGCTGCTCGTCGCTCATGCGCGCCGCAGGCGCAGCCGTCGCGCCTGACGCAGCGCAAGGCCCGTCAGCACCGCGAGCGCGAATCCGGCCATGACGTCGAGCCAGTAGTGGTTGCCCGTCGAGATCACGGCGAACGCGACCCACAGCGGCCACGCGAGCCAGAGCGCCTTGGCGAGCCGCGAGCGGACGAGGCCGAACATGACGATCGCCGACGATGAGCGCGTCCATCGCGTGGAGGCTCGGCATCGCGGCGTACGGGTTCGCGGCGAAGGCGATGAAGCCGCTGTCGTGGTTGATCGACGAGTACTGGCCGAGCGTGTCGACGAAGCCCCACTCGGGGAACATCCGCGGCGGCGCGGTCGGCACGAGGACGTAGCCGACGAGGCCCGACGAGGTTCGCGACGATCAGCCAGTTCCGGAAGCCTGCGAAGCGCTCCTGGTGCCGGAAGTAGACCCACAGCAGCGTCGCGCCGACGACCGCGAACTGCGAGAGCCAGTACGTGTACGAGGTGAGCGTGACCAGGATCGACGAGGTGTCGACGACGCGCTGCACCGCCGGCTCGAACAGCGCGCCGAGGTGCCGCTCGGTGTGGACGACCCACTCGCCGTTTCGGAACGCGTGCGCGACGCTGCGGTCGGCTGCGCCGCGCGCGATCTGGTACGCGACGTAGAACCCGAACCAGATGACGAACTGGAGGGCCAGATGCGCCCAGCCGCGTGGCAGGCGCCGCGATGTCTCCGCGGCGAAGCTCGACACGGCGACTTCGATTCTAACGAGGCGACCTGCCTCGGATTCCCTGACCGTCGCCGCGACAAACGACGGACGCGACATCAGCGCACGTGATCGAATCCGGTCTGACACCGGACTTGAGCTGATGGTCGCGAGCGGGCACGATCGGCCGCATGGCTGCGCGTCACGACGTGCGGGTCTGGCTCGCCCTCGTGACGGTGTACGTCGTCTGGGGCTCGACGTTCATCGCGCTCGCGATCGCCGATCCGCGACCTGCCGCCGTTCCTCGCGATGTCGATCCGGCACCTCGTCGCAGGCGGCGTGCTGCTCGCGTTCGCGCTCCCGCGCGGCGATCGCGAGGCGGACCGCATCGGGCGGCCGCAGATCGTCGCGGCGTTCGTCTTCGGCGGTCTGCTCTTCGTGACGGGACACGGAGCGCTCGCCTGGGCGCAGCAGACGGTTCCGGCCGGCGTCGCAGCGCTCCTCGTCGGGACGATCCCGATCTGGATGGCGCTGTTCGACCGCGTCGCGTTCGGGCGACGCCTGCCCGGTGCTCGCGTACGGCGGCATCGCGCTCGGCTTCGCGGGCCTGCGTTCCTCTTCGATCCGTTCGGAGACGGGTCGGTCGATCGACTCGGCGCGCTCGTGATCGTCGTGCAGCGCGATGTGCTGGGCCGCCGGGTCGCTCTACTCGCGCGGCGCGCCGCTGCCGAAGGCGGCCGCTCGTCTCGGCCGGGCTCGCCTCGCTCTGCGGCGGGATCCTGCTCGCCGGGTACTCGCTGATTTCGGGCGAGATCGGTCGAGGCCGTGTGGACGACAGGATGCGGTGCTCGCCCTCGCCTACCTGATCGTGGTCGGGAGCTTCGTCGGCTTCACGGCGTACGTCTGGCTGCTCCGGGTCGCGCCGATCGTCGCTCGTCTCGACCTACGCCTACGTCAACCCGATCGTCGCCGTCGTGCTCGGCTGGCTCATCCTCGGGGAGGACGTCACCGTCGCAGATGGCGGTCGCCGGCGCGGCGGTGCTCGTGTCGGTGGCGGTCATCCTGCGCGCCGGGACGGCCGAGCCTCGCGCCGGGCCGCGGGCTGTTCACCAAAGGCGGCACCGCCACTCCGCCGGCGGCGGAGCCGACCGCGTAGCGCTCAGCCGCCGATGTACGACATCTCGACCCTGCGGAGGGACGAGTGTCTGCTCGGTGCGGATCTCCGAGTAGCGGTCGGCGCGGCGCGCCCAGACGCGCGCGGATCGACTCGTCGAGGTCGTCCGGTGCGTCCGAGCGCAGGATCGCCCGGAGGTCGTGCCCGCGCACGGCGAAGAGGCAGGTGTAGAGCTTCCCGTCGGCCGAGAGTCCGCGCGCGGGTGCAGTCGCCGCAGAACGGCTGCGTGACCGAGGCGATGACGCCGATCTCGCCGGCGCCGTCGAGGTAGCGGTAGCGCTCGGCGACCTCGCCGCGGTACGCGGGCTCGAGCGGCTCGAGCGGGAACTCCGCGCCGATCGTCGACGACGATCTCGGCAGCGGGCACGACGTCGTCGTGCCGCCAGCCGTTCGTCGCGCCGACGTCCATGAACTCGATGAAGCGAACGGCGTGCCCGGTCCCGCGGAACCGTCGTGCGATGTCGAGGATCGAGCCCTCGTTCAGGCCCGCGCTTGACGACGACGTTGACCTTCACGGGCAGCCCTGCGGCCGCGGCCGCGTCGATACCCGCGAGCACCCGCGCCACCGGGAAGTCGACGTCGTTCATCGCCCGGAACACCTCGTCGTCGAGCGAGTCGAGGCTCACGGTGATGCGCGAGAGCCCGGCGTCCGCGAGCGCCTGCGCCTTCTGCGCGAGGAGCGCGGCGTTCGTCGTCAGCGTGACGTCGAGGCCGTCGTCGATCGCCGCGAGCCGCTGCGACCAGGCGCTCGAGATCGCGGCGCAGGAGCGGCTCGCCACCGGTGATCCGGAGCTTGTGCACGCCCGAGCTCGACGAACGACCCGCGCCACGCGCTCGATCTCCTCGAAGGTGAGGAGCTCGCGCCGCGGCAGGAACCGGTAGTCGTGGCCGAAGACCTCCTTCGGCATGCAGTAGACGCAGCGGAAGTTGCAGCGGTCGGTGACCGAGATCCGCAGATCGCGAACCGGCCGGCCGAGTGTGTCCGTCGTGGCCATCGCGACGCAGCGTAGAGAATCAGCGCGGTGCGCCGGCCCGGCCCTCTCCTCGCCCTCGTCGGCGTCACCGCGATCTGGGGCGTCACGTTCGTCCAGGTGCAGGACGCGATCGCGCTGTATCCGCTGTTCGCGTTCCTCGCCGTGCGGTTCGCGATCTCGACCCTCGTGCTCGCCCCGTTCGCGTGGCGCTCGCTGCGCGCGCTCCCGCGGTCGAGGCGTCGTCGCCGGGGTCGGCGTCGGCGCGCTGCTCGCCGCGGCGTACGGCTTGCAGACCGCCGGACTCGAGCGGACGACGGTCGCGAGCACCGGCTTCATCACCGGGCCTCTACGTCGTCTTCACGCCGCTCCTCGCGCTCGCGCTTCTTCGGAACCGCCGTGCCGCGCGCGCTCTGGCTCGGCGTCGCGCTCGCCGTGGTCGGGCTTCTGCTCCTGAACGGCGTGCCGGGCGGATCGACGCTCGGCAACGCCTCGTCCTCGGGAACGCCGTCTTCCAGGCGTTCCAGATCACCGCGATGGAGCGCTTCGCGCCGCGCTACGACGCCGCGCGCGCTGACGTTCCTGCAGATGGCGACGTCGTGCGTCGGCTTCACGGCGATCGCGCTCGCGCGCGGCGAGCTCGAGGTGCCGCACGGCTCGACGGTGTGGGGCGCGCTCCTCGTCACGGGAATCTTCGCCGGCGCGCTCGGCTACCTCATCGCGACCTGGGTGCAGGCGCGGACGACGGCGGCCCGCGCCGCGCTCGTCTTCACGCTCGAGGCGCCGTTCGCCGCGCTCTTCGGGGTGCTGCTCGCGGACGAGGTGCTCGGCTGGGCCGGCTGGCTCGGCTGCGCAGTGATGATGTGCGGCGATCGTCGTCGCGGAGCCTGCGGCCGCGGCAACGCGCTGCGCCGGCTGTCGCGCAACGCGCGGTCAGGCCAGCATGACGCCGATCCTGCTCGGCCGCCTCGTCGGCGTTCCTCTTCGGCGCGATGACGGTGCTCGTCCGCATCGCGCTCGAGACGGGCGTCGCGCCGCCTGCCGGGACGCTCCTCACGATCGTCGCCGGCCTGCGCTCGTCACGGGCCGTGTCGCGGTGGCCCGCGGCGAGTGGGACATCGCGAACGCGTGGCCCTTCGTCCTCGCGGGCCTGCTGGCGCCCGGTATCGCGCAGATCCTGTTCACGTTCGCCGTCCGCGATGCGGGTGCGTCGCGGACGTCCGTCACGGTCGGGACGGCTCCACTCTTCGCCGTCGCGACGGCGCTCGTCTTCCTCGACGAGCCGCTCGTCGCAGGTCTCGTGCTCGGGGCGGCGCTCATCGTCACGGGCGGCATCGTTGCTCGCGAGCGACCGCACGCGTCCCGAGCACTTCAAGCGGGTCGGGCTCGTCTACGCGCTCGTCGGCACGATCGCGTTCGCGATCGCGGGACACGCTCGTGCGCTGGCTCGGGACGGATGCGACCGACGTCGAGCCGGGCCTGGCGGCGTTCGTGACGATGCTGACCGGGACGACCGTCTCGCTCGCGTTCGTCCTCGCGCTCGACGCGCGCTCGCGTGACCCGACGGGCGGCGCTGGCGTTCGTCCCCGCCGGGCTCTGCTACGGCCTCTCCTACATCTTCCTCTTCGAGGCGTTCTCCCGCGGCCGCGTCTCGGTCGTCTCGCCGATCGTCGCGACCGAGTCGCTCTGGGGCGTCACGCTCTCGTGGCTCGTCCTGCGGAAGTCCGAGCACGTCGGGCCGACGGCTCGTCGCTGGGCGCCGCGCTCGTCGTCGCCGGCGGCGTGCTGATCGGGGTCTTCCGCTAGCCGCGCGCGGCAGCCTGCGCTCGAGCGCCTCGAGCCGCTTCTCGATCCGCCGGAGGACCACGAGCGGGTCCTCGGCTGCTTCCTCTGCCTCGATGTCGCCGCGAGCCGGGCTGCTGGAAGGACGATGACAGCCGAGGTGACGACAGCGGTGATGAGCGAGATCGGCCGCGACGCCGACGAACATGACGAACACGGCGACTGACCTTGCCGACCGCCGTCTGCGGGATCGACGTCGCCGTAGCCGACCGTCGTGACGGTTTGCGCGGCCCACCACACGCGACGTCGCCGAAGCTGTCGAACTCCCCGGCTCGCCAGCGTGCGGACGGCGAGCGCGGCGAGCAGTGTGATCGAGGGCCATCAGGCCCGCGAGGTACGGAATGATGCGGCCGCGTGATCGACGGCCCGGTTCGAGGCCGCCGCAGGCGACGCTCGTCGAGAACATTCCATGCGTCGCCCGCTTCTCCGCGCCTGCTCGTGATCTCCTTCAGCCGTGATCTGCTACGTTAGGACTCAGGTTTTCGTACTTCAGGCAACTAAACAAGCTGACCAACGAGCGAAGGAGCAGCACATGGCCAAGACCATCGGCATCGACCTCGGGACGACCAACTCGTGCATGGCCGTCCTCGAAGGATCCGAGCCCACCGTCATCCCGAACGCCGAGGGCGGACGCACGACCCCGTCCGTCGTCGCCTTCGGGCGTGACGGCCAGCGCCTCGTCGGAGCGCCGGCGAAGCGCCAGCAGGTCACGAACCCGCAGAACACGATCTTCTCGATCAAGCGCTTCATGGGGCGCAAGTTCGACGAGGTCTCCGAGGAGATGAAGATCGTCCCCTACGAGGTCGTCAAGGGCGCGAACGACGACGCCCGCGTCAAGGCCGAGGGAAAGGAGTACGCGCCGCCGGAGATCTCGGCGATGATCCTGCAGAAGCTCAAGGCGGACGCCGAGGCCTACCTCGGCGAGCCGGTGACGGACGCGGTCGTCACGGTCCCCGCCTACTTCAACAACGCGCAGCGCGAGGCGACGAAGGACGCCGGCAAGATCGCCGGCCTCAACGTCCTGCGCATCATCAACGAGCCGACCGCTGCGGCGCTCGCCTACGGGCTCGACAAGGAGGCCGCAGAGCACACGATCCTCGTCTTCGACCTCGGCGGCGGGACGTTCGACGTCTCGGTGCTCGAGCTCGGCGACGGCGTCTACCACGTCAAGGCGACGAACGGCGACAACCACCTCGGCGGCGACAACTTCGACAAGGCGATCGTCGACTGGATGATCGCGGAGTTCAAGCGCGACCAGGGCATCGACCTCGGTCAGGACCCGATGGCGCTCCAGCGCCTCTACGAGGCGGGCGAGAAGGCGAAGGTCGAGCTCTCCTCGACGATGACGACGCAGATCAACCTGCCGTTCATCACGGCGACGCCCGAAGGCCCGAAGCACCTCGACCTCCAGCTCACGCGCGCGAAGCTCGACGAGCTCACGCACGACCTCCTCGAGCGGACGGTCGAGCCGACGAAGCAGGCGCTGGCGGACGCCGGGCTCACCGCCGTCCGACATCGAGCACGTCGTGCTCGTCGGCGGCATGACCCGCATGCCCGCGGTGCAGGCGAAGGTGAAGGAGCTCATCGGCAAGGACCCGCACAAGGGCGTGAACCCGGACGAGGTCGTCGCCGTCGGCGCCGCGATCCAGGCGGGCGTGCTGCAAGGGCGACGTCAAGGACGTCCTGCTTCTCGACGTGACCCCGCTCTCGCTCGGCATCGAGACCAAGGGCGGCGTCTTCACGAAGCTCATCGAGCGCAACACGACGATCCCGACGCGCAAGTCGGAGACGTTCACGACGGCGCGAGGACAACCAGCCGTCGGTCGAGATCCACGTCGCGCAGGGCGAGTCCGAGATGGTCTCGTTCAACAAGACGCTCGGCAAGTTCCAGCTCGTCGGGATCCCGCCGGCGACGCGCGGGATGCCGCAGGTCGAGGTCTCCTTCGACATCGACGCGAACGGGATCATCAACGTGTCGGCGAAGGACCTCGGCACCGGCAACGAGCAGCAGATCCGCATCGAGGGCGGCTCGGGGCTCACCGAGGACGAGGTCGACCGGATGATCTAGGACGCCGAGTCGCACGCCGGCGAGGCGCATCGACTGCGTGAGCTCGCGGACGCGCGCAACGCGGGCGAGCAGCTCGCGTACCAGACCGAGCGCACGCTCGCGCGAGCACCGCGACAAGCTGCCCGAGGGCGACGCGTCGACGATCGAGGGGCGGATCATGGAGCTTCGCCAGGCGACCGAGGGCGCGGACCTCGCCGACATCCAGGCGAAGACGGCGGCGCTCGCAGGAGGCGTCGCGCTCGCTCGCCGACGCGCTCTACGCGCAGGCGCGGCGCAAGCAAACGCACAGCCGAGCGGTCAGCCCTCCGGGAACGGCGGCGTCCTCGGCCGAGGACGAGGTCGTCGAGGACGCCGACTTCGAGGTCATCGACGAAGAGGAAGCGACGAAGTCGTGAGCGACGAGCTCACGGAGACGCAGGTCGAGGAGTCGGGGCCCGAGGCGGCTCCGGCTCCCGACGATGCACTCGCGCAGGTCACCGCGCGAGCGCGACGAGTACCTCGCAGCTCGCCGCAGCGCGTGCAGGCGGACTTCGAGAACTACCGCAAGCGCGCCGTCCGCGAGCAGGAGCGGCTCGTCGCGCATGCGCACGAGCGGCTCGTCCGCGAGCTCCTGCCGGTCCTCGACGACCTCGAGCGCGCGCTCGAGGCCGCGGAGCGAGCACGAGGAGGCGCAGCTCGTCGAGGGCGTCAAGCTCGTCGAGAAGTCGCTGCGTCAGGCGCTCGCCAAGGAGGGGCTCGCGGAGATCCCGACGGATGGTGCGTTCGATCCGCACGTGCACGAGGCGCTGCTCACGCAGCCGAGCGGCGACGCGGAGCCGGGCTCGGTGCTCGAGGTCGTCCAGCGCGGCTACCGGATCGGCGACAAGGTCGTGCGGCCTGCGCGGGTGATCGTCGCCGCGGCGTCGACCGAGCGGTGATGGACCCCGCCACGCGGTACGAGGCCGCGGAGCTCGACTCCGTCGCGCGGTTTATGACGACACTCATCTGGGTGCTCGTGGCCGCGCTCGTCGGCGGTGGCGCGATCGCGTTCGGCGACGACGCTCGGCCGGCGGGAGTCGTCCTGGTCCTCGTTGGTCTCTCGCTCGCCCTCCTACATGCGTGGTTGCGTCGGCTCGAGCCGCGCGCGTACGTCGTCGATGACCACGCGCTGTCGATCGTGCGCCGATCCGCGTCGCCGCGACGGTTCGCGGGCTCGTTCGCGAACCCGCACCGCGGCCGCCTCGGCCTGCGCGTCGCGGGCGACGGCGGTGGCTACGGCTACCTCGGTCGCTTCCGTGCCGAAGGCCGCACGGTGAGCGCGTACGTCACGAACCGGGCCAGGGTCGTCCTGCTCGAGATCGGGGACACCGCGCTCGCGGTCTCGCCGGACGATCCCGATCGCTTCATCGAGAGGATCGGCGATGGCACGTAACCCCTACGAGGTGCTCGGCGTCCCGAAGAACGCGTCCGACGACGACATCAAGAAGGCGTATCGCAAGCTCGCGCGCGAGTACCACCCGGACAGGAACCCCGGCGACAACGGCGCCGAGGAGCGCTTCAAGGAGGTGCAGGGCGCCTACGACGTCCTCTCGGACGCCGAGAAGCGGAAGGCGTACGACGCGTTCGGCGAGGCCGGCGCGCGCGGCTTCCCGGGCGGCGCGGGGCCGGACCTCGGCGGCATGCGCTTCGAGGAGTTCGACCTCGGCAATCTCGGTGGCAACCTCGGCGACATCCTCGGCGGGCATGTTCGGCGGGGGGTCGGCGCTCTGCGACCCGCCAGCCGATGCGTGGCAACGACCTCGAGACACACGTGCGGATCTCGTTCGAGGACTCGCTCGAGGGCGTGCAGGTGCGCGTTCCGGTGGAGGTCGAGACGGCCTGCTCGGTCTGCCACGGAACCGGCGCCGAGCCGGGTACGGCACCGATCGTGTGCCCGACGTGCGGCGGGCGCGGCGTCGTCTCCGAGGCCCAGGGGCTGTTCGCGTTCTCCCAGCCGTGCCCGCGCTGCCGCGGGAACGGGACGATCGTCGAGAGCCCGTGCAGGCACTGCCGCGGGAGCGGGCGCGAGCTGGCGACGAAGCGGTACGCCGTGAAGATTCCCGCCGGGGCGAAGAACGGGACGAAGGTGCGGCTCAAGGGCAAGGGCGAGGCCGGGCACGACGGCGGGCCGGCAGGCGACCTCTTCGTCGTCGTGGACGTCGACCCGTCTCCGCTGTTCGAGCGGCGCGGGTCGGACCTCGTGCTCGACGTCCCCGTCACCTACGCCGAGGCGGCGCTCGGCGCGGCCGTCGAGATCCCGACGCCGTCCGGGCCCGTGTCCCTGAAGGTGCCGAGCGGCACGGAGAGCGGCAAGCTGCTCCGCGTGAAGGGCCGTGGGGCTCCGCACCTCAAGGGCTCGGGCCGCGGCGACCTCCTCGCGCGCGTGAAGGTCACCGTTCCGAAGAAGCTCTCGAAGGCGGAGAAGGAGGCACTCGAGGGGTACCGGAAGGTGTCGAACGAGGATCCGCGCGAGAGCTTCGCGAGGGCCGGCAGATGACGGACGGTGCCCGCCCGGTCGTCTCGGACGCGCCGAGGTACATGATCTCGGTCGCCGCCGACCTCGTCGGCATGCATCCGCAGACCCTCCGCCTGTACGAGGCCAAGGGCCTCGTGCGGCCGGGTCGCACGCCGGGCGGGACGCGCCTCTACTCGGACGCCGACGTCGAGCGTCTGCGGCTCGTCAACCGGCTCACGACCGAGCTCGGGCTCAACCTCGCGGGCGTCGAGCACGTGCTCCGGCTGCAGGACGAGCTCAACAGGACGCGGGCGCGGATGGATCGGCTCGAGCGCGAGCTCCGCGACGAGATCGCCCAGGTGCACCGCTCGTACAAGCGCGAGATCGTGCTGTACCGGCCCGCGCGACACCCCGCCCCGAGGAGCTGACGTGGACTTCAACAAGCTGACGCTCAAGAGCCAGGAGGCCGTCGCCGCGGCGCAGGAGCTGGCGCGGCGCGCGGGCAACCCCGAGCTCACGCCCGACCACCTCACGGTCGCGCTCCTCGACCAGGAGCTTCCGCGGACGCTCGTCGATCGGGCCGGTACAGGCGGCCGGGACTCTCCGCGCCGAGGCGGAGGCGCGGCTCCGCCAGCTGCCGACCGTCTCGGGCGGCTCGGCGCAGCCGCAGGCGTCCGCGCGCCTCAGCCGCGTGCTCGACGCGCGCGTTCGACGAGATGCGCGCCCTCGGCGACGAGTTCGTCTCCGTCGAGCACCTCCTGCTCGCGCTCGACGTCGTCCCGCGCGACGCGCTGCTCGCGGCGCTCCAGGAGCGTGCGGGGCGGGCAGAAGGTCACGTCGCAGGATCCCGAGGGCTCGTACCAGGCGCTCGAGAAGTACGGCCGCGACCTGACCGCGCTCGCGGAGTCGGGGAAGCTCGACCCGGTCATCGGCCGCGACGAGGAGATCCGTCGCGTGATCCAGGTGCTCTCGCGCCGGACGAAGAACAACCCGGTTCTCATCGGCGAGCCCGGAGTGGGGAAGACCGCGATCGTCGAGGGCCTCGCGCAGCGGATCGTCGCCGGAGACGTCCCCGAGGGACTGAAGGGCAAGCGCGTGTGGGCGCTCGACGTCGGCGCGCTCCTCGCGGGCGCGAAGTACCGCGGCGAGTTCGAGGAGCGGCTGAAGGCCGTCCTCGCCGAGATCGAGAACGCGGCGGGCGAGATCGTGCTCTTCATCGACGAGCTGCACACGATCGTCGGCGCGGGCGCGGCGGAGGGCGCCGTCGACGCCGCGAACCTGTTGAAGCCGAAGCTCGCGCGCGGTGAGCTGCGCGCGGTCGGGGCGACCACGCTCGACGAGTACCGCAAGCACATCGAGAAGGACGCGGCGCTCGAGCGGCGCTTCCAGCCCGTCTTCGTCGGGCAGCCGTCGGTCGCGGACACGATCGCCATCCTGCGCGGGCTGAAGGAGCGCTACGAGGCACACCACGGCGTCGAGATCCGGGACTCGGCGCTCGTCGCGGCTGCGGTGCTCTCCGACCGCTACATCACCGACCGCTTCCTTCCCGACAAGGCGATCGACCTCGTGGACGAGTCGGCGTCGCGCCTACGCATGGAGATCGACTCCTCGCCCGTCGAGCTCGACGAGGCGGACCGGCGAGTCCGCCAGCTCGAGATCGAGCTCGCCGCGCTGGCGAACGAGACCGAGAGCGTGCGCGAGCCAGTCGAACGCGAGCTCGTCGACGCGCAGTCCGTACGCGACGAGCTCGCAGCGCGCTGGTCACGCGAGAAGGAGTCGCTGCAGCGCGTCGCGGACATCAAGCGGCAGCTCGACGAGCTGCGCATGGAGGCCGAGCGCGAGGAGCGCCAGGGCAACCTCGCGCGCGTCGCGGAGATCCAGTACGGGATCCTTCCCGAGCTCGAGAAGGAGCTCGCCGAGCGCGAGGAGCGAAGCGAAGCGCCGATGGTGAAGGAGGAGGTCGACGAGGACGACATCGCCGCGGTCGTCTCCGCCTGGACCGGCGTCCCGGTGTCGCGCCTGCTCGAGGGCGAGGTCGAGAAGCTCATCCACATGGAGGAGCGGCTCCATCAGCGCGTCGTCGGCCAGGCTCAGGCGGTCGAGGCGGTGGCGAACGCGCTGCGGCGCGCGCGCTCCGGGTTGCAGGATCCGAACCGCCCGATCGGCTCGTTCATCTTCCTCGGCCCGACCGGGGTCGGGAAGACCGAGCTCGCCCGCGCGCTCGCGGAGTTCATGTTCGACGACGAGCGAGCGATGGTGCGGCTCGACATGTCCGAGTACCAGGAGCGGCACACCGTCGCCCGGCTCGTCGGTGCGCCGCCCGGCTACGTCGGCTACGAGGAGGGCGGGCAGCTCACGGAGGCCGTCCGCCGCCGCCCGTACACCGTCGTCCTCCTCGACGAGATCGAGAAGGCGCACGCCGAGGTCTTCGACGTCCTCCTGCAGGTGCTCGACGACGGACGCCTGACCGACGGTCAGGGCCGCACGGTCGACTTCCGCAACACCGTGATCATCATGACCTCGAACATCCGCTCCTCGAACGAGCTGCGCGACCGGTTCCGCCCGGAGTTCCTGAATCGCGTCGACGAGGTCGTGTCGTTCGAGCCGCTGACGCGCGAGCAGCTCTCCGAGATCGTCGAGCTCCAGCTCGGGCGTCTGCGCGAGCGGCTCGCCGAGCGGCGTCTGGGTCTCGAGGTGACCGACGAGGCCAAGGAGCTGCTCGCCGAGGAAGGTTGGGACCCCGCGTACGGCGCCCGACCGCTCAAGCGCGCGATCCAGCGTCTGGTCGAGAACCCGCTCGCGCTCGAGCTGCTCGAGGGGCGGTTCACGGAGGGAGACACCGTGCAGGTCGCCGCCGCCGGTGGCGAGCTCGGGTTCCGACGGGCCGAAGCGACCGCGCACGCGACCGCATAGCGCAACACGTGAGTGAGAAGGCCGCCCGCGAGCGGCCTTCTCCTTGTCGCGTCTCCTCGGATATGCGATGAGCGAGCTCGACGACCTGGGAATCCGTGACGACGACTTCGGCTCGCTGATGAACGCGGAGACGGCCGAGCTCGCGCGCGCTGCGCTCGGCGAGGAGGCGTACCGGGCCGCCTACGCCTCGGGCCGGGAGGGAGCGATCGAGGCCGCGCCAGCGTAGATGTGGTGTGAGGTGGCGCCGTGGATGAGCATGCTGGGTATTACCGTCGTCGAGCGATGAAGCCGTATCGAGCCAGCCGTTGGCGCCGGGTGCTGAACGCAGTCGTCCGGCCCCTCGCGCGCCTCGGGCTCGCCGGCCCCCGGACGGTCGTCCTCACGGTTCCCGGGCGCCGGAGCGGGAAGCTCTGGTCGACGCCCGTCTCGCTCGTGCGGCGCGGCGAGGAGCGCTGGCTCGTCGCGCCGTACGGCGACCGCAACTGGGTGCTGAACGCGCGCGCAGCGGGCTGGGTCGAGCTCCGTCGCGGGCGCCGTCGCGAGCGGCTCGGCGTGCGGGAGCTCGACGCCGCCTCGGCCGTCCCGATCCTGCGCGAGTACTACCGGCTGGGGCGCGTTACGCGACCGTTCTTCGACATCTCGCTCGCGTCGTCCGACGCCGAGTGGCTGGCCGAGGCGCCGCGTCACCCGGTCTTCGCCCTCGATCCGGTCGAGCCGTAGGATCGAGCGATGGCCGTGCTTCTCGTGGCCGCGACCGAGATCGAGCTCTGTGGCCGGGACGGTCTCGTCTGCGGCGTCGGGCCCGTCGAAGCGTCCGCGTCCACCGCCCGCGCTCTCGCTCTCGACCCGCCCTCGGCTGTCGTGCACGTCGGGGTCGCGGGCGCTCGGGGGATCACCCCCGGCGGCATCGTCATCGGGAATGAATCCGTGTACGTCGACATCTCGGCGGAGATCCCCGTCGTCGACAGGCTCGAGCCGGACGCAGCGTTGCTTGCGGCGGTGCGCGACGCCGTGCCGGACGCGCTCGTCCTGCCGATCGGCACGAGCGCATCGGTCGGCGGCGTCGCAAGCGCGGGGAAGGCGCTGCGCGTCGAGGCGATGGAGGGGTTCGGCGTCCTGCGGTCGTGCGCGGTCGCAGGGGTTCCGGCAGTCGAGGTGCGCGCGGTCTCGAATGAGATCGCGGAGGGCGACCGTGCCCGCTGGCGGATCGGGCGCGCCCTCGAGGCGCTCGCGGACGTCCTCCCGAACGTGCTCGCCGCGGCGGCGGACTAGCCTCCGGATATGGCGCGGTCGGCGAGGCGGGCGGAGCGTCCTCTCCCGCCACCGCTCCCACCCGAGACCCGCACAGTCGGTCAGCTCGTGGCCGAGTCGATCAAGCTGTACGGGCGGCACTTCCTCCGCGCCCTGCCGCTCGGGATCCTCGTCGCGGCGATCAACCAGCTGACGACGGGGACGTCGCGCGGAGTGGTGACGGTGGCGTTGCTCGTGACCGCACCGCTGTTCTCGGCCGCCTACGGGTACGCGGCCCGACTCGTCACCGAGACGCAAGCCCCGCTCCGCTCGTGGGTCGTCGCGATCGTCGGGGGAAGCCTCGTGTTCGTGCCCGCGGCGCTCTTCTTCCCGTGGTTCGCGGTCGCGGCGGTGCTCTGGCTCGCACTCGTCGGGCTCGTCGTCCCGGTCGCGATCGCCGAGGGCACTCCGCTGCTCGCATCGCTGCGGCGGGGGTTCGAGCTCGGGCGGGCCGATTACGTGCACGCGGCGGGCGCGCTCGCGACGCTCGTGATCCTCTTCTTCCTCATGCGCGCCGGGCTGGCGCTCCTGTTGCAGTCGCAGGCCGACAACGCCGTGCGCACGGCGATCTTCCTCGCCGACACGGTGCTCGCACCGCTGCTCTTCATCGGCGGGGCGATCCTCTACGTCGACCAGGACGCTCGGTTACGCTCGCGCCGGGATACAGCGACCGCAAAGGAGTGAGATGCCGACCTACCTGATGCTTACGACCCTGACCGAGAAGGGCGTACAGACCCTGCACGCGAACCCGGCGCGCGTGTCCGAAGTCAACCGCGACGTGGAGGAGATGGGCGCGAAGGTGCTCCACCAGTGGGCGGCTCTCGGTTCATACGACTTCGTGAACATCGTCGAAGCACCCGACGACCTCACGATCGCGAAGGTCTCGCTCGCGCTCGGTGCGCGGGGGAGCGCGAAGCTCGAGTCGCTTCCGCTGATCGCGATCGACGACTTCCTGGCGAGCCTGGAGTAGCCGGGCTAGAGCGCGAGGAAGCCGGTCTCGCGCGCTCTGACGATGAGCGGGCTCGCCGGCAGCCTGGGCTGCGGGTCGAGGTTGTACTCGCGGGGTGCGACGTCGTTCGGCGTGTCGGGATGGTTGAGCGCCGCGAGCAGCTGGATGTGCCCGCGTCCCGGGCCGAGCTCCCACTGACCGCCGCCGTACGCTCCGATCCCGTTCGCCTCGCAGTGGTCGTATGCAGCGAAGAGCCGCTGGACCGACCCGAAGCGCGACGGCTTCACGTTGACGGTGCGCGGTTTCCAAGGGAGTGCCTCGATGTCCTCGACGGAGTGGATGATCGCGTCCCAGGTCACCCGGTCACGGTGGGGCTCGAGGACCTCGGTCGTCTCCACCGTGAGGTCGGGATCCTCGAGCCATGCGTTTGGTAGCCCCTCGGCGACGCGGCGGTACATGACCGGGTCCGCAGGCGCGTCGACGACGGTGCCCCGGTACTGGCCCTTGAAGTCGACCGAGTCGACGGCGCCCGTCTCGGCGAGCTCCGCGATGAGCTCGTCGGTCCAGCTCGAGTTCGCGTCGAGTTTGAAGCGCAGGCTCGGGTAGAGCGCGAGCCACTCGTGCACGCGAGCCGTGGAAGGCGGATCGCCGAGGCCCCCGGAGACGACGAACGACACCGGACGCGGCTGCCGCGCGAGTGCGTCGCCGAGCGAGAGCGCGGCCTGTCGCAGCGCGAGGTCGAGGGCCGCGCTCTCGAATCCCCACCTGCGGTAGTCGTAGTACGCGTGCTGCTTGGGCTCGGCCGTGAACAGCGGCAGGGTCGCGAGGTGCTCCGAGAACGTGTGCAGCGTCCACGAGCCGGTCAGCGGAAGATCGGGCCCCCGCTCCTGCAGCTGATCGTGCTCGTCGCCCTCGTAGGTGACGTCCTCGCCGATGCCCTCTTCGCCGCCACCCTGGAGGTGCACGACGGTGGACTTGCGCAGGAAGTCGGGACGCGCCTGCAGCGAGAGCAGCTCGAGCTCGTATCCGTCGACCTCGAGCGGGAGCTCCCGGACCGTGTCGTAGAGGCTCACAGGCTGGTCGCCAGCCTGTGAGGGGGGAGGGGTGTGGGGAACCGGGAGGTTCCCTGCGCTTTCAGGAAGAAGGGGGCACGTGGGGGAAACATGGTTTCTTCCCCACGCACCGCGAGCTGAAGGCGAGCGGTGCTCACAGGGCGGCGAACGCTACCGACACCTCGGCGGCGAGCCGCGCGTTCGCGACGACCAGCTCACGGTTCACCTCGCGCGTCTCCCCGTGCGAGCGCTCGTGGAGAAATGCGAGCAGGAACGGCGTGAGGGCCTGTCCGGAGACGCCCTGGCGCTCCGCGTCCGAGACGGCCTCCTGGATGAAGCTCTCGACCTCCAGGCTCCGGGGCGGCGGGTTCGCGAGCAGGAGCCCGCAGCCGCCGAGCTCCCAGTGCGCGGCTGCGATGCGCGCGGCTGAGGTCGCGTCGTCGACCCTCTGCGGGACGGGCGGCCCTCCGGCGGCCGAGTAGAAGAGCGGCAGCGTGTCGGCGCGGAACCCGAGCACCGGGACGCCCAGCGACTCGAGGTACTCGACGGTGGCCGGGATGTCGAGGAGCGACTTCGCCCCCGAGCAGGACACGAGAACCGGGCACTGGACGAGCGCTACGAGGTCGGCCGAGACGTCCGGTGGAGACGGATAGCCGCGATGGACGCCGCCGATGCCGCCCGTTCCGAGGAAGCGGATGCCGACGGCGCGGGCGACGACCAGGAGGCCGCCGACCGTCGTCGCGCCGACGTCGCCGGCGACCGCGCAGGCGGCGAGGTCGCGCGGCCCGACCTTGCGCGCGTCTTGCGTGAAGCGCGCGAGCTCGTCGGGCGAGAGGCCGACGCGAATCCGGCCGTCGAGGACACCGGTCGCGGCCGGCACCGCCCGCGCGTCACGGACGGCGCGTTCGCTCTCGAGGCCGACTTCGACTCCGTCGGGCGCGGGGAAGCCGTGCGCGACGAGCGTTGTCTCGAGAGCGACGACCGGTGTGCCGTCCTCGAGCGCAGCGCGCACTTCTTCCGATACGTCGATCAGATCGTTCACGCGGGCGACGCTACCGGCATCGCTCCCAGCTGTCCGACGCAGCGCGCCGCCGCCGCGAGGGCGAGATCGGGGCCGCCGACGAGCCACCCTGCTGCGAGCGCGTCGCCTGCGCCGGTCGTGTCGACGACCCGCTCGACGGGGAGCGCCGCCCGCTCGTCTCCGTCGAACGAGCAGCCTCGCGCTCCGAGCGTGACGATCCACGCCGCGTCGACGCCCGCCCGGCCGACCGTTCTCTCCTCGTCCTCGTTCGCGAACACGACGTCGGGCCGCAGCCGCTCGAGCGCCACGCGGAACGCCTCGATCCCGCCGTCCCGGATCGCGCTCCACGAGGCCAGGTCGACGGTCACTCGCGCCCCCGCGGCGCGCGCGAGCTCGGCGGCCGCGAGGGCGGCTCCGCGAGTGGGCTCCGCCGTGAGCGCGTAGCCCGAGACGTGAAGCGTGTCGCACCCCACGAGCCAGTCCGGCTGCAGCTCGTCGGCGTGCAGCTCGCCGGCGCTGGCCCGGTCTGCCGCCATCGAGCGCGCTCCGTCCGCGGAGACGAGCGCGCAGATCGCGCCGTTCCTGCCCTCGACGGGGCCGACGACGTCGACGCCGTGAGCTGCGAGCCCTGCCCGGGCGAGCGTGCCCGCGTCGTCCTCGCCCGTCTTGCCCACGAACCGCGCGCCGGCGCCGAGCGTCGCCACCCACGCCGCGACGTTCGCGGCCTGCCCGCCCGGCCCGATCTTGATCTCGGCCGGGGTGTCGCCGTCGCGGGCGAGCTCGCTCGCCAGCCGGACGACGACGTCGAGCGTCAGATCCCCGAGGCAGCAGACGAGCACGAGGAGGGATCGTAAGATCCGGACATGGACGGGGGAGAGGGCAACAGGCGGCTTCGCTCCTTCCTGCTCGGCGGGATCGTGGGCGCCTCAGCGGCCGTCGCGGCGCTGAACCGACGCCGTCGCATCGCGCGTCGCCGCGGACGGCCGCGTGGGCTGGCGGCGTTCGAGAGCGCCCCCTGCTATCTCGAGCTCCTCGAAGCCGAGCGCGATCGGCGTCGACCCGCGCCGTAGCGCGGCTAGATTCCCGCGCACGTGCCGATCTACGAGTACCGCTGCCCGAACGGCCACACGTTCGAGCTCTTCCAGAAGATGAGCGACCCGCCGGCCGAGTCGTGCCCGACCTGCGGTGCCGGGCCGGTCGAGAAGCTCCTCTTCCCGGTGGCCGTCCACTTCAAGGGCTCGGGCTTCTACTCGACGGACTACGGCAGCAGGAAGTCGAAGGCGAAGGACGGCGAGAGCTCGTCGGGGACGGACAAGGCGGCGGACAAGCCGGCGGAGAAGCCCGCAGCGGACGCGAAGCCGAAGCCCGCGTCCGGCTCCGACTCGACCTAGAGGTTTGATGTGAAATTCACGCGGGCCGGATGCCGCCCACGACACGGTGCCGGATCGCCACCCGCGCGAGTCGCACAGGCTTCAAGCCTGCACGACTCGTACGTGCGACGCCCGGCTTGGTCGTGACCAGCCCCGACGGCGCGCCAATTTCACATCAAGCCTCCAGCGCCTCAGCGCCGCGTGCAGCCGGCGCCGTAGAGCGTGCCCTTCGGCGGTGGAAGCGGCGCCGAGCTCCCGAGCCACATCGAGATCACGGAGGCGTTGTCGTCGGAGCCGAGGAGGACGGACTCCCCGCCGACGCTCGAGGGCTCGCCTCCGAGCCGGCAGCGCAGCGAACCGCCCGAGCCGGCGCGGAAGCGCACCCAGCCGAGCTGCGACAGCTCCCAGGCCGAGAGGTCGGTGGCCAGGGGAGCGGCGATTTCGTGCCCCATGAACGGCAAGCGGAGGAAGGTGCCGAAGCTCGCGATCCGATGTCCGAGCGCGTCGGCGACCGCCTGCTGCCGCGTCCCGCGCGAGATGTCCGTGTCCGAGGGGTCGAGCCGGTTCTCGCGGATCCGCGAGTAGACGAGCGCACGCTCGCCGTTCATGTGCTGCGTCCCCTTGTCGAAGCGCCATCCCTGCCAGCTCGCGCAGCGCTTCGGCTTGTACGGACAATCGAAGCGGTTGGAGAGGATCTTCTTCGGCACGTCGATCTCCACGCCGCCGACCGCGTCGATCAGGTCGCGGAAGCCGTCGAAGTCGACCACGACGACGTGGTCGATCGGGAGCCCGGTAAGCGCCTTCACCGTCGCGAGCGTGAGAGCGGGGCCTCCGAGCTGATTCGCGGCGTTGATCTTCGAGCTTCCGTATCCGGGGATCTCGACGCGCAGGTCGCGCGGGATCGAGAGGTACGCGACCCGGTGCGTGTGGGGATCGAACCGGATCAGCATGAGTGAGTCCGACCGATTGAACCCGGCGTGCCCGCGAGCGCGGCCGCCGTCCGTGCCGACGACGAGCACCGTCGTCGGATCCGAGAGCGTGGAGCGGTCGCGCTTCGCGAGCTGCGCCTTCGCCCTCCGCGGCAGCCGGTCGTTGGCCTTGTCGACGCCCTGGGAGAAGGAGCGGTACCCGAGGAAGCCCCAGAGGATCGCGAGGACGAGCAGCCCGACGACCGCGAGGGTCGCCCACAGCCACCAGCGCCGGCCGCGCCACCAGCCGCCGGTTCCGGACGTGCGCGCGGGCTGCGTCGTTGGCCGAGTCGTGCGCTGGAGGGGAACCTTGCCCTTCGTGCGGCCACCGCGATACAGCCTGTAGGGCTTGTCTCCCTCGGCCATGCGGGACGCTATGGTAGCCCCCGCCGTGGAGGCTCTCTCGCGATCCGGGCCGGCAGGCGCGGCGCGCCCCGGCGACGCGGCGTCCGACTGCCGCCGCTGATGCCGCTCGCGGTCTGCGCGACGCCGATCGGGAACCTCCTGGACGTCACCCTTCGCGTCCTCGAGGAGCTTCGCGAGGCAGATCTCGTCCTCTGCGAGGACACCCGGCGCACGCGCGTCCTGCTCGAGCGCCATGGACTCGCGGCTCGACTCGGGAGCTACCACCGCCACAACGAGGCCGCGCGGACGCCGGAGCTCGTGCGGCGGATTCGAGGTGGCGAGCGGATCGCCCTCGTCTCGGACGCGGGGCTACCCGGGGTGAACGACCCCGGTTCGCGGCTGATCGCGGCCGCGGTCGCTGCCGGCGCCGAGGTCACCGTGCTCCCCGGCCCCTCCGCGGTCGAGACGGCACTCGTGACGAGCGGGTTCGGCCCCGAGCGCTACCAGTTCGTCGGCTACCTGCCACGGCGAGCAGGTGAGCTGCGGGCGCTGGCGCACGAGCTCGCCGCCTGGGCCGGCGCAGTGGTCGCGTTCGAGTCGCCGCGGCGCCTTCCGGCGTCTCTGGCGATGCTCGCGGAGGAGCTCGGGGGCGAGCGCCGTGCTGCCGTGTGCCGCGAGCTCACGAAGCGCTTCGAGGAGGTCGCGCGCGGGACGCTCGGGGAGCTCGCGGCGAGGTACGCCGAGCCGCCGAAGGGCGAGGTGACCCTCGTCGTGGCGCCGGCGGAGCAGCGCCGCGAGCGTGCTCTGAACCAGGACGCCGTCCGGGCCGTTGCGGAGCTCGTCGCGGCGGGCGCGTCGCGTCGCGCGGCCGCGGACGCGGTCGCCAAGCTGACCGGCGCGTCGCGGAACGCTCTCTACCGCCGCTCTCTGTAACAAGAGCGTCAATTGCGTTGCGGGCGCCTGCCGGCGCTCGCTACCGTCGAGGCGTGTTCACTCGCAGGACAACGCGACGTGCAGGATGTCTCGGTCTCGTCGTGGGGTGGGCGCTCCTCGCCGTCTCGCCTGCCGGGGCGTGGACATGGCCCACCGACGGTGCCGTCTTGCGTGGGTTCTCGGTGGTCGACAACACGTACGCGGGCGGACAACACCGGGGCATCGACATCGGACTCGGCGACGTAGCGGCGGTCCGCGCGCCGGTCGCCGGCGAGGTGACCTTCGCCGGGTCGCTTCCGACGTACGGCGACACGGTCACCATCACGACCTCGGACGGCTACAAGGCGTCGTTGATGCACCTGGGCGCGTTGCGCGTCCGTCGCGGTGCGAGCGTCTCGGAAGGACAGCCGATCGCCGACGCAGGGCAGTCGGGCGAGCCGGAGCAGCCGGTGCCTTCCGTCCATCTCGGCATCCGGTTCGGCGCGGACGAGACCTACGTCGATCCGCTCACGCTCCTTCCGTCCCGAGCTCCGCTCGAAGCTCCTCCCACGCCTGCGCCCGCGCCGACGGCCGCGCCTTCGGCCGAGCCCAATGCAGCCCCCGCAGCCGCGCAGCCGACGTCCTCGAGCGGCGCGGGCACGCAGGCTCCCTCAGCCTCGACCGCGGGAGCGGAGTCGCCGCAGCCGTCCGCGGCGCAGACGAGCGTGGACGCGACATCGATCTCGGCGTCCACGACGTCCGTGAGGCCGACCTCGATCGGCCGGACGTTTCGCTCCAAGCGACGGGAGCAGCGCACCGGCGCGGACGCTCGCACCGATAACGCCGGCGCGTCCGCGGCCGGCCGGAATGCCGGAACGAGCGCTCGGCGCATTGGCGATCCGGCGATGCATGCTCACCGACCCGCGGACTTCGGCTCGGCAGCGAGCGCACCCGCGCTTCGGGGTCGGCGGCCGACGTCGACCCGTGGGCTGGCGACCGAGCCGTCGGCGCAGCCTGGATCCGCGAGCGTCCGCAGGCCGGTGACCCGTCCGCGAGCGTCCGCACACGAATCGCGACGAGCGGCGAGCTCACCCTCCCCGACTGCCACGGCCGCCGCTCGTCGCGGCTCACCGTGGGCGTCGCGGCTGCTCGTGCTCGTCGGTGTGCTTTCCGTCGCGGTGCTTCTTGTTCTTCCCGCCGCACGGATCCACGCGCGGGCGCGGGTGGCTCGGAGGCGACTCCCTATCATTCTCGCCCGTGTCCTACTACGTAACGACGCCGATCTACTACGTGAACTCGACGCCCCATATCGGGCATGCGTACACGACGATCGCAGCGGACATCCTCGCCCGGCACTACCGTCAGCGCGGGGAGGACACGTTCTTCCTGACGGGCGTGGACGAGCATGCGTCGAAGGTCGCACGGGTCGCCGCCGAGGAGGGCCTCGAGCCCAAGGAGTTCGCGGATCGGATCGTCTCCGCATGGCAGGACTTGCCGAAGCGGCTCGACGCCACTAACGACTTCTTCATCCGCACGACGGACGACGGGCACAAGGTCTTCGTCCAGGACTTCCTCCAGCGCATGTACGACGCGGGCGACGTCTACGAGGGCGTGTACGCGGGCTTGTACTGCGTCGGCTGCGAGGCGTTCAAGACGGAGGACGAGCTCGTCGACGGGAAGTGCCCGCTCCACGACACGGTTCCCGAGTGGATCGAGGAGAAGAACTGGTTCTTCCGGCTCTCCGCGTACCAGGAGCGCCTGCTCGGGCTGTATGACAGCCGCCCCAACTTCGTGCTTCCCGGGTTCCGCTACAACGAGGCGCGCAGCTTCATCGCGGGTGGCCTGCAGGACTTCTCTATCAGCCGTGCGGGGCAGCCGTGGGGCGTGTCGATCCCGTGGGATCCCGAGCAGGTCGCGTACGTCTGGGCGGACGCGCTCGTCAACTACCTGAGCGCGCTCACCTATGCACGCGAGGGCGAGGACCTGCGCGAGCGTTTCTGGCCGGTCGCGCGGCACCTGATCGGCAAGGACATCCTCCGCTTCCACTGCGTCTTCTGGCCGGCGATGCTCATGTCGGCGGGTTACGAGGTTCCCCAGCAGCTCTTCGTCCACGGATTCCTGCTCCTCGACGACCGCAAGATCTCGAAGTCGCTCGGGAACGTCATCGACCCGCTCGACCTCATCGACGTCTACGGCGCGGACGCCGTCCGCTTCTGGTCGATGCGCGCCGTGTCGTTCGGGCAGGACGGAACCGTTTCGATCGAGGGTGTGCACGAGCGCCGGGACCGCGAGCTCGCGAACGACCTCGGAAATCTCGTCTCGCGAACGACGGCGATGGTCGACCGCTTCCTCGGCGGCTCGCTTGCGGCGCGGCCGAGCACGGGCTCGGAGGTGGCGTCGCTGCTCTCCGGGCTCGGGGACGATCTCGCCGCGCGGTTCGACGTCTACGACCTGACAGGCGCGCTCGAGCGCATCTGGGAGGTCGTCCGCGGGCTGAACCGCTTCGTCGAGTCGAGCGCACCGTGGCAGCTCGCGAAGGACGGCAAGCACGAGGAGCTCGAGGCGACGCTCTACGACCTCGTCGACGGGCTCCGGGCCGTTGCGGTCGCACTCGCGTCGTACCTCCCGGAGACCGCGCCGCGGATCCTCGAGTCGCTCGGGCTTCCGGCCGACGCGGTCGGCTGGGACGGTGTCGCGTACGGGAAGACCACGGCTATGACGGGCATCCGGCCGGCGCCGCCGCTCTTCCCGCGCATCGACGCGCCGCACGCGGCCGCGTGATCGACTCGCACGCGCACCTCGACGCGTGCGATGGGCCAGTGAGCTCGCTTCTCGACCGGGCATGCGCCACAGGAGTCGCGCGCGTGGTCACGATCGGCACGGGAATCGAGTCCTGCAGGTCAGCACTCGCGATTGCCGACGCGAACGACGGCGTCGTCGCGGCACTCGGCGTCGACCCGCACAGCGCAGGCGAGCCGAATGCGTCGCGACTCGACGAGCTCCGAGAGCTCCTCGGGCATCCGAAGGTCGTGGCTGTGGGCGAGACCGGTCTCGACACCGTTCGTCGCTTCGCGACACCGGACGAGCAGCGTCGGCTGTTCGACGCGCAGATCGCCCTTGCGGACGAGCTCGGCCTCGCCCTCGTCGTCCACAACCGCGAGGCCGACGACGAGACTGCGGAGGCACTCGGAGGCTTCGCCGGCACCGTCGTTCTGCACTGCTTCTCGTCCCCGGCTCTCGTCGCCCTGGCGACCGACCGCAGCTACTACGTGTCGTTCGCGGGGAACGTCACGTATCCCAATGCGGGAGGACTCCGGGAGGCCGCGTCCGCCATCCGGTCGGACCGCATCCTGGTCGAGACGGACAGCCCGTACCTCGCTCCCCAGCCGGTGCGAGGCACGCGGAACGAGCCCGCGAACCTAGTGCACACGCTGCAGGCCCTCGCCGAGGCACGCGGCGAGTCGCTCGCCGAGCTCGCGGCTCAAACGCATGCGAACGCCACGACCGCGTTCGGTCTCACGTGAGCGTCGCGCCGAAGAAGTCGCTCGGACAGCACTTCCTCGTCGACGAGAACATCCTCGGCGTCATCGGCCGCCTTGCCGATCTGCGCGACGAGGACGTCGTCCTCGAGATCGGGCCGGGTCTCGGTGTCCTAACGCGCTACCTCGCGAGTCGCGTGCGCTTCGTCCACGGCGTCGAGCTCGACCGCTCGCTCGAGCCGAGGCTGCGCGACGCGCTCGGCGCGGCCGACAACGTCGCTCTCGTCTGGGAGGACGCGCTCCGGCTCGACATCGACGCGCTCGCACCTGCACCGGGGAAGCTCGTCGCGAACCTGCCGTACAACATCGCCACGCCGCTCGTCGTGGAGACGCTCGAGCACGCTGCGTCGCTGACGAGCTGGTGCGTGATGGTGCAGCGCGAGGTCGCCGACCGCTTCTTTGCGAGCACGCGTACGAAGGCGTACGGCGCGGTGTCCGTCCTCGTACAGCTCGCCGCGCGCAAGACGGGCTTCCACCACGTGCCGCCGACGGTCTTCCGGCCGCGGCCGCGCGTGGATTCGGCTCTCGTCGCCTTCGAGCGTCACGCGACCGCCCCGATCGGACGCGTCCGCGGCGTGGTCGAGGCGTCGTTCGCCCACCGGCGAAAGACCGTCGCGAATTCGATCTCGAACGCCGGGCTCGCGACGCGTACGGAGGTCGAGGAGGCACTGGCGTCCATCGACCTAGGCGCCGCGGTGCGCGCCGAGGAGATCGAGCCGGCCGCATTCGTCGCTCTCGCCGAGGCGCTTGCGTGATGCGCGCGAGCGCCCACGCGAAAATCAACCTCGGGCTCGTGGTCGGGTCGCGTCGAGAGGACGGCCGGCACGAGCTCGTCACCGTGCTGCAGGCCGTCGAGCTCGCCGACGAGCTCTCCGTCGAGCCCGCCGACGCCCCCGAGGTCACCGGGTTCGCGGGGGACACGATCGTCAGCGCGGCACTTCGGGCCCTCGCTCGTGCCGTGGGGACGGAGCGCGGCTGGCGCGTCCACATCGAAAAGCAGATCCCCGTCGCGGCCGGCCTCGGCGGCGGAAGCTCGGACGCCGCGACGGCGCTCCACATCGCGAACACGATGCTCGGCACGCAGCTCGCCGACGACGAGCTGGGTCGACTCGCGGCGACCGTCGGCGCCGACGTCCCATTCTTCCTGCGCGAAGGGCCGCAGCTCGCGACCGGTGACGGCACCGAGCTCCGTCCGGCGACGCTACCGACGGACTACCACGTGCTTCTCGTCGTTCCGCACGACGTCTTGAAGGAGTCGACGGCCAGCGTGTACGACGCGTTCGACCGGCGCAGCGGCGAGGCGGGGTTCGCGGACCGGGCCGCTGAGTTCAGGCGGGCGCTGGAGAGCGTCGCCCGTCCGCGAGATCTCGCGACCCTCCCGCGCAACGATCTCGCTTCGTCGCCGATCGCCGCGGAGCTCGCGGACGCCGGAGCGTTCCGCGCCGATGTCTCGGGAGCCGGCCCGACCGTGTACGCCCTGTTCGAGCGCGCGGATGATGCCGCGCGCGCCGCTGCGCTCGTCGCGACGCACGGGCAGACGTTCGTCACGCGTCCCTTGCGAGCCGGTCTGGCGGGGGTGGCAAGATGACGCCCGCACTCTGGGGCGTGGCCAAGCGGTAAGGCAACGGGTTTTGGTCCCGTGATCCCAGGTTCGAATCCTGGCGCCCCAGCCTTCGTGACGAACAGCGAGAGAACCCTCGGAGCGGTCGTAATGGCCGCCGGCCTCGGTACGCGCATGCGCTCGGATCTGCCGAAGCATCTGCACCCGCTCCTCGGGCGCCGGATGGTGGACTGGGTGCTGACCGCCGCACGGGAGACCGGAGTCGACCCGCTGGTGATCGTCGCCGCGCCCGCGACCGTTTCCGCGTTCGACGATCTCCCGGTCGCCGTCCAGAAGGAGCCGCGCGGCACCGGAGACGCCGTCCGCAGTGCGCGCGAGCTGCTCGAAGGCAAGTCGGACGACGTGCTCGTCCTGTCCGGCGACACGCCGCTCCTCACCTCGACGCTCCTCGGGGAGCTGGTCGAGGCGCATCGCCGAGAGGACGTCGCCGCGACGGTGCTCTCGTTCGAGCCGGACGAGCCGCGCGCGTACGGCCGCGTCCTCCGGCAGGGGGACGGAACCCTCGCGTCGATCGTCGAGCACGGGGACGCCACCGAGGAGCAGCGCTCCGTGCGCGAGGTGAACTCGTCCATCTACGTCTTCCGGGCAGATAGGTTGTGGCCGACGCTCGAGCGGCTTACGCCGCACAACGCCCAGGGCGAGCTCTACCTGACAGACTCGGTTGGCATCCTCGTGGAAGACGGTGAGCGCGTGTCCGTGCACAAAGCTGAGAGCTCCGCGGAGACGGAAGGCGTGAACACGCGGGTCGAGCTCGCTGCCGCTGCCGCCGCGCTCCGCGACCGCGTGAACGAGGCGCACATGCTCGCCGGCGTGACCATCGTCGACCCGCAGAGCACGTGGATCGACGCGGATGCGACGCTCGAGCCGGATGCGCTCATCCACCCGTTCACGATCATCCGCGGCGCCTCGCGAGTGGCAGCCCGCGCGGAGATCGGCCCCCACGCAGTGCTCGTCGACGCGACCGTCGGGGAGGACGCCCTGGTCGGTCCGTTCTGCTACCTGCGACCGGGAACGGTGCTCGAGGCCGGCTCGAAGGCGGGGACGTTCGTCGAGCTCAAGAACGTCCGCGTTGGCGAGCGCTCGAAGGTGCCGCACTTGACGTACCTCGGCGACGCCGATGTCGGGGACGACACGAACGTCGCCGCGGGGAACATCACCGCCAACCAGGAGCACACGCGCGTGAAGAGCCGCACGACCATCGGGAGCAACGTCAGGACGGGTGTCGACAATACGTTCGTCGCACCCGTCTCGGTTGGCGACGACGCATGGATTGCAGCCGGCTCAGTGATCACCGAGGATGTCCCGCCGGGAGCCCTGGCGATCGCGCGGGCGAAGCAAGTCAACAAGGAAGGGCGCGGTGGAAAGCGGAACGATTGAGCAGACCCTGCCTGGGCTCGACACGGCCCCGGTCACGGAGGGAGCGATGTCGACCGGACATGCAATCCCGCTGACGCCGCAGAAGCGGCTGATGGTCTTCGCCGGCCGATCGCATCCGGAGCTCGCGTCGAAGATCGCGGAGCGTCTCGGTGTTGAGCTGGGCGAGATCGAGCTCACGACGTTCGCGAACGGCGAGACCTACTGCCGCTACTGCGAGTCGATACGCGGCGCCGATCTCTTCCTCGTCCAGACCGGCTGCCGTCCCGTCGACCAGAACATCATGGAGATGCTCTTCATGATCCAGGCGGCGAAGCTCGCGTCCGCGAAGCGGATCACCGCTGTGATCCCGTGGTTCCCGTACTCTCGACAGGATCGCAAGGCGAAGCCTCGCGAGCCGATCTCGAGCCGACTCCTCGCCGACATGATCCAGGGCGCGGGCGCCGATCGCGTCCTCACGATGGATCTGCATGCGGGTCAGATCCAGGGCTTCTTCACGATTCCGGTGGATCACATGACCGCGCAGCAGCTCTTCGCGCGCCATTTCCGCGACCTCGGCTTCTTCGGGAGCGGCGTCGTCTCGGTGGCGCCCGACGCGGGCCGCGCGAAATACGCCGTGCGCTTTGCCCACATGCTGGATGCCGACTTCGCGATCATGAACAAGACGCGGCTAGGTCAGGACCAGGTCTCCGTCACCGAGGTGACGGGCAGCGTGCGCGACAAAGTCTGCATCGTCGGCGACGACGTCACGACAACAGGCGGGACGCTCATCGCCGGCGCCCGCGCGCTCCGTGAGCAGGGCGCGCGCGAGGTGTGGATCTACGTCACGCACGCGCTCCTCATCGACGAGGGTCTGGAGCGGCTCGGAAAGGCAGAGGACATCGCGGGGATCGTGGTGACCGACACCGTCCCCATCGACGTGCGGAAGCAACCCGACAACCTGACCGTGCTTACCGTCTCGGGCCTGCTGGCGGAGACGATCATGAACGTCTTCGCCGACGACTCCGTCTCGGCGATCTTCGGCGGCGAGAACCAGCTCTTCTGACCCGATGCGCTGGCGCTCGGCCGTCGTCGTGCTCGTGCTCCTCGCGACCGCTGGCTGCTCGAAGGGCTCCGCGGGGCCATCCGCCACGGCGCCCGCTCCGCGTCAGGACCTGGTCCACGGCGGTCTGCACGCAGGTCGCGGGCGCCGTCGCCTGGAGCGGGAAGCAGGCGCTCCTCCACTACCGGCCGCCACTCTCGAACTACCCGCCCGACGTCTCTCTGCTGAGGGTCAGGCTCGCCGTCCAGGGGCTCGACGGACACGGGTGCCAGCCGCGAACCGTCGGCGTCGCGCTCTCGCGCAAGCTCACGCCGAAGGAGCGCGCGGAGCTCTTCACGCACCTCCCGCCGTACGTGGTCCGCTACCTGCGCCGCGGGCTGGCCGACGCGTGACTCCAGCCGTCCGTTAGTCCCCGTCGCTACAATCCGCCGCCGTGTCTGGCGACAGGTTGAAGCTCGAGGTGCGCGAACGCGAGGATCTCGGCTCGCGTGAGACTCGGCGTCTGCGTGCGCAGGGGCTCGTTCCCGGCGTGCTCTACGGCAAGGGTCACACGCGTCCGATCGTTGTCCCCGAGCGCGCGCTGCGAACTGCCGTCACAGGCGCCTCCGGCCTGCACGCGATCCTCGACGTGGTGATCGAGGGCCAGACGACGGTGCATCCGTCGATCCTCGCCGAGTACCAGCAGGATCCGCTGCGCGGGACGATCTCGCACATCGACCTGCGCGAGGTGCGTCTCGACCAGCCGATCCACGCGACCGTCGTCGTCCAGCTCGTCGGCGAGCCTGAGGGCGCGAAGACGGGCGGCATGCTCTCGCTCGTCGCGCGCGAGATCCACGTCGAGGCGCTCCCTGCGGACGTCCCCGAGCACATCGAGGTCGACGTCTCGCATATGGAGGTCGGCGACGTGCTCCGGCTCGAGGACGTTCCGGCGATCGAGAACGTCACCATGCTCGACGACCTGCAGGAGACCGTCATCGCGACGGTGTCCGTGCCGCGCGGCTTCCAGGAGCTCGAGGAGGCGGACGCCGAGGCCGCAGCTGCGGCCGAGGGCCTCGAGGAGGGCGAGGAGGCCGAGCCTGGCGCCGAGGACGAGTCGGCCGAGGAAGCCGACGAGAGCTCCGACTCCGAGGAGTAGTCCATGCGCCTGTTCCGTCGGGGCGAGGCCGCCTCGACGCTGGATCTACTCGTCGCAGGTCTCGGGAACCCCGGATCGCGACACGAGCGCGATCGGCACAACGTCGGCTGGATGGTCGTCGACGAGCTTGCGCGCCGCCGCGATGTCGCCTTCAAGTCGAAGTTCAACGGGCGGCTCGGCGAGACGCGGATGGGCGACCAGCGCCTTGCGCTGCTGAAGCCGGAGACGTACATGAACGAGTCGGGACGGTCGATCTCCGCGGCTGCGCGGTTCTTCAAGGTTGCGCCCGAGGACGTCCTCGTCGTCCACGACGAGGTCGATCTCGAGTTCGGTCGGCTCCAGGCCCGCGAGGGCGGCGGCCTTGCGGGCCACAACGGGCTGCGCTCCATCGCGCAATCACTCGGAACCTCCGACTTCCTTCGGCTGCGCGTGGGTGTCGGCCGCCCCGGACGCGGCGATCCAGCGTGACGTCGCGGCGTTCGTTCTCTCGCCGTTCGAGCTCCACGAGGATCGCGCGGATCTCGTCGCGCGTGCCGCCGACGCGGTCGAGGCGATCGTGGCCGACGGCATCGAGGAAGCGCAGCGCCGGTTCAACTGACGTCGCCGGGCGGCGTCGACGCCGACGCCGATTCCGACTCTTTATTCGCGATCCCGTGACCCACCTGGCACGGAATCTCGGTTAGCGTCCAAGAAGGGACACGGGAGTGCCCCTGGGGGTCGTTGTGATCCTGCGAGGGGACGTCGGGTGCTCCGGACGGAGCGTCGCCGAGCGCTCCGCCGCTACGATCGCCCCGCGGGACGCTGTTCCCGCCAGCCGCATGGACCAGGCGACATCTCCGCTCACCGGGCTCGTCGAGGCGCTCGCCACGAGCGAGCGTTTCGCCGCCTTCGCGGCCGACTTCCCCGCCAACGCCCGCGTCTCCGAGCCGCTGCTCGCGCTCGTCCTCGCCACGCTGCACCGCAGCCTCGATCGATCGCTCGTCTGCCTATTGGCCGAGGACGAAGAGGCGCGCGACGTCGCCGAGGCGGTGGGCTGGTACGGCGAGCCTGCGAGTGTCGCCCTCCTTCCGAGCCGCGGCGTTCGGCCCGGCTCCGGCCTCGAGCCGCCGGCCCACCTCGTCGGGGAGCGCTCCCGTGCACTCGAGGTGCTCGAGCGCGGCGGCCTCGTCTGCGTCTCCGCACGCGCGCTCGCCGAGGGGATCGCGCCCGCAGGCGAGAGAGCCGCGCCGATCCGTCTTCGCGCCGAGCTGGAGGGCGGCCTCGACGGCCTCGTCGAGAAGCTCGCGCTGGCCGGCTACGAGCGCGTCGAGCGGGTCGAAGAGCGCGGGCAGATCGCCGTGCGCGGCGGTCTCGTCGACGTCTTTCCGAGCACCGGACGTGAGCCGCTCCGCATCGAGTTCTTCGGCGACGAGGTCGAGCACGTGCGTGCGTTCTCTCCGTTCACCCAGCGGACGCTGCACGCCGTCGGCGAGACGACGGTGTATCCCGCGAGCGAGCGTGCCGCCGACGAGGCTCTCCTCGAGAGAGGAGGCGGAGTCGTGCGCCGCTCCTCGGCGCCGCGCCCGATCTCGTCTGGCAGCTCGACGACGTCGCGCGTGTCTGGGAGGAGGAGGGACTGCCGCCCCCGGACGTGGACGGAGCTGCCCGGCTGGACGCGCTGCCTCGCTCGCAGCCGCACGCCTTCGAAGCGCAGCGGCCGGCCATCGCCGCGCGCGGCCTCGCGGAGGCGGAGAACGAGCTCGCCGGCATGGTCCGGCAAGGACGGCGCGTCGTCGTCACGTTCCCGCATCAGGGCGAAGCGCTGCGCACGCAACGGCTGCTGCGCAAGGTCGAGGCGAGCGTTCGCGACGAGTTCGACGCCGGCCGAGCCGGCGCCGTCGGTCACTTTCGTCGTCAGCCCTGCCCGCCGCGGGTTCGTCTGGCGCGACCTCGGGATCGCGCTCCTTCCCGACACGCAGGTCTTCCGGAAGCGGCCGCCGCGCACCGACGCGCGCCTCGGCCGCGCGCTGCAGTCATTCGCCGACCTGCGCGTGGGCGACTACGTCGTCCACGAGGATCACGGCGTCGGGCGGCTGCTCGGGTTCGAGACGAAGGACGTCGCCGGCGTCACGCGCGACTACCTCTTCCTCGCCTTCCGCGGCGAGGACCGCCTGTACGTCCCGCACGAGCAGATCGCGAAGGTCTCGCGCTACATCGGCGCCGACGCGCAGGCGCCCGCGCTCTCGAAGCTCGGCGGGAAGGCGTGGCAGAACCTCAAGAGCCGCGCGCGCGCATCGGTACGGGAGCTCGCGGGCGAGCTGCTCTCCCTCTACGCGCAGCGCCGGCAGGCCCCGGGCCTCGCGCTCGACCTCTCGAACGACTGGCTGGAGCGGCTCGAGAGCTCGTTCCCGTATCGCGAGACCGAGGATCAGCAGCAGGCGATCGAGGCGGTGAAGGAGGACCTCGAGGCCGGACGGCCGATGGACCGGCTCGTCTGCGGCGACGTCGGCTTCGGCAAGACCGAGGTCGCGGTTCGCGCGGCGTTCGCCGTCGCGCTCAACGACCGCCAGACGCTCGTCCTCTGCCCGACGACGATCCTCGCGGAGCAGCACTGGAACACCTTCCGCGAGCGGTATCGCGACTTCCCCGTGCGTGTCGAGATGGTCTCGCGCTTCCGTAGCCGCGCCGACCAGCACGCGGGTCCTCGCCGACTTCCGCGAGGGCAAGGTCGACGTCCTCATCGGCACGCATCGCATCCTCTCGCGGGACGTGATCCCGAAGAATCTCGGGCTCGTCGTCCTCGACGAGGAGCAGCGCTTCGGCGTCGCGCAGAAGGAGCTCCTGCGGTCGCTCCGGCTCGAGGTCGACGTCCTCGCGCTCTCCGCGACGCCGATCCCGCGCACGCTGCACATGTCGCTCTCGGGCCTCCGCGACATCTCGATCATCGAGACGCCGCCGAGCGGCCGGCGCCCGGTGCGGACGACGGTCGGCGAGTACGACGAGGAGCTGATCAGGTCGGCGCTCGAGCGCGAGCATGCGCGCGGCGGGCAGGCGTTCTACCTGCACAACCGCGTCGAGTCGATCGACGAGGTGCGCGAGAAGCTCGAGGAGCTGTGCCCGGGGCTGCGCTTCCTCGTCGCGCACGGGCAGATGTCCGAGAAGGAGCTCGAGGAGCGCATGCACTCGTTCCTCGCGGGCGACGCCGACGTGCTCGTCTCGACGACGATCATCGAGTCGGGCATCGACATCCCGCAGGCGAACACGCTCGTCGTCGAGCGCGCGGACGCGCTCGGGCTGGCCCAGCTCTACCAGATCCGCGGCCGCGTCGGCCGCTCCGACGTCCTCGCGTACGCGTACCTCTTCTACCCGGACGCCTCGGAGCTGACGCCCGAGGCGCGGGCGCGGCTCTCGACGCTCGCCGACCACACGGAGCTCGGCGCGGGGTTCCAGATCGCGATGCGCGACCTCGAGATCCGCGGCGCTGGCGACCTCCTCGGCCCGGAGCAGTCGGGGCACGTCGCGGCGCTCGGATTCGAGCTCTACGTCGAGATGCTCGACGAGGCGGTCGCCGAGCTCGCCGGCGAGACGCCGTGTCGCCGCGCGGCCGGTGCGCGTCGATGCCCGCGTCGACGCGTACGTCCCGGCCTCGTACGTCGCGGCGGAGGCGCTCAAGATCGACCTCCACCGCCGGATCGCGCTCGCCGAGGACGAGGACGAGCTGCGCGAGCTCGTCTCCGCGACGGAGGACCGCTACGGCCCGCTCCCGGAGCCCGTCGAGAACCTCTTCGCGATCCAGGAGGCGAAGCTGAAGCTCGCCCGCCTCGGCGCCGACTACCTCGTCTTCCGCGGAGGCCGCGTGACGGTCGGCCCGCTCGCGCTCGGCTCGGTCGAGGTGCGCGAGCTGCGTGCGGCCGCGCGCCGACGGTCGATCTACTCGACGCAGAAGCGCGAGGTGTCGCTTCGCGTCGAGAGCCTCGAAGGCGGCGCTCGAGCTGCCCGATGCTATTGTCCACGCGCGTCAGGCCGCCTGAGCCGCGGCCTTTCCTTCGGTGCCCGATCAGCCGAATTCAGCACACAGTCCACAACCCGTGCCTAACACCGCCTCGGCTATAAGGGACGGTCGCCGATGACCCGCTGCGTCTGACACTCCGCCTCGGCCTGGGCCTCGTCTCGCGACTGCCGCGCTCGCCGCGACGGCGTGCGGCGGTGGCGGGTCGCAGAGCGTGCCCGCGGGCTGCGGTCGCCGTCGTCGACGGGACGGACATCTCGAAGGCCGATCTCGACGAGCTCATCGCGCAGGCGAAGCGGGGCTACGAGCGCAGAAGCAGCAGTTCCCGAAGGCCGGAACGCCCGAGTACCAGAGCATCCAGACGCAGTACGTCGCCTATCTCGTCGAGCTCGCGGAGTTCCGGCAGGCGGCCGAGAAGCTCGGCGGCAGAGGTCACGACGAAGGACTCGACGCCGCGGAGCAGGACCTCATCAAGTCCCGCTTCAGCGGCAAGCGCGCCGAGTACGTGAAGGCGCTCAAGCAGCAGGGCTTCACGCCCGCGTCGTACCGTGCGAAGGCCCTCGAGGTGTCGGCGCTCTCGAAGAAGATCTTCGACGAGGTGACGAAGGACGTCGAAGTGTCCGAGCAGGACATCCTCGCCTACTACACGCAGAACCAGGCGCAGTACGGCACGCCCGAGTCGCGCGACGTGCGGCACATCCTCATCGCGATCAAGGACCGAAGGGCAACGTCGACTACGGCGCGAGCAAGGCGAAGGCCGACGAGATCTACGCCGAGCTGAAGTGCGGCGCCGACTTCGCGACGCTCGCGAAGCAGAACTCGGACGATCCCGGGCAGCAAGGACACGGGCGGCAAGCTGACGATCTCGCGCGGGCAGACGCGTGCCCGAGTTCGACAAGGTCTCGTTCGAGCTCGCGACGGGCGAGCTCTCGAAGCCCGTGAAGACGCAGTACGGCTACCACGTGATCGAGGCGGTCTCGAACGTCCGCAAGGCGAAGACCACCCCGCTCGACAAGGTGCGCGCGTCGATCAAGACCACGCTCCTCCAGCAGAAGCGCAACGAGACGATGCAGGCCTGGGTCGAGGACCTGCAGAAGCAGTACAAGGGCAAGGTCAGCTACGCGGCCGGCTACGAGCCGCCGGCGCTTCCCGAGCACCGACCGACGACCCAGTAGGGTCCTCCGCATGAGCCTCGCGGAGGCGCTCCTCGACCTCCAGGAGCTGACCCGGCAGCTTCGCCGGGAGTGCCCCTGGGATCGCGAGCAGACGGCGCGCACGATCGTCCCGCACACGGTCGAGGAGGCCTACGAGGTCGCCGACGCCGCGCATTGCGGCGACGACGAGGCGCTCCGCGGCGAGCTCGGCGACCTGCTCTTCCAGGTCTACTTCCTCTCGCTCCTGCTCGAGGAGCGCGGCGCGGGCGACCTCGAGTCCGTCGCCCGCGGCGTGCACGAGAAGCTCGTGCGCCGCCATCCGCACGTCTTCGGCGACGCCGAGCGCGCGACCGCCGGGCCGCGTCCGCGAGCGCTGGGAGGCGCTGAAGACCGAGCAGGAGGGGCGCGAGGGCATCTTCCACGACGTTCCCGAGGCGCTTCCTGCGCTGCTCCAGGCACGCAAGGTGCAGCGCCGTGCGGCGACCGTCGGCTACGACTGGCCGGATCTCGCCGGGCCGCTCGCGAAGGTGCGCGAGGAGCTCGGCGAGCTCGAGGACGCGATCGCGGAGGCGGGCGCGCCTGCGCCCGAGACCGAGCCCGACGCCGCGCGTCTTCCACGAGCTCGGCGACCTCCTCTTCACGGTCGTCAACGTCGCTCGGCGCCTGAACGTCGATCCCGAGCTCGCGCTCCGCGCGACGACGCGGCGCTTCGTCGAGCGGGTCGAGCGGGCGGCGAGATCGCCGCGGGCGAGGGCCAGCGTACTGGCGAGCCTCGGGCTCGACGAGCAGGACGCGTACTACGAGCGCGCGAAGGAGGCGCTCGCGTGAGCGCGCGATCGCGCGCGTCCATGCGCGCCAGATCCTCGACTCGCGCGGCAACCCGACGCTCGAGGTCGACGTCCGGCTCGACCTCCGGCGCGTTCGGCCGGGCGGCGGTTCCCTCCGGCGCCTCGACCGGCGAGCACGAGGCGGTCGAGCTCCGCGACGGCGACCGCGACCTCTATCTCGGCAAGGGCGTGCTCGCACGCCGTCGCCAACGTGAACGGCGAGATCGCCGGCGCGCTCGCCGGGCTCGACGCGGACGATCAGCGCGAGGTCGACCGCATCCTCGTCGAGCTCGACGGGACGCCGACGAAGAGCCGGCTCGGCGCGAACGCGATCCTCGGCTGCTCGCTCGCGGTCGCGAAGGCGGCGGCCGCCGACGCGGGCGTGCCGCTCTACCGCTGGCTCGGCGGCGAGGAGGCTCGACGCTGCCGGTGCCGCTGATGAACGTGATCAACGGCGGCGCGCACGCGCAGAACCGGCTCGACCTGCAGGAGTTCATGGTCGTTCCGGCCGGCGCCGAGCGCTTCTCGCGAGGCGCTTCGCATCGGCGCCGAGGTGTTCCACCACCTGAAGGCGGTGCTCCACGAGCGAGGGCTCGCGACCGGTGTCGGCGACGAGGGCGGCTTCGCGCCCGATCTCGAGTCGACGGAGGAGGCGATCGAGGCGATCCTCGAGGCGGCCGAGCGCGCCGGGCACCGCGAGCGCGTCGCGATCGCGCTCGACCCTGCGGCGAGCGAGGTCTTCGAGGACGGCGTGTACGAGCTCCCCGGCGAGGGCAGGACGCTCGACCCGGCGGCGATGATCGAGTTCTACGGCTCGCTCGCCGATCGCTACCCGCTCGTCTCGATCGAGGACGGGCTCGACGAGAACGCGTGGGACGACTGGCGCGCGTCTCACCGACGCGCTCGGCGACCGCGTGCAGCTCGTGGGCGACGACCTCTTCGTGACGAACGTCGACTTCCTCCGCCGCGGGATCGAGGAGGGCGTCGCGAACGCGATCCTCGTGAAGGTCGAACCAGATCGGCACGCTGACCGAGTCGCTCGACGTCGATCGAGCTCGCGCGCGGCGCGGGCTACGCGACGGTCATCTCGCACCGCTCGGGCGAGACGGAGGACACGACGATCGCCGACCTCGCGGTCGCCGTGAACGCCGGGCCAGATCAAGACCGGCGCGCCGTCGCGCACCGATCGCGTCGCGAAGTACAACCAGCTGCTGCGGATCGAGGAGGAGCTCGGCGACGACGCGGTGTACCCGGGCTGGGACGCCTTCCGCAGGGACTAACCTGCCCGAGTGCTCCAGCCGGATCGCCGCACGAAGATCGTCGCCACCATCGGCCCTGCGTCGAACGACCTGACGACGCTCGCCGCGCTCGTCGACGCCGGGATGGACGGCGTTCGGCTCAACTTCTCGCACGGGACGCAGCGACGACCACGAGCTGAGCGCGCGCCACGCACGCGCCGTGCAGGCGGAGGCCGGGCGGCCGCTCGCGCTGATCGCCGACCTCCAGGGCCCGAAGATCCGGATCGGCGAGCTCGCCGCACCCGCGACGCTCGCCGTCGACGACGAGGTCGTCGTCGCCGGCGCAGGAGGCGTGCGGCGCCGACGACCTGCCGGTGGCGCCGGACGTCCTCGGCTCGGTCCTCGAGGTCGGCGACGAGATCCTCGTCGACGACGGCCACGTCCGCCTCCGCGTGGAGCGTCTCGAAGGACGGCCGCGCGCTCTGCGAGGTCGTGACCGGCGGCATCGTCGAGCCGCACAAGGGCGTCAACGTGCCCGGGCGTCCCGCTGCCGGTGCCGTCCCTCACCGAGAAGGATCTCGCCGACCTCGACTTCGCGCTCGGGCTCGGCGTCGACTACGTCGCGCAGTCGTTCGTCCGCAGCCATCTCGACGTCGCCGCGCTCAAGGCGCGCATCGAGGCGGCGGGCTCGCAGGCCTGGGTGATCGCGAAGATCGAGCTGAAGGAGGCGGTCACCGAGCTCGACTCGATCCTCGACGTCGCCGACGCGGTGATGATCGCCCGCGGGCGACCTCGGCGTCGAGATCGGCGCCGCCGAGGTGCCGCTCCTGCAGAAGCAGATCATCCTCGGGGCGCTCGATCGCGGGAAGCCGGCGATCACGGCGACGCAGATGCTCGAGACGATGATCCAGCGACCCGAGCCGACGCGGGCCGAGGCGTCCGACGTCGCGAACGCGATCCTCGACGGAACGTCGGCGCTGATGCTCTCCGCCGAGACGGCCGTCGGCGCGTATCCGGTCGAGGCCGTCGACGACCATGGCGCGGATCGCGCGCGCCGTCGAGCCGAGCCTCGGCTATCGCCACCAGCTTCCCGTCCGCGCTCGAGGAGCCCACGGTCGGGCGCGCGATGTCGAACGCGGCCTGCGACCTCGCCGAGGCGCTCGGCGCGAAGGCGATCCTCGTGCCGACGTTCACGGGCCGCACGGCGTCGGCCGTCGCGCGCCTGCGCCCGCGGCGACCGGTCGTCGCGCTCACGCATGTCGTCGCGTCGCTCCAGCACATGGCGATCGAGTGGGGCGTCACGCCGCTCGAGATCCCGGAGGTGACCGACGTCGAGGAGCTCTGGCGCAGCTCGATCGCCGCGGCCCGCGACGCGGGCATCGTCGAGCCGGGCGACCGCGTCGTCCTCACGGCCGGCACCGCCGTGAACATCCCGGGCTCCACCAACGTGATCAAGGTGGACGTGGCCTGAGCGCAGCCGGCGACGCGCCGGGACGGACCGGCGCGTGGAAGGGAGTGCGCCGTGGAGACGGCGTCGAGGCATCGCGACGAAGCGAGCCGACGCGCGCCAGGCTCGGTCGGCGTCGGCTCCGGCTGCTCTGGGCGGTCGGGCTCGTCGTGGTCGCCGTCTACCTCTACTACCGGCCGATCTCGTCGTACCTCGAGACGCAAGCACGAGCTCGCGTCGCGGCAGGCGGAGGTCGAGTCGCTGCGCGGGATCCGCGACGGAGCTCGAGCTCCGGCTCGCGAACTTCGAGCAGACGCGACTCGCTCGAGCGCGAGGCGCGCCGGATCGGGTACGTGAAGCCCGGCGAGCGGCTCTTCGTCGTGAAGGGCATTCCGGCCTGGAGGCGCGCCCGCGCCTCGCAGGGACACTGACCTACGCTTCCGCGCATGGACGACCGCGCGCTCGTCGCGCGCCAGCTCGGGCGCGCGCCGCGCGCGTTCCGGCGCGTCGTCGTCCGCTGCCCGTTCGGGCGTCCTGCGGTCACCGAGCAGCGAGCCCTACGACGCGACGGTCGGCCGTTCCCGACGACGTACTACGTGACGTGCCCACACCTGGTCGGCGCGATCGCGCGGCTCGAGGCGGCCGGAGGCGTCGAGCGCTGGAGCCGCGCCGCCGAGAAGGATGCGCGGCTCGCTGCGTCGCTCGAGCGCGCGACCGAGGAGCAGCGGCGCGTCCGCCGCGAGCTCGCCGGCGCCGAGCGCGGGTCCGACGGCGGAGCGTCGCTCGACCTCGGCATCGGCGGGCTCGCGACGCCGACCCGCCTCAAGTGCCTCCACGCGCACGTCGCCTTCGCGCTCGCGCGTCCGGGCTACGAGCTCGGCGACGCAGATCGCCGAGGAGCTCCGCGAGCCCTGGCCGACCGAGCGCTGCTGCTCGGAGGCGCTCGCCGCGAGCGATCTAGTCTCAGCGCTCGTGCCCGCAGACGTCGAGAGCGCCAGGCTCGAGTGGGAGCACGCGTACCGCGACCTCGTCGGAGTCGCTCGCGATCCGGCGCTCGAGGAACGCTCGCGCTCGCAGCTCGAGGGCGGTGACGACCGAGCTCCGGCGCCGCGTCGGAGGGTCGTTCACGCTCCGCGAGCTCGCCGACGCGTACTCGACCGCCGACGCCTGGGCGCGACACGTGCTCGCCGAGCAAGGCGCGCCGGACTGGCCGCGGACGCTCACGCTCGTCGAAGGAGCGGCGTTCCATCTCTACTCGCGCGGCGCCGCGGACTACGCAGCCGTGAGTGCGCCCGAGCGCTCGGCCCGGCGCGAGTCGCACACGGGTGCCGCGAGGAGGCGCCGCGCCGTCCGCACGGTGCTCGTCGTCGCCGGGGTCGTGCTCGCGTTCCTGCTCGGCGATCGCCTTCGCGCGCACGCTCGACGAGCGGCCCGAAGTCGAGCGGCGTCGTGACGATCGTCCGCACGCTCACGCCGCTGCCGCAGGACGGCGCCGGCGCACGGACCGTGACGGTGACCGTCACGACGACCGTCGCGCGCTAGAGCTCTTCGGACGCCTCGAGCAGGCCCGCCGACGATGATCCCGATCGCGCACGCGAGGCTGATCCAGATTCCGAGCCCGCGGCTCGCGAAGAAGAAGCTGTCCGGGATCGAGATGATCCGGACGAGGACGAGCACGGTCGCGATCGAGCCGATCCCGATCGCGACGAGGCTCTCGGGCACCGACGCGGGCATCGTCGACGCCGACCTCGCGGAGGACGACGATGAGCACGGCGGCGAGGCCGAGGAAGAGGACGACCTTGCCGATCGTGCCCGTGTGCCAGCCGATGACGGAGACGGTCGTCCCGTTGCCGCTCGCCCGTGTACCAGCCGGTCAGCGCGGAGACACGCGAGCAGCAGCCCGAAGAGGAACGTGAGGCGCCCGCCCATTCCGGCGAGATCGCCGGCGAAGGGGAACGCGCGCGACGGGTCCCTCGGACGCTCCATCGCGCGAAGCATATGACCTCGTCCGGAGCAGGGTGGCCTGCACGCGGACCGGATCTCGTTTCTAGAATTCTCTCGTGGCCCAGACACTCCCGACGTAGGCCGAGCGCCCGCGTCCCCCGAAGAGGAGCCGCCGCTCGATCCCGACGCGGTCTCGCGCGCCTACCGGCACCACCGGGCGCGGCGAGCGGCGAGGCGCGCGGCACCGCGAGAAGCGCTGGGCGGGAGTGCGCTTCTGGCTCGTCGTCGTCCTCGTGGTCGTCGTCGCCGCAGTCCTCGCGGCGCGGACGCTCGGCGAGATCGAGCGCGTCTTCGGCCTGTAGCGCGGGTGCCGGCGTCCGCCGCCGCGTCGCGGCCGGGAAGCTTCGCGCTCGGCGCGCTCGTCTTCGGCGCCGGCATCGGCGCGCTCGCGACCGAGATCACCGGCATCGCGGCTGCTCGCGCCGTACTTCGGGTCGTCGACGATCGTCTGGGCGAACCTCATCGGGATCGTCCTCGCGGCGCTCGCCGCTCGGCTACTGGCTCGGCGGCAGGCTCGCCGACCGGCGGCCGGAGCCTGCACTCCTCGGCCGCATCGTCCTCGGCGCCGCGATCTTCGTCGCGCTCGATCCCGTTCGCGGCGAAGCCGTTCCTCGACTTCACCGTCCAGGGTCTCGACAAGGCGTCGGCCGGAGCGGTCGATCGGGAGCTTCTTCGCCGTCCTGCTCCTGCTGCGCGCCGCCGGTCGTGCTGCTCGGGATGGTCTCGCCGTTCGCGATCCGGCTCGCCGTCTCCTCGATCGCGACCGCCGGAGCCGTTGCCGGGCGGCTGTACGCGCTCTCGACGGCGGGCTCGCTGCTCGGGACGTTCCTGCCCGCGCTCGTCCTCATCCCGGCGATCGGGACGCAGCGGACGTTCCTCGTCGTCGCCGCGGTCGCTCGCGGCTCGTCGTGCTTCCTGCTCGGCCCGCGCTACCTCGTCGTTCCGGCGGCGCTCGCGGTCCTGCTCGTCGTCCCGCCGGGCGCGATCAAGGGCGAGGACGGGCTGATCCACGAGGAGACGTCGCGCTACCAGTACATCGGCGTCGTCCAGCGCCAGGACGGCGCGCCGTGTCCTCCATCTCAACGAAGGGGTCGCGATCCACTCGCTGTGGCGGCCGGACTCGGTGCTGACCGGCGGGGAATGGGACGCGCTCCTCGCCGTCCCGCCGCTCCTCGGACGGCCGCTCGAGCGCGTCGCGATCCTCGGCAACGCGGCCGGCACGACGGCGCGGGCGCTCGGCGTCTACTACCCGGACGCTGCCGTCGACGGCGTCGAGCTCGACCCCGCGGTGAGCCGCGTCGGGCGGCGAGTACTTCGGGATGGGGGACAACCCGCGCCTCACGGTGCACGACGCCGATGCGCGTCCCGTTCCTCCGCTCGACGGACGCGCGCTACGACCTGATCGTCGTCGACGCGTACCGCCAGCCGTACGTCCCGTTCTACCTCGCGACGCGCGAGTTCTTCCGGCTCGTCCGCGAGCACCTGACGCCCGGCGGAATCGTCGCGCTGAACGTCGCCGCCGTGCCCGACGACAAGCGGCTCGTCGCAGGACGTGGGCGGGACGCTCGCGGCGGAGTTCCCCCAGGTGCTCGAGTGGCCGGCGCTCCGCTTCAACACGTTCGTGCTCGGCCTGACGCAGCCGCTCTCGCGGCCGGAGCGTGCGCGGCGGCTCGCGGTCGGCCCGCGCGCCCTCGCGCCGCTGCGAGCGCTCCTCGCCCGCGACGCGCGCTCCGGTTGAGCCGTCGGCGCGTCCGTGGACGGACGACCGCGCGCCGGTCGAGTGGGTGACCGACCGGATGATCGTCGACGTTCGCGGCCGAGGGCGGCCGGCTCGAGGAGGACTACCTCCCGACGAGGCCGACGCGGTGATCGTGCTCGAACGGCAGGAGGGCCGCGTCCTGCGCATCGGCCACCGCGGCGCGGCGACGCTCGCTCCGGAGAACACGCTCGAGTCGTTTCGCGCGGCGGTCGAGGCGGGCGTCGACCTCGTCGAGTTCGACGTGATCGCCGGCGCGGGCGGCAGGCTCGTCGTCGCCCACGGGCTCCGGGACGTCGGACCGGCGACCCCGACGCTCGACGAGGCGCTGCGCTTCTTCGTCGACGAGGCGCGCGACGATCGGCGTCCACCTCGATCTCAAGGTCACGGAGCGTGAGCGCGAGGTTGTCGACGCGCTGCGGCGCCACGAGCTCGTCGAGCGGACCTTCGTCAGCCTCCGCCGTGCTCGGCACGGCGCGTGCGATCGCGGCGCTGCACGGCCCGCGGGTCGGGCTCACGATCCCGCGGCGCGTGTTCCGCATCTCCACGGATGGGAGGAGCGCGCCGCTCGCCCGTCTGGGGCTTCGGACGATTCGGCGCGCCACACCCCTGGCTCGTAGGGCCGCTCCTCTCGCTGACCGCGCGCCACGGTCGTCGCGCTGCACCACTCGCTCGTGACGCCGGCGTCCGTGCGCGCTGCTCACGCGCGGGACGCGGCCGTCGTCACCTGGACGGTCGACGACCCCGCCGACCTCGCTCGCGTCGACGCCGCCGGAGTCGACGCGGTCGTCACGAACGATCCGCGGATTTTCGTGTCTACACTGGAATCGTGAAGCGCCCGCGCCGCGTCGCCTCCGTCGGCCTGCTCGTGACCGCTGCCATCGCCGGATTCGGCGGTGCGCTCGCGCTCTCGGGCCATGCCGGCGCATCGCCGAACCAGACCACGACGACGTCGACGACCACGACGGCGACGACGACCACCACCACGACCACGACGACCCTCCTGCGCCTCCACCCACGAAGCCGCCGAAGCCGCGTGTGCCCGCGCCGATCGCGTTCGGCGTGACGGTCGGCGGCGTGAAGGTAGGCGGACTGACGCCGACCGGGCGCGAAGGCCGCGGTCGAGGCCGTCTACGCGCGACCGCTCGTCCTCGTCGTCGACGAGACGCAAGCGGTTCACGCTCCGTCCGGGCGCTCTCGGCGCGCCGTCCGAACTTCGAGAAGGCGATCCGGCGTGCGCGCCTCGCGCGGCCGGGTGCGATCGTGCCGCTCGACGTCGAGGTCTCGCAGGCCCGCGTTCGGACGCTACGTCGACCGCCTCGCGGGTGCCGTCGACCGCGAGGCCGTCGACGCCCGCGTCGTGCTCGACGGGACTTCAGCCCGCGCGCGATCGAGGCGCAGGAGGGCCGCCACCTCAAGCGAGCTCGCCACCGGTCGCTCGATCCGGACGGCGCTCGCGCACGAACACGCGCAGCGCCGATCCAGCTCCCCTTCGACTTCCGCAAGCCGAAGGTCAAGTCGGCCGCGCTCGACGAGGCGATCGTCATCCTGCGCGAGCTCGAACAAGCTCCTCTACTTCGACAACGCGAAGTTCGTCCGCTGGTTCGGCGTCGCGACCGGCCAGTCCGCGTACCCGACGCCGCTCGGCGACTTCGAGATCGTGAACATGCAGCGCAATCCGTGGTGGTATCCGCCGCCGTCGCCGTGGGCGAAGGACTCGGAGCCCGTCCCGCCCGGCCCCGGCAACCCGCTCGGCACGCGCTGGATGGGGCTGTCCGCGCCCTACGTCGGGATCCACGGGACGCCGGACGCGGCCTCGATCGGCTACTCGGCGTCGCACGGCTGCATTCGCATGCGCATCCCCGACGCGGAGTGGCTGTTCCAGCACGTGGAGGTCGGGACGCCGGTCTTCATCGTCAACCGCTAGACGTGCCGTCGCGCGCGCGGCTCGTGGCCCAGGGCGTGGCCATCGGGCTCGTCGCGCTCCTCTTCGTCCTCCTCGCCTGGTCGCTCGCGACGACAAGGGCGGCGACCTCTCGAAGAAGGCGAACCGCGGCGATCGCCCGACCGCGCCCGAGTTCACGCTCGAGCGCCTCGACAGCGACGGCGACGCTCGCGCTCTCGTCGCTGCGCGGGAAGGCCGTCGTCCTGAACGTCTGGGCGTCGTGGTGCATCCCGTGCAAGGAGGAGGCGCCGTACCTCGAGCAGGTCTGGCGCGAGCGCATCGCTCGGACGTCGTCGTCGTCGGGCTCGACGCGAAGGACTTCCGCGAGGACGCACGGCAGGTTCGCGAGACCGGTTCGAGCTCACGTTCCCGCTCGTCTACGACGGGCCGGGGAAGACGCTCGGCGGGTACGGCGTCACGGGCTTCCCGGAGACGTTCGTGATCGACCGTGAGGGTCGCGTCGTCGCGCGCGTTCGCCGGGGCGGTGAACGGGGCGGACGAGCGCGTCGCAGCTACGCACGGCGATCGCCGACGCGCTGTCGTGAGGCTCGCCGCTCGCAGCTCTCGTCGTCGCGGTCGTGCTCGCGGCCGGCGGCGTATGGGCTGCGCCGCCGAAGGCCGCCGACCTCGAGTCGCGAGCTCGTCTGCCCGGTCTGCGAGACGACGCTCGACCAGTCGAATGCGCCCATCGCGGAGCGGATGAAGGCGTTCATCCGCACGCGGATCGCGGCGGGCGACTGCGAGCAGGAGATCAAGGCCGCGCTCGTCGTCGCAGTTCGGCGCCGGGCGTGCTCGCGAAGCCGCCCGACGGCGGCTTCGGCCTGCTCGCGTGGCTCCTCCCGCTCGCTGCGCTCGTCGGCAGGCGCGGTCGCGTGCGGCGCTCCTCATCCGGGCCTGGAGCCGGCGCGCGGCCGCCGACGCCCGAGGCGGACGAGCCGCTCGACCCGCAGCTCGAGCGCCTCGTCGACGAGGAGCTCGCGCGGTTCGACGCTGACGTGAGCTGGACCTCGATCCCGGTCGCGTTCTTCGCCGGGATGGTCTCGTTCCTCGCTCCGTGCGTCCTGCCGCTCGTCCCCGGCGTACCTCTCCGCGGTCTCCGCCGTCGACGCGGACCGGCTCGGCGAGCCCGGCACGGCGCGGCGCGTCGTCGCCGGCAGCGTTCCCGTTCGTCGTCGGGTTCACGGCGTTCTTCGTGCTCCTCGGCGTCGGCGCGGCGCTCGTCGGGGGGCGGATCCTCGGCGACCAGTTCCTGCTCGAGCGGTCGCCGGGTTCGTCCTCGTCGTCTTCGGGCTCGCGTTCATGGGGCTCCTGCCGTGGCCCGAGCGGCTCGTCGGCGCCGGCCTGCTCCAGGAGGCTCGGGGCCGCGGCTCGCGCGTGCTCCTCGGCGGTGCCTTCGCGGTGTGCGCCGCGCCGTGCATCGGGCCGGTGCTCGCCGCGATCCTCGTCCTCGCGGGCTCGTCCGACACGGCGCTGCAGGGAGCGGCTGCTCCTCGGCGTCTACTCGCTCGGGCTCGCGCGTCCCCTTCGTGCTCGCCGCGGCGCTCTTCACGCGGGCGATGTCGGCGTTCCGCTGGCTGCGCGACCACTACCGCGCGATCCAGATCGGCGGCGGCGCGATCATGGTCGCGCTCGGCCTGCTCCTCTTCTTCGAGCGCTTCTACGTGCTGCGCGTGTACCTGAACCGCTTCCTCGAGCGGCTCGGGCTCGAGCCCGCGTTCTGATCACACGCGCGGCGCGGCGGAGCTCGAGCGATCCCGGCCGCGACGAGCTCGCCGCGCGCTCGCGACGTCGTCGAGCACGCGGTCGACGTCGACGCCTCGGTGGCTCGGCGCGTAGCGGGCGAGCCGCCGCGCCGCCTTCTCGAGCTGACGCTCGCAGCCGGGCCGGTTGCCGCGCTCGGCGTGGAGCCACGCGACGGCGACGTGGACGAGGCCCTGGAGGAAGTCGCGCTCCTCGGCGGGCGCCTCGCGCCACTCGTCCTCGAGCTCCTCGTGCGCCTCGAAGTAGGCGCCGGCGCGGATCAGCTCCAGGCCACGGGCGAGGCTCATCGCGTCCGATTATCGGCGTCCGCGGGCGGTGCTAGTGTCGGCGCCGTGGCGACGATCCTGCTGGCTGGGGTCGACCTCTTCTTCCGCGGGAAGCTCGAGGGCCTGCTTCCCGGGCACCGGCTCGTGACGAGCGACAGCGTCGCTGCGCCCGATCTCGTGATCGCGGACATCGCGCGGGTCGAGCCGGAGGAGGTCGTCGACGCCTGGCCCGACATTCCGATCGTCGGGTACACGAACCACACGGACAAGTCGGGCCTCCAGCGCGCGCACACAGCGGGCTTCGACCAGGTGATCGTGAAGTCCGCGCTCGTCGAGCGGGCGCCCGAGCTGGTCGCCGAGCTCACGCGGTTCGCGGCGCGACGGACACCGCGTAGTCGACGCCGACGACGCGGCTAGACTCGCGCGCGTGACGTACATCATCGCCGAGCCCTGCATCGACATCAAAGACCGCTCGTGCGTCGACGTCTGCCCGGTCGACTGCATCCACGAGTTCGAGCGGATCCTCATCATCGATCCCGGAGGAGTGCATCGACTGCGGGGCATGCGAGCCCGAGTGCCCGGTGGAGGCGATCTTCCCCGAGGACGCGCTCCCGGACAAGTGGAACGCGTTCGTCGAGATCAACTACGCGTTCCCGGACCCGGCGAAGATCAACGCGCTCGTCGACACGTACGCCGACCGAGCACAACGTGCAGAACGAGCCGCTGGCGTGACGCGGGGCTAGTTCGGCAGGAGGTAGGCGCACGGGCGCGGGTCGCCCGGCAGCGGCGACGGCGCGATCTTCGTCACGCGGTAGCGCTGCTCGCCGTCCTCGACCTCCGTGCCGGGCCGCGGCGGGTCGCCCGAGCGCTCGACGAGCGTGTAGCCGGCACGGCGACCAGACGAAGAAGAGGAACCCGCTCCTCCCGTTCGCCTCCACGGCGTCGATCCTAGCGACGTGCCGCGGACGGGAGGCACGTCGATCCGGATCGTCGAGCCGCGCGGGTAGCGGACCTCGGAGCTGAAGCGCGCGTTGAGCGTCGCCGCGCGCTCGGCGAGCGCCTCGAGCACGGCTGCGCGGCGCTCCGGTGGCGCCGTCGTCGGAGACGACGAGCTCGACGCCGCCCGCTTCGGTCGGGCGCAGCGAGATCTCGATCCGCGTCGGCGCTCCGCGGCGGACCGCCTGCTCGGTCGCCTCGCGGAGGATCTGGTAGAGGGCGGTGGCGGCGTTCTCGCCGAGCTCGTCGGCGTGTTCGACGTCGAGGTCGATCTCGATCTCGTGGCGGGATGCGATGCGGCGCGCGAGCGCCGCTCGCCGCAGCGGCGAAGCCGAGCTGGTGGAGCACGCGCGGCTCGAGGTCGTCGCAGAGCGCCGCGCAGGTCGCGCGCCGCCTCGCGTGCGATCTCGCAGGCCGCGCGCGACGACCTCCCGCGCGCGCTCGGGCTCTCCGGCCGCGAGGTCGCCGAGCCCGGCGTCGAGCATCTGCGCGATCGCGGAGAGCTGCTGGACGGGGCCGTCGTGGATGAGCTCGGCGAGGCGGCGACGCTCCTCCTGCTCGGCGAGGATGCGCTCCGCGAGGAGCGCTCGCTCGGCGTCGTCGGCCGTCAATCGATCATCGCCTCGCGGAGCGCGATCGCGACCGCCTGCGTGCGCGTGTCGGCTTCGAGCTTCGCGAGGATGTGCCGGACGTGGCTCTTCACGGTCTCCTGGCTGATGAAGAGCTTCGCGGCGACGTCCGCGTTCGACATGCCGTCGGCGAGGAGCTGGAGGATCTCGCGCTCGCGCGGCGTGAGGATGTCGGCCTGGCCGTGCCCGGCGACGAACTCGGCCATGAGACCCGGGTCGACGAAGGTCTCGCCGGCGGCGACCTTCTCGATGGCGCGCAGCAGCGTCTCGTGCGGCGCCTCCTTGAGGATGTAGCCGCGCGCGCCCGACTCGAGCCCGCGCTGCAGGAGCGAGCGCTCGCCGTACGCGGTGAAGATGAGGACACCGGTCGTCGGCGCGCGCGTGAGCACCTGCTCGGTCGCCTCGAGCCCGTCCATGTCGGGCATGCGGAGATCCATGATCACGACGTCGGGGCGGCGTCGCTCGGTCAGCGCGACGGCCGACGCGCCGTCCGCCGCTTCGCCGATCACGCGGATCCGCGGCGAGCGGGACAGCGCGAGGCGGAGCCCTTCGCGGACGACCTCGTGGTCGTCCGCGATGAGACAGGTGATCTCGTCGGCCACGCCGCGATTCTACGGCGTGCATCGGCAACCTCCTCTTTCGTGGCCGGAGTTCGCGGATCCCTGGGTCAGATCGCGAGCTCGAGCTGGCGGGGCTCGGGCGCGCGAGTTGAGCGCCGGCGCGGCGTAGGCAGCGCCCGCGCTTCGCTGCCGGACGGAGTCGAGAATCGGGGCCGTGACCGTCGCGGGCAGGTACGCACGCGACGCGAACAGCGCCTCGTAGCGCTCGACCTCCTCGGGCCAGTCGCGCGCGAGCGCTTCGAGGAAGTGCTCGCGGACGCCGGGGCGGAGGTGCACGACGCTCGACCAGATCGTCCGTGCGCCGGCTGCCCGCGCGGCACGCGCCACCGCGACGAGCTGCTCTGGCGCGTCGGAGAGCCCAGGGAGGATCGGCGCGAGCGCCGACCCCGACCTCGATGCCGGCCTCGGCCAACCGGCGCACGGCCTCGAGCCGGCTCGTAGGCGGCGCGGTGCCCGGCTCGGTCGTTCGCCAGACGCGCTCGTCGAGGGTCGGGAGGGAGAAGCAGACCTCGGCGCCCGCCCTCCGTCCGGCCTCCTGCAGCACGTCGACGTCGCGGACGACGAGCGGGCCGCGGGTGACGATCGAGAACGGCGTCCAGCTCTCGTCCAGGACGGTGAGACATGCGCGCGTCAGGCGGAAGCGCCCCTCGGCCGGCTGGTACGGGTCGGTGGCCGTCCCGAGCGCGACCTCGTCGCGGCTCCACGATCGCCGCCCGAGCTCCCGGCGGAGAACCTCGGCGACGTTCGTCTTCACGCGGATCGAGCGCCCGTAGCGTTCGTCGGAGGGCCGGTCGGCGCGCTGCTCGAAGTGCCGGACGTAACAGAAGGTGCAGCGGTGCGCGCAGCCCATGTACGGGTTGAGCGACCAGCTTGAACGGCATGCCGCGCACCTGCGTCAGCGCCGACTTGCACGGCTCGATCCGGTACTCGACCCGCATCGACCGAGTATAGAACATATGTTCGATCGAGGGCAAGACGGTAGAGTCGTGCGGTGGACGAGCTCGACGGCGGAATCCGGCGCATCACGCTTCCGCTGCCGACCCGGCCGGGGCACGTGCACGCGTACCTGCTCCCCGGCGAGGACGGCTGGACGCTCGTCGACACGGGTGTCGGGCTGCCCGACGCGAAGGAGCTGTGGGCCGTGGAGCTCGAGCAGGCGGGTGGCCGCGTCGCGACGATCTTCGTCACCCACTTCCACCCGGACCACGTCGGCGCTGCCGCGGACCTGCACGAGCTGACGGGCGCGCCGGTCGTCCAGGGCTCGCTCGACTACGCGCAGTGCGAGCTCGTGTGGGGGAACCCCGCCTGGTCGGAGCGCCTCGTCGACTGGTTCGAGCTGCACGGCGCGCCGGACGACGTCACCGCCGAGCTCGTCGGCCAGAGCTCGGTCTATCGCCCGTTCGTCCGCTACCAGCGCGATCCGCTGCTCGTCGAGGCCGGGGAGCACGTGGACGGCTGGGAGCTCGTCGCCGCGCCCGGGCACGCCGACGGCCAGCTGTGCCTGCTGAAGGACGGCGTGCTCGTCGCCGCCGACCACCTGCTCGGGAGGATCACGCCGACGGTCGGCCTCTGGCCCGCAAGCCGTCCCGACCCGCTCGGCGACTACCTCGCCGCGCTCGATCGGACGATCGAGCTCGCGCCGCGGATCGCGCTGCCCGGCCACGGGGACCCGATCGGCCGACCCGGTGGCGCGCGCACGCGAGCTGAAGGAGCACCATCGCGCTCCGCCTCGAGGAGGCGACTTCGCGCTCTCGGGTCGGAGCCGCAGTCGGGCTACGAGCTCTCGTTCGCGCTCTTCGGCTCGGAGCTTCCGCCCGCCGGGCGTCGCTTCGCCGTCGCAGAGACCCTCTCGCACCTCGAGCGGCTCGTTCAGCGAGGGCGCCGCGCAGCGCGACGAAGCCGACGGGGCCGTTACCTATACTGCCGCCTGATCGATGGGCGACGAGATTCCGCCTAGTACCGGCGCCCCTCGCGGGCCATGAGCGTGTTCCTCCGCATCGTGATCGTGCTCCTGCTCGTGCTCGGGAGCGCGGTGTTCGTCGCGGCCGAGTACGCGCTCATCACGGCGCGCCGGGCGCGGCTCGAGGAGCGCGCGCTCAAGGGTGGGCGGGGCGCGCGGGTTGCGCTCCGCCTCATGGACGAGCCGGTGCGCTTCATCAGCGCGACGCAGCTCGGGATCACGGTCTTCGCGATCCTCGTCGGTGCCATCGGCGAGCCGCTGATCTCCGACCTGATGGAGCCCCCGCTCTCCGGCACCGTGAGCTTCCTCGTCTCGTTCGCGATCCTCACCTACGTCTCGGTCATCCTCGGCGAGCTCGTGCCGAAGGCCGTCGCGCTGCAGAAGGCGGAGCGGCTCGCCGGCGTCCTCTCGGTTCCGCTCGACCTGCTCGAGCCGGTTCGCGCATCCGATCGTGTGGCTGCTGCAGGTGTCCGTCGAACGCGGTCCTCCGGCTACTGCGCGTGAATCCTGCCCCGGCCGGGATGATCGCGTACACGCGCGAGGACATCCGCCACAGCGTGGCCGCGGCCGAGGACGTGGGCGAGCTCGAGGAGGCCGAGGAGGAGATGCTCTACAAGGTCTTCGACTTCGCCTCGAAGGAGGTCTCCGAGGTGATGGTCCCGCGTCCCGACGTCGTGGCGATCTCGGCGGAGATGCCGCCGGAGGAAGCGCTGCGGGCAGTCGTCGACTCGCCGTTCACGCGCTATCCCCGTCTACCGCGGCTCGCTCGACGACATGCTCGGCGTGCTCCACGTGCGCGACCTCTTCTCCGCGATCCACGACCTCGGGATCGCGTCCGTCGAGCTCGAGGCGCTCGTCCGGCCCGCATTCGTCGTGCCGGAGACGAAGGACCTCGCAGCGCTCCTCGCCGACTTCCGGCGCGAGAAGCAGCACCTGGCGATCGTCGTCGACGAGTACGGCGACATGGAGGGCATCGTCACGCTCGAGGACGTGCTCGAGGAGATCGTCGGCGACATCGAGGACGAGTTCGACCTCCCCGACACCTCCGTCGAGCGCATCGACGACAGGCACGTCCGGATCGACGGCGCGTACACGATCGACGACTTCAACGAGGAGTTCGGCACGGAGCTCGAGCAGGAGGACTTCCACACGATGGCGGGCCTCGTGTTCGGCGAGCTCGGCCGTGCGCCGGAGGTCGGCGACGTCGTGACGACCGACGGGCTCGAGCTGTGCGTCGTGGGGGTCGACGGCGCGCGAATCACCAAGCTCGAGGTCGAGTTCGGCGCGGAGGGCGAGACGCCGAGCGACGAGCCGGCCGCGGCCTGACCTCGTAGTGTCCTCCTCGGCCGGGCTCTCAGCGTTCCGGCACCGCGACTTCGCCCTCTTCTGGAGCTCGCTCGTCGCCGAGGCGTTCGCGCTGCAGATGGCGTTCGTCGCGATCGGGTGGCAGGTCTACGCGGTCCGCGGGAACCCGCTCGACCTCGGTCTCGTCGGCCTCGCCGAGTTCCTGCCGCTCCCGCTGCTCGCCCTTCCCGCGGGGCACCTCGCAGACCGGGTGCCGCGGCGGCGCCTGCTCCTGGTCATGCTCGTGCTCAACCTCGTCGTGCTCTCGGGGCTCCTGGCCGTCACCGCGGCCGGTGCGACCCGCGTCTGGCCGTTCTTCGTGCTCGCGTTCCTGCAGGGTGTCGGTAGCGCGATCGGCGCGCCCGCCGGCCGCTCGCTCACGCCCTCGCTCGTGCCCGAGGAGATTCTCGTCAGCGCACTCGCGCAGCGCTCGATCGCCTTTCAGGGGTCGGCGGTCGTCGGGCCGGCGATCGGCGGGATCCTCTTCGCGATCCAGCCCGAGCTCGTCTACATCGTCGCGATCGCTGCTCGCGCTCGTGGCGCTGGGCTGTGTCGCTCGCGATGCGGAGCGGCCGGCTTCCGGTGTCGGGTGGCTCGGCCAGTCTCGGCGAGGTGCTCGCCGGCGTGCGACTGATCCGGCGGACGAACGTTCTCCTCGGCGCGATCTCGCTCGATCTCTTCGCGGTGCTGCTCGGCGGCGCGGTGGCGCTTCTGCCGGTCTTCGCGAAGGACATCCTCGAGGTCGGCCCGACGGGGCTCGGCTTCCTCCGCGCGGCTCCCGCGGTGGGCTCGCTCCTGTGCGCGGCGGTTCATCGCCCGGTACCCAATCCAGAGACAGGCGGGACCGAAGTTGTTCGTCGTCGTCGCCGGATTCGGCGTCTGCATGATCGTCTTCGGCCTCTCGCGGACGATGTGGCTCTCCATGCTCGCGCTCGCGCTCGGATCTGCGTTCGACACGGTGAGCGTCGTCCTCCGCTCGACGATCCTCCCGCTCGTGACGCCTGACGAGTTGCGGGGACGAGTGACTGCCGTGGAGATGGTCTTCATCAGCGCGTCGAACGAGCTCGGGGCGTTCGAGTCCGGCGTCGCCGCGGCGCTGATCGGCGCCGTGCCGGCGGTCGTGGTCGGGGGCATCGCTGACGATCGTCGTCGCGGGCGCCTGGTGGAAGCTCTTCCCGTCGCTCGCCGGCGTCGACCGGCTCGACGAGCTGCGGCCCGTCAGCGTCTCGCCGAGTTGAGCAGCCGGCCGGATCCGACGTTCCGGATCGACGCATCGACGAGCTCGATCGGGTGGAGTGCCGGAAGCGGCCGCTTCGACCGGCGCAGGGCCTGCGCGATCTGCACGAGGCAGCCGGGGTTCGCGCTCGCGAACGCCTGCGCTCCCGTCGCGAGGACGTTCGCAGCCTTGCGGTCGCCGAGCTGTCGAGCGGCGTCCGCCTGGACGACGTTGTAGATCCCCGCCGATCCGCAGCAGAGATCCTGCTCGGCGGGCTCGACCACTTCGAGGTCGGGGATGCGCCGAAGCGACGCGAGCGACGAGACGGGAAGGCGCTGAGCGTGTCGGAGGTGGCACGAATCCTGCAGCGCGACCGTGCCGGGCAGCGGGTGGCGCGGCGCGCGGGGCGGCGTCTCGGCGAGGAGCTCGCCGACGTCGCGAACCTTGCTGGCGAACGCCTCCGCCCGCTCGTCGTCGAGGAGCCAGCCGAGCTCCTTCAGATGGGAGCCGCAGCCGGAGGAGTTGACGGCGACGAGATCGACGTCGTCGAGGGCGTCGACGAGCTTCCGGGCGAAGCGCTTGCCCTCCTCGAGGCGCCCCGCATGCACCGAGAGCGCTCCGCAGCAGCCCTGCGGTGGCGCAACCACCTCGTACCCGTCGGCCGCGAGCACGCGCGCGGTCGCCGCGTTCACGTCCGAGAAGACGGCCCGCTGCACGCAGCCGGTGAGCATGCCGACGCGCGCGCGCGGCGGTCCGTTGGCCGGCGTGATGCGCGCCACGTCGCCTTCGCCGCGCCAGGGAGGAGCGATGTCGACGAGCGCGCGGAGGCGTTTCGGCATCGGGACAGCGCGACCGACCGTGGCGAGATCGAGCGCCACGCGCATGCGCCACGGGTACGGCAGGACGCGGAAGAGCAGGCCGCGGACGAAGCCGTCGCCCACCGAGCGCAGCACCTCCTCCTCGACGACGGGGCGCGTGCTCTCGATGAGGCGGTCGTAGCGGACGCCCGACGGGCACGCCGAGACGCAGGCCATGCATCCGAGGCAGCGGTCGAAGTGCTTGGCGACCGTCGGGTTGAGCCTCATCGTGCCGTCGAGCAGCGCGTCCATCAGGTGGATGCGGCCGCGCGGCGAGTCCATCTCCTCGCTCCAGAGCACGTACGTCGGGCAGGTCGGCAGGCAGAAGCCGCAGTGGACGCAGTCCGACGTGTACTCGCGGATCATGCGGCGAGAACTCCCCCGGGGTCGAGCTGCGCCCGGATCCGCCTCAGGAGGCGCTCCTGCCCTTCCGACACCGTGTCACTCGAAGCCTCGCGCGTGTACGCGACGCCGGAGGCGGGACGTACCACGGCCTCGGCAAGGCCGGCCAGGGTCGCCCCGAGCTCGCTCGGAGCGAAGCGCACGCGCCCGCGTGCCTCCGCCTGACGCGACCGCGACTCGTCCCACACCGCGTCGCCCGCCTCCTTGCCTCCGACGAGCGCGAGAGCCGAGGCGAGTTGGGCGTCGACCGCGCGTGCCGAGCCTTCGAGGAGCACGGCGACGCGGCCGGGATGGAGGACATCGAGCGCGCTCGGCTGGAGCTGGGAGCGCAGCAGCGTCGCCGTGGCCCGCGCTGCGTCGTCGGTCTCGACGACGATCGTGCGGGACGCCTTCGGGAGCGGATGCAGGCGGAAGCTCACGCGCGCGACGAACGCCAGCCGCCCTTCCGAGCCGCAGACGAGGCGCGCGAGGTCGTAGCCCGCGACGTTCTTGACCACCTTGCCACCCGCGCTGGCGACCGTCCCGTCCGCGAGGACGAGCGTCGTGCCGAGCACGAGGTCGCGCGGCGCGCCGAAGCGATGGCGGAGCGGCCCCGAGAGGTTCCGGGCGACGATGGCGCCGACGGTCGGATCTCCGGGAGGGTCGAGCGAGAGGCGCTGTCCGCTCGCCGCGAGCAATTCCTGCAGAGCCGACAGTCGAAGCCCTGCCTCGACCGTGCAGGTGAGGTCGCCGGGATCGTGCTCGAGCACCCGCTGCATGCCGTCGGCCGAGACGTCGTCGCCGATCCGGAGCGTGCGTCCGTCGGCGAACGCCTCCGCGAAGACCGCCGACGCCTCCTCGACGCTAGAGACGCTCGGCAACGCCGATCCTCTCGAGCGCGTGGAGGCGGTACGGGCCTGGCACCTCGCCGCACAGGCGTGGAGTCGGGATCACCTTGCCCGGGTTGCACAGGCCGTCGGGGTCGAACGCCCGCCGGAGCCGCTCGAACGCCTGCAGGTCGCGCTCGGAGAACATGCGCGGCATCGAGCACGCCTTGTCCATGCCCGACGCCGTGCTCCCCCGTGAGCGAGCCGCCGGCCTCGAGGCACGCGTCGAGGATCGCCTCGGCGAGTAGGCGCGCCTGCTCCGTCTCGCCCGCCTCCGCGTCGTAGAGGACGAGCGGGTGGAGGTTGCCGTCGCCGGCGTGGAAGACGTTGCCGACGCGCAGCCCGTGCTAGCTCGGACAGCGCCTCGATCTCGACGGAGCACCTCGGGCAGGCGCGTGCGGGGGACGACGCCGTCCTGGACGTAGTAGTCGGTCGCGATGCGCCCCATCGCGGCGAACGCGGACTTCCGCCCTTTCCACAGGAGCGCGCGGGCCGCGTCGGTCGTGGCGGTTCGCACCTCGAAGGCGCCGCACTCGCCGCAGATCCGCTCGACCTCCGCCGCGTCGTCCTCGACCTGCTCGAGGACGCCGTCCAGCTCGACGAGGAGCACCGCGCCGGCTCCCGGCGGGTAGCCGGGTGCGACCGCGCGCTCGGCTGCCTCGATCGTGAGGCGATCCATCATCTCGATCGCAGCCAGGCATGACTCCGGCCGCGACGATCCCGGAGACCGCCGCGCCCGCAGCGTCCATCGTGTGGAAGCCGGCGAGCAGCGTGCGCACGGTCTCCGGCGCCCGGACGACGCGAAGCGTGACGCGCGTCGCGATTCCGAGCGTCCCCTCCGAGCCGACGAGCACGCCGAGGAGGTCCGGCCCGTCCGGGTCGAGCGCCTTGCCGCCGACCTCGACGATCTCTCCGTCCGGCAGCACGAACGTGAGCCCGGTGACGTGATGAGCGGTGAATCCGTGCTTCAGGCAGTGCGCGCCGCCGGAGTTCTCGGCGACGTTGCCTCCGATCGTGCACACCTGCTGGCTCGAGGGGTCGGGCGCGTAGAAGAACCCCTCCGCCGCGACTGCGCGAGTGACGTCGAGGTTCGTCACTCCGGGCTCGACGACGACGCGCTGGCTGTCGAGGTCGATCTCGAGGATGCGGTTCATCCGCGCGAGCGAGACGACGACCCCGCCCGCGACGGGCGTCGCGCCGCCGGAGAGGCCGGTCCCGGCGCCGCGCGCGACGAAGGGCACCCGCGCGCGGTGCAGCGCCCGCAGCACGGTCTGCACGTCCTCGGTCGAGCCGGGGAGGACGACGAGCTCAGGGACGGCGCGGTGGCCGGTGAGGCCGTCGCACTCGTACACGCGGAGCTGCTCGGGCTCCGCGATGACGTGCTCGGCGCCGAGACTCGCCCGCAGCTCGTCGGCCAGGGAGGCGGGCAGGCTCACGCCGTCGAGTCTAGAGCGGCGGTGCCGTGCTCAGCTCGGCTGGAAGCGGTAGACGAACGGGCCGCGCCCCTGCCGGTAGGCGATCCCGATGATCAGCTGCGCGAATGCCTCGACGAGCGGCGTGACGTCCGCGCCGCCGGCGTCGACCGGCTCGAGGCCGACGTCGCGCGCGAGCTCGGCGACCGTCGCCTTGGCTTCCGCGTCGTCGCCGCAGTAGACGAGCGAGGCCGGCGGATCGGTCGGCGTGTCGCGCATGAACGTCGCGAAGATCGCGTTGAACGCCTTCACGTACGTCGCGCCCGAGCAGAGCTCGGCGATCACGAGGCCGGCAGGGCCTCCCGAGAGGTTGTTCGTCGCGTCGACGAGGATCTTGCCGTCGAGCGAGCCCGCCTCGCCGAGCACCTCGGTCGCGGCCGTCGCGGGCACCGCGAGCACGACGACATCGGCCGCCGCCGCCGTCTCGGCAACCGTCCCGCGCGTGGACACGGACACGTCGTGCCCTTTCTCGCGCCAGCTCTCCGCGAGCGCGGATCCGGCGTTGCCGTTCCCGAGGACCGCGATGCGCACGCCTGCAGTAGAGCACGCGCGCCCGGCGACGCCGAAGTAGGTTTCTCCCGTGCTTCCGATCGAGCTCCCGGGGAAGATCGTCTGCGTCGGCCTGAACTACTCGGACCACGCCGAGGAGCAGGGCGTCGAGCTGCCGAAGGAGCCGCTGCTCTTCGCGAAGTGGACGACTGCACTGATCGGCCCCGGCGAGGCGATCGTGATCCCGCCGCTCGTCACGAAGTGCGACTACGAGGCGGAGCTCGGCGTCGTCGTCGGATCGCGGGTGAGCCGGGTCTCGAAGGAGAACGCCTTCGAGGCGGTGCGCGGCTACCTCTGCGCGAACGACGTGAGCGCCCGCGACCTCCAGTTCTCGGACGGGCAGTGGACGCGAGGGAAGTCGCCTGACACGTTCTGCCCGGTTGGCCCGATGACCCCGCGCGACGAGATCTCCGACCCCCACGCGCTCGGCATTCGCGCGCTCGTGAACGGCGAAGCGCTCCAGGACTCGACCACCGCGAACCTCATCTTCGGCATCGACGACGTCATCGCGTACGTCTCGCAGACGACCACCCTCGAGCCGGGCGACCTCATCCTCACCGGCACTCCCGCCGGCGTCGGGGTGTTCCGGGATCCCCAGCGCTTGCTGCAGCCCGGCGACGAGGTGACGATCGAGATCGACGGGCTCGAGTCGCTCACGAACCCGGTGGTGGCCGGCGAGTGACGTTCGCTCGCCTCTAGCCGAGGCGATCAGTCCGCGAGGAACGTCTCGAGCTCACGGGCCTCGTCGTCGACGGCGTGACGCTCGGAGCGCGACAGCTTCGCGAACGGCTCGATTCGGACGCGGCCCTTTTCGACACGCCAGCGCCCGGCGACGAAGCCGTCGACGAGGAACGTCTGGGCGACGTCACCGTTCGGGCCGATCACGGTTCGGCGGTAAGCGTCCGGGAGGATGCGCGTGCGGTCGGCCCAGGCGAGGAGCACGTTGTCCCACTTCGGCAGGAAGCGGACGGGTGCCGGCGTGTCCGGCGCGGGAAGAGGTGCACGCGGCACGTCGAGGAGCGTGCGTCCGTGCTCGTCGCGGAACCTGCGGAGCGGCTCGAGCCGCTCGAGCGCTCGGTCGATCTCCGGCATGTGCAGCATGCTCCAGGCGCTGAGATCCTTCCGCGTCGAGGGGCCGAACGCGGCGAGGTAGCGGCGGAAGATCTCGGCCCGAGCCTCGGTTGGATCGTGCTGCTCGGGCTCGGCCACCGCGACGAAGCGGCCTTCGGGACGCGCACGCCAGAGGGCGGTCTCGTGGTGGTGGAGGATGTGCGCGGACGACCGGGCGGCGCGCCACGCCCGCCGCGCATCGATCCCGGAGAGGCCGTGCTCCGCCGCGAGGTACGCGAGCACGTCGTCGGTGGTGATGGGTCCCGCCTCTGCGAGCGAACGCACCGAGGGCGCGAGCAGCTTCGCGGTCGAGGTCTCCCACGGGAAGCTCGTCTCGCTCATCGCTGCGCGGATCAACGCGTAGTCGCGCGGCGTCACGAGGTGGAGGGTCTGGCGCATGACCGTCGCCTTGAGCACGGTGCCGCGGGCGAGCGCGCGCTCGAGGGCCTCGCGCCGGAAGCCGGTCGTGCGCGTCCAGATGCCGACGTACGGGGCGGAAGGCCACTGCGCCTGCATCCCGACGAGGCGCTCGATCAGCGCGCTTGCCGAGAGCCGCTTCCTGTCCAGGAGCAGCTGGCGCGCGAGTGTCGCGCGGTTGAGCTCGCGCACGGTGAGGACGCGTTCGGCCACGGCGGCGAACACCGTAGACGAGCGCCGGTACGGTGCGGGCCGTGGAGCGGGAGTGGGAAAGCGGTGTCCGGACGCTGCTCGACGGCGCCTCGCCGGCCGTGCTGACGACGTACCGGAAGGACGGCAGCGCGAACGTCTCGCCGGTGTGGTTCCGCTACGCGGAGGGCGGGTTCGAGGTCGTCGTGGCGTCCGGGGACGTCAAGCTCCGCCACCTCGGGCGCGACTCGCGTTGCAGCCTCCTCGTGTTCGAGGCAGTCCCGCCGTTCCGCGGAGTCGAGGTTCGGGGCGAGCCCGAGCTCGTCGAGTGCGACGTGACCCCTTTTCGCGCCGACATCGCAGGCCGCTACCTCGGCGCGGAGGCGGGTGCGCGATTCGCTGAGGAGCGTCGCGCGAAGCCCGGTGTCCTGCTGCGGCTCGCCGCGGACGAGCCGCGCGTCTGGGACCTCGAGGCTATCCTTCCGGATGACTCGTCGTAGGCAGTGCGTGTGACGCCGGTGCTCAGGAATGACGCCTGATGTCGCCATCCGAGACCAGACGGCGAACGACAGCGACGACTCCCCGGCCGACGGCATCCAGCGCGACCACGCCGATCAGCAGGAGCGTCAACATCACGAGAGGCGCGCCGCCCTCCCGGTCGCCTTGAAGCCGCGCGACCACCATTGCGGCAGCGCCGATCAGCAGTGCACCGGTGAAGAACACTCGGCCGAGCTGGGAGAGCCGAAGCCGGTGACCGAGCCATCTCCAATAGCTTCGGAGTCTGGTCACGTGCGAATCCTAGGCTAGAGAAGGAGAGCCACTTTGCCCGAGTAGCGGAAATGCTCCTCGATGCGACCCATTGGTACCCCGAGCCGTCAGTCCAAGCGGCGGCTCGCAGGTGACTGGCAATTGCCGCGAAGAACAAGCCGGTTCAGTCGATCAGTGCAGGGTTCCCGTGTAGCTCGTGTCGTCGAAGTGGAGCTTTCCCTGGAGGCCGGCGAGCCCGCCGGACCCCTTCACCGCCACGGAGTTGATGTCCAGGTTGAACGGGAAGAAGAACTCGCAGTCGAAGTCGGCGGAAAACTGGTCCGTGTAGGTCAGTGTTCCGGAACCGACCCCCTCCACCGACCCCGTGAACGTCTCGGTTCCGTGTCCCACTGCTCGGCCCGTCTTACAGTTGATCAACTCCGTGAAGTCCGCGACAGCCGTTCCCTGGAGCGAGCCGCTGTAGTCGCTCACGAAGCCCGTCGTGTCACAGCGGAGCATGAATCCCGAGGCGCCGACTTGCGCACAGGTTGTGCTGCCAAAAGGAAATACAGGCGAGTACACGCCTGACACCGCGATGCCGTTCCCGGCCACAGCCTGGCTCACGCCAGCCAGAGCTAGAACCATCGCTCCTACAACAAGAAACGACCATTTCATAGCCTTACCCCTCTCGAGTAGATCGCGCGCTCGATCATTTTCACCCCTGGAGAGCGTTGTCAACTTGAGAATGTCGCTTGACCGAGCAGTAGTCTCAGTGAATGGTCGCCAACCGCGTCCGACACACCGTCGCGTTCACGCTTGTCCATCAGGAAGGATCGGCGGAAGAGCATGACTTCCTCGATGCGGCAGAGCGACTCGCAGACATTCCGGGCGTCGAGGCGTTCGAGTTGCTCGCCGAGGTCAGCCCGAAGAATGGCTACCGATTCGGGATCTCGATGGAGTTCGCAGACGGTGCTGCTTACGATCGCTACAACGAGCACCCCGATCACATCCGCTTCGTTCAGCAGCGCTGGGTAAGCGAGGTGAGCGAGTTCCTCGAGATCGACTACGCCGCGCGGTAATCGGAGGGATAGGCGACTGACCGCGTTTGACGGCAGGGGCTGCCTGCCCGAGCGCGCGGGAATGTCCCTCGAGCGTCTAGGTCGGCGGGACGACCTTCGACACGACCCACCGGTGCTTGCCGATCTTCCGGTCGCGAACGAATCCGAGTCTTTCGAAAGTCGACAGAGCGCCGTGATAGAGGAAGCCCGCGGGAACGGAGCCTGCGGGCTCGGGGTATCCCTCGACGCTGCCGCCGCCGAGTTCAGCGATGAGATCGAGCGCCCCCGCGAGTGCCGCTGTCGCGACACCCTGACGCCGGAGTCCCTTGCCGACGTAGTTGCACGCGATCCGCCAGTCCGGCAAGTCTTTCAGGCCCTTCTCGTACTCGGCACGGTTCTTGATCCTCGGCACCTCGTCGGGCGGGCCGAACTGACACCAGCCCAGACAATCGTCGCCGTCGAACACAAGGGCCGCATGCGCCGTCCCTGCGCGGACGCGGGCTAGCTTCCGTTCGCGCTTGGGAGGCTCCCTGCCTCTTGCGTCCTCGTGAAACCCCATGCACCAGCAGCCCCCGAAGATCCCGTTGTTGCGTTCCACGAGGGCGGCGAACGCGGGCCAGGTCGACTCGTCCAGGGCTCTCACCGTGAACTCGGGCATACCGGCCGAGCGTAACCAACGAAGTCGGTCTCCGCCCCGCGAGGTGGCATCGAGCCAGGGAGCTCCCGTGTGGGCAAGCGTTCCGGAATGACCCCTGAGGAGGTAATCGCCGCAAGCGATGAGTTTGCGGTCGCCCCTCCGTCCTTACGTCGTCCGGATATGTAGACGGCCCAAAGAGGCCACGTTCCCAGCGATCACTCTAGGAGGCACATGAAGCTCCTTCTCACTTCGTCCGGCATCACCAACCCGAGCATCGAAGGCGCGCTCGTCGAGTTGTTGGGCAAGCCGATCGCGGACTCGAGTGCTCTTGTCGTCCCGACTGCGATCTATCCCTTCCCCGACGGCTCGGGCGGAGCATGGCGGGCGATCAGCGGTCAGACCGAGAGCCCGTTTTTCAGCGGACTGGGCTGGAAGTCGTTGGGGGTGTTGGAGCTCACCGCGCTGCCAAGCATCAAGAAGGAGAGCTGGGTCCCCAAGCTCCGGGAGACCGACGCACTGCTGGTGTGGGGCGGCCACGTGATGTACCTGTGTTACTGGATGCGACATTCGGGACTGGCCGAGCTCCTGCCGTCGCTGCGCAATACGGTCTACCTGGGAGTGAGTGCGGGGAGCATTGTGATGACCCCCCACAACCCCGACGTGGAGTTCAACCTTCAGTGGATACCCACGGGAAGCGACCTGGCGCGGGAAGGCGACAGAGCGTTGGGGCTGGTCGATTTTGCGGTGACCGTGCACGTTGACACCGAGGGCTTCAACACCACCGCCGACGTCGAGAAATGGGCACGCGGAATCCCCGTACCGACGTACGCGCTCGACGACCAGACCGCCGTCAAGGTGACCGACGGCAGCGTTGAGGTTGTCTCCGAGGGGAACTGGAGGCTATTCGCGCCCAGCCCGGTAGCGAGCGGAACGGACTAGAAGGCGACGCGCCGCTCGGCTTCGCGAGTGTGCCGGAATGTCCCTCGACGTCGACCGGAATCGGAGCGAACAGCAACTCGGCGGATACAAACGTTGATCGTGTCGAAGGCTGGAAGTAAGAGGCCCGCCGAATGACGGGCCTCTCACTTCAGCGCTCCGTCCGAGGCTTGACTGGCTACGGATTGTTGTTGCCGGTTCGCGGAGGACACTCGCCAATCGAGTTCCCGCCAACGATGTTTGCTGCCCCTCCGTCGCCCGTGTTGATCTGAGCAGTGGGGGTGTTGCCGTGGCAGATCAGGTTGCCCGAGATGCGCTGGGGGTTGCCCGATCCTCGGCTTTGCACCTCGCTCGAGTCGACGTACGCACCAGGAGCGGCAGCGCACCCGAGCGGGAAGGTTCCTGGGCACGCCCCAGCCGGGTGAACCACGCTCGTGTTGTTGGAGACATCGACGTTCCCGCCGACGGTGTTGGCAATCGCACCCCACCAGCCACCCGTCCAGCCGTGGATGATCAGGTTCCCGTCGATCACGTTGTCCTTGATCGGGAAGTTGAAGAAGCGGTCGCTCGTGCCACCGCCATTGGAGACGAAGTTCCCGTGCACGGTGCTGTTGCCTAGATAGACCGCCAACGGTTGGTTGGCGATGAGGTTCCCGTCAACGGTGTCTGGACCTAGGACGCCTTCGGGGCGGTTGTAGCCCAACGCGAGCTGGGCACCCTTGCCTACCTTCACATTCCCTGTGACGTGAATGGCTGGTCCGAACCCGACGAATACTGCGTCGTCAGCGAGGGTCAGGTCGCCGTCGATTGTGAGCGGGCCTGTCACGGCGCACGTTCCCGTGACGGTGACGCTCCCGTGAGTCCCGCTGATGGGTCCGGTGCAGTTCTCCTTCGGTGCCGCGAGGGCACCCGATCCAGTGAAACCCAGCAGGAGCAAGATGCCCGCGCTGAGCGGAAGTAGCAGCTTCATTGTTCCTCCCCCATTTTTGGTGCTGGCTTAGGCCAAGCGGGGACATCATCTCCAAACTAAGCGGCCTTCGCAAACGAGCCCGCTGCGTCGGTACGGGAATCGGGCGAACAGCAGGTCGGCGTCGGTAAACGTTGATCGTTCCGACGAGCTGGAGGCGCACCGGAAACAGCGCATGGCCGCCGACGCGGCAAACGACACCAGCCCGTCCTTGAGCCGCTGCCGGAGCGACTCGAGGACCGAGCGCGGGAACTCTGCGAGCTCGTCGAGGAGCAGACACCGCGATGCCCGAGCGTGCTGTCGCCCGGGCTACTTTTCTGCTCTGCGGAAGTGCTCGACCGTCGCGCGGACGCCATCCGCGATCGTCGTCGGCCTGAGCGGTCCGAGCAGGCGCTCGAGGACCCCGCTCTGCAGCGACTCCGGGAACGGGAGCTGGCCTTCCTCCCAGACGACGCGTCCGGCGACCGCCGGGGCCGCGGCCTCGATCGCGTCCACGACCTCCTGCATCGTCGACGGGACACCCGGGAAGTTGACGACGTGGGCGCCGTCGGTCGCTGCAAGCGACGCCAGCGCAAACGATCGTCCGACGTCCGGTGCGTAGTCGTACTGGGCGGTTCCGCCGTAGGCGATCGTGAATCCATCGCCGCGGGCTGCGGCCTCCATCGCGAGCGATGGCCCCGAGGTGAGGCCCTGGTCGCGGCCGGGTCCGTAGACGACGTACGGCCGGATCCCGATCGAGGCGACGTCGTCGTCGTTCCAGTACACGCGCGCCGTGCCCTCGTTCGCGAGCTTGAAGACGCCGTACAGGGTCGAGGGCTCCGTTCCCCCCGTCTCCGGCGCGGGCGAGGGGTCGGCGGCGTTGTAGACCGCGGTCGAGCTCGCGTACGAGAGGCCGCGGATCCTGCCGAGGCGCGCCTTGATCGCCTCGAGCACGACGACGGTGCCGTGGACGTTGACGCGCGCGCCGCGCTCGGGGTCCGCCCTGCAGAACGGCACCTGCAGCGCCGCGAGGTGGACGACGTTCGTGATCCCGTGCTCGTCGAGCGTTCGGCCGAGCGCCACCGCATCGGTGACGTCGCCCTCGACGAGGGTCACCCGCGCGCGCTCATCGTCGGAGAGCACGAGACGCAGCCGTGCGTCGTCGGAGCCGAGGTCGTAGCCCACCGGCTGCTCGCCGTCCTCGACGAGGGCCTTCAGCGTCCAGGCGCCGAGGCAGCCGAGAGCGCCGGTGACGAGCGTTCGCGTCTCAGGCAAGCGGCGCGTCCTGGTACACGGTCACGGTCTCCGTGTAGAAGTCGAGGGCAGCGCGGCCCTGCTCATGCGGTCCCCAGCCGGAGCCCTTGATTCCGCCGAAGGGCACGTGCACGTCGGCGCCGGCGGTCTGGGAGTTGACGTGGATGATTCCGGCCTGGATCTCGCTCGTGAAGCGCTGGGTCTCGCGCAGGTCGCGCGTGAAGATCGAGGCGGCGAGGCCGAAGCGCACCGCGTTCGCGCGCTCGATCGCCTCGTCGAAGGTCGCGTAGCGGTAGAGCGTCGTCACGGGGCCGAACACCTCCTCGCACGAGAGCTCCGCGTCGTCGGCGAGCCCCTCGACCACCGTCGGCGAGATCAGGTAGCCGTCGTCGTCGGCGCGCTCGCCGCCCGCGAGCACCGAACCACCCGCGTCGCGCGCCCGCTCGACGGCGCCGAGGATCTCCTCGAGCGCACGCTCGTTCACGACCGGGCCGACCTCGACTTCCGGGTCCGCGGGGTCGCCCACCTTCCCGGCGGCGACGCGGGCGAGGAGCTTCTCGCGGAACGAGTCGTAGACCGAGTCCTGTACCAGGATGCGCCGCGTCGCGGTGCACTTCTGCCCCGCCGACCAAAAGGCGCCGGCGTAGGCGGCCTCGACCGCCCGGTCGAGCTCGGCGGCGGCGGTGACGAGCAGCGGGTTGTGCCCGCCGAGCTCGAGCTGCACGCGGCAGTCGCGTGCGGTCGCCTCGTCGCGCACGGAGCGGCCTACCGGCACGGAGCCCGTGAAGGAGATCGCGCGGACGCCTTCGTTCGAGACGATCTCGGCGCCGACCTTCGAGCCCGCTCCGGTGAGCACGTTGAGGACGCCGGGCGGCAGCCCCGCCTCGGCGAAGCACTCGGCGACGTGGAGACCCGTGCGCGGCGCCTCGTACCCGAGCTTGAGGACGAGCGTGTTCCCGTAGATGAGTGCCGGCGCGAGCTTCCACACGGGGATCGCGATCGGGAAGTTCCACGGCGTGATGAGGCCGACGACGCCGAGCGGGCGCCGGAGCGTGAAAAGCCGCTGGTCGACGACCGACGGCTCGTACAGCTCTCCGACCGGCCGCCATGCCTCGCCTGCCGAGTAGCGGAGGATCTGCGCCGCCCGCAGCGATTCGAGGCGCGCCTCGCGGAGCGGCTTCCCCATCTCGGCGGTCATGTCCTGGGCGATCTGCTCCGCGCGTGCCTCGATCGCCGCCGCCGCCTTCGTGAAGAAGGCGGCGCGCTGCCCCGCGGGAAGCTGCGACCACGAGGGGAAGGCGTCGCGGGCCGCGCCGATCGCCGCGCGCGCGTCCTCCGCGGTCGAGGCGGGGTAGACGCCGGTGATGCGGTCGGGACGCCAGGGGCTGCGCTTCTCGTACGTCTCGGCGCTGTCGCGCCACTCGCCGCCGACGTAGTTGCGGCCGGGTGCGTCCGTCACGGTCTCGGTCATCGCTCGTGCTCCTTCTCGATCAGCTCGGAGGCACGCACGACGGGGTTGACGAGCGTGCCGATCTCGGGGACGTGGATCTCGACGAAATGCCCGGGGAGCAGCGTGAAGTCGTCGGGCGGGACGAGTCCCGTACCGGTGAGCAGGATGCTGCCGGGAGGGACGGGGTTGTCGACGACGAGCCACTTCACGAGGTCGTCGAAGCGGCGGCGCATCCGGGCGGTCGACGTCTCGCCCTCGAACACGATGCGTCCCCACTCGTCCGTCACGCGCAGCGTGAGCTGGAAGACCGGTGGCTCGCCGCTCTCGGGCACGAAGACCGTGGGCCCGAACGAGCAGGCGCCCGCGTAGATCTTCGCCTGCGGCAGGTAGAGCGGGTTCGCGCCCTCGATGTCGCGCGAGGAGACGTCGTTGCCGATCGTGTAGCCCGCGATCGTGCCGCTCGACCCGAGCACGACGCCGATCTCCGGCTCGGGGACGTTCCACGCCGAGTCCGTGCGAATCGCGATCGGCCGCCCCGGCGCGACCGTGCGGCGCATCCCGGCGTCCTTCAGGAACAGCTCCGGACGAGGAGCGTCATAGACCATCGTGTAGACGTCCTTGGCCGCGCTCTCCTCGACGCGCGCGTCGCGGGAGCGCTCGTACGTCACCCCGGCGCACCAGACCTCAGGCGCGGCGAGGGGGGTCAGGAGCTCGTAGGGCTCGGGGAGCTGCATCGACGCCGGGTCGAGCGGGGTGACGGAGGAGCCCTCGCCGAGGGCGATGCGTCCGCCCTCGAGCGTGCCCTGCTCGACGCCGTTCGGGCCGCGCACCCGGACGTAGAGGGCCATCAGTACACTGCCCGGCCGCCGGACACGTCGAACGTCGCGCCCGTCGAGAACGAGCACTCCTCGCTCGCGAGCCAGCAGATGAGTGCGGCGACCTCCTCGGGCTCGCCCATCCGGCCCATCGGGATCCGCTCGACCATGTAGCCGATGTGCTCCTCCGTGATGCCGTCGAGGATCGGCGTCTCGATCACCGCCGGCGCGACGCAGTTCACGATCACTCCCGTGCGGGCGAGGTCCTTTCCGATCGCCTTCGTCATCGCGATCACCGCTGCCTTCGAGGCCGAGTAGGCGCCGGCCATCGGATTGCCCTCCTTGCCGGCGATCGAGGCGACGTTGACGATGCGGCCGTACCCGCGCTCGACCATGCCCGGAATGACCGCGCGGTTGCAGAAGAAGACGCCGTCGGCGTTGATCCCCATGACGCGCCGCCATTCCTCGTCCGAGACGTCGACGGTCGCGAGCGACGCCCCGGGGACGCCTGCCGAGCAGACGAGGACGTCGACGGGGCCGAGCTCGCGTCGGGCCTGCTCGACCGCGGCCTCGACGTCGGCGGACTGCGAGACGTCGCCGGTGAGCGTCAGCGCTCCGTCCTGGGCGCCGTCTCGCAGGTCGAACGAGGCGACGCGCGCCCCCTCGGCGACGAGACGCCCCACGACGGCAGCGCCGATCCCACTCGCGCCGCCCGTGACGAGCGCAACCTTCCCCGAGAATCGCTCTGCGTTGCCCATGGCTCGGAGCGAAGCCTAGAGTCTCCGCAGCGTGGCTTTCGACCCAACGAACGACTACCCGCTCGGCCTCCGCCGGCCCGATCTCGTCTCCACGCCCGGCGGGCTCGCGCTCGAGGACCTGACACTTGCGCGCGTGCGCGACGACGCGCTGCCCGCGAGCGAGATCCGCGCGACGCCGCAGACCTTGCGATTGCAGGCGGACGTCGCGCGCGCGGCGGGCCGCGAGCAGCTCGCGCGGAACCTCGAGCGCGCCGCCGAGCTCGCGTCCGTGCCGGACGAGCTCCTGCTCGAGGTCTACACGGCCCTGCGGCCGAGGCGTGCGACCGCGGACGAGCTCGAGGCGTGGGCCGTGCGGCTCGACGAGGATGGCGCGAACGACACGGCGGCGTTCGTGCGCGAGGCGGCGACCGCGTACGCGGAGCGGGGTCTGCTGGCCGATGTCAGGTAGCCGTCGGTTCGCGTCGCGTGCGACGCGCGACCTGCATCTCGAGCAGCTGGTGTCGCCGTACCCGGAGCTCGGCCTCGTCGCCGCGAACGGCCCTGACGACCCAGAGCCGGAGCTCGTCGTCGAGGGCGGTTCCGTGACGCGGATGGACGGGCGGGACGCAGCCGACTTCGACGTCATCGACCGGTTCGTCGTCGCGCACGGGCTCGACCTCGAGGTCGCGGCGGAGGCGATGGCGCTCGACGACCTCGTGCTCGCGCGCATGCTCGTCGACGTCGATGTCTCGCGGGCGGAGCTGACGCGCCTGTCCCGCGGCCTGACGCCCGCGAAGCTCGCACGCGTCATCGGGTTCCTCGATCCGGTCGAGCTGATGCTCGCGCTCAAGAAGCTGCGGGCCCGCCGGGCGCCCGCCAACCAGGCGCACGTGACGAACCTCAAGGAGAGCCCCGCGCTCCTCGCCGCGGACGCGGCCGAGGCGTCGCGGCGCGGCTTTGCGGAGATCGAGACCACGGTCGGGGTCGCGCGCTACGCGCCGTTGAACGCGATCGCGCTCCTCGTGGGCTCGCAGACCGGACGTCCCGGCGTCATGACCCAGTGCGCGGTGGAGGAGCGGCGGAACCTCGAGCTCGCGATCCGCGGTCTCGTCACCTACGCCGAGACGCTGTCCGTGTACGGGACCGAGCCGGTGTTCGTCGACGGCGACGACACGCCGTGGTCGAAGGCGTTCCTCGGGGCGGCCTACGCGTCTCGGGGAGTGAAGGTCCGCTTCACCTCGGGCACGGGGTCCGAGGCGCTCATGGGCTACGCGCAGGGCCTGTCGATGCTCTATCTCGAGGCGCGCTGCCTGGCTGTCGTCCGCGCCGCCGGCTCGCAGGGGGTCCAGAACGGCTCGATCTCCTGCGTCGCGCTCGTGCTCTCCGTCCCCGGTGGGACGCGCGCGATCCTCGGCGAGAACGTTCTCGCGGCCTGGCTCGACCTCGAGGTGGCATCGGGGAACGACGCGATCGCCTCGCACTCCGAGATCCGCAAGACCGCGAAGCTCATGGGCCAGTTCCTGCCGGGCACCGACTTCGTCACGTCCGGGTACTCGGTCATGCCGCGCCACGACAACACGTTCGGCGGCGGCAACTACGACGCGGACGACCTCGACGAGTGGCTCACGATCCAGCGCGACTGGCAGGTCGACGCCGGGATCGAGCCCGTGTCGGAGGAGGAGCTCCTGCGCGTCCGCGAGCGCGGCGCTCGCGCGGTGCAGGCGGTGTTCGCGGAGCTCGAGCTTCCGGAGATCTCCGACGCGGAGGTCGAGGCCGCGACGACCGGCTACGACGCACGGGAGATGCCGGATCGCGACCGCGCCGCCGACGTCGAGGCAGCGGACGAGCTGCTCGGTCGCGGCGTCTCGGGCCTCGACGTCGCGCTCGCGCTCGACCGCACCGGCTTCGGCGACGTGGCCGAAGCCGTCCTCGGGATGCAGCGCCAGCGCGTCGCCGCCGACTACCTCCAGACCTCGGCGGTGATCGACGCGACAGGCGTCGTCCACTCGGCCGTCAACGATCCGAACGAGTACGCGGGGCCGGGAACGGGCTACCGGCTCGAAGGGGAGCGCTGGGCGCTGCTGCAGTCACTGCCGCAGGTCGCGGCTCCGGGCGAGCTCCTCGGAGCGGAGCACGGCGGGGAACCGCTCGTCTCGGAGGTCGGCGCCGCGGAGGAGGGGAGCGAGGCCTCCGAGGTGGTCGTCGCGGTTGGCCCCGCGTTCGCCGCGGCGATCCGGAGGACGATCGCGGGGCTCGACCACCGCGACGTCCTCGACGCGGTGTGCGACGGCATCCGCGAGGCAGGCGGCGAGCCGCGCCTCGTTCGCGTCCGCCGCGTGGCTGACGTGGCGTTCATCGCGCACGATGGCGCGCGGCTCTCGGGGTCGGGCGTCGCGCTCGGCCTCCAGTCGAAGGGCACGGCGGTCATCCATCGCGCCGACCTCCAGCCGCTCGACAACCTCGAGCTCTTCGGCATGTCGCCGCTCTACACGCTCGAGTCGTACCGTGCCATGGGCCGGAACGCCGCCGGCTACGCGCTCGGACGGCGCGTCGGCCCGGTTCCGACGCAGCTCGACAACTTCGCGCGCGCGAAGCTCATCGTGGCGACGACGCTGCTCCACGCGCGCGAGACGCAGGAGGTCGTCCCCGGCGCGGCGCCGGTCGAGCTCGAGCTCGTCGGCGCGCCGGTGCGCTAGCTAGCCCTGCTGCTCGCCTCCGATCCCCCAGTGCTTCGGAGACACGCCCTCGATGATGACCTGGATGTGCTCGACCGCCGCTCCGCTCGACTCGTGGAGGGCGTTCGTGAGCGCCTCGATCATCTTCGGGACGGACTCCTCCGTCACTCTGCGGTCGTAGAGCTTCACCTCGATCACGGGCATAGCCGACTCCTCTCGGTTGATTCCGTCGATCCTACGACGACGGAGCGGGAGGCATCTCGTCGACTGGCCACGGCTTGCCGCCCACGCCCCAGTTCTTCGGGTTGTGACCCTCGACGATGACCCATGTGTGCTCCTTGAGCCCCGGGTGCGTCGCCTCGCCGAGCGCATCTGTCAGCTTCTCGATGAGCGCGGCGCTCGTCTCGTCGCTCATGCGGTAGTCGAACAGCTCGACCCTGATCAGCGGCATCGTCCCTCCTCGGTCGCGGGATACGGTACGGCCGTGCCTCTCGGCCTCCAGCACTGCGGCCTGATCGTCTCCGATCTCGAGCGCTCGCGGCAGTTCTACGGCGAGGCACTGGGGCTTCCCGAGGTGCCGCGGCCGGCGAACTTCACGTTCGCGGGCGCCTGGTTCCAGGTGGGCGAGGGCCAGCTCCATCTTCTCGCAGCGGCGGACACCACGGGCGCCGCGGGGGGCGCCGAGCCGGGGCCGAGCGTCGCGGTCGGGCTTGCGAACCACATCGCGCTCGAGGTGGACGACCTCGCTGCCGCCGTGACGAGGCTCGGCGAGCACGGGGTCGACCTCGTGGGCGGCCCGATCCCCCGCGGGGACGGCTGGACGCAGGCGTTCGCGCTCGACCCCGACGGTTACGTGCTCGAGCTCTTCGAGTTCACGGGCGAAGACCAGTCGGATGCGCCGGAGCGCGCGCCGATCCGTGCCTGAGGTCTAGAGCGGCGCGTACAGGTCGATGGGGACGCCGTCGGGATCGCGCAGCTGCGCGTAGCGATGCCCCCAGAAGGCATCCCAGGGCTCCCTGTCGCCCACGAACCCCGCCTCGACGACCCGCGCGTACACCTCGTCGACTTCCGTGGGGCTCGCACACGCGAAGGCCAGCGCGAGCTGGTTGCCCGTCGCTCGCGTCCAGTCCGGCCGGAAGCTGCGCATGACGTCCTCGGTGTCGAGCATGAGGCGGGTCCCGTTCGGCGTGGTCGCCTCGACGTGATCCTCGCCGGACTCCGGGAACTCGACGCCCAGCAGCCGGTAGAAGGCGATGGTCCGCGCACGGTCGGCGGCGACGATCCCGATTGCGTTCAACTCGGGCACGCGCTGGACATTACCCCGGCAGAACGCGTCGACGTTGCTTGCGCCGAATCGCACTAGGATGACGGCATGAACACCGTGTCCGAGATCCTCGAGGGGAAGGGGCGCGACGTGCTCAAGGTCGGTGCCGAAGCGTCGGTGCTCGACGCCGTGCGGCTCATGGTCGAGCACAACGTCGGCTCGCTCCTCGTCACCGACGAGGGCGGCGAGATCACCGGGATCGTGACCGAGCGCGACTATCTGCGGCGCGTCACGCTCGAGGGGCGCACCGAGGCGGAGACGCGAGTCGCCGAGGTCATGTCGTCGCCGCTCGTCGTCGTCACGCCGGAGACGTCGATCGACGAGTGCATGGCGATCATGAGCGACCGCCGGATCCGGCACCTGCCGGTGGCCGACGAGGGCCGGGTGGTCGGGCTCGTGTCGATCGGCGACCTCGTGAAGTTCAAGTCGCGCCAGCAGACCTTCGAGATCCAGTACCTGACGAACTACATCACCACCGCCGGCTGAGCGCCGGCCACTGCCGGCTTCAGCGGTCGGCGTGCAGCGAGTCGCCCTGTTCGCCGAGCACGAGGTCGCGCTCGGGGTTCGGCACGTGGTCGCGCAGGACGGGCGCGAGCGCCTCGACGAAGGTCATCCCGCCCTCGGAGTAGAGCTCGTGCTCGATGCCGCGGTTGACGACGACCACGTCGCCGGCGCCCAGCGTCTTCGTCTCGTCGCCGACCGTCATCGTCACGTCGCCGTCGACGATCCACATGACCTGCTCGGCGGTCGGGTGGGAATGGCGCGCAACCCGCGTCCCGGGTGCGTACTCGACGTGGCAGATCATCACCTGCTCGCCGCCGATCGCGTGGATCGCCACACCCGGGAAGAGGGTATGGCGCTCCACGCCGTTCCACGTCCGGAACGCCGAACTCAGGCGGGGACCTCGAAGCGCATCCCGCCCGACGAAACCGCGTTCACGGAGAGCTCCTCGTCGAAGACGACCTTCTTGCCCTCACGCGTCGGCTCCGCCTTCGCCTCGAGGGCGCGCAGCACGCGCTCGGGGGTGATCGGCAGCTCCGTCACCCATACGCCGACCGCGTCGAAGACGGCCGCGGCGATCGCCGGCGGCTGCGGGTTGTTCGCCATCTCGCCGATGCCCTTCGCCCCGTACGGGCCGTCGGCGGAAGGGTTCTCGATCATGATCGTCTCGAGCTCCGGCATGTCCTCCATGCCCGGTGCGAGGTAGCTGCCGAACGCGCCGCCGCGGTGCTCGACCGACGGGTAGTACGGGTAGCAGTTCTCGAGCACGCCGAGTCCGAGCCCCATCATCGCGCCGCCCTCGATCTGTCCCTCCACCGAGGTCGGATTGAGCGCGCGGCCGACGTCGTAGCACTGCTGGAGGCGCACGACCCGCACCTCGCCGGTCTCGTCGTCGACCTCGACCTCGGCCGAGCACGCCGCGTACGAGATCGCGGAGTGGGGCGGGAGGTCGACCTTCCCGGTCTCGGGCTCGATGATCGCCGCGTACGGCTTGAGCTGGGCTCCGGTGCCGGTGATCAGCTCGCCGTGGCCCCACGTCGCGGCAGCGGCGACGTCCCCGACCGAGAGCTTCGTCTGGGGTGCGCCCTTCGCGATGACCTCGCCCTCGACGATCTCGAGGTCGGCAGGGTCGATCTCCATCTCCTTGCCGGCGATCTCGAGGATCTTCCGCTTGACCTCCTGCGCCGCTTTCTCGGCCGCCTTGCCCGCGACGAAGGTCGCGCGCGAGGCGAACGTGCCGGTGCAGACCGGGGACGAGTCGGTGTTCGAGTTGTCGTACGTGATCCAGTCGTACGGCACGCCGATCGTCTCGGCGACGATCTGCGACTGGATTCCCTTGGAGCCGTTGCCGATGTCGGCCGTGCCGGCGAACACGTCGACGCGCCCGTCCGGCTTCACCTTTATCCAGCACTGTGACGGGTCGCCGTTCTGGTTCATGCCCGTCGGGTACTCGATCGCCGCGATCCCGCGGCCCGTGTGCTTGGCCATCAGTGACCCTCCGTGGAGCCGACTTGGGCGACGAGGTGCTCGGGGAGCAGGTCGCCGGATCGGGCCTCGTTCGTCATGGTGCGATAGTCGGCCGGGAGCTCGCGGCCGGTGGCCTCGGCGATCGCCTGAAGCGTCGCCACCGTCGAGGGGTCGGTGTAGGCGATGCCGTTTGGCGACGTGTCGCCGATCCGGTTCGCGTTCTTCAGGCGGATCTCGATCGGGTCGAGCCCGAGCTCCCTCGCGACGCGGCTCATGTGCGTCTCGACGGCGAAGGAGACGGACGTGACGCCGAAGCCGCGCATCGCCGTCGTCGGCGTGCGGTTCGTGAAGACGACGTACCCGTCGAAGTGCAGGTTCGGGATCGAGTACGCGCCCGTGTGGTGGAACGAGTGCTTCGTGAGCCCGTACGGCGAGAAGCGCGCGTACGCGCCCGAGTCGTGCAGGGTGAGCATCTTCTGGCCGAGGATCCACCCGTCCTTCGTCATCGCCGTCGCGAGCTCCATGTGCCACGGCGCGCGAGTCGACGAGCAGAGGAACTCCTCCTCGCGGGTCCACCGCCACTTGACCGGGCGGTTCGCCTTCAGGACGAGCAGGCAGGTCATCGTCTCGGTCGCGGTGTCGACCTTGCCGCCGAACCCGCCGCCGGTCGTCCCGCCGACGAGCTTGAAGCGGTTGAGCGGCTGCTGCAGGTGCGCGGCGACGACGCCGAGCGAGAAGTAGAGCGCCTGCGTGCAGGAGTAGATGGTCAGGCGTCCGTCGGGCTCCGGAACCACCTGGCAGACCTGCGTCTCGACCGGCGCGTGCTCGATCGCGGCCGCGCGATAGACGCCCTGCACGATCGTGTCGGCGTTCTCGAAGGCCCAGTCGATGTCGCCCTTGCGGATCTGCCGACGGTCCATCTCGTCCTCGAAGTGCGGGTACCAGTTGCCCCACTGGTGGATCTTCGGAGCGTCCGAATCGAATGCCTGACGGACGTCGAGCAGCGCGGGGCGCTCCTCGAACGCGACGTCGATGGCGTCGACCGCAGCGGCTGCGAGCGCCTCGCTCTCGGCCGCCACGAGCGCTATCGGCTGGCCTAGGTAGCGCACCTCGTCCTTCGCGAGCAGCGGCTCGTCGGCGGGGATGCCGAGAGCGGAGAGGTGCCCGTACTCGAGGAGGGGAACGTCCTCCCAGGTGATGACGGCGTGGACTCCCGGCATCTTTTGCGCGGCGCTCGTGTCGAGCTTCGTGATCGCCGCGTGGTGGACGGGCGAGCGCAGCGCCTTCGCCCACAGCGTCCCCGGGACGCGCACGTCGTCGACGTACGTCGTCCGCCCGGTGACGTGGGCGACGCCGTCGTAGCGCGGGATGCGTGCGCCGACGACCTTCATTCGTCACCTCCTGTCGCCATTGTCGTGTGCTTGCCCACCGCGGTCGTCGAGAGGTCGAACGAGTCGCCGCGGGCGGCTGCAGAGACCGCATCGATGATCTTGGAGTACCCGGTGCAGCGGCAGACGTGTCCCCCGAGCGCCTTCTGGATCGCCTCGGTGTCGTCCGTGCCGCCGCGTGCGAGGTACGCGTGCGCCGCGAGCATCATTCCCGCCGTGCAGAAGCCGCACTGCGCGGCGTAGTAGTGGACGAATGCCTGCTGGACCGGGGACAGGTCGTCCGGGCTGCCGAGCCCCTCGACCGTCGTGATCTCCGTTCCGTCGGCATATCCGGCTGGCACGAGGCAGGAGCGACGCGGCTCGCCGTCGACGAGTACGGTGCAGGCACCGCAGCCGCCCTGGTGGCACCCCGCCTTCGGGCCGGTGACACCGAGCTCGTCGCGGAGCACGTCGAGGAGCGGCGTGAGGGGGGATCCGCCGAGCTCGCGCGCGACGCCGTTGACCGTGACGTTCATGACGACTCCTCGAGCCCGGCGAGGACGCGGCGCACGAGCGCCGGCAGGACCTTCGTGCGGTACCAGGCGGAGGCGAGCGCGTCGTCGCGCGGCGAGACGTCCTGTGCCGCAGCCTCTCCTGCTTTGGCGGGATCGGACGCGGCCGCTTCTGCCGACGGAAGGCGAGCCCCCCACGAGCCCACCCCTGTCGCGGCGAGGCGGATGGTGCCGTCCTCGGCCTTCGCGCCCGACACGGCGAGCGCGGTGTAGTCGTGCGTGTGTGGCCGAGCGAGACCTGCGAACGCTCCGGCGGCCGGCTGGTCGAAGCTCACGCTGAGCAGCAGCCGGCCTTCGTGCTTGCCGAGGAAGTCCTCGAGCGGCTCCTCGCGAACGTCGCCCGAGCCGGCCGAGCGGACGGTCGCGCCGAGCGCGAGGAACGCACCCTGGAGATCCCCTCTCGGGGCCTCGACGCCGTCTCCGGCGCAGAGATTGCCGCCCACGGTGCCCTGCGAGCGGATCTCGAGGTCGGCGACGTTCGCGGCGCACGGGCCGAGCGGCGCGGGCTGGTCGACGAGGTCCTGAACCGGCGTCGTCGCGCCGATCGTGACCGTCGAGCCGCTTCGTTCGATCCCGGCGAGGCCGGCGCGGGCGAGCAGGAGCGCCTTCGCAGGCCGGGCGGTTCGCCGGTACGTCAGGTCGGGTACGACAATCGTTCCCCCTGCGACGACGAGGACGTCCGCGCCGTCGCCGAAAGCCGCGATGGCGTCCGCCTCCGATTCCGGCAGGGTCGTCTCGGTCGCAGCGTCCGTCGCCACGCTCGCTCCAGCCATACACCACCCACCCTTCTCGGTCGCGAGATCTGTCGGACGCGAGTCTAATCTCGCCCGACGGGCGGCGGAAAGTCGGGTCGACGCGACTCGGGCCGGCCTCGACCGGCTCTCCTGCCCGGCGCCAAGTGGTCGACTACGCTCAGATCGTGAGTGCGTCTCGCCGGGGTGTCGATCGACCCTGCATCGTGCTCGGCGGAGGCATCACGGGGCTCGGGATGGTGAGGAGCCTGGGCCGCGCCGGGGCGGAGCTCCACGTCGTCGCGGCGCACGGTGACCTCGCGGGACATTCACGCTTCGTCACCGGTCGCATCGACGACGTGCCGGAGACGGACGACCCGGAGGTTCTCGTACGTGCGCTCGTTGCACACGGGTTCGACGAGGCCGTGCTGTTCCCGTGCTCGGACACCTGGGCGCAGGCGGTCGCGCGGATGAGCGAGGAGCAGCGCGCGCGGTACCCGTCGAGCATCTCCGCGCCCGACGTGCTCGACCTGCTCGTGGACAAGGCGCTCTTCTACGCCGCGGCCGACCGGTTCGAGCTCGCCCATCCGAGCACGCGGATCATCACCTCCTCCGAGGAGATCGAACCCTCCGAGCTCGACGGGCACTTCCTCAAGCCGAGCAACTCCCAGCGCTTCAACGCGCAGTACAAGGACAAGGCGTTCCAGTTCGACTCCCTGGCCGACGCGCAGGAGGGCCTCGACCTGATGGCCTCCGCCGGCGTGCAGGCGCTCCTGCAGGAGTACATCCCCGGGCCGCCCGACCTCCACTACTTCGTCGATGGCTACGTCGATCGCGATGCGGTGCTGCGTGCCGTCTTCGTCAGGCGGCGCACGCGCATGTTCCCCGTCAGCTTCGGGAACAGCACGCACATGACGACCGTGCCGCCGTCGGCGGCGGAGAGCGCCGTCGACGGCATCGTCCGCTTCCTGACGGGGATCGGGTTCCACGGGGCTTTCAGCGCCGAGTTCAAGCGCGATCCACGGGACGGCCTGTTCAGGGTGCTCGAGGTGAACGGGAGGCCTTGGTGGTACGTCGGGTTCGCCGTGGACTGCGGGGTGGACGTGCCGATGCTCTCCTACCGCGACGCGCTCGGGCTCGAGCTGCAGACGATCTCGGGCTACCGCACGGGGATCCGCTGCGTGCTCCTGCATCTCGACATGCGCGCCTTCCTGCACGACCACCGCGTGCGCGGCCTCACGCTGAGCGCCTGGCTGCGGTCGGTCGTCGGCGCCCGCTCGACCGTGTTCGCGTGGGAGGATCCGCGACCGGCGGGCTCGCTCCTCGCGGGCATGGTGCGAACGAGACTGCCGGGCCGACTCAAGGCCCGCGTGCGGAGGCTGCAGCGTGGCGGCTGACAAGGAACTGCGCGTCGAGGCGCTCGCGCCCGAGGAGCACGAGGAGTGGGTGTCGTTCGTGCGCTCGTCCGCGTACGGGAGCGCCTACAGCCTGCCCGCATACCTGGAGGCGCTCGCGGCAGCGGTCGGCGGAACCGTACGGATCGTCGTGGCTCGGCGGGGCGCGACCATCGCCGGAGGCATCGCGGCGCTCGAGACGACCGTCCCGCTCGGTCGCGTGCTCGCTCCGCGGCTCCTTCTCTACTACAACGGCTTCGTCGTCCGCGAGTACGACACGCGCTACCCGTCGCAGCGCGCGACGCGGCAGAACGAGGTCGTCGCGGCGCTCGCCGACCATCTGGTCGCACAGGGCTACGCGCGACTCGAGATCCGCTCGCGTAGCCCGCTCGACGACGTGCGCCCTCTGCTGTCGAGTGGTTGGAGCGCCTCGCCTTCGTATACGTACGTCGTGCCCCTCGACGATCTCGAGCTGCTCTGGAGCCGCGTCGACCAGAACCTGCGGCGGCTCGTCGAGCGTGCCCGCGGGCTCGGGCTCGAGCTCGTCGTCGACGGCGACTTCGACGCGTTCTACGACCTGCACGCGGCGACCGGCGAGCGCAAGGATGCTCCGATCTACCTCCCACGCACGGAGTTCCGGCAGTTCTACGAGCAGCTGAACGGCCACGGGCTGTGCACGCTGTACCAGGCTCGCGACGCCGACGGGACGGTCGTGGCGGGCCAGCTCGTCCTGCTCGGCCATCCGGTGACGCACACGGTGAGCGCGGCCGCGGATGCCGAGCGGCAGAAGAGCGGGTCGAACCCCTTCCTGCGCTGGAGCGTCTTCGAGCACCTCGCCGCGCAGGGCTACGCGGCCAACGATCTCACGGACGCGTCCCTCGGGTCGGTCGCGCGCTTCAAGAGCCAGCTCGGCGGTGACCTGGCCATGTCGTTCGTCGCACGCAGGCCGAGCACCGTCGCGTACTCGGCCCAGCGTGCCGTCCTCGGCGGAGCGCGCCGCGCGCGCTCCCTCGTGCGGAGGTCTCACTGAGGGGGAGCGGCGCAGAGATTCTCTGCGCCGAGCTCCGGCGGGCAGGCGTCGAGCACGTGTTCGGCGTTCCCGGCACGGCGCTTGTCGAGGTGTGGGACGCGCTGCGCCGCGAGCCCGGTATCCGCGTCGTCCGCCCGACGAACGAGCTCACGGCCTCGTTCATGGCGAACGGATACGCACGCGCGTCGGGGAGGACCGCGGTGCTCTGCACGATCGCGGGGCCGGGTCTGACCTATGCGGTCAGCGGGATCGCCGAGGCGCTCCTCGACTCGGTGCCGCTCGTGCACGTCGTCGACGCGGGTGCGGGGGCGAGGCCGGACGGGTCGCCCGCACTGCAGGCGATTCGTCAGGTCGACGTCCTCTCGCCGCTCGTGAAGGGCGTCGTCGACGTGGGCTCGGCGGGAGACGTCGCGTCCGGCGCCCGTGCTGCGCTGGCGCTCGCCTGCGCCGGCGAGCCGGGCCCGGTGCTGCTGCAGGTCGACGTCGCCGCGCTGCAGGGGCCTGCGACGGGCTCGTCCCCGTCGCCGGCCGCGAGCGTTCCGAGCTTCTCGGCGGACACGCTGGCGCTCGTCGCGGACACGCTGCTCGTCTCGGCGAGACCGCTGCTCCTCGTCGGGATGGGCGCCGCCGGCGCGGCGCCGGCGGTCACGCAGCTGGCTGAGAGCCTCGGCGCGCCGGTGCTCTCGACGACGTCGGGGCGCGGCGTCGTCTCGGAGCAGCATCCGCTGAGCCTCGCCGCGGACATCCCGGGCGGCCCGATCGAGCCGCTCAACCAGATCGTCGCCCAGGCCGACGTCGTGCTCGCGCTCGGTTGCAAGCTCTCGCACAACGGGAGCCGTGGATTTGCCCTCGACCTGCCGTCGGAGCGGCTCGTCCGCGTGGACACGGCAAGTGACGCACTCGGCGGTGCGTATCCGGCGGCGCACGAACTCGTCGGCGACGTCGCGGACGTCGTCGCGGCTCTCGCAGGCATGCTCGGGGACGCGGACTCGCGGAGCGAATGGACCGCTGCCGAGCTCGACGCGCTCCGTGCGCGCCTCGCCGCGAGCATTCCGGCCCGCCTGAACCCGCGGCTCGGCCAGGGCAGTGCAGCCGACTTCTTCGCGGCGCTCCGACGCTGCCTCCCGGAGCGGGCGGTCGTAGCCACGGACTCGGGCCTGCACCAGTACCTCGTCCGCGCCCACCTCCCGGTGCTCGCGCCGCGCACGCTCGTCGTCCCGACCGACTTCCAGTCCATGGGCTTCGGGATCCCCGCGGCGATCGGCGCCGGCATCGCCACCGGCGAGCGGGCGATCGCGGTCACCGGCGACGGAGGCCTCGACATCGTCGGCCTCGAGCTCCTGACCGCGGTTCGCGAGCGCGTCCCGCTGACGGTGATCGTGCTGGTCGACGGCTACCTCGGGCTCATTCGCGTCTCGCAGCGCGCGCGAACCGGCCGCGAGACCGGCGTCGACATCTCCGTGCCCGACCTGGAGCTCTTCGCACGGTCGGTCGGTGCCGGCTACGCGCGCAACGACGGCTCGCGCCGCGACCGACGATGTCCTCGCCGCCGCGCTCGCATCCGACGGCGTCACCGTCGTCGAGGTGCCGACCGGAGACCCGCCGGACCTCGGACGTCTGACAGCTCGCGGCCGCGCGCTCTCGACCGTCCGCAGGGTGCGCTCGGCCCTGTCGCGAGGCGCGTAGAGCTACGCTGGCCCGGTGAGCGCGTTCCGGACGATCGACGAGCTCGACGCGGCGCTACGCGCCGCGGAGTACCTCCCGGACCGGGGCCTCGCGACCGCGCTCTTCCTCGCGCTCGCGCTCGAGAAGCCGGTGCTGCTCGAGGGCGAAGCGGGCGTCGGCAAGACGGAGGCGGCGAAGGCCCTCGCGACCGCGCTCGACGCACGGCTCATCAGGCTGCAGTGCTACGAGGGGCTCGACGTCTCCCACGCGGTCTACGAGTGGAACTACCCGCGCCAGCTCCTGCACATCCGCGCGGCGCAGGAGGGCACGGTGTCCGAGGCGGAGCTGTTCGGCCCGGAGTTCCTCATCCGGCGGCCGCTGCTCGAGGCGATCGACTCCGACGAGGCGGTGGTGCTCCTGATCGACGAGATCGACCGCGCGGACGAGGAGTTCGAGGCGTTCCTGCTGGAGATCCTCTCGGACTTCCAGATCACGATCCCGGAGCTGGGGACGATCCGCGCGCGTCGGCGGCCCGCGGTCATCCTCACCTCGAACCGCACGCGCGAGCTCCACGACGCGCTCAAGCGCCGCGCGCTCTTCCACTGGATCGGGCACCCGTCCATCGAGCGGGAGGTCGAGATCGTCCTCCTCCGCGTCCCGGGCATCCCGGAGCGCCTCGCCAAGGAGGCGGCGGCGTTCGTCCGTGGCCTGCGCGGGCTCGACCTCGCGAAGCCACCCGGCGTCGCCGAGACGATCGACTGGGCGCAGGCCCTCGCTGCGCTCGGCCGCGAGGAGATCGACGCCGAGGTCGTGGAGCAGACACTGGGCTCGGTCCTCAAGTACCGGGAGGACATCGAGACCGTGCGCGACGAGACGCTCGTCGGCCTCATCGAAGAGGCGCGCGCGACCGCGAATCGATAGGCGATGCCCGGTCAGGCGATCGTCCGGCACGTCGTGACCTTCGGGCGCGTGCTGCGCGAAGTGGGGATCGAGGTCGGCCCGGGGCGGATCGGCGACGCGGTGCGCGGGCTCGGCGCCGTCGACCTCACGCGACAGGACGACGTCTACTTCACGCTGCGCCAGACGCTGGTCTCGCGCAACGACGAGCTCGAGCTCTTCGACCGCGCCTTCGTCGCCTGGTTCCTGCGCGGCCCGATCGCTCCGCTCGTCCGCCAGAAGCAGCACAGGCGCTTCGCCGACCGCGTCGTCCGAGACACGCTCGAGTCGGGGGCGGACGCCGACGAGGCGGACGACTCCGGGACGCCGCACGAGCTCGGCGCGTCGGGGCACGAGCTCCTGCGCGAGAAGGACTTCGCGGAGATGACACCCGAGGAGTTCGACCGCGTCCGCCGGCTGATGGCGGCCATCGCACGGACGCGTCCGCGTCGAACGTCACGTCGCCGCTCACCCGACCCCAGGGGCGACGTCCTGGACCTCCGACGCCTGTGCCGGAAGTCGCTGCGCTCGGGCGGCGAGCCGATCGAGCAGTCGTGGAAGGCGCGCAAGACGGTGCCGCGCAAGCTCGTCGTCCTCTGCGACATCTCCGGCTCGATGGACGCGTACGCGCGGGCGCTGCTCTTCTACCTCCACGCGATCGTGGGCACGGGCCATGGCGTCGAGGCGTTCGCGTTCGGCACGCGGCTTACACGGCTCACGCCCGACCTCGCGACGCGCGACCCGGAGGCGGCGCTCGCGCGCGCGAACGAGATCGCGGTCGACTGGGGGAGCGGGACGCGCATCGGCGCCTCGCTCGCCGAGTTCAACGCGGTCTACGGCCGGCGTGCGCTCTCGCGCGGCGCCGTGGTCGTCATCGTCTCGGACGGCTGGGAGCGCGACGACCCCGACCTCGTGGCGCGCGAGATGGCGAAGCTCGCGCGCGCCGCCTTCGCGGTCGTGTGGGTCAACCCACTCAAGGGCAACCCGGAGTACCAGCCGCTCGCGGGGGGCATGCGGGCGGCGCTGCCCTTCGTCGACCGGTTCCTGCCTGGCCATAATCTCCGGAGTCTCGAAGAGCTCGGCGCGGTCCTGGCCGGCATCGAAAGGAGGCACGCTGCATGAAGGAGATCCTTCCCGAGATCGACCGCTGGAAGGAGGACGGCGAGAAGGTCGTCGTCGCGACCGTCGTCGCTACCCGGCGCTCGGCGCCGCGTCCCATCGGGGCGAGCCTGGCCATCTCCGAGTCCGGGAAGATGTGCGGCTCCGTCTCGGGCGGCTGCGTCGAGAGCGACGTTTTCGAGAACGCCCAGGAGGTGCTGGAGTCGGGCGAGCCCAAGCTCCTCTCGTACGGCATCGAGGACGACCTCGCCTGGAGCGTCGGGCTGCCCTGCGGCGGCGAGATCGACGTGTTCCTCGAGCGGGTCGAGTAAGTGAGCCTCATCCGTCGACTCGCGGAGCTCCGCGAGTCCGAGGAGCGAGGGATCCTCTTCACCGCGATCGAGGGGGACGAGGCGGGGACGAAGGTGCTCGTCGTCGAGGGCGGCGAGCAGGTGGGCGAAGGCCTGAACGGGGCGGTCGGGCAGTTCGACGAGCTCATCCGGCGCGGCCGGAACACGCTGCTCTCACTCGACGACGGCTCGAAGGTCTTCGCCGAGTGGTACGGGCCGCCGCCACGTGTCCTCGTGTACGGAGCCGTCGACACCGCCGAGGCCCTGTGCCGCGGGGTGAAGCTCCTCGGCTGGCGGGCGATCGTCGCCGACGCGCGCGCGAAGTTCGCGACCCGCGAGCGGATCCCCTCGGCGGACGAGCTGATCGTCGAGTGGCCGCAAGACGCGCTCGCTCAGGTCGCGCCCGATCACCAGACGGCGATCGTGGTGCTGACGCACGACGACAAGTTCGACGAGCCCGCGCTCATCGGCGCGCTCGAGACCGAGGCGTTCTACATCGGCGCGCTCGGCTCCCGCCGCAACCAGGAGCGTCGTCGCGAGCGCCTGCTGGAGGCGGGCGTGGAGGAGTCCGCGCTCGCGCGGATCATGGGTCCCGTGCGGGCTGGACATCGGGGCGGACACGCAGGAGGAGACCGCGCTCTCGATCCTCGCGGAGATCCTCGCCGTCCGCGGTCAGCGCGAGGGCGGGTTCCTCCGCAACGCCAAGAAGCGCATCCACGTCGAGGTCGAGTGAGCGGGAGCGTCGCCTGGATCGCCTGGACGCCGGTCAAGAGCCTCTCGCTGTCCTTTCTCCAAGAGGCGACGCTCGGGCCGACCGGGCTCGCGGGCGACCGGACGTTCTTCCTCGTCGACGCCGAGGGTCGGCTCGTCAACGGGAAGCGCGTTGGAGCGCTGGTGCGGGCGTCCTCGGAGGTCGACGACGGGCGGCTGCGCGTGCACCTGCCGGACGGCTCGGAGCTCGAGGGTGAGGTCGAGCTCGGCGCAGCGGTGGAGACGAGCTTCTTCGGTCGTCGCCTCGTGGCCGGACGTGTCGTGGAGGGGCCGTGGGCGGAGGCGCTTTCCGAGCTCGCTGGCCTGCCGCTGACGCTCGTGCGAGCCGACGAGCGCGGAGCTGCGCTCGACCGCGGGTCCGAGGCAGCCGCCTCGCTCGTGTCGACGGCCTCGCTCGATGCGCTCGCACGCGCAGCCGGGGTGGACGGCTCGGTCGACGGACGGCGATTCCGGATGACGTTCGGCGTCGACGGCGTCGAGGCGCACGCCGAGGACGGATGGCTGGATCGGCGCGTCTCGATCGGCGAGGCCGTCGTCGTGCCGCGCGGAAACGTCGGCCGCTGTCGCGTGACGACGCTCGATCCGAGCACGGGCGAGCGCGACCTCCAGACGCTCGACGTGATCGCGGACTACCGCGCGGACGTCGAGACGACGGAGCCGCTGCCCTTCGGCGTGTGGTGCGAGGTCGCCGAGCCGGGCCATGTCGCTGTCGGAGACCGCGTCGCGGTCGAGTAGTTGCCGACGGCGATCGTCACCGGCGCAGCCCGTGGCATCGGCGAGGAGATCGCGCGCCGGCTGCACGCGGACGGTTTCGACGTCGCGCTGAGCGACGTCGACGTCGCGGGCGTCGAGCGCATCGCGGCCGAGCTCGGTAGGCGGGCGTTCGAGCACGACGTCCGCGAGCTCCGGTCATGGGAGCAGCTCGTCGCGCAGCTCGACGACGTCCAGGTGCTCGTCAACAACGCCGCGCGAACGGAGTTCCGCTCGTTCTTCGAGATCGAGCTCGACGAGTGGGACGATGTCCTCGCGACGAATCTCCGCGGCGTCTACCTCGGCTGCCGCGTCGTCGGCGCGCGCATGCGGGAGGGCGGCGCGGGGCGCATCGTGAACCTCGCTAGCGACGCCGCCTTCTCGGCGAGCGGTGGCTCGGGCGCCCACTACGCCGCATCGAAGGCGGGAGTCGTGGCGGTCACGCGCCGAGCGGCGACCGCGCTTGCTCCACACGGCGTCACCGTCAACGCCGTCGCGCCTGCCGCGATCGACGGCCCGCTCGCGCGCGAGGTTCTGGGTGCGCGTCTGGCCGAGAAGCTCGCGGACGTGCCGGTGGGCCGTCTCGGACGTGCCGAGGAGGTCGCCGCGCTGGTCTCCTTCCTCGTTTCCGAGGACGCCGGCTACATCACTGGGGCGACGTTCGACGTCAACGGCGGCGTCCTGATGCGTTGATCTCGCGGCCGTATTAGAGTCGCGCCGACCATTCCGGCGAGGAAAGGGGACACGGTGACGAGCACGGAAACGGGCGTCGGGATCGACGCGAAGTCGGACGCGATCTACGAGCTCGTCGAGCAGGGAGCGAAGATCGAGCGGCTCGCCACCGGCTTCACGTTCACGGAGGGGCCGATCTGGCACCCGACCGAGCACCACCTCCTCTTCTCCGACATGCCGGGTGACGTCCGCCGCAAGTACACGCCCGACGGCACCGTCGTCGAGGTGAGGAACTTCTCGAACAAGTGCAACGGGATGACGTACGACGCCGACCTGAACCTGCTCGTCTGCGAGCACGTCACGAGCGCCCTCGTGCGCGAGAGCCCGGACGGGTCGCGCGAGATCCTCGCCCAGGAGTTCGAGGGCGAGGAGCTGAACAGCCCGAACGACGTCTGTGTCCATTCCTCGGGCGCGATCTACTTCTCGGACCCGTGGTACGGGCGCTTCCCGGGCTTCGGCCATCCGCGCACGCGGCGGCTCGGCTTCCAGGGCGTCTACCGGATCCCGGCTGGAGGCGGCGACCTCGAGCTCATCGTCGACAGGGACGAGTTCGACATGCCGAACGGGCTCTGCTTCTCGCCGGACGAGTCGCTGCTCTACATCAACGACACTCCGCGCGCGCACATCAAGGTCTGGGACGCGGACGCCGACGGGAACATCTCGAACGGCCGCATGTTCTTCGAGGGCGTCGGCTCGGGTGTCATCGAGGAGGGCATCCCCGACGGGATGAAGTGCGACGAGCGCGGGAACATCTGGGTGACCGGGCCCGGCGGCGTCTGGGTCATCTCGGCCGAGGGCGAGCACCTCGGAACGATCCTCGTTCCCGAGAACACGGGGAACATGAGCTGGGGCGGCGAGGATTGGCACACGCTCTACATCCCGAGCTCGACCTCGCTCTATGCCATCAAGACGATCGTCGGCCCGCGCAAGGAGCCGTACATGGGAGGTGCTGCATGAACGACGAAGGGCTGACCCTGGACGCCGATCGCTGCGTGCTGATCATCCAGGACATGCAGAACGACGTGATGATGGAAGGCGGAGCCTGGGCGGAGACCGGCGCTCCCGGGCACGCGAAGGAGCAGAACGTCGTCGCGAACATCGCGGGGCTCTCCGACTCGTGTCGGACCAAGGGCATCCCCGTGATCCACGTCCATTACATCGTGGAGGACGGTGCCCCGGGCCTCAAGGTGAACGCTGGGCTGTTCCAGGGCGTGAAGGACACTGGCGGGCTTGTGAGGGGCTCATGGGGAGCAGCGCCTGCCGAGGGTCTCGAGCCTAAGGACGGCGACTTCGTCGTCGAGAAGATGCGCATGAACGCCTGGGAGGGGACGCGGCTCGAGAGCCTCCTCAAGGGCTTCGGGCGCGACACCGTGATCGTCACCGGCGCCTGGACGAACATGTCCGTCGAGCACACTGCGCGGACCGGGGCCGACAAGGGCTACTTCATGGTCGTCCCCGAGGACGGCTGCTCGACGATGAACGCCGACTGGCACAACGCGTCGATCAACTACGCGCTCCAGAACGTCTCCACCGTCACCACGTGTGCTGCGGTGACGGACGCTCTCGCCGGCGTCGCCGCCGGCGTGTAACGGCCTGCGAGGGTGGCCGTGGTCTGCGGCCAACGGTCACCCTCCATGCCGTCGTGCGCCGAGCCTACTCCCCTTCGGCGCGCCAGCGCTCCGCGTAGTCCTCGCGCACCGGCTGGAAGACGTCGAGGACGAGCGCGCCGTCCGGCCCGCAGTAGGCCGAGTGCTCGACGCCGCCGGGCAGCGCGTACGCCTCCATCGGCCCGAACTCGTGCGCGACACCCTCGACCACGAGCGCCTGCATCCCTTCGAGGACGATCCCGAGCTGCTCGTGCGGATGGCTATGCAGCGGCACCGTCGCTCCCGGCTCGAAGCGGATGAGATTGAGCATCGCGCCCTCGCCGAACAGCGGTCGGCCCGTGACGCCCGGCGCCAGCTCGAACGGCCGCACCTGGTCGAGGTGGACGAATTGCGGCTCCATGTCGCTCGATTATCGTTGCCGGGATGACTGCGGTCGAGCCAGCACTGCTCCAGCGCCAGGCCTTCGTCGACGGGAAGTGGGTCGACGCCGACTCCGGCGAGACGTTCCCCGTCCTCGATCCGGCGACCGGAGACACCGTGGCCGAGGTTCCGCGGATGGGGGCGGCGGAGACGAGGAGAGCGCTGGCCGCTGCCGAGCGCGCGCTGCCGGCCTGGAAGTCGGCGACGGCGAAGGAGCGCGCGCGCGTCCTGCGTCGCCTTGCCGATCTCATGCTCGAGCGGGAGGAGGACCTCGCGCGGCTGATGGTGCTCGAACAGGGCAAGCCCCTCGGGGAGGCGCGGGTCGAGGTGCAGTACGCGGCGTCCTTCTACGAGTGGTTCGGCGAGGAGGCGAAGCGGGTCTACGGCGACACCGTGCCGAGCCCGTGGCCCGACAAGCGGATCCACGTGACGAAGGAGGCGGTTGGCGTCACGGGCGGGATCACGCCGTGGAACTTCCCCGCCGCCATGCCGACCCGAAAGTCCGCGCCGGCGCTCGCCGCGGGGTGCACGATGGTGCTCAAGCCCGCCGAGCAGACGCCGCTCACCGCCCTCGCGATCGCCGCGCTCGCCGACGAGGCGGGCGTGCCCGCAGGTGTCTTCTCCGTCGTGACCGGCGACGCGGCAGATGCGCCGGCGATCGGCGGTGAGCTGACTGCGAACCCCGCCGTCCGGAAGCTCGGCTTCACGGGCTCGAACGAGGTCGGGAAGATCCTGATGGCGCAGTGCGCGGCGGGGCTGAAGCAGATCTCGCTCGAGCTCGGCGGCAACGCGCCCTTCATCGTGTTCGACGACGCCGACCTCGACGAGGCCGTCGCCGGTGCGATGACGTGCAAGTTCCGCAACTCCGGGCAGACCTGCATCTCGGCGAATCGGCTGCTCGTGCAGGAGGGCGTGTACGACGACTTCCTCGGGCGCTTCGGCGATGCGGTGCGCGCGCTCAAGGTCGCGGACGGGTTCACGGAGGGCGTCGACGTCGGACCGCTCATCGACGAGCCCGCCGTCGCGAAGGTCGAGCGCCACGTTGCCGACGCGGTAGAGCGCGGAGCGGAGGTCGTGGTCGGCGGCGAGCGGATCGAGGGCCAGTTCTTCCGGCCGTCCGTGCTCGTCGACGTGCCGGCGGACGCCGCGATGAGCTGCGAGGAGACGTTCGGCCCGGTCGCCGGGATCGCACGCTTTTCGGCGGAGGAGGACGCGATCCGCATCGCCAACGACACGCCGTACGGGCTCGCCGCGTACTTCTACTCACAAGGTCTTGGCCGCGTGCACCGCGTGGCGGAGGCGCTGGAGTACGGGATCCTCGGGATCAACACGGGGCTGATCTCGACCGAGGTGGCGCCGTTCGGGGGCGTGAAGGAGTCCGGGATCGGCCGCGAGGGCTCCTCCTACGGGATCGACGAGTGGCTCGAGCTCAAGTACTGGGCGATCGGAGGTCTCGCGGGCCCGTGATCGTCGAGCAGCGCGACTACCACGTGATCACGGGGAAGCTCCCCGAGCTCGTCCGGCTGTACGAGGAGGAGGGCTCGGCCCTCCAGCAGGAGTTCCTCGGCACCTTCGTCGGGGCGTTCACGACTGACGTCGGCGAACCGTCCACGTACACGCACATCTGGGCGTACGAGAGCTTCGCGGAACGCGAGGAGCGGCGGGCGCGCCTCGCGGCCGACGAGCGCTGGAAGGCGTTCCTCGCGAAGATCCAGCCGCTCATCCACACGCAGCGGAACCGGATCATGGTGCCGACGTCGTTCTCGCCGCTTCGCTGATGGGCGACCTCGACGGCAGGGTCGCGATCGTCACCGGCGGCGCGCAGGGCATCGGTGCCGCCATCGCTCGGGGACTCGAGGAGGACGGCGCGACGGTCGTCGTCGCCGACCTCCAGCCGCCGGACGGCGGGATCCACGCTGACGTCGCGTTGGAGGAGGACGTCGCCCGGATGGTCGAGGAGACGGTCTCGCGCCACGGACGGGTCGACGTGCTCGTGAACAACGCGGGTCTGTACGCCTCGCTCGAGATGCGCGCCTTCACGGAGATCCCGCTCGCGGAGTGGAACCGGGTCATGGAGGTCAATGTCGCCTCGATGTTCCTCACGAGCCGCGCCGTCGTGCCGGTCATGCGCGAGCACGGCGGCGGAGCGATCGTGAACATCTCGTCGGGGACGCCGTTCCGCGGCGTGCCGTTCCTCCTGCACTACGTGACGAGCAAGGGCGCCATCGTCGCTCTCACGCGCGCGCTCGCGAAGGAGCTCGGCAAGGACGGGATCCGCGTGAACTGCGTCGCGCCCGGCTTCACGATGTCGGACGGCGTGAAGGCGCACCCAGAGGTCGTCGAGAAGCTCCGCGACGTCTCGGTGTCGGCGCGCACGATCCAGCGCGACCAGGTGCCCGAGGACGTCGTCGGGGCAGTCGTCTTCCTCTGCTCGCCCGCGGCCGGCTTCGTCACCGGCCAGACGATGGTCATCGACGGCGGCCAGTACTTCCATTGAGCCTCGAGCTCGCCGAGCACCCCGGAGGCGTTGAGACCGGGCCGGGACCGCACGTCGTCTACGACCTCGAGGCGGGCGAGGCGCATCTCGGCGCGACGCGCGTCGCAGGGCCTGCGCTCGTCTGGGAGGTTGTCGGCGCTCCCGGCGCAGGCGACTGGGTGATCCGCTGCGACCGGGTCGACTTCCCTCCCGGCGGCATCGCGTACCGGCACGTCCACCCGGGACCGGGGATCCGCAGGATCCTGTTCGGTGCGCTGACGATCGACCGCGGCGAGGGTGAGACGACGACGTACCGCGAGGGCGAGTCCTGGCTCGAAGGCGCCGACGATCCGGTGCTCGCGACGGCGTCGGCGACCGAGGACACCGCGTTCGTCCGCGTGCTCCTGCTCCCCGTGGAGTGGGCCGGGAAGCGGACGATCCGCTACCTCGACCCGGCAGACGAGGACAAGCCGCGCCTCCAGCGCGCCACCGTGTTCCTCGAGGAGCCGCTGTCCGCATGAGGTCGGGCGGCCGGATCCTCGTCGACCAGCTCGAGCTGAACGGGGTCGAGCTCGCGTTCTGCCTGCCGGGCGAGAGCTACCTCCCGGTGCTCGACGCGCTCTACGACTCCCCGATCCGGCTCGTGACGTGTCGCCACGAGCAGGGCGCGGCGAACGCTGCGGAGGCGGTCGGCAAGCTCACGGGACGGCCTGGCGTATGCCTCGTCACGCGTGGGCCTGGTGCGATGCAGGCGGCCGTGGGCGTGCACACCGCGCGCCAGGACTCCTCGCCGATGCTCCTCCTCGTCGGGCAGGTTCCCCGCGCGTTCCGAGGGCGCGAGGCGTGGCAGGAGCTCGACTACGGCTGGGTCTTCGGCGACGTCGCGAAGGCGGCCTGGGAGATCGACAGCGCGGCGTCCATGCCCGAGGAGATCGCCCGGGCGATCTCGCTTTCAGTGTCGGGTCGGCCCGGGCCGGTCGTGCTCTCGCTGCCGGAGGACGTTCTCGCGGAGGAGGCGGACGTCGCCGACGCGGAGCCCGTCGAGGCGCCGCGCGTCCAACCGTCGCCCGAACAGCTCGGCCGGCTCCGCGACCTGCTCGCGTCGGCGGAGCGGCCGCTCGTCGTCGTCGGCGAGGGCGGCTGGACGGCGGAGACGAGCCGCGACGTCCTCGCGTTCTGCGAGTCGAACGTGCTCCCGGTCGCATGCGCGTTTCGCTGCCAGGACTTCGTCGACAACCACTCCTCGAGCTACGTCGGCATCCTCGGCGTGGCGATGGACGAGCGGATCGCCGCACGGCTTCGCGACGCCGACCTCGTGGTCGCGATCGGCGGACGGCTCGGGGAGGTGTCGACGCGCCGGTACACCCTGCTCGAGGCGCCGCGCCCGCAACAGACGCTCGTGCACGTCCATCCCGACCCCGTCGAGCTCGGAGCGGTGTACGACACCGACCTCGCGATCGCCGCCACGCTCCCAGAGTTCGCAGCCGCCGCGGCGGCTGCGCCGCCCGTGGAGCCGCGCTGGCGCGAGTGGACGGCAGCGGCCCGCGCCGACTACGAGGACAACCTTCGCCACGAGCCGATGGAGGGTCCGGTCGACCTCGGCGAGATGATGGCCTTCCTCCGCGAGCGACTCCCGGCGAACGCGATCCAGACGTGCGGCGCCGGGAACTTCACCGTCTGGGCACACCGCTTCGCCGAGTTCACGGAGTTCGGCACGCAGGCATGCCCGCGGAGCGGATCGATGGGATACGGACTCCCGGCGGCCGTCGCCGCGAAGCTCCTCCACCCCGACCGGGTCGTCGTGTTCCTCACCGGCGACGGCGACTTCGTCATGAGCTCGCCGGAGCTCGCGACCGCGGTGCAGTACGACCTGCCCATCCTCGTCCTGCTCGTCAACAACGGCATGTACGCCACGATCCGGATGCACCAGGAGCGGCAGTATCCGGGGCGCGTGATCGGTACCGACCTCGAGAACCCGGACTTCGTCGAGCTCGCGCGCGCCTACGGGGCGCACGGGGAGCGCGTCGAGCGCACGGACGAGTTCGAGGGCGCCTACGAGCGGGCGCTCGCCTTGGGGAAGCCCGCAGTGATCGAGCTCGTCGTCGACCCCGAGCGCATCAGCCCGCGCGTGAAGCTGAGCGAGCTGCGGAGTCGCGCGTGAGCCGCGAGGAGATCCGTGCCCCGGGTCTCGCCGAGCCGATCTCGCACTTCACCGACGCCGTGCGCGCCGGCGGCTTCCTCCACGTCTCCGGAATCGTCGCCGTCGACGGCGACGGCCGGCTCGTCGGGGGTGACGACGTCGTGGCGCAGACGCGCCAGGTACTCGAGAACATGCGCGCCGTGCTCGCCGCGGGCGACTGCGGCTTCGGCGACGTCGTGAAGGTGACGGTCTACCTGACGGACATCGACGACCGGCCGCTCATCAACCCGCTTCGGCAGGAGGCCTTCGGCGAGACGCGCCCCGCGTCGACGCTCGTAGAGGTGCCGCGCCTCGCGGTCGACGGCGCGAAGGTCGAGATCGAGTGCGTCGCTCTCGTCCCCAAGTGACAACTTGTCACAAGGGACGCCGCGGCCTCTCGGCGCCGATGGAGCGGCAAGTGACAAGTTGTAACTTGGCCTAGGTTCTCGCCGTGCAGGACGAATGGAACGCGTTCATCACGCGGGTCGAGCCCGCGAAGCCCGCGTCGCAGGGGCTGCTTTCGGGCAGGACGCTCGGCGTCAAGGATCTCTTCGACACCGCCGGGATTCGCACGACGTATGGCTCGCGGCTGTACGAGGAGCACGTCCCCGAGCGGAATGCCGACGCCGTCCAGCGCCTCGTCGACGCGGGAGCGGTCGTCGTCGGCAAGACGAACCTGCCGGAGTTCGCCTGGGGCGTCCTCGGCGACAACGAGCGGTACGGGACGTGCGGGAACCCGCTGCATCCCGGGCGCACGACGGGCGGGTCGTCGTCGGGCTCGGCGGCGGCGCTCGCCGCAGGGCTCTGCGAGCTCGCACTCGGAACCGACACCGGCTGCTCGATCCGCCTGCCGTCAGCCGCCTGCGAGGTCGTCGGCCTCAAGTCGCAGTGGGGGCTCCTCTCGACGGCGGGCGTGTGCCCGCTCGTCCCGCTCCTCGACACGGTTGGGCCGATGGCGCGGAGCGTCGAGGACGTCGCTCTCATGTGGTCGATCCTCTCAGGGCGCCCCGTACCTGAGCCCCGCCTCGACGGGCTGACGGTCGGGCTCCTCCGCAAGCCTCCCGGGATCGGCGACGGCCGCGAGACGGAGCGGAGCGACGCCGCGGAGACGTGGGTCGACGGGCTCGAGCGCCTCGGCGCGCGCGTCGTCGAGGCGCGCGTGCCCGAACCGACCGCGAACACCTGGCCGCAGTTCCAGCACGAGGCGCTCCGCTCCCACGCAGCCACGTGGCCGAGCCGTGCGGACGAGTACGGCGAGCTGATGCAGAAGAAGCTCCGAGCCGCGGAGCGCGCGAGCGCGGACGAGATCGAGGCGGCGTACGGGGCGATCGCGGAGTGGCGCCGCTACGAGCCGGAGGTCGACCTGTACGTGAGCCCGTGCTACGCGATCGAGCTGCCGCCGGAGGACGCCGACGAGCTCGAGGTACGGCTGCCGCTGACGTCGTTCCTGCGCTGGGTGAACCTCATCGGCTGGGCCGGCCTCGCGATCGGGAACATGCAGCTCGTCGCGCCCCGCGACGAGGTCGTGCTTGCCGCCGGGCTGGCCTGGGAGCGCCGCTAGCTACTCGCCCGAGAACTCGGGCGGGCGCTTCTCGACGAACGATTCGACTCCCTCGCGGAAGTCGTGCGTCTGCCGCAGGAGCCCGTACGCGAGCCCTTCGAGCTCGAGGCCCTGCGCGAGCGGGCCCTCGTACGCCTGGTTGAGGACGCGCTTCGCCATGGCGAGCGCGAGGGGCGAGTGGCGCGCGAGGTCGTCGACCAGCGCGCGGACGGCGTCGTCGAGCGCGTCCGGGGCGACGACCTCGGTGACGAGCCCCAGCGCGAGCGCCTCCTCGGCGGACACGCGCCGGCCGCGCATCACGATGTCCTTCGCCCGTCCGAGCCCGACGAGCCGGGCGAGGCGCTGCGTGCCCCCGGACCCGGGGATCATCCCGATCGTCACCTCCGGGAAGCCGAGCTGGAGGTCGTCGGCCGCGAGGCGAAAGTCGCAGGCGAGCGCGAGCTCGAGCCCGACGCCGAAGCAGTAGCCGCGGAGCGCGGCGACGACCGGCTTCGAGCAGCGCTCGGGGGCGGCCACGTTGTCGGCGAGGCGCGAGACGTCCCAGGGGGAGCGCTGGAGGAAGCCCGGGATGTCACCACCTGCGGTGAACGTCTCGCCGGCGCCTGCGAGCACGACGAAGCGAACGGCGGCGTCGCGGTCTAGCGCCTCGAAGACCCCGCGCAGCTCCTCGCGTGCGGCCATCGAGACGCGGTTGAGCTTGCCCGGGACGTCGAGCGTGATCGTCGCGACGCCGCGGTCGCGCTCGACCCGGAACCCGTCGTGCTCGCTCATAGCGCAACCTCGGTTGCCCTATGAGCGTGGAGGGGTGTGGGGAACCGGGAGGTTCCCCACGCTCGCGAGAAGAAGGGGGCACACGGGGGAAACATGGTTTCCCCCGTGACCACCCGCCGGAGGTGGGTGGTGCTCATTCGCCGTCCCGCAGCATGCGCCGCAGGATCTTCCCAGACGGGCTCTTCGGGAGCTCGGGCACGAACCGGTACTCGCGCGGGCGCTTGAAGCGCGCCAACGCGTCCGAGTCGAGGCAGAACGCGTCGAGCTCCTCGGCGGTAACGCCCTCGTCCGCGACGACACACGCGACGAGGCGCTGTCCCAGCCGGTCGTCGGGCGCACCGACCACGGCAACCTCGCGAACGCCGGGTGCGCGGGCGAGCACGTCCTCGACCTCTACGGGATGGATGTTCTCGCCGCCGGAGATCACCATGTCGTCGACGCGTCCGACGACCCAGAGGTCGCCCTCCTCGTCGAGCCGACCGACGTCGCCCGTGTGGTACCAGCCGTCGCGAATCGCCTTCTCGTCGGCGTCGGGCCTCTGCCAGTAGCCCATGAACGCCTCGTCGGAGGACATGTGGCAGAGGATTTCGCCTTCGGTCTCCGCTGCGAGGCGAAGGCGCGCGTTGAGTGCGGGACGGCCGGCGCAGCCCGGCTTCGCGCGCTGGGCTCGGTGGACAGAGAACGTGTAGATCTCCGTCGAGCCGTAGTGGTTCACGAAGACCTCCGGCTCGAAGGCGGCGGCGACCCTCGCGACGAGCGCGCCCGTCATCGGTGAGCCCGCGTACGCGACGGCGCGCACGGAGGAGACGTCCGCGTCTCCGAGCGCTGCGTGATCGACGAGGTCGAAGAAGAGGGTCGGCGCGAGGTAGAGGGTGTCGATTCGCTCCGCCTCGACGAGCTCGAGCGCCGTGACCGGATCCCACGTGGCCTGTGTGACGTAACAGCCGCCCACGACCGCCGCCGCGAGCAGGGAGTGGACGCCCATGGTGTGGTAGAGCGGCATGACGCCGAGCGTCCGGTGGCGCGGGTGCAGCCCGTGCTGGAGCGCCTGCGAGAGCCCACCCGCGCGCTCGGCTCGATGGGAGCGCGGGACGCCTTTCGGCCGTCCGGTCGTCCCCGAGGTGTAGAGCTGGATCGACGGCTCGTCCTCGTCCAGGTCGAACGCGCCGGGATGCTCGTCCTTCGCCGCGAGCTCCGCGACCTCGCCGGGCTCGCGCAGCACGACCTCGGCGCCCGCGTCCTCGATGCAGTAGGCGAGGTCGGCCTCGGAGACACGGTATGAGAGCGGCACGAGCACGGCGCCGAGCCACTGGCAGCCCCAGTACAGCTCGACCGTCTCCGGCTCGTTCGCGAGCACGCAGGCGACGCGGTCGCCGCGGACGACGCCACGCGCGGACAGCCCGGCCGCGACACGTGCTGCGCGGGCACGGAGGCCGGCGTACGTCAGCCGCCGGTCGGCTGCGACGAGCGCCTCGCGGTCGGGAACGCGCTCTGCCGCATAGAGGAGGTTGAGGGCGAGGTTCACGCGCCGGCGACCTCGGCGATCGCGTCGACGATCGGCGTGTACCCGGTGCAGCGGCAGAGCTGCCCGGAGAGCATGTCGACGATCTCCTCGCGGGTCGGTCGCTCGACGCGTGCGAGCAGATCCTCGGCGGCGATCAGGATTCCGGGGGTGCAGAAGCCGCACTGGAGGGCGTGGTGTCGACGGAAGGCCTGCTGCAGCGGCGTCAGGTCGCCCTCGACCGCGAGTCCCTCCACCGTCACCACCTCGCAGCCGTCGACCTGCGCCGCGAGCAGGAGGCACGAGCGGACGGCGACGCCGTCCACCCTCACCGTGCACGCGCCGCAGACGCCGTGCTCGCAGCCGACGTGCGTCCCCGTCAGCCCGAGTACGTGGCGCAGGAAGTCGGAGAGGAGGAGTCGCGGCTCCACCCCCTCGCGGTAGCGCCGCCCGTTCACGGTGACATCGACCGCGATCACGACGCCGCCCGTCGCGCGCGCTCGACCGCGCGGTCGACGAGAACGCGTACGAGCTGTCGCAGGTACGCCGGGCTCGCGTGCACCGAGCCCCACGGCTCGACCTGCTCGGCTGCGGACTCGCCGGGATGTTCCGGGTCGACCTCGAGCACGGTCGGCACCGCGGTGACCGCGCCGACCACGACGCGGAGCCCTCCCGGTCCGACCCGCGCGGCGGCGGTGCACAGGGCGAAGTCCCCGCCGCGCTGTGTCAGCTCCTCGAACGCGAAGCCCTCGCCCTCGGCCGGGAGCGGCCAGATCGTCTCGACCATCAGCTCGTCGGGCGCGAGCGACGTCGTATACGGGCCGACGATCAGCTCCTCGGCCGCGACCTCGCGGCGCCCGCGCGCCGAGCAGGCGACCGCCGTGCCCCCGAACGCGACCAGCGCGAGTGGCAGCTCGGCTGCGGCGTCGGCGTGCGCCACCGAGCCGCACACGGTGCCCCGGTTGCGCGTGACCGTGTGGCCGACATGGGGGAGGACCGAGGCGAGCGCGGGATGGGCGTGCAGCCGACGGTCGGCCTGGCGCACCGTCGCCCCCACGGCGAGCGCGCCTTCGCGGCGCTCGACCTCGTCCAACCCGGTGACACGGTTCACGTCCACGAGAACGCTCGGACGCAGCACGCGCATGTTCAGCGCAGGGACGAGGCTCTGACCGCCTGCGAGCACCTTGGCGTCGTCTCCGCCCTCGGAGAGCGCCGCGAGCGCCTCGTCGACGGCGTCGGGCCGCACGTATGCGAACGGCGCGGGCTTCACGCGTGGAGCAGCTCCCACACGCGCGCCGGCGTGAACGGCGGCTCCACATCGTCGCGGCCGAGGGCGTCGGCGACTGCATTGGCGATCGCGGCGGGCACGCTCATCGTCGTTCCCTCGCCGAGGCCCTTCGCGCCGAGCGGGAGGAACGGCGTCGGGGTCTCGCGGTGCCCGATCTTCGGCGTCGGCAGGTCGGGAGCGGTCGGCACGAGGTAGTCGACGAAGGAGCCGGTCAGCAGGTTCCCGTCCTCGTCGTAGACGTGTCGCTCGAAGAGCGCTGCCGCCGCCCCGTGCGCGAGCCCTCCGCGAACCTGGCCCTCGGCGAGGAGTGGGTTGAGAAGACGTCCGGCGTCGTGCACGGTCACGTACTCGAGGACGTCCACTTCGCCCGTCTCGCGGTCGATCTCGACGACTGCGACGTCCGCGACGAAGCCGTGCGACGCGGACGATGCGATCCGATCCTCGTCGTCGGGCGGGAGGAGGTTGGGCGCGGCGTAGTACGCGGTGACCGCGAGGCCCGGGTCCATCCCCTCGGGCAGCGACTCCGGGTTCCAGTGAGCAGTCCCTGCGACGCGACGGAGGGACGCGGTCTCGTCGCCCAGATGGGTACGGATAGCGGCGATCTTCTCGGCGAGCCTCTCGGCTGCGACCACGGCCGCCCCGACGCCCACCCCGGAGAAGCGCGACGAGTAGTTCCCCGACGCGACCGTCCACGGCGAGGTCGCCGTGTCGACTTCGGCGATCACCTCGACGGCCGCGGGCTCGACGCCCAGGCGATCGGCCACGACCTGGGCGATCACCGTGCAATGGCCCTGGCCCTGTGGTGTCGTCGCGGTTCGCACCGTGACGCCGCCGAGCGCCGAGACTGCGATCGAGCAGCCCTCCGCGTTCCCCGACATCGGGAGGCGACGCTCGTCCGCCGAGCGAGCGAGCGTGATGTAGCCCATGTTCGAGATCGACGGCTCGACCACACAGGCGAGCCCGACGCCGAGGAGTCGACCGTCCGCGCGCGCGGCCTCCGCCTCTGCCCGGCGCTCCTCGTAGCCCGCCAGCTCGAGCGCGTCGTCGAGGCAGCCGCCGTAGTCGCCCGAGTCGTAGAGCGCGCCCGACGGCGTGCGGTAGGGAAAGGCACGGGACTCGACGAAGTTGCGGCGGCGCAGCTCGGCCGGATCGAGCCCGAGCTGCGTCGCCGCGATCGACATCGTCCGCTCGAGCGCGAGATAGAGCTGCGGTCCCCCGAAGCCGCGGTTCAGCCCGCTCGGGAGCGTGTTCGTGAGGACGACGCGATTCCGCGTCGCGACGTTCGTCACGCGGTACGCTCCGGCGAGCGAGCCGTGCATGCGATAGAGCGTCGCCGGCTCGGGCGCGCGGCAGTACGCGCCGACGTCCTCGATCGCGTCGTAGCGGAGGGCGAGCAGCTCGCCGTCCGAGGAGAACCCGGCCTCGACGTTCGTGACGCGCCCACTCGCCGCCGCGCTCGCGGCGAGATGCTCGAGGCGATCCTCGATCCAGCGCACGGGCACGCCGAGCTTGCGCGACGCGAGGCCCATGAGCACGACGTACGCGAACACGGCCGACTTGATCCCGAAGGAGCCGCCCGAGTCGGGCGGGGTGATCAGCCGGAGCTTCGAACCCGGGAGTCCGAGCGCTCCCGCCGCGACGGAGTGCAGGGTGAACGGGCCCTGGAAGTTCGCCCACGCGGTGAGCGAGCCCTCGGCCTGGTTCCAGTCGCACACCACGCCGTAGCACTCGACCGGGGTGCAGCTCCAGCGCGGGCACGCGAAGCGGCCGCGGATCACGAGGTCGGCACGGGCGAGCGCTCCGTCGACGTCCCCGTACGCGAACGAGCGATCCGACACGCACGCGTCGGTGTCCACCGCGGACTCTGCGTCGAGCACCGGAGGGAGCGGCTCGTACTCGACCTCGACGAGCTCGAGTGCATCCTCCGCGAGGTAGCGGTCGCGCGCGACGACGACCGCGACGGGCTCGCCGACGTAGCGCACCGTCTCGTGCGCGGCGGCGTACTGCGGGACGGGCGAGTCGATGCCGACCGGAAATGGCCGCGACAGCTCGACCACGTCTGCACCGGTGAGGACGCCGACCACGCCGGGGACCCCGAGCGCGGGAGCCGGGTCGAGCCGCGTGATGCGCGCGTGCGCGTACGGCGAGCGGAGCACGGCCGCGTGGCGGGCGTTCGCCACCGGGTCGAGGTCGTCGATGAAGCGCCCTTCGCCGCGGAGCAGCGCCTCGTCCTCGAGACGCACGAGTGGGCGGCCGACCCACGGCTCCGAGGCGGCCTTGGCTCCCACGCGGCTACCTTAGTGCTCTCGCGCGCGGCGCAGCCGTCGCCAGCGCGGGCGGCACTACTATCGCCCTGTGGGCGGGCTCCGAGACGATCTCCGCGACCTGCTCGAGGCCGTGCGCACGGGCGACACGAGCCCGGACGACGCTCTCGACCGCCTCTCCGAGCTCCCTTACCGCGACCTCGGCTTCGCGCGGGTCGACGTCCACCGCGAGCTGCGACAGGGCGCGCCCGAGGCGATCCTCGCCGAAGGGAAGACGCCCGCGCAGGTGGCGCAGATCTTCGCCGCGCTGCTCGACGGGGGCGCCGGCAGCATCCTCGCGACCCGCGCCGACGAGGCTGCTCGGGTGGCGGTGCGCGAGGTCGCTCCCGAGGCCGAGGAGGACGAGCTCGCGCGCTGCATCTGGATCGCGCGCAGCGTGCCCGAGCCCCGCGGCCTCGTCGCCATCGTCTCGGCCGGCACCTCCGACCGCCCCGTCGTGCGCGAGGCGACGATCCGCGCCGAGCTCCTCGGGACGACCGTCGCCGTCCACGAGGACGTCGGCGTCGCGGGCGTCCACCGGCTCGCGAGCGCGCTCCCCGACCTCGAGCGGGCCGACTGCGTCGTCGTCGTCGCCGGCATGGACGGTGCGCTCGCGAGCCTCGTCGGCGGCCTCGCACGTGGCCCGGTCATCGGCGTCCCGACGAGCGTCGGCTACGGCTCCGCGCACGGTGGGACGACGGCGCTGAACGCCATGCTCGCGTCCTGCGCGGCGGGGCTCGCGGTCGTCGGCATCGACGACGGCCTCGGCGCCGGCACCATCGCTGCCCGGATCGCGCGGGGCCGCGAGTGAGCCGGGTCGCCTACCTCGACTGTGTGGGCGGGCTCGCGGGCGACATGCTGCTGGCGGCCCTGCTCGACGCCGGCGCGGAGCTCGAGACGTTGCGCGGCGTCCCTCGCGCGCTAGGGATCGAGAACCTGGAGATCGACGTCGAGCGCGTCGAGCGGCAGGGGATCGGCGCTCTGCATCTCCGGATCGACGCTCCCGCCGACGGCGACCACCGAAGCTACGCGGACATCCGCGATCTCGTCGCGAACGCCGAGCTACCCGAGCGCGCCAGGGCTCGCGCGCTCGCCGCGTTCGCGCGGCTCGCGGAGGTCGAGGGCGGGATCCACGGCGTGCCGCCCGACGACGTCCACTTCCACGAGCTCGGGTCGCTCGACACGCTGGTCGACGTCTGCGGCGCCTTCGTGCTTTTCGAGGAGCTCGGTGTCGAGCGCGTGGCATGCTCGCCGCTGCCGTTCGCACGCGGGCTCGTGGACGCGGCGCACGGCATCCTTCCGCTCCCGGCGCCGGCGACGCTCGGGCTGCTCGAGGGCGCGGCGCTCGTGGGCGTCGACACGGAGGCCGAGCTGGTGACGCCGACCGGCGCCGCGATCGCGGCGACAGCGGTCGACGCGTGGGGCTCGCTGCCTGCGCTCACGCTCGAGCGCGTGGGCTACGGGGCGGGCACGAAAGAACTCGTGGACCGCCCGAACGTCGTCCGGGTCGTGCTCGGCTCGGAGCCGCAGCGCCTCGCGCCGGTCGTCGTCCTGGAGACGAACCTCGACGACCTCTCGCCCGAGCTCGTCCCTGATGCCGTCGAGCGCTGCTTCGAGGCCGGCGCGCTCGACGTCTGGGTCGTTCCGGTGCAGATGAAGAAGGGCCGGCCCGGGGTCGTCCTCTCGGTGCTGGCACGGCCCGAGGCCGAGGCAGCGGTTGCCCGCGTGCTGCTCGAGGAGACGACGGCGCTCGGCGTCCGCGTCTCGCGCCTCGAGCGCTACGAGCTCGACCGCGAGGAGCGAGTCGTCGACGTGACGGGCGGGAACGTCCGGGTCAAGCTGGGCCTCCTCGACGGGCGCGTCGTCAACGTCGCACCGGAGCACGACGACTGCGCTGCGGTTGCGAAGGCGACGGGCCGCTCCGTAAAGTCGGTCTGGGCCGAGGCACTGGCCCAGGCACAGGACTCATGACCCGGATCGAACAGCTCGAGACACGGATCCGTTCCCTCGGAAGCTGCGTCGTCGCGTTCTCGGGCGGCGTGGACTCCTCTCTCGTCGCTGCGCTGGCGCGACGCGCGCTGCGAGATCGAGCCCTGGCTGTCACTGCGGTGTCGCCCGCACTCGCCACGGGCGAGCTCGACGGCGCCCGCGCGGTAGCCGCCGCGATCGGCATTCGCCACGAGACGATCACGACCGCCGAGCTCGAGCGCGAGGGGTACCGCGCGAACGATCGCGACCGCTGCTACCACTGCAAGTCCGAGCTCTACGACAGGCTCGGCGCGCTCGCCGCGCGACGCAGGTATGCAGCGGTCCTCTCCGGCGCGAACGCCGACGACGTGGGCGACTGGCGGCCTGGGCTGGCCGCCGCCGACGAGCACGCGGTCGTCCATCCGCTGCTCGAGGCCGGGGTCGGCAAGGACGAGGTGCGCGAGCTCGCCCGCGCGCTCGACGTGCCGAGCGCAGAGAAGCCGGCGTCCCCGTGCCTCGCGTCACGCATCCCCTACGGCACCGCCGTCGACCCGCTGGTGCTCGCGCAGATCGACCGCGCAGAGCTCGCCGTGAAGTCCCTCGGGTACGAGGTGCTCCGCGTTCGCCACTACGGCGCACTCGGGCGGGTCGAGCTGCCCGCGGACTCGCTCGCCGCGTTGACCGAGGAGCTCCGGCACGCGATCTCCGCCGCCGTCTCGGACGCGGGCTACGACGAGGTGGAGATCTCGAAGGAGCCCTTCCGCTCGGGCTCGCTCAACGCGTCGTTCACGAAGCGCCTGGCCGTCGCGGGCTAGGCCACGCGCTCGAGCGCGGCCGCGAGTGCATCCGGGTCGGGCCCGTCGCCGTCGAGCGCTCGGAACGCTTCGATGACGGCGCGCGGGTCGCGCCGGTGCCGCTTCGCCGCCATCGTCAGCGGCTCGTGGAACGCGCCGCCGCAATGCGCGCACGGCATCTGCAGCTGCGAGAGGAGCCGCGCGGCCTCGCCGCCGGGGAACATGCGCAGGAGCTCGACGATCGTCGTCGAGCCCTTGATCTCCCTGGAGTCGGGCGCGTCGGGCGAGGTGCCGCGCGCGTCGAGCCCGAGGACCGCGCGCTGCGTCAGTGCGCCCCCCTGGCGTTCCTCGGGCGTCGCTGGCAAAGGAGGCGAGCGAGCGGCGCGCAGGACAGTACGACAAGTACGGACAAGTGACGCGAGCGAAGCATCCTGCCGCCAGCGACGTCAGGCATCGGCGGAGCCGGGCTCTGCCCGGCAGGAGCCGATGCCGGCGAGGGACGTCAGGCGAGCGCCTCCTCCGGGTACCGGATTGGCTCGGCGTCCATCCGCACCATGTTCGCGGGGAGCTGGTAGCGAGCGTACGGCAGCACGATCACCTTCGCGTCCTGCCCGTGCCGCTCGAGGGCCGCGGCGAACGCAGCGTCGAGTGACGTCCCAGCGTCGATGCCGATGTCGGCCGCCATCTCCAGGTTCTCCTCGAGCGTGACGAGCGACAGGTGCTTGCGCGTCATCACCTCGTAGATCGGCACCCAGATGCAGCCGGCCCACATCTGGATGGCACGCGCGTGGATGTCCTTGAGCACGGACTGGTAGTTCTCGGGAGTCGCCGGCATGTACGGCTTCATGAGATCCATGAGCGCGAGCCCCGGGAAATCGCCGATCGCGGTCGAGACGCCAGGGGAGGGCGAGCAGTAGATGATCGAGCCCCCGTCCTTCACGACGAAGTCGGCCGACATGCAGCCCCAGCCCGTGTGGAAGAAGAGGTGGTCGGTCGGTGCGAAGACCCCGCAGATCGCGATGTCCGCCTGCGCTCGCGGGTGCTCGTACGCGTAGATCTCGTTGAACCGCTCGATCGCCTTGCGATGCGCGTCGGGGTGGGATCCGAAGATGCACTCGACCACGCGCCCATGCGTGTCCAGCACGACGTTCATCGTGGCGGAGAGCCCGCACATCGTCGCGACCTCGTCGATGTCCGAGCGCATCGGGCCTGCGTACGCGCCGTAGTGCGTCTGCGGGGAGGGCACGAACGCGCAGTGGTTCGACTCGATCGTCTCGTCGGAGACGACGCCCGGGAGGATGAGCTTCCCTCCGCCACCTGCTCCCCAGTGGTTCGACTGTGCCTGGCCGATCGTGATCTTGACGTCGCAGGCAGCGACCTCCTTGTGCAGCCACACCGGGGTGCCGCGCGAGGAGACGCCGACGTACTCGTAGTTCTCGGTGTTCCGCGGGTCGTTCTGGTGGAACGCGATCCCGAGGCGCTCCATGCGCGCGAGGTTGTCCGTGCCGATCTTCTGCTCGATGTCGGAGTCGGACATCGGGAAGACCTTCCCGTTCGCGCAGACGACGACCGCGGGCTTGCCGGCCGCCTCGAGTGCGTCCAGCACCGGCGGGAGGAGCTTCGACTGTGGAGTCGGGCGGAACTGGTTGTCGATGATCACCGCGACCTTCGAGGCGGAGGCCACGAGCTCGGAGAAGCGCGGCCCGGAGGTGGGCGACTCGAGCGCGACACCTGCCGCCGCGGTCGCGTCGGCGACCGGTGCGGGCTCGTCCGGATAGATCGCGGCGAGGAGGTTCGCCTCGGGAATGTCGAGCTCGAGCGTGTCGCGCGAGACCTTGTCCTCGTCCCCCGAGGCGCCGATGGTCAGCGGATCGAGCGACTCGTACGGGATCGTCGGCGCGGCCATGTCTTCCCTCCTCGTCGAGAACGTCCTGAGCGTATACCGTCGCCCCGCGGCGGACGCCTCGCCGCCTGCCAAGGCGCTCGCACCGCCAGGAGACTCTCCGCTCACCGCGTTGAAAGCGCCCGCGCGAGCTTGGTACGTTCGCCTCGCCGGTGATCGACTGGTTCCGACACGGGGATGCCGCTCGCCTCGCGCCGCGCCTGGTCGCGCTCGCGCTCATTGCGTTCGCCGTCGTCTGGGTCGCTCTTCGCCGCACGGCCCTGCTGGGGGGCTGGCTGCACCGGCATGCAAACGACGTTCGGATCCGCTGTCCACGATCCTCACGACTTCCTCGTCACGTTCCTGAACGGCATCACCGCGGCCGGCCTCTACTTCGTCGTCGCGAGCGGGTTCACGCTGATCTTCGGGCTGATGCGCGTCGTGAACATGGCGCACGGCGCGTTCTTCCTGCTCGGCGGCTACGTCGCGCTCAAGCTCGAGCGCCACCTCGTCGGCCAGGACTCGGCGTTCGGCATGCTCAGCTCACAGGTCAGCCTCTGGCAGTGGGTAGTCCCGGCGATCACTCGCCGCCGTGACGATTGGGCTCTGGGGCTCGGGATGCAGCAGTCGTTCCTGCGCTGGAACCAAGGGCCAGGAGCTCCGCCAGGCGCTCATCACGATCGCGATCTCGATCATCCTCGCCGACCAGATGATCGCGCACTTCGGCGCGTTCACCCAGGACATCGCCTGGCCCGGTGTGCTCGACCGCCGCCTGCCGTCCAGGTTGCGGGAGTCGAGTACTCGGTCACGCGGCTCTTCATCCTCGCCATCGCCGTTGCGGTCGGGCTCGCGCTCTACCTCTGGCTCAAGAAGACGCGGACGGGCATGGTCATCCGCGCCGGCGTCGACGACCGGCAGATGGTCTCCGCCCTCGGCGTCAACATTCAGCTCACCTTCGCGATCGCGTTCTTCGTCGGCTCGGCGCTCGCCGGCCTCGGAGGCGCGATCGGAGGATCGTTCGCGAGCCTCGGCCCCGGCGTCGACGCGCAACTGGCTCCTCTACTCGCTCGTCGTCGTGATCATCGGCGGCATGGGGTCGCTGCGTCGGCGCCGCCGTGGGCTCGCTGCTGCTCGGGCTCGTCTCCACCTTCGCGGCCGTGTACCTGCCCGAGAGCTACACCTACTACTCGATCATCATTACGTTCGCGCTCCTCGCGCGTCGTCCTCGCCTTCCGCCCCCTCGGGCTCTTCGGGAGGCCGGCGTGAGCCCGAGCGTCCATCGCGGATCGGTCGAGCGGACGATCGGCGGCGCGGCGCTCCTCTTCGCCGTTCTCGCCCCGGTCCTCGTCTCGACGCCGCTCATGTCGGCGCTCTTCGTCAACACGATCCTCACGCAGGCGCTCTTCCTCGGGATCGCGGCGTCGAGCCTCATCTTCCTCTCGGCGTACGGCGGCATGGTCTCGCTGCGCAGGTCGCGATCTTCGGGATCGCGGGCTTCGCGGCTGGGCAACGCCGTGACGAACGGGAACAGCAAAGGGCTGAATCTCGGCTGGAACCCGTGGTGGGGAGTCCTCCTCGGCATCGCCGTCGCGACCTTGTCGCCTTCCTGCTAGGCGCTCTCGCCAGCCGGAGCGCCGGAATCTACTTCCTGATGATCACGCTCACGTATGCCGTTATCGCGAACACCTTCTTCGGCGCGAACCTCAGCCTCTCGGGCTTCGGCGGGATCAGCGGCATCAAGGCGCCAGGCCTCGTCGGCGACGTCAACGCGCACCCGAACCGGCTCTACTACGTCGCGCTCGTGCGTCGCCGTGCTCGTCTACCTCGCGCTGCGCTACCTCGTGCGCACGCCATTCGGGCTGGCGCTCCAGGGCGTGCGCGACGATCCGATTCGCATGGGCTCGCTCGGCTACAACGTGGCCGTCCACCGGACCGTGGCCTTCGGCGTCGCCGGGTTCGTCGCAGCGCTCGGCGGCGTGCTCTTCGTCTGGTGGAACGGCCACATCGATCCCGCGTCGATCAACATCGGCGCCACGATCGACCTGCTCGTGATCTGCGTCATCGGCGGCCTCTACCGGCTCGAGGGCGCGTGGGTGGGCGCGATCGCCTTCGTCGTCATCCAGAACTACGTGCGCACCGATGACCTGCCCGTCGTCGGCGGCACGTTCCACACGCTCATCGGAGTCGCTCTTCCTCCTCATCGTGCTCGTCTCGCCGGGCGGACTGATGGGGATCTGGGACTCGCTCATGCGGCGGTTGACACCGCCTCGGCTCGACGTAGCGGCAACCGGGAGCGTCGGCCGGCCCCGGAAGCCGAGCACTGCAGGCAGGACCGACGGGTGAAAGGAGGACGCGACACGCCAACGCTGCAAGAGGCCACTCCGCGAATCGGGGTGGGTTAGGCTCACCACGTCAAATCACGGACGCACCCGAGGAGGGCGCTGATGATCAACTCGAAATTGCCAGGCCGTCGCTGGCGACTGCCACTCGCACTTGCCATCGCCGGCATCGCGGTCGTGGCAGCGACAACGGCGACGGCGGCCGTTAGCAGGCAAACGGCGACACCGATCAAGATCGCGATCATGTCCGACTGCGGCGGCGCCTTCGCCGCGAACTACCAGCAGGACATCGGCGGCGCGATCACCGCGATCTCGGAGTTCGGCGGCGCGAAGCCGAACAACAAGAACAAGCCCTCGGCGGGCTGGCACGGAGGTTCCGTCGGCGGGCATCCGCTGAAGCTCGTGGGCATCGGCTGCGCCAACGACACGGCCGACTCCGCGATCAAGGAGACGAAGCGGCTCATGGAGCAGCTCGGCGCAGACATCATGATCGGGCCGCTCTCGGGTGACGAGTCCGTCGCGGTCGCCAACTATGCGAAGCAGCATCCGACGAAGACGTTCGTGAACGGCACCGCCGGCGCGTGGGACACCACGGCCGCGGTGAAGGCGCCGAACTTCTTCCGCTTCAACGGCGACGGACTCCAGTGGCAGGCGGGCATCGGCTCCATCGCCACGCAGAAGGACCACTGGAAGAACGCCGCGATCATCATGGACGACTACAGCTTCGGCTACGCGTCCGGCGCGGGCTTCATCGCCGACTTCTGCGCGGCGGGCGGAAACATCACGAAGCGCGTGTTCCCGCCGCTCAACACGACGGACTACTCGTCCTACGTGCAGCAGCTGCCGGCGCCCGACAAGGTCGACGGGTACTTCTGGGCAATCGGCGGCACGGGCACCGTGCCGTCGATCAAGGCGTTCGAGAACCTGTACGGCACCCTCAAGCCGTCGCAGGTGATCGGGAACCTGTTCTTCTTCTCGTCCGGCGCCGACAAGACGATCGGCCCGCACCTGAGCGGCGCCTACGTCGGCGGGTTCGGGACCTGCTCCGGACCTGAAGGGCCCGCTCGTCACGAAGTACAAGAAGATCCTCGACAAGTGGTTCAACAAGTACCCGCCGCTCGCCGGCAAAGCGTCCGACCATGCCGCGGACGGGTTCACGTACAACTACTACGTCAACACCTGGGCGCTGATGAAGGCGCTCAACCAGGTCAAGGGCTCCCTCGCAGGCGGGCAGAAGGCCGCTGCAGGCAGCGCTCAAGAAGACCAAGCTGCCGACGGCGGCCTACGGCCCGCTCTTCCTCGCCAAGAACAACCAGGCGGCTCAGCAGCAGTACTCGTACCGCATGGACGTCTCGGCCCCGGGCTCGCTCGCCGTCGTGACCGTCCAGAAGGTGAAGCAGTTCGTCGACGCAGATCTTCGGCGGCGCAGTCGCGAAGCCGCCGAGCCGGACGTACCCCACCTGCGCCCACAAGAAGCTCCCGTGGACGGGCAAGGGCGTCCCGGTGGTCAACGGAGTCGTCAAGTCAAGGGTAGTGGCCGAAGTCGCCACTGACGTCGACAGCGCCGCGCCGGCCCTCCTGCTCAGGGGGGTCGGCCGGCGCTTCGGCGGTCTCCAGGCGGTCCGCGACGTCGATCTCGAGATCACGGACGGCGAACGGCGCGGCATCCTCGGGCTGAACGGCGCCGGGCAAGACGACGCTGTTCAACGTCATCTCCGGCGACCTTCCGCCGACCTCGGGCACGGTCGAGCTCTACGGAGAGGACGTGACGCACGTCCCGGCGCGCAGGCGCGCCCAGCTCGGACTCGCCCGGACGTACCAGCAGGCGCGCATGCTGCTCGGCATGACGGTCGAGGACTCGATCTACCTCTCGATCGTCGGGGTCGGCGGGGGTGCACACCTGCGCCCCGTGATCCTTCCGGGCCGGGATCGGGCGATCCGGGAGCGAGCTCGGGAGGCGGCGCGGCGGGTCGCCATCGACCACAAGCTGTCCGAGGTCGTCGGCTCGCTCTCGCACGGCGAGCACCGCCAGGTCGGGCTCGCGATGGCGCTCGCCTCCGAGCCGCGGATGCTCTTGCTCGACGAGCCCGCATCCGGCCTCTCGCGCGGCGAGCGTCAGCTGCTGACCGATCTCCTGCTCGACCTCGACCGCGGCATCACGCTCGTGCTGATCGAGCACGACATGGACATCGCGCTCCGCGTCGCCGAACGGGTGACGATGATGCACGAGGGCCAGGTCATCTTCGAGGGTACGCCGGAGGAGATCCGCGCGAACGAGCTGATCCACGACCTGTACCTCGGACGGCGCCATGATGGCGACGAGTGACGTCGACACCACCGTTCCGCTCTCGCGGTCGAGGGGCTGAACGCGTTCTACGCCGGCGCCCACGTCCTCCACGACGTCAGTTCCGGATGGGCGGCGAGTCCGTCGCGATCATCGGCCGCAACGGCATGGGCAAGACGACGCTCTGCGCCGCGATCATGGGGCTGTCGCCGCCGCGCGCGACGGGATCGGTGCAGCTCGAGGGTCAGGAGCTCCTCGGCCGGCCGTCGTACCGCATCGCGCGGGCGGGTATCGGCTACGTCCCGCAGGGCAGACGCCTCTTCCCGTCGCTGACGGTCGAGGAGCACCTGCGGATCTCGGTGGTGAGGAACGCGAACGGCGGCTGGACTCCGGAGCGCGTCTACGACCTCTTCCCGCGTCTCGCCGAGCGAAGGAGGAACGGCGGCGCACAGCTCTCGGGCGGCGAGCAGCAGATGCTCGCGATCGGGCGAGCGCTGCTCGGGAACCCCAAGCTGCTCATCATGGACGAGCCGTCCGAGGGGCTAGCGCCGACCGTGATCGAGACGATGGTCGAGACGCTGCGCCGGCTCGAGCAGGAGGGGCTCGCCATCCTGCTGATCGAGCAGAACCTCGGCGTCGCGACGGCGGTCGCCGAGCGGCAGCTGATCATGGTAGGCGGCGAGCTCGCCCACGAGACGACGGCGACGCCAGCTGTCCGGGCGACCCGGAGCTCCAGCGGCGCTACCTCGGCGTCGAGCCGCTCGCGCACTAGCCTGCAGCCGCACGTGCTGCGCATCGCCACCCTCGCCGCTCTCTGCGCCTGCGCCGCGCTCGCTGCTCGCCTCGTGCGGAGGAGGCGGTCAACCCGCGGCCGGACCTGCTCTTCGTGAGCACCCGGGACGGCGATTACGCGATCTACGGAATGAACGCGGACGGAAGCCGCCAGAAGCGGCTGACGAAGACCGACGTCGATACCACTTCGCCCGCCGGCGATCTTCTTCCAGACCGACCCGGCCTGGTCGCCGAACGGCGCGATCGATCGCGTTTGCGAGCAAACGGTCTGGGAACTTTGACGTCTACGCGATGCGAGCCGACGGGACCGGGACGCAGACGCCTGACATCGGCGCGGACGGACGAGCTGCACCCCACGCTCGTCCCCGACGGCGGCGGATCGCCTTCGACGCCGCCGACGAAATCTTCGTATCGAGGCCGATGGGCAGCGACGGCTCTGCCCGACATGCGCTCTCGGGCGGCATACTCACGCAGGACTCGTCTCCCGCATGGTCGCCGGACGGACGGTGGATCGCATTCGTCCGCAGGCAGCGCGGCGACGTCCAGCGCGAGATCTGGCTCATGCGGCCGGACGGATCCGGAGCCCGTCGGCTGACGTCGCTGCACGGGAGCAGCATCAACCCCGCGTGGTCGCCGAACAGTGCGCGGGTCGTCTTCGCGTCGAACATCGTCGGTTCGCTCTATGACCTGTACGTCGTCGCTCTCTCCGACAAGCGCGTTCGCCGGCTCACGCGCAGGGGGCCCGACACGTTCGAGCCTGCGTGGTCCCCCGACGGCTCGAGGATCGCCTTTTCGCAGGACGGAGCGATCACGACCGTCGATCTCCAGAGGAAGACGAGCGACGCTGACGAGTCACTCGAACAACGACTCGTCTCCGGACTGGAACCCGCTTCGGGCTCTGGCCGGCAGGTAGCCCGCTCAGGGCTCCGGGATCCCGAGGTCGGGCGGGGCGTCGTCGCCCCGACCCTCGACGAGCGCCGGCGCGCGTTCGCGCAGGAGGCGCAGGACGAGTTCGGCGCGCCGAACCCGCTCGCGTCCGAGCTTCACCGCGAGGTCCTCGAGGTGCAGGCCGGAGGGGTAGATGTTCGGAGCGTTGCGCAGCCCGAGCTTCACGTACACGGGCGCGGCCAGCTGCACGATCTCGGGCACGTCGTAGAAGCGCACGAACCCGCCCTGGTCGTCGGGTACCTCGACGTAGACGTCGAGCGGGGCGCCGCAGGCGGCGCGGAGCTCGCCGAGCTCGGCGGGGGAGAGGTCGGTCGAGACGTTGATCGTCGTCGCGCCCAGCCTCTCGAGGACGCGCGCGGTGTCGGGGTTCGCGCAGGGCAGGAGCACCGAGGTCTTGAGCACGAGCGACGCCGGGAGGTCGCCGGCGCGGCGCATGCCGCCGAGCGCCTCGAGCACTCCGAGGTCTGCAACGAGGAAGGAGCGGATACCGAGCGCGACGCCGCGGCGTACCTCGGCGACCGCGGCCTCGACACCCGTGCGTCCGCGCGCGATCCCTCCCGCAGAGCTCGTGACGAGCGACTGGCCGCCCGTGTCCCAGGCGCCGCGCGGGCCGAGGAAGAGCGAGACCTCGACGCCGGCTCCTGCCCCGAGGGCCGCTAGCTCGGCGATCTCCGCGTCCGTGAGCATCATCACGCCGCTGCCCTGGGAGACTCGCCGTACGGGCACGGCTCGCCGCTCGGCCTCGTCGAGCACGGCCTCGAGCACGCGCGGCCCCTCGACCGACGGGATCTCGATCCGGTAGCGCAGGCCGTCGGCGAAGCGGGCGTCGCTCATGGCGCGAATCTACGCCCAGAAGGTCTCGAAGGCATCGGGATCGCTCGGCAGTGCGAGCACCCTGCGCACGTGCGACGCCTCGATCGTGAAGAGCAGCACCTGGTCGAGCTCGAGCGTCCGCCCGTTGCGCGCACCTCGCGCCCGGTACAGGGCCGCGGCCCGGTCGTCGCTCGCGAGGACGTCGATCAGCTCGGATCCGTAGGTCCCGTCCGTCTCCTTCGGGAGCTTCGTCAGGAAGCGGAAGATCGCCTCGCGCCCCTGGTAGGTGCCGGCCATGATCCCGCGGCCCGGGACGTGCCAGACCGCGTCCTCGGCGAAGAGGCCGCGCAGCGCGAGCCCCTCCTTCCTCGCGAACGCGTCGAAGATCCGGCGCACGATCTCGGCGTTCTCAGCGGCCGCCATGACCCTCCTCCCAGCGCGCGATCAGCCCCTCGACGTGATGGCGCTGCGCGTCCGTGAAAGGTGCGGCCGCGACGAGGCGCCGAAGCTCCATGGGATCGTCGTTCGCGACCGCAGCCTCGAGGTGCTCGCGCTGCGGCGTCGGCTGCCGGAGCTGCCGCCTCAGCCAGCGCAGCAGGCTCACCTCGAGCTGGTCGCTCATCGCGCGCCCAGGCTAGCGGCGCGGGCGAGCGCGAGTCAGTCCGCCGTTGAGCTCTCGTCCGCCGCCCCGTCGTCGGCGTCCGCGTCGCTCTCGGCTGGCTCGGCCGCCCCCTCGTCCGCGAGGCTGTAGGCACTCAGGCGGTTCGAGAGTCCGGCCATCCAGCTGACCTCTGTCCCCTCGTCGCCGGGCTCTGCGGGCTCGGTCGAGCGGGGCTTGGCCGGCTCCGCCGACGCGCGGCGCCGGGGAGCGCGCCGGGGCTCGCGCGGGGCCTCGTCGTCGTCCGAGTCCGGTCGCGGGATCGGGAACGCCGTCGTGGGGGGGAAGTACAGGCCCGCGGCGCTCGCGCTCGAGCTCTCGTCGACGGGCGGCTCGGGCGCGAGCTCGACGGGCGGGACGGGTTTCACGACCGCCCGTGGCGGCGCGGGCGGCGTGAACGGGCGAGGGCGAGTCGGGTCGATCACGTAGTCGGGGAGCGGGCCGAGGTCTTCCTCCTCTTCCTCCGGCTCCTGCACGATCGGTGCGGAAGGCTCCCCCACGGCGGGAGCCTGGGCGCCGGCTGCTTGCGGTGCGGCGTCGACGACGAAGTCGGGAAGCGGGCCGAGCTCGGGCTCGGGCTCCGGCTCCGGCACGACGACCGGTGGCGGAGTCGCAGGCGCCTCCACGACGTAGTCGGGAAGGTCGGCGGGCTCGATGACCGTGAGCTCCGCTCTGGGCTCGGGCTCCGGTGCGCGCTCCGAGCGCTCGGGTGCCGCGGGCTCGGGGATGAGCTCGGGCTCGGCCGGCACGGGCTCGGCCTCCGGCTCCGGCAAGGCGGCGAGCTCGACCGGCTCCGGCTCGGGTTCGACGGGCACGGGCTCGAATACGGCAGGCTCCGGCTCGGTCGCGGGCAGTGCCTCCGCGGCTGCGAGCTCCGGCTCCGGCTCGGGGACGGCCGCCTCGGGCTCGACGGGCGGCTCGGCGGCGAGCTCGGGCTCGACCGGCGAGGGCGCCGGCTCGATGAGGGCCTCGACGACAGGCTCGACGACTGCCTCGATCGGCTCGGGGGCGGTCGGCGGCACGAACGCGGTCGCCTCGGTCACCGGCTCCGGCTCCGGCTCCGGCTCGAGCAGTGGAACCACCTCGGCGACAGGCTCGAGCTCGACGGGTGTCGGCTCGGGAGCCGCCTCGAGCACAGGCTCGATCGGCGCCTCGAGCACAGGCTCGATCGGCACCTCGACGACAGGCTCGACGGCACGCTGCACCGGGGCTTCGACCACGGGCTCCGCGTGGGCCTCGGGAGGCGGCGTCGGCATCGGGATCGGGTCTGCAAGAGCGGGCTCGGGAGCCGGCGACGCGGGGACCGGTTCCGCCTCGAGCTCGAGCTCCGGCCCGGGCATCTCCCAGAGAGGCCGACCGGCCAGAGGGCGCTCGCGGAGCGAGTGGCGGCTCACCTTCCAGCCGGTCGTAGGCAGCGAGTCGACGAACACGATCTCGCGAGGAACCTGTTGGTCGGGCAGCGTCTGCGCCACGAACTGGCGCAACTCGGCCTCGAGCTGCTCGCTTCCCTCTGCGCCCGCACGAGGAACGACGAACGCCCGGATGAAGTGTCCGCCGCGCTGGAGGTCGCGGATCCCGACGACGGCGGCAGTGGCGATCGCCTGGTGTCCCGTCAGCGCGCGCTCGACGTCGAAGGGGCCGAACGTGCGGCCGCTCGACGAGATGACGTCCTCGGCGCGTCCGACGAACGTGAAGAAGCCCTCGTCGTCGACGTGCGCCACGTCTCCCGTCACGTACCAGTCGCCGAGGAACGCCGCCTTCGTCTCCTCGGGCAGCTCCCAGTAGCCGGCGAACAGGGTCGGCGGGCGCCCGCGGATCGCGAGGTCGCCCTCGATGCCGATCGGCAGCTCGTTGCCCTGGTCGTCGATGATCCCGACGTGGTGGCCGGGCAGCGCCCGGCCGAAGGAGCCCGGCTTCGTGACGCCGTCGGCCTGGTTCGCGATGACGATGTTCGTCTCCGCCTGCCCGTAGCCGTCGTAGATGGTCATGCCCCAGCGCTCCTCGAACGTCGCGACGATCTCGGGGTCGAGGAAGTCACCCGTCGAGACGAGCCGGCGGAGCCGGGGCGAGCGGAAGCGCTCGAGCTTCGGGTGCTCCGCGAGCGCGAGGTACTCGGCAGGGGACTGGCAGAGGATGCTCGGGCCGAGCCGGAAGAGCAGGTCGAGACGCTCGTCCGCGTCGAATTGCCCCTGCTGGAGGACGACCTCCGCGCCGCGCGACCAGGGGCCGACGACCGTGTTCCACATCGTGAGTGCCGCTGCAGGCTCCGAGGTGCACCAGACGGCGTCGCCGCGCCCGACGTCGAGCCAGTGCTCGGCCTGGACGCGTGTTGCGAAGACGGAGCCGTGCGTGTGCGCGACGTCCTTTCGCGTCCCGCCCACGCCGCCCGTCGAAGCGATGAATGCGAGATCGCGTGAGGCCGTGTCCGCCGTGGGCACGTTCTCGGGGACGTCCTTCGAGTTGCGGCGCAGCCCCTCCTCGAAGAGGTGGACGTCGGGGGAGAAGCCCATGCGCTCGATCGTCTGGGCGAGCGAGTCGACGGCGACGACGAGTGCCGCGTCCGTCAGCGACACCTGGCGCTCGAGCATCGAGGCCGTCACCGTCGGTGCGCAAGGCACCACGACGGCTCCGGCCTTCAGCGCGCCGAGGACGACCTCGAGCCAGTCCACCGTGCTGCCCGAGACGACGAGCACGCGGTCGCCCTGGCCGATGCCGCGCTCCTGCAGGTTTGAGGCCCACAGGTTCGCGCCTTCGGAGATCTCGAGGAAGCTCCGGGGCTCGATCACACCGTCCTTGCCGAGGAACGTGAGCGCACGGCGCTTGGGATCGCGCGCCAGCGCCTCGACGACGTCCCGCGTGAAGTTGAAGCGGTCGGGAATCTGCCAGCGCCCCTCGACGATGGCAGGCCGGAGCGCGAGCTCGAGGGGCGAGCTGGGCAGCTCGGCGCCGCGCGCGCGGCGTTTGCCGATGCGAAGTCCTTTCACGGCTCAACCATTATCGACCCGAAGGGGCCAGAAGCTGAATACCAATTCCGTTTCTGCCTGGAAACGCTACGAGAGGCCGAGCTCGGCCGCGAAGGGCGTGTCCGCGGGGAGCTCCTCCGGGACGCGGAACCCGCCGGCTTCCTCGAGCGCCGCGATCCGCTGATCGAGCGGCGGGTGGGTGTCGAAGAGGCTCGAGAGGGCGAGCACGCCGCGCCGCTCCGAGTCGACGCGGCTCGTCGGGCTCTCGACCCACAGGTGCGCCACCGACGCGTCCGCGTACTTGATGGTCGTCGTGTCGAGCTGCAGCCTGCGGAGCGCGAGCCCCATCGCCTCCGGGTCGTCGAGCAGCTCCGCGGAGCCCGAGTCCGCGAGGAACTCCCTCCGGCGCGACAGGCTCATCCGCAGCAGGAGCGCCGCGTACGGGGCAAGGAGGAGGCCGACGACGGCGATGATCGCGACGATGGCGCCGCCGCCCCGCCTCGAGCGGCCGCCGCCGTAGACGATCATCCGGAACCCGATGTCGGCGATGAGTGCGATGACGCCCGCGAAGACCGTCGCCATCGTCATGAGGTACGTGTCGCGGTTGCGGATGTGGGACACCTCGTGCCCGAGCACGGCCTCGAGCTCGCGCTTCGGCATCACGCGGAGGAGGCCGGTCGTGACCCCGATGTAGCTCGTGCGGGGGCGCACCCCGGCCGCGAACGCGTTCGGCGCCGGGTCGTCGACGACGCGAACGTCGGGCGTGACGGGCAGGCCGGCCGCGATCGAGACGTTCTCGACGAGCCGCCGCAGCGGTCGCAGCTGATCCGGCCCGATCTCCTGGGCGTGGGTCATGCTCGCGACCATCCGGCGCGAGTTGACGAGCGCGAAGATCGCGTACAGCCCGGCCCCGAGCAGCGCGACGATCCCGAGCCGGAGGTCGAGCACGGCCCCGATGAGCCCGGCGACGACGCCGAGGAGGAGCACGAACCCGAAGACCACGATCGAGCTGCGCAGCCGGTTTCGCCGGATCTGCTGCTGGAGCGTCACGTCGTCGGTGTGAACGACACTTGCGGCACGGCCATGTCGCCAGTGGCCGAGAAGAACTCCCTGGCCCTGAAGCCGAGCGGCTTCGCGACGAGCACCCACGGGATGCTCTGGATCCCGGTGTTGTAGTGCATGACCGTCGAGTTGTAGTACCGACGGGCCGCGCTGATCTTGTCCTCGGTGTCGGTGAGGTCGTCCTGCAGGCGCAGGAAGTTCTGCGAGGCCTTGAGGTCGGGGTACGCCTCGGCAACCGCGAAGAGGCGGCCGAGGGCGCTCGTCAGCACGTCGTTCGCGTCGGCCGCCTCCGCCGGGCCTGATGCCCGCTGCAGCGCAGCCCGTGCCTCCGTCACCGACTCGAAGACCGCGCGCTCGTGCGCCGCGTAGGCGCGCACCGCCTCGACGAGGTTCGGGATCAGATCACCGCGGCGCTGGAGCTGCACGTCGATGTTCGACCAGCCCGTGTCGACCTCGTTCCGCAGGCGGACGAGTCGGTTGTAGCCGAGGACGAAGAGGAGGACGACGACCGCGGCGAGACCGAGGAGGATCCAGAGCCAGAGCACGTCAGACTCCGAGGGCCCGCGCGAGCGCGCGGCCGCCGCCCGTCAGAACCGGGTCGCCGTGCGACACGAGCACGCGCCGCACCGGGAGATCGAGCAGGGGGCGGAGCGAGGCGGCGAGGTCGCGGTGCGTCTTCTCGCCGCGGAGCCACGACTCGGGGCAGAGCTTCACGCCGCGCTTGCCGTCGCCGAGGAGCGTGTCCCCCGACACGAGCGCCGAGTGCTCGGGGATCCAGAAAACGACTTCCGAGCTCTTGGCCGTCCGCCAGGCCTCGACGCCGCCGGGTAGCTCGTCCCCGGGCTGGAAGGGATCGGTGACGACGCCGGCCCGGCGCGCGATCGCCGCGCGCGCACCGCTCGCCGCCCACACGCGCGCGCCGTAGCGCTCGACCATCGCGTCCGCGCTGCGCGTGTGCCAGAAGACGGTCACGAGGACGTGAACCGGCGTGCCTGCGCGCTTCACGTCGCGGTCGAGCGTCTTCCAGAACTTCGCGGTGTCCTCGGGCGGGACCAGTGGGTCGACGAGGACGACGCCATCGGGTGTCTCGAGGTAGACGCAGCCGACGTCCTGGCGCCACTCCTCGTGGTACCCGGTCCACCGCCAGAGGCCGGGCGCGATCTCGAGCACGTCCACGGCGCGACTCTAGTCGGGTACGGGTCTTCCGAACCGTTCGACCTGCACGCGCGTATCTTCGGGGCAAGCGACGAAACGGAGGCTCGATGACACGCATGCGCAGCGCAGCCGTGCTCTCACTCGCGGTGGCGGCCCTCGCCCTCGCGGGCTGTGGTGGCGGGAACGACTCCGCGTCGGGAACAACCGACACCACGACGACCGATACGACCGCGACGACCGACACGGGCGGCTCGACGGGGACGACCCTCGACGGCACGGTCGGGCCAGGCTTCGACATCAGCCTGACGGACGCGAGCGGCAACGACGTCAAGACGCTGACGGCCGGGACCTACACGATCACCGTCGACGACAAGGCGAGCATCCACAACTTCCATCTGACGGGTCCCGGCGTCGACGAGTCGACGGACGTGAGCGGCACGGGCACGGAGACGTGGACGGTCGACTTGCAGGCCGGCACGTACACGTTCCAGTGCGACCCGCACGCGAGCTCGATGAACGGGAGCTTCGAGGTCTCCTAGGGCGAGACCGCAACGCCCTCGTCCGCGGAGCGGAAGAGGGCCTCGATCGTTCGTGCCTGGCCGACGGCGTCGTCGCGCCCGAGCAGGAGTGGCTCGGTCCCGGCGATGGCGTCGGCCAGGTTCTCGAGCTCCAGCCGGTACGAGTCCACCGCCTCGAGCTCGATCCGCTCGATCGCCCCCTCGCGGCGGAGCTCGATCACGGGCTCCGTGCAGTGCCACGGGTCGTCGAGGAACAGCGAGCCCTCGGTCCCGATCGCCTCGAGCTCGTCCCGCTCGGCGAGGCTGGTTCCGCAGTCGAAGAGCCCGAGCACGTCACCCGGGAAGCGCAGCGAGGCGGTGAAGAGCCAGTCGGTTCCGGTCGGGCCGACGTACGCCCGGCCGAAGACGGACTCGGGCTCGCCCGCGAGCAGGCGCGAGCCGCTCACGCAGTAGCAGCCGACGTCCATCAGGCTGCCACCCTCGACGTCCGTCCTGAGCCGGATGTTGTCCTCGTCGTACAGCGCGTAGCTGAACGCGGAGCGCACGACCCGCAGCTCGCCGATCGCGCCGTCGCGGACGAGCTCGGACAGACGGGCGGTCTGCGGGTTGTGGCGGTACATGAACGCCTCGGTGAGCAGGCGGCCCGTTCGTTCGGCGGCGTCGAACGCGGCTTCGACGTCCTCTGCGCGGCGGCTGAAGGGCTTCTCGCAGATGACGTGCTTGCCGGCCTCGAGGGAGCGGATCGACCACTCGCGGTGCATCGTGTTGGGGAGTGGGATGTAGACGGCGTCCACTTCGTCGTCTTCGAGAAGCGCCTCGTAGGAGCCGTACGCGCGCGAGATCTCCCACGTCGCTGCGTACTCCTCGGCGCGTGCCAGCTCGCGGCTCGCAACCGCGACGAGCTCGACCTTCTCGGACGCGTGCGCGCCCGGGATGACCTTCCGGTTGATGTCCGCGGTCGACAGGATGCCGAGCCTCATGCGTTCCCCTCCACTCGTCGAAGTGCCGGATACAGCGCGCGGAAGCGAGCGTACCGCTCGTCGTAGGCGGCAGCCTGCGAGGCATCAGGGTCGATCCGCTCGCGGACCGAGACGCAGGCAGCGACCGCCTCGGGCACGTTTGCGAAGACACCGCCCCGTACGCCTGCGAGAAGCGCCGCGCCGTAGGCCGAGCCCTCGTCGACCGCCGTCAGCTCGAGCGGCAGCCCGAGGACGGAGGCGACGATCCCGAGCCACAGCCGGCTCCGTGCGCCGCCGCCGGAGGCGCGGCCGTGCGTGGGGGAGACGCCGAGTTCGCGCAGCAACTCGAGCGAGTCGCGTAGCCCGAACGCGACGCCTTCGAGCACCGCGCGTACGAGCGCCCCACGGTCGTGCTGCAGCGACAGGCCGACGAACGCGCCGCGCGCGTCCGGATCCGCGTGCGGCGTGCGCTCGCCCTGGAGGTAGGGGAGGAACGTGACGTCGTCCGCACCCGAAGCGGAGGCGGCCTCCGCGACGAGCTCGTCGAACCCGACGCCGGGGGCGAACGCGTCGCGGAACCAGCGCAACGAGCCCGCGGCGTTCAGCATCACGCCCATCGCCTCCCACGTCTCAGGCGCCGCGTGGCAGAAGGCGTGGACGCGCGCGAGTGCGTCGTGCGCGTAGGCGGGAAGCGACGCGAGCACGACTCCCGACGTGCCGAGGACGACCGAGACCACGCCCGGCTCGACGACGCCCACGCCGACGGCAGCCGCCTGCTGGTCGCCGGCCCCGGCGACCTCCGTCGACTCGCTCACGGGCGGGAGCCACTCGTGTGGGAGCTCGAGCGCGGCGAGCACCTCGTCGCTCCAGCGCCGTCCCGCGACGTCGAAGAGCAGCGTGCCGGAGGCGTCCGCAGCGTCGATCGCCCACTCGCCGGTGAGTCGGAGGCGCACGTAGTCCTTCGGCAGCACGATCCGGCTGATGCGCTCGTAGGTCTCCGGCTCGTGCCGCCGCAGCCACAGGAGCTTCGGCGCGGTGAAGCCGGTGAGCGCGCGGTTCCCCGTGAGCGCGATCAGCCGCTCGAGCCCGACGCGCTCCTCGATCTCGGCGCACTCGACGGCAGTGCGCTGGTCGTTCCAGAGGATCGCGGGCCGCAGAACCTGCCCGGCCTCGTCGAGGCACACGAGCCCGTGCATCTGGCCCGAGAAGCCGACCAGTGGCTCGTCGACTCCGAGCCGGGCGAGCGCCGCCTCGGAGGCGCGCAGCCAGTCGTCGGGATCCTGCTCGGCCCATCCCGGCTGCGGGGTCGAGAGCGCGTAGCCCTCCTCGGCCGAGCCGAGCACCTCGCCAGCCGGGGAGATCGCGAGCGCCTTGACGCCGGTGGTGCCGACGTCGAGCCCGACGAGGGTGCTCACGCGCTTACGCGCCGAGCGCGGCGTACACGAGCTCGTAGGCGCGGACCGCGTCCTTGCGCTGCTGCGCCTCCCGCAGCGCGGCGTCGTCGATCTTCGCGGCCACGGAGTCGATGAAGCGCCACTGCAGGACGCTTCGCCGGACGGCCTCGATCGCATCCTCCGTGTACGGATAGAGGTCGAACCCGAGCCGCTCGCCGTTCTCGCCGTAGCCTGCGCGCCGCAGCTCGACGGCGAGCTCGACCGTCTCCATGAAAGCCGTCGCGCCGACCATGTTGTCGTCGTCGAACGTGCCCCAGCCGGAGTTCGCGTGCTGGTGGCCGAGGAGCCCCTCGGCGGCGAGGAGGCCCGCGTACTCCGCGAGGCTTTCGCCGTTCATCAGCAAGTGCTGCCAGTCCATGTTGACCTTCACGTTGTCGATCCCCTGCGCGCGCAGCGAGTGGATGACGTGCAGCGTCATCCCGATGTTCCGCATGAGGATCTTCATCGCCGGCTCGGAGTTCTTGTGCTCGAGGAACAGCGGCTGGCCACGATCTCCGAGCCGCTGCGCGATCTGGCCCATCGCGTCGATGAAGAGGGCCCAGCTCTCCGCGTACGGCGTCTGGAACGGGTAGTTGTAGCCCTCGATTCCGGGCCATACGATCATGGGCACGCCGAGCTGACCCGAGAGATCCGCTCCCGCCAGGGCGATCTTCAGCGCTTCCGCACGAACCGCCGGGTCGGGGTTGCACAGGCCGCCGCGCCCGAAGCGGGGATCGAGATGCAGGCCGCCGGCGAGGCAGTAGACATCGTGCTCGCCGAGCGCGTCGCGGATCTCGTCGGCGTTCGACTCGTCGAGCTCCTGCGGGTAGTGGAACTCGTAGCCGTCGATCAGGTCGCCGAGCCCGTCGATCGCCCGACGCACGCGGTCGGCGGTAGTCTCGCCCGCCCACTCGGGCTGGTAGCCACCCGGGACGAAGCGCGTGACCATCGACCCGAGGGCCCAGATACCGAGTGACGTCTTCACGAGCGGTCTAGTATCTCGCGCGACGTGGGCGCGCGCGAGGGCAAGGAGATTGGGGTCGGCATGCTCGGGTACGCGTTCATGGGCAAGGCGCACTCGAACGCGTTCAAGAAGATCGCGTACATGACGTGGCCGCCCCCGCTCGCACCGCGGCTAATCGCGATCGCGGGCCGGAACGCCGAGGCGGTGGGCGAGGCGGCGACGCGCTACGGATTCGAGCGCTCGACGACGCAGCTGGGAGGACCTGATCTCCGATCCCGCGATCGGGCTCTTCGACAACCTCGGTCCGAACGCGCTCCACGCCGAGCCCACGATCGCGGCGGCGGAGGCGGGGAAGCACGTCGTCTGCGAGAAGCCGCTCGGCCGCGACGCGGCCGAGAGCTTCGAGATCTGGCGCCGCGTGCAGGCGACCGGCGTGAAGCACCTGTGTGCGTTCAACTACCGCTTCGTTCCCGCAGTCCGACTCGCCCGGGAGCTGATCGACGCGGGTGAGCTCGGCGAGATCCGGCACTTCCGCGGGCGCTACCTGCAGGACTGGGGCGACACGACAGCGGAGGTGTGGCGCTTCGATCGGGACTCGGCCGGCTCGGGCGCGCTCGGCGACCTCGCGGCCCACGTGATCGACCTCGCGCGCTACCTCGTCGGCGAGATCGCCGAGGTCGGAGGCGTCCTCCGGACCTTCCTGCCCGGGCGTGAGGTCGACGACGCCGTCGAGTCGACCGTCGAGTTCGAGAACGGCGCGGTCGGGACGCTCGAGGCGACGCGGTTCGCGCTCGGTCGTCGCAACGCCTTCCAGTGGGAGATCAACGGGAGCAAGGGCGCGCTGGCGTTCGACATGGAGCGCCTCAACGAGCTCCAGGTGTTCAAGGCGGGCGACGACCGGACCCGCGGCTTCACGACCGTCCTCGTCTCCGAGGCCGTCCATCCGTTCTGGGAGAGCTGGTGGCCGCCGGGCCACATCATCGGCTGGGGCGAGACCTTCGTGCACGAGCTGCACCACTTCCTCGCCGCGATCGCGGACGACACGGACGTCGCGCCGCACGGCGCGACCTTCGAGGACGGCTATCGCGCGGCCGAGGTGTGCGACGCACTCGTTCGCTCGAGCGAGAGCGGCCGCCGGGAGTCGCTCGCGTATCGAACGCTGTAGCGCATTCACCGGCGCCCGATTCGTATTAGAGTCCCTCCCCGCAGGCTACCCTCGTCAAGGAGGAAGCAGTGAAGGCAGTATCTCGTAGGTCGGCGACGCTCCTGGTGGGAGTCGCCGCTGCCGCAGTCGCCGTTGCGATTGCCGCGACAGGTGCCATCGCCCGGCCGGCGGCGACGCAGGTGTGCGTCCTGCTGCCGGACACGACGACGTCCGTGCGCTGGCAGCAGTTCGATGCGCCGGCGTTCAAGAATGCATTCAAGAAGGCCGGCTTGTCCGCGACGATCGTGAACGCGCTCGGTCAGCCGCAGAAGCAGCTCGCGCAGGCCGAGCAGTGCATCACCGACGGCGCCAAGGTCGGGATCATCACCGATCTCGACAGGGGCACTTCGATCTCGATCCAGAAGAAGTTCAGGGCCGTCGGTGGCAAGACCGATCGACTACGACCGCCAGATCATCGGCGGTACCGGCTCGGTCTACGTGACGTTCGACGGGAACCTCGTCGGGCGCCTGCAGGCCAGGGGCGTTCTCGCAGGCATGAAGGCGAAGGGCACGTACGGGCCGAACGGCGTCGTCTCCGAGCTCTGGGGCGGCCCGACCGACGCGAACGCGTTCCTGTTCAAGAGCGGCAACGACGATGTCCTGAACCCGCTCTTCAAGGCGAAGAAGATCAAGAAGGGGCCGGCGAAGTTCGTGCCGCTCTGGGATGCGACCAAGGCGCAGACGATCTTCGAGCAGATGCTCACTCAGACGAACAACAAGATCGACGGCGTCGTCGCTGCCAACGACGGCATCGCGGGCGCCGTGGTCGCCACGCTGAAGGCGAAGGGCCTGAAGCCGATCCCGCTCTCGGGGCAGGACGCGACGGTCCAGGGCGTTCAGAACATCATCTCGGGCTGGCAGACGAACACGATCTACAAGTACGTCCCCGACGAGGCCAACGCGGCCGCAGCGGCGGCGGTCGCCCTGTTCAAGGGGGCGAAGCCGCGAGTCAACGGGAAGGCCCACGGGAAGCCGTCGTACTTCATCCCGGTGACCTCGATCACCAAGGCGAACTACACGCGGCTCTTCACGGACAAGTTCCTCAAGCGGAGCGAGGTGTGCTCCGGGGAGTTCAAGCAGTACTGCAAGTAAGCGTCTGAACAGCGTGGAGGCGTGCCTACGGGCACGCCTCCACTGCTTCCCGTACGCACGCCACTCGTGAGCGACACACCCCTCCTGGAGATCCGCGACCTCTCGAAGACGTTCGGGTCAGTGCAGGCCTTGACCGACGTCGACTTCGAGGTGCGCTCGGGCGAGGTCATGGCTCTCGTCGGCGACAACGGCGCGGGCAAGTCGACGCTCATCAAGTGCATCGCCGGCATCCACGGCTACGAGTCCGGCGAGGTCTTCTTCGACGGCGAGGAAGTTCACATCCACAGCCCGAAGGACTCGGCGAAGCTCGGGATCGAGGTCGTCTACCAGGATCTCGCGCTCTGCGACAACCTCGACGTCGTCCAGAACATGTACCTGGGCCGCGAGGTCAGGGACTTCCTCTTCCGGCTCAATGAGCCGGCGATGGAGCAGCGGTCGGCGGAAACGCTCAAGGGCCTTCGCGTCACGACGATCAAGTCGATCCGTCAGACGGTCGCGACCCTGTCGGGCGGACAGCGTCAGTCGGTCGCAGTCGCGCGAGCGGTGATGTGGAACTCGAAGCTCGTCATCCTCGACGAGCCGACCGCGGCGCTCGGCGTCGCGCAGACCGAGCAGGTGCTCGCCCTCGTCAGGCGCCTGGCTGAGCAGGGTCTCGCCGTCATCCTGATCTCGCACAACCTGCACGACATCTTCGAGACCGCGACGCGGATCACCGTCCTCCGGCTCGGTCGGAACGTCGGCGTCTACGAGCGCTCGAAGACCACGCAGCAGGAGGTCGTCCAGGCGATCACCGCGGGCATCCCGACGAAGGTCTCGGGCATCGCGGACACGAGTCCGGCGGTCGCATGACCACCGTCGACGTCGCTGCTCCAGACCTCGGCCCGCAGGACGCCGAAGAGCGCGCGAGCCTCTGGCAGCGAGCGCTCGGCAACGTCCGGTCGGGGAACCTCGGCGTCCTGCCCGTCGTGGTCGGTGAGCTCTTGATCGTCATGTATTTCGGCTTCACCGCCACGAACTTCTTCACCGCCGGAAACTTCGTCAACGTCATCCTCCAGATGGCCGGGGTGACGATGATCGCCTATGGCGTCGTCTTCGTCCTGCTCCTCGGCGAGATCGACCTCTCGATCGGGTATCTCAGCGGCATCGCCGCGGTGACGGCGGCCGAATTGCAGCTCCCGGACGGGCGGAACTGGCCGGGATATCTCGCGATCCTGGGTGGGATCGCGGTCGTCGCACTGATAGGCACGGCGCAGGGAACCGTGGTCGCGAAGATCGGCGTGCCGTCGTTCGTCGTGACCCTGGCCGGACTCCTGATCTGGCAGGGCGTCATCCTGAAGATCCTCGAGCTACGCGGCGTGATCATCATCGAGAGCAACTGGATCAACGACGCCGCGACGTACTACTTCTCGGCGAATGTCGGCTGGCTCATCGCAGCGATCATCACGGGCCTGTACGCCCTCGTCGAGCTTGCCGGCGCGATAGGTCAGCGGCGCGCTGGGCTGTCGTTCAGCCCGTGGATCCCCATCGCGAAGCTCGTCGGCGTGGCCGTGGCCTGCTTCGGCACCGTCGCGGTCTGCAACCACGCCGCGAGGCCGGCCGCCTGTCCCCCGGGAACGCCGCTCACGGTGAACTGCACGCAGTCGCAAGGACTCCCGCTGGCCGCTCTCCTAATGCTCATCTTCCTCGTCGGGCTCACGTTCCTGGCAAAGCGCACCACGTTCGGGCGCCATGTCTACGCCGTCGGCGGCAACGCGGAGGCCGCCCGTCGTTCCGGGATCAACGTCGCGCGCATCCGCATCCTCGTCTTCATGATCTCCGGGATCATGGCCGGCGTCGGCGGCATCGTCCTCGCCGCGCGCCTCCAGTCGGTGAACCTCCAGCAGGGCGGCGGGACGCTGCTCCTCGACTCCATCTCGGCCGCCGTGATCGGAGGCGTCAGCCTCTTCGGTGGGCGTGGCGAGGTTCGCGGAGCGCTCCTCGGCTCGCTCGTGATCGCGACGGTCGCGAACGGCCTGAACATCGGCGGCTACTCGACGGGCGCGATTTACATCGTCACGGGCGTCATCCTGCTGCTCGCGGTGACGCTCGACTCCGTCGCCCGGCGGCTGCAGGAACGCTCCGGTCGCTGAACCGGACGCGCGCTAGCCGACATCGACGATCCGGTCGGCTCGGACGTTCTGAAGGGTCGTGGTCCTGCCGTCCGGGTACCGGACGGTGAGCCGCGCGACCGCCGCGGCGGCGCCGAGTCCGAACTGCACTCGCGGATCCTCCGACGAGAGGTAGCTCGAGCCCGCCTGCACCTCGCGGACGAGGCTCCGTCCGTCGTCGAGCGTCGCCGTGACGAGCGCGCCCGGCGCGAAGGTTCGCAGGCGCACCTCGAGCCAGTGTCGGTTCGGTGACGGGGTCGTGTCGTTCCGCAGCAGGACGAGCTTGCCGCCGATCGAGTTGACAGCCACGTCGGGGTCGCCGTCGTTGTCGTAGTCGGCCACCGCGAGCCCGCGTCCGTTCACGGCAGGCGTTCGCTCGAGCCACGGCGTCTGGACGAGCGCGAAGCGAGGCTCCTCTCCCTGAGCCGCGACGTTCTCGAGGATCTGCACACGTCGAGCGTCCTTCGCCAGGTTCGTGATGGGAATCGCGCCGTTCGCCAGCACGAGATCGAGGTCGCCGTCGAGGTCGAGGTCGGCCCACGACGCGCCCCACCCCGGTGGGTGCGCGCCGAGCGCGGCGGCGAACTCGGAGCGTGCGTCCGCGAACGCGGGCGCCGTGCTCGTGCCGGCGGTGTCGTACGCGGCATGCAGCTGGTTCCGCGAGTTGGTCACGAAGAGGTCGGTCCGTCCGTCGCCGGAGAAGTCCTGCGCGGCGATCCCCATGCCGGCGTTGGGGTCGGCGACGCCCTGGCGTCTCGCGACGTTCTCGAGGCGGAAGCCGAGGTGCTCGGGATCCGCCCTCGCGCCCTTCTCGAGGGCGACGTTCTCGTACAGCTGGTTGGGATCCGCGTCGTTCGCGACGTACAGGTCGAGGCGACCGTCGCGGTTGAAGTCGGTGAACACGGCTCCGAGGCCGTGTCCGACCTTCGCCCTCTCGACACCCGCCTGCCGCGCGACCTCGCGGAAGGTCGAATGCCCGTGCTCGTCGTTGCCCTGGTTCAGGTAGAGGAGGTCACGGACCGGCGCGTGGTCGGACGGGAATCCGGCTGCCGGGTCCACCACGTAGTTCGGGTCGGTGTAGGCGGAGACGAAGAGGTCCGGACGTCCGTCGCCGTTGACGTCGCCGACGACGGCCGCGGAGTGCCAGCCCATCGCCTTGATGCCCGCCTGCGCGGCGCCTTCGGTGAAGGTTCCGTCGCCGTTGTTCCAGAGGAGCGCGTCGTACGAGTTCGTCGCCACGTTGTAGCCGGCGCTCGTCACGTAGAGATCCGTGTGCCCGTCGCCGTTGAAATCCGCCGCGACGCAGCCGTCTCCGCGGATGGGCAGGTCGGCGCCGGCACGCGCTGAGACGTTCACGAACCGGCCACGCACGTTGTGGTAGAGCGCAGTTCGCGCGAGCCCGTGCTTCTCCGACGGGACGATGTCCACGTCTGCATGCGAGTTGACCACG
>CAWJYD010000012.1:0-484771 GCA_963846995.1 uncultured Gaiellaceae bacterium | reverse complement strand
CTCGTCTGTGTCGAGAGCCCCTTGGCGGCACGGCTCGCGGGTCGGCGCCTGGCTTCGCCGTGAGCACGTCGTTTCCGAGCGTTCTGCGCAGCCGCGAGACGTACGCCTGGGCCGTCTTGGTGGCCGAAGCTGAAGCGGCGCCAGCTCTCGCTGACGGCCGATCGGTGGTGACGGGCTCGTTCGCGTGCTTGAGCAGGACGGCGAGCACGTTTGGTTGACGGGCGCCGCCAAGCTCGGCCGCGACGCCATCGATCTCGACCTCGAGGGAGCCCGAGGCGCGGAAGACCTCTTGGCCATCCGAGCGAAGGTATCACCCCCTTCGTGATGGCACGTGCCTGATTTTCAGGGTCTCGAGCCTCTATTGCAGCCGCTTTGCAGCCCGCATTTCCCTCCTTGCAGCCGCGACACACGACGGTCTCCACATCGGCCGCAGCCAGCGGCCCGAACAAAGGAGCTCCAGTGTTCCGAGCCACCGTCATCCTCACCGTCTTCCTCGCCCTTGTGTGCACGGGCTTCGGTGTTGCGGCAAACAGTCCGAATGCGCCGGCCGTCTCGCAGCGACCCGACGGCCGACTCCTGCCCGACGCGGCCGACATGGGCACGACGACGGCCCAGTCCGAACCGACGGGCGTCACCGGCCGACCCGACGGCCGCACCGTCCCGGACGCGGCCGACCTCCGCAAGGCCGAAGCACCGCCAATCGTCATCAGCGTCGACACAGGTGGCACGGCCTCTTTCAATTGGCTCGACGCATTCATTGGAGCTCTCGCTGCCGCAGGCGTGGCGCTCGCGGTAGGCGGCCTGCTCGTTGCCCGCCACCACCAGGTCCCCACCGCGGCTCGCTGAATCCGCTGCCTTGCGTGCGCGCGTGCGTTGGACACGCGCGCACGCAAGGTTTGAGCCGCGCGGGGGAAGGTGAGGGCACTGTCAAGAGGGCCGCGGCCCTCCAGCGAAGAGCACGCTGCCGTGGGCCAGTGTTCGGGAATGTCCCTTGAGCGACGAAGCGCACAAGAGCTCTGTTCTCTAAACCGAGCCCAGCGTGCCAGACTAGGCTCATGCATGAGCTGCGGCCGGGTGTCTGGCATTGGCAATCGCCGCATCCCGGCTGGAACGAGGAGGAGTGGTGGCCCGAGCTCGTGTCGTCGTACGCGATCGAGCTCGGTGACGACCTCCTGTTGTTCGACCCGCTCTCCGCTCCCGACGAGTTGCGCCAGCGCGCGACCGCCGTCGTCCTGACCGCGCCGTACCACGACCGCGACGGCCGCCGACTCGGCCTCCCGGTGCACACGCCGCCCGCGGACACGTGGGAGGACTGGGTCGAGAAGTTCGGCATCGATCCCGACCGCGTGCGCGGCATGGAGAGCGAAGATCTCGCGTGGCTGCGCGCGGGTGAAGGCGAAGGCCACTTTCACAGTCCTGGAGCGTGGCCGTTCGGTATCACCGCGTACGCGGGCCGCGAGGACAACGACCTCATTCTCTGGCTGCCGTCGATCAACGCGATCGTGACCGGCGACTCGCTCTCCGACTTCGGCGACGGACTGGACATCCAGCTCGGCGGTCGCAAGCACGTGACGCGCGACGTTGTCGTCCAACGCCTCCGTCCGCTGCTCGACCTGCCGGTCGAGCTCGTACTGCCCGCGCACGGCGAGCCGACGGATCGCGCAGCGCTCGAGCGCGCTCTTTCCTGAGCGGCACTGGCAAGAACACGAGGCTCAGGAGACGTGGCGCCCTCCTGCCCGAGTGTGCGGGAATGTCCCTTGACTGTGGGTCAACGGGCATAGGCGTTAGCGTCCGTCCGTGAGCTTCAGCGTCGACCCCGGCGCGTACGACGATTACATGGGCAGGTACTCGCTACTGCTTGCGCCTCAGCTAGCCGATTTCGCAACGGTCTCTACGGGTCAACGAGTGCTCGACGTCGGATGCGGCCCGGGCGCATTGACAGCCGAGTTGGTCAAGCGAGTCGGTGCGGCAGCGGTTTCTGCCGTCGATCCATCGGAACCTTTCGTGGCCGCGGTGGAGGAGCGTCATCCTGGCGTCGACGTACGGCGCGCAGCTGCCGAGCAGTTGCCCTTCCAGGACGCGGAGTTCGACGCGACCCTGGCGCAACTCGTGGTCCTGCTCATGGAGAACCCCACGGCAGGAGTAGCCGAGATGATGCGTGTAACGCGGAGGCGCGGTGTCGTGGCGGCGTCGGTCTGGGACTACGCCGGCGGCCGAGGCCCGGTCAGCATGCTCTGGGATGCAGCGCGTGAGCTCGACCCCGACCTCGTCGACGAGTCGCACCTCACCGGCGTTCGCGAAGGCCATCTTGCGCAGTTGTTCGACGCTGCCGGACTGGAGGAGATCGAGGAGGCGACTCACTCGATCCGCATCCAGCATTCGAGCTTCGAAGAATGGTGGGAGCCGCTCACGTTCGGCGTTGGGCCTGCCGGAAGCTACGTCGCCGGACTCGATCCCGCGCGACAAGCCGAACTCCGGGAGCGCTGTCGCGCGAACCTTCCTACCGCACCGTTTCTGCTGACAGCGCACGCCTGGGTAGCGCGAGGTCTCGCCTAGCCGCCAGATGGTCGTCGTCGCCTGTGTTCGAGAATGTCGCTCGAGCAGCAGGCTTGCCGGGGACATTCTCGCCGTCGATCGCGTATGCGGCCTATAGTTGACTGATGCCCGGCCGTGACCGGTGGCACAGAATCCGTGTCGGGTTGGTGGTCGCGTTTGTCATCATCTTTGTTGGGGTAATCATCGACTCGCTCTTCAGCGCCAGCTGGGCTCTGGACGACGGACTTCTCCTGGCGGCAGCGGTAGTCATCGCGCTGGCACTCCTTCTCACGCGGGGTCGCGGCCGGGCCGAAGCGACATGATCGAGGACTGGGCCGAGCGTGCGGGAATGTCCCTCTGAGCGACGTCGCGCCGGTCGACGCTCCAGCTCGAGCGACGGGCCCAGTCGATCAGCGCCGCAAGCTCATCACTGGCGAGCCATCGCGACCCGCAAGCGCTCCTCGGCGGTAATCAGGTGATCGGCGTCCTCGGCGTCCTCGCCGAGGTCGATCTGCACCCAGAGCACACTGCCGTTGAACTCGTTGTCAGTGGGTCCGTAGTCGTCGCTGACGGGCGATGCAGTGTCCGAGCCGATATCCGCGGTCTCGTCGGCGGAGAAGATCATCGGCACCGTGCCCTCGACCCGCCCTTCGCCAACCTTGTCGCCGTCAACGTAGAGCGTGACCGTGCCACCTTTGGCGAGCCCACCCCCGTCGTAGGCGAACTCCATCCGCACCTGAGGATCCCCGGCAGGGATCGGTGCGTCACCTGAGATCTTGAAGCGCTGGAGTCCGAGCAGGTTGTAGCAGTACGTCAGTCTCCCTTCCTTGGCGTACAGGCTCCAGCCGGCGAACGCGCCGCCCTGGGCGATGATCACGCCCTCAGCCCCGCCGTGCGGAACGATCAGTGCCGCCGTTATCGCATGGGATTTGTTCTTGATGTTCAGGATCGAGTTCTCGCTCAATCGGCCCATTCCGCCGAAGAGCAGCTGTGAGTTGCCCCTGACGAGCACCGGGCGGCCGACGAGGTCGGCGTCGAATCTCTCTATGCGGCGGTCGTCGAGCGGAAGAAGGTCGTGCTTCCGCGCCTCCTCGAGCCAGACGGCTTGCAGTTCCGCGAGCTTCTCCGGCATCTCGGCAGCGAGGTCGCGAGCCTGGCTCCAGTCGTCGGGGTCGTAGAGCCCCCAGACATCGTCCTCGAAGGCGGGTAGCTCCGCTCCCACCAACCATGGGATTGAGTGTCGAGTCACCGTGGTCCAGCCCTGGTGGTAGATGCCGCGGTTGCAGAACATCTCGAAGTACTGCGTGTCATGGCGGTCGGCCTCGCCCGCTCCGTCGAAGGAGTAGCGCATACTCGTGCCTTCAATCGGGTGCTGCTGTACGCCGTCAACGCTGGTCGGGTGCGGAAGCCCGGCCGCCTCGAGCACTGTTGGGGCTACGTCGATGACGTGGTGGAACTGCGAGCGCACCTCCCCACGGGCCGAGAAGCCCCGCGGCCAATGCACGATCGTCCCGTTGCGCGTCCCGCCCCAGTGCGAGGCGACCTGCTTCGTCCACTGATAGGGCGTGTCCATGGCGTGTGCCCAGCCGACTGCATAGTGGTTGTAGGCCGTGGCGGTGCCGAACTCGTCGATGCGCGACGCGACGAACTCCGGCGTCTCGAGCGCGGCTGCGCCGTTGAAGATGAACGTCTCGTTGAACGTCCCGTTGACCGTGCCCTCCGCAGAGGCACCGTTGTCTCCGACGATGTAATAGACGAGCGTGTCCTCGAGGACACCGAGGTCGTCGAGCGCATCGACGAGCCGACCGATGTGGTGGTCCGTGTGCTCGAGGAACCCGGCGTAGACCTCCATCTGACGCGCCAGGACGGGCTTCATCTCGTCGGGCATGTCGTCCCAAGCAGGGATCTCCTCGTGCCGCACCGTGAGCTCTGCGTCCTCTGGGACGACGCCGAGTTCCTTCTGACGCACAAGGATCTCCTCGCGCAACCTGTCCCAGCCTCCGTCGAAGCGACCCTTGTACTTGTCCGACCACTCGGACGGCACATGGTGTGGGGCGTGGGCGGCTCCTGGAGCGAAGTACATGAAGAAGGGCTTGTCGGGCATGAGCGACTTTTGCTGGTGGACCCACTTGATCGACTTGTCGGTCATGTCCTCGGTGAAGTGGTAGCCCTCCTCCGGAGTCTTCTCGGGCTCCACCGCCGTCGTGCCCTCGTAGATCGCGGGGTAGTACTGGTTCGTCTCGCCGCCGATGAAGCCGTAGAAGTACTCGAAGCCAGCACCGGTCGGCCAGGCGTCGAAGGGCCCCATCGGGCTCGACTGCCAGACCGGCACCTCATGGCACTTGCCGAACTGCGCCGTCGAATAGCCGTTCAGCAGCAGCGTTTGCGCGAGCGGCGCACAGGTATTGGGGCGAATCGAGTTGTATCCGGGCGCTGAGGTGGCGAGCTCGGTGATGACGCCCATCCCCACCGTGTGGTGGTTGCGGCCCGTGAGGAGAGCTTGGCGAGTCGGAGCGCACAGCGCCGTCGTATGGAAGCGGTTGTACTTGAGACCCTGTCCTGCAAGTCGCTCGGCCGTCGGCGTCGCGCACGGGCCGCCGAACGCGCTCGACGCGGCGAAGCCCACGTCGTCGAGCAGAATGACAAGAACGTTCGGCGCTCCGTCGGGTGGCCGTAGCTGCTCGATCGGCGGAAACTTGTGCTTCAGGATCCTTCGCATCGAGCGGAACCGGACCGTCGAATGGCCGATCCGGGATGGGCAGGACGGAACGGACTTCAGCGTCGCGTGCGCTCACGGGAGGTTCTCCTTGGTGGCAGGGGTAGCTCATGCGGGCAGCGACTCTTTCCCAGAACGGCGGCTCTTCGCTGCGGCGGTCCGAGCGGTGCCCGACTGAGCATAAAGGCCGCCGGAAATGTCGCCCAAACCGAGGCCCCAAAGCTGCCTCGAGCCCTCGAGGGACGCGCTTCGCGGGGAGCGCGGTAGGGCCGAGAGAGAAAAAGACTGCCCGCCGCAGGGAGATCTCATTCCGCTGGGCGAGTGGGCGGGAATGTCCGTTGAGACTCGACAGGCCGGTTTGGGCTGAGCACCATTGCCGGCGTGGCGGACCCCATCGTCATCGTCGACTACGACTCGAGGTGGCCGCAACAGTTCGAGCGGCTCCGCGATCGCGCGCTGGGTGCGGTCGGCGAGATCGCCATCGCAATCGAGCACGTCGGCTCAACGGCGGTGCCCGGTCTCGCCGCGAAGCCACTCATCGATCTCGTCATCGTGGTCGAACCTGACGACGTTGCGACGGCCGTTGAGCGTCTTGTGGCGATCGGGTACGTCCATTCGGGGCAATCTCGGTGTAGAGGGGCGTGAGGCGTTCGCCGCTCCGGAGACCGACCGGCCACATCACCTCTATGTCTTACCCACCGACAGCGAGGAGCTTCGCGCACAACCGCGTTTCGCGACAGACTCCGAACGAACCCGGAACTCGCTGCGCAGTACGAGACCCTCAAGCGCGAGCTCGCGAACACGTTTCGTGACGACAGGCCGGGATACACGGAGGCCAAGACCGCGTTCGTGACGGAGGCTGCAGGCCAGAGAGCTAGACCGGGGTGCGCGAGCGTGACCTCCCTTGACGGGTATCTGGCGTGTCAGATCTGTGTCAGATCACGCTGACCAAGACCGGCCGATGCTAACCGCGACAAGTCCTCGATTCGGCTCCCGAAGACGCTCGCGGCTCTTGCCCGGCCAACGCGGACTCGCTCCGGACTGAATTTGCAAGCCGGAGGTCACCGGTTCGATCCCGGTACGCTCCACTTGGCGAGTTCGGGATTTGCGGAGCAAATCCCGAACCGCGAGAAAGATCCCTGGAGCGCGGACGCTTTCGCGCCCGCGGTCGTAGCGACTGACTTGCGCGGAGTTGCTCGTCGAGCAGGGGTCACTTGTCGAGGCCGGCTTCGGCGAGTGGTCTTCGACCCCACGCGAAGCTCGTCTCGTACCAACCCGTCATCGGCGTCATCGTCGTCCCGTACCGCGACGAGTGGACGATCCATCCGTTCCCGAGGTAGATGCCCATGTGGCCCACCTCGCTCGGCTTCGAGCGAGCCCCGTTCGCCCCGAAGAAGACGATGTCACCCGCTTCGAGATCGGCGCGAGCGATGCGCTCCGCGCGCGGAACCTCCCCGCTCATCTGGTAGGTCGTACGGCCGACGAGCACCTGCGAGAGCGCGGGTGCGCCGGCGAACGGCTGCAGCTTGAACACGCGCCACACGAACCCGGAGCAGTCGAACCCGCCTGGAAGCATCCGACCCGCGAGGAGCTGAGGCTTCTCGGACGTGCCCGCGAAGACGTACGGCGAGCCGACGAACCGCAGCGCACGGGCGAGCACGAGCCGCTGCCAGTCCGTCAGTGTCGGTAGCGCGAACGAGTCGGCGGCCTCGCGGACTGACTCGACGGCGGCCGAGTCGACGTTCATGAACCTCGCGATGCTGTAGGCGGCCTCGGCGCGCGTCGCCGGCTCGGAGACCTCGAGCTCCAGATCGTCGTCGGGCTGCAGGTGGTTGATCCGCAGAGCAAGCATCCGGGCGACGGTCTCGGTGCCGAGCCAGGTGCGCGGCGTGAGCTCCGCCCCGAGTGCGGAGAGCCTGATCTCCCGTGCGGCGGGACGGAGTCCGGCAAGGGTGACGAGCCGTGCGTCGAGCTCACGAATGGACACGGGCGCGTCCGGGTCTGTCGCCGGCGTCGGACGCCCGCCCAGCATCGCGATCACGGCCGCGAAGTCGCCCTGCGTGAAGGTGTCGGACGGCCTGAACGCCGAGACGGACGGGGCCATGAGCCCGGCATCGACGACCTCTGCGATCTCAGCGGAGGCGAACGCCGCGCGATTGGCGGCGGGCGCACCCGACACCGCCGTAGCGGCGAGTCCGACGGCGAGCACGAGCAGTGTGAAGCGCATCCGGGTCACATGATGCGTATCGGCCCAGGCCCGGTCGACCGAGAGATCCGAACGGTGGGTTCGTCGTTAGGCTCCGAGCGTGACTTCGCCGAACGATGCACCGTATGCGGATGCACTTCCGGCGACCTGGCTCGCCGCCCGCATGGCGGTCGACCCGGCGCGAATCGACGTCATGCGCCGGGCAGGCGAGCTGCTCGCCGTTCGGGAGCCGGGCTCGACGGAGTGGCGGTATCCCGCCTGGCAGTTCGAGGGTGGGCAGCCGCGGCAGGGGATCGCGCGGATCGTCGCCACCGCCCGCGAGTGCGGGATCGACGACGGACGTCTGTACACGCTCATGACCAGCCCGCTCGGGCTGCGCGACGGCGGCGGTCGCCTCGCAGACCTGCTCGTCGCCGGGCGCGAGGACGACGTGGTCGCCGCGGTTCGCTCGGCGCGCTAGCTCGCTCTACACGGGCGCGGCCGTCGTCGCGCGGACGATCGAGACGTCCCCGCTCACCGTCTTCACCTGGATCGGCACCACGCCGCTCTCGGCGCTTTCCGCCTCTTGCGCCCCGTCCTCGAGTCCGAGCTCGGAGTCGAGCGTTCCCGAGACCGACGTCGCGTCGATCCACACGCGGGTGCCGCGGCCGACGCCGATGCGGACGTCGCCCGACACGCTCTGCACCCGCACGTCGCCGCTTCCGACCGCGGCGACCTCGACGTCGCCGGACGTGGTGGAGACGCTGAGCGCACCCGCCACCGTTCCGAGCCTCGCGTCGCCGGAGACCGTGCGCGTCGTCGACGAGCCGCCGACGTGACCGAACTCGACGTCGCCCGACATCGTCGCGACGGTGGCGTCGGCCTCGGCCGTGTCGAACGAGACGTCGCCGCTCGCCGTCTTCACCTCGAGCGCACCTCGAACGGTGGAGAGACGGACGTCGCCCGACGCGGTTCGCGCCGAGACCTCTCCGAGCTCGCCGTCGGCGCGAAGGTCGGTCGACCCCCCGGAGAGGTCGAGGCCCGACCCGGGCGGGCACGTGATTCGGCACTCGAAGTCGCCGCCCCACGTGATCTGGATCGGGCCCCAGCGAAAGCGATCCTTCTGCTCGATCTTGACTACGTGACCGCCGCGGCGCTCCTCCAGGGTGACGTCGATCTCGTCGACGGCATCCTGGCCACGCCGACCGCGCGCGAGGATCTCCACGGTGGTCTGGGGTGTGTCAGCAGTCGTCACGACGACGCTGCCGCTCGGGAGCCTGACGTGGAGGGACACGTCGCCCGGTGTGTCGAAGACGTGCATCGGGCTCACCGGATCTTTCCGCGTCCCGCAGTCCGGCGAACGCGCGTCCCCGACGGGTACTCAGTGGTCTTTCGCCGACGATCGCCGATCTCGAGGAGCGTGGCGTAGTCGAATGGAAGTGAGGTCAGAAGCATCGTCCTCTCCTTTCAGCCTTGGGCGTAGCCCTGCATCCGGTTGCGACTCTTTCTGGACGGTTGCTGCTCGAGCGTGCGGGCGAGCATCCGCACGAGCCAGGCGTTGGTCGAGACCCCGTCGCGGGCAGCTGCCGCCTCGATGCCGCTTTTCAGCGACTCGGGGAGGCGAAGCGTGATGCGCCCGCTGTACTCCTCGCCCACGCCGAGCGAACCCGCCTCGGAGGTCTCGTCGGCAACGACCACGAGCTCGGGGTCGCGCCCGGCAAGTCGCACCTCGACTCGCGAAGGCTCGATCTGGCTGCCGAGCTCTGCCGCGGCCTCACCGAGAAGGTCGAGCAGGTGGAGATGCAGCGACGCACCGAGGGCCTCCCCGATCCTGCGGGCAGCCTCGGCGGTCGCCTCGTCGCCGACAGACGCGGCGGCGGCAAGTTCCTCCCTGATCGCCTGGACGTGATTCTCGAGCTGCATGATGACATCACTATGACATCATCAACGCTGTCTGTCAAGCAGCCCACGACATCACGGCGCAGGCACAACGACACACCGCCGGAAAGGCAGATGAGGTCGAAGCTCTGAGGTGCGGCCCAGTGGCCGCGAGGGTCAGTCGCCCCAGTCGAAGTCGCGCGGGCGTCCCGTCCAGAGGGCCTCGTCGAGGGCTGCGCCCTCGACGCTCTCGGCGGTCTCCTCGCCGGGCCACGGGACCCGCTCTGCGCTCAGCTCAGCCGCCGGCTCGCCGTCCATCGTCTCCTCGATGCGAGCCTGCTCCTCGCTCTTGAAGAGGGGGTGGTTGTCGAGCGGATCGCCGTCGAGGTAGCGATCGATGGGCATGTCGGCGCCGAGCTCGGCGTTGCGGCTCTTGAGCGCGAGATGCTCGCGAATCGCCTGGGCGAAGCCGGACTCGGTATCGACGGGAAAGAGGTCGTCCTGATCCACGTGAGGTCCCCTGAGGCGGACGAGTCTAGCGAATCGCCTGCAAACCGCCCTGCTGCTCGTGACTTCGTGAGGTGTGCGAGGATTTCCTCGTGCCGCTCCTCGCACTGACCGTGCTCCTCGCCTTCCTCCGGCGCGTCAAGCCGACGACAGTGGCGCTCCTCGCATACAAGACATGGCGCTGGCTGCCGCCGGAGCAGCGTCGGCAGATGCTGCGCGCCGCCGGCCGCAGCGGCCCGCGCGTCGCACTGCTCGTGCTCCGTCGCGGGCGCGCCTAGCTACCCGCTCGACGCGCCGAGGCCGAGAGCCTCACGCACGATCCGGTCCTGCTCGTGCTGATGGAGCGTGGGATATCCCTCGCTCGTGCTCGCGCGCCACGTGCGGCCGACGTACTGGACGCGGTCGACGCGGGCCGCCGGCGCCGCGGCCTCGTCGAGCCGGTGGCGGAGCGAGCGCCATGCTCCCATGTTCTGCGGTTCCTCCTGCGCCCAGACGACCTCGCGAAGATCCGGATATCCGGCAACGAGCTGGGTCACGAGCTCGAGTGGGAACGGGTACAGCTGCTCGATGCGCGCCACGGCGACGGCCGACGCCTCCGGCCGACGGTCGTGAGCTTCGATGTCGTAGTACAGCTTCCCGCTGCAGAGGACGAGCCTCGTGGCGGCGGCGTGATCGGCCTTCGGGTCGTCGAGTACCGGCCGGAACGCCCCCTGCGAGAGCTCCTCGATCGTCGACGTCGCCTCCCGGAGCCGCAGGAGCCCCTTCGGCGTCATGACGACGAGTGGGCGTGCGGTCGCATCGAGCGCCTGCCTCCGGAGCAGGTGGAAGAACTGCCCGGACGTCGAGCAGTTGGCGACCCGGATGTTGTCCTGCGCTGCGAGCTGGAGGAAGCGCTCGAGCCGCGCGCTCGAGTGCTCGGGGCCGTTCCCCTCGTAGCCGTGTGGTAGCAGGAGCACGAGCCGGGAGGTCTGGCCCCATTTCGAGCGGCCCGAGACGATGAACTGGTCGACGACGATCTGGGCACCGTTCACGAAGTCGCCGAACTGGGCCTCCCAGAGGACGAGCGCGTCCGGAGCCGCAATCGAGTAGCCGTGCTCGAATGCGAGCGCCGCGTACTCCGAGAGCGCCGAGTTGTAGATCTCGAAGGACGCCGCAGACTCGGGGAGGTTCTGCAGCGGCGTGAACGTCTCGCCGGTTCGGGGATCGTGGAGCACCGCGTGCCGGTGCGAGAACGTGCCGCGCTCGGTGTCCTGCCCCGAGAGGCGAATGGGGATGCCCTCCTCGAGGAGCGTCCCGAACGCCAGTGCCTCCGCGTGCCCCCAGTCGATCCCGCCCTCCGAAAGGCTGGCGCGGCGGCGCTCGAGCTGGCGCGCGAGCTTCGGGTTGACGACGAATCCCTCGGGGACCCGCAGAAGCTCCTCGCCGAGCTGGGCCAGCCGCTCCGCGGGGACGGCGGTGACGACTGCGGCGCCGGTGTCCGTCTTCGTCCGTGGCTCGGGCGGCGGGACGGGCGACGCGAAGCTGCTGCGCAGCTCATCGTGCGCGGCACGGAGCTCCGTCACCGTCTCCTCGAGCATCCGCTCGGGCTCCTCCGCCGTGATGACGCCCTCGGCCGCGAGCCTTCGGCCGTAGATCTCGCGGACCGGAGGCTGCTGCTCGATGCGCTCGGCCTGGAGCGGCTGCGTGTAGGCCGCCTCGTCCTGCTCGTTGTGGCCCAGGCGCCGGTAACCGACGAGGTCGACGACGACGTCGTGCCCGAACTCCTCACGGTAGGCGAGCGCGAGCCGAATTGCGGAGGTCGCAGCCTCCGGGTCGTCGGCGTTGACGTGGACGATCGGGACGTCGAAGCCCTTGGCGAGGTCGCTCGAGTACCTCGTCGACCGGCCCTCGGCCGGGTCGGTCGTGAAGCCGACCTGGTTGTTCGCGATGAGGTGGAGCGTCCCACCCGTCGAGTAGCCGTCGAGCGAGTGCAGGTTGAACGTCTCCGCGACGACGCCCTGGCCCGCAAACGAGGCGTCGCCGTGGATGAGGATCGGCAGCGCGACGGTCGGGTCGTGGATGCCGGCGCCACTCGAGCGATCGGTCTGCTCGGCGCGCGCGAGCCCCTCGACCACCGGGTCGACGGCTTCGAGGTGGCTCGGGTTCGCCGCGACCGTCACCTGGATCTCTCCTGCGGCCGTGACCCGCGACTGCGAGGCAGCGAGGTGGTACTTCACGTCCCCTGATCCGCCCTCGGGGTCGGAGATGAGGGCGTCGATCGAGCGCTCGCCCTCGAACTCGCGCAGGATCGTCGCGTAGGAACGGCCGACGACGTGCGTGAGCACGTTCAGCCGTCCGCGGTGCGCAATCCCGATCAGCACTTCGTGCGCGCCCGAGCCGGCCGCGAGCTCGACCGCCTGGTCGAGCATCGGCACGAGGACGTCGAGCCCCTCGATCGAGAACTGCTTCTGGCCGATGAATGCGCGGCGAAGGTACGTCTCGAAGGCCTCGACGCGCGCGAGCCGGCGAAGAAGCTCACGCTTCTCGTCCACGCTCAACTCCACGCGGTAGCGGCCGGTCTCGATCGCGCGGCGGAGCCAGACGCGCTCGGCGTGGTCGGAGATGTGCTCGATCTCGTAGGCGATCGTGCCGCTGTAGACCTCGCGAAGCCGCGGCAGCGCATCGCGCAGCGTCTCCCCGGGCACGGAGAGGCGAAGGAGGCGGGCGGGGATCCGCTCCTGGAGCTCTGGGGTCAACGGCGGCTCGAGCCGAGTCTCGTCGAGCGCCGGGTCGCCCATCGGCTCGGAGCCGAGCGGATCGAGGTGCGCGTTCAGGTGCCCGTGCATGCGGTACGCCTTCACGAGCGACATCGCGGCGGCGACGGCTCCGATCAGCTCGCCGTCAGCCGGTGCCGCAGCAGCCGGTGGAGCCGCACGGCTCGGCGGCGACCGTCGTCGTCTCCGGCTCGGACGGCGCGACCGCGACCGGAGCCACGCCGTTCCCGTCGTCGCGCTGCCTGAGCGAGACGAGCCGCTCGAGCCCGGGCAACGAAGCGATGAGCGTGTCGTCGGCGCCCTCGAAGAACTCGCGCCACTCCGGGTCGACGGCCTCGGGGTTGTCGAGATACCGCTCGAACTGCTGCCCCAGGTATCCCGCGTTCAAGCCTGACGACTGCACGTTCATCGGCCTGGTCTCAGCGCCGGGCTAGTAGAGGGTGCCGTCGGTGAGGACGGCCACGACCATGCCGAGCACGAACGCCAGACCCCCGAAGGCGACCGCGAACGCCGCGAGCGTCGCATGCCGCGTCGTCATCCGCGTAGCGACGAGGCCCACGATGATCGCACTCGTCGCGAGCAGCACCGGGCTACGGGCGATGGCGACCGCCGACAGAGCGAGCGAGAAAGCGCAGAGAAACCCGGCGACGCGATCCGAGCGGTCGCTCTCCGCGAGAGAGCTCACGAGACGGTCGCCCGACGCATGTTGCGGCGCGGTGAAGGCCGAAGCGGTCCCCGAGCTCCGGGACGGCGCGTGCGTCGGCGCTTCCAGTCGTCCCAACCGCAGGGAGTGAGAGGAGCGAGCACTCCGGCCTCCTCGGTGCCGGAAGCCCCGCGCGGCTCGGCGCGGACGGCGTACCAGACCACACCCCCGAGGTAGACCATCGGGATCTTGAGCACGACGAGCATGAAAATCGCTTCCCACACCGAACGACTCACGGAGCCAGTCTAACTTTCCGATGCGCCGACGCCCGCTCCGGTTGCTTACACAAGCCTCATAACGCAGCCGCTAGGGTGGCCGCAGCCTTCGATCCCCGCCCATTCCTCGCCGCCGCCCAGGGAGAAACCTCGTGAGACGTACCGTCCGCCTCGTCGTCGTCTTGTCCGCGCTTGCAGCGCTCCTCGCACCCGCCGCGCTGGCGGGCGAGCGGATGTGGGTCGGGTTCCACGACGATCCGAGCTTCCGCTGGGTCAACGATCGCCAGCAGCGCGTCGCGGGCGCCGCCGGGCTGAACGCGGACATCATCCGCCTGCTCGTCCAGTGGAACCTCGTCGCGAAGACGCGGCCGACCACCGCGACTGATCCGTTCGACCCCGCGTACGAGTTCTCGGACATCGACGAGGCCGTTCGCGCCGCGCAGGAGAACGACCAGGAGGTCATCCTGACCATCTCGGGGACGCCGAAGTGGGCCAACGGCGGAAAGTCGCCGAACGTCATGCCGACGCGGGTCTCCGACTTCACGTCCTTCGCGCGTGCCATCGCGTCGCGCTACTCGGGTCGCTTCGTCGGCTACCCGTACGTCCGGTTCTGGTCGGTCTGGAACGAGCCGAACCTCCAGCTCTTCCTGTCGCCGCAGTTCGACTCGCAGGGCCGCTCGGTCGCCCCGGCGAACTACGCGAAGCTCGCCGCCGCGGCATACGCGGGGATCAAGGCGGGCAACCCGCAGGGCGCTCGTCTCTCTCGGCGAGACCTCGGCGCGCGGCAGCGACAAGGCCAACGGCCTGCGCCCGACGCACTCGCCGGGCAAGTTCGCCGAGCTCGTCGCGAAGGCGAACCCGCGCCTGAAGTTCGACGCGTGGTCACACCACCCCTATCCGTTCAACCCGAACTCGCCGCCGCGGCAGGTCGTCAAGTGGCCGAACGTCTCACTCGCGTCGCTTCCGCGCTTCGACGACAACCTCAAGAAGTGGTTCCACCGTAAATCCGTTCCGATCTGGGTCACGGAGTACGGCCATCAGACGCGTCCCGAGGACTCTCTCGGCGTTCCCTACTCGACGCAGGCGGCGTACATCAAGCAGTCGATCTCGCTGGCCGCGAAGTTTCCGTTCGTCCAGATGTTCATCTGGTTCGTGTACCAGGACGACCAGGGCCAGCCGTGGGAATCGGGTGTGTACACGCAGAACGGCACCCCGAAGGGCTCGTCGCCGAACGCCTTCTCGTCGGTCGCCCGGCCGCTCGACGCCCGCAACAGCGTCATCTCCGTCCGCGGGGGCACGCTGACGCCGCTCGTGAACCTCTACACGCGCCGCTACTGCGCGACCGACCCGGCGGGGACGTCGATCGGGATGACGTGGCGCGTCTACAAGGGCACGAAGCTCATCGCGGTCGACCAGCAGACCTCCCCGCTCAAGATCGACTGCACGATCAGCGCGCGGCTGCGCTTCAACGTCGCGAAGGGCCAGACGTATACGGCGACGTTCGCGCTCAACGACCGCAACGGGATCGTGCTCAACCGCCGCGTCACGATCCGCGGCACCTAGCGCCCCGGCTCAGCCCTCCCAGACGAGGACCTGCATGCCCTCCCACCACTGGGGGGCGCCACGATCCTTGCCGTCGAGCGTGAGGATCCGCCGCACCCTCGGCTGCTCGGCGAGGTAGTCGTCCATCGCGCGGGCGACGTCGTCCCAGTCGGTGTCGTCGACGATGACGAGGGCGCCGGGTGCGAGGAGCGGCTCGGCGATCCGCAAGCCCTCGAGCTGCGCCTCGTACGAGTGCGACGCGTCGTAGTACCAGACCCCGACGGAGATGTCACCGAGAGCGCCGGAGGGAACGAGCTCGAACGCGTCGCCGACGACGATCTCGGGACGCGGAAGCCCGAATCGTGCGACGTTCTCCTCGACCTTGTCGAGGGTCGCGTCGCGGAACCCGAAGCTGTCGATGCCGACGCAGCGCTTGCCCTCGTTTCCGAGCATCGCGGCGATGAGGCTCGCGCCGTGGTAGACGCCGATCTCGACGTACGCCTCCCCTGCGCCGAGACAGGAGACGGCGAGGTTCACGAGTGCGAGGTTGTTCTCGCGCGCGAGGTTCTCCACCTCCTCCGCGACGGGCTGGAAGCGGCGGTCCTTCGGATGCTCGGACGCGGGATAGTCGTCGAAGAGTCGCGGAAGTTCCTCGAGGAAGCGGTGAGGGTCCACTAGAGGTGGCTCGTCACGCCGGCGAGGCTCGGCTCCTCGGAGGGCGGCTCGTACCACGAGTAGGCGTAACGGCCGTCGTCCAGGTCGCGCGCGAACGTCGACAGCTTGAGTGGGCGGAACGTGTCGCACATGACGGCCAGCTCGGTGGTCTCGGTGACGCCGAGCGACTTCTCCGCGAGCCCGGGCTGCGGCCCGTGCGGGAGGCCGGACGGGTGGAGCGTGATCGAGCCGACCGAGATCCCCTTGCGCGAGCCGAAGTTGCCGGAGACGTAGTAGATCATCTCCTCCGACTGCAGATTCGAGTGGTGGTAGGGGATCGGAACCGCCTCGGGGTCGAAGTCGAGCTTGCGCGGGCAGAACGAGCAGATGACGAAGTTCTGCCCCTGGAAGGTCTGGTGCGACGGAGGCGGCTGGTGGATGCGACCGGTGATGGGCTCGAAGTCGTGGATCGAGAACGTCCACGGATAGAGGTAGCCGTCCCAGCCGACGACGTCGAACGGGTGGTAGTCGAGCACGTAGTCCTGGTAGCCGCCGCGGACGCGCACCTTGACGAGGAACTCGCCGCGCTCGCGTCGCGTATGCAGGTCGGTGGGCGGATGGATGTCGCGGTGGTAGTACGGCGCGCCCTCGAGGATCTGCCCGTACTGGTTTCGGTACCGCCGCGGAATCTCGATCAGGCCGGGCGTCTCGAAGACGAGGTAGCGCTGAGCGCCCTGGGGCACGAAGCGATACGTCGTCCCGCGCGGAATCACGACGTAGTCACCGTCCTTGTACGGAACGTCGCCGAAGGTCGTCTCGAGCGTGCCCTTCCCCTCGTGCACGAACACGACCTCGTCGCCCTCGCCGTTGCGGAAGAAGTAGTCCATCGAGCCCTCGGGCCGGCAGAAGGAGATCTCGACGTCCGCGTTCCACATGAGCGTTCGCCGACCGGAGATCTCGTCGCCCTCGGGTGCGACGTCGTACGTGTTCTGGAGCCGGTGCGCGTGCGTGTCCGGGACCCACTCCTCGCGCTCGATCGGCGTGAACGCCCCGAGCTCCTTCACCCGGCACGGCGACTCGAGGTGGTAGAGGATCGACTCGTTCCCGGTGAAGCCCTCGAGGCCCATGACCTCCTCGGTGAGGAGCCTCCCGTTCTCGCGGAACACGATGTGGCGCTTGCGCGGGACCTCCCCGCGAGATTGGTAGAAGGGCATGCCGTCCCTTTCGCGTCGCTGTCACCAGGGTTCTAGCAGCGAGCGCCTGCGAGGGCCCGGGCGGCGGCTCGAGGCCGCCGCCCCCTCGCTCGAACTACATGCCGGGCGCGTTCTCGTCCGTCTGCCAGAGCCCGAACTCGTTGCCCTCGGGATCCTTGCACGTCGAGAACCAGCCCATGCTCGGGACGGGAGTCGGGTCGCCCGCCTCGCCGCCGAGCTCGGTCACGCGCGCGTTGCCGGCGTTGATGTCGTCGACGTCGAAGTACGTGCGCGTTCCGCGCTTGGCGCCGTCGGCGCCGTAGATCGCGCCGCCCGTGTTCTCGGAGAACCGTGCGGTGTAGTAGCCGCCCGGAGCGCCCGGGAACTCCTGGAACTCCCAGCCGAAGAGCGAGCCCCAGAACTCCTGCGCCTTGGCGGTGTCACCAGCCGGGATCTCGAAGTGGACCATCTGGCCAGCCATCCGATCTCCTTTCCCATCGAGCGAAGCGTCCGCTTCGCGCTGTCATGGTTACGACGAATAGACCGTACGGATGTCGACAACTCATCGCCGTGCGGTGCCGACCTGGCCGATGGAGCCGAGGGGGCTCGAACCCCTGACCTTCTGGCTGCCAGCCAGACGCTCTCCCAGCTGAGCTACGGCCCCGAGAACGCCCCAGTCTAGCCTGCGACCGCCGCCTCGACCTCGACGGACGGAACGTCCGACCAGAGCTCCTCGAGCCGGTAGAAGCGACGCGTGTCAGGCGTGAACAGATGGAGGACGACGTCGAGGTAGTCCGCGACGATCCAGTCGGCCTCCGCGGCACCTGCAGACGAGCGCGGCAGCAGCCGGTGCTCCTGCTTGAGGACGCCTGCCACCTCGTCGTAGATCGCCTTCGTCTGCCGCGTGTTCCGGCCCGTCGCGATCACGAAGAAGTCCGTGAAGTCGCAGACGCCGCGCATGTCGAGGATGGTGACGTCGGTCGCCAGCTTCTCCTGGCAGAGAGCGGCGGTTCGGCGTGCTTGCTCGAGCGGGGTCAGGTCGGTCTCTCTCGCATCCTCGTCGACGACGGCCCCAGTCTACTCAGGTGCCGCATAGAGACCGAGGCGCCGGATTGCCCAAGCGACACCGCGACGGGACGAGGTCGTCGACCGACAGCCCGCGCGCGACGCGTGCCCGGATCTCCGACGACGAGACCGGGACGGGCTCGAGCTCGAACTCGAGCACCCGCGTGGGGTCTCCGAGCCGCCTCGCGACGGCGCGGACGGCATCCGGCGAGGTACCGGGCCGCATCGCGACTCCCAGCCGGACGAGCTCGAGAACCCGCTCCGGCGACTTCCACTCGCGGAACGCCACGAGCTCGTCGGCGCCGAGGACGAACACGGCGTCGCGCGGCTTGCGCTCTTCGAGGGAGTCGACGGTGCGCGCATGGGAATCGAGCTCGACCGTCGTGCGCTGCACGCCCTCGAACGCGATCCGGGCGAGCTCGAGCCGGGTCTCCGCGGGCGTCACGACGCCCTTGTGGCCGGGATCCGCGACGACGAGGACGAGCAACTCCGCGAGCTCGAGCTCGCGGAGCGCGGCTCGCGCGAGCGCAACGTGCCCGTTGTGCGGCGGGTCGAAGACGCCGCCGAGAATCCCCGTCGTGCCTACTGCCACTCGAGCTCCTCGTCGCCGACCTCGACCCACGTCCCACGCTTGATGCCGATGCGACGGAGCGCCTCCTCCAGCTCGTCCGCCGGCGGCATCGTGCCGACGACGCGGTAGCCGCGGTCGGTACGGAGGATGCGGAAGCGCGGGCCACGGCGCGCGCGCGGTCGGTATTCGAGGAACTCGGGGAGCTGCTCGTCCGGCTCGGAGGTGACATCGGCGGCCGGTACGAGCTCGAAGAGCGCGCGTTTGAGGTCGTCGATTCCCGCTCCGGTGGCGCACGAAGTCGTCACGACGCGCAGGATGCGATCGTCGGCCACGTCGAGCTCCGGCGGCCGAGCGAGCAGGTCGGCCTTGTTCAAGACGACGATCTGCGGAACACGGTCGAGCCCGGCACCGTACGCAGCGAGCTCGCGGTCGATCGTCCGGAAGCGCTCGCCGAGACCGTCCTCCGACGAGTCGATGACGTGGACGAGCAGCCTCGCGCGCTCGAGGTGCGCGAGGAACTGGTGCCCGAGGCCCGCGCCGTCCGCCGCACCCTCGATGAGGCCGGGCACGTCGGCGACGGTGAGCTGGCGCGCGTCCGGCCCGTCGACCACCCCGAGCACCGGCTCGAGCGTCGTGAACGGGTAGTCGGCGACCTTCGGCTTCGCGTTCGAGATGCGCCGGAGGAGGGACGACTTGCCCGCGTTCGGCAAGCCCGCGAGCGCCGCGTCGACGACGAGCTTGAGACGGAGCTCGATCTCCGCCTCGTCGCCGGGCAGCCCGGTCTCGGCGAAACGCGGCGTCTGCCGTGTCGGGGTTGCGAATCGAGCGTTCCCGCGCCCGCCGAGCCCTCCCCGCGCGACGACGACGCGTGTCGTGGGGAGACACGAGATCCGCGAGCAGGCGACCGTCGCCGTCGAACAGCTGCGTGCCGACGGGGACGCGGAGCCGGGCGTCCTCGCCGTCTGCGCCGTGCTTCTTGCTCCCGCGGCCGTTGCCGCCACGGCGCGCCTCGACGCGCCGGATACGCCGGAACGCGGACAGGTCTCGGAGCGCGACGTCGGCCTCGGCGACGACGTCACCGCCACGTCCGCCGTCCCCGCCGTCGGGGCCGCCCTTCGGCACGTACTTCTCGCGACGGAAGCTGAGGCCGCCGTCGCCGCCGCGCCCTGCCTCGACCTGGAGTCGCGCTCGATCGTGGAACATCGCTCGCGCATCGTGCCCTGACGGGCCGACGCGAGGCTACTCCGCGAGGGCGACCGAGATGTAGCGCTTCTCGCCCGAGCGGCGGAACTCGACGGTTCCGTCACGGAGCGCGAAGATCGTGTCGTCGCGGCCGAGCTTGGCGCCCGGCCCCGGACGGAACTTCGTCCCGCGCTGTCGGACGATGATCATCCCGGTCTTGACCTGCTGGCCGGCGAAGATCTTGACGCCGAGCCGCTTCGACTCCGAGTCGCGCCCGTTGCGCGAGGAGCCGAGGCCTTTCTTGTGTGCCATCTACGCGCCTTCCTTCTCGGCGAGAGCGGCCTCGAGCGCGGCGATCGCGCCCTTGCGCTCTGCATGTGCCCGTTCGTACTCGAGTGCAGCCTCGAGCATCGGCCGGTTCCAGTCGGACGAGGCCGCCTTGATCTCGGCGACGGTCATGTCCTCGTAGCCGGCCGGCATGCCCTTCACGCGCTCGTCCGCGGTCGGAGCCTCCTCCGTGGTCGGAGCTGCTTCGGCCTTGGGAGCCGCCTCGGGCTGGGCCTTGGCCTTCTTCGCCGGCGCCTTCTTCGCTCCACCGATCGACTCGATCTCGATCTGCGTGAGCGAAGCGCGGAAGCCCGTGTGCCGCTTGTAGCCGGTGCGCTTCTTGTACTTGCCGATCCTGATCTTCGGCCCCTTGGTGGCAGCGACAACCTTGGCGGTCACGACGCCCTCGGCGGGCTCGAGCTCGGGCGCGCCGTCTCCGCCGACGAGCAGAACCGTCGGCGCGAACGTCGCGCCGTCGTCCTCGTGCAGTCGGTCGACGAGCAGACGCTCGCCCTCGCGGACGCGGTACTGCTTCCCGGCAACCTTGATGATCGCGTAGGTCATGGCTTCCCTGGAGAGTCGAAGCGAGCAGTCTGCCCGCAGAACCGCAGCATGATAGCTGCTTCCTACGTCCGCGAGCGGCTGTCGAAGTCCTCGATCCACTCCGACATCGGGACGTACTCGGCGCCGTTGTCGTCGCCATCCGTGACCTCGGGCTCATCACCGTCGCCCTTCGATCCCGCCTCGGCGGGATCCGCGACCTCACCGGCGGCGCCGTCGCCGTTCGCGGCCGGCTTGCGGCGTCGCTTCCCTCCGCGCGAGCCGCGTCGCGAGCGCTTGCGCTTCGGCTGGCCGTCGGCGCCCGGTTCCGCGGCGGCCTCGTCCGTGATCTCCGCCGCCACGGGGACATCGACGTCGACCTCGTCGGAGGAGGCCTCTGCGTCGAAGTCGGCAGGAGGAACGTGGATCCGCGGCGTCCGGGCCGGTTCCGCGTCTCCCGCGCCGTTCGCGTCGTCGGCGTCACCTGCCTCCTGCGCCGACTCGGAGACGACCTTCTTCCGGCCGCGTCCCCCTCTGCTCCCGCGACGCGTCCGCTTCTTCTTCGGCTGACCATCCGCGTCGACGCCCTCGACGTTCACGGCGACCACTTCGGCTTCGTCGGCCGTCTCGGCCTCGTCGGCCGTCTCGTCCTCGAGCTCAGCGTCGGCGATGTCGACGTCGCTCGCGACGGGCTCCTCGATCTCCTTCTTCCCGCGCGGTGCGCGCGTCGGCTTCTCGGCCTCGGCCTCGAACGTGATCGGCGTCGCGCCCGCGACGGCCGCGTCCGAGAGGGTCGCGTATGCCACGCCCTCGAGGGCGCGACCCACGACGATGCTCACCTTCTTGCCGACGAGCTTGGCGGCGTTCGCCACGACGATCTCGTACTGGTCGACCTTGCCTACGCCGGTTGTCGGGTCGTGGAGGCCGAGCTCGACGAGCTTGACGTCCACCGTTGCCCCCTCCTCGACCGGAGTCGCCGGGCGTAGCGCGTCGATCTTGCCCTGCTCGAGCACCTCGACGTCGTCGAGATGCACGTGAGCCTCGGCCGACGCCGGCACGAGGAAGAAACGACGACGCGCCGCCGCCTCGATCGCCTCGAGCCGCGTGCCCCCCGGTCCCGCGAGCTGCGCCAGGACACGCGGGTGGACGGCGACACGGAAGGCCTGGACGCGCGAGCCCTTCGCGAGTGCCCGGAGCTTGCGCTCCACCTCGAGCGCGTGGGTCGCGTCTGAGACGACGACGCCATCGCCCGCGCACACCGGACACCGGTGGGTAAGGATCTCGCGCGGCCCGTCGGTGACGTTCTGCCGCGTCATCTCGACGAGCCCGAGCGGGGAGATCTCGACGACGTACGTCTTGGTGCGATCACGCTCCAGCTCGCTGCGCAGCGCCTCCTCAACGGTCTCCCGGTTCTTCGGGTTCGACATGTCGATGAAGTCGATGACGATGATCCCGCCGATGTCGCGCAGCCGCAGCTGGCGCACGACCTCCTTCACGGCCTCGAGGTTGTTCTTGACGATCGTGTCCTCGAGCCGCCCCTGCGCGCTCTTCCCGCGCGAGCCGACGAAGCGCCCGGTGTTCACGTCGATGACGGTGAACGCCTCTGCGTAGTCGAACACGAGGTAGCCGCCCGACGGCAGATCCACGCGGCGGTCGAGCGTCGAGCGGATCTCGGCGTCGACCCCGGCCGCCTCGAACAGCGGCGCCTTCTCGCGGTAGCGGTGAACCCGCTCGATCATGTGCGGCGACGTCTTCTTCAGGTAGCTGACGATCCGGCGATGCGTCCTGTCGTCGTCGATGCGTGCGCCGACGAAGTCGCCCGCGAAGAGGTCGCGCACGATCCGCAACGGAAGCTCGGCTTCCTCGTAGACCAGTGCCGGAGTGGAAGCGTCCTTCGCCTTCGCCTGGATGGTCTTCCAGAGGCGCTGCAGGAACACGAGGTCGCGCTCGATGTCTTCCGCGGAGGCGCCCTCCGCAGCCGTGCGCACGATGATGCCGCCGCCCTTCGGGTCGAGCTTCCGCACGATCTCCTTGAGGCGCGTGCGCTCTGCGTCGTCGAGTCGACGCGAGACGCCGGATCCTTCGCCGTTCGGGACGAAGACGAGGAAGCGGCCGGGCAGCGAGATCTCGGTCGTCAGACGCGCGCCCTTCGACTTCATCGGATCCTTGACGGCCTGCACCATGATCGTCTGGCCGCGCTTGATCAGATCCTGGATCTTGCGGGCACCCTTCCTGCCCTCGAGCTCGGGGCCGACGATCTCGTCGACGTAGAGGAACCCGTTCTTCTCGAGGCCGATCTCGACGAACGCGGCCTCCATGCCGGGTAGGACGTTGTCGACGACGCCGAGGTAGATGTTCCCGGCGATCGACCGACGCTCGGGGCGCTCGAGGTACACCTCGGCGACCCGTTCGTCCTCGAGGATCGCCACCCGCTGCTCGCCGACGTCGACCGAGATCACGAGCTCGCGCTTCGCGGCGGGCAGGGGAGCCCGCTTGGTCGGCGTACGTCTCCGCCCTCCTCCACGCGCCTGGCGACGATCGGGCTTCGCCTCGGCCTTCCGCGTAGTCGGCGCGGGAGCGTCTGCGCCCGCTGTCGCCGCTGCGCGGCCATCCTCGGCCTGCGTCGAGCCGGTTGCGGTCTTCTTCTTGCCGCGCCCTCCGCGACTACCGCGGCGGCGCCTCTTCCTCTGTCCGGCGGGCGAGTCGTCCGCCGCCGGTTCCGTCGTCAGGGGCTCCGTCGGAGCCTCAGGCGGCGGTGCTTCCTCCTGTGCCACGACCTGTTCGGTCGCAGCCATGTCCTCTTGCTTCTTGCCGAAGCGAAACCAGCGTGCCAAGGTTGAATTCTCCTCTTTCTATCGCGCGCGGGCCCCGGAAAGCCACCGGCTCGTCCGGCCTCGCGCTGCGTGGGTTCAATACGAAGGTCCTCATGACCTGACGACAGGCTACCAGTCGCCCCTCGCGCGACCCGCCGCGACGGCCGGGCTCACGCCGCCGCGGGGCTGAGGCGAGCGCGGCGAGCGCGGACGGCGCGGAGGCGCTGTGACAGCCGCGCCCACGCCCAGGGCTCGAGCTCGGCGTACCGGGTCTCCAGCTGGCCCCGGGTGGACTCGAGGTACTCGAACCAGGCGTCGGCCTCCTCGAGCTGCAGCAGCTCCTCGGCCAGCTCGGTGTTCGCCATCGCTCCTCCCATGACCTCGATGGGAGCGCATCCTAGGTCCAGGTCCGGACGGACCCCGCGAAGCTACGAGCGCGCGGCGATCCGCGTCTCGAGCGTCCGAATCGCCTTTGCGAGCGCCCAGGTGCCGGCACCTGCGACGGCGGCCTGGACGAGCGGGGCGGGCAGCACGGTCCTCCCCACGCGCGCAACGTGACGGAGAGCGAATCCGGTCGCGAGCAGGAAGGCCATCTCGCCCGCGAGCACCTTCCGGTCGTCGGTCGGGGTGGCATCCTCGGTCGTCGCACGAAGGTGGGACGAGAGCCGAACTTGCTCAAGCGTGAGGAGCGGGCGAGACGCGCCGAGTCGCGATCCCGCGAGCCCGATGATCGCCGAGCGGCTGACGGACTGCGAGACGAGCTCGGCGCGGACCGCGTCCTGCAGGACCGGCACGCGCCCCGCGAGGATCGGCCCGTCCTGCGATGCCTCGACGATGCGCGCCGCGATCTCCCGCACCGGGAAGCCCTCGCCTGCCCTGCACTCCACGACGAACGGTGAGAGCACGAACGGGCGTGTCCAGTCCTCCTGGGGCCAGAGCTCGACGATCACCGTGTCGACGGCGATCGCGCCTGCCTTGCGGACGAGCTTCGCATCCTCGTCCGTCGGGTCGCCCGCGAGGACGTGCACGAGCACGTCCGTTCCCTCCTCGACGGACTTCCCGTCGCCGACGACGACCGCTCCGGGAGCTGCGCCCGCGGACAGCTCCTTGGCGAGCTGCTCCGCGAGCATGCCGCTCACGACGATCGGGCCGGCGTCGCGCACGACCTCGTTGCGCGCGGCGGCCAGGAGGCTTCGTGCCTCGGCGACGGCGGCGAGCGCGCCGGCCGTCTTCACGAGCCTCGGCGCCCGAGCTCGCCGCGCGCGTGGATGCTCTGAAGCACCCCGATCAGGACGAGGTTGGAGACCATCGAGGAGCCTCCGACGGTCACGAACGGCAAGGGGATGCCGGTGACCGGCGCGACGCCCATGGTCATGCCGACGTTGACGAAGACCTGGAACAGGAACGCGACGACCAGGGAACCTGCGACGACGACGCCGTACAGATCCGTGGCACCCGTCACGACGCGCAGCCCGCGCCAGACCACGAGGAGGTAGAGCAGCAGCAGGATCGCGCAGCCGACGAAGCCGCGCTGCTCGGCGAGCGACGCGAACGCGAAGTCGGTCGCGTGCTCGGGGAGGTAGTCGAGGCGGGTCTGCGTCGCTCCTGTCACGCCGCGGCCCGTGACTCCGCCCGAGCCGACCGCCGTGATCGACTGGCTCAGGTTGTAGGTGATCCCGCTCGGGTCGGCACCCGGGTCGAGCGTGAGGCGCGCGGCCTGGTACGGCTTGAGCACCTGCACGCCCGCGGACGGAAGGATCCAGAGGACGGACGCGATCGCGAAGACGCCGACCGCGAGCAAGACGACGAGCTGCCGCCAGCGCACACCGACGAAGAACAGCACCGCGAAGAGCGCCGCGCCGTAGACGAGTGCCGTGCCGAGGTCGGGCTGCATGAAGACGAGCAGGATCGGAGCCACGCCGAGCCCGATGACGGAGAAGATCGTCCGCCACCGCGTCGTCGGGCCGACGCGGCCGACGACGAACCCGGCGAGCGCGAGCACGAAGAGCACCTTCCCGAGCTCCGAGGGCTGGAACTGGATGAAGCCGATGTCGATCCACCGCTTGGAGCCGCGGATGGTCTCGGCGCCCACGAAGACGATGAAGACGAGCCCGAGGGTCGCGCCGTACACGAGCTTCCAGTAGCGACGCCAGAGGTCGAGCGGGATGAGCGCGACGACGATCAGCCCAACCGCTCCGAGCGCGGCGGCCGCTGCCTGTCGCACGACGAAGTAGTTCTCCGCACCCGGGACGTCGAAGCGCGTGATGCCCGAGACGACCCAGAGCCCGTAGCCGACGAGCCCGGCCGCGGCGGCGAGCAAGATCCAGTCAAGGCTCTGCAGGAACGAGACGAGCGCGAGCTCGGAGCGCGTCGTCGCGGGACGGATCCGCGGACGGTGGCCGGCTTCGATCATCGCCGCCTCTCCATCAGTCCACGTTCACCAGGGTCGAAGCGGGGGCCTTGACCTTGAAGTACTGCTCGAAGACCTTCAGCGCCGCAGGCGCCGCGGCGCTCGACCCGTGGCCGCCGTTCTCGATGAGCGCGCACACGACGAGCTTCGCGGAGTCGGAGGGTCCCCACCCGCACCACCAGGACTGGTCCTCGAGGTGCCCGGCCGGATAGCCGGGGAGCTGGACGACCTTCTCCGCGGTCCCGGTCTTGCCCGAGATCGGGATCGGATAGCTCCCGAACACGCCGGCCGACGTTCCCGACGTGGAGTGCGTGCCGGCGTAGAGCCCGTCGCGGACTGCGGTGAGCGCGCCCGGGTCGACACCGGCCGACTTCGGCGGCGGCGGGGCGAAGCGCCGCAACACGACCCGAGGCGAGCCCTTCGCGCCGGGCTGCTCGACGTCCGAGACGAGGTAGGGCGTGACGAGGTTCCCGCCGTTCGCGAGCATCGCGTAGAACGCGGTCATCTGGAGCGGCGTGACCGTGAGATCCTTCTGACCGATCGCGAGCTGGATCGAGTCGCCCGGGTTCCACGCGCGGTCCCAGTCGCTCTTGAACGTCTTCTTGCGCCACTCCGGGGTCGGGACGAGCCCGCTCGCCTCGCCGCCCAGGTCGATGCCGGTCGGCGCGCCGAAGCCGAAGCGGCGAGCCCACTGCTGCATCCGCGTGCGGCCGTCGTTCCCGCGCTCGTAGAAGCGGTTGCCGATCTCGTAGAAATAGGTGTCGCACGACTCGGCGAGCGCCACCGGGAGCGTCATCGGCTGGTTCACGTACGGGTTCCAGTTCTTGAAGACCTGCTTGTCGAGCCCGTACGTCGCCGACGGCGTGCACTGGATCGAGTCGTACGGCGAGAACACGTGCTCCTCCATGCCCGCGAGCGCCGTCACCGGCTTCCACGTCGATCCCGGCGGGTACAGCCCGTCGGTCGCGCGGTTGAAGAGGGGGTTCGCCGGGTCGTTGTAGAGCGCCGAGAGCTTCTTCGGGTCGGTGCGCCCGACGAAGAGAGACGGCTTGAACGTCGGCGCCGAGGCCATCGCGAGGACGGCCCCGTCCGACGGGTCGAGCGCGACGATCGCGCCACCGTCCGCCGCCCACTGGTGGTTTGCGTGAGCGAGGCCGATTCCGTACCGCAGCGCGTTCTCGGCCGCTCGCTGGAGGCGCATGTCGAGTGTCAGCCGGAGCGCGTAGCCGGGCCTGGCCTCCTGGCGCGGGACGTACGGGCTCACCTGACGTCCGGCCGAGTCGACGCGGATCTGGGCGAGCCCGGAGCGGCCGCGAAGGTACGTGTCGTACGACGACTCGATGCCCGTCTTCCCGATGCGGTCGCCCGGGCGATAATCCTTCTTCCGGAGGAGCTTCAACTCCTCCGGTGAGATCTCGCCCGTGTACCCGAGCACCTGCGCGGCAAGCGACGAGTACGGATAGCCGCGGAGGTAGACCTGCGCGATCTTCACGCCCGGGAACTCGTCCTGGTGCTCGTAGAGGTAGTCGACCTGCTCCTCGCCGACGGACGTCTTCACGACGATCGGCGTCAGCGGGTCGAGCCGATGCGCGGTGACCTGCTTGACGAGCGAGCCCGGCGGGATGTCGAGCACCTGCGCAAGGTGGCGCACGATCGCGTTGCGGCCGTGCTGCGGCAGGTCGCCGACCCACAGCTGGACTGCCGTGCCCGCGACGTTCGAGACGACGACGCGCCCGCGGCGGTCGAGCAGTGGCCCGCGCGGCGCCTCCACGCGGATCAGCCTGAGCTGGTTGCTTTGCGCGGCATTGAGGTAGGCGTCTCCGCGAAGCACCTGCAGCGACCAGAGGCGGAAGAAGAGGACGACGAACACGAGCAAGGCGACGCCGCCCAGGATCGCGACGCGCAGTGCGAGCTGCGGTGTCAGGCGGTGCGGCTCGACGACGCGCGGGTCGGGCGGGAGGAACCTCTGCGACGAGGTACGCCGCTCCTGGTACGGCCCCGACGTCAAACCACGACCTCAACGTCTCGAGCGGGCTCGCTCCGGATTTCCTCGCCCACGACGAGGCGGACGAGCCGGTGGACGGGCAACGCGAGGATCACGTTCGCGACGAGTGCGGGCACCAGCGTCGTCAGGAGCACTGTCCGCGCGACGACGTCCTCGCCGAGGAGGTAGTGCAGCACGTAGCCGAACGCCGCCGCGGCGACCGTGATCGCCGCGACCGCGATGACAGGAGCCAGGCGGCGGTCACGGCCGGTCGTCTCTCCGTACCTGCCCGCCCAGAAGCCGGCGAGCGTCAGCACGAGCGAGGTGACCCCGAGCGTGCCGAGCGTGACGACGTCGACGACGAGCCCTCCGACGAACCCGAGAACCGCTCCGGTGCTCGAGCCCCGCAGGAGCCCGAGCGCGACGACGACCACGAGCAGGAGGTCGGGGCTGCCGCCGCCGACGACGAGCGTCGACACGATGACGACCTGCAGCATGGACGCGACGAATACGACCGCGAACGCGCGCAGGACGTCGCCCCAGGTCACGAGCGGCTCTTCGGAACGAGGACGAGGACGGCGTCGAGCGAGCCGAAGTCGACGTACGGGTCGACCTGTACCTGCTGGAAGAGGTCGGTGTCGGTCTGCCCGACACTCGTCACCCGGCCGATCGGGATGCCCTTCGGGAAGAGCGAGCTGAGCGCGCCCGCGCGCCACCCGGCGGTGACGATCTCGTTCCCGACGCGGACGAGGTCCTGCTTGCGCACGCGGTCGAGCACGAGTGTCTCGCGCGTGCCGCGTGCGTGGCGCACGATCCCGGTGGCCCCGGTGCGAAGGTCGATGGCCGAGGCCGCCGCCTCCTCGTCGGTGAGGAGCTGCACGCGCGAGGTGTCCGGGGTCACGCGCGTGACGAGGCCGACGAGGCCGTCGGCGCTCACCACGGGATCGTTGACGTGCACGCGGTCGCTCGATCCGGCGGCGATGACGATGGCCTGCGTGTACGCGCCCGCCGGACGTCCGATCACCTCGGCCGCCTTCGCGTCGAAGTCGGCCGGGAAGCGCGGCCCGTCGAGGTAGTGCAGGAGCCGTCGGAGATAGACGTTCTCCTGGAGCGCGAACTCGCTCTGGATCGCGCGCTGCCGGAGGTCGGAGTTCTCCGCGCGGAGCGTCTTCGCCTCGTTGCGCGCGTTTCGGAGGCTGTCCGCCCAGCTGTAGACGTCGCGGAACGGCTGCGCGACGCGCTCGAAGCCCACGGCGAAGGGCCGGAGCACCGTCGCGCCCGCCGACTCCGCGCCGGCGAGGGGACCCGTGTCGCCCGAGCGGAACGACACGGAGATGAGAACGAGCGACGCGAGGACGAGCACGCCGATGACGAGCCGTCGGCGAAGCGCACCACCCGCACCACGAGGAGGAATGCTCGAGGGAACACGCCGGACTGTCAGGCCCAGCGCCGCCGATCGCGCGCTGCGCTGCCGGGACATGGCGAGCCAGTGTAGCCAGCCTCGCCGCACGACTGGCCTCGTCCGGCCCCTCGTGGGAGCATGGCTCGATGGCCGGTTTCCCGCTGCTGCTGTCGCCGCTCCGGCTCCGCGGGCACGAGCTACGGAACCGCGTCGTGTTCACCGCGCACACGGCCTCGTTCTCGGAGGACGGGATTCCCGGTCGCCGCGCCCGCGACTACTACGCGGAGCGCGCACGAGGTGGTGCCGGGCTCATCGTCATGGAGCCGCTGCCGGTGCTCCCGTCGGGAGGCGTGACGCCGCAGAACTATCGCTGGCGAGACGACCCCTTCGTCCCGGGGCTGAGAGCCGTCGCCGACGCCGTCCACGAGCACGGCACGGTGTTCGTCTCGCAGCTCTACCACCTCGGGCCGAACGCCGACCCGACGGCGACGATGGAGGGCCTCTGGAGCGTCTCCGCCGGGCAGCCGCCGGATCGCGGGCCGGGATCGCTGCGCGAGATCGACGAGGACGACGTCGCTGCGCTCGTCCGCGGGCACGTAGAGGCCGCGGAGGTCGCACTCGCAGCGGGAGTCGACGGCGTCGAGTGCATGTTCGCGTACGACACGCTGGTCGACGGCTTCATGTCGGAGGCGCGGAACCGGCGCAGCGACAGCTACGGCGGCTCCTTCGAGAACCGGATGCGACTCGCCCGCGAGATCCTGGACGCGCTCCGCGACGCGATCGGCCCCGAGCCGCTGCTCGGCGTCACCGTGACGGCGTCGATGCCCGGGTACGTCGAGGCCGTGGCGCATCTCGACGAGCGCTGCGACGTCGACTACTTCGGGATCGGCAACGGCGACTACGACCATCTCGAGCTGCTGATGCCGCCGCTCGACTTCGAGCCCGGGCTGGGCGTGCCCTTCGCCGGGAGCGTGAAGCGCGCGGTACCCGAGGCGGTGGTCGTCGCCGAGGGACGGATCACCCGTCCCGAGCTCGGAGAGCAGGCACTCCGCGACGGCGCGTGCGACCTGGTCGGCATGACGCGCGCTCAGATCGCGGACCCCGAGCTCGTGCGCAAGGCGGCAGGTGGGCGCGCAGCCGAGATCCGCGAGTGCGTCGCCCTCAATGTCTGCGTCGCCCGGCGTCTGCGCAAGTTCCCCATCGCCTGCGTCCAGAACCCCGAGGCAGGCTTCGAGGCGGAGTCGATGCCGCGCGCGGCCAGCGCGCTGCGCGTCGTGGTGGTCGGTGCGGGCGTCGCGGGGCTCGAGGCTGCGCGCGCCGCCGCGCTCGCCGGCCACGACGTCCGCCTCCTCGAACGCGCCGAGGTGCCGGGCGGACAGATCGCGCTGACCGCACGCCTTCCACGGCAGGACGCTCACCGCCGGCTCGTCGAGTGGCGAACGGCCGAGCTCGAGCGACTGGGCGTCGAGATCGAGCTCGGTGTCGAGGCCTACCCCGACAGCATCGTCGCGCTCGATCCGGAGCGCGTGCTGGTCGCCACCGGCTCCGAGCCCGACGAGCGCTACCCGGGGGCCCTGTCGGCTGTGTGGGTGCTCGGAAGCGGAGCCGCGGGTACCGGCCCGGTCGTGGTGATCGACGAGGAGGGCCACCGCAAGGGCGCCGGGCTCGCGGAGGCGCTCGCGCTCGCCGGCCGGAGCGTCACGCTCGTCGGCGACGGGATCGCGCCCGCGAGCCAGCTCGTCGACTCGCTCGCCGCAACGACAACGCTTCGCGGGCTACGAGAGGCAGGAGTCAGGCTCGTCGCCGGAGCCCGCGTCGTGTCGGTCTCGGCAGACGGCGTCGTCCTCCAGGTCGACGGCCAGCTCGAGGAACTCTCCGCCGTCGCCGTCCACGCGGGCCGCCACCGCCCGGTCGACGGGCTCGTGGTCGCTCTCCGCCAGCGCGGGGTCGCGACGCGCGCGGTCGGCGATGCGCGGGTGCCGCGGCTCGTCGAAGACGCTGTGCGCAGCGGCTGGGAGGCAGCGAAGGCGCTCTAGGCGCTACGCGCGGAGGAGGCCGTTGCGGCGGGCTGCGCGGCTGCGATTCGAGCGGTGGATGACGTCGAACTCCTCGAGGCTCCGTCCCGAGCCGACGGCGACGCACGTCAGCGGGCTCTCCGCGAGGTGCACCGGGATCTGGGTCTCGTGACGGACGCGCTCGTCGAGGCCCTGCAGCAAGGCGCCTCCGCCCGCGAGCACGATGCCGCGATCCATGATGTCCGCGGCGAGCTCGGGCGGCGTCTTGTCGAGCGTCGACTTCATCGCGTCGATGATGAGGGTCACGGGCTCGTCGAGCGCGCGCCGGATCTCCTCCGAGGAGATGATCACCGTCTTCGGGAGCCCGGTCAGCATGTCGCGGCCCCGAACCTCCGCCTGCAGCTCCTCGCGGAGCCGGTATGCGGAGCCGATCTCGAGCTTGATCTCCTCTGCCGTCTGCTGACCGACGAGGAGCTTGTACTCCTTCTTGATGTGGTTGACGATCGCCTCGTCCATCTCGTCGCCGCCGACGCGCATGCTCTGCGAGACGACGATTCCGCCGAGCGAGATGACCGCGACCTCGCTCGTACCGCCGCCGATGTCCACGATCATGTTCCCGGTCGGCTCGGCGACGGGGAGCCCTGCGCCGATCGCGGCCGCCATCGGCTCCTCGATCAGATAGGCCTGGCGCGCGCCGGCCGAGAGCGTCGCCTCCTCGACTGCGCGCTTCTCCACCCCGGTCACGCCGGAAGGGACGCAGACGACCACGCGCGGGTGGGCGAAGCGGTGCTGATGCACCTTCTGGATGAAGTGGCGGAGCATCTGTTCCGTCACGTCGAAGTCGGCGATCACGCCGTCCTTCAAGGGACGGATCGCGGAGATCGTCCCCGGCGTGCGTCCGAGCATCCGCTTCGCCTCGACGCCGACCGCATGCACCTCTCCCGTGCGCTGGTCGATCGCGACGACGGACGGCTCCGACAGCACGATGCCGCGCCCACGGACGTAGACGAGGGTGTTCGCGGTGCCGAGGTCGACCGCCATGTCGCGGCCGCCGAAGCCAGTTACGGACTTGAACAAGGCCATGAGGAGTGGCGAGTCTACCTGCGGGTTTGCAGCAGCTTTGCTGCACGTTCCTCGAGCAGGGAGACGAGGAGCGTGCCAGGGAGGCCGACGACGTTCAGGTAGTCGCCGTCGATGCGCTCCACGAGCCGGCCGCCCAGACCCTGGATCGCGTAGCCGCCCGCGCGGCCTTCCCACTCGCCGCTTCGAACATAGCCGGAGATCGCGTCCGTCGAGAGTGGGCGAAACGCAACCGCGGTCTCCTCGTGGGCGAGGACGTCGGCGCCGGCGCCGAGCAGACAGAGCCCAGAGACGACCGAGTGAGTTCGGCCCGCGAGGAGACGCAGCATCCGCTTCGCGTCGTCCGCGTCTCGAGGCTTGCCGTACACCCGCCCGTCGAGGACGACGGTCGTGTCCACCCCGAGCGTCATGCGGCCGTCGGCGTGCACCGATCGAGCCTTGCCCTCGGCATGACGGCGAACGAGCTCCACCGGGTCGGCGTCGGGCGGGTCGTGCTCGGCGTACTCGGGCGTGACCACCTCGAACGGGATGGCGAGCTGCTCGAGGATCGCCCGGCGCTGCGGGCTCGTCGACGCGAGCGTCAGCCGGACTTGCTCGCTACCCAGATCTCTTCGGCCGGCCAGCTCCGGCTCCATTCAGGGTCGTGATCGGAGTAGTAGACGTGCCTCGTCGTGCCCTCCGGAGTCTGCAGCTCGACCAGGCGTTCGATCACGAAGCCCGACTTTCTGAGGACGCGGATCCACTCGCCGTACGTCAGCTGGAACTCGATGCCCTCCTCCGGTGTCCACTGGACGGAGTGCAGGCCGAAGTACGGCCGCTGGAGCTGTGTGGTCGCGTCGCCCACGTCCGGGTAGCAGAGGTGGGCGAGGGGCGTGCCGTGCAAGAAGACGAGGCGTCCGCCCGGGCGGAGGAGCCGCGCCGCCTCCGGTATCCAGCGGTACGGGTCTGCCCACACGCTCGCGCCGTACTCGGACACCGCCAGGTCGAAGCTGGCGTCGGGCAAAGGCACGTCCTCGGCGCCCGCTTCCACGAGCGGAAACTCGGGGCCGGTCTCGGCCATGCAGCGTCGCGCGGTGGCGAGCTGAGCAGGAGTCGGATCGACGCCGACGGGCCGTGCTCCGAGCTTGGCGAGACGTGCGGAGAAGTACGCCGTACCACAGCCCAGCTCGACGACGTCGAGACCGGCGACGTTTCCGAGGACATTCAGCTCGCTTTCTGGGTGGCCGAAGACGCCCCAGGCGAGGTCGTCCCGCTGCCACGCTCGGCGCGCACTTCCATCCGTGTACTCGACATTCTTGACCGTCCAGACCGCACGGTTCCGCGCGACGGACTCGGTGCTATCAGACAAGACCGTCGGGGAAGAACAAGGCGAGCTCGCGCCGGGCGCTCGCCTTCGAGTCCGAGCCGTGCACGATGTTCTCCGACAGCTCGAGCGCAAAGTCTCCCCGGATCGTGCCGGGCGCCGAGTCGAGCGGATTCGTCGCCCCCATCATCGTGCGCACGACCGAGATCGCCGACTCGCCGCTCACCGCGAGCGCGAGGACCGGCCCGGAGGTGATGAAGTCCACGAGCGAGCCGAAGAACGGCTTGCCCTTGTGCTCGGCGTAGTGCTCGCGAGCAGTCGCCTTGGGGATCTTCAGGAGGCGCGCGCCACGCAGCTCGAGACCGCGCCGCTCGAAGCGCGCGACGATCTCACCGGCGAGCCCGCGGCGCATGCCGTCGGGCTTCACGAGGAGGAGTGTGGTCTCGCGGGCCATGCGGCGGCCGAGTCTAGTCGCTGTCGGCCGGCGCTTCGGCCCCGCGTGACGAGCCGCGCGGCCGCCGCTCGATCTCGCCGAGGGCGGGCAGCCCCTGCGCGATCTCCGTCGCGCAGTACGGGCAGATCTGCCAGAGCGACTCCACCGGCTGCCCGCACGAGGGGCACGCGTGGCGCAGGCGAGTCGTGCACACGGGGCACACGAGGTACGAGAGCTCTACGCGCGCGCGACACACCGGGCAGCGGCTGTCGAGCTGCGCGAGCCGCTCTTCCATCGCCTTGATCTCGAGCTCACGCTCGCGCGCGTCCTCCAGGTACTCCGGCGGGCGGAAGAACATGTAGATGATCGGCCCGAGGAACGGGGGGAACAGGCCCACGAGCGTCGCGATCCCGACGAGCCACGGCTCGGCGATCCGGCGTCGGGCGTCCTTGAACGTCCAGTACGCAGTCGCGAGCCAGAGGACGACGACGAGGGCGAGTCCGACGTTCCGCAGCAGCGTCCAGTTCGGGTCGCTGGCGGAGAGGGCGAGCGGGGCCACGGCGCAGGTCATAGTAGAAGCTTGCCCACTCCGTAGCCGAGAGCGAACGCGAGACCGATGATGGCTGCGACCACGAGGACCGCGAACGCGAGGACGCTGAGCCGGTCGAGGATGCGGCTCATGGCGCACGCTGCTCCCCTTGTGCGAGGTCGCCGAGCAGGTAGAGAGAGCCCGTCACGAGCACCGGCTCGCCGAGCTGGTGCGCGCGGGCGAGTGCGGCGACGGGGTCTTCGATGGCCTCCACATGGTCGAAGCGCTCGCCGGCGGCGTCGGCGAGCTCGTCGGCCGGAAGAGCCCGGGCCGACGACGACCGCGTCGCGACGAACCGCGGGCCGGCTGCGCGCAGGATGTCGAGCATCGTGTCGAGGTCCTTGTCGGCGAGAATCGAGGCGACGACCGTGTAGTCGGCGCGGTCGAGCCGAGCGAGGAGGTGACGCGCACCGTCGGGATTGTGCGCACCGTCCCGGACCTCGCCCTCGCGACGCTCGAACCTGCCTGGGAGCTGGACGCGCGGCGAGGCGGCGATCGGGTGACCGACGAACGCCTCAGCCGCCTCGCGCGCCCCGCCGTGGACGACGACTCGGCCGGGCACGAGCTGCTCGTAGGTGTCGTCCGGCAGGACGACGACGGCGTCCGGCGGTGCGACCGCGAGCTTCTCGGTCGCGATCTCCTCGAGCGTGTCGCCGAGGACGTCCGTGTGCTCGAGTCCCACGTTCGTGAGCAGGACGACGCGGGTGCGCAGCACGTTCGTCGCGTCGTGGCGGCCGCCGAGCCCGGCTTCCACGACTGCCGCGTCGACTCCCGCAGCGGCGAATGCGGCGAACGCAGCGGCGGTCACGACCTCGAACTGCGTCGCCTCGAGGCGTTCGGCCGCGGGACGCACACGTTCGATCGCAGCCTCGAAATCCGCCTCCTCGCCGTCCACGCGGATGCGCTCGCTCCAGCCGACGACGTGGGGCGAGAGCGTCGAACCGACCGACAGGCCCTCCGCAAGGAGGAGCTGCTCGATCGTCACCGTCGCCGTGGACTTGCCGTTCGTCCCGACGACGTGGACGGACGGATACGCGAGCTGGGGATCGCCGAGCTCGGCGAGGAGCGCCCGCATGCGCTCGAGCCCGAAGCCGCCGCGCGGCCACGGGCTCATGCCGTCGAGCCAGTGAACCGCGCTCACGCGTCAGCTTTCGAGCGCGGCCAGCTCGCTTCGGTAGCGCTCGAGCTTCGCCCGCTCCGCCTCGACGACGTCGCCGGGCGCGTTCTGCACGAAGCGCTCGTTCGCGAGCATGCCCTCGGCGCGCGCGACCTCCTTGCGCAGCCGCTCGAGCTCCGCGTCGCGGTTGCCGTCCACGCGTGAGCGCTCGGGACGCACGACCGCCGCGAAGATGCGGCGCTCGTCGTCCGACCCGAGCTCGACCTGGACGCCGCTCCGCCGGAAGATCTGCGCCGCCTCCTGCACGCGGTCGAGCGCGTGCGCGTCGCCGGCGAAGGTCTCGTCGGGCTCCGGCCACGTGGAGACGATCAGACGCGCGTCGCGCGCGGGCAGCTGCGCCCAGATCTCCTCGGTGACGTGCGGCATCACGGGATGCAGGAGGGCGAGGAGTCGCTCGAGAGCGGCGAGTGCCGTCGAGAGGGCGTCCGGGTCGCGGTCATACAGCCGCGCCTTGACCGCCTCGGCGTACCAGTCGCAGAAGTCGTCGAAGGTGAGGTGGTACAGCGTCGCCGTCGACTCGGAGAAGTCGAAGCGCGACCACGAATCCTCCAGCTCGGCGCGCGCGGCGTCGAGGCGCGCGACGATCCAGCGCTCCTCGAGATCGCGTGGCGCGAGCGCCGGGGTCACGCCCTCCGCGTTCGCGAGCATGAGCCGCGCGACGTTCCAGAGCTTGATCGCGAGCTTCCGTCCCTCCTCGATCGCGCCGTAGGAGAAGCGCACGTCCTGCGTCGATGAGATCTTCAGGAGTCCATAGCGGGTCGCGTCGGCGCCGTACTCCTCGATTGGCTCCATCGGGTCGATCCCGGTTCCGAGGCTCTTCGACATGCGGCGGCCGTCGAGCGCGAGCACGGTCGAGTGGATGATCACATCGGTGAACGGGATGTCACCGAGCGCCTCGAGCCCCGTCCAGATCATCCGGTTCTCCCAGAGGCGGATGATCTCGCGCGCGGTCGAGTTGACGCTCCCCGGGTAGTAGCGGGCGAGCTCCGCGGTCTCGTCGGGCCAGCCGAGCGTGGCGAAGGGCCACAGAGCGGCCGAGAACCACGTGTCGAGCACGTCGGACTCGCGCTCGAGCTCGGTCGAGCCGCACTCACTGCACACGTCCGGCTCGTCCACCGCGACTGTGTTGTGGCCGGCCGGGCAGTACCAGATCGGAAGCTGGTGGCCCCACCACAGCTGGCGCGAGATGCACCAGTCCGGAGCCTCCTCGAGCGAGGCGATCGCGAAGCGGTGCTGCGACTCGGGGTGGTAGCGCACACGCCGCTCGCGGAGGGCCTGAATCGCCGGCTGCGCGGGCTCCTCCATCGCACACCACCACTGCAGCGAGATCAGCGGCTCGATGCGCGAGTGGCAGCGCTCGCACGTGCCGACCGAGTGGCGATACGGCTCGCGCGTCTCGAGCAGGCCGCGCTCTTCCGCCCACGCGAGCACGCGCGCGCCCGCCTCCTCCTGCGTGAGACCCGCAAGGTCGCCGGCGGCATCGCTCATGCGGCCGTCCCAGCCCACAGCCATCGGCTCGGCGAGGCCATGGTCGCGCCCGATCTCGAAGTCGAGGGGATCGTGCCCTGGAGTGACCTTGAGCGCGCCCGTGCCGAACTCGCGGTCGATCCGCTCGTCGGCGAGGACCGGGACACGCAGCTCGGTGTACGGGACGACGACCTCCCGCCCGATCGCGTCGCTGTAGCGCGGGTCGTCCGGATGCACCGCGACGCCGACGTCGGCGAGGATCGTCGCCGGACGTACGGTCGCGATCGAGACGCCCTCGCGCCCGTCGCCGTCTGCGAACGGGTAGCGGATCGTGTACAGCGTGTCGTCCTTCTCTTCGTGGACGACCTCGAGGTCGGAGATCGCCGTCTGGTGGAACGGGCACCAGTTCACGATCCGGTTCGCACGGTAGATCCACCCCCGGTCCCAGAGGCGGACGAAGAACGTCATGACCGCGCGGACGTAGTCGTCGTCCATCGTGAAGCGCTCGCGCGAATAGTCGAGCGAGCAGCCGAGACGGCGGAACTGACCCATGATCGTGCGACCCGTCTGCTCGAGCCACTCCCAGGTCCTCTCGACGAACGCCTCGCGCCCGAGGTCGTGCCGGGTCAGGCCTTCCCGCGCCAGAGCCTTCTCGACGACGTTCTGCGTCGCGATGCCCGCATGGTCGTAGCCGGGCTGCCAGAGCGTGTCGAAGCCGCGCATCCGGTGCCAGCGCACGAGGACGTCCTCGATCGACCCGTTCAGCGCATGGCCCATGTGCAGCTCGCCCGTGACATTCGGGGGCGGCACGCAGATGACGTACGTCGCGTCCTCGCGACTGCCCGCGCCAGCGGTGTAGAGACCCTCGGTCTCCCACGTCTCCTGCCAGCGCGCTTCGACGCCGGCGGGTGCGTACAGGGAGTCCATGGCGCGAGAGTCTAGGTCGGAGCTGGTGCGGCGCTCGTCGGTCAGGCTGCGCGGCGCCGCCCCGATACCGGGGACAGCGGAGTTCTCGAGCCGTCGCGTCGCATCGGCTCAGCGTAGCTGGCTAGACGCCGGCAGAACGACGCATGACTACTCGCGTTCACGCTCCCGAGCGCAGGCTCAAGACCGCTGCAGCTGCGACCGATCCGGGAACGATGGGCTCGAACCGAAGCGCGCTGGAGTCGAAGCTCGCGCGCCGCTTTGCGCCGTTCGCGGCGATCGGGCTCCTCGCACTCTTGACGACGGTCCTGCCCCCACGGCCCTCGAACTGGACGCTCGTCGGCGTTGCCGCCTTCCTGACGCTCGCGATCGCCGCAGCCGGAATGCTTCTGCCCTGGTCTCGCCTGCCGCGCTGGACGTTCATCCTGCCGCCGCTCGCGTACTTCGTCGTGGTGGCGCTGCTGCGCGCGTCGAGCAACGGCTCGATCTCCGGGTACGCGCCGCTCGCGATGCTCCCCGTCGTCTGGATCGCGCTGAACCTCGGTCGTCGCGAGGTCGTCATCGGGATCGTCAGCGGAATGTCGGTGCTGCTCGTGCCTCTCGCCACGACGGACGCGAGTTACACGATCGGCGACCTCAGGCGCGCCATTCTCTGGTCGGCCGTCGCCACCATCGTCGGCTTCTCGGTCGAGTCGCTCGTACGCGAGAAACGCACGCAGGCGCGCCGTGCGCGCGAGCACGAGCTGACCATGGCCGCGATCGCGGACGTCACCCGTGCCTTGACGGCCGAGTCGGACGCGCGGGCACACATCTGCCGAGCGACGATCACGGTCGCCGGCGCGACGTTCGCCGCGATCTGGGAGCCCGGCGACCCCGACGAGCTGACGCTGACCGGCCACGCCGGCCCCGACGTCGGGCTCTCCCGCTTCAGCCTGGACGACGAGTCCTCGGGCAGCGTCCGGGCGTTCAGGAGCGGCGAGCGGTACCTCGTGCCGGAGGCGGTCGACAATCCCACCGTCCACCAGGCGAGCCTGCGCCGGGGCGGCCTCGTGTCGATGCTCTTCGAGCCGATCGTGCGCTCCGGGACGCCGATCGGCGTACTGGCGGTCGGCTGGGATCACCGCGTCGACGACGTCGCCGAGCGCACGATCCAGGCCGTCTCTCTGCTCGCTGTCGAGGCTGCCGTCGCGATCGAGAGAGCGGACTTCCTCGAGCGACTGAACGACCTCGCGGAGACGGACGAGCTCACGGGCTTGCCGAACCGCAGGTCGTGGGAGGCGACGATCCGTCGCGCCGTCGGCTACGCGGCGCGGACGCACCGCCCGCTCTGCGTCGCGATGGTCGACCTCGACCACTTCAAGGACTTCAACGATCGACACGGCCACCAGGCGGGCGACCGGCTCCTGAAGAGCGCCGCCGCAGCGTGGCGGACGGCACTCAGGCAGACGGACACGCTCGCGCGGTACGGTGGCGACGAGTTCGCCGTCGCGCTTCCGGGCTGCTCGCTCGCCGAGGCGGGGAACGTGCTCGAGCGACTGCGGGACCTCACACCGGAGGGGCAGTCGTGCTCGGTCGGTCTCGCCGAGTGGGCGCCGAAGGATTCGGAAGGCGACCTCCTGGCTCGCGCCGACGAGGCGCTGTACCAGGCGAAGCGCAGCGGCCGGGACCGGCTCGTCTCGGTCGGCTACTAGCCGTCCCCGAGCACGAGGATCGTGCTCGTGCCGTGCGCGCACAGCCGTCCCTGCGCGTCTTCGATTCGCGCCTGCGTGGTCGCGACCCGGCGACCCGGATGCACGATCGAGCCGGTGCAGCGCACCGTTCCCGTGTCGGCGGTGAGCGCGCGCGTGAAGTTCGACTTCACCTCGAGCGTGGTCCAGCCGACGGGCGCGTCGAGCGTCGTCACGAAGGCGAGCCCCATCGCCGAGTCCATGAGGGTCATCGCGAGGCCCGCGTGCACGATCCCGATCGGGTTGTAGTGGTACTCGGCGGGCTCGCACTCGAACACCGCGTGCCCGAGCTCGGCCTCGACGAGCCGGAAACCGAGGGTCTCGGCGATCGGCGGGGGCGGCAGCTCGCCCGCCGCCATCGCCTGCATGAGCTCGAGCCCGGAGCGCTCGGCGAGCGCGTCGCGCAGCGCGAAGGGATCCTCCCACGAATACGTCCTCGTCCTCATCGGCCGACGGCGTAGCCCTGCATTCCACGCGGGTTCGCGCCGGCGCGGAGGAGCCCGTCCGGCTCTCGGGCGACGGCCGTGACCCGTCCGAGCGACCACGCGGGATGCACCGTGACGTCGTGGCCGCGCCGCTGCAGGTCGGCGACCGTCCGCGAGTCGAAGCGGGACTCGAGCGCCAGCGATCTCGGCGCGAGCCTGCGCGGGAAGAAGGACGAGATGAGGTGGTCGGTGTGGAACTCCGGCGCGTCGATCGCCTCCTGGAGGTTCAGGCCGAGATCGACGTGCCGGAGGAACACGTGCAGCGCCCACTGCTCCTGCTGGTCTCCGCCGGGCGTTCCCCATGCGAGGTAGGGCTCGCCCTCGCGCAGCGCGAGACCCGGGGACAGCGTCGTTCGCGGCCTCGCTCCGGGCGTGAGCGAGGAGGGCAGCCCCTCCTCGAGCCAGAACATCTGCGCGCGTGTCCCGAGCGGCCACCCGAGGGCCGGGATCACGGGCGACGAGTGCAGCCAGCCGCCGCTCGGCGTCACCGAGACGAGATTCCCGAAGCGGTCGGCGACGTCGAGGTGCACGGTGTCGCCCTGCGTCGGCTCTCCCGATCCGGCCGTCGCCGCCACCTCGGGGATGCTGGGGAGATGGCCGCGCCCCGGAGCGCAGGCCGCCGCCGACGTCTCGCCCACGAGGGTGCGCCGGTCGAGGTTGTAGTCGGCGGAGAGCAGGGTGTCGAGCGGCACTTCGCAGTCGCCGTAGAGCGCGTCGCGGTCGGCGAGCGCGAGCTTCGCGCACTCCGTTACGACGTGGACGAACTCCGCGTCGGAGAGCTCGGCCAGGTCGAAGCCCTCGAGCAGGGCCAACTGCTGGAGGCCCACAGGACCCGCGCCCCACGCCTGCGTCTTGCAGACGGTCAGCCCGCGGTAGTCGAGCGAGACGACGGGCTCGACGGTTGCGCGCCAGGACGCGACATCCGCCCCGGTCAGGAGCCCGCCCTCAACGGCGACGAAGCGGTCGATCTCCTGCGCGACGAAGCCTTCGTAGTACGCGGAGCGCGCGGCCTCGATCTCGCCCTCGCGCGAGCCCCCGCGGCTCTCGTCGACGATGCGGCGATACGTCGCAGCGAGCGCCGCGTTCCGGAAGAGCTCGCCCGCAGGGGGCGCAGGCAGGTAGAGGTCGCGCGACCCGGGCCAGCTCTCGAGCAGCTCCGCGTGCGCATCGATCGTCGCGCGGACCCGCTCGTGCAGCGGGTAGCCGTGGTCGGCGTAGCCGATGGCGAACTCGAGGACGTCCGCGAGGCGCCACGTGCCGAAGTCGCGGAGCATGAGTAGCCAGCCGCCGAACGCCCCCGGCACGCAGGCAGCGAGGACGCCGGTGCCCGGGACGAGCTCGTGCCCGAGCTCGCGGTAGCGCTCGATGGTGGCCGCTGCAGGAGCGACACCCTGGCCGCAGAGTGCGAGGGGCTCGCCCCGTTCCGCGGACCAGAAGACCGCGGGCATCTCGCCGCCGGGGCCGTTCAGGTGCGGCTCGACGACCTGGAGCACGAACCCGGCCGCGACCGCGGCGTCGAACGCGTTGCCTCCCCGTTCGAGCACGGCCATTCCGGTCTGCGACGCGAGCCAGTGCGTCGTGGCAACCATCCCGAACGTGCCACGCAGCTCCGGCCGGGTGGAGAACACCGAAGCACTCTAGTCTTCGGCGTCGTGCTCGCCTGTTCGCGCTGTGGTCAGCAGAACCCGGACGATGCGAAGTTCTGCAACGCATGCGGCGCGACGCTCGACGCCCTCGCGCGCGGTGGCGAGGAACGGCGCCTCGTGTCGGTCCTCTTCGTGGATCTCGTGGGGTTCACCTCTCGTTCCGAGAAGCTCGACCCCGAAGACGTGCGAGCATTCCTCGTTCCGTACTACGAACGCGTCCGCAGCGAGCTCGAAAGTCACGGCGGCCGCGTCGAGAAGTTCGTCGGGGACGCGGTCATGGGAGTCTTCGGTGCGCCTGTGACGTACGGCGACGATGCCGAGCGCGCCGTCCGCGCTGCGTTCGCCGTCCGCGACTGGGCGGAGGGCGAAGGGCTCCAGCTCCGTGTCGCCGTCAACACGGGCGAGGCGATCGTCGCACTCGATGCGAGCCCCGAGCGCGGTGAGACGTTCGTCACGGGAGACGTCGTCAACACTGCCGCGCGGCTGCAGTCCGCGTCCCCGGTCGGGGCCGTGCTCGTCGGAGAGGAGACGTACGTCGGAACCCGCGGCTCGATCGAGTACCGTCCGGCGCAGCCCGTCGTTGCGAAGGGCAAGGAGGCTCCGGTCCAGGCGTGGTTGGCCGTTCACGCCACGGCAGCGATCGGGGAGCGCCCCTCCGCCCAGGTGCCGATGATCGGGCGAGATCGCGAGCTCGCAGTGCTCACCGGTGTTTGGGAGAGGGTCGTGGACGAGGGCAGGAGCCACTTCGTCACGGTGTTCGGCCCGGCCGGAATCGGCAAGTCGAGAATCGCGCTCGAGCTTGCACAGAGTGTCGCCGCCCAGGACGCGCGCGTCATCCGCGGCCGATCGACGCCCTACGGCGCATCGAGTCCGTACGCGCCGTTCGGTCAGCAGGTGAAGCAGACGGCTCGGATCTTCGACAGCGACGACGCTACCGAGGCGCGCGGGAAGCTCACCGACGCGATCGCAGCGCTCGCCGGATCCGCCACGGCCGAGGAGCACGCGCCCAATCTCGCCATGCTGCTCGGCCTCGACGACGAGGGGGAGGTGACCGACCGCGAGCAGCTGTTCTTCTCAGCGCGAGTCCTCGTCGAGTCGCTCGCCTTGCGCACTCCCACGCTGCTCGTGTACGAGGACATCCACTGGGCGGACGGCAGCATGCTCGACCTGCTCGAGACGTTCGGCGCTCGCGTGCGGGATGTCCCGGTGCTCTTCCTCGCGCTTGCGCGGCCCGAGCTCCTGGGCGAGCGTCCGGGCTGGGGCGGCGGCCTTCCGGCCTACACGGCGCTGCCGCTAGAGCCGCTCGGCGACGCCGCCGGTCGCGAGCTCGCGACCGAGCTCCTGGGGCGCGTCGAAACGACGCTGCGCGCCGAGGACGTCGCTACGACGGCGGAGGGAAACCCGCTCTTCATCGAGGAGCTCGCCCGCTGCCTGGGCGAACAGGAGGCCAAGGGGCTCGACGAGCTGCCGACGAGCATCCGGGCGATCATCGCGGCCCGGTTGGACGCGCTGCCAGCGGCCGAGCGCGCCGTCCTCGTGGACGCCTCCGTCGTCGGCCGCGTCTTCTGGCGGGGCGCCCTCCAGGAGATCGACGACCGGGACGAGCTGTCGCAGGTGCTCGGCTCGCTCGAGGCGCGTGATCTCGATCCAACGCGAGGCCGTGTCGCGGATCCGCGGCGACCAGCAGTTCGGCTTCAAGCACGGCCTGATCCACGACGTCGCCTACGCCACACTTCCCCGGGCCGCGCGCCGCGCAAAGCACGCCGCTGTCGCGAGGTACCTCCAGGCTACGACGGACGTAGGCCAGTCACACGAGGCGCTCGGCCACCACTGGCGCGCCGCCGGAGAGGACGAGCGGGCCGTCGAGCACCTCGTGGCCGCGGCAGATCAGGCAGGACGCGGCTGGGCGAAGCGGCGAGCGGTCGCCCTCTATCGCGAGACCCTCGAGATCCTCGGCGACGGCGACCCGCGCCGCCGCGACGTCACGCGCAAGCTCGCGGTTGCCCTCCAGGCCGCCTACCACCTCGGTGACGTGGGAGGGCCTGCAGTCGTGGAGCCTGGCTAGACGGGTTCGTCGGTGAGCGGGAAGTCCGCCGGCGTTACGTCTCCGGCGACCTCGTAGATCGTCGTCACAACGTGGTCGCCGAGTCGCTCGGCATGCTCGCGAACCATCTCCTCGTTCGGCGCCTCGTAGATGCAGAACGATTTCGGGATCCCGTCACTGCCGACGACCACGTGGCTGTGCTCCCAGACGATCTCGGGGTAGTGGTAGTGCCCGATCGCCTTCGACCGCGTCGCCACATCCGGGAGGCCGTCCATGTCGACGGTGTATGTGCGCTCGATCAGGAACCTCGGCATGCGCTGGATGCTACCGGGGCCGGCTTGCGCCGCACAACCCAGGTTCGAGCCGTCCGGCACCTATCTTTCGGGCCGATTCAGGCGGATTCTTCGGCGAGCTCCGAGAGCTCGTCGTCGACGACGCCCTCGGCGCTCGTCACGAGCGTCGGCTTCTGGCCGCGAGAGATCGTCTCCTTCGTCAGCACACACTTGGTGACGTCCGTGCGCGACGGCAGCTCGAACATGACGTCGAGGAGCGCCAGCTCGATGATCGAGCGAAGGCCGCGCGCACCGGTCTCGCGCTCGAGCGCATGGTCGGCGATCTCCCAGAGCGCGTCCTCGGTGAAGACGAGCTCGATCGAGTCGTAGCCGAAGAAGCGCTGATACTGACGGACGAGCGCGTTCTTGGGCTCCGTGAGGATCTCCACGAGGTTGTCGCGCGTGAGCTGGTGCACGGCGGACACGACCGGAAGCCGCCCCACGAACTCGGGGATCAGCCCGAAGGTGATGAGATCCTCGGGCATGACCTGCGTCAGCAGCTCGGCGTTCTCGCTCGAGTTGCGCGAGCGGACGTCCGCCGAGAAGCCGACGGTGTTCTTGCCGATCCGCTTCTCGATGATCTTGTCGAGGCCGGCGAACGCCCCGCCGCAGACGAACAGGATGTTCGTCGTGTCGATCGAGAGGAACTCCTGATGCGGGTGCTTGCGGCCACCCTGCGGCGGTACCGAGGCGATGGTTCCCTCGAGGATCTTGAGGAGCGCCTGCTGCACGCCTTCGCCCGAGACGTCGCGCGTGATCGACGGGTTGTCCGCCTTCCGCGCGATCTTGTCGACCTCGTCGATGTAGATGATCCCGGTCTCGGCCTTCTTGATGTCGAAGTCGGCCGCCTGGATGAGCTTGAGCAGGATGTTCTCGACGTCCTCGCCCACGTAGCCGGCCTCGGTGAGCGCGGTCGCGTCCGCGATCGCGAACGGGACATTGAGGATCCGCGCGAGCGTCTGCGCGAGCAGCGTCTTGCCGCATCCGGTTGGGCCGAGGAGAAGGATGTTCGACTTCTGGAGCTCGACCTCCGCGTCCTCGAGGCCCATCCGTACGCGCTTGTAGTGGTTGTAGACCGCGACGGCGAGCGTCCGCTTCGCCTCTTCCTGCGAGACGACGTAGTCGTTCAGGACGGAGTAGATGTCGAGCGGCTTCGGAAGGTTGTCGAGGTCGAGCTGCGCCGGAGTGGTGAGCTCCTCGTCGATGATCTCGTTACAGAGATCGATGCACTCGTCGCAGATGTAGACGCCCGGACCAGCGATCAACTTCTTGACCTGTCGCTGGCTTTTGCCGCAGAAGCTGCATAGCAACTGCTCGTTGCCCTCGCTCGCCCGAGCCATCCCTGTCTCCTTTTACTCTGCTCTGCCCGTATTGCGCAAGGCCAGGATTCGCTCGCGCGAATCCTGGCCGCGCGAAAATCCCTGAAGGCGTCCGCTTCGCGGCCGCTGTCGCAGCGTCGACACGGCCGACAGGCGCGTCGAGCCGAGGGCGGGGAAGCTCGTCATGAGCGGTGCTCGATGACGCGGTCGATGATCCCGTAGTCCTTCGCCTCGGCGGACGTCATGTAGTAGTCGCGCTCCATATCCGCGGAGACCTTCTCGATCGTCTGAGACGTGTGCCTCGACATGATCTCCTCCATTAGCCGCTTGAGGCTGATTACCTCCCGCGCCTGGATCTCGATGTCGGTCGGCTGCCCCGAGAACCCGGCCGAGCCCTGGTGGATGAGGATCTTCGAGTGCGGCAGCGCGCTCCGCTTGCCCTGGGCGCCGCCGGCGAGCACCACCGCGCCCATCGACATCGCCATGCCGACGCAGATCGTCTGCACGTCGGGCTTGATGAACTGCATCGTGTCGTAGATCGCGAGGCCGGCGTACACGATCCCGCCCGGCGAGTTGATGTAGATCGAGATGTCCTTGTCGGGATCCTCCGACTCGAGGTGGAGGAGCTGGGCGACGATGAGATTCGCGATCTGATCGTCGATCGGGGTGCCGAGGAAGATGATGCGCTCGTTCAGCAGGCGCGAGTAGATGTCGAACGAGCGCTCGCCGCGCGAGGTCTGCTCGATCACCATCGGGATCAACGGGCTCATTGGCTCTCCTTGCTACCGGGGGTCCACAGTTTCGTGTCGGCGGCCGTCTTTTCCTTGTCGGGCGTCCACAGCTTGTCGCGCGCCTCGGCGACCTCGGGCGCGATCGGCTTGACGTCCGCGACGAGACGGTCGAGCGCGGCCCGGAGCCGGAGATCCTCGCGGATCGACTCCTGCTGGCCGTGCGCCCAGATGTCGGCGACGACTCCGTCGACGTCCTCCTCGCCCGAGGCCTCCGCCTCCTCGCGGATGTACTCCCTGACCTGGTCGTCGGACACCTCGATTCCGGCGCGCTCGGCGAGCGCCTCGAGCGCGAGCTCGCGCGCGACGGAGACGGCAGCCTCGAGCACCATCTGGCGCTCGAGCTCCTCCGCGCTGCCGCCGCTCGCGGCGAGGTAGGTCTCGAGGGAGATCCCGCGGCGCTCGAGCGACCTCGCGAAGCCGGTGATCAGGTCGCTGGCGCGCTGGCGCACGAGGGGGAGCGCGGGCTGCACCTCGGAGGCCTTCAGCAGCTCATCGACCGCGGAGATGCGGAACGCCGCGTCGATCTCGGCGTCGAGCTGCTCGCGCAGGGTCGACTCGATGCTCTGCCGAAGCTCGGCGAGCGTGTCGAACTCGCTGGCGGAGCGCGCGAGCTCGTCGTCGAGTGAGGGCAGCACCTTCTCCTGGATCTCGCGCACGGTGATCTCGACGTCGGAGCTGCCGCCGTCCGCGAGGGGGATCGCGACTTGCTTCGTCTCCCCGGCCGATGCTCCCGTGAGCGCGACCTCGAGCTCCGGCGCGAGCCGCCCGCTGCCGAGCTCGACCACCGTGTCGTTCTGCGCCTCCCCATCCGCGTCGACGAGGTCGATGACGAGCGTGTCGCCCGGCTGCGCGGGGCGGACGCCGGCAGGCGACAGCTCGGCGACGGAATCCCTGAGCGCCTCGATCTCCGCGTCCACCGAGTCCTGAGGTACCTCGACCTCGGCCCTGGGGACCTCGAGGGCCGTCCAGTCGACGATCTCCGGCAGCGCCTGCACCTCGACGGTCGCGGTGAAGCTCCACTCGCGGTCGGCAGTTTCGGGGAGCTCGAACTCGTACTGCGGGTTCGCAACCGGGCGGACGCGGTTCCGGTTGGCGGCGCTCCAGAACCAGCCGCCGATGTGGCTGTCCACGGCCTCCGCGTAGATGCGCTCCTTGCCGAGCCGCGAGACGAGCACGGGCTTCGGGATCTTTCCCTTCCGGAAACCGGGGATCTTCACGCTCTCGGAGAGGTCCGACATCGCGTGGTCGACGGCGTGTTGCACCTGGTCGGGCGAGACGTCGACCGTCAGCCGTACCCGATTCTCGCCGAGTTGCTCCACCGCCGTAGGCATCGAGCCATTCAACCAGCCGCGACCACGGCTGCGATGGGTCACCGATGGCCGCAGGCATCCGCCCGGTGTCCGAAACGGACACGCCGCGTGTCAGACACCGGACATGGCCAGTGGAGCACGACACCGGACATGGCCGACCACAACGATCAGAGGCAGGCCCTGAAAACTCACGGTGGAGAGATGCGCACGCATTTGTTGCCGGCCGTCTCTGGTGTCAGACACAGTGTCTGACACTGCATAGGATCGAGCCGTGGCCGAGCGCTACGACGCCGTCGTCGTCGGAGTCGGCGGGATGGGGAGCGCCGCGCTGTACCACCTCGCCCGCCGCGGCAAGCGCGTGCTCGGCCTCGAGCGCTTCGACATCCCGCACGAGCGCGGCTCGTCGCACGGGTACACGCGCATCATCCGGCTCGCCTACTTCGAGCACTCGAACTACGTCCCGCTCGTCCGCCGCGCCTACGAGCTGTGGCGCGAGCTCGAGGAGGATTCCGACGAGCGGCTGCTGACGATCACGGGGATCGTCGAGGGTGGAGAGAAGATCACGGAGGGCGTGCTGCGGGCGTGCGCCGACCACGATCTCACGCACGAGGTGCTCTCCGGAGCAGAGGTCGGCAGGCGCTTTCCCGCCTACCGGCTGCCCGCGGACCTCGAGGTCGTGTACCAGGCGGACGGCGGCTTCCTCGTACCCGAGCGCTGCATCGTGGCCCACGTCGCCGGCGCACTTCGCCGCGGTGCGGAGATCCGCGCTCGCGAGCGCGTGCTCCAGTGGGAGGAGATGCCGGAGGGCGTCCGTGTGCGAACCGATCGCGGAACGGTCGAGGCCGACCGGCTCGTCCTCACCGCCGGCGCGTGGTCGCAGGACGTCGCGCGCCTGCCGGCCGGCTCCGTGCGCGGCGTGCGCCAGTCGCTCGCCTGGCTGCAGCCGACGTCGCCCGGAGCTCTTCGAGCCGGAGCGCATGCCCGTGTTCAACCTCGCGATCGAGGGCGAGCACTTCTACGGCTTCCCGGTGCACGGGATCCCCGGCTTCAAGCTCGGCCGCTACGAGCGGGACGGCGAGAGCGGTGACCCGGACGCGATCTCCCGGGAGCCGACCCTCGCCGACGAGGCGCCTCTCCGTGCGTTCGCGGAGCGCTACTTCCCGGAGGGAGCAGGCCCGACGGTCGCGCTGAAGACCTGCCTGTTCGAGCTCTCACCCGACGAGCACTTCATCGTCGACCGCCATCCGGATGCGCCGGGCGCCGTGGTCGCCGCGGGGTTCTCGGGCCACGGCTTCAAGTTCTGCTCGGTGATCGGGGAGATCGTCGCCGACCTCGCGCTCGACGGATCGACGCAGCACGACATCGAGCTGTTCCGACTCGACCGCTTCGACTGATGCGGGCGGGAGGACTCGAACCTCCAAGGGCCTCGCGGCCCAATGGGACCTAAACCCATCGCGTCTGCCAGTTCCGCCACGCCCGCGTCGGGCGAAGGATAGGAGTCAGTACCCGTCGACGAGGCGCACGAACGTCTCGCGCATGCTGTCGGCGACCAGGCCGACGAGCCCGACGATCACGAGGACGGCGGCGGCGCCGAACACCTGTCCCGTCGCGGAGAGGATCAGGAGGGCGGTGAAGCTGCCCAGCACGAGAAAGGCGGTCGAGAGCGGCCGTCGCGTGTAGGTGCCGAGCCCGAGCCCGACGAGGAACGCGGCGCCGAAGACCACGATCCCGAGTGCCATGCCGCGAGGGTAGGACCAGGACCGGACGGACCGGACCCCGGATCGGGGCAAACGACTCAAGAAGGACGCCGGACGAGCCGATTCAGCATGTGAGATGCCCCATCCTCGGTGGGTCCGACTGACGCGCGTCGCGGCGGGCGCGGGCTTCGCTCTGTTCGTCGCCATCACCCTCTTCGCTGCGGAGGGCGGAAGCCTCGCGCACTTCGCGAACACGTGGATGTACGACGGACTCATGGTCTTCGCGTGCGTCGTCGCGGGCTCGCACGCGTACCTCGTGCCGCGCGATCGCCTGGCGTGGACGGTGATCACGGTCGCGATGTCCTCGTGGACGCTCGGAGAGCTCTGGGATGCGCTCTTCAACCCCGACTCGTATCCGTCGCCTGCCGACCTCGGCTTCATCGCCTTCTACCCGCTCCTCTACGTCGGGCTCGTGCTGCTCCTCCGCTCCCGGACGCGCTCGATCGGCGGCACGCTCTGGCTCGACGGGGCAACCTCCGCGCTCGCCGCGGCCGCGCTCGGTGCGGCGGTGCTCGTCGAGCTCGTGCTCGAGCAGACGTCGGGTTCGACCTCCACGGTCGTCACGAACCTCGCGTACCCCCTCGGCGACGTCCTGCTGCTCTCTGCCGTGTTCGGCGTCTTCACGCTCATGGGCGGTCACCCCGGACGACGCTGGACGCTCCTCGGCCTCGGGATCTCCGCGACGACGCTCGCCGACTCGATCTACCTCTTCCAGTCCGCGAGCGGGACGTACGTCGACGGTACGTGGGTCGACGTCCTCTGGCCGGCGTCGCTCCTCCTCATCGCCTTCTCCGCCTGGACGTCCGATCGGACGCAGGACGGGCTCGAGGTCGAGGGCCGACCGCTCCTCGCTCGTGCCCGCGGTCTGCGCGCTCGTCGCGACCGGCATCCTCGTCTACGACCACTTCACCCGCCTGAACATCCTCGCCGTCGTGCTCGCGACGGCGACGCTCGGCCTCGTCGTCGTCCGCCTCGGGCTCACCTTCCGCGAGAACCGGCGCCTGCTCGAGCTGACGCACGCGGAGGCGACCACCGACTCGCTCACCGGCCTCGCCAACCGACGGCAGCTCGTCTTCGACCTCGATCGCCGCCTCCGCCGGACCCGGTGGAGACGACCCTGCTCATGCTCTTCGACCTCGACGGCTTCAAGGGCTACAACGACTCGTTCGGCCACCCGGCAGGCGACGCCCTGCTCGCCCGGCTCGGTACGAAGCTCGCGCGCGTGCCCGGCGACGCCGGTACCGCGTACCGCCTCGGCGGCGACGAGTTCTGCCTCATCGTCACGCTCGGAGACGCCGACGTCGAGGCACTCATCCATCGCGCGTGCGAATCGCTCAGCGAGCGCGGCGAGGGCTTCGAGATCACGAGCTCCTTCGGCGCGGTGATGCTCCCGGAGGACGCCTCCGATCCGAGCCACGCGCTCCAGATCGCCGACGAGCGGCTGTACGCGCAGAAGTACTCGCGTAGGGGCGACAGCGGACGGACGGTCTCGGCGCTGCTCGAGGCGCTCGCCGTCCGCGAGCCGGACATCCAGGCGCAGCTCGCCGAGGTCAGCGCGCTCTCCGTCGACATCGGGCAGATGCTCGGTCTCCGCCGCGACGAGCTCGACGAGCTCGAGCGTGCGGCACAGCTCCACGATCTCGGAAAGCTCGCCGTCCCGGACGAGATCCTCCGGAAGCCAGGCCCGCTCGACGAGCGCGACTGGGAGTTCGTCCGCCAGCACACGATCGTCGGCGAGCGGATCCTTCGCGCCTCCCCCGCGCTTCGGAGCGTCGCGTCGATCGTCCGCTCGTCGTTCGAGAGCTGGGACGGGAGCGGCTACCCCGACGGCCTCGCGGGAGAGGCGATCCCGCTGCAGTCGCGGATCATCCGCGCCTGCAACGCCTACGTCGCGATGACGTCGGATCGGCCGTACCGCGAAGCGCTCTCGGCAGAGACGGCGCTGTCCGAGCTCGAACGGCTCGCGGGAACGGTCTTCGACCCGACGGTCGCGCGCGTGCTCGTCGCCCGGGTCCGCGACGAGCAGGAGGCCGAGCGCGCGGCGTAGGTGCCGCGTATCGCCATCGCCCCGGCGACCGAGACCAGCTCCGGGCTCGGCTACGCTGATCCGCGCCAACGGCCCCGTAGCTCAGCGGATAGAGCGGCGGCCTTCGAAGCCGCGTGCCCTGGTTCGAGTCCAGGCGGGGCCATCCGTCACCCGGTCGGAACGACGACGCTCGCTAACTGCTCGGCGCGCGCGGCGTCGATATGTCCGAACAGCACGCGCGGCGGCGGCGCGCAAGCTGGTCACGTCACTCTCGACCCACGGGGGGTGGGCATGGCCGCGCACGCCGACGACGAGGCAGTCCTCCGAGTCCTGAACGAGCAGTTCATCGAGGCCTTCCGCCGCGGCTCGTGGGAGCTGCTGGAGCCGATCCTGTCATCGTCGTTTGGATACCTCGACGGCGCCACCGGCGAGGTGTGGAGCCACGAGCGCTACGTCGAGAACCTCGAGTCGAATCCCGCTCCCGCGCTCGCCATCGACCAGGTGGTCGTGCACGTCGACGGCGATACCGCCGTCGTCTCCGCCCGGACGTCGCGCCTGCCCGGACGCTACGGCCGGTACGTCGACACGTACGCGCGCCGGCCGGACGGCTGGGAGTGCGTCCACGCGTGCGTCTGGCCGCTCGCGGCGACTTCGTCCGCCGACCCGCCCCGCGGTGCCGTCGGAACGAGCGGGCTGCCGTCGCTCGTCGTCCGGCGCGACCGCTTCCAGCGGATGTCCTGAAGCGCGAGTCGTCTAGGGCTTCCCCCCGTACCTGCGCGCCCTACGGGACTCGCGCGCCCTGGCGCGCCAACGGCTCTTCAGCTCGCGCCGGATCCGAGTGCTCGATCGCGCTTCGATCGACCGCAGCTCGCGCTGGAGCCTGAGGTAGTTCTCCCAGCGCTGCGGATCGAGCTCGCCGGACTCGAGCGCCTCCTGCACTGCGCAGTCCGGCTCCGTGGAGTGGGCGCAGTCGTTGAAGCGACACTGCGCGGCGAGCTCGGCGACGTCGGCGAAGGCGGCGTCGAGGTCGCCCTCCCAGACCTGGAGCTCCCGCAGACCCGGCGTGTCGACGAGGATCGCGCCCCCGGGGAGCACGAGGAGCTGCCGGTGCCGTGTCGTATGTCGCCCGCGACCGTCGTTGCGCAGGTCGCCCGTTGCCATCACCGTGCGCCCCGCGAGCCGGTTCGCGAGCGACGACTTGCCCGCTCCCGAGGACCCGAGCAGGACGAAGGTCTTCGCGGGCTCGAGGAGCGCCCGCACGTCCTCGATCCCCTCGCCCGTGACGTTGCTCACCGCGAGGACGCGGACGCCGACCGCGATCGACTCCGCCTCGACGAGCTTCCCGGGATCGTCCAGGACGTCGAGCTTCGTGAGCACGACCACCGGATCCGCACCGCTGTCCCATGCCGCGGTGAGGTAGCGCTCGAGCCGACGCGGGTTGAAGTCGGCGTCGAGCCCCGAGACGAGGAGCACCATGTCGACGTTCGCGACCAGGATGTGCTCCTCGGCCCTGAGCCACGGCGTCTTGCGCGAGACCTTCGTGCGGCGTGGGAGGAGCGCCTCGATCGCGAACTGCTCCCCCGGAGCGTCGCAGACGACGACCCAGTCGCCGACCGCGGGCATGCCGCCCCAGATCTCGTCGTCGCGCAGCCGGCCGCGCGCGTGCGCGAGCCGGTCGCCGAGCTCGGAGCGCACGTAGTAGCCGCCCCGATGCTCCGCGACGACGCGGGCGGGGCGGAACCCACGCTCCTCGTAGGTTGTGAAGGCCGCCTCGAGCTCGTCCGTCCAGCCCAGCTGGACGAGCGCCGGCGCGGCCGGGGTTCCATCGGACACTTCGAAGACTCCTTCGCTCGGTGGGAAACCAGACCGCGGCCCGGCGGCCGCCGCAAGCGTCGGAGCGTTTCCTACGCCAGGCGGTCGCCGCGCCGGAGAGATGTCGCGCACAGGGCTTTCACAGCGTTCCTCTCCTCTCGCTCGACGACGTTGACGGGTCAAGCGTAGGGTGCTCGCGGGACGGCGTCAACGACGATTCCCCCATGCCGACGGACAAGCCGGAGCTCACCGAGGTCGTGAACGCGCAGATGCCGCTCGGCGATGCGCTCGGGATCCGCACCTTCGGCGCCCCGGACGAGGTCGACGCGACCATCGCGCACGCCCCCGAGCTGTGCACCGCCGGCGGCGTCCTCCACGGCGGGGTGGTGATGACGCTCGCCGACACGGCCGGCGCCGTCTGCGCCTTCCTCAACCTCCCTCCCGGGACGCGGACGGTCACGATCGAGTCGAAGACGAACTTCCTCGGCGCGATCCGCGAGGGCGAGGCGCTCGCCCGCGCGCGCCCGCTGCACGTGGGCCGAACGACGATCGTCGTCGAGACCGACGTCCTCGACGCGGACGGCCGCCGCGTCGCGCGGACGACCCAGACGCAGGCGGTTCTGCCCGAGTGAGAGCGCCCAAGGGCGCCGCTATCCTGTCCTGCTCGCGGTGGCGGTAGCTCAGTTGGTAGAGCCCCGGGTTGTGGTCCCGGTGGTCGCGGGTTCGAGTCCCGTCCGCCACCCCTGGAGGCCGTGATGCGTCACACACGCCACGGGTGGTGGCTCGAGGAGGCCGGCGCGGTTACGCCGTCCCCTCCACTCGAGGGCGACACGACTGCAGACGTCGTGATCGTCGGGGGCGGCTATCTCGGCATGTGGACGGCGTGGCAGCTGCGCGAGCTCGAGCCGGAGCTCGACGTCGTCGTGCTCGAGGCCGAGCTCTGCGGGCACGGCCCGAGCGGGCGTAACGGCGGCTTCTGCGAGACGCTCTGGCCCGACGCGAGCAACCTCCGCGACCGCTTCGGGGACGATCGAGCTCTCGCGGTCTGCCGCGCCTCGGAGGATGCGGTACGCGGGATCGGGGCGTGGTGCGAGGCAAACAGCGTCGACGCGTGGTTTCGTGAGGCGCCGATGCTCCGCGTCGCGACGACCGAGTCCCAGCTCGGCTCGTGGGACGACGTCGTCGCGGCGGCCACGGCACTCGGCGCACCCGACGAGGTGACGCCCGCGTCCGGGGACGACGTACGGGCGCGGTGCGCGTCGCCGCTCTTCCTCGGCGGCGTGCTCTTCCGCACGAACGCGACGGTGCAGCCCGCGCGCCTTGCGCTCGCCCTCAGGGAACGCCTGCGCGAGCGTGGCGTCCGGGTTCACGAGCGGACGGAGGTCACGCGGCTCCGCTCCGACTGCACCGCCGAGACGCGCAGCGGCCGCGTTCGCGCCGGAGCGGCGGTGCTCGCTGTGAACGCCGCCGCCGCGAGTTTCCCCGGCCATCGGCTCTCGCTCGCGGTGGCGTCGAGCCACATCGCCCTTACGGAGCCCGTGCCCGACGTCCTCGAGGAGCTCGGCTGGACGGGCGGCGAGGCGGTCGCCGACAGCCGCACGCTCCTGCACTACACGCGTACGACCCACGACGGGCGCATCGCGTTCGGCTGGGGCGGCGGGACGATGGGCGTCGCGGGGCGACGGCTCCGACGGCTCGAGCGCGACCCGGCCGTCGTGCGCACCGCGCGGCGGAGCCTCGTCCGCTTCTTCCCGCAGTTGCGCGGCCGGAAGGTGACGCACGCCTGGGGCGGCCCGATCGACGTCTCCCCCACGCACCTGCCGATCTTCGGAAGCCGAGGGCGCATCCACCACGGCTACGGCTTCACCGGCAACGGCGTGGGGCCGACGTACCTCGGTGGCGAGATCCTCGCGCGCCTCGCGCTCGACCGCCGCGACGAGCGAACGGCGCTCGCGCTCGTCGAGCCTCGGCGCACCCTCTTCCCGCCGGAGCCGATGCGCTGGGCGGGCGGCTCGCTCATCCGTCGTGCACTGCTCGCGAAGGACGCAGCCGAGGACGAGGGGCGAGCGCCAGGATCGGCGACGCGCGTCGTGGCCTCGCTACCGCGACGTCTCGGCCTGCGCCTGCCGCGCTGACCGAGCCGAGACGTCGCGCTATGGTCCGCGCGTGGCGGTGAAGCTCCTGCGGTGCTCGGCGGAGTGGGTGAAGATCGGCGGCCACCCGTGCTGGCGCGTGGAGAAGGCGCTCATCGACCAGGGCATCGAGTACGAGGTCGTGGCCGGGTCGTCGCTCCCGTGGCGCCGCGACACGCGTACCGAGCTCATCGAGAAGACCGGAGGGAACCTCTATCCGGCGATCGAGCTCGAGGACGGAAGCCTGTACCGCGAGGAGTCGAGCGACATGGTCGAGACCATCCGCTCGGGACATCTGTTCGACCGCTCGGCAGCAGCGACTCCGGCCTCCTAGCTCGAACGGTGACATGACACGAGGCGCCGGAACCGGCGCGTCGCGGAGTGCGGTCCTGTACGTTGGCGCGGTCCTCTCGGGATCAGCGGGACGTCGATGGCGTCGCCGCACGCGGCCGGAGTCGCTGCGCTGATCAGGAGCGTCCATCCCGGCATGCCTGCGGGCGCCGTCGCGGCGCTCGTGCGCTCCTCAGCGACCTCGCTGCCCTGCCCGGCGAACTGGCCCGCGGACGATCCGCGGCAGTGCCACGGTGGGAGCGGCAACACCTCGTTCTTCGGAGCGGGGATGGTGAACGCCGAGGCGGCCGCCACGCACTGACGAACGCCGCTTGGGGAAAGGGGGCGCCGCTAGCCGGCGCCCCCTCCTCACGCCTTCTTCAGTGCACGCCCGAGCGCCTGGCCGCCCTTGAGCACCGGCTCGAAGAGGTCTCCATAACGCTCGACGCGCTCGAGCGCCTCGCGCATGCCGAACGTGCGCGGCGTCACATCCTCGGTGAGCTCCTCCCAGCGAAGCGGCGTCGAGACCGGCGCGCCGGGCTTCGGCCGCACCGAGTAGACGGAGGCGATCGTCTTCCCGCGGGCGTTCTGGCGGTGGTCGACGAGGACGCCCTCTCGCTTGCTCTTGAGCCACTCCGTCGTCACGAGGCCGGGATGGCGCTCCTCGAGTCCGCGCGCCACGCGTTCGGCGAACTCGTAGGTCTGCTCGTACGTCGCGCGACGCGCGATCGGGACGAGCACGTGGATCCCGTCGGCGCCGCTCGTCTTGACGTACGACTCGAGCCCGAGGCGCTCGAGCTCCTCGCGGATCAGGTGCGCGACGCGGACGGCGAGCGCGAACGCGCCGTCGGGCGGATCGAGGTCGAAGAGCACGAAGTCCGGGCGATCGGGCTTGTCGACGCGCGAGTACCAGGCGTTCATGTCGATGCAGTTCATTTGCACCATCCAGAGCACCGCCTCAAGCGAGTTGACGAGCGGGAAGTCGACCATCCGCGAGCCGCCCTCGCGCGGGTGCGTCCGGAACGTCCGCGTCGGGATCCACGAGGGCATTCCCTTCGGCGCCTGCTTCTGGAAATACGCCTCGCCGCCGACCCCGTACGGCGACCGCTTCATCGTGAACGGCCGGTCGCGCAGGTGCGGCACGAGCACGGGCGCGATCGCGCGGTAGTACTCGAACACGTCCTCCTTCGTGATCCCCTCGTCGGGAAAGAGGACGCGATCCGGGCTCGTGAGGCGAACCGTCCGCTGCTCCACGAGCGGGTTGTACCTGCGACGGCGCGCGGTGCGTTACGGGGTCGTGAGCTCGACGAAGCGACAGAGCGCGTTTACGAGAGCCATCTGCTCGGGCGTCTTGCAGTCAGCCTCGAGAAGCCGCGGCGAGCAGACGAGCTCGACGCGACACTGGGCGCGCGAGGTCGCCGCTGAGACGCCTGCTAGCCCGCCGCGCTTGCGGCAGTCGAGGTCGCGAGCGCGGCGGCCAGCGCGTCGCCGATCGGCGAGCCGAGTCCCGTGCACGGGTCCCAGCCTGTTCCCGCCGAGAAGGCTCCGTTCGTTCCGACGGTGATGTCGCGAAAGAGCGACCTGGCGCCCGGACGGTAGATCTGCTCGTTGACGAAGCCGACGGGGCGTTCGCTCTTCTGGTTGATCAGCGCAACGAGCCCGGCCATGAGCGGCGCGGCGGCGCTCGTCCCGCCGATCAGCCCCTCCGTCCCGTCGACCCTGATCCGGTACCCGGTCGCCGGATCGGCGTTCGCTGCGACGTCCGGCACGCCACGGCCCTGCCGGTTCTCTCGGTTGGACGACCGCGGCACACCCGCCGCCGACTGCCAGCCGGGAAGCGCGAAGACGTCGCTCACGCCGCCGCCCGTTGCACCGTGCGAGCCGGCGCCGCCCCACGCCCGCTCCGTCGCACCCGATGGTTCGAGTCGCGTCCCGCCGCAGGCTAGGACGTGCGGGCTCGACGCGGGGAAATCGACGTGCGTCCGGCCGTCGTCGACACCGTCCGACGAACCGTCGTCGCCGGATGCCGTGCAGACCGTCACCCCGAGCAGCGCAGCTGCCCGAAACGCCTCGTCCATGGCTTTGAGCGACTGACTCGTCCAGTCGACCTCTGCCGCACCCCAGCTGATCGAGAGCGCCGACGGCGTTCGCACATCGTCGTGTACCGCCGTGAGGACCGCATCAAGGAAGCCGCGCGAGGTGTTCGGTGCGAAGTAGACGACGATGCGAGCGCCCGGAGCGACCGCACCGACGATCTCGATGTCCAGCATGACCTCGGCATCGGGTCCGTCCGTGCTTCCAGTCGGGAGGTTGTCGGCGCCGTCGACCGGAACCGCGAGCACGGTCGGAACAACCGTGCCGATCTGCTCGAAGTACCGGGTGAGATCGTCTAGCCGGTAGCCGCCTCCGAGCTCGATGACGGCGACCGTCTGCCCTCGGCCGTCGATGTCGCGGGGAAACCGATAGAGGGCGGCAACCTCGGTCGGCAGGAACCCGCTTTCGGGGCTCCGGGCGAAGGCCCCGCTCGCAAGCCGGAAATGCGGCGATGCCTGCGGCCGGTCGTCGAGGCCGAATACACCCTGCACGACCGGTGCCATCTGCTCGGGAACGGAAACCGTCCCCGTCCGGCCGCGAAACACGACACCGCGGTCCGTCGTCTCTCGCGCGAGCTCGACGGCGAATGCCTTGCTCACCTGCTCGACGGTTCCCGCCAGCTTCACGGTTCGCTTGGCCACGCTCGTCTCGAGCACGGCGAGCCCGTGTCGCGCCGCGAACGCCTCGACGGCGGCGACATCGTCCGGCCGCGCTCCGTACTGCGACGCGAACTCCTCGCGTGTCAGCCGTGGGGCGTCGAGCGCCCAGGATCTGCCACGGAGGAGGACGGTGACGTCGACCAGCTCGTCCGGCGCCACCGGGCCGAGCCGGCGAGCGCGGCGAACAGGGAGCTTGTCGCTATCGGCGAGGGGGAGGTGACGCTCCTGCACGGACATGGCTTGCCTCCTCGGACGCATGGCGCGTTCTCAGCAGGCGGGCCGGTCAGATCGGAGCCGCAGGAGCCGGCTTTCCGAACCGCTGTGCGAAGTGAACCGACGGCCGAGACGAGCCGTCAATCGATTTCACAATGTTCTCGCGAACTCCTGAACATTTGCTGACCACACGGGAGTAGCGTCGCGAGGCGAAGGGAGTAGCACATGCCGAAGCGGCTGCCGGTCGGGGAGGAGTCGAAGGGGGCTGCCGGACTGCTGCTCGCCGCGCTGCCCGCGCTGGCCGCCCTGCTGGCCACGTTGGCGGTCAGCGGCAGCGTCGTCGGGCGTATGGCGAGGAACCACCCGCTCGCGACCCTCGGCGCATTCGGCTGTGCTGCGGTTGCCGTCTTCCTGGGAGCGATCGCCGCGTACGGCCTGCCGGAGGGATCGCGCCAGGAGCACCGTGTACTCCGCCTCGGCCTGGCGGTGCTGGGCGCTGCGCTCGTGCTCGGCGTGTGGGCCGGAGTCCAGACCTGGGGCGACCGAACCGAGCCGAGCATCACCGTCGTCCCCCGCTCCGCCTCGGCCGTAACCGTTTCGGTCAGCGGCTCCGGGCTGCGCTCGAGCGACCATCTCGTCGTCGAGGTCGACCAGCTCCTCCCCGGCGCCGAGAACGGCGGACCCACCTGGACGCCTGGGCAGCCGCTGTACGCGGCATCCCTAGGCCCGAACGGTGCGGGGGAAGTCGAGCACACCGTCACCCTGACCCTGCCCGCGGGAGACTTCGACGATCTCGGCGCTCGAGCCTGGGTGGGAGCCGAGCCCGAGCCGTGCTACGGCCACGGCAACACGACGGGCTGCGTGCGCGTCCATATCGCACGGCCGCAGGAGCGACCGCAGCTCTCCGTGACGTGGGAGACGTTCGTGAGGGTCCCTCGTCTCCTCGTTCGCCTGAAAGCCCGGAACCTCGCCCAACGCCCCAGTCGCTGGATGACGCTGCGGGTGGTCGGGTTGCTCGCAGCACAGCCACCGCGGTCACTCGCCGAATGGCGGCTCGCTCCCGACGCCGACGGGAAGTTCGATCGCCGTCTGGCAGTCGTCGTCGGAAGGGCGTTCTCGGACGTCTGCGTGGTGGCGAGCCTGTCAACGACGGAGCCGAGCTGTCCGGCGAACGCCGAGGACGGGACGGTGTGGGCGCTGCTCGCGGTACCGCCGAGCAGATGACAGGAGCGCCCTGCTAGGGCCCCGCCGTGTGCTGGCTCGCGATGAAGTCGCGGTATCACCCGAAGCTGTCCTTCGGCACGCGCTCGAGCGTGTCGAAGTCCACGTAGACGATGCCGAAGCGACGCGAGTAGCCGAACGCCCACTCGAAGTTGTCGGGGAGAGACCAGAGAAAGTAGCCGCGCAGCGAAGTCGACCTCGAAATCGCCCAGCACAGCGCTCTCAACGCTGACGCGACCGCTGTAGCCCTCCAAGGTCTCACTGCGCATCAGCAGGACGACTTCGTGTCCGTCGCGACGGAGCACAGCACCGATCAGCGTTCCGATCGCCCCTGCGCCCAGGACGGCATATCGCATCGCGGAATCATCCGCCGCGAGTGATCTGGCGTCCATTCGTCGGTGTTGCCAGCGACAGGACCACTAGCTGGGCGAGCGTGCTCTTCCTCGAGCCTCCGGGTTATCCGGCGGAGAGTGGCGGATGCGCTCAGTTTCGTTGTTCAAGGATTCCCCATCAACGGACATGTACAAGTTCCGCGTCCTCGAGATCGAGCTCAGCCGAGCGCGCTGCGAAGGTACTCGGCCACTGTCGTTTGAGGGCGTAGCCACTCCGGCGCAGGCTCGATCTCTCCTCCGCGTGTCTGGCAAAGCATTAGCGACGGGAAGATCGCGGCGTCGGTGCCAGCGGCCTCGCTGGCCTGCTGCTCGAGCGCCTCGACCGGAACATGTTCGACCGCGATCGGGCGACCGGTGATCGACTCGGCGAGCCGCACGACCTCGAGCGGGCTGAGGGCGTCGGGGCCGCCGAGCTCGATTGTCTGCCCTTGAGCGTTCGGATTGTCAACGGAGGCGACGATCGCCGCGACGACGTCGCGCGCCGTGATCCAGCTGACGCGCTGTTCGCCGCTACCGAGCACCCGCGCCCTGCCGTCGGCCAGCTCCCAGCCGAGTGCCGGACCGAGCCACATCTCCATGAAGTAGCTCGGACGCAGGATCGTGAATGCCATCCCCGACGCGCGTAGGCGCTCCTCGACCGCTCGCTTCGCATGCGTCAGCGGATCGTCGGTATCGACGTGGCGGGTATAGGAGACGTAGATGAAATGGCCCACGTGTGCGCCGCGCGCGGCGTCCACGAGCGAAAGCTGCCCGTCACCGTCGACCGCGCTGATCGAATCCGTGCCCAATGAAGTGATCGTGGTCGCCCCGGAGACGACCGTCGCGACGCCATCGCACGCCCGCGCGAGCGAATCGGGGTCGCGTAACTCACCTCGCACGACCTCTGCGCCGAGTTCCTCAAGCCGTCTCACCCGCTCAGGATCCGAGGTCTCGCGCACCATTGCGCGCACCAGCTTGTGCTGCCCACGGAGCACCTCACAGACTGCCCCGCCCACGTTTCCGGTCGCGCCTACCACGAGGTTCATCGTTGTTCTCCTTTGCTCGCGGCGCCGGACCAAGTATGACGCCAGTGCGAAACACGGGGTTCTTCAGCTCGCCGCGATCGGATTCGCGTTTAGCGAAGGGCTACGGTCGTCGTTGCGACACGACGCCCGGATGTGCGAGCGTCCTCTCCCTTGAACCGCAACTCACGCGGCTGAGGCTTCGGCGTTCACTTTGCCGACTTCGTCCGACTCGCCACGCGCGCTCTGGTCATGGATGCCTTACCGCGCGGTTCGGTCCTACCTCAGATAAGAAGGCCTGTGCCTTAATCCCCCGGTTTCGGGTGAGAAATCCGATCCAGGCGCGCTTTCGTCGATCGGAACGCGGAGACGCTTCCAGAAGTAGTCGATTTGCAGGAATTTCATGCGCCCGGGAGGATTCGAACCTCCGACCCGCGGATTAGAAGTCCGCCGCTCTGTCCACTGAGCTACGGGCGCCCGCGAGCAGGGTACTCAGCCCGCCTCCAGGACGAGGGGCGCGCACGCGACGCCCGTCGCCTCGCGCACCGGCTTGCCCTTCGCGTCCTTGAGCGCGACGGTCAGACGCCGAGCCTCGACGCTCACCTCCGCGTAGCTGAAGGTGTCGAGCGCGGCGCAGCGCATGCCGACGCCGTTCGGCGGCTGCGGCTTGAAGAAGAGCGCGCCGATCGCGATGCCGGCGCCCTTCTGCCCGAGCGTCGCGTCGATCTCCTTCGCGAACGTGTTCGTGGCGACCGGGCCGGTCACGACCTCCCACGCGCCCGAGCTCTCGGGCGGTCCGCCCAGCGTCCGGTAGCGCACTTCGTTCACGAGGTTCGCGTGCGTGTCGGTCGTGAGGAAGACGACGTTCTTCACGTTCGCCTGGAGGAAACGCAGCAGCCGCTCGCGCTCGGCCGCGTAGCCCTCCCAGCGGTCGTACGGCAGTGCGTAGAACTGCTGGATCGGAACCTCGTTCACGACGACCTTCCAGGTTGCGGTCGACGCCTTGATCGCCTTCGTGAACGCCGCGAACTGCGCCGCGCCGAGCATCGTCCGCGTGGGATCGTTCAACGCGGCGAGACACGCGGGCGCGACGGGCGAGCGCAGCCCTGGAGCGAACGTCGAGAAAGCGTCGCGAACGGCCTGCGGCGCGGTGGGCGCGAGGTCACCCCCGCAGGCGGCCGTCGCCTTGGCGCTGCGGAACGAGCGCTCGTCGAGGAAGAAGAGCTCGAGGTTCTTCCCCCAGCGAAACGAGCGGTAGAGGCCCGTTGTCTTCGACGGCTTCGCGACCGGCGCGTAGTCCGTGAACGCCTTCACACCGGCGGCGTAGATCGCCTGGCCGTTCTCCGCAGGTGAGAAGTCGTTCACGAACTCGTGGTCGTCCCACTGGCTGTAGAGACCTGCCGAGGCGCGCAGTCGCTGCAGCGCCGGCAGCGCGAGGCCGAGCTTGTACTTCGCCCACTTCTGCGCGACGGTGCGCGCGACGGGCGAGCCCGCGAGCTCGCTGTCCGAGTAGATCGTGTCGCCGAGATTCACGTTGAAGTCGTTCCGTTCGGCGGCCATGCGGCCGTAGACCTCGTAGCGGTTGAAGCCCGGCGCGCCGTTCGTTCCCGCGGTCGCATCGGCGTCGCCGGAGAGCGCGAAGCGAATCGACCTGGTCGCGGCCGCCCCCGGCGCGGTCGTGAACGTGCCGGCCGGGCTCGACGCCCCTCCCTCGCGAAAGACGTACGTGTACGTCGTCGAGGGCTCGAGGCCCGACACCGCCACGGAGGCGGTCTCATCGTCTCTCCCAGACGCCCGTGTGTTCCAGACAGAACCGCCACCACCACGAGCCGTGACCGTCACGCGAACGCGACCGGCAGCCGGAGCGCGACTCCACAGGACGGCGGAGGTCGGCCGGATCTCACCCGCGGCGACGCCGTACTGGAACCCGGGCGACGCCGCCTGCGCCGAGACCCCCGCGTAGCCGAGCAGCGAGACGGCGAGGAGCACGAGGAGGCGGCGCACGGCGCGAGCCTACGTCGCCGGAGCGGGACTGTCCGCGTCGCCGCGCCGCTCCTCCTCGCCGAGGAAGCGGAAGAACCAGTACGCAGAGACACCGAAGAAGACGGTCGCCTGCTCCACCGCCATCAGCATCCCGCCGAGCTGCTGATCCTCGAGTGGCGTGAGGCCCCAGACGCGATGGTGCGCGTGGACGTAGAAGTCGTAGATCGCGTCGGGCACGAGCGCGAGGACAAGGCCGATCGGGCTCGCGAGCACGAACGCCGCGAACACGTACGCAGTGCGCGACCCCGCGCCGAGCCGGTGGGGCTCGTCCTGGAACACGCACCACCACATCGCGGTGCCCGTGAGGAAGTAGAGCGCGTGCTCGAGGTGCAAGAGAGTTCCAGGGTGCTCGAGCGCCCTGTCGTAGATCCACGGCAGGTGCCAGACCATGTAGTTCGCGAGCCAGACCGGAAGCGCGACGAGGGGATGCGTGACGGCCCGGATCACGGGCGATGCCCCCATCGCGGCACCAACCGCCGGCGGGATCGCGAGAACGACGAGGAGAGGCGCCCACTCCGCGAGCACGACGTTCTGCAGGAGGTGCATCGTGAGCAGGTAGTGCATCCCGAGCGTGTGCACGGGCGTCGCGCTCACGACGACGAGCATCACCATGGCGGCGAGGAAGCACACGACGCGCCAGGTCGCCGTCTCGACGCGACGAACGGTCAGGGCATAGGCGACGGTGAGGAGCGGCACGACTGCGAACGCCTCCGGGTTCCACTCCCACGCGTACGGATCCACGGCGCTACGCTAGTCGGACGCGGGCGTAGCTCAGTTGGTAGAGCGCCAGCCTTCCAAGCTGGATGTCACCGGTTCGAACCCGGTCGCCCGCTTCAGCAGACCGACGCTCATCGCTTCCCGCGGCCGGCGTCGCTCGGATGGAGACGCTGGACAGCGGAGGAACCCGTCCCGAGTTGCAGAATCGCGCCCAAACCGACTCGGGAGGTCGACGATGGATCAGCCCCTCGGCGTACGCCTCGGCGCGGAGGCACTCGGCACGTTTCTGTTCTTCTTCCTCGGATTCAGCGGGATCGCGGTCGTCGTCGACATCGGCGCCGACGCGATCACGCCGGTCGGCGTCGCAGCCGGATTCGGCTTCGGCCTCGCACTCGCGATCACGGCGTTCGGCCACCTGTCCGGCGGCCACTTCAACCCGGCCGTGAGCGCCGGCCTCGCAGTCGCCGGGAGGTTCAACCCGCGCGACCTGATCCCGTACTGGATCGCACAGCTCGTCGGCGGATTCGGCGCCGTGCTCGTAATGGCGATCGTCTACTCGAGCGACGTCACCGATGCCCTCGACACGGCTCCGGGAAGCGGCATCGGCAACTGGGCGGCGCTGGTCCTCGAGATCGTCACGACGGCGCTTTTCGTCATGGTGATCCTCACCGTCGCCACGGATGAGCGTGCCGCCTGGAACGGCGTCATGGCCCCGTTCCTCATCGGGCTCTTCATCTTCACCGCGGCGAGCGTCGTCGGACCTGCGTCGGGCGGCTCGTTCAACCCCGCCCGCTCGCTCGACCCGGTGCTCTACAACCAGGACTGGGGCAAGGTGTGGATCTACATCGTCGGCCCGCTCGCCGGAGGCGTGCTCGGTGCGGCGATCTGGGCGTTCCTCTGCCTGCGCCGGCCGGTGCCGGATCCGGAGCTCGAGGTGGCGCGAGGAGGGCTCGAGCCCTAGCGCCAACGGCCTCAGCGTCGGTCGGTCGCTGCGATCGTCGTGAGGTTCCGCACGGTCGGAGCTCGCACTCGCGAGCTCCGACTCGTGCAAAGGTCGGGGTGGGCAGACTCGAACTGCCGGCCTCTCGCTCCCAAAGCGAGCGCTCTACCAGGCTGAGCTACACCCCGGAGAGCACCGAAGTGTAGGCGGATAGCCTGCCGGCTCATGGTCGACGCCCCGACCCTGCTGCCCGAAGAGCGTCGGGACGACCGCTCGCGGCTGGGCTACCTGATGGTCGCGATCGCGGCGACGCTGTTCGCCGTGAACGGGAGCGTCATGAAGGTCGTCCTGGACTCCACCCTCACCCCGCTCCAGCTCACGCAGATCCGCCAGACGTGCGCGGCGCTTCTCTTCCTCGGATTCCTCGCAGCCTTCGCGCCGGAACGACTGCGGGTCGGGCGCCGCGAGCTGCTCCTGCTCGTCGCGTTCGGCCTCATCGGAGTGGCGCTGCAACAGTGGCTCTACCTCGTCGCGATCAAGCATGCGCCGATCGGCGTCGCGCTCCTGATCGTGTTCACCGCGCCGCTCTTCGTCGCGCTGTTCGCGCGCTTCGTCTACCGGGAGCACATCCGGCGCCGTGTGTGGCTCGCGGTCATTCTCTGCATCACGGGGCTGGCACTCGTCGTCGAGATCTGGACGGGAATCGCCTTCGACGCCATCGGCGTCACCGCCGCCTTCGGAAGCGCGCTCGTGCTCACCGGGTACCTCCTCGTCGCCGAGCGTGAGCGTCGACACCGCGATGCGGCCTCGCTCCTCTTCTACGGGTTCCTCTTCGCCGCGATCTTCTGGGCGATCGTCCAGCCGCTCTGGGACTTCCCGTGGAGTGCGCTCGACGACAGTGTGTCGCTGCAGGGGAACCTCGCGGAGTACTCGGCCCCCGTCTGGCTGCTCCTCGCCTTCACCGTCGTGATCGGGACGTTCGTGAGCTTCGCGCTGCTGACCGGCTCGCTGCGCCACATCAGCGCGACGCGTGCCTCGATCGTCGCGTCGCTCGAGCCCGTGGTCGCAACGGTCGTCGCGTGGGCGTGGCTCGGACAGAGCCTGAGCGCCACGCAGCTCGTCGGCGGGGCGATCGTCGTCGCCGGGATCCTCGTGGCCCAGTCCGCGCGCTGACAACGCTTGCAACAAGTTGTTGCAAGCCCGCCGGCGCGGCCTGCGAGCGCCGAACAGCGCGCTTGTGACAAGTTGTTGCAAGCGCCCGCAGTACCCTGTGCGCGATGGTTGAACGTGTTCTCCTCGCCTCTCCGCGCGGCTACTGCGCCGGCGTCGAACGAGCCGTGGAGACGGTCGAGCGCGCCCTCGAGCACTACGGCGCGCCGGTCTACGTGCGCAAGCAGATCGTCCACAACATCCACGTCGTGCGCGACCTGGAGGCACGCGGCGCGATCTTCGTGGATGAGGAGTCGGAGGTTCCGGCGGGCGCGACGGTCGTCTACTCCGCGCACGGCGTCGCACCGTCCGTGTACGCGAACTCGTCGCAACTCGGCCACAACGTCATCGACGCCGTCTGCCCGCTCGTGACGAAGGTGCACGTGCAGGCACGCCGCTACGCGGACGAGGGCTACACCGTCGTCCTCATCGGGCACGAGGGCCACGAGGAAGTCGTGGGCACGATGGGCGAGGCGCCCGACTCGACCGTTCTCGTCCAGACGGTCGAGGAGGTCGATGCGCTCGACCTGACGGCCGACGCGAAGCTCGCCTACGTGACCCAGACGACGCTCTCCGTCGACGAGACCGGCGAGATCATCACGGCGCTCCGCCGTCGCTTCCCGGAGATCCGCGCCCCGCGCAAGGAAGACATCTGCTACGCCACCTCCAACCGGCAGTGGGCCGTGAAGGAGATGCTCCCCGAGATCGACCTGCTCCTCGTCATCGGCTCGCGGAACTCGTCGAACTCGAACCGCCTCGTCGAGACGGCGCGCGCCGCGGGCACGGCAGCGCACCTGATCGACGATGAGTCCGAGATCGACGAGGAGTGGCTCGACGGCGCCCGCACCGTCGGCATCACGTCGGGCGCCTCGGCCCCCGAGAAGCTCGTTACACGGGTCTGCGACTGGTTCCGCGGACGAGGCGTGACGAGCATCGAGTCGTACCGGCTCGTCGAGGAGGACGTTACCTTCCGCCTCCCGGTCGAGCTCCGCCGAGAGCTCGACCTCGCCGCTCAGCGCTAGCACCGGGACCCGCGGAGCTGTCTACGCAGCCTTCGCCAGCTGCAGCGCACTTCCCACCTCGACCGACGACGCGAGCGTCTCGCGCGCGATCCAGTCGTGATGCTCGAGCAGGTCGGCGTCCGCCTCGGGGATGGTCAGCGCGATCCGGTCGGTCAGGTCGAGCCCTGCGTCCTTCCGCATCGAGTTCACCCCGTGGATCAGGTCGTAGACGCGGCCGCGGCGCAGGAGCTCGTCGTCCAGGTGGAGGTCGAGCGCGACCGTGAGGCCGTCCGAGGCGGCGACGGCCCAGCCGTCGCGACCGTGACGCTCGACGAGCACCTCCTCGCGCGCGAGCTCGTGTCCCGCTGCGCGGAACCCACCACCATCGAGCTCCTCGAACTCGCCTGCCTCGAGCGCGGCGCGCACGGCTGCAAGCCCGCTCCCGAGCTTCGGGCCGAGGATCCGGAGGTTCGGCTTCACGCGGAGCTCGCTGGCCTCGACCTCGGTGAACGCGACGTCGAGCACGCGCAGCTCGTCGGCGATCTCGGCGGCGTGGCCGCGCGCGAGCGGCGCTCCCTCGACGACGAGGGCTCGCAGCGGCTGGCGCAGCTTGACCCCTGAGGTGGCGCGCGCCTGGCGGCCGAGCTCGACGACGCGCCGGAGCTCGGCGATCTCGGCAAGCAGCTCGCCGTCCGGCTCGCCCGGCTCCGGCCAGCCGGCGAGGTGAACCGATGCCGGCGCCTCCTCACACGGCGCGGTCAGCACGCGCCAGAGGTGGTCGGTGAGGAACGGCATCAGCGGCGCGACGACGCGCAGGCCCTGGAGCAGCGCATGCCAGAGCACCGCGAACGCGCGCTGGTCGCCCTCGTAGCCGCCTGCGCGCCCGTAGAAGCGGCGGCGCGAGCGCCGGATGTACCAGTTGGAGACGTCATCGACGAACGACTCGTATGCGCGGACGACGTCGACGGTCAGCCAGCTCTCGTACCCGGCGGTCGCCTCGGCCACGAGCGCCCGCGTCCGCTCGAGGAGCCAACGATCGAGGGGCTCGAGCTCCCCTTTCGGCCCGTTCTCGAAGTCGCTCCACTCCGGCGACCACGACTCGGTGTTCGCGTAGTCGACGAGGAACTTGCACGAGTTCCACAGCGTCAGCAGGCGGCGCTGGATCTCGTGGGCGGGGCCGAAGCCGAAGAGGAGGTTCTGGTTCGGCGGCTGCGAGCAGTACTGCCAGCGCATCACGTCCGCGCCCATGCGCGCGAACGCGTCCTGCGCGTCGATCATGTTCCCCCACGAGCCGTGCATCTCGCGCCCGTGCTCGTCGAGCATCTTCTCGTAGCCGAGCACTTTCGTGAACGGCGCGCGCCCGACGAGTGCGACCGACATGAAGAGCTGCGAGTAGAACCAGAGTCGGATCTGCTCGCGCATCTCGGAGACCCAGTCGGCGGGGAACCACTCCTCCCAGTACGCGTTGTCCGGGAGGTCCGCGGTCGTGAGGCCGTGCGCGGCGCCGGTTCCGTAGCCGCCCTCGACGTACTCGTCGCTCTGCCAGCCAAGCGTCGAGAACGGGACGATGCCGGCGTCGAGCCAGACGTCGCCCACTTCCGGGATCCGTCGAACCTCCTCGCCGCACGCCTCGCAGCGGATCGGCACGGCATCGATCCACGGCCGCCGCAGCTCCTCGAGCTGGTCGAGCCCTTCGGTCGCGCGCTCGGCGAGCTCCGCCTTCGAGCCGACCACGGTCACGTGGCCGCACGAGCACTCGTAGATCGGGAGCGGGAGACCGTAGTAGCGCCGCCGCGAGATGTTCCAGTCCCCCATGTTCCGGAGCCAGTCGTCCATGCGCTTGCCCATGTACGCGGGCGTCCACTCGACCGTGGCGTTCGCGTCGAGGAGCGGCTGGCGAAGCTCGTCGACCGCGATGAGCCAGTCGTCCGTGACTCGCCAGATGAGCGGCGTGTCGCAGCGCCAGCAATGCGGATAGCGGTGCTCGTAGGTGCCCGCCTCCACCAGGAACCCGGTCTCGGCGAGCCGCCCGACGATCTGGTCCGCGGCCTCGATCGTCGAGAGCCCGTGCAGCCAGCCGTACGAGTCGTAGAACCGGCCCGACTCGTCGACCGGCGAGAGGACGGGCAGGCCGTGGACGCGACCGAGCTCGAAGTCCTCCTGGCCCGCTCCCGGCGCGATATGAACGATGCCTGTCCCCTCCTCGAGCGAGACCTCGTCCCACGGGATGACGCGGTGCTCCACCGCGTCGTCGCCGTGGAGCTCGTCGAACGGGCCTCGGTAGCGCCAGCCGACGAGATCGGAGCCCCTCGCGCGCTCGACGAACGTGTCGTCCGGATAGCGCGCGACGGCGACCCACTCGCCGAGCTCGCGGCGGCCGTACTCGGCCTCGGGTCGAACCGCGGCGGCGACGTTCGCGGGCAGCGTCCACGGCGTCGTCGTCCACACGACGATCGACTCGCCCGGACGGTCGAGGAGCGGGAAGCGGACGAACAGCGAGGGGTCGGTCTTCTCCTGGTAGACGCCACCCTGCGTGAGCTCGTGCTGGGAGATCGACGTCCCGCACCGCGGGCACCACTCGGTCGAGCGGTGGCCCTTGTACAGGTACCCCCGCTCGTACATCTGCTTGAGGAAGCCCCAGATGTACCCGATGTTCGTGTCCGAGAACGTGAAGTAGTCGCGGCCCCAGTCCATCCACTGGCCGAGGCGCTTCGAGCCGCTCGTCAGCTCGTTCGCCGACCAGATCACCTTCTCGCGGCAGCGTCGCGCGAATTCCGCGAGACCGAACTCCTCGATCTCGCGCTTCGAGTTGAGCCCGAGCTCGCGCTCGACGCCGACTTCGATCCACAGCCCCTGGCAGTCGAAGCCGTTCTGGTAGCGCTGCCGGAAGCCGCGCAGCGCCTTGTAGCGCTGGAAGACGTCCTTGAGCGTCCGCCCCCACGCCGTGTGCACGGCGAGCGTCTTGTTCGCCGTGACCGGGCCGTCGACGAAGCTGAACGTCGGCCCCTCGGCGTTCAGCTCCCGGAGCGCGGCGAAGGTTCCCTCCGCGTCCCAGCGATCGAGCAGCTCGCGCTCGAGCCCGTCGTGGTCGGGCTTGTCCGGGAGGGATGTGAAGATCGGCGCCACGCGGATCCAGTCTAGAAAAGGCGGTCACGGGGAACACCCAAGAGACCGCCGTCGTTCAAGGACGAGGCAGTTCGAATCGACAACGCCTGAAAGGAACACATGAGTCTCATGACACTCGACGTCACCGAAGCGACCTTCGAGGAGGAAGTCCTGAAGTCCGAGACACCCGTCATCGTCGACTTCTGGGCCGAGTGGTGCGGTCCATGCCACGCGGTCGCGCCCGTCCTCGAGAAGATCGCCGAGGAGCGCAAGGACGAGGTGAAGCTCGTCAAGGTGAACATCGACGAGGAGCAGGGTCTCTCCCAGAAGTACGGGGTCATGTCCATCCCGACGATGATCCTGTTCAAGGACGGCGAGCCCGCCGCCGCTGCGGTCGGCGCGCAGCCGAAGTCGGCACTCGAGCGCTCGTTCGGCTTCGCCGCCTAAGAACTTCCCGGCGGGACTTCCCTCGAACGGCGTAACCTGATAGGAAGCAAGCTCGCGTTCGCGCGAATTCGAGGCTTCCCCCTCCCCCTCCCCTAACCGAAGGGCCGGTTCGCCGGCCCTTTGGTACATCTAGAGCTCGTTCGCCCTCCACGCCGCGAGAACGGGCGCGATCCAGTGGAACGCGATCTCCTGATCCGGGGGCAGCTCGTCGGGGGCGAACCACTCGAGGGCGGACACATCGTCGGCGGGCTCGAGCTCGCCGCTCGCGATGGTCGCCCGCCAGAGGAGCGCGAGGAACGCGGGCGCGTCCACGTCGTCGCCGTAGCGGTCGACCCACATGCCGACGAACTCCCCGAGGTCGAGCTCGACGCTCGCCTCCTCCCGGAACTCACGCCGGAGACCCTCGACGGGATCCTCTCCCTCCTCGAGGAAGCCGCCCGGCGTGTCCCAGAGTCCGGCGTACGGATCGCCCGCGCGCCGTCCGAGAAGCACCCGCCCGCGCGCGTCGACGACGAGCGCCGACACCGCGGGCGCGGAGTTCGCGTAGTGCACGAGACCGCAGGCGCTGCACTCGACGCGCGCTCCCTCGTTGCGGAGCTGGGAGCCGCAGCGAGGGCATGTACGCCAGCCTGCGAGAACGCCCACGCCGGTACCGTACTGCCGTGTCTCCGCGACACGTTCCGGCGTCCGTGACCGAGCTCGGGAGGGTCGGTCTCTTCGCCGATCTCGCGGGCGAGGTGCTCGGGAAGCTCGCCTCGCGCATGGAGCGCGAGGAGGTGACCTCCGGCACCGTGCTCGTCCGCGAGGGCGACCCGGGAGACCGCTTCTTCGTGCTCCTGTCAGGCGTCGCGGGCGTCTCGCAGTCCGGGCTCGGCGAGCGCCGCGTGCTGAAGGCCGGCGAGTTCTTCGGCGAGGTCGCGCTGGCCATGCACATCCCGCGAACCGCGACGGTCACGGCGATGACGCCGTGCGTCGTCGCGAGCTGCGACGAGCAGACGTTCGACGAGCTCGTCCGCCCGCTCTTCGCCGACGACGGCGTCGGCGTCGGCGACGCCGCCTGACGCCGCGTGCTCGCGTCGGTCTTGGACTCTGGACCGGTCTACTACTCGACGATCCTCGCGCTTCCCGTGGTCACGGGCGCCGCGCTCGCGATCTGGCGGCCCGAACGGCGAGCACTGTGGATTCTGGTCGCCGTCGTCGCCGCGTTCACGCTGTTCGACTTCGCGCTCGACGACACCCGGTCCGAGGATGTCGCCTTCTTCGTCGTTCTCGCCCTCTTCATGTTCGGGCTCGGCCTCTTCGCCCGCTTCCTCGCCAAGCGAGTGATGCGGACGCGGCCGCGACCGAGCTGATCCCGGGAGAACGGCGCGGGGCCGCGCCGCTCTCCCGAGCGTCACCGCAGTCAGCCAGTCGCGATGTCTCCGCCGTTCCCACCGCGGTCGTCGGACGCGTTCTTCCACTCGTGGTAGAGCAGACCCTGATCGCCTGCCGCGTAGTGGAAGAAGAACGTCGAGACCGCGTAGGCCGAAGGCGCGAAGTGCGTGTCGACGAACGTCGTCGTCGTGCAACCCGCATTCGTCATGCCGATCGCGTCGCAGAACGGACTCGTGCTCGTCTGCGCGCCGACGTTCGAGATGATCTCGTACCCATGCATGCTGCCGGACTTGCCGGCCGTGACCGTGGTGCCGTGGCTCGTATAGCCGAGGTCGCAAGCGCCCGGGCTCGCCCCGGACATGGTCGTGAAGCTGCCGTTCTTGAACTGCTCGACGACCGAGTTCGTCCCGTCGCCGTTCGACTTGACCGTGAAGTGCCGGTCGAACGCGTCGTTCGCCCAGTCGTTGCCGCACGTGCCCGAGTCGGGCGAGGTGCTCGCGTACGGGCCGTAGTGCCCAGCTCCGGCGCCGCCCGTCGGAGCGAGCGTCGTGCTCAGGTTCGCTAACGAGAACACGTCGTCGTTGCCGATCAGCGCCGACAGCGCCGGGTTAGTCACGCCCCCGCCCGAGGCAGGCTCGGGACTCGCCGCCACGGGAAGCGCCGACGCGAGAACGACGAGCGCCGCGGGCACGAGCGCAAGGAAGAACTGCCGTGCGAGACGTCGCATGGTCTCTCCTTTCGTCTGGGGCTCCGCGCCAGACGCGCCGAGGGCGCAAGGCGAGCGTGGAGCCACCGCAGTTCCTGCGGATGTTCCCACCGGGCGCGGTGACGAAACCCCGATCGTCAGATCTCGTCCAGGACGGCGTCCGCGAAGCGCGGCCACGCCTCCTTCGCCCACTCGCCGAAGCGGCGAGTCGTGAGCGCTGCGCATACCGCCTGCGCATCCGGGTCGGCCCACATGAACGTCCCGCTTCCGCCGAAATGCCCGCACGTGCGCGCGGACGTCCGCGTCCCCATCCACGAGGGCGGCCGCGTGTTCAGCTGGACACCGAGACCCCAGTCGAGCGGGTCGAAGCGGCCGTGATCCGGGAGGACGCCCGGAAGGCCCGGGAACTGCACGGTCACGAGCTCGTCGCGCGTCTCCTCGGCGACGAGTCGCGGAACGAGGAGCTCGCGACCGAGCGCGAGCACGTCGTCGAGCGAGCCGCTCATCCCCGACGCCGGATCGCCGGTCGGGTCGAGGCGGAGCCCGAGCGGTGCAACCACGGCCTCGCGCACGTACTCGGCGAAGGGCATGCTCGAAGCCTGCGAGAGGCGCTCCGCGAGGACGCGGAACGCCTCGTTCGAGTAGATCCGGCGACTCCCCGGCCGGGCGATCGGCACCGCTCCTTCGAACGGGAGGCCGGACGCGTGCGCGAGGAGGTGGCGCACGGTCGCCTCCGACGGCCCAGCGGGTTCGTCGAGGTCGACCACCCCCTCCTCCGCCGCCACGAGCAGGGCGAGCGCGACGACCGGCTTCGTCACGGACGCGAGCGGTACGGCACGCGTGGCGTCCCCGTGGGTCGAGACGCGCCCTTCGGCGTCGACCACGCCCGCTGCCGCGAACTCGACCGGCCAGTCGTCGATCTGGCGAAGCGCCCACACGCGCGGCGATACTAGTTCGCTCATGGAGCGCCGCAACATCTCCGGGACGGGCGCCTACGAGCCTGTCGTCGGCTACTCGCGGGCCGTCGTCGCCGGGGATCGGGTGCACGTCTCGGGCACCGCGGCGAACCCGCCGGATGGCTCTCCGCCTCCCGAGGACGCCTACGCGCAGACCAAGCTCTGCCTCGAGCTCATCGAGACCGCACTCGAGCAGGCGGGGACGAGCCTCGCGAACGTCGTGCGGACGCGCGTCTACCTGACGGACGCCACCGACTTCGACGAGTTCGCGCGCGCGCACGCCGAGGCGTTCGGCGACGTGCGGCCGGCGAACACGACCGTCCTCGCCGGACTGTTCGACCCGCGGTGGAAGGTCGAGATCGAGGTCGAGGCGGTGCTCCCGTGAGCGGCAAGCAGGCGTTTCCGTCCTCGATCACCGGCAACGGCTCCGAGCCGGCCGGGAGCGTCCTCGACCACGCGTTCGGCCAGGGCGACCCGTACACGCTCGGCGTCGAGGAGGAGTACCAGCTGCTCGACCCCGAGACGTTCGACCTCGTCCAGCACATCGAGACGATGCTCGCCGCAATGACGGGCCACGAGCTCGAGGCGCGCATCAACGCGGAGTTGATGCAGTCGGTGCTCGAGATCGCGACACCCGTGTGCCACAACGCCGGCGACGTCATGGCGTGGCTCACGAAGCTCCGCGGCTACGTCACCGAGATCGCGCGCGAGCAGGGGACGAGAGTCGGCTCGGCCGGAACGCATCCCTTCAGCCTGTTCGAGCGGCAGCGCATCACGGCGAAGGACCGCTACCGCGCGCTCATCGACCAGCTGCAGTACGTCGCCCGGCGCGAGCTCATCTTCGGGATGCACGTCCACGTCGCGGTCGACGATCCGGAGAAGGCGATCCAGGTCGTGAACGGGCTGCTCCCGCACCTCGCGCCGCTCCTCGCCCTCTCCGCGAGCTCGCCGTTCTGGCGCGGGGAGCGCACGGGCCTCGCCTCGAGTCGGCAGATGGTCTTCGCCGCGTTCCCTCGTTCAGGCCCGCCGCCGCGGTTCGACGACTACGCGGACTACGCGGCCGTCGTCGGCCAGCTCGAGCACTCGGGCTGCATCGCGGACTACACGCACATCTGGTGGGACATCCGTCTGCACCCGCGGCTGGGGACGATCGAGATCCGCATCTGCGACGCGGTCACGCGCGTCGAGGACGCCGTCGCGATCGCCGCGTACTGCCAGGCCCTCGTCAAGCAACTGTGCGAGCGCTACGAGGCGCACGACGAGATCCCGTCCTACCACCGGATCCTCACGAGCGAGAACAAGTGGCTCGCGGCACGCTACGGGCTCGAGGCACCGGTGATGGACCTCGCAGGCGCGAGCCGGAACCGGATCCCGGTCGCTCGCATGGTCCGCCGCACCGTCTCGGAGCTGCGCCCGCACGCGCGCGAGCTCGGATCCGACCGCGAGCTCGAGGGCGTCCTCGCCATCATCGGGCGGGGCTCGTCCTCCGACCGGCAGCTCCGGATCTACAACGCGAACCGCGACATCGTCGAGGTCGCGCGCGAGATCGCCGAGGCGACGGAGGCGATCCCCAAGCCCGTCCCGAGCTCCGTCTGAGCCACGGCTCCGCGGGTACGGTTTCGCCGTGCTCCAGGCCGGTGACCGCGTACCAGACGTCATGGTCTGGGCCGATATCCGCGAGGAGGCGCGCCCGCTCCGGCAGGTGCTGGGCGCAGGGCTCGTTCTGATCTGCTTCTACGTGTACGACTGGTCGCCAACCTGAACGCAGGAGCTGCACCTTCTGCGGGACAGGAGGGAAGATCTCGACCGAGCAGGAGTGCGCGCCCTCGCGATCTCGCGTGACTCGCCCTGGTCGCACCGGGCGTGGGCGCAGACGCTCGGAACCGACGTCCCACTCCTCTCCGACTGGAACGGGGATGCCACCCGCGCGTTCGGCGTCGCGTTCGAGCCGCTCGGGATGCGTGACGTGCCTGCCCGCTCCGCCTTCCTGATCGAAGACGGCGAGAGGATCGTCGAGGCGTGGATGCTCGGCGGCGAGCTTCCCGACGTCGACGCCGTGATCGCGGCGGCGTCGTCGGTCTAGCGGACGCCGGGTAGCGACTTCCGGAGCTTCCGGCGCGCGAAGCGCTTGCCGAACGCCCAGGTGACCCAGCCGAGCAATGCGTATCTGCGTTGTTCATGGCGGGTCGGTTCCCGCTCCGGAGACCCCGCAACCGAACTAGCGCACCGTTCCGAGCTCCAGGAGAAGCGCGAGATCGGCGGCGACGAGGGGCAGCCACGGGCGACCCGTGAGCCTCGACTTAGAGGCTCCTCAGAGATTCCTAAGAACGCGCGGGCGCGTTCGGACTACATGCCCATCGAGTGATACCCGGCGTCGACGAAGAGCGTCGTACCGGAGACGTTCGCGGCATCGTCCGAGAGGAGGTACGCGGCCGCCGCCGCGCAGTCCTCGGACTCGATCTGGCGATGGAGCGGCGCGCGCTCCTCGAACATGCTCTGCATCGTCGTGAAGCCGGCGATCGAGCGCGCCGCGAGCGTCCGCACCGGCCCCGCGGAGATCGCGTTCACGCGGATGTTCTTGAAGCCGAGATCCCACGCGAGGTAGCGGGTGCTCGCGTCGAGCGCCGCCTTGGCGACGCCCATCACGTTGTAGCCGGGCACCGCGCGGAGGCCGCCGAGGTAGGTCATCGTCACGATCGACCCTCCGCCGCGCGCCTCCATGAGCGGCTCGGCGGCGCGCGCGCACGCCACGAGCGAGTAGGCGCTGATGTCGAGCGCCATCCAGAAGCGGTCGCGCGGCGTGTCGACGAACCGGCCTTCGAGATCCTCCGCCGCTGCGAATGCGACCGAGTGGACGAGGACGTCGAGACCTCCGCCGAAGACGTCGCCGACCTCGGAGAAGACGCGCGCGATGTCGTCGTCGGAGCGCACGTCGCACTCGGTGACGAGCGGGCTCGAGACCTTCGAGGCGAGGTCGCGCACGTTCTTCTCGATGCGCTCGCCCTGGTACGTGAACGCCACCTGCCCGCCCTCCGCCGCGATCCGCTCGGCGATCGCCCAGGCGATCGAGCGCTGGTTGGCGACGCCGAGCACGAGCGCCTGCTTGCCTTCGAACCTCCCGGCCACCCGGCGATCCTAATCGGATAGCCTCGCGCGGCGATGGCGGGGGAGCGGGTAGCAGTGATCACCGGAGCGTCGTCGGGAATCGGAGAAGCCACAGCACGCGAGCTCGCCGGCGCCGGCTGGAAGTGCGTCCTCCTCGCCCGCCGCGCTGACCGGATCGAGACGCTCGCCGGCGAGATCGGCGGCGAGTGGGAGGCGTGCGACGTGCGCGACCGCGAGCAGGTCGACGCCGTCGCGTCACGCGTGCTCGAGCGCCATCCGGCGATCTCCCTCCTCGTCAACAACGCGGGCGTGCCGGGTCGCGGCACGTTCGTCTCCACGTCGCCCGAGACGGTCGAGCGCGTGCTCGAGACGAACTACTACGGCGGCGTCTGGTGCACCCGTGCGTACCTGCCGGGCCTGCGGGCCGCTGCCACGGGAGGCCGCGCGCACGTCGTCAACGTCGTCTCGGTCGCGGGCACGATCGCGTTCGCGCCCGCCGGGCCGTACGCCGCCTCGAAGCACGCGCAGCTGGCGTTCTCGCGCTCGCTCGCGGCCACCCTGCGCTCCGAGGGGATCCTCGTGCACACCCTGCTTCCGGGGTTCGTCGAGACCGAGGGCTTCAAGCCACGCACGACGCTCTCGAGCGGGATCATGCGCTGGTTCGTGCTCGACTCCGACGACGTCGCGCGGGCGATCGCGAAGGCCGTCCGCAGGGGCCGCCGGGAGCTCACGATTCCGTGGTTCCCGTATCGGCCGGTCTCGATCTTCCAGGCGCTCTTCCCGGGAATTCTCGCGCGGCTCGTCGGCCGGTACGGCTACCGGCCGGGAGTGCACGACTGACCCTGCGCTAGACGGACGGGCCCGGCTTGCGGGCGACGTACCAGCCGATCTCGACGTCGTACGAGGCGCGCCGGCGCGAGTCCGCGAATTCGCGCGCGCTCCTCCTCGTCGAACCCGGCAAGCTCGAGACGCTGCTCGAGGTCGACCCGCTCACGTGTGACCTCCGAGGACAGGAGGACGAGGTCGTTCGCGTCGAGGAAGCCTCGGATGTCCGCGTCCGGCAGGAGTCGCTCGTGCGTCGGGTCGCGGAGACGCTCGAAGCGATCGCGCTCGAGCGACTGGATGGGATCGATGGAACCGAGCTGGTCGGCGATGAAGACCTTCCCGCCGGGGCGCGCCACGCGCGCGAGCTCCGCGACGGCGAGCTCCGGGCGTCGCACGTGGTGGAGGACGCGATGGCAGCAGGCGATGTCGAACTCGGCGTAGCCGAACGGAAGGCTCATCACGTCGCCCTCCTCGACACGGACGTTCTCGGGCGCGAGCTCGCGGGCGGCCTCGACGTACTCGGGCCTCGTGTCGACGCCGACCACCTCCGCGACGAACGGCGCGAGGGCGAACGCGACGGCGCCCGTCCCGCAGCCCGCGTCGAGGGCGACCTCGCTCCCCGCGAACGGGCCGAGCAGCCTCCGCAGGCGGTCGGCGAGGTCGACGGCCCGCTCTTCCTGCAGCGCGCGGCGGAGCTCGACGCTCATGCCACGCCCTCCTCGGCGGCGAGCTCATGCGCGAGGGCGAGGGCCTCCTCGCGCGTCGTGATCGTGCCGGCTGCTCGCTCCTCGTCGATGGCCTCGAGGATACGCCCGATCGCGGGGCCTGGCGCCAGGCCGAGCTCGTCTCCGCGCACGAGCGGCTCCACGGGATCGGCGAGCCGCGCCGCCTCCACCGGCCCACGCAGCTCCGGCGTGCCCACGTACGCGAGCGCGTCGAGCGACCACGGCTCGGTCGCGCGCCGGAAGCGGTGAATCTCTCGCGGCGATGCGTCGTCGGGTCGACGCGCCCCCCGCAGAGCGCGGGCGTAGCGCTTGAGCTCGTTCGAGATCGGGAGTCGCGCGAGACGGTCGCCGAAGACGGCGACGAGCCGGAAGTCGGGGTCGTCGAGCGCATCGAGGCGCGCGTCGAGGACGCCGCCGAGCGGGGCGAGCAGCCCGACCTCGTCGAGCCGGCGGTATCCCGCCGCCGAGAGCCTGGCGAGCTCCGCGAGGATCCGCTCGCCGGCGGGCTTCGTCACGAGGGCCGCTGACGCACGGACGAGGGCCTCCGTCCGTTCGTCCATCCGGAAGCCGAGCTCGTCCTCGAAGCGCACGGCTCGGAGCAGGCGCAGGGGGTCGTCCGCAAAGACGGTCTCGGAGACCGCGCGCACGACTCCCGCCTCCAGATCGCGGCGTCCCTCGTGCGGGTCGTAGGGCTCCCCGGTCGCCACACGCTCCGCGATCGCGTTGAAGGTGAAGTCGCGCGAGCCGAGATCGGCGTCGATCCCGCCCGCGAGCGGCGTGAAGTCGACGGTCTCGTCGACGCGGCCGTCGACCACGCGCCAGGCGCCGTGGCCCGCCGACAGCGGGAAGGCCGCGCCGCCGAAGCGGCGGGCGAAGCGATGCGCCGCCTCGCGCGGATCAGCGCACGCGACGTCCACGTCGAGGACGGTCCGTCGCAGCAGCCGATCGCGGATCGCGCCGCCGACGACCCAGGCGTCCTCGCCCTCGAAGATCTCCCGGAGGCGCTCAGGCATCGACCGCCACCCGGCGCGCCCTCCGGGAGCGCGTGTTCAGCCCGGTCGCGATCTCGTACCCGATCGTGCCGGCGACGCGCGCGTGCTCTTCGATGTGGATGCCGTCGCCCACGAGGGTGACCGGGGCTCCGAGCGCGACCTCCCCGTCGAGCACGACCGCCAAGGCGTCCATGGAGATCGTCCCGACCACCGAGCAGCGCGCACCGGCGACGAGCACCTCCGTCCCGGTCATGTCGCGCCGGAAGCCGTCGGCGTACCCGACCGGGACGATCCCGATCCAGGTGCGCCGGTCGGCGACGAAGCGCCTGCCGTAGCCCGTGCTCTCGCCCGGATCGAGCCGCTTCACGAGGGCGACGTACGAGTCCCAGCGCAGGGCCGGCTCGAGACCCTCGTCCGCCGGGTCACCGCCGAACGGCGAGATGCCGTACAGCGCGATCCCGCACCGGACCGCGTCGAACCGGGCCTCCGCGTAGCGAAGCGTCGCGGCGCTATTGGCGATGTGACGCGTGAGCTGCCCGAGCGAGGCCGTGGCGTCGCGGAAGCGCGCGACCTGGAGCTCCGTGAATGCAGGGTCGGCCTCGGCCGAAGCGAGGTGGCTCATGACCCCGACGACGTCACGGGTCGCAGCGGGCAGCTCGGAGAGCCCCCAGCGGCCCATTCCAGTGTCGACCTTGAGATGGACGGGAAGCCCCTCGGGAATGCGTCCGTCGACCGCGACCAGCTCGAGTCGCGCGGCACGCGCCTCGCCGATCTCGCGCTCGGACACCGGCCCCATCACGAGGATGCGCGCGTTGCGCAGCGCAGCACGCAGGTGGAGCGCTTCCGGGAGCGTCGCGACGCACAGCGCCGACGCGCCGCCGTCGAGCGCCGCCTTCGAGACGTCGACGGCCCCGTGTCCGTAGCCCTCGGCCTTGACGACCGCCCACAGCTCCGCGCCCGCTGCGGCGCGCGAGAGGGTCGCCGCGTTGCGGCGGATCGCTCCGAGATCGATCGTGAACGCCGAGCGCTCCACGGCGCCATTGTCCACCCGCGGTGCGAGGTCAGGCGTCCAGCGCCGCCGGAAGCAGTCCGAGGAGGTCGCTGGCGACGAGACCACTCCGGTGCGGTGCGAGTGCGGCGGCGCGTCCGTGCGCGATCGCGGCTGCGGCAGCTGCGGTCTCGGCGTCGAGCCCCTTCGAGAGGAACGAGGCGACCACTCCGGTCAGGACGTCGCCCGTTCCTGCAGTTGCGAGGGCCGGTGGCCCCGCGTCGCAGACGACGACTCGCTCATGCGACGCGACGATCGTGTCCGCGCCCTTGAGGAGAACGGTGGCGCCGAAGCGCTCGACGCACTCCCGGGCTGCGGCGATCCGGTGCGCGTCGACCCACTCCGAGTCCCTACCCAGCAGCCGGGCGAGCTCTCCTGCGTGCGGCGTGAGGATCGTCGGCGCGCTACGTGAGACGGGCTCGAGCTCGTAGAGGGCGTCGGCGTCGACGACCGCGGGGAGATCGATCCGCTCGAGCAGCGCGCGCACCAGAGCATGCCGTCCCTCGCCGCGCCCCAGGCCCGGCCCGAGCGCGAGCGCGCCTGCGCGCTCCGCCGCCGCGACGAGGGTCTCGACTGCGTGCTCGTCCGACCACGGCAGCTTCACCGGCTCCAGCGCGAGCACCTCGGCTGCGTGCAGCGCATCCTGCGGAATCGCGAGCGTGACGTACCCCGCGTCGGCGCGTAGTGCGGCCATGGCGGTGAGGCACGCAGCGCTCGTCGTGCCCGGCTGGCCTCCGACGACGAGGACGGAGCCTGAGGAGTACTTCGTGTCGTGCGCGCCGCGGCGTGGAACTGCGTCGAGGAGAGCGGGCAGCGCGCGGGTGGTCTCCGTCCGCTCCGCTTCCAGGCCTATGTCCGAGACGACGACACGCCCCGCGTGCCGGCGGCCGGGCGACACGACGAGCCCGACCTTTTCGGCATGGAAGGTGACGGTGACGTCGGCGTCGACCACTGCGCCGGCGACCTCGCCGGTCGAGGCGTCGACGCCGGACGGGAGGTCGACCGCGAGAACACTGGCAGGCGCCGCGTTGATCCGTTCGATCAGCTCGGCCGCGTCGGCGCGCGGCTCGCCGTGGAAGCCCGTGCCGAAGAGGGCGTCGACGACCACGTCGTAGTCATCGAGCGAGGCGGGGTTCTCGTCCGCGACGTGCCCCGCTTCGCGCAGGAGCCGCGCCGCAACGCGCCCGTCGCCGCCGTTCGAGCCACCGCCGCACACGCACGCGAACCGCGACGCCGCCGGGAACGCGACCTGCGCCTCGTGCGCGACCGCTGCGCCGGCTCGCTCCATGAGCTCGGGAATCGTGTCGGGGTAGCCGGGATACCCCTCCTCGGCGGCGCGCATCTCCTCGGCGGAGTAGAGCGGCTCGAACCTGTCAGGCACCGAGCGGGCTCACGACGGCGATCGCGGCGGCGATCTCCCGCGAGTGGGTCATCGAAAGGTCGATGGGCCCTGCCTGCACCTTCTCCGCGAACGCCGCGGTACGTCCCGAGAGGCGCACGCCCGGCTTGGGGCGACCGACGATCTCGATCTCCTTCCACGTGAAGCGCACACCGCAGCCGAGCGCCTTTCCCACGGCCTCCTTGCCCGCGAAGCGGGCCGCGTAGCTCTGAGCCGGGTGCACCCGCGAGTCGCAGTACTCGCGCTCGGCGGCCGTGAAGCAGCGCTCCCGGAAGCCGGCGCGCTCGAGCGCACGGCGCACGCGCTCGATCTCGATGACGTCGACCCCGACCTTCACGTGCACCTACGCAGCCCAGCCGCCGCCGAGGTCCTCCTCGAGCATCGGCGGGAAGTGGGCGAGCGAGGAGACGACGATGTCGGGAGCGGCCTCGGCGGACTCCAGCGCATCCGGCCGGAACTTCCCCGTCCGCACGAGCGCGGTCTTCATCCCGAAGAGCCGCGCTCCGCGCACGTCGGCCTCGACGTCGTCCGTCACGAGCCACGTCAGCTCGGGCTCGGCGTCGAGCGCGTCGAGCGCGGCCGCGAAGTAGGACGGGCTCGGCTTGCCGAGCACCGTCGCCTCGACCCCGGTCGCGTACTCGAGCCCGGCGACGAAGGCGCCCGAGTCGAGCATCGGCCCGATGCTCGTCTGCCACCACTTGTTCTTGTGCAGGCAGTAGAGCGCCGCGCCCATCTGGATCTCGGCGAAGGCGCGCGCGAGGTTCATGTAGCTGAACACCTGGTTCGGCTCGACCGTCTCGTCGCAGCCCCCGATGAGCACGGCCTCCGCGTGGTCGCCCACGAGCTCGAGGCCGTCGAGATCCGGAACCACGGCGGCCATGACGAGCGCGAGAACGCGCTTCCCCGAGAGCTCGCGGGCAGCCGCACTCGGCGTCGTCTGCAGCTCGTCGTCCTCGAGCGTGAACCCCATCGCGCGCAGCTCCTCGGCCAGTTGCGAGCGCGGCCGCGTCGAGTTGTTCGTGACGAAGCGCAATGCGTGACCCGCACGGCGAAGCTCGGCGATGGCTTCCGTGGCACCGGGAATCGGCTCGCCCGAGACGTGCAGCACACCGTCGATGTCGAGCAGAATGCACGCCATGCAGCGTGAGTGTATGAGCCGTAGCCTCGCCGGAGGCGACCAATAGCGCAGGCGCCGGTTCCGCCGCAGCCGGAGCGGAGCATCCGCGTCACGCGCTCCGTCGTCCTCCCCGTCTCGGAGATCGCGATCCGCGTCTCGCGCTCGAGCGGGCCGGGCGGCCAGCACGCGCAGAAGTCCTCGACGAGGGTCGAGGCGTCTCTCGACATCGAGGCGTCTTCGGCGCTCACCGAGGCGCAGAAGCGCCGTGTGGTGACGCGCGCCGGGAACGTGCTGCGTGCGGTCGCGCAGGACGAGCGAAGCCAGAGCCGCAACCGGGAGCTCGCGATCGAGCGGCTCGTCGAGAAGCTGCGCGCCGCGCTCGCAGTTCCACGCCACCGCGTCCCCACGCGGCCGGGCGCAAAGGCCCGCGAGCGGCGCCTCGACGACAAGCGGCGGCGGGGACGGACGAAGGCGCTCCGACGGCCTCCAGCGGGCGACTAGCCCCGACCATTCCCAAGTGACAACTTGTCACTTGACTCGCACGACCGCCCCGAGGCCGAGACGAATCGGCTTGCAACAACTTGTAACTTGGCCGTTCGCGTCGGCCCCTGCGGAGCAGCGACGTAGGATCGCGACATGGACGCGCTCCGGCTCGCAACGCTCCTTCCCGAGCTGCCTCCGGAGCGGACGCGGCTCCTCGACAACCTCGGGCGCATCCGCCGCGAGGTCGGTCCGATCACGATGGAGCTGTCGGACGCGCTCGCCGACCACATGAACATCCGGCGGGGCGAGGTGCACGAAGTCGTCTCGTTCTACTCGTTCCTGCAGGTGCCGATCGACGTGGTTCGCGTCTGCACCGGCCCTGTCTGCGACTGCTTCGGCGCGCGCGAGCTGCTCGAAGGGAGTCCCGACGCGATCGAGGTGGCATGCCTCGGCCATTGCGACCTCGCCCCGGCCATGACACGCGGCGACGAGATCGTCCCGGCCGTCACGCACTCGACGAACCACGGCCCGTCGGTCGGGCTCGGCCACGAGGACGCGACCCTCGACGACTACGCCGCGCACGGTGGACTCGAGCTGCTGCGCGACCTGCCCCCGCTCGCGAAGCTCGTCGAGGAACTGCAGGCATCCGGGCTGACCGGCTACGGCGGCGCCGGGTTCCCGACGGGGACGAAGTGGGACGCGGTGTCGAAGGAGCCCGGTCCGCGCTACGTCGTCGTCAACGCGGACGAGGGCGAGCCCGGGACGATCAAGGACCGCTACGTCATGGAGCTCCGGCCCCATCTCCTCGTCGAGGCGACGGTCGTCGCGATGCGCTCGCTCGACGCCCCCGAGGGCTGGATCTACCTCCGCGAGGAGTACGCGACGGCGCGCGCGAGGCTCGAGGCTGCGCTCGCGGAGTTCCGTGCCGCAGGTCTGCTCGACGGCCTCTCGCTCGAGCTCGTGGTCGGGGCGGGCGCGTACATCGCCGGTGAGGAGACGGCCATGCTCGAGTCGATGGAGGGCCGTCGCGCGATGCCGCGCCTCAAGCCGCCCTTCCCGAGCCAGTTCGGCTTCCTCGGACGCCCGACGCTCATCCAGAACGTCGAGACGCTGGCCCATATCCCCGCGATCGTGCGAGACGGCGGCGAGTGGTGGGCCGGTCTCGGGACGCGCGAAGCGAAGGGCACGCGCCTCTGGTCGGTCTCCGGCGCGGTCGCGAAGCCCGGCTGCTACGAAGCGCCGAACGGGATCACGACGCGCGAGCTCGTCGACGAGCACGCAGGCGGCTTCTCCGACGAGGTCGGCGCCGTTGTGCCGGGCGGAGCCGCGAGCGGGATCCTGCCCCCCGACGCGCTCGACGCGCCGCTCACGCGCGACGGCCTGCGCGAGTACGGAGCCGGGCCGGGCTCGGCAGCCGTGCAGGTCTTCCCGGCCTCCTACTCGCCCCTCCGCCTTCTCTCGGAGACGATGCGCTTCTTCGCCGAGGAGTCGTGCCAGAAGTGCACGCCGTGCCGTATCGGCAACCGCGCGCTGCATCACCTCTCGGACGAGCTGCAACGAGGCGAGGCGGCGATGACCCGCGAGAAGGTCGACGAGTGGCTGCTCGCGATGGAGAAGACCTCGATCTGCGGCCTCGGCCAGGCGTCCCCGTTCCCGGTGCGAGCCGCGATGCAGCACTGGCCCGAGCTGTTCGAGCCCCTCGACCAAGAGGTAGCGTGACGTCGATGGTCGAGTTCACGCTCGACGGCAAGGCGGTCAGCGCGCCCGAGGGCGAGCTTCTCGTGCACGCCGCGGCGCGGCACGGCACGTTCATTCCGACGCTCTGCCACGACGACAAGCTCGATCCGTACGGCGGCTGCCGCATGTGCGTCGTCGACGTCGAGGGCTCCCCGCGGCCGCTGCCCGCGTGCGCGACCCGCGTCGCCGAGGGCCTGGTCGTCTCGACGAACGGCTCCGTCTCGGGCTTCCAGCGGACGCTGACGGAGATGCTCCTCTCGGAGCACCTGAACGAGTCGCCGGGCGGGCGTCCGAACGAGCTCCTCGACCTCGCGAACGAGCTCGGAGCCGAAGCGCCGCTCACGCTCCCCGACGCGAAGCGCGCCGAGTACGACGACCGCAACAAGCTCATGGGCTACGACCCGGACGCATGCATCCTCTGCGCGCGCTGCGTGCGCTACACGCAGGAGGTCATGCAGTGCTCGGCGCTCTCGCTCGAGGGGCGCGGAGGGCACTCGCGGATCGTCCCGACCTGGGAGCTCTCGTGGCTCGACACCGAATGCGAGCTCTGTGGCGGCTGCCTCTCCGTCTGCCCGACGGGCGCGATCTACGAGAAGTTCGAGGAGGGGACGAAGCAGCCGGAGCGCCAGCTCGAGCAGGTGCGGACGACGTGCACGTTCTGTGGCGTGGGCTGCCAGATCGACCTCAACCTCGACCCGCAGACGAAGAAGATCGTGAAGGTCACGTCGAAAGCCGAGTACCTCCCGAACGAGGGGAACCTCTGCGTCAAGGGCCGCTTCGCCTTCAACTTCGTCCACCACCCGGACCGGCTGACGCAGCCTCTCGTCCGCGGCGAGGACGGCGAGCTGCATCCGACGACGTGGGAGCACGCGATCGAGACCGCCGCCACCGGCCTGAAGAAGGTGATCTCCGAGCACGGCCCGCAGTCCGTCGGCTTCCTCGCCTCGGCGCGCCTGACCAACGAGGAGAACTACCTGATCCAGAAGCTCGCCCGCACGGGGGTCGGGACGAACTCCGTCCACTCGTGCGAGTCGACCTGACACGCTCCCACCCTCTACGGCCTGGTCAGGTCGTTCGGCAGAGGAGCTAGCACCAACTCGATCCCGGAGATCGAGAACGCCCGCTTCCTGTTCGTCATCGGGTCGAACACGACCGAGGCGCACCCGGTGCTCGCGCTGCGGATCAAGAAGGCCGTCCGCAAGGGCGCGACGCTCGTCGTCGCCGACCCGCGGAAGATCTGGCTGACGAAGCTCGCGAAGCGCCATCTGCAGCTGCGCCCCGGCTCGGACGTCTGGCTGCTGAACGCGATGATGCACACGATCCTCGAAGAGGGTCTGCAGGACGAGGAGTACATCCGCGAGACGACCGACGACTTCGACGCCGTCCGCGAGATCGTCGCCCGCTACTCACCCGAGGACGCGGAGGCGATCACCGGCGTCCCGGCCGAGGACATCCGCGCGACCGCCCGCGAGTACGCGTCGGAGCGGCACGCGTCGATCTTCTACACGCTCGGCATCACCGAGCATGCCTGCGGAGTCGACAACATCTGGTCGCTGTCGAATCTCGTGCTGATGACGGGCCACCTCGGCTACGAGTCGACCGGCCTGAACGCGCTGCGAGGGCAGAACAACGTCCAGGGCCTGAACGACTCGGGCGCGAACCCGTCCTACTACCCGGGCTACCAGCCGGTCGATGACCCGGAGATCAGGAAGAAGTTCTCCGACGCGTGGGGCGTCGAGCTGCCCGAGCGGCCGGGCTACCGCCTCGACCAGATCGTCTCGGGCCTCCACGACGGGCGCATCAAGGCGCTCTACCTCATCGGCGAGAACCCCGCCCACACGGAGCCGAACGCGCACCACGTGGAGCAGGGCCTCCAGGCGGTCGACTTCATCGTGTCGCAGGACATCTTCCTGAACGACTCGTCGCGCAAGTACGCTGACGTCGTCCTTCCCGCCTCGAGCTTCGCGGAGAAGGACGGCACGTTCACGAACACGGAGCGAAGGATCAGCCGCGTGCGCGCGGGCGCGCCGCTGCCGGGCGAGGCCCGCGTCGACCGCGAGATCGTCATCGCCATGGCGAAGGCGCTCGGCGCCGGCTGGCCCGAGTACCCGGATGCGGAGTCGGTCTGGAACGAGCTCGCCGACCTCGCGCCGAACTGGCACGGCATCCGCTACGACCGCATCGAGGAGAACGGGATGCAATGGCCGTGCACCGACCTCGACCACCCCGGCACGCCGTACCTGCACGCGCCGCGGCCGGCGCTCCCCAGCGGACGCGGCCGCTTCTTCCCGGTCGAGTACCAGCCGCCGATCGAGGAGCCCGACTCCGAGTACCCGTTCGTGCTCACGACGGGCCGCACCCTCTACCACTACAACTCGGCGAACATGACGATGCGCGAGCCGGGCGTCACCGACAAGCAGCAGGCGCCGTTCTTCGAGATCCACGCCGAGGACGCCGGCGCACTCGGGATCGCCGATCGCCAGGTCGTCAAGCTCGTCTCACGCCGCGGCGAGCTCGAGGCCGAGGCGCACTACTCGGAGCGCGTCTACCCCGGGCTCGTCTGGATGTCGCTCCACTTCGCAGAGGCGAAGGTGAACTGGCTGACGCACGACGTCGGCGACCCGCTCATCGGGACGCCCGAGTACAAGGTCAGCGCGGTTCGGGTCGAAACGAGTTGATGGCCGTCGACCGGTTCGGCGCGGACGTGGCCGAGCGCTACGACGAGCGGTACGGGTACGAGGCGACCCCGGAGGTCGTGGATCCGATCGTCGACTTCCTCCTCGAGCACGCGAAGGACGGGCCTGTCCTCGAGCTCGGCATCGGAACCGGCCGGGTCGGCCTTCCGCTCGCCGGGCGCGGCGTGCAGGTGCACGGGATCGACCTCTCGGAAGAGATGGTCGCGCGGCTTCGCGCAAAGCCCGGCGCGGATCAGGTCGAGGTCACGATCGGCGACTTCGCGACGACGAAGCTCGACGAGACGTTCACGCTCGCCTACCTGGTCGCGAACACGATCATGAACCTGACGACGCAGGACGAGCAGGTCGCCTGCTTCCGCAACGTCGCGGAGCACCTGGAGCCGGGAGGCCGCTTCGTCGTCGAGGTGCTCGTACCGGACCTGCAGCGCCTTCCTCCGGGCGAGACGTTCGAGCTGTTCCACGTCACGCCGTCCCACGTCGGCTTCGACGAGATCGACGTCGCGACCCAGCGCCTCGTCTCGCACCACTACTGGATCGACGGCGATCGCGTCCAGGTCCTCTCGCCGCCGTTTCGCTACGTCTGGCCGTCGGAGCTGGATCTCATGGCGCAGCTCGCGGGGATGTCGCTGCGCGAGCGCTGGGGTGGCTGGGAGCACGAGCCGTTCACGAGCGACAGCAGGAAGCACGTGTCCGTCTGGGAGACGCCTTGACGCTCGGCGAGCCCCGCCTGGACGTCGAGTCGTGCGAGTCGACGCAGCTCCTCGTCGACACGTCCCTGCCCGAGGGCGCGCTCGTCGTCGCCGATCACCAGACGGCGGGGCGTGGCCGGCTCGGGCGCACGTGGGAGGCTCCTCCCGGGACCGCGCTGCTCTGCTCGGTGCTCCTCAAGCCGCCTCCCGAGCGCATCGCTCCCGAGCTCTCACTCGTCGCCGGGGTCGCGGTCGCCGACACGCTGGAGCGAGCGCTCGGGCTCTCGGTTCAGCTGAAGTGGCCGAACGACGTGATGCTTCGCCGGAACAAGGTGGCCGGCTGCCTCGCGGAGGCTCGCGATGGAGCCGTCGTGCTCGGACTCGGCGTCAACGTCAACCAGACGCGTGAGCAGCTCCCGGAGCGCGCGGGCTCGGTTCGAAGCCTGACCGGTCGCGCGTACGACCGTGAGGAGCTGCTCGCCTCGCTCCTCGACGACCTCGCCGCCCGGTACGCGGCCTGGTGCAGCGACGGGCTCGACGGCGTCTACGAGGGCCTCGGCTCCCGCGACTTCCTTCGAGGACGCCGCGTGAGCGTGAACGGCACGAAGGGCGTGGTCACGATGATCGACCGCGCGGGGCGGCTCGAGATCGACACCGGCCACGGGGAGCTCGTCACCGTGGAGAGCGGCGAGGTCGTCTATGAGCGCTGAGCGCGAGTGGCCGGACCCCGACCTTCCGCAGGATCCGGGGATACCAGGGCCGAAGGATCCGGCGGAGCAGGCGCCGGACGACGGGCCTGACGTCGCACGCGTTCCCGAGTCCGATCAGCCCGACGCCGACGACGAGGGCGCGATGGCGCCGCGGCGCGACGTCAACGGTTCAGCGCCGACGAGATGAGGATGTAGAGCGCGACGCCGACCGGGACGGCGAAACGAAGCAGCCGCCTCCACGGAGGCGTGGCAGGAGCGTCGTCCTCCTCCGGGTCCTCGATCTCGGGCGGAACGTCGTCGTCCTCGGATGGCAGTGCCGTGTCGAGCCCAGCCGCATCCGGCTGTGGCTCCATGTCGAACGCGGGAGCCGACGCGCGTGGATTGATCGGCGGGATGTCCTCGAGTGTGCTGTCGTCGAGATCGAAGAGGCTCGGCCAGCGTCCGCACGTACGGCAGGCGGTCGCGGCCGGCTCGTTCACCGTTCCGCACTCGGAGCAGCGCCACGGGGCATCCGGCACGCCCAGAGCTTAGGTCGCCCAACCGGCTAGCGCGCCTCGAGCGGGATATCGACCTCGTTTATCCGCGACCCGTCCTTCGCCGAGCGCTCGAAGACGACGAGCGTCGCGGCGTCGTCCGCCGCCTTCGTCGTGAAGTCGAACGTCCCGCGCGTGCCGGTGCCCGACGTCGCGGTCACGAAGTTGGAGTCCACCACCTTGCCCACGCTGTCGCGGAGCTCGTACTCGAAGGTCGCCTCGAAGGTGTTGGCCGTGCCGGTGACGCGGAGTGGCGTCTTGGCGCCCTGGAATGCGAGCGGCGACTCGACCAGGATCGCGGGCGTCTGCTCCTCGAAGTCCGCGCGGGTGTACCGCTTGCCGTCGATGTCCACCGCGCGGCGCGAGAACTGCGTCCCGGTGTACACGACCTGCGCCCGTGCCGCGTCGGTGGCGGGTCCGCTCGCGTTCTCCGGCACCTCCGTCGTGAGACCGACGTCCCGTTCGGCTTGCGTGGGGCCGTCCTGGAGCACGCGGAGCGCTTCGTCCCCGAGATCGAAGCCCGCACCGATCGTCCGCGCAACCGGCCAGACCTTTCCGTCGTGCAGGAAGTACACGCGCACGGGCGCCTTCTCGTCGCCCTTCGTGTCCCCGCAGCCGACGAGAGCGACGGCGAGGCAGAGGACGAGGACGACGCGGGCGATCACAGAGACGCACCGTGCCGCGGGTCGCGCACGAGCGCGCCCACCACGCCGCGCAGCTCCGCATGGTCGAGCGCATCCGTGATCCCGAACCGGCGAGCCGTCTCCTCCTCGAGCAGCTGGAAGAGGTCGACCGTCTCCCAGAGCGCGCGAGCGACGTCGCGCACGTCGTAGTGCGCATAGGCGCGCTCGAGTGCGGAGAGGGCGCCGGGATCGGCCCACCGTTCGAGGTGGCGCCCGTCGAGCGCAATCTCGGCGGACGGGTCGACGGCCCGTGCGTGCCACGCCATGAGCTCGACGAGCGACGACTTCATCGGCCCGTCGAGGCAGGCGAGCGAGCGGTAGACCTCTCCGTGTCGGAGGAGCCTCGCCGCCCGGATCGCACGGCCCCAGAACGTGGTTGCGAGCACGTCGAACTCCGCGGCGCGCCGCGCCGGCCTCGACTCGTCCTCGAGGTCGAGCGCATCGGCCTCGGCGTGCACGAGCTCGGTAGGCGTGTTCACATTGAGGAGGAGCCGCTCGTCCACCTCGAGCACGTTCGGATTGATCCCTCGCAGGGAGAGCTCGCCCGCTGCGATCCGCGACTCGAGCTCGCCGACGAGTCGGCGGGCGTACGCGCCCGGCAGCGGCCCCGTCTGCGGAACCGCATGCGCCTCGAGGATGTCGACGAGGAGCTCGGGGGTCACGAGCGGGCAGTCGACGGGCAGCACGACAGTGTCCTCGTAGGCCGCCGCTCGGAGCCCCGCGACGACGCCGAAGACCGCGGCTCGCTCGTCCGCCCGGTCGTCGAGAACGGGGAACGGCAGCTCGAGCTCGTCCGCGTGCTTGCCGACGGCGAGCACCTCCTCGCACGTCTCGCTGAGCACCCGCCAGCCTCGCGCGGCGAGGGTCTCGCCGCGGAACGACGCAAGCGCCTTCGGCGAGCCGAACCGTTCGGACGCGCCCCCGACGAGGAGGATTCCGGTCGCGGCTACGCGATCCGCCACGGCTCCGTGTACACGGTCGTCCGCCCGCCGCGGGTCCAGCCGCACAGCGTCAGGCCGCGGTCGGCGGCGAGCTCGACTGCCAGCGAGGACGGAGCCCCGACGGCGACCAGAATGGGGCATCCGGCGACAGCCGCTTTCTGGACGAGCTCGAACGAGAGCCGTCCGCTGACGCAGAGTGCGTGCTCCGAGAGCGGCAGGAGCCCGTCGAGGAACGCGCGCCCGACGACCTTGTCGAGCGCGTTGTGCCGGCCGACGTCCTCGCGCACGCAGACGAGCTCCCCACCGGCGCCGAAGAGCCCGGTCGCATGCAGGCCGCCGGTTGCCGCGAAGGCGCGCTGGGCTTCCAGCAGGCGCTCCGGGAGCTCGACGACGAGCGAGAACGGGAGCTCGAGCTTGCTCTGGACGCGCGGCGCCACCACCTCGACGGCCTCGAGCGCGCCCTTCCCGCAGACGCCGCACGAGGACGAGGTGTAGAAGCTGCGGCGCAGCCGCTCGGCATCGAAACCGGGAGCGTCCACCTCGACGGTGTTCGCGGCGAGGTCGTCCGGGATGCGTGCGGACGCGGGCTCGAGGCCCTCCGTCAAGCAGAAGCCGAGCGCGAGCTCCTCGTCGTGGCCCGGCGTGCGCATCGTCACGGCCACCGGCTCGCCTCCGATGCGGATCTCGAGCGGCTCCTCGACGGCGACGTCGTCGTGCTCGACGTCGCGTCCCGGCAGGCGCAGCGCGTCGACGCCTCGGGTCGAGTACGGAGGCGCCTGGCTCATGGCGCGCAGGGTACTCGCGGGGAGAGCCGTGGCCCTCCCCGCGAGTGCGGTTCTCCTAGCTCGCGACGGCGCAGACCGCGTACACGGTGATCGACCAGTTGGCGGCTGTCGCCGTGACCTCGCGCACGCTCGCGCGATAGATGTTGTCGTCGTCCGGGTACGACTGCTGGACGGCGAGCTGTGCGAGCACCGGGTTGAGGCGCACGCCGCCTCCGACCAGACGCTTCCCGGCCGGACAGGTGGCGGTCTGCGTCCTGGTGGTGGTCGAGTTCGCAGCCGACGTCGAATCGACGCGCTCGAGCCCGCTCAGGCCGGACGGTCCCGCGGGGCCAGCCGGGCCGGCGGGGCCCGTCGGTCCGGCCGGGAGCGAGCCTGCCCGGAAGTCGGACTTGACGAGCGAGCCGTTCAGCACCTTGGCGGACGTCACGGCGTTCGCGGCGAGCTTCTTCGTCGTCACGGCCGAGGACTTGAGCTGGGCCGGGCCGACGCTGTTCCTCGGAACCGCGAGGACGGTCGCGTAACTCGTGCCGCCGAGGGCGACGAGAAGCGCGAGACAGGCGATTACGAGCGCAGGTGAAGGACGGCGCACGGAGATTCTCATGGGTACCTCCCGTTTCGTCGTTCGGTGAAGCCGCCGACCGTACCGACGGGTCCTGACGATTCGGTAAAGAGGTGCGCTACTCGACCGTGACGGTCTTCGCGAGGTTCCGCGGCTGATCGACGTTGAGGCCGCGGAGGCGTGCAATGCGGTACGCGAGAAGCTGCAGCGGGAGAATCGCGAGGACCACCTGCAGGAACGCCGGCGTCTTCGGGACGTAGATCACGTCGTCGGCGTGGTGCTGGATGTCCTCGTTCCCGTCGGTCGCGATCGCGATGACGTGGGCGCCGCGCGCACGGACCTCCTGGATGTTGGACACGACCTTGTCGTAGACGTGGATGTTCGTCGCGACGACGACGACCGGAGTCGCCTCGTCGAGCAGGGCGATCGGGCCGTGCTTCATCTCGCCGGCCGAGTACGCCTCGGTCGGGATGTACGAGATCTCCTTCATCTTGAGCGCGCCCTCGAGCGCGACGGGAAGGCCGATGTGGCGGCCGAGATAGAGGAAGAAGTGGGCGTCGTGGTAGCGCTGCGCGATCTCCTCGATCGGGTGGTCTCCGTCGAGGAACGTCTGGATCTTCTGCGGCAGCTTGTAGACGAAGTCGAGGATGAACTCGATCTCGCCCGGCGGCAGCGTCTGGCGGATCTGCGAGAGCTTGAGCGCCACGAGATAGAGGAGCGCGACCTGTGCGGTGAAGCACTTCGACGACGCGACGGACACCTCCAGGCCCGCGCGCGTGTACAGGACGGAGTCCACTTCGCGCGTCACTTGCGAGCCCATCATGTTCGTGATCGCCACCGTCCGCGCGCCGAGCTCGCGCGCGAGCTTGAGCGCCTCGATCGTGTCGCGCGTCTCGCCGGACTGCGTGATCCCGATGACGAGGTCGTGCTCGTTGATCACCGGGTTGCGGTAGAGCCACTCGCTCGCGATGTCGAACTCGACGGGAACGCGCGCCCACTCCTCGATGACGTAACGCCCGACCACGCACGCGTGGTAGGCGGTGCCACACGCAAGGAGCACGATCCGCCGCAGATCCTTGACCTCCTCGTCGTTCATCCCGAGGCCCTCGAGCACGAGGCTTCCGTGGCGCACGCGGTCGCCGATGGTCTCGGCGACGGCTTCGGGCTGCTCGAAGATCTCCTTGAGCATGAACGTCTCGTAGCCCGCCTTCTCGGCGCCCTCGTCGTCCCAGTCGAGCTCGGTGGGCTCGTGCTCGACGGCGCTGCCGTCGGCGAACTGGAACGTCGCACCCTCGGGTCGCAGCGCGACGATCTCTCCGTCGCCTGGGAACTGCACCGAGCGCGTCTCGGCGAGGAACGCGGCGGCGTTCGAGGCGAGGAACATCTCCTGGCCCCCGATCCCGACAACGAGCGGCACCTGGTGACGGGCGCCCACGAGCAGTCCGGGATGGTCATGGTGGATGACGACGAATGCGAAGTGGCCCTCGAGCTCGTTGAACGCGAGCCGAACGGCCTCGACCAGGTCGCCCTCGTAGTAGCGCTCGATCAGATGCGTGACGGTCTCGGCGTCCGTCTCCGACGTGAACGTGTGGCCCTGCGCGAGCAGGGTCTCGCGGAGCTCGCGGTAGTTCTCGACGATCCCGTTCAGGACGATCGAGAGCTTCTGCGGCTCGCAGCCGGCGAGCGGATGCGCGTTCGCCTCGGTCACGCCGCCGTGCGTCGCCCAGCGCGTATGGCCGAGCCCGGTCGTCGCGACGGAACCGTTCGTGCCGGCGCGCGCCTTCAGGTTGCCGAGCGGCCCGACGGCGCGCACGTAATCGAGGCCGTCGGCCTCGAGCAGCGCGATTCCTGCCGAGTCGTAGCCGCGGTACTCGAGGCGCTCGAGGCCCTGGAGCAGCAACGACTTGCACTCGCGCGATCCGACGTATCCGATGATTCCGCACATTCGGTTTCTCCCATTAAACGCACAAGAGCCCGGCAGCGCCCTTCGTCGGGCTAGCCGAGCTCTCGTTCAACGAGCGCGGCGATGCTAGCAGAGAGCTTCGCTGCATCTTCGGCATTTTCCCCCTCGACCAGGACCCGAATCACCGGTTCGGTGCCCGACGGGCGCACGAGGACGCGGCCCCGCTCTCCGAGCTCTTCGTTGACCCGCTCGACCTCGGCGAGGACTGCCGGCGACAGCGCGGTCGCCGCAACGGCGACGTTGCGCTTCACCTGCGGGTAGCGCTCCATCACGGCGGCAGCCCCGCTCAGCGTCCGTTCCCGTACGGCACTGCAGAGGAGGAGCGCGGCGGCGAGACCGTCTCCCGTGACGTGGTTCCGGAGCCAGATGATGTGCCCCGACTGCTCGCCGCCGAGGAGGCCGCTCTCGGCGCGGAGTGCCTCGAGCACGTACCGGTCGCCGACAGGGGTCGTCAGCACCCGCACTCCGTGCTCCGCCATCAGGCGATGGAACCCGAGGTTCGTCATGACCGTGACCGCCACGACGTCGACGCCGAGGTGGAGCGCAAGGATCGCGAGGATCTGGTCGCCGTCCACGGGCGCGCCGTGCTCGTCGACCGCGAGCATCCGGTCGCCGTCCCCGTCGAACGCGACCCCGAGGTGCAGAGACTCCCTTGTGACAAGTTGTTGCAAGGCGCCGAGGTCGGTCGCGCCGCAGCCGACGTTGATGTTCGAGCCGTCGGGCTCGACGCCGATCGCGTGCACGTCTGCGCCGAGTTCGCGGAAGATGCCGGGCGCGAAGTGGGTCATGGCGCCGTTCGCGCAGTCGACCCCGATGCGTAGACCCGAGAGGTCGACGCCGAAGTGCTCGACGAGGTGCCGGCCGTAGCTGTCGCCCGCGTCCGGCTTGTGACAAGTTGTTGCAAGGGATTCGGAGCCCGCCGACGGCGAGTCGGATTCGGCAGCGGACGCCTCGAGCAGCGCCTCGATCGCCTCCTCGTCCTCGTCGGTGAGCTTGCCGCCGCGTCGAAAGAACTTCACCCCGTTGTACTCCGGCGGGTTGTGCGATGCGGACACGACGATTCCGAGGTTCTCGGCGAGGAGCGCGACCGCTGGCGTCGGCAGCACGCCGCCGAGGATCGGGGTGCCTCCGGCGGAGGCGATTCCGCGTGCCGCCGCAGTCTCGAGCTCCGGCCCCGAACCGCGAGTGTCGCGGCCGACGAGGACGTGTCCGCCTCCGGCCCATCGCGTCGCAGCACTGCACACGCGCTCGACGAGCTCGGGCGTGAGGTCGATGCCGACGAGCCCACGCACGCCGTCCGTTCCGAAGTAGCGCCGCGCCACGGCGGCCGAACCTACCGCTTGGAGAACTGCGGAGCCTTGCGGGCCTTGTGCAGCCCGGCCTTCTTGCGCTCCACGATGCGGGCGTCCCGCGTCAGGAAGCCCTGGCGCTTGAGAGGAATGCGCATCTCCGGATCCGCCTCGACCAGCGCGCGGGCGATTCCGTGCCGGATCGCGCCAGCCTGGCCGGACGGCCCGCCCCCCTGCACGCGGACGCGCAGGTCGTAGGTCGACGCCGCCTCTGCAACCTCGAGCGGTGCGAGCACCATCTGCCGGTGCACCGCGCGCGGGAAGTACTCGTCGAGCGTGCGGCCGTTGATCCAAGTCTGGCCGTCGCCCGGACGCAGGATGACGCGCGCGACCGACGTCTTGCGCTTCCCGGTGCCGAGGTACTGCGCGATCTCGCTCACGCGAACTCCAGCGGCTTCGGCGACTGCGCTGCGTGCGGGTGCTCGGGGCCTGCGTAGATCTTCAGCTTCGTGATCTGCGCGGATGCGAGCTTGTTCTTCGGGAGCATCCCCTTCACGGCCTTGCGGATGACCTCCGTGGGCCGCCGCTCGAGCTGCTCGCGCAGCGTGCGCTGCTTGATCCCGCCCGGATAGCCGGAGTGCCGGTAGTAGATCTTCGTGTCGAGCTTCGAGCCCGTGACGGCGATCTTCTCGGCGTTGACGACGACGACGAAGTCACCCGTGTCGACGTGTGGCGTGTACACGGGCTTGCCCTTGCCGCGGAGGGTGTCGGCGATGTGGGTCGCGAGCCGGCCGAGCGTCTTCCCCTCGGCATCGACGAGGAACCACTCGCGCTCGATCTCTCCAGGCTTGGCCGTATACGTCTTCATCAGAAAGAGGGCGGACTCGCCGTCCGCCGGCGGCCGATTGTAGCAGCGAGAACGCGATTCACTCGCGCCAGGGGAGGATGCTGAACGAGACGAGCGTCTCGTCTCCGGCGCCCTCGACCACGCGACCGCGGTACTCGTCGATGAGCGCGAACATGGCTTCCCCGAGCTCGCGCGCCTCGTGGGCTGTGAGACGCACGATCCAGTTGCCCGCGAATGCCGCGTCGTGCCACTCGTCGTCGACATCGGCGGTCATGAACCGGCTTCGCGCGTGCGCGTCACGCTCGAAGAACAACGCGAAGTAACGGGCTGCGATGGCGCGGCCTTCGAGGTCGGAGCCCGGGTCGGAGAGCGCACCCGTCTTCGGCATGCGCCGCCACCAGCGCTCGCGCCGCGTCCCGAGCGTCGGATCCTCGACGACGGCTCCCGTCTTCTCGAGCAGACGCAGGTGGTAGCTCGTCGTGCCGCTCGACTCACCGAGCCGGCGCGCCAGGACCGATGCGGTGGCCGGTCCTTCCCGGAGGAGCTCGAAGATGCGAAAGCGCAGCGGGCTCGTCGTCACCCACATCTGCGTCCGCGTCTGTTCCGGCCTACCCATGTGCAGAAAACCTCTGCACTTTTTGACGTGACTCGTCGCCGTTTGTCGGGTATGCGTGAGCCTGAACCGAGACGCGTATCAACCGATAAGAGGAGGGGATCGATGCGTCTATGCAAACGTGCGGCTGCGCTCGTGGCCGCAGCAGCGATTGTTCTCGTCGTCGCGACGGGAGCGCAGGCGATCACGAACGGACAGCCCGACAACGGGCGGCATCCGTACGTGGGGCTGATGGTCGCGCTCGATGCCAAGGGCGTTCCGCTGTTCAGGTGCACCGGATCGCTGCTCTCGCCGACCGTGTTCCTCACGGCCGGGCACTGCACCGGGGCTCCTGCGGCTCATGTCGAGATCTGGTTCGAAGAAGGCCCGGTTCTGACCAACCCGGCGTATGCAGCCGCAGCCGCGGCAGCGGCTCCGAATCCCGTGCCGTGCGTCGGCTTCACGGGTTATCCGTGTGTCGGCGACGTCGGGGGAACTCCACACCAGAACCCCGGCTTCTGCAACCCGTGTGGGAACGGCGGCCACAACTTCGCCGCCCACGACGTCGGCGTGGTCACGCTCGGCGCGCCGCGGACTGCGCTTCCCTCGACATACGCGACGCTCCCGTCCGGTGGGTACGCGGACACGCTCGCGAACAAGTCGCCGGTCGACCTCGTCGGCTACGGCGTCGAGTTCCAGGCGCAGATCCCGGGGAACCAGCTTCCGCAGCCACCGCCGTTCTACCGCTGGACCGGGCCTAGGGAGCGGAATTACGCACCGTCCGAGATCCTCACTGGGAACTTCCAGGGGAGCGACGAGCACCTGAAGATCGCGCTCAACCCGGGCGGAGGCTCAGGTGGCACGTGCTTCGGCGACTCGGGAGGCCCGATACTCCACGGAGGCTCGAGCACCGTGCTCGGCGTCAACTCCTACGGCGGGCTCAACTGTGCCGGCATCGGATACGCGCAGCGGATCGACCTGCCCGACATCCTCAGCTGGATCAGGAGCTACTTGTCGTAGGCGCGCGCGAGGGAGGGGCCGCTTCTCCCCTTTGGCCCCTCCCTCGCCCGAATTACGCAGGTTCCGGGGTGACGAGCCTCGGCCGGCGGCCGACGAAGATCGCGAGCGCCGGCACAACGACGGCGAGCGTCGCACCGATCGAGACGGCGACCACACCCCACTCCGTGTACGCGGCTCCCCCGGCGAGCGCAAGGATCGCCGCGAGCAGGCCTGCGGCGAGATCGGTGAATCCGACGAGCTTCCCTCGCTCGACCGGCGTCGCGTGCGTGACGAGCTCCGCGGTCGCCGAGATGTACGACAGGTTCCAACCGAGGCCGAGCAAGAAGAGCGACGCGGACGTCCACGCGATCGACTGCACGAACGCGAGCATCACCGTCGACACGGCCATGATCACCAGGCCCCAGAGCAGCGTCGGGCGACGCCCGACGCGGTCGACGAGCGCGCCGATGACGAGCACGAGCGCGTACATCCCGACGATGTGCAGGCTGATGACGCTGAAGACGTCGGCCTGTGCGTGGTGGTGCCCGACGACGATGTACCCCGTGAGGTTCATGACGGCGGCCATGACGGCGAAACTCGCGAGCGCGGCGATGACCGCCGACGGGACGCCGGGCCGCGCAAGGATCTCCCGGAGAGGCGCCGCAGGGGCCAGCTCGGCCGCTGTCGGACCGCCGCTCGACTCCTGGAGCTCGAGGGCGATCGTCCGCGGATCGGGTCGGATGTTGAGGGCGATGAGAAGCCCGACGAGCGCCATCGCGGAGGCGACGAACCAGGGCACGACCAGGGAGTCGAGCCCGAGGTCCTTGCCTGCGAAGAGCGGACGGAAGACGAGGGGCCCCAGTGCCGCCCCGAAGAGGGCGCCAAACAGGACGTAGGAGATCGCGCGCGCCTTGCGCTCGGGCGGGTACATGTCGGCTGCGGCCGTGCGCGCGAGCAGGACACCGCCGTTCATCGCTCCGACGCCGATGAACCCGAGGACGACGAGCGGCGCGCTGTCCACGAGGCACCCGAGGGCGGTCAAGGCGCAGCCGACCGCTCCGATGACGAACCCGGCGGCGATCACGGGCACGCGGCCGTAGCGATCCATCAGCCGTCCGGCGGGCAGGGCCGCGAGCGCACCGGCGGTCAGGAAGATCGCCGGACCGAGCCCGAGGATCGACTCGATCCCGGTCACGAGGACGAGCGTGATCGTCGCGACCGCCACTGCGAGCTGGAGCACGCCGGACAGGGTGAGCAGGCAGAGGCTCAGGAGAACGGTGTTCCGACGGATCTGCCGCGTGTTCACCCGTATGAGCGTAACCGTCGGTCGGGTCCGACCCACCCGTACGGGGGGACATGCCCTCTGGCCTCTTGACCCGACCGTCGCCGCGACGTAATCAATAGCCCGGGATGCCTCGAAAGAGGCACTCAGGTTAGGGGAGGGCTCCTCGGGGAGAGGGTCCCGAACCGGAGGGGGGCCGCTGCGGCATTTCCGGGCCCCCTCCGACATCGGTCTTCGTACGACACGACCCCACAGGGGAACGGTCGCGGCGTGCGACGAACCAACGACGTCCCCGATTGGGGAAGGAGGAAGGATGAAGCGAATCACACGCTTCCCGAAGAGGACTTGGGTTCTCTTCGGCGTCGTCGCCGCGGTCGCCGCCATGGCCACCGTGGGTGCGTACGCCTACTGGACGCAGGGCGGCTCGGGCACCGGCTCGGCCACCACGGGCACGACGACCGCGATTACGGTCGTGCAGGACAGCACCACGGCGAGCTCGCTCTATCCGGGCGGGCCGTCGGAGTCGCTGAGCGGGCACTTCGTGAACCCGAACCCGGGCGCAGTGAGCATCTCGTCCGTGACGGCGGCGGTCGCGCCGTTCTCGTCGCAGGGCGACGTCTCGAAGCCGGCCTGCACCGAGGCCGACTTCGCGATCGGCGGATCCTCCGGGCCGTACCTCGTTGCCTCCGGCAACAGCTCAACCTGGAGCGGCCTGAACGTCTCGCTGCTCAACGGAGTGGGGAACCAGGACAACTGCAAGAGCGTCTCGATCACCATCAACTACACGGCGAACCCGTAGACGCACGACTCGACCCGGGGGCGCTTCGGCGCCCCCGGTTCCGTCTCAGGACGAGAGGACACGTGACCAGGAAGCGGCACATCGGCAGGTTCGACGCGAGATCAGCGAGAAGGGCCACGACTGCGGCCGTGGCCCTGCTCGGTGTCCTCGCGATCGCCGGGCTCGTCCTCGGCGGTGTCGCCTCGGCAACACCATCACCGCCAGCACCGACGATCTCGAGCTCGCCGGCGAATCCCGCCACGTCGACCTCGGCGTCGTTCACGTACACCGACTCGCAGGCCGTCACGAAGTTCCAGTGCCAGCTCGACGGCGGCGGCTTCTCCGACTGCGGGACGACACGGCCGAGCACGAAGAGCTACTCCGGCCTCGCGCAGGGCTCCCATACCTTCCAGGTGCACGCAGTGAGCGGGTCGACGACGAGCTCGGCGACGTCCTATACGTGGGCGATCGACTCGGTCGCGCCGGGCGCGACGTCGATCAGCCGCGTCGGCGGATCTCCCACGAACAGCGCCTCGGTGCAGTGGACGGTCGCATTCAGCGAGGCCGTGAAGGGCGTCGATTCGAGCGACTTCGCAGTGGTCAACGGCGGACTGGGTGGACCGCCTGCGATCACGGGCGTCGCACCGAACTCGACGACCCTTGCCACGAGCTTCACCGTCACCGCCTCGACCGGATCCGGCTCGGGCACGCTCGGCCTGAACCTTGCCGACAACGACTCGATCGTCGACGCCGCCGGGAACAGGCTCGGCGGGACGGGCGCCGGCAACGGCAACGTGACCGGACAGGTCTTCGCCGTCGACCGAACGGCTCCGGCGGCGCCGGCGATCACGTCTGGCCCTACCTCGTCACCGGCGTGGACGACGTCGACGAGCGTGGACTTCTCCTTCAGCGGCGAGTCGGGCGCCACGTTCCAGTGCAAGCTGGACGCGGCCGCGTTTTCCGCGTGCACCTCGCCGCGGAGCTACACGGGGCTCGCACAGGGTTCCCACACGTTCCAGGTTCTGCAGATCGATGCGGCCGGCAACAGCGGTCCCGCCGCGTCGCGCACGTTCCAGATCGACACGGTCGCTCCGCCGGCGCCGACGATCACGTCCAAGCCGGCGAACCCGACCAACTCGACGTCCGCGAGCTTCGCGTTCTCCGACAGCGAGAGTGGCGTCTCCCTCCTGTGCCAGCTCGACGGCGGCGGCTTCGCGGCATGCGCGAGCCCCAAGAGCTACGCGGGCCTCGCACAGGGTTCCCACACGTTCCAGGTCAAGGCCCGCGACGCGGCGGGGAACGAGAGCGCGGCCACGGGCTGGACGTGGAGCGTCGACACGACTCCGCCGAGCACTCCGACGATCACGTTCGCGCCGCTCGCCTATCCGCCGGCAGGGTGGTCGTCGACGAGCGCGACGTTCATGTACTCCGACAGCTCGTCGGACGTCGCCTCCTACCAGTGCAAGCTGGACGCCGGCTCGTACATCGCGTGCGCGAGCGCGATCACGTACGCGGGGCTCGCTCAGGGCCTGCACACGTTCTCCGTGAACGCCGTGGACACGGCGGCCAACGTGTCGAGCGGGGCGGCATCGTGGACGTTCTTCGTCGACACGGTCGATCCGTCGAAGCCGATCTTCTCGCAGAAGCCGCCGGATCCCAGCTCCAGTGCGACAGCGACCTTCGCCTGGTCGTCGACCGACCCGTCACCGTCGAGCGGCATCGCCGGCTACCTGTGCTCGAAGGAGAACGGCTCGTACCAGCCGTGCTCGTCGCCGCTGACCTACACCGTGCAGACGACGAACAACGGCCAGCATCAGTTCGCCGTCGTCGCCGTGGACATGGCCGGAAACGTCTCCGAGGTCGCCTCCTACTCCTGGAAGGTCTCCTCGGACTCGGGCCAGAGCTTCAGCGTCGCGGGCAGCGTGACGGGGCTCTACCCGGGCCTCTGGCAGTCGATCCCGGTGACGATCACGAACCCGAACAACCAAGTTCTGTACGTCACCGCGCTCACCGTCACCGCCTCGGGGGCTCCCGGCGGCTGTGACAGCTCCGCGAACATCGAGACGCAGCCCTCGAGTGCGTCTCCCACGAACAAGCTCGCAGTTCCCGCGAGCGCCGTGAACTGGCCCGTCCCGGCCGGCCCGTTCCGGCCGCAGATCCGGCTGAAGAACACGCCCTCGAACCAGGACAACTGCAAGAGCCGGACGTTCAGCCTCAGCTACTCCAGCTCGGGAACGAACCAGCCGTGAGCGTTTTCGGACATGCCGGCCGGCCGTGGCGGCCGAGTCGAAAGCGCCTGCTTCTCGTGGGCTCTCCGCTCGCGATCGCGCTGGCTCTCGCGGTCGGGGCGATCGCCTACTGGACGACCGGTGGGTCAGGCAGCGCACAGGCCACCGTGGGAACGCTCGCAGCGCCGAGCATCACGAACGGGACAGGGGGTGCGGGAACGGTTGCGCTGACCTGGAGCTCGATCACCGCTCCAGGTACGGGCACCGTGACGTACTTCGTGACCCGGGACGGTGGAACGCCAGCCGGAAACTGCCCGACCTCGGCCTCGCCGACGACCGCGAGCTCGTGCACCGACACCGGGCTTGCTGCCGGTTCCCACAGCTACACGGTGACGGCCAAGTGGCGGACCTGGACGGCCACGAGTGGTACGACGAACGTCAACCTCGCCTCCGGGGCGGCAACGAAGCTCGTCTTCACGACAAGCCCGCAGACCGTCGTCACCGGTCAGCTGACGAGCACGATCACCGTCGAACGACGGGACGCCGCCAACAACCCCGTCACCAGCGGGTCGACGACCGTCAACCTCGCGAGCACGTCGACGGCCGGCGTGTTCCGCGACACGGGAAACACGACCACGATCACATCGGTCTCGATTTCGAGCGGATCGTCGAACGCGAGCTTCCTGTACCGCGACGGCAACGCCGGTACGCCGACCCTCACTGCCTCGAGCACGTCGCTGACGTCCGCCACGCAGTCGGTCACGGTGAGCAAGGCGGCCACGACCACCGCCGTCGCGTCGTCGGCGAATCCGTCCGTGTCCGGTCAGTCGGTCACGTTCACCGCGACGGTGACGGTGAACTCGCCGGGAGCGGGCACCCCGACCGGGACCGTCAACTTCAAGTCCGACGGCACGACGATCACGGGCTGCGCGACCCAGACGTTGAACGGCAGCAGCCAGGCGACTTGCAGCACGAGCTTCAACGCGGCAGGCGGCAGCAGCCATGCGATTACCGCCGTCTACTCCAGCGACGCGAACTTCAGCGCGTCGACCTCGTCGACGCTGGCGCAGAGCGTGAACAAGGCGGACACCACCACGACCGTCGCCTCGTCCGCGAATCCCTCGGTCACCGGCCAGTCGATCACCTTCACGGCGACGGTGAGCGCGGTCGCTCCGGGATCCGGGACGCCCACGGGCACCGTGAACTTCAAGGACGGCGGAACCACGATCACGGGCTGCGGTGCGAAGGCGCTCAGCGGCGGCCAGGCGACGTGCAGTGCGTCGTTCAGCGCCTCTGGCGGCAGCCACTCGATCACTGCGGTCTACTCGAGCGACACGAACTACAACGTTTCGACCTCGTCGACGCTGACGCAGACGGTGAACAAGGCTGCAACGACCACGGCCGTCGCGTCCTCCGCAAACCCGTCGGTCACGGGCCAGTCGGTCACGTTCACGGCGACCGTGACCGCAACTTCGCCGGGGTCGGGAACACCGACCGGGACGATCCTGTTCAAGGACGGGTCGACGACGCTCGGCAGCTGCAGTGCGCAGACGATGAGTGGGGGCGTCGCCACCTGCGCGGCGAGCTTCAACGCAGCAGCGAGTCCGCGGACGATCTCCGCGGTGTACTCGGGAGACGGAGACTACGTCGCCTCCACCTCCTCGAACCTCTCGCAGGTGATCAACAAGGCCTCGACGAGCACGGTGGTCGCCTCGTCCGCCAACCCGTCGGTGACGGGCCAGTCGGTGACGTTCACGGCAACCGTCAGCGCAACCTCGCCCGGCTCGGGGACGCCGACCGGCACGATCCAGTTCAGAGACGGCGGCACGACGCTCGGCACGTGCGGCACGCAGACGATGAGCGCCGGCAGCGCCACCTGCTCGGCGAGCTTCAACGCCAGCGCGGGCTCGCAGACGATCTCCGCCGTCTACTCGAGCGACGCGAACTACCTGGCCTCGACCTCGACCAACCTCTCGCAGACGGTCAGCAAGGCGTCGACGTCCACCGTCGTCGTTTCCTCCGCGAACCCGTCCGTGACCGGCCAGTCGGTCACGTTCACGGCGACCGTCAGCGCAACCTCACCGGGGTCGGGCACGCCGACCGGCAACGTCCAGTTCAAGGACGGCAGCGGGACGCTCGCGAGCTGCGGCGCGGTGGCCCTCAGTGCCGGCAGCGCAACCTGCTCGGCGAGCTTCAACGCCAGCGCGAGCCCGCGCACGATCTCAGCGGTCTACGCCGGCGACAACGACTACCTCACGTCCACCTCCTCGAACTTGTCGCAGGTGATCAACAAGGCCTCGACGACGACTGCAGTCGCGTCGTCGGCCAACCCGTCGGTGACCGGCCAGTCAGTCACCTTCACTGCCACTGTCAGCGCGGTCTCGCCGGGCTCGGGCACGCCGACCGGCACGATTCAGTTCAAGGACGGGGTCGCCACGCTGGGCAGCTGCAGCGCGCAGACGATGAGCGCCGGCAGCGCCACCTGCTCGGCGAGCTTCCCTGCAACCGCGAGCCCGCGGACGATCTCGGCGGTCTACGCCGGCGACAGCAATTTCGTCACCTCAACCTCGTCGAACTTGACGCAGACAATCAATCCCGCGTCGACCTCGACGGCCCTCGCCTCGTCGGCCAATCCCTCGGTGACGGGTCAGTCGGTCACGTTCACAGCCACGGTCAGCGCAACGTCGCCCGGGTCGGGAACACCGAGCGGAACCGTGAACTTCAAGGATGGCGGCAACACGATCTCGGGGTGCGGCACACAGACCCTGAACGGCAGCGGCGTGGCGACCTGCGCCTCAACCATGACCACCGGCAGCCACACGATCACCGCTGTCTATTCCGGTGACTCGAACTACAGCACCTCGACGTCCGGCGGCCTCACGCAGTCGGCCAACATCTTCGCCGGCATCGACTTCGTGAAGACGTCGAGCGGCGGGGCTCTCGGCTGCACCTACACGGCGATCACGGCGGTGACGTGCTCGCTCACGGGTCTCGGCAACGGCGGAGCGACGGTCACGGGGAACATCCGCCTCATCGACGCTAGCCACAACGCCGTGACGAATTCTGGATCGGCAATCTCGGTGGCGTACACGCTCGGCGGTCAGGCCGTCGGTTTGACGCCCGCCTCGCCGCAATCGATCGCCAATGGGTCATCTCAGACTCCGAGCATCCAGTTCCAGATGAACAACGGCAGTAACAAGACTGGGACGCTCACGGCAACAGTCACGCTCAATGGCGCCACCTACACCGTGACGCTTACGGCAAGCTCCTAGTCGAAAACCATGCTGAGAAGCTCCAAATTCGGCGGAGCGAGCGTCGCGCTTCTGTTCATCTCGCTGTTCGCGGCGTTGTGCCACTCGGCACACGCCTCCCGCCCGAAGACGTTCAGGTTCGAGGCGACCATGCTCGCAAAGCTCGAGGTCCCCAAGGTGTCGGGCCAGGGGTCTGGGAGCGCCACGATCACGATTGTCGGCACACGCGTCTGCTGGCGCATCAGCGGCCTCGAAGGCATCGACACGCCGATCGCTGCACACATCCACAAGGGGAAAGCGGGAGTCCCCGGCCCGGTCGTCATCCCTCTGGACGCGACGTTCAAGCTCACCGGCTGCATCTTTCCGACCCTGTCGACCGTCAAGGCCCTCGAGGCGAACCCCAAGGGCTACTACGTCAACGTGCACACGAAGCGCTATCCGAGCGGCGCGATCCGCGGGCAGCTTCGCTCCGCGTAGAGCCGTCATTTCTTCTGACGAAGTCGACGCAGCTACGATCTCCGTGACGTAACGGGGAGCTCGGGCAAACCGGGCTGAGAGGGTGGCTAACGCGCCGCCGACCCGCAGAACCTGACCTGGGTAATGCCAGCGGAGGAAGGCGTGTCGCAGGAGCTCGTGGTGGTGGTCGCAGGTGGAGGCCGGCTCGCGCCGTCGGCGGCAGCTGCCGTGCCGGCCGGTGCCCGCGTGATCGCCGCCGACAGCGGCCTCGACGCGGCGCAGGCGGTCGGGCTCGAGGTCGCGCTCGCGGTCGGCGACTTCGACTCCGCGTCGCCGGACGCACTCGCGCGTGCGGAGAGAGCGGGCACGCGCATCGACCGCCACCCCGCGGAGAAGGACGAGACCGACCTCGAGCTCGCTCTCGACGCGGCGGCGGTGCTCGGCCCCGAGCGCATCCTCGTCCTCGCGCCCGCGGCGGGCGGCTCGACCACGAGCTGAGCGGCCTGCTCGTGCTCGCGTCGGAGCGCTACGCGTCGATCCGGATCGACGCGCTCGTCGGCGACGCATGGGTACACGTCGTCCGCGGCGCCCGCGAGCTCGACGGCGAGCCGGGCGAGCTGGTCTCGCTGCTCGCGGTGAACGGGCCGGCAGAAGGAGTCACCACGGAAGGCCTCGTCTATCCCCTGCGCGGCGAGACCCTCGAGCCGGGCTCCACGCGCGGCGTCTCGAACGTCTTCGCGAGCGCACAGGCGCGCGTCGAGGTCGCACGCGGTGTGCTCCTCGCGATCCTGCCTGGAGCAGACGCGTGATCCGGCGAGCGGCGCTTCTCGCAGCGATCGCCGTCGCATGCATCGGGATCGCAGGCTGCGGCGGGAGCGGCCAACCGAAGGACGTGGTGCTCGTGACCCACGACGCGTTCGCGATCTCGCCGTCGGTGAAGCGCGCGTTCGAGCGCGAGAGCGGCCTCCGCCTGCGCATCCTCAAGGGCGGCGACGCGGGCGAGGTCGTGACGCGAGCGCTCCTCACCGCCGGCAACCCCGAGGGCGACGTGCTCTTCGGCGTCGACAACAACCTCGTCGAGCGCGCGCTCTCGGGCGACGTCTTCGAGCCGTACGCACCCCCGGAGCTCGGAACCGTCGACCCCGCGCTCCTGCTCGATCCCGAGCACCGCGTCACGCCGATCGACCACGGCGAGGTCTGCCTGAACGTCGACAGGGGCTGGTTCGCCGCACACGGCATTCCCGCGCCGCGCTCGCTCGCCGACCTCACCGAGCCGCGCTACCGGAACCAGCTGGTCGTCGAGAACCCGGCGACGTCGACGCCGGGCCTCGCGTTCATGCTCGCGACGATCGCCCGCTACGGCGACCGCTGGCAGGACTTCTGGCGGCGGCTGCGCGCGAACGGCGTCCTCGTGGTGGACGGGTGGGAGGAGGCGTACACGACGCGCTTCTCCGGCGCGGCGGGAAGTCACGGGACACGGCCGATCGTCGTCTCGTACGCCTCGAGCCCGCCCGTCGAGGTGATCTACCGTAAGCCGCGACCGACGACCGCGCCGACCGGCGTTGTCACGGACAGCTGCTTCCGGCAGATCGAGCTCGCGGGCGTGCTCCGCGGCGCCCACAACGTGAAGGGCGCGCAGGAGCTGATCGACTTCATGCTCTCGCCGCGGTTCCAGCGGGACATCCCGCTGCAGATGTTCGTCTTCCCCGCCCGCACCGGCACTGTGCTCCCTCCCGAGTTCGCACGCTTCGCGGTCGTCCCCGAGCATCCGCTCGTGCTCCCACCCGCGACGATCGACGAGAACCGCGAGCGCTGGGTCAAGCAGTGGACGGACGTCGTCGTGCGCTGAGTGGCCGCAGCTGGCGGCTGCTCGTCTACGCCGTTCCGCTCGCGTTCCTGGCCCTCTTCTTCGTGTATCCGCTCGTCTCGATCCTCGAGCGTGGCCTGCGCGGTGACGGGTCCGCGCCGCTCGACGTCCTCACGGATCCGGTCACGCGGGACGTCGTGTGGTTCACGGTCTGGCAGGCGCTGGCCTCGACGCTGCTCACCCTTGCCGTCGCGCTGCCCGCGTCGTACGTCCTCGGTCGCTATCGCTTCCGCGGGAGGAGCCTCGTTGGCGCGATCGTGGTCGTCCCGTTCGTGCTGCCGACCGTCGTCGTCGCGCTCGCATTCCTCGCGATCCTGCCCGGACCGCTCCAACGCGGCTGGGCGCCGATCCTCGTCGCGCACGCGTTCTTCAACGTCGCGGTCGTCGTCCGCGTGGTCGGGACGTTCTGGGCGAGCCTCGATCCGCGCGTGTCCGAGGCCGCCGCGACGCTCGGCGCCAGCCCGTGGCAGCGACTCCGAGAGATCACGGTGCCGCTGCTCTCTCCTGCGCTCGCGGCTGCGTCGGCGATCGTCTTCCTCTTCTCGTTCACCTCGTTCGGGATCGTCCTCATCCTCGGCGGCCCGCGCTACTCGACGATCGAAGCCGAGATCTACGACCAGGCGGTTCGAATGTTCGACCTGCGCGCCGCCGCCGTCCTTTCCCTCGTCCAGCTCGCCTGCGTGTTCGCGGCCGTGGTCGCGGCGACCCGGCTCGAGCGCCGCGTGACGGTGCGGGGCACGCTCCGCCCGGAGCGCGACGTGCTGCGCCGGCCGCGCAGCCGTGCGGAGAAGCTCGTCGTCGGCGCGAGCCTCGGTGGCCTCCTCCTCTTCCTCGGCCTCCCGCTCGCGGTGCTCGTGGAGCGCTCGCTCGCAGTCGGCGGCGGACACGGTCTCGACGCGTACCGCGCGCTCGGGCAGCCGACGAGCATCCTCCTCGCAGCGCCGTGGACGGCGGTCGTGAACTCGGTCGTCTACGCGAGCGCCGCGACCGCTATCGCGGTCGTCGTCGGAGGTCTCGCGTCGTTCGCCGTCGTCGAGGCCCGAGGCTCGCGGCTCCTCGACGGGCTCGTGCTCCTCCCGCTCGGCGCCTCGGCGGTGATGCTCGGGCTCGGCTTCCTCATCGCGTTCGACACGCCGCCCGTCGACTTCCGCGCCGCCCCGTGGATCGTCCCGGTCGCCCAGGCGCTCGTCGCGATCCCGTTCGTCGTGCGCATCGTCGTCCCGACCCTTCGCTCCATCGACGAACGCCAGCGCGAGGCCGCCGCGCTCCTCGGTGCGTCCCCCGGCCGGGTGCGCCTGGAGATCGACGTGCCCATCGTCTCGCGAGGCCTCGCAGTGGCCGCAGGGTTCGCGTTCGCGATCTCCCTCGGCGAGTTCGGCGCGACCGTGTTCCTCGCGCGTCCGGACCGGCCGACGCTGCCGGTCGCGATCTTCCGCTTCCTCGGGCGCCCCGGCGAATCGAACCTCGCCGAGGCGTACGCCCTGGCCGTCGTGCTGCTCGGCGTGACCGTCGTCTCGGTGCTGCTCGTCGAGCGCCTGCGCCCGACGCGGGACGGCTGGTTCTAGGAATGATCCGGGTCGAGGACGTCAGCGTCGCGTTCGACGGGAAGGCCGCGCTCGATCGCGCAAGCCTCGACGCGGGAGACGCCGAGGTCGTGGCGCTTCTCGGGCCGAGCGGCTCCGGCAAGACGACCCTTCTGCGCGTGATCGCCGGTCTCGAGCGACCCGACGCGGGACGGGTGGTGCTCGACGGTCGCGACCTCGCGGACGTGCCCCCGTATCGACGCGGGATCGGGCTCGTGTTCCAGGATCACGCGCTCTTCCCGCACCGGGACGTCCTCGGCAATGTCTCGTTCGGGTTGCGCATGCGCGGGGACTCGGCCGACGCGATCGCGGCTCGTGCACGAGACCTGCTCGAGCTCGTCGGGCTCGCCGGCTTCGGGCACCGCTCCGTCGGGACGCTGTCGGGCGGGGAGCGCCAACGGGTCGCGCTCGCGCGCGCCCTCGCCCCCCAGCCGCAGATCCTGCTCCTCGACGAGCCGCTCGGCTCGCTCGACCGCAGGCTGCGCGACCGCCTGCTCGAGGATCTGGGCCGCCTGTTCGACGAGCTCGCGCTCACGGCCGTGTACGTCACGCACGATCAGGGCGAGGCGTTCGCGCTCGGCGATCGCGTGGCCGTTATGCGCGAGGGCAGGGTGGTGCAGGCCGCCACGCCCGACGAGCTCTGGTCGCATCCCCTCGACCTCGACGTTGCGCGCTTCCTCGGCATCGGCAACGTCGACGGCCAGACCGCGGTGAGACCGGAGGCAGTCTCGGTGCGGCGCGCAGCGGGGGCCGGCGACGGGACCGTCGAGCGCGCCGTGAGAACCGGTCCGGCGGTCCGCCTGATCGTGCGCCTCGACGACGGGCGCCGGCTGGAGGCGCTGAGCACGGAGCTCGACCACCCGGCCGCGAACGAGCGGGTCGACGTCGAGATCGACCCCGAGGGCATCATCCGGCTTCCATGATCCGCCGTCGCGTCGTCGTCCACGGACTCGTCCAGGGCGTCTTCTTCCGCGACTCGGTCCGCCGCATGGCGAGCCGCGCAGGCGTCGCGGGCTGGGTGCGGAACGCTCGGGAGGGCACCGTCGAGGCCGTGTTCGAGGGCGACGAGGACGCCGTCGAGCGGCTCGTCGCCTTCTGCCGCGAGGGGCCGCGCGGAGCGCGCGTCGACCGAGTCGACGTCGAGCCCGAGGACGTCGAAGGGTTGAGGAGCTTCGCGATCTGCTGAGCGCCGACTAGCGCTCGGGCGCGCAGACCTTGTCGCCGTCCATGACGGAGTCGAACACCGAGTCGATCTCGGAGTCGCGGCGCAGGTCGGCCTGCGTGAGCCCGGCCACCTCGGTCTGGACGATCGGCATGACACCCGGCCCGCCCACGGTCACGCGGTAGCGCGTCCCCGGCGCGGCAGGCCTCGTGTCCTGGCTCGGGTAGCCGGCGAACGGCCGCTGCGGGACGAAGCCGTGGCAGAAGGTGCCAGTCGAACGGTGGGTCAGGATCCCCGCCTCGCGGCGCCAGCCGGAACCGTACGCGGAGTCGAACGTGTCGATGTAGAGGTTGCGCCCGTACTTGTCCTTCGGCACGCCCTTGCTCGTCGAGCCGAAGCCGTAGACGGGCTGGCCGAGGTACGTGTAGCGGCCGAAGACGCTCTGCCAGCGTCCGTCGTACGACCAGTTCGCGTAGAGCTCGAGCTTCGGCAGCTCGCCCGAGAAGTGCGCAACGTGGAGTTCGACGTTCGACTGCGCCGGCAGCCACGGGTCGAAGCCGAGAAGCGGGAGACGTCGCTGCCAGGCCTGCACGGACCAGTACGTGCCGTCCGGCGCCTTGCAGGCGGCCACGAGCAGCGGCAGCGCGGGGCCGTCGTACGGCTTGCAGCCGTCCTTGAACGTCTTCCAGTACGAGCCCTTCCGGTACTTGCCCCACCCGCCGGCGTAGTCCCAGCGGAAGCGGACCTGCGGGACGTCCTGTGACGGCGCGCGCGCGTTGAGCGCGCCCCAGACGAGCACGTGCCGCAGCCGGCCGCTGGCGCGGCGGTACGTGAGGAGCGCCTCGCCGCGTGCGTTCACCTTCAGGGAGACGAGCTTCGCGTTCGGGTCCTGCACGAGCTCGCTCGCGGAGGCCGAGGCGGCAGCGAGCCCCAGCGCGCCTGTCAGCGCAGCGAGAAGCAGGACGAGTCGCATCGAGGAGAGATCGGCGGCCGGACGCCGACGACGCACCCTAGCCCGAGTGAAGCGCTACTCCCATTCGATGGTCGCGGGAGGCTTGGAGCTCACGTCGTACACGACGCGATTGACTCCGGGGATCTCGTTGATCACCCGGCTCGAGATCGTCTCGAGCACGTCGTAGGGGATGCGCGCCCAGTCGGCCGTCATCGCGTCCTCCGAGGTCACCGCGCGGATCACGATCGGATAGGCGTACGTGCGCTCGTCGCCCTGGACGCCGACCGAGCGGATCGCGGGAAGGACGGCGAAGCTCTGCCACAGCTCGCGGTACAGATCGGCGCGGCGGATCTCCTCGAGGAGAATCGCGTCCGCGCGTCTGAGGATCGCGAGGCGCTCCTCGGTGACGTCGCCGATGATCCTGATCGCGAGACCGGGACCCGGGAACGGCTGGCGCCAGACCATCCGCTCCGGAAGGCCGAGCTCCGCGCCCACGCGACGCACCTCGTCCTTGAAGAGGAGGCGAAGCGGCTCGACGAGCTCCATCTGCATGTCGTCCGGAAGCCCGCCGACGTTGTGGTGCGACTTGATGAGCGCCGCGACGCCGTCGTCTGCGCCGCCCGACTCGATGACGTCCGAGTACAGCGTCCCCTGCACGAGGAATGGCACGTCGCCGAGCTTCGACGCCTCGTCCTCGAACACGCGGATGAACTCCTCGCCGACGATCTTCCGCTTCTCCTCCGGATCGGACACGCCCTCGAGCCGCGTGAGGAAGCGCTTCTGCGCCTGCACGTGCACGAGGGGTACGTGGAAGTGACCGCCGAACGTCTCCACGACCTGCTCGGCCTCGCCCTCGCGCAGGAGCCCGTGGTCGACGAAGACGCAGGTCAGCTGGTCACCGACGGCCTTGTGCACGAGGAGGGCTGCGACGGCCGAGTCGACGCCGCCCGAGAGAGCGCAGAGCACGCGCCGCGCTCCCACCGCCGCGCGAATGCGAGCGACCTGCTCCTCGATGACGGCCGCCGGCGTCCACGTCGGCGGTGCCGCCGCGACCTCGTACAGGAAGTTCTTGAGGATCTCCTGGCCGTGCGGCGTGTGCACGACCTCGGGGTGGAACTGGACGCCGTACAGGCGGCGCTCACGATCCTCGAAGGCAGCGATCGGCGTCGACGGCGAGGACGCGGTCACGCGGGCGCCGGCGGGAGGTGCCGTCACCGAGTCGCGGTGACTCATCCATACGGTCTGCTCGGGCGGGAGATCGTGGAAGAGCGGCGAGTCGTCCGCCTCCAGCTCGGCCTTCCCGAACTCCGACGCCCCCGTGCGCTCGACGGCTCCGCCGAGGTCGCGCGCCATCAGCTGCATGCCGTAGCAGATCCCGAGCACCGGGACGCCGAGCGAGAAGATCTCCGTGTCGAGCTCCGGCGCGCCGTCCGCATAGACCGAGGCGGGGCCGCCCGAGAGGATGAGCGCCGCCGGACGCCGCGCCGCGACCTCGGCGGCCGTGAGCCGATGGCCGACGAGCTCGGAGTAGACCCGTGCTTCGCGGACACGCCGCGCGATGAGCTGGCTGTACTGCCCGCCGAGGTCGACGACGAGCACGGGGCGTTCCTCGGGTGAGGGTTCCGGCTCGTAGATCGGGACGACCTCGCCCACGTCAGCGCCGGTAGTTCGGAGCGTCCTTCGTAATGGTCACGCCGTGCGGATGGCTCTCCTGGAGGCCGGCGGGCGTGATGCGCGTGAACCGCGTCCGGGTCTTCATCGCCTCGATGGTCTCGGCCCCGCAGTAGCCCATCGACTGGCGCAGGCCGCCGACGACCTGGTGCACGATCGGCGAGAGCGGGCCCTTGTAGGGGACACGGCCCTCGATGCCCTCGGGGACGAGCTTGTCCACGTCCTCGACGTCCCCCTGGAAGTAGCGATCCTTGGAGAACGAGCGCGCCTTCATCGCTCCCAGCGACCCCATCCCGCGATACTCCTTGAAGCGCTCGCCCTGCGCGACGATCACCTCGCCGGGCGCCTCGTCCGTTCCCGCGAGCATCGAGCCGAGCATGACGACGTCGGCGCCTGCGGCAATCGCCTTCGCGATGTCGCCGGAGTTGCGGACGCCGCCGTCGGCGATCACGGGGACGTCCTGGCCGGCGAGCGCGCCGGCGGCGTCGTACACGGCGGTGATCTGCGGGACCCCCACCCCGGCCACGACCCGGGTCGTGCAGATCGACCCCGGGCCGACGCCGAGCTTCACCGTGTCCGCCCCCGCGTCGACGAGCGCCAGCGCCCCCTCGCCTGTGGCGACGTTTCCCGCGATCAGCTCGACGTCATGGCGACCCTTGATCGCCCTGACCACGTCGAGGACGCCGTGCGAGTGGCCGTGTGCCGTGTCCACGACAAGAACGTCCACCTCCGCGTCGACGAGGGCTGCGGCGCGCTCGAGCGCATCCGGCCCGACGCCCACCGCGGCGCCGACCCGCAGCCGGCCCTGGTCGTCCTTCGTCGCATCCGGGTACTTGATCCGCTTCGAGATGTCCTTGACCGTGATGAGACCCGTGAGCCGCCCGTCCGCGTCGACGACGGGGAGCTTCTCGATCTTGTTGCGGTGGAGGATCGCCTCCGCCTCCTCGAGCGTCGTCCCCATCGGCGCAGTGACGAGGTTCCGGTCGGTCATGAGCGCCGACACGGGCTGGGCGACGTCCGTCTCGAAGCGAAGGTCGCGGTTCGTAAGGATGCCCACGAGCACGCCGTCGCCGTCCGTGATCGGGACGCCGGAGATGCGGTAACGCTCCATGAGCTCGAGCGCCTCCGCGACCGTGTTGGTCGGCGCGAGGGTCACCGGCTCGACGATCATCCCCGACTCAGACCGCTTCACCTTGTCGACCTCAGCGACCTGATCCTCGATGGAGAGGTTGCGGTGAACGATCCCCATACCGCCCGCCCGCGCCAGCGCGATAGCGAGCCGCGCCTCCGTCACGGTGTCCATCGCCGCCGAGACGAGGGGGATGTTCAGCGCGATCGCGGGCGTGAGCCGCGTGACCGTCGAGACGTCGTTCGGGAGGACATGCGACTCCGCGGGCACGAGGAGCACGTCGTCGAAGGTGAGACCCTCCTTGCCGAACTTCCGCTCGAACGCGACGAGTCGCTCGAGCTCCTCCTGGCGGAACTCGGTCTCCATTGCAGGACGGTAGCAGCGTCCGCCGACGGCTAGGAGCGCACCGGCTGCAACTCCGAGAGCTCGATGTCCGCGGCCAGGGTCAATGCGAGGCTCGGGTCGAACCTGCCCGCCCCGACCTCGCGCACCGAGGCCGCGCCCGCGGCGACGGCGGCACGGATCGCGTCGTCCGGCGCCCGCTCGTCCCCGATCGCAGCGAGGAACTGTGCGAGGAGCACGTCGCCCGAGCCGACACCCGACACCGGCTCGACGAACGGCGCGAAGGCACGGATCCGCTTCGTCTTGCGGCCGAAGCGCATGAGCGCGAAGCAGCCGTTCTCGAGCGTGATGAGGACGTTCCGGGCACCCATCTCGGCGATCGCGTCGAGCGCCATCAGGAAGTCGTCGTCGTCCTCGAGCTCCTGCCCGACGAGCTGCTCTGCCTCGCGCTGGTTCGGCGAGACGAGGAACGGGGCCGCCTCGACGCCGAGGCGCAGGGGCTCGCCCTCGCTGTCCAGCACGACCCTGACGTCGCGGCGCTCGAGGTCGCGCACGGCGTCGGCGTAGAACGTCGTCGGCACCTTCCGCGGCAGTGAGCCGGAAAGCACGACGAAGTCCGCGCCCCGTGAGAGGTAGTGGAGCTTCTCGACGAGCATCTGCAGCTCGACGGCCGAGACCTCGGGCCCCCACTCGTTGATCTCGGTGTGCGTGCCGGCGGTCGGGTCGACGACGGCGGTCGACGTGCGCGACTCGTGCGCGATCCGCACGAAGTCGTTGAGGATCGCCTCAGCGGTCAGCTCCTCGATGATCCGCGTGCCCGTCCGCCCGCCCGCGAGCCCGGTCGCGACGACCGGCACCTCCAGGATCTTCAGCGCGCGGGCGACGTTGATCCCCTTGCCGCCGGCGAGCGTGAGCACTTCGCTCGAGCGATGGCGAAACCCGATCTGGAAGACCGGGACCGTCAGCGTCCGGTCGAGCGCAGCGTTCGTCGTGACGGTGACAATCACGTGACCATCCCCCACAGATTGCGCGCAGTTCGCTTCGCGTACCACTTCGCCTTCGCGAACGCGCTCGCGTCGGCAACCGCCTTGGCGGCGACGAGGTTCGAAGAGGCGACAAGCCGGTTGCCCTCGTACACCTCGACGCGGCCGACCGCCTGGCCGGAGGCAACCGGCAGCGCGAGGGCGGTGGGCGCGATGATGCGCTCGACGAGAGGTCGTCCGACGCGGATCGCACCGGCCAGCGACCGCGGCGCGACGAGATCCACCGCGGGCAGGCCGTAGCCCGTCTTCGCCCTTGCGTACACGAGGTGCGAATCCACGAGCTGGACCGAGCGGTAGCTGTCGAGGCCGTAGGTCAGGAGCTGACGCAGTGCGTCGTTGCGGACCCCGCGAGAGGCACTCCCGAGCACCGCGCCGTACACGGTCGCACCGTTCCGGCTCGCGGCCGCCGTCTCGGACCAGCCGGCGTCGTGCGTGTGCCCGGTCTTACCAGCAACGAGCGGCGCCCAGTCGGCAAGGAGATCGTCCGTCGAGGTGAACGTCCTGCCGCCGGGCAGCGTGACGCTCTCGCGCTGGAGCGCATCACGGATGAACGGCACCCCGAGCGCGTACCGCAGCAGCTTCGTGACGTCTCGTGCGCTCGAGACGTGGCCGACCTGGTCGAGCCCGTGCGGGTTCTCGAAGTGCGTGTCGGTGAGACCGAGCTCGCGCGCCTTCGCGTTCATCAGCGCCGTGAAGCGCTCGACCGAGCCGTGCCCGACGTGGAGGGCGAGCGCCTCGGCGGCGTCGTTCGCGCTCGGGACGAGGAGCCCGCGCAGGAGCTGCTCCACGGTGAGCTCCTCGCCTCCCTGGAGATAGATCGTCGACTCGCCGACAGCCGCGGCCCGCGGGTCCACGCGCACTGTGTCGCCGAGGCGTGCGTGCTCGAGGACGACGATCGCGGTCATGAGCTTCGTGATGCTCGCGATCGCGCGCCTGCGCGACGCGTCGTGTCGCGCGAGGACGGCCCCGTCGTCACCAACGAGGTACCAGGCCGAGGCCGGGACGTCTGGCGCAGTCGCGCCCGCGGCCCGGAGCGGGAGGGCGAGCAGGATGAGGAGCGCGACGGCGGCGAGCGATGCTCTGCGCATGAGCGGCCGAAATCTACTCGTCCCGCCTACCAGCCCGCTGCCGCCCACACCTGGCCGGCGAGCTTCTGCGCCTCCGCGCCCGCAGCCGTACGCCAGTCGGCCTCGCTCTCGCGGTACGCGTAGATCACGGAGCGCGACGCGGTGACGAGCGCGCTCGCAGCTCCAGCCGTGAATGCCCGGGCGACGTCGGCGGGTGTGGCGCCCTGCGCGCCCACTCCGGGCAGGAGCATCGGCGTGCGCGGAAGCAGCCTGCGTGCGTCCGACGCAGCTCGCGGAAGCGTGGCCCCGACGACGGCGCCGACGCTCGACATCCCCCGTTCCCCGACGAGCGGCTCGCCCCACTCCCGCACGAGCTCCGCGACGTGGTGCCAGAGCGGGCGGGAGTCCGACATCGCGAGATCCTGGATGTCCGCCGCACCCGCGTTCGACGTCCGCACGAGGAAGAAGACACCTGAGCCGTAGCGACGGCATGCCGCGAGGAAGGGCTCCACCGAGTCCTGGCCGAGGTACGGGCTCGCGGTCATCGCATCCGCGAGAGGCACCCCGTCCTCCCGCGGCTCGAGATACGCCGTCGCGTAGCCGCGCGCGGTCGAGCCGATGTCGCCGCGCTTCGCGTCCAGCAGGACGAGCAGGCCGGCGCCACGCGCGTAGTCGCAGACCTCCTCGAGCGCGCGGACGCCGTCCGAGCCGAGCGCCTCGAAGAAGGCCGACTGCGGCTTCACCGCGACGACGTACGGGCCGACGGCGTCGACGATCCCCTTGCAGAAGCGCGCGACCGAGGCCGCAGCCGCGGCGCGCCCCAGCACCGCCTCGCCGCGAAGCTCCATCGGCAAGAGGTCGACCATCGGGTCGAGCCCGACGACGAGCTGCGACCGCTTGCGCTCGACCGCCTCCGCGACGCGATCCGCGAAGTTGACCGCATCCATCGCGCACAGGCTACGCCGCCATGGTCACGGCGCCGTCGAGAGGGAGGATGCGCAGCTCGGGCGCGGGATGGCGGAGCGCGGCCGCGACCACGAGCAGCGCCGCCGCGTCCTCCGGTGCGTACGAGACCTCGGCGGACGCCGCGATCGCGAGCCCGGACTCGAGCTCCATGCGTCCGGCCGCCCCGAGCGGGAGGGCGCGCTCGTGGACTCGCCCGTGTGAGACGAGGAAGGCACGCTGGAATCCGGACTCGCCCGCGGGCGCGAGCACGCACAGCCGTGACGAGCGCAGACGGTCGAGCTCGGAGACGCGGCTCGCGACTTGCTCGAGGGCGCGCACGCGGTCGCGCACGCGGGCGGCGTCCTCGAAGCGGAGGTCCCGGGCGAGGCGCTTCAGCTTCGCGTGGAGCGGCGGGAGCGCTGCCTCGAGGTCGTCGCCGCAGAAGTCCCCGAGAGCACGCGCGGCCAGCTGCGCCCGCCGCTTGCTCGAGATCGGCCCGTAGCGGCCCGGCTTCGAGACGACGGCCCAGCGCTCGCCTCGACGCTCGAGGTACGCGGAGCGATCAGGACGCACCGCACGCGCGTTCGCGGGTGGGCGCAGATCGGCGATCAGGCGGAGCTCCGCCAGCGATGCCTCGAGCTCGGATCCGAGCTCGCGCCACTCGATCCGCTCCACGGCGCCGAGCGCTGCCTCGACGGCCGGCCGCTGCCGGTCGCCCGCGAAGTACGAGCTCAGGCGCGCGCGCAGGCTCCGCGCCTTGCCGACGTAGAGCACGACGTCGTTGCGGCCGCGGAAGAGATAGACGCCCGGGGTCGATGGAGCGCCGGCGACGAGCGACCGGCGCGCGTGCAGTCGCCGCGCGCGCGGCGCGGCGAGCTCGACGACCTCGGCGAGCGTCCGCGCGCCGCGCTCCTGCGCGAGCCCGAGGAGCGCGACGAGGATCTCCGCCGTCGCGATCGCATCCGGCAGCGCGCGATGGCACGGCTCGCATGACGTCCCGAAGAAGTGCGACAGCTGGCGCAGCGAGAAGCGCTCGCTGCGGCGGTGCAGCAGCCGTCGAGCGAGCCACACGGTGTCGACGACGGGCGCTGCGACCCGTCGCCCGGTGAGGCGCTCGACGGAGCGGTCGAGGAAGCCGACGTCGAACCGCGCGTTGTGCGCCGCCAGCGCGGCGTCGCCAGTGAAGGCGAGGAAGCGGCGAATCGCGAGCTCGGGCCGCGGCGCGGCTCTCAGCTCGGCGTCGCGGAGGCCCGTGAGCCGCGAGATCGTCGGCGGAAGAGCGACGCCGGGCCGGACGAGCGTCTCGAACGTCTCGCGCAGCTCGAGCGACTCGACGCGGACGGCCCCGATCTCGCAGATCCGGTCGCGAGCCGCCGACAACCCCGTGGTCTCCAGGTCGAAGACGACGAACGCAGCGTCTTCGATCGGGGTCTCCTCGTGCGCGCCGTCCGCAAGCCCGACCCGCCCGCCGAGCCAGGCAAGGCGTGCGTCGCCTTCGACGACGTCCGCGAGCAGTGAGTGGGCGAGCGCCGCGGGAGCGCGCTCGAGCGCGAAGAGCGCGCGCGCTGCGTCCTCCGCACCGACCGCGCCGCGCCGCGCGTGGACGAGCTCCACGAGACGGTCGGCCGCGTCGAAGGAGAGCTGCACCGCTCCACCGTAATCGAACACATGTTCGTATACAAGGCCAAAAGAGAGGCCGCCCCGCGCGTTCCGAAGCGGCCTCTGAAGACTCCGGTCGGAGTCGCTCCGTCTAGCCTCCCTTGACCGAGGCCTTGAGCGCGCTGCCGGCCGTGAACTTCGGGACCGTCGTCGCCGCGATGTGCACCTTCTCACCCGTCCGCGGGTTGACGCCCATGCGCGCCGCGCGCGCCGAGGTGGAGAACTTGCCGAAGCCGGTGAACGTGACGGCGTCGCCGTCCTTCAGGGCGGCCGTGATGCAGTCGAGCATCGCGTCGACCGCAGCCCCCGCCTCACGCTTGGACATGCCGGCCTTGTCGGCTACGGCGTCCACGAAATCCTGCTTGGTCACTGGTTTCCTCCTGACGTCGATTTCGTGCTCACGGGATCGGAGGAGCCTAACACCCCTCCGGATTTGGCTCAACCATGCCGCTTTCCGGGGATTTTTCGCAACTCCAGGAGCTCACTTGCCCGAAAGAGCGCTGTGAGGCGCACCCCGAGGCGGGCGAGCGCGTCGGAGCCGCCCTCTTCCCGGTCGACGACGCAGACGGCGTGACGGACGACGAGCCCCTCCTCGCGGACGGCCGACACCGCCTCTGCGAGAGCGCCGCCGGAGGTGACGACGTCCTCGAGGAGGCACACCAGCTCGCCCGACTGGAAAGGGCCCTCGATCCGCTTAGCCGTGCCGTATTCCTTGGTTTCACCGCGCACGATGATGAAGGGCAGCCCGGACGCCATTGCCGCCGCAGCTGCCAACGCGACCGCGCCGAGGGCCGGCCCGGCGAGCCGGACGGCCTCGGGCTCGGACGCTCGCGCGGCGTCGGCGAGCGAGGCGCCGAGCGCGCGCAGGATCTCGGGCTCCGTCTCGAAGCGGTACTTGTCGAGGTACCAGGACGAGCGGCGACCGGAGCGGAGCACGAAATCGCCCTCGAGCAACGCTCGCTCGACGAGCAGCGCGCCGAGCTCGTCGTGCGTCACGAGCGCAGTGCGGAGCGCGCGACGGACGCGAGCCGCTCGAAGCCGGGCGACCCAGGCTCCAACACCACGGCCGAGCCGTCCGCGTACGAGACCCCCACCCGTTCCTCGGGAGCGTTCGAGCCGACGAGCGTGCGCCACGCCCAGACCGCGAGTGCGACGAGCAGCGCGAGGCGGACGAGCTTCCTCACTCGGCCGGCTCCTTCGGCTTTCGCGGCCGCCGCTTCTTCGCGGGCGCGATCGCCTGAGCGCAGGTTCGGAGGTCGTAGACGACCAGACCCGACGTCGGCCGCGGCCCGGTGGTCGCAACCACCGTGTGTCCTCCGTCGCGCACGACGAAGAGCGCGCCCTCGTCGAGCTCGACCTCGACCCGCGTGACGTCGCCCGCGCCTGCACCGAGCCCCGCGGCCGCGTCGACGAGCTCACGCGCCGAGTCAGCGAGGCGCGTGGCGACGGCCTCGCCCTCTGGCGCCGACGCGAGAACGGCCCCGTCGGCGTCGAGCACGGCCGCGGAGGTGATCTGCGACGAGAGCTCGGTCAGCTCCCGGAGCGCCTGGTCAGCGTCCATCGCGCCGACGCTAGCAACGTCAGGTGGGGCGTGCCGCGAGCAGGCGCGCGAGCTCGCGCGCGGCGGCCGTGCGGTGCGAGTGCTCCGCCTTCCACGCGTTCCCGAGCTCCGCGACGGTAAGCGACTCGCCAAGCGGAACGAGGATCGGGTCGTATCCGAATCCCTCGCTGCCCCGCCGCTCGCGGGCGATCGTCCCCTCGAGCGTCCCCGACCCACGCAGCTCGGTGCCGCCGGGAGCGAGCGCGACGATCTCGCTGACGTAGCGGGCGCGGCGCTCCTCGGCAGTCCCCCAGCTCGGCGAGCAGCCGCGCGACGCCATCGTCCGCCCAGCGCGCCGAGTGGACGCCGGGCCGACCTCCCAGGCCGTCCGCCTCGATGCCGGAGTCCTCGCCGACCACCCACTCCGCAGCTGGCGCGTGCAGACGGCCGTGATGCGCCTTGATCCGCGCGTTGTCGAGGAAGGTCGCACCGTCCTCGACGGGCTCGTCCGGCGTCTCGAGCCGCTGGATCTCCCAGCCGGGCAGCGCCTCGCGAAGCTCGCGGAGCTTGTTCTCGTTGCCGGTGGCGACGAGGATTCTCAAGCAGCCGGTGCGGCTGCGGCGTCGGCCTGCGCGGCCGTCAGCTCCTCGATCCCGCCCGCGGCGAGGTCGAGGAGCGAGTCGAGGAGCTCCCGGGAGAACGGGTCGCGCTCGGCGGTCGCCTGCACCTCCACCAGCCGTCCGTCGCCCGTCATCACGACGTTCATGTCGGTCTCCGCGCTCGAGTCCTCCTCGTAGTCGAGGTCGAGGACGGGCTCGCCCGACACGATCCCGACCGAGACCGCCGCGATCGAGCCGGAGAGCGCCTTGGACAGCCCGAAGCGGTCGAGCGCGCGACGCGCGGCGATCCAGGCACCCGTGATCGATGCGCAGCGCGTGCCGCCGTCGGCCTGGAGCACGTCGCAGTCGAGCCACAGCGTCCGCTCGCCGAGCGCCTCGAAGTCGCAGACCGACCGGAGCGCGCGGCCGATGAGCCGCTGGATCTCCACGGTGCGTCCGTCCGGGCGGCCGCGCGACACGGCGCGCTGCGTGCGCTCGCCCGTCGATGCGGGCAGCATCGCGTACTCGGCCGTCATCCAGCCCCGCCCGCTCCGCGCGAGCCAGCGCGGCACGCCCTCCTCCACGGTCGCCGTGCACAGGACGACGGTCTTCCCCTGCGCGTAGAGGACCGAGCCGTGCGGCTGCTCGAGGTAGTCGGGCTCGATGTCGAGCACGCGCAGCTCGTCCGCCTTGCGGCCGTCGTGCCTCATGCGACCGCCTGCAGCGCGGCGACCTCGACGTGCTCGGCTGCGCCGATCGGGAGCTGAAGGAACCTGCGGCCCATGTCGCGGAAGAGCTCGGGGTCGCCCGTCGTCAGGAAGCGATACGAGCCCTCGCGGTCGTCGCCGTTCTCGATCCCCTTCCGCGCCAGCGTCTCCGCGACTTCGCGCGCGGTCTCCTCGGCGGAGAAGACGAGGGTCACGCCGCGGCCGAGCACGCGCTGGAGGATCGGGCGGATGAGCGGGTAGTGCGTGCAGCCGAGGATGACCGTGTCCACTCGGGCCTCCTTCAGCGGCGCGGCGTACTCGCGGACGGCGGACGCCGTCTCCTCGCCGAAGGGGTCGTCGCCCTCGATCAGCGGCACGAGCCGCGGGCAAGCCACGGAGGTCAGCTCGACGCCCGCGTCGAGCGCATGGACGAGCTCGGCGTAGCGCCCGCTCGCGACCGTCGCCTCGGTCGCGAGGAGCCCGACGCGGCGGTTGCGCGTCGCGAGCACGGCGGCGTGCGCCTCGGGCGCGAGGACACCGATCACCGGAACCGAGAGCTTGCGCTGGAGGTCCGGGAGCGCCGCCGCAGTCGCCGAGTTGCACGCGGCGACGACGAGCTTCACGCCCTCGTGCTCGAGGTAGCCGGCGATCTCGGCCGCGAAGCGCCTGATCTCGTCGAGCTGGCGCGGCCCGTACGGGAGCCGCGCGCCGTCGCCGAGGTACACGAAGTCCTCGTGGGGGAGCGTGACGAGGCACTCGTGGAGAACGGTGAGGCCCCCCATCCCCGAGTCGAAGACGCCGATCGGACGCGAATCCATGCGGGCGGGAGTGTAGGCAGGACGGGTGTAGGGCCGAGACAGGTGTCAGACCCCGGGGCGTGGATGTCAGACCCCTGACGTGGCCGTTTGAGACATGCCCGGTGTCAGACCCGGGGTCAGACACCGGGCACGGCCGTGCGGGCTACCCTCCACCCGTGCTGAAGCCATTGCTCGCGTCGCTCGCGTCGCTCGCGACGGCGCTCGTCCTCGTCGCAGGCGCTGCGCACGGCGCGACCGCGGCCAAGCAGGAGATCTCGATCCGCACGGACGACGGCGTCTCGCTCGCAGCGACGCTCTACCTGCCCGACGGAACCCCACCCCCTGGGGGCTGGCCGGCGATCGTGTTCCTCCACGGCCTCTCCGGGAACCGCCAGCAGATGAACGCCCTCGTCGAGGGCTACCCGTCCTTCCTCGCGAACTACGCAGTGCTGACGTTCGACGCCCGCGGGCACGGCCAATCCGGCGGTCTGGTCGGAATCGACGGCCCACGGGAGGTCGCGGATACGCACGAGGTCTTCGACTGGCTCGCAGCGCGGCCGGACGTCTCGGACACGAAGATCGGCGCGTGGGGCATCTCGTACGGCGGCGGCGCGGTCTTCAACTCGCTCGTCGGCGGTGTCCCTTGGGCAGCCGTCGTCACGGTCGAGACGTGGACGGACCTGTACTCCGCCCTCATGCCGCAGGGCCTCGTGAAGTCCGGCCTCGTCGCCGGCCTTGCGGGCTCCATCCCCGCCGACCGGCGCGACCCTGCGCTCGACGCCGTACAGGCGGCGGCCTTCTCCGGCAACGCCGCCGCGGTGAAGCCGTGGACGGCCGCACGCTCGAGCATCGGGAGGCTCGGCTCCGTCACGACGCCCGTGTTCATGGCGCAGGGACGCCGCGACTTCCTCTTCGGGATCGACCAGGGCGCGAACGCCTTCCAGAAGCTCGCCGGGCCGAAGGAGCTGTACGTCGGCCTGCACGGCCACCCGCCGTCCTCCTTCCCCGCCCGTGACACGCCGCTCCTGCTGTCGCGCGCTCTCGGCTGGTTCGACTGCTTCCTGAGGACGTGTGCGACGCAGCCACCCAAAGCCCGGGTCGAGATCGTCCCGGAGAACTACTCGGGTACGGGCGACGCCGGCGTGGTGAAGCGCGGGACGCTCCCGCCGGTGTCGCCGACCTTCGTCTCGTTCCCGGGCGTCACGACGTTCGCGCGAACCGGGAAGGCCGTGCGCACCTCCGCGAAGCTGCGCAAGCCGCTCGAGATCTTCGGCACGCCGACCGTGCAGACGACGATCGCCGCAAGCGGCGGCTGGTCGAGGCTCGTCGCCGTCCTCACTGCGAAGACACCGACCGGGAAGGAGATCGTCGTCGCCGCGGGAGGGGTGCCGACGACGGGCGGTGCGCACAAGGTGACGATCCAGCTCGGGAGCCAGGCGACCTACCTGCCGAAGGGCACGAGGTTGACGGTGACGCTCGCGTCGTCGTCGACGGCGCAGTCGAGCGCGAACCTCCTCTATCTCGACCTGCCGATGCCGACGGGCGCGCGCGCACGAGTCGGCACCGCGACGCTCAAGCTGCCCGTCCTGCGCACGCCGGTCACGAAGTGAGGCGGCTGCTACTCGCCGCGACGGCGGCGATCCTGCTCGCATCGGCGGCGGGAGCTGCCCCCGTGTCCGACCCCGGCGTCACCTCCACGAGCGTCCTCCTCGGCGGAACTGCGCCCCTGACCGGCGAGGCCGCCGCCTTCGGCTCCGTCGCGCCGGGCGCGAAGGCGTACTTCGACTACGTCAACTCGAAGGGCGGCGTGAACGGCCGGAAGATCGAGTACCGCTACTACGACGACGCGTACGACCCCGCACAGACGGTTCAGCTCACCCGTCGCCTCGTCGAGCAGGATCGCGTCTTCGCGGACTTCGGGAGCGTCGGCACCGCGAACAACCTCGCGATCCGCGACTACCTGAACGCGCAGAAGGTTCCACAGCTCTTCGCCGCCGACGGCTCGCAGTCGATCGCCCGCGACCACGCGCGGTACCCGTGGACGATGGGCTTCCTGATGAGCTACCGCGGCGAGGGCGACGTGTACGGAGCCACCGTCGCGAAAACGCGGCCGAAGGCGCGGATAGCCGTCCTCTACGAGAACACCGAGCTCGGCCGCGACATGCTCACCGGGCTGACGCATGCGATCGCGGGGAAGGGGCCGAAGGTCGTCGCGCGTCAGCCGTACGAGTTCACCGGCGCGGACGTCACGTCGCAGATCGCACTGCTGAAGGCGTCCGGCGCCGACACCCTCATGCTGTTCGCGACGCCCAAGTTCTTCATCCAGGCGATCGCCTCGGCGCACAAGCTCGGCTGGAAGCCGCAGGTGTACATCGCGTCCGTCTCGATCGAGCCGACGATCATGGGCATCGCCCGCTTCAACGCGCCGGAGCTGACGAAAGGGGCCTTATCGATCGCTTTCGTCAAGAACCCGAACGACCCGGTGTGGGCGAAGGACAGGACGGTTGCCCTCTACCGCTCGATCATGCAGCGCTTCGACCCGTCGGGCAAGGCCACCGACGTCTACAACTGGTACGGCATGACGGCCGCCTGGACGATGGTCGACACGCTGCGTCGCGCTGGCAGAAACCTCACGCGCGCGTCGCTGCTGCGGGCCGCGCAGTCGCTCGACACGGCGTCGAACCCATTCCTGCTCCCCGGCATCCGCCTGCGGACGTCCCGGACGGACTACCGGCCGATGGAGCAGGTGTACCTCTACCGTTACGACAACAAGCAGTGGGTGAAGGCCAGTGGCCTGCTCCTCGCAAAGGGCTGATGAACCCGCGATGAAAGCTCAGGACGAACAGGAGGACACATGAGACGTATCTGGACGATCGCCGCCGGAGTGGCAGCGCTGGCAGCCGTGATCGTGGTACCGGCCGCGATGGCGGCGACGTACTCGTCCGCGAAGCTCACCGTCACGCAGGCGGGCACGCTGACGACGATCAAGGCCTCGCTCGACCCGAACGACGACGCCACCGCGAGCGTGCGCATCCTCGCACCGGCAGGCACGCAGGTCACGACGACCCAGGCCCCGGGCACGACGCTCGGGCCTGTGAAGGCGATCGTCAAGGCGCTCGACCTCGCGGGCGCCGATCTCCCGCTCGAGGGGCAGCTCGTCGTGGCCGCACCCGGGCAGGTGCCGGCCGCATCGCAGACGGCGTGCCTCCAGACCACCGCGCCGACGGCGACGTGGGTGATGGTTCTCTCCGCCGCCGGGCAGACCCTGCAGGTTCCGACGTACCTGATCGCTCCCGCAGGCGGCCAGGCCTACATCCAGATCTGCCTGCCGCCGCCCGACGTCCCCGCCGGGACGCCGGGACGCGCGACCTTCGGCGCGAAGGTCTACAGCGCCGAGCTCGCGGTGAACGGCGTGTTCAGTGCCGCGACGAGCGGGGCATGGGTCGCGCTGTGGACGCCGTACAACCCGGGAGTCGGCTCGGTGAACCTCGCGGGCACGATCGCAACCCCGGCCGTGATCGGCTCCGGCGCGGTGACGCTCGCGGCGAAGCGCTCCGGCAAGGGCGCAACGCTCGCCGGTGCGGTCACGCAGGCGGGCGCGCCGCGCGCGGGTGCGTCGGTCACGATCTTCGGAGGGCTGAAGGCGACCGGCCTCAAGCGCCTCGGCAAGGCGAAGGTCGGAGCCACGGGCAGGTTCGCCTTCAAGGCGAAGAGCGGGACGTTCTTCCGTGCCGCCGCCGCTGCTGCCGCCGGAGCGGCTCCCTCCGTGTGCTCGCAGCTGACGCTCCCCGCTCCGTGCATGAACGCCACGATCAACGGCTTCGCGGCGCAGAGCAAGGTCGTCAAGAAGCGCTAGAGCGATCTGCCGGGGGAGCCGCGCGGCTCCCCCGGCCCTACCCTTTCGGCCGTGGCCGCCACGATCCGCCTCGGAACGTGCAGCTTCGCCGACGAGGGCCTGCTGAAGGCGTGGTACCCGCGCGGAGTGTCGACGCCGAAGGCGCGTCTCGGCTACTACGCGGAGCGCTTCGACACAGTCGAGGTGGACTCCCCCTACTACCACCTGCCCGATCCCGCGGTCACGGGTCGCTGGGCGCAGCGGACGCCACCCGAGTTCACGTTCCACGTGAAGGCGCACGCGACGATGACGGGGCATGAGCCCGCGGAGCAGGAGCAGGCGTTCGCCGAGTTCCGCGCCTCGCTCGAGCCGCTCGAGCTCTCTGGAAAGCTCCGGGGCATCCTCCTGCAGTACCACCCGCGCTTCGTGAAGTCGGAGGAGGCGAAGGCGGAGCTCGGGCGTGTGCGTGCGCTCCTCGACCCGCTCGTCCCGCTCGTCGAGTTTCGCCATCGGTCCTGGCTCGAGGAGGACGAGCGGGCGGACACGTTCTCATTCCTCGAGCGCAGCGGGCTCGCGTACGTGTCGGTGGACGCCCCGCGGACGCGCGCCTCGAACGTCGTCCCGCCGATCGCCGCTGCGACGCACCCGGTCGCGTACGTCCGCTTCCACGGGCGCAACGCCAAGACGTGGAACATCAAGGCCGAGAAGTCCTCGGACCGCTTCGACTGGATGTACCGCGAGGAGGAGCTCGAGGAGTGGGTTCCCGACCTCGCGCGGCTCGCCGACGAGGCGGACGAGGTCTACGCGCTCTTCAACAACAACCGCGACGACTTCGCGCCGCGGAGCGCCATGCTCCTGCGCGGCCTTCTCGACGAGGCCAGCCTCGTCGCTAGCGGCGGGGTTGAGCCGCCGCCGGTCGCACCGACGCTGTTCTGAGGCTCGCCACGCGCTTGACCGGAGAGGTCGTCGTCGGCGCGTGCTCTCGCGTCGTCACGAAGAGCTGGCCCCGGACGACGGCCTGGACGGGCTGCTCGTGCTCGATGCAGAACTCCCCCATGGTGAGGACGTCGCACCCGTACGCCCGACACGGTCTGACCAACGGCATGACTCGTCGGTACCCGACCCTCCCATCTCGTGAAACCACCCGGAACCATGACGTATTTGGCCGCATCGTGCGGCGTCTCGACGTGGATAGGGTGCTCCCGGAGGCGACGACAAGGAGCGGGCATGAGCCTTGCAGCGAGCAGTCGAGAGCTGCGTGTTCTCTCGATGACGCACGGAGCGACCGTGCCGGGCGGCGTCTTCGACGAGGCGGCAGTCGCGGCCGGACACGCGCTCGAGCAGTGGACGGTTCCGAACGGCGAGCCGCCCGGCCCGCCGCCGAGCTTCGACGCACTGCTCGTCTTCGGCGGATCCATGCATCCCGACGAGGACGAAGCTCACCCGTGGCTCGCGAGTGAGAGCGCATTCCTGAAGGAAGCCCTCGACCGGCGAATCCCGACGCTCGGGATCTGCCTCGGCGCCCAGCTCGTAGCTCGTGCAGCCGGCGCGAGCGTCATGCGCGCGACAGAGCCCGAGATCGGGTGGCGCGACGTCTCGCTCACGGCGGCCGGCGCCGACGATCCCGTCCTCGGCGTCCTTCCCGCTACCGCGACCGTCTTCCAGTGGCACCACTACACCTTCGGACTCCCCCCGCGGGGCACGGAGCTCGCCCGCAGCCCCGTCTGCCTGCAAGCCTTCCGGCTCGCCGGTCCAGCCTGGGGCATCCAGTTCCACCCCGAGGTGACGTCCTCCATGCTCGCCTCCTGGATCGAGGAGGATCCGGACGACCTCCCCATGCCCCCCGACGAGCTGCTGGCCGAGTCCGCGGAGCGCATCGCCGCCTCGACGGCCCAGGGCCGCGCGCTCGCGGACGCGTTCCTGCACGTGGCGGCAGGTCGGCGCCACTAGACTCGGCGCACGGCGATGGGGCTCGCCGAGAACCGCCGTCCCGGCTGATAGCTCCTACGGAGAAGGGAGCCAGTCGTGGCCTTGATCCTTGGAGTTGCGGGCGGCGGAGTGGTCGGTGTCCTGTCGCGCTACGGCATCGACACGTACGTGGAGCGTCGAACCGAAGGTGCCTTCCCGTGGGCGACCTTCCTGATCAACGTCAGCGGCTGCCTGGCGGTCGGCTTCGTGATCGCCGCGCTGGTCGACCGCCAGCGCGGGCCGCAGTGGCTGAGGGTCGGCCTGGTCATGGGGTTCTGCGGAGGGTTCACGACCTTCTCCACCTTCGCGCAGGAGAGCCTCGACCTCCTGCAGGACGACAGGTCAGTGATCGCCCTGGCGTCGATCGCGGCGAACCTCGTCCTCGGGCTCGTGGCGGTGTGGCTCGGCGCGCGCCTCGGACGGGCCGTCTGACCTAGGCCTCGGCGACCTCGCGCGACCACTCGTGCCACGAGCCAGGGTAGTTCCGCGCGACGTAGCCGGCGCCGGTCAGCACCTGCACGGCGAAGCCCGACCGCGTGCCGACGTGGCAGTAGGCGACGACCTCCGTCCCTTCCGGGAGGCCGATGAGCGCGCGCACTTCCCCGGCGCTGCGGCAGTCGAGGATGCGCTCGAGCGGGACGTTCACCGCGCCCGGGATGTGACCGTGCCGAGGATCGCAGTGCGCACCGGCGGAGCCGTCGAACTCGAGTGGCGTCCGCACGTCCACGAGTGCGAGTCCGGAGTCGTCGTCCAGACGGCGCCGCAGCTCGTCGAGCGTCACGTCCTCCACTGGTCGACGAAGTCGAGGAGCACTGCGGTGAAGCGCCCGGGCTCGTCCAGCGAGACGAAGTGCCCGGCGCCGGGAAACACCTCGAGCCTGCCGTCGAGCGCGCTCGCCGCGAGCCGCTCGGATTCGGCCACGGAGACGAGCTCGTCCTCGTCCCCCACGCAGACGAGCAGCGGGCCGCCGAACGACGCGACCACGCCCGTGAGGTCGAGGCGATCTCGCATCGCCTCCTGCGCGATCGCGAGGTGCCCGAGGTCGGCGTCCTCGTCGGCGCGCTCGGGTAGCTTGCCCGCCCGGAGTGCGGTGATGATGTCGTGCCGCTCACGGCGCCGGTCGAACGAGTCGGCGTCGGCCCGCGACGCGACGAGCATCATGCCGACAACGCGCTCCGGTGCACGCCGCGCGAGCGCGAGCGCGCAGTAGCCCCCCATCGACGCGCCGACGGGGACGAGCTGGTCGTCCGTCTCACGCAGGATCTGCGCAGCCCAGTCGTCGATCGAGGCTCCCCGGCCATACAGATGCGGCGCCCAGACCTGGTGGCCCGCGTCGCGGAGCGCTGCCACCTGAGACACCCAGATCCGCTCTGAGACCGGCCAGCCGTGGAGGAGCAGGATCATCACGAGCGCGGAATGCTGACGGAGCCGGCGAGATCCGGCACGTCCGCCCAGCCGGTCTCGGCGCCCTCGACGTTCATCGTCGCCGCAAGCTCGACGAGGAGCTCGCGCGCGGGCGGGAGATCTGCGGGAGAGGGCGCGGTGCGCGCGACGCGCCTGACCGTGTCCGGATGCGCGCCCGTGAGTCGTGAGATGACTGTCGGGTTCGCTGCGAGCCCGACCACGTCGCCCGGCGGCAGCGGCCCGTAGAACTCCGGCACCGAGAGATACTCGTCGACGATCCGACCCCGCTCGAAGAGGATCATGCGCACGAGCTCCTCGCGCTCGACGCCGAGCAGCAAGGTCACGGCGCCCATCCTGTCGGAAAGCTCGCGGGCGAGTCGTCGCAGCATCTCCGGGTTGCGATCGCAGACGTCGTCGTAGACGGCGATCCAGCCGCCCCGCGGCGCCGTGACGACCGAGCCCCTCGACGACCCGGGAAGCCGCGGGACGAACTGCCGCACGGCCTGCTCGACCGTGCTCAGGTCGTCGGTCTGGATGTGGATCGACCCGAACGACGCGGCCTCCTGGCTCCCCAGGCGAGCCTCGAGCTCAGGGACGGACGCGGTCATGATCACGACGTCGTCCTTCAGCCCCCAGCGCGCGTAGAGCGAGCGCGCGACGTGGTTCGACGCGAGCACCTCGAGGTCGAAGCGCTCGACCCCGAGCGAGCGGAACGCCCGCAGGACCTCGCGCATCAACTCGGTCGCGACGCCTCCGCGCCGCTCCTCCCGCGCGACGTAGAGATCCGTGAGCGTCCCGAACCCGTCGGCCCTGCGGCGCGCGAGGGCGAACCCCACGGGGCCGTCGTCCTCCTCGGCGACGAACGCGATCTCGGACGCGATGATCTCGCGGACCTGATCGAGCTCGTCCTCGACGTCCTCGGGCGGCTCGTGCGTCGGCTCCGGGAGCTCGTGGTCGAGCGCGCGCCAGAGAGCAGCGATCGCGTCGAAGTCGTCCGGGGTGGCGCGGCGAACGGTCACCCGGCCATCCTCGCGCCTGCGAGCAGGAACTGGGCAGACAGGTTCTCGTACGGGGCAAAGCGTTCGCCCATGCGGCGGACCTCCTCGATCGTGAGAGAGCGGTCCGGAGCGTAGAACGTCGAGACCGCTTTGCGCACGCCGAGGTCGCCCGCGGGCCACGCGTTCGGGCGTGCGAGGTGCCGGGCGAGGAACCAGTCGGCAGTCCAGCGCCCGAGCCCGCGCACGGCAGTGATGCGCTCGATCACGTCCTCGTCGGAGAGCGTCGTGAGCTCTCCGAAGTCGAGATCCGAGTGGGCGAGCTCGAGGACGTACTCCGCCTTCGCGCGCGAGAACCCGAGCGGGAGGAAGTGTCTCGGGCGCAGCTCCTTGACCTGCTCCCGCGGCGGGAACTCCCAGGCGTGCTCGTGCTGCACGCCGTAGCGGCGCACGAAATTCCCCCGGATCGCAGCCGCGGCGCGCAAGGAGATCTGCTGCGTCGTGATGGCGACCACCAGCGCCTCGAACGGCTGCGGGTTGAGTGTCGGGCGGAAGCCGGGGAGCCTGTCGAGGATCCCGTCGAGGACGGGGTCGTCCGCCGCCCACGTGCGGAAGGGCTCGAGCTCGAACGGCAGGCCGAGGAGGGTGCCGATCTCGCGTGCGGCGTCGTCGCTCCAGGGCTCGATCTCGACTCCGCCCTCGCTCGCGGTCACGGTCACCTCCTGCCCGTCGACGACGCGGTGGAGCGCACCCTCGTGCACGACGGTCGCGCCGTCGGAGCCGAAGTCGCGGAAGCGCACAGTCGAGAGCGCGAAGTCGAAGGGCTCAGGAACCGGCAGGAGCATCGGCGAGCGCCCGTTCGACGTCGTGGAAGTCGGCGAAGCGCTCGAAAGCGATCTCACGTTCCGTGAGGTAGGTCGCCAGCGCGTCACGTGCGAACACCCGGCGCGCCGCCCCTGCGACGCACCGGTCGGAGTAGCCGTCGCCGACGTACGCGAACGGGCCGAGGTCGGAGACGCTGCGGCGCTTGCAGGGCTCGCCGCAGACCGGGCAGGGCTCGTCGTCGCGGAAGCGCACGCGCCAGCCGTCGGGTCGCGCGTCGACGTGATTCGCCCGCACCTCGAGCTCGAGCCCTTCCCGCGCGAGTACCGGCTCGATGAGCTCGTGGAAGCCGCTCGAGACGACGACCGGATTGCGCGCTCGCGCGAGCTCGACGAACCCGTCACGGAGTTCAGTGTTCGCGCGCGCCCACGCCTGTACCTCGTCCAGCGGAGCCCGGACGGTGCGGAACTCGCCCGCGATGACCTCGTGCAGCGTGAGCTTCTGCCCGAGGAGCGCCTCGTGCTCCTCGTAGACGTTCTCGTCGCCGAACTCGCGCAGTGCGAGGTCGAGGCCGTCGACCGCCGTGACGGTGCCGTCCCAGTCGAGGACGAGGCGCATCAGCGGACGGTCTGCCAGAGCGTTCCGATGAACTCGAACTCGATCTCGACCTCGATGCCCGCGTCCATCGGGTCGACCGTGCCGGGTGCCGGACCGGCGAGCACGTCCCCCGGCTGCAGCTCGGTTCCATCCGCCGCGAACGAGCAGGCCTCGTCCCAGTCGAATTGGTGCCGAATCGATTGAAACTCGCCTCGTCCGAACCTGCGCTCGTCGCCCTCGCTCGTCCTGACGACGACCTCGGGCACGGCAGCGATCTCGTCGGGCGTGACCACGACGGGACCGAGGCCAAGCGCAAAGTCGCGATCCTTCGGACGCGGCGCTGGGCCGCGGCGCCAGTCCACGAATCCCGTGTACCCCTCGATACGCCCGTCGAGGCCCAGCACCGCGGCGACTCGGGGAAGGAGCGCGAGCGACCGGCCGTTGGCGACCGCGCCACCGGGGCCGAGGACAGCCGCGGGGTTCGCGAACTCGAACGACGTCTGCTCGTCGAAGACCCGGATCGCAGGAGGGCGCAGCACGGGCGCAAGCAGCCGCACCTCGGCGAGCGGGAACTCGGCATGCTCGCGCGCAACCCCACCCCCTGTGAAGAACGACTGCAGCGTCTGCGCCGCGAGCTGGACGACCCGGTCGCCGTCGACGCGTCCGACCCAGCCTCGCTCGAGCGGGTGGTCGAGCGGATGGAACATGCACAGCCTCACCCCGTCACGGCTCCGTGTGCACCACCACGTCGGCGACCGCAGGAACCTCACGGCGCACCCGCTCCTCGATCGCGCTCGCCCGCCCGTGCGCGTCCGCGAGCGACCCGGCGCCGTCGAGCCCGAGTGTCAGGAAGACGACGTTGCCGTCGTCCGTGCGCACGATGCGGAGCTCGCGTGCGTTCGCGCCCGTCTCCTCGCGCACAGCCGCCTCGATCGCGGCCGTGTCGATCTCGACGGCCTCGCCGGCGGCCGGCTCCGAGATCGGCTCGAGGTGCGTCTGCACCGCGCGCACCTCCGGCGCCTCGCGCAGGATCGCCGCCTCGACCTGCTCGGCGATCTCGTGCGCGGCGTCGAGCGAGAGCGCACCGGGAAGCTTCAGGTGCAGCGACACCTCCGGGTGCCCGCCGACCTCGAGGATCGTCAGGTTGTGCAGCTCGCGGACGTGCGAAACGGTGAGTGCCGCGGCGAGGACGCGCTCCCTGAGCGCAGCGTCCGCGCCGGTCGGCTCGACGTGGACGACGACGTCGATCCCCGGCAACGCGTCGTGCAGGGCCGCCTCGACCCGATCCGCAGCCGCGTGCCCCTGCCCGATCGCCGCCCCCGGCGCGACCCCGATCACGACGTCGGCGAAATGCTCTCCTCCCGCGCGCCTGAGCCGCAATCGCCTGAGCTCGACCGGCGGAGAGAGTCGTGCGATCGCAGCACGCGCGAGTCGCGTCTCGCCTTCGGGAGAGCGATCCATGAGCACGTCGACGTTCCTCCGTCCGAGGCGTACCGCTGCGGCGACCACGAGCGCCGAGACGAAGAGGGCAGCGATCGAGTCTCCCTCCGCGAAACCGAGCGCGGCCGCCACGAGCCCCGCGAGCACCGCCAGCGTGCCGACGAAGTCGCTGCCAAAGTGGAGCGCGTTCGCGAGCAGCGCATCGCTCCGGTAGCGCCGCGCGCCGCGGACGGAGACGACGGTCCGGGAAGCGTCGATCGCGAGCACGAGCCCGATCGCGACGAAGGACCACACGGTCGGCGAGACCTCGACGTCCACGACTCCGGTCAGCCGCAGGAGCGCGAGCACGGCGATGACGACGCTGACTGCGGCGAGGAAGCCGGCCTCGGCGAGCGCGGCGAGGTTCTGCGCCTTCGCGTGTCCGTAGGGGTGCCCGCGATCGGCAGGCCGCACCGAGACCGAGACCGCGAAGAACGTCAGGAGCGCGGCGGCGAGATCGGTCCCCGAGTGCGCAGCCTCTGCGAGCAGCCCGAGGCTCGAGCTCGCGAGGCCCGCGGCGAGCTTGATCGCGACGAGGAGGCAGGCAGCCCCGACCGAGACGAGCGCGGTGCGCCGCTGCGGCGACATGGCGGAAGGCTAGGGGCTAGAGATTCCCGCGCAGCGCCTGCTCGCGCTCGATCGCCTCGAACAGCGACTTGAAGTTGCCGAGCCCGAAGCCACGCGACCCGTGCCGCTCGATCACCTCGAAGAAGAGCGTCGGGCGGTCCTGCACGATCTTCGTGAAGAGCTGGAGCAGGTAGCCCTCCTCGTCGCGGTCGGCGAGGATGCCCATCGAGCGGAGGTCGTCCCAGTTCTGCTCGATCTCGCCGACGCGCTCCTGGACGATGTCGTAGTACGTGTCGGGCGTCGCGATGAAGAGGACGCCGTGCTCGCGGAGCGCGGCCACGGTCTTGACGATGTTCTCCGTCTGCAGCGCGACGTGCTGGACGCCGGGGCCGCCGTGGAACTCGAGGTACTCCTCGATCTGGCTCTTGCGCTTGCCCTCGGCCGGCTCGTTGATCGGGAACTTGATCTTCCCCTCGCCGTCCGTCATCACCTTCGACATGAGCGCGGAGTACTCCGTCGAGATGTCGTCGTCGGAGAAGTGCGTGAGCTCCGTGAAGCCGAGCACGCGCTCGTAGAACCCGACCCACTCGTCCATGCGGCCGAGCTCGACGTTGCCGACGACGTGGTCGATGGAGATCAGGCCCATCCCGCCCGCCGGCCCGCCGTTCGGCGAGACCGAGACGTACCCGGGGAGGTAGGCGCCCGCGTACTCGGAGCGGTTGACGAACGTGTGGATGTTGTCGCCGTAGGTCGCGATCGCCGCGAGCTCGACGCGCCCCGAGTCGTCCTCGACCCAGTGCGGCTCGACGACGCCGCGAGCACCGCGCTGCACCGCCTGGCGGTAAGCGTTCGACGCATCCGGGACGGCGAGCGCGACGTCGCGCACGCTGTCGCCCTTCGTCGCGGCCCAGCGGCAGATCTCGCTGTCGGCGCGCAGGCCGCTCGTCAGTACGAAGCGGATGTCGCCCTGCTCGAGGACGTAGGAGGCGCGGTCGCGGACGCCCGTCTCCGGGCCTGCGTACGCGGTGCGGGTGAACCCGTAGGCGTGCTCGTAGAAGTAGGCGGACTGCTTCGCGTTCCCGACCCAGATCTCGAGGTGGTCCCAGCCGTCGATGGGCATGAAGTCGTGTTCGCTCATGGCTCTCAGTCTATGCCGCCTGGGCAGGGGCAGCCCGCCGCCGGGCGCCGAGGATCGCGACCGCGATGAGCCCCCCACCCACGATCTGCAGCGGGCCGAGCGGCTCGGAGAGGAGCACCACGGCGAGGATCGCTGCCACGAAGGGCTGCAGGTTCACCGCGAGCGTCGCCCGCGCGGGGCCGATTCGGCCGAGCGAGCGGAACCAGAGCACGTTCGTCAGCACGAGCGGGCCGAGCGTCGCGAAGGCGAGGAGCGCCCACACCTCCCAGCTCAGATCCCAGTCCTGGGTCGCCGTCTGCTCGACTCCGCTGAGCGCGATCAGCACCCATGCGAGCGGGATGACGACGGCGCTCACGCGGATCGCCGAGTAGGTCGACATGAGCGTCGCGACCGCGACGGAGTACGCGGCCCAGGTCGCGGGGACGGCGAGCCCGAGGAGGATCCCCTCGAGTCCGCCCGAGACCTCGTGCCCCGAGCCGAGCGCGACGAGCGCGACGCCGAGCGACGAAACGGCTGCCGCGATCCAGAAGCGCCGCGTGAGCCGCTCGCGCCCGAGCACCATTCCGAAGAGACCCGCGAAGATGGGCATCACCCCGAGCAGGAGCCCGACCGTCGAGGCGGCGCTGACGTTCAGTGCGAGCACGAACGCGAGCTGGTTGAGCCACAGGATCACCGCCGCGGCGACCAGCAGCCCGAGGTGCCGTCGCTCGATCCGGAGCGATCGCTCGGTCGCGAGCCCGAGGGCGACGAACACGAGGCCAGCGAGCCCGTAGCGAACCGTCGCGTAGGCGAGCGGCTGGAGACCGTGCTCGAGGATGTACTTCGTCGCCGTGAGGTTCAGCGCCCAGAGCAGGATCGTGGTGGAGAGCATGAGCTCCACGGTCGTCGGGCGCCGCACGGCTCGACGCTACCGGCGCCCGCGCTCTGCCGGCCCTAACGGCCATGCCAGGTGTCAGACACCGCGTCTGACACCGGCCGTGGCCCCAGGCCGGGCAGGAGGTCTGTTCCGTGCCCGTTGGCACGCCGATCGGCCCTCATGGGGCCGGCTCGAACCCGAGCGCGCGCAGATCCGCGTCCACGAGGCCAGCCCAGTTCGCGTTCGCCGCGGGGCTCGCCGGGCTCGGGTGGAGGATCCGCCCGATTTCCACGTCGCCGCCGAGCGCCGCTCGCGCGCGCTGCTCGGCAAAGTGGCCGACGCCGACGACGAGCCTCGGCCGCAGCTCCTGGACGATGCGGACGAGTGCGTCGTCGCACGCCGCGAAGAGCGGCGCGCGCTCGCTCGCCGGCAGCTTGTCCGGCGTCCGGTTTCGTCCCGATTCCTCCATGAAGACGAGCGGGCACCAGTTCGCGACGAAGGCGCGGGCGAAGAAATGCTCCGCAGTCCCGAAACGGGAGCGCGCCCAGCCCCAGAACCGCGTGCCGCTCACCTCGGAGCGGCGGCAGTCGAAGCCCGTCACCGGCCGGCGCGGATGCTCGTGCGGAGGCTTTGCGACGCGGCCGGTGATCCCCACGAAGTCGCGCACCATCGCGACGTCGCCGAAGGGAACGCCCGTCTGAGCCATCCCGAACGGGCCGGGGTTCATCCCGAGCAGGAGCAGCTCGCGCGGGGCTCTGGCGCCCCAGCGTCGGAGGTACGCCTCGTGCGGCTCGCGCGCGTAGACGAGCGGGTCGTAGACGAAGGGAACGGACGGAAAGGCGAGCTCCTCGACCCGGTCGGCGAGGTTCGCGCTGATCTCGACGAGCGCAGACACCGACCGCGAGTCCTACCGGTCGGCGCTAGATCGATCCATACTACACCGAACAGCATCCGGTGAAGATACCTAGCTCTATACGCTCAAAACAACGCTAAAAATCTTCGCAAAGACATACACGCAGACTCTCGTAGACAAGCAGCGCTTCGACGTCGTTGCCCTATGCCACGAGCGCCCGCATGAGGAGCCGGTGACCGCTCTCGCGGTGCGGTGCGAGACGCACGAGGTCGCGGCCCGAGCGGACGGCGGCGTCGAGCTCGAGCGGGCCGAGCGCGAGGCTCGCCGCTCCGATGTACTCGAGCGCCCGCAGCTCGATCTCCCCGTGCTAGTCGCGCTTCTCCTCGACCCAGAGCACCGACTCGCCGAGCAAGAACTCCCGCCGGACGATGTGCAGCGCCACCCGCGCGGGCCCCCACGCCTCGACCCACGAGTCGCGCGCGATCGTTGCTTCGGCGCGGTGGATGGCCTCCGCTGCTGCCTCGACGTCGACCCAGACATCCGGGAGCACGAGACGGACGTCGCCGCGGCCTTCGAGACACCCCGGGTAGACGGTCTTGCGGATCTTCGAGAGCACGGCGCTCAGAGCCGACTCGATGCCGGCAGGTGGCTCGTCCGGCCAGAGCGCCTCGACGAGCGCGCTCCGCGTCACCACCCGGTGCCGGTTGAGGACCAGATAGGCAAACGCGAGCCTGCCCTAGCGGCCGAGAAGTTCCGCGTCCAGCCGCCGCCCGGCAACGCGCGCGACGAGCTTTCCGCACAGCTAGATCTTGGTCAGGTGAGCCGCCAAAATTCCCCCAAGATCGTTCCAACGTCGACCCAAGGCAACAAAGCGATAGTCAAAATATCAAACTAAAGAAGTCAGAGATATCACTCTTAATCAAATACTAATACAAACAAATCATCAAAACAAAAAACGAAAAAAAAATCATGCACAAAATAAAGATACACTTCAACAAAAATCAAACCAAAATCATCAACAAACTCACACTATAATACATCATCAATATCAAATAAAGCGTTAGGCTGTCGGCGATGGGCGAGCCGACGCGCGACGACATCGACGGCCTCGTCGGCTCCGCGACGCCTCATTTCGCGTACCAGCTCCGCGCGCGCATCCGCGAGCTCGTCGAGGACCTCGCCCCCGACCACCCGATCCGCAAGTACGGCGAGGAGAAGATGGAGCTCCTCGACCGCCTGGGGCACGCGTCGTCGCTCGCGGAGCACGGGGAGCGAGAGCCGCTCTCGCGCATCGGGTGGGAGACGATCCCGTCCGCCGCTCCGGCGTACGAGCCGCTACCGAAGGTCGAATGAGCTTCGAGGGCGCCTCCGTCCTCGTGACGGGCGGATCGCGCGGGATCGGCAAGGCGATCGCCCTCCGCTTCGCCTCGCTCGGCGCCGCGCGAGTCGCGATCGGCTACATGCGCGGGGACATGCCCGCCGAGCAGACCGCCGGGGAGCTCCGCGAGCTCGGCGCCGAGCCGATCCTCGTGCGCGGGAACGTCGCCTCGCAGCGCGTCGCCGAAGAGGTCGCGGCGCTCGGCGCCATCGACGTCCTCGTCCACGCGGCTGCGACCGGTGTCATCCGCCCGGCGCTCGAGACCGACGACAAGCACTGGGACTGGACGCTCTCGGCGAACGCGCGCGCCCTCTCTCGCTGACGCGAGCCGCCGCGCCCGCGATGCCCGAGGGCGCCTCGATCGTCGGCATCTCGAGCCTCGGCTCGGTGCGCGTGCTCGACAACTACACCCTCGTCGGCGCCTCGAAGGCGGCACTGGAGGCGCTCGTGCGCTACCTCGCGGTCGAGCTCGCCCCGCGCGGGATCCGCGTCAACGCGGTCTCCGCCGGCGTCGTCGAAACGGGCGCCCTCGAGCATTTCCCGAACAAGGACGCGATGCTCGAGATGGGAATCCGCAACCCGGTCGGGCGCCTCGTCACGCCGGAGGACGTCGCCGGGCTCGTCACGTTCCTCTGTTCGCCGGAGGCGGAGATGATCCGCGGCCAGACTCTCGTCGTCGACGGTGGCTGGAGCCTCCTGACGAACATCAGCGCTACTGGCGCATGAAGCCCTGACGGGCTGCCGAGACGAGCGCAACCGCCTCGGGGAAGAGCACGCGCATCGCGTCGCGCAGCGCCAGGGCCTGCGCGTCGGTCGGCCCCTCGACCCGCATCTGACCGAGCGCGGCGGACGTGAGCTCCACTGCCGTGTTCAAGGTCAGGGTCGCGAACTGCTCGCGCTGCGTCTCCTGCACCGTCTCGGCCTGCCGCTCGGCGAACTCGCGAAGTGCTCCGAGGAGATCCTCGGGATCGCCACCGCCGAACGGGAAGAAGCCGCCGCTGCCCTCCATGTGCCCTCAGATTACGCGAGCTCGAGCCGGTACCCGGCTTCGATCTCGCGCTCGAGCTCCTCGACGGCGCCCTGCGCCGACTTCAGAGCGGCAGCGAACGGCGATGGACCTCCTGGGTCGAGCTCGCGCTCGAGCCGTCTCGTCGCCGCGCCGATCTCGTCGAGGCGCTCGGGCGTCGCGAGCCGCGGAGGGTCGCCGAGCACCCGCCGCGAGAGCGCCGCGCGGCCTCCTCCGCCTCCTCGATCCCCTCGGGCGCCTCGCGCTCGCGGAGGTCGGCGAGGCTCGCGATCAGCCCGTCGACGTCCCCGCCGCCCGCGTTGTCCGCGGCGATCTCACACAGCGCCGCAATCGATGCGGCGGCGCGAACGACCGCGCGGTCGGTGACCGGTGTGGCGCCCTCGCCGTGACCGCGAGCCAGCTCCGCAGGCCGTCGCGTTCGTCGAGCGAGCAGAGATAGACGCGTCGGCCCGGAGCGGCCTCGGTCGCGAGGATGCCGGACACCGGCCCCCGTGCCTGCCGTGCTCGCCGACGCGCGCAGCGACGCGCTCCAATTCGTCCCCGAGCTCCACGTCGCCCAGAATAGGCCCATGCCAGTTGACGCTCGCTCGCTCTTCGCGCCGCTCGGGCCGTCGTACGACCAGGTCGGCGCGGTTCTCTCGTTCGGCCAGGACCCCGCTGGCGCCGGTTCCTCGCCTCCCGCCTTCCGCACGACGGCGGCCACGTGCTCGACGTCGCGACGGGAACCGGGCTCGTCGCGGCGGAGCTCGTCCGCCGCGGCTTCCGCGTGACCGGGGTCGACCAGAGCCCCGAGATGCTGGCGCAGGCGCCCGGGCGGCGCTTCGACCACCGGGTCGAGCTCGTCGAGGCGTCGGCCGAGTCGCTGCCGTTCGCCGATGCGTCGTTCGACCACCTCACGGTCACGTACCTCCTGCGTTACGTCGCCGACCCGGGGCGACGCTCGCCGAGCTCGCGCGCGTCGTCCGGCCCGGCGGCACCGTCGCGTCGCTCGAGTTCGGCGTTCCCGACGGCTCGCGCGACCGGCGTGGGAGCTCTACGTGCGCGTCGGGCTCCCGCTCGCGGGCCGCGTGCTCCGCCACGGCTGGGACGACGTCGGCGACTTTCTGGGCGGCTCGATCCGCTCCTACTGGGAGAGCGTATCCGCTCGGGCGCCAGGTCGCCCTCTGGCGCGCGGCGGGCTCGCGGACGTCGAGGTGCGCCGCATGAGCCTCGGCGGAGGTGTCGTGATGTGGGCGCGGCGGGTGCTGAGCGCTCCCTCCGCGAGACCTTCCTGGTATGCCCTCGAGACGGGGGGCTGGCGCGACTACGTGACGCTGCTGCACCCGCCCTACACCGCCTGGCACCTCTCCTACGTCGTCATCGGCGGCTGCCTCGCGCCCGTCGTGGCGTGGGGGCGGCTGGGCGCCGCGGTCGTCGCGTTCGCGCTCGCCGTCGGCGTCGGCGCGCATGCGCTCGACGAGCTTCGCGGGCGGCCGCTGCAGACCGGAATCCCGTCCCCGATGCTCGTCGTGCTCGCGGCCGTCTCGCTCGCGGGCGCGTGTGCGATCGGAGTCGTCGGCGCCGCTCGACCTTCGAGCCGTGGCTCGCCCTCCTCGTTCCGGTCGGCGTGTTCCTCGTCCTCGCCTACAACCTCGAGCTGCTCGGAGGCCGCTTCCACTCGACCTCTGGTTCGGGCTCGCCTGGGGCGGATTCCCGGTCGTCTGCGGGTACGCGGCCGTCGCCGGCGACATCCGAGTCGCGACGCTGCTCGCCGCCGCCTTCGGCGTCCTCCTCTCGCTCGCGCAGCGAACCCTCTCGAACCACGTCCGCCACGTCAGGCGGCGGGTGGTCGCAGTCACGGGTGAGCTGGAGCTTCGCGACGGCTCGCGGGAGAGGCTGGACGCCGATCGGCTGATCGCCGCCGAGGAGCGCGGACTGCGCCTGCTCGCCGCCGCCGTCGTCGTGCTCGCCGCCGCCCTCGTCGCGTTTCGGATCTACTTCTCGTACCTCTCGGCGTGTCGGCTCTCGCTTGGATCCTCGTCGTTGCGTCGTCGCGGGCGCGTGCCGTCGCCTCGTACTCGCGCTCCTGCTGCGCCGCTCGCACGCGCGTTCACACGGACGGAGCAGATCGTCACCGACGCGCGGCGGGCGGTGCGCGCCGCCGCGGAGGAGGAGTCGTCGACCCAGAGCGAGCAGCTCCGGTGACGGCCATCGCACGCTCGCAGGCGGACTCCCTCTCCGCGTACGTCGCGGAGGAACGCCGTCTCGCCGACCAGCGGCGGGGAGAGCTCGTCGTCCGCGAGCGCGAGCTCTCGGACGCCATGGCCGAGCTCGTCGCCGCCGTCGAGCGGCGCGTCGAGGAGCGCCTGCGCGCCTGGGAGTCCGATCTCGAGCGCGCTCAGAACGCCCTCCTCGGAGCGGTCTCGACGCTCGAGCAGCGCATGCGGCAGCGCATCGGCGAGGTCGAGTCGCGAGTCGCGGCGGACTCCGACGACCTCGACGCCGCGATCGACGAGCAGCGCGCCGCCGCCGTGCGGCTACGAGAGGATCTCGAGGGGAACGCGCGGGAGGCGCTCGCGCATGCGCTCGAGGAGCTCCAGCTGCAGGCCGACGACCGCCGCCGGACGATCGACGAGCTGAACGAGCGCCTGCGCCAGCACGAGCACGCGGTGAACGAGCACGTCGACCGTGCCGAGAGCGAGGCACGGGCGCGGATCGACGTCGCCTTCGCCGAGATCGAGCGGCGTCAGATCGAGAACCTCGACCGGGCGCTGGAACGGGAGGTCGGTGCGCGCGGCGAGGCGGGCGCGCTCGAGTTCGAGAACCGGATGCGCGCGATCAGGGAAGAGGCCGCGGATCGGCTGCGCGAGGAGCTCGGCCGAACAGCCGACTCGTTCCTGCGCCGTGCGGACGGGCTCATCGCCGCGGAGCTCCAGCAGGCGATGAACGCCGCGTCGCAGCGCCTCGACGATCGGATCGTCGAGCTCGCGCGACAGCAACGCCGCGCGCCTCTCCGCCGACGGTAGAGAACCTGGCCGAAGCGGCAGGGAAGACGCGGACAGCGCGAATCACACGCGCATGGCGGAGACGACACAGACGCCTATCTGGCACGAGAACGAGGGCGCGAAGGTCGAGAGCTGGCGCCTCCACATCCTCCTCGAGGCCGGCTACCCGGTGCCCCTCGCCGAGCGGATCGCGGTCAGCGAGGTCGATCTCCACGACGCGGTCGAGCTCGTCCCTCGAGGCTGCGACGCGGTGACCGCCACCGAGATCCTGCTCTAGCCGCGCCCGGCGTTACGCTGGGCGCGTGCCCAAGGTCGCGCACCTCGTCTACGGCGACCGCAAGGTCTTCACGGTCTCGTCGTTCAACCGCGGCGTCGGGATGTTCCTCGGACGGCTGCCCGCGGTCTGGGTCGAGGGCGAGGTCACGGAGCTCCGCCGCAACGACGCCTGGGCGAACGTCTTCCTGACGCTGAAGGACCCGCAGACGGGCGCGACGCTGAAGCGTCACGATCGCGCGACGCGATCGTACGACCGGCTCGCGCTCGCGCTCGAGGAGGGCGAGACCGTGCACGTCGCCGGGCGCGCCGAGCTGTACGAGCAGAAGGGCGAGCTCGGCCTGCGCGCGACGACGATCGAGCGCCTCGGCCTCGGCGCGCACCTTGTCGCGCTCGAGCAGCTGAAGCGGAAGCTCGCGGCGGAGGGGCTCTTCGCGGCGGAGCGCAAGCGCCCGCTCCCGCGGCTCCCGCGCGCGGTCGGAATCCTCACGGGTGCGGACGCCGCCGCGCGCGGCGACCTCGTCGCGACGATCGGCTCGCGCTTCCCGGCGGCGCGGATCGTGGTCTGCGAGACGCGCGTCCAGGGCAAGGGCGCCGCGGGCGCGATCGTCTCGGCGCTGCGCGCGCTCGCCGCGCACCCCGACGTCGACGTCGTCGTGCTCGCCCGCGGCGGCGGGAGCTTCGAGGACCTCCTCCCGTTCAGCGACGAGGCGCGTCGTGCGCGCCGTCGCGGCTGCGCCGCGTCCCGGTCGTCTCCGCGGTCGGGCACGAGCAGGACACGCCGCTCTGCGATCTCGCCGCCGACGTCGCGCGCCGCGACCCCGACGGCCGCCGCGTGCGCTCGTCGTGCCGGACCTCGCGCGAGCTCGAGGCGGCCTCGCGCCACGCGGCGGCGGCTCGGGCTCGCGATCCGTGCGCGCTCGAGCGCGACGCGGGCACGGCTGGAACGCTCAGGGCGAGCAGACTCCGCGCCGCGCCGCGCTCCTCCTCGACCGGCGCAAGCGCGCGGGCTCGACCGCTCCGGCGCGCGCCTGCAGGCGCTCTCGCCGCTCGCGACGCTGAACCGTGGCTACGCGATCGTCCGCGCGGGAGGCGGCGCGCTGCGGAACGCGGCGGCGGCTCGGCCTGGGCGACCCCCTTGACATCGAGCTGGCCGCCGGCGCGCTCGGCGCGACGGTCGACGAGGTCCGCCCGTGACGCGAGCGCTCGTTCGAGGAGCTGCAGCAGCGAGCTCGAGGAGATCGTCGTCGCGCCTCGAGCGCGGCGATGTGCCGGTCGACGAGGCGATCGCGCTCTTCCGCCGCGGCCAGGAGCTGTACGCCGCGTGCGCCGCGCGGCTCGAGGGCGCCGAGCTCCAGATCGAGGAGCTGCACCCGTCCGATCCGGTGACGTGACAGAAGGCACGCGCTTCGTGTATGAATCGCCCCATGTCGAAGCCGAGCGCCAGAGCTCCTCCGGAACGTCCGTCTCTTCTCCGACCTCGACGAGCGGGACCTGCAGAGCCTCGCCGAGGAGTTCAACGAGCGGCGCTTCTCGGCCGGGCGAGAAGTCGCGCTCGAGGGCGAGGGCGGGCTCATGTTCTTCGTCGTCGAGAGCGGCGAGCTGACGCGTCGAGGTCCACGGCGAGGCAGTGTCGCACGATCGGCCCCGGCTCCTCGTTCGGCGAGATCGCGCTCATCGACCGCCGCCCGCGCACCGCGACCGTGACCGCGCCTCCGACGTGAAGGCGTACGGCCTGCCGGTCTTCGTCTTCCGGCCGTTCGTCGAGGCGCGCCCGCAGGTCGCCTGGAAGCTGCTCGAGGCGATGGCCGACCGCCTCGCCGCCGCCGAGTCGCGCGAGTCGGCTTCGCTCGGCCAGCGAGCCTCGCCCCAGAGCCACGAGGTCTTCCTCTGCGCGGTGCGGGCTCGCCCGAGAGCGCGACCGTCTCGCACCCCGTCGACCTCCTGCGGACACGCCCGCCGAAGACGACGCAGCGGACGCCGGCCGCCGCGCACCGCCCCGCGACCACGCCCGGAGCCTTTCCCTGGCCGCGTCGTCTCGTCGACCGTGCCCTCCCCGGTGACGACGACGTCGCACTGCGCCGCAGCGCCCGTCGAACCCGACGAGGTCGAGGAGCGTCGCCGCGCCCGGGACGAGCTCCGCTCCGAGCGCGGCGAGCGCCGCGCCGAGCCCGCCCGCGGCGCCCGAGCCCGGGTAGCTCGGCGAACGGACGAAGCTCTGTCATCGCCGCGAGCCGCTGCTCGAGCACTCGCGACGCCGTCGGCGATCGCGCCCTTCTGAGGGCCGAAGAGCGCGCGCGGCGTCCGCGAGCATCGTGCGCACGTCGCAGAGCAACCGTCGTGGAACGGGCAGCTCGCGCACCACCTCGCGCAGCCCCGCGCCGCCGTCGACCGTCGCGCTGCCGCCGAGACCGACGACGCAGCGCCGCGGCGGAGGCCCGCAGCGCGGCGTGCACGAGCTCGCCGAGGCCGCGGCTCGACGCGACGAGCGGGTCCCGCTCGTCCGGCGCGAGCAGCGGAAGCCCGATCGCGGCCGCCGCCTCGACGACCGCGCGCCCGTCCGGCAGGAGCGAGCCAGCGCGGCCGACACGGGCCGCCCGAGCGGATCCGAGACCACCTCCGACTGCCACTCGCCGCCGAGCGCGCGCTCGAGCGCCTCGGCCGTTCCCTCGCCTCCGTCGGCGACCGGAAGCTCGACCGCCTCGCCGCCGCTCGCGCGAACGCCGCGCGCAAGCGCCGCGGCCGCGTCGCGCGCCGAGAGAACGCCCTTGAGGCTAGCGGGACACAGCAGCGCTCTCACGGGCAGCCTCGTGCGCGTCGAGCTCCTCCACGAGCTCGCGAACCTCCTCGACCACGTCCTCGGAGGAGTCCTCGTCCTCCTCGCCATGCGGCGCAGCACCGCGAACGAGAGCCCTTCGCGGGCGAGGCAGACGAGGCCGAGGCCGACGCCGACGGAGACCTCGACCGCCTGCAGGACGAGGCCGAACGCGAAACCGGTCGCGTAGGGCACGCCGTAGTCGCGCAGCGGCAGCGCGACCGCCGCCTGCAGAAGCCCGACGTTGCCCGGCCACAGCGGGAAGACGATCGCGATGTTCATGAGCAGGAGCACGACGCCGGCCGCGGAGAGCGGCGCGCCGAAGCGAACGCCTCCATCACCGTCCACACGGCGAGGAGCTGCAGCACCCAGCCGACGAGCTGAAAGAGGATCGCGCGCGGCGCGCGGGAACGGGCGCCCGCAGCACGCCGAGCCCTGGCGGGCCATGCGAGCACCCGGCGGACGCTGCCCGTGTCGTCGAGCGACGGCTGCGGTGGTCGCGGTGCGCGCGCCGAGAGCATCGCGACGGCGAGCAGCGCGAGCCCGACGAGGCCGAACGATGATCGAGGCTCGTCACCGCCCAGTGCGGGATCTTCGCCGTGAGCAGCACGTAGACGACGAGCAGCGCCACCGGGGAAGGTCGAAGAGCCGATGAGCGAAGACGGTGCCGACGAGCGTCGCGCTCGTGCCCTCGGGGTGCATCGGGCATGTGCCGGCGGAGCACTGCGACGCGCGCGAGCTCTCCGGCGCGCGCGGCAGCACCGCGTTCCCGAGCAGGCCGACGCAGAAGGCCGAGAAGACCTCGCGATAGCGCGGATGCGGCTCCGGCAGCGCCTGCCCGATCGTCAGCTGCCAGGAGAGCGAGCGCGCGACCACGGACAGGAAGTTGATGAGGACGGCGACGACGACCCAGCGCCAGTCGACGAAGTCGAACGCGTGCGCAGACCTGGCCCCAGTCGGGGCCGCGCCACCAGATCGCGGCGACCGCGGCGCCGAAGCGCCGCGCAGCGCGACGACCGCCGCGGCAGCCAGGGGCTGCGGAGCCAGCGTCGCGAGCGCTCACGCGGCGCGCGCCTCCCCGACCTCGATCCCGGTCACGCGCGCGTACACGCGCTCGAGCCGCCGGCGCGATCGTCGGCCAGGCGTAGCGCTCGAGGCGAGCGCGCGAGCGGCCTCGCCCATCGTGCCGCCCGCGCTGCTCGTCCTCGACGACCTCGCACGACCGCGTCGACGAGCGCGTCGGGTCGTCCGGCGGAACCGCGACGGCCGCCTCCGGCGTCAGCACCTCGCGGTAGCCGGGGATGTCGGACGCGACGACCGGGAGTCGCGCAGGCGAACGCCCGCGTCAGCACCATGCCGAAGCTCTCCTGCCCGATCGACGGCGCGACGAGCGCCTTCGCGCGCGAGCAGTGTGCGGTGAGCTCGTCCTGGCTCGAGGAAGCCGACGACGTCGATGCCGTCGTCGGGGACGCGCAGCCGCGTGAGCAGCAGCCGTACCGCGAGCGGATCGGCGCCCGCGACGCGTGAGCCGCAGGCTCCGTCCGCCGCCGGATCTCCGGCCACGCTCGCAGCAGCACCTGCAGCCCCTTGCGCGGCTCGTGGCGCCCGGCGAAGACGACCGATGCTCGCGGCCCCCGGCGGGCGCCGCGTCCGGGACGAGGACGCCGTTGGGGATCACCTCGTACTCGCCCGGCAGCCAGCGCGCCTGCGACGCCCGCGCCCGCTCGGAGACGGCGATGCGGTGGTCGATCCGGTCGATCAGGAAGCCCCACACCGGCGTCGCCGTCCGCATCCAGCCGAGGTCGCCGGACGCGTGGAACGTCGCGACGATCGGGCAGCGCGCGCGGATGAGCGCCGTCAGGCAGATCGTCGGCGTCATCGGCTCGTGCAGGTGGAGCACGTCGAAGCGCTCCCGCTCGAGCGCCCGCCGGATGCGGAAGTACGAGCGCGGGCTAGAGCACGATGTTCGGCAGCGACCCGTTCGCCGGGACGATCACCGAGCGGCCCACGGGGATGACGTTGGCCGGCGCCTCGCCGTGGCGGCCGACCCGGGGGTGGAGCACGCGCGTGAACTGGCCCGGCGGGTCGTTCCCCATGACGAGGCGGACGTCGTGGCCGAGATCCTCGAGCGCTGCGGCCTGCAGCTCCGCGTGCTCGACCACCGCGCCCCAGAACGACCACGAGAACGGGACGACGATCCCGATCTTCACGCCGGCGGGAGCCTAACCGGATCGGCGGCTCGAGTCTAGCGCTCCGGTCGCGGATGCGTGCTCGACGGAATCCACCACGTCACGTGCATCACGGGCGACGCGCCCCGGAACGTCGACTTCTACACCCGCGTGCTCGGGCTGCGGCTCGTGAAGAAGACCGTGAACCAGGACGACCCGACCGTCTATCACCTCTTCTACGCCGACGAGAGCGGGACGCCCGGGAGCGACATCACGTTCTTCGAGTACCCGGGCGCGCGCCGCGGCCGAGCCGGCGCCGGGATGGTGCACACGTCCAGTGGCGCGTGGGCTCGGACGCTGCGCTCGACTTCTGGGAGAGCCGGCTCGCGACCGACGCGGCCGCGATCGCGCGCGACGAAGAGCGGTCTGCGTCTTCGAGGATCCGGAAGGGCTCCGCCACCGGCTCGTCGTCTCGACGGTCGGCGACGCGCCGCTCGTCGCGGAGCATCCCGAGATCCCGGCCGAGCACGCGCTCCAGGGTTTCGACGCCGTTCGCGCTTTCGCGTCGGCCCGACGCGAGCCAGCGATCTGCTGGAGGACGTCCTGGGCTTCCTTCCCGCCGGGAGGACACTGGGAGGCGCGCGGCCCGACCCGCGGCGGCCTCTACGCCTACGACGAGGCGCCCGCGGAGCGCGGCATCGGCGGCGCGGGCACCGTCCACCACGTCGCCTGGGCGTCGCGCTCGACGAGCAGGAGGCCTGGCACGAGCGCGTCGCCGCGCCGGGCATGCATCCGTCGCCCGTCATCGACCGCTTCTGGTTCCGCTCGATCTACTTCCGCGAGCCGAGCGGCGTCCTCTTCGAGCTCGCGACGCTCGGCCCTGGCTTCGCGGTCGACGAGGATCCCGACCACCTCGGCGAGACGCTCGTCCTCCCGCCGGCGTTCGAGCACCTGCGCGCCGAGGTCGAGCCGATCCTGACGCCGATCCCCGACCCACGGCCCTGGGCCAAGACCGGCTGAGCCGACGCGCGCTACGGCCAGTCGCTGCGGCAGCGGACGCGAAGCGTCCGCCTTCAGGGATCTTCGCGCGACCGAGATCCGCGACTCCGCGGATTTCGGTCTTGCGCACTCGTGGCTGCGCACGGCGTGGGCTCGCGCGTGTCCCTTCCCGCGCCGGATGAGCGCGCGGTTGACGAGGAAGGTCGGCCCCCACGCGACGACGAGCGAGAGCGCGAGCGAGCCCCAGAAGAGCACGTCCCGGAGACCCGCGTCGAGAGCCCCCGGCCACACGAGCAGCACGGCGTTGTCGACGAGCTCCATCGTCGCGATCGAGAAGGTGTCTGCGACGAGGGCGATCCCGATCGCCGCGCCGAGCGCCGTCCCGGCACGGAGGAGCGGGACCAGGGTCAGCGAGTAGCCGAAGACGAACGCGAGGAAGATCGCGAGCAGGATCGACGGGAGGTTGGCCAGGCCCCACCAGGTCGCGAGCACCATTCCGAGCACCTCGCCGATGCCGCAACCGGTGAGGCAGTGGTTGGTCGCCGCGGCAGCCAACCGATTGACGTTCACGACGCGCTCGAGCCGCCGACCTCGGCCACGGAGCGCGGGAACCGGGTCGGGGAGAACGTCATCGCTCCGACCGGGATCAGACACGGGACGATCTCGACCGAGAACACGCCCGCCGCGACCGCCGGGTCGCGGCCGCTCAGCTCGCGCGCGGCTTCCGGCTCGGCCTCGAAGACGCACAGCCCGCGGAGCCGGTCGCCGAGGAGCGGTCCGGCGACGAGGAGCACACCGCTCTCGTGGAGATCGGCGAGATGACTCATGTGCGCATCCTGGAGCCGGGCCGCCTCGTCGTCGTCGAGCTCGGGACGGCCGCCGTCGGGCGTGACCAGAAGCGCGATCGTGTAACGGTCGAACTGCATGTCTCCTCCTCGATGGCCGACGTGACAGGCTGCCCTAGACTGCCGCGATGATCCTCGCGGGCGAAGGCCTCGCGGAGCTGCATACCCACCTCGGCGGCTCGGTCGCCTCCGACATCCTCTGGTCGATCGCGCACGAGCAGGGGATCGCGCTGCCCGTGAAGGACTACTGGGAGTTCGACGCGCTCGTCACCGTCTCCGACCCGCACGGCGTGCAGGGGCTCGATGCGCTCGACCAGATCTACCACTGGACGGAGGTGATCCAGTCGTCGCCCATCGCCGTCGAGCGCTCGGTGCACGGCGCGATCGGCGGCGCCTATCGCTCGCAGGGGATCACGACGCTCGAGCTGCGCTTCAACCCGATGAAGCGAAACCGCGGCGGCGAGCGCGACCTCGACCACATCATCCTCGCGGCGATCCGCGGCGTCGACCGCGCGAGCATCGAGTACCCGCAGGTCCGCGCCGGGCTGATCCTGATGATGGATCGCACCTTCGACGCCCGGCTCAACGAGATCATCGTCGAGAAGGCGATCCGCTGGGCGAGCCGCGGGATCGTCGGTGTCGACATCGCGGGGCCGCGGCCGGGAGGCGCGCGCTACGACTACACGCAGATCGAGCCGATGGTCGAGCTCGCGCGGGAGGCCGGGCTCGGGGTCACCATCCACGTTGGCGAGGAGGGCGGCGAGGTCGGGCGAGAGGAGGTCGGCGAGGTCGTCGAGCGCCTGCGCCCGGATCGCATCGGGCACGGGATCCTCGCCGCGAGCGACCCGGAGCTCATGGCTGCGATCCGCGATCTCGGGATCGTGCTCGAGATCTGCCCGACCTCGAACCTGCTGACGAAGGCGCTCCCGGGCGAGGACGCAGTGCTCGCCACGATCCGCGCGTTCGTCGAGCACGACGTGCCCTTCACGGTCGCGACGGACGGGCCGGAGATGATGCGGACGCACCTCCGCGACGAGCTCGAGCTCCTGCTCCGGCTCGGAGCGCTCGACGAGGAGGAGCTGCGCGAGGCGAACGCCCGCGGGCACGCGGCCGCCTTCCGCCGCCCGGTCGGCCTGTTCGCGTGAGCGCGTTCGACACGGACGTCGAGCGCGAGGAGTCGCTCGAGGATCACAAGCGCAGGCTCGAGCGCGAGCACGGCGAGCTCCTCCAGGAGCTCCGCGCGCTCATCCCGGGAGGCACCGTCCTCTTCGGCTTCCTGCTCGCGATCAGCTTCACCACGGCGTTCGGGAACCTCGCCGACGCCGACCGCTACGTGTACTACGCGACGCTCCTGTGCACGGCGGTCGCGCTCGTCCTCTTCCTCGCACCCGCGGCGCACCACCGCGTCCGCTTCCGGGAGGGCGACAAGGACCATCTGCTCCGCAAGGGGAACCGCGAGGCCATCGCCGGGACGGTCGCGAGCGCGCTCTCGTTCACGGGCGTCCTCTACCTCGTCACCGACCTCGTCTTCGGAACCTGGCAGGCGATCCTCGCCGCCGTCGCGTTCTTCGCGTTCACCGCCTGGCGCTGGTGGGCAGTCGCGATCTACCGCGGCCTCGGAGACGTCCGCGACTCCTGAGGCGTTCGCGCTCTCCACGAGCGAGCGGAGGAACTCGCGCACCTCTCCGGGGCCGACGAGGTGGATGTCCTCGCGGCGCCCGTTGGGGCTCCGCGTACTCGGGAGGAGCCCCCCGACATGGCCCGCGACCGAGCCGGACGGCAGCGCGTCGAGCAGGTCGTGGTCGGTCCGGTCGTCTCCGAGGCCGAGCACGAAGTGGTTCGGCTCCTTCCCCTCGGGGAAGACGCTGCGCACGTAGACGCCTTTGTCGACGCCGAGTGCCCGCACCTCGACGACCTGGTGCCCGGCGAGGATCTCGGCCGGTGCGCCCGCCAGATGCTGGTGCAGGTCGTTCAGGAGCTCCCGCGCGCGCCACGAGCCGTACTCCGGCTCCGCCTGCCGGTAGTGCCACGCGACGGAGCACGACTTGCGCTCGACGTGCGCTCCGGGCACATCCGCGGCGACGCGACGCAGGAGCCGCTCGATCGGCCGCAGCCAGGAGAGGTCGAGGTCGACGAGCGTGTGCCATTCGCCGCCGGGCGCCCGTGCGAGGTAGCCGTGCTCGGCGGAGAGGTACACGGGCAGCCGCCCGAGCCACTGCTCGAGGTTCCGCCGCCGCCGTCCGCTCACGACGTGGACGTCGGTTCCAGGCAGCTCCGCGAGCGAGCGCAGGAGCGCGCGGATCTCGGGAGTCGGCTGCGCGAGGTCCGGATGGAGCTCGAACTCGCGGATCGTCCCGTCGTAATCGAGCATGATCGTGCGTCGCCGCGCGCGCCCGAAGCGCCGCCGCAGCCGCTGCCCCAGCTCCTCGTCGACCGTCGGCGGTCGCCGCGTGCGCCGATCGCGGCGGGAGTAGCGGCCGAGCCGGGTCAGGAATCCCTCCGCCCAGCGGCTGCTCTCGAGACTCTCGACCCGCTTCGCCATCGTCTCCAGGCGACGCTGCCGCTCGCGGGCGGAGAGCTCGAGGGCGGTCGCGAGGTGCTCGACGACGCCGTCGACGTTCCACGGGTTCACGAGCAGCGCGCCCGGGAGCACCTGCGCCGAGCCCGCGAGCTCGGAGAGTAGGAGCGCGCCGCGCCAGCGGCTCGGCAGGCCCGGCTCCGACTGGCAGAGGACGAACTCCTGGGCCACGAGGTTCATCCCGTCCCGCAGCGCGGTGACCATCATCACGTCTGCGCGGCGGTAGAGCGCGACGAGGGCAGGCTTCGAGATGTCCCGGTGCATGTACTCGACCGGCGTGACCCCGGGCCGCGCGAAGCGGCCGTTGATGCGAGAGATCAGGAGCTCGATCTCGTCGCGCTGAGCCCGGTACTCGGGGCTCTCGAGCCGGGAGGGGACGAGCACCTGGATCATCGTCGTCGTCTGCGCGCGTTCCGGGTCCTGCTCGAGGAAGCGCTCGAACGCGTGGAGCTTTTGCGGGATGCCCTTCGTGTAGTCGAGTCGCTCGACACCGAGGATCAGGCGGCGGCCCTCGTACTGGCGCTCGAGATCGGCGAGCAGCCGCTCGGTCTCCGGCTCCGCGAGCACCTCGCGGAAGCCCTCGACGTCGATGCCGATCGGGTCGACACCGATCCCGATCCGGCGGCCGTCGAGCTCGAGCCAGTCGGGCTCCGAGTCGACCCCGAGCATGCGCAGGCACGAGGAGCGAAAGTGCCTCGCGTAGTCGCCGACCTGGAAGCTCACGTAGTCCGCGCCGAGCACACCGCGGAGCAGCTGCTCGCGGGCGGGAAGCAGGCGGTACACCTCGGAGGACGGAAACGGGATGTGGAGGAAGAAGCCGATCGAGAGCCCCGGCTCGCGGGCGCGGAGCATCGCGGGGACGAGCATGAGGTGGAAGTCGTGCACCCACACGCGCGCGTCCGGCTCGCAGTGCTCGAGGATCGTCTCGGCGAAGCGCTCGTTCACCTCGACGTAGCGCGCCCACGCCTCGGGAGTGATGCGCAGCCGCTCGGCGAAGTAGTGGAAGAGCGGCCACAGCGTGTCGTTGCACACCTTCCCGTAGAAGTCCCTCTCCTCCTGGGCCGAGAGGAACACGGGGTAGAGGTGATCCTTCGCGAGCCTCGTCCGCACGCGCGCCTGGCGACCGGACGGGACGACCATCCCCGGCCAGCCGACCCAGGTCGCGTCGCCGCGCACGGCCGTGAGCGCGGCCGACAGGCCCCCCGGGCTGCGCTGCACCTCGACCTTGCCGCGCTCCGTGCTCAGGCGCACCGGCAGCCGGTTGCTCGCGATGACCAGCCCGTGATGTCCGCTCTTCGCCGCCACCCGTCCTCCCATCGTGCCTTTTCGAGTAGGGAACGACCTAGCCTTGCTCGAATAGCCTGACTCATGACCGAAGGTCTCGCCATCATCGGGAACTGCTCGTACAGCGCGCTGCTCCGCGAGGGCTCTGTCGAGTGGATGTGCTGGCCGCGTCCGGACTCGAGCTTCGTCTTCGGGCCGCTCCTCGATCGCGAGCAGGGCGGCGTCTTCGCGGTCGAGGGGGTCGACGCGTCCCGGGTCGAGCAGGCGTACCTCGACAACACGAACGTCCTGCGGACGGTCTGGAGCGGCGAGGACGGCTCCTTCGAGCTCATCGACTTCGCGCCGCGCTTCCAGCTCTACCAGCGCTTCTTCAAGCCGTCGATGCTCGTCCGGATCATCCGTCCGCTCTCGGGCGAGCCCCGCGCGCGAATCCGCTGCCGGCCGACGTACGAGTACGGCCTCGACGAGATCGGCCGCTGGCGGGCGTCGAACCACATCGAGTTCACGGGCTTCCCCACTCCGGTGCGCCTGACGACGAACGTCCCGCTCACCTATGTCGAGGACGAGCGGCCGTTCCTGCTCGAGCACGACCGGCACCTCGTGCTCACGTGGGGCGAGCCGCTCGAGGCCGGGCTCGAGGAGACGGCCGAGCGCTTCCTCGAGCGCACGCTCGACTACTGGCGCCGCTGGGTGAAGGGGACGCGCGTGCCGCGCGACTACCAGCACGAGGTCGTCCGCTCAGCGCTCGCCCTGAAGCTCCACCAGTACGAGGACACGGGCGCGCTCCTCGCGGCCACGACGACGAGCCTGCCCGAGCACCCTGGCTCCGGCCGCACGTGGGACTACCGCTTCTGCTGGCTCCGCGACGCGTACTTCACGCTGAACGCGCTCGAGCGACTCGGGCACTCGGAGGAGATGGAGAACTTCCTCGAGTTCCTCCGCAACCTCTGCGAGGAGCGCGACGGCGTGCTCCAGCCCGCGTACAGGATCAACGGCGACTCGAGCGCCACCGAGCGCGAGCTCGAGCATCTCTCCGGCTACAACGGCGACGGGCCGGTGCGAATCGGCAACCAGGCGTTCGAGCACGTCCAGAACGACGTCTACGGCGAGATGGTGCTCGGCGTCAGCCGGCTCTTCCTCGACGCGCGCTTCGTCGGCCAGGTCGCGCGGCACACGGCCGTCGACATGGTGGACGTGCTCGTGCGCCAGATGGACACGCGGCTCGAGGAGCCCGACGCCGGTCTCTGGGAGTTCCGCGGGAAGACACGACTGCACAGCTTCTCCGTCCTCATGCACTGGGCCGGGGCGCGGCGCGCGGGCGAGGTGGCAGACGCGCTCGAGGCGCCGGAGCTCGCCGCGCACGCCCGAGACGTCGAGAGCAGGGCACGCGAACTGATCGAGACTCGCTGCTGGAACGAGGAGGTTGGCGCCATCACCCAGGTCGCCGGCGAGCCGCAGCTCGACGCCGCGCTCCTCCTCGCCGTCCACCTCGGCTACTTCGAGCCGGACGACCCGCGCGCGTCACGCCACGTGGACGCGATCCGCGCGTCGCTCGCCGTCGACGGCGGTCTCCTGCGGCGGTACACGGTGCAGGACGACTTCGGGCACATGGAGGCGGCGTTCACGGTCTGCACGTTCTGGCTCGTCGAGGCGCTCGCGCTGATCGGGCGGACGGACGAGGCGCGCGAGCTCTTCGACAAGCTGCTCGACCTCGACAACGGCCTGGGCCTCTACTCCGAGGACATCCTCCCGGACACGCTCGAGCAGAGCGGGAACTTCCCGCAGACGTACAGCCACGTCGGGCTCATCAACGCCGCCTTCCGGCTCTCCCGGCGCTGGGACTGACGTATTCGGACATGCCAGGTGTCAGACACTGTGTCTGACACCAGGGACGTCCGACTCGGCCAGTAGGTCCGCTGCTCGGAAGCAGCAGCGGTCGGAATCGTCGTGCCGGAGTGCGCCGCGCAGCGGCGGCGTTCTCACACGCATGGCCCGAGGCGCGTTGACTTCAGCATGACCGCGCCCGCGAAGCACGTCTGGATCGCGCTCGCCGTGGTGTACGTGGTCTGGGGCTCGACCTACTTCGCGATCAAGATCGCCGTCGAGACGCTCCCGCCGCTCCTCGCGGCGGGCTCGCGCTTCGCCGTCGCGGCGCTCCTGCTCGGTGCCTTCCTCGCCTGGCGCGGCACGTCGCTGCGCGTGACGCGGGCCGAGCTCGGTGCGAGCGCGCTCGCGGGCGGGCTCCTCCTGACGCTCGGAGTCGGCGTCGTGCACGTGGCCGAGACGAGGATCGACTCGAGCGTCGCCGCGATGATCGCGGGCACCGTCCCGCTGCAGATCATCCTCCTCCGGCTGCTCGCGGGCGAGAACCCCGCACGGGCGACCCGGCTGAGCACGCTCGCGGGCCTCGTCGGCCTCGGGCTCGTCGTCGCGCCTGGACTAGGCAGCGGCTCGACGGCGCTCGGGCTCGCCGTGATGGTCAGCGCGACGATGTCCTGGACGCTCGGCTCGTTCCTCTCGAAGCGGCTGCCGCTCCCCGAGAACCCGTTCGTCGCGACGGTCTGGGAGATGGCGTTCGGCGGCACGTTCCTGCTCGTCGGCGCGCTCGCCGCCGGCGAGGGCGGCCAGCTCCACTCGAGCTCGTTCGCCCTCGACTCGCTCCTGGCGTGGGCGTACCTGGTGATCATGGGCTCGATCGTCGGGTTCTCCGCGTACGCGTGGCTCCTGCGCACCGCGCCGATCTCGCTCGTCGTCACGCACCAGTACGTGAACCCGCTCGTCGCGATCGCGCTCGGCATGGCGTTCCTCGGCGAGCGGCCGAGCCCGTGGACGCTCGCGGGCGCCGCGCTCGTGATCGGCGCCGTCTATGTCGCGATCAAGGCGGAGTTCCCTAGGGGGAGCGCTCGACCTGCGCGCGCCGCGCCGCGAGGAACTCCAGCAGATCAGATCTCGTGAGGATCCCCGCGGGCCGCCCGGCGTTCACGACGACGACGGCGCCGCTCCCTCCCGAGAGCCCCTCGTAGACCTGGTCGACGGACGCGTCCGCGTCGACCGCCGGCAGCGGCGGCTGCATCGCGACGGCGACGTCCTCGTTCAGCGCGTCCGCGTTCTTGAACACCCGCTCGAGCAGCTCGCGCTCCTGCAGCGAGCCGACGACGTCGGCGAGCGAGTCGACCGGGTCGGCGCGGACGACGGGTAGCTGGGAGATCCCGTACTCGCGCATCGCGTCGATCGCGGCGCCGACCTTCTCGTGGGAGCGAATCGTCACGAGGTCCGGCACCTCGTGGTCGGCGCGGCGGAAGCGGAGCACCTCCTCGACGGCCGGCGGCGGCGTGGTCCGCTCGAGGAAGCCGTACTGGATCATCCAGTTGTCGTCGTAGAACTTCGAGAGGTACGAGCGACCCGAGTCCGGAAACATCATGAGCACGCGCGCGTCGGGGCCGAGCGCGCGAGCGACCTGCATCCCGGCCCACGCGGTCGAGCCCGTCGAGCCGCCGACGAGGAGGCCCTCCTCGCGCGCGAGCCGGCGCGCCGTGAGGAACGAGTCGCGGTCGGAGACGCGCACCCACTCGTCCACGATCGACGCGTCGAGCGTGTCTGGCCAGCACTCCTTGCCGATGCCCTCGACGAGGTACGGGCCCTCCGGATGCTGCGCGTCAGCGGTGAACACCGAGCCCTCGGGGTCGACGGCGACGATGCGCGCCCGCGACCCGTGCTCCTTGAAGTAGCGCCCGACGCCCGTGATGGTGCCGCCCGTCCCGACCGAGATCACGAGCGCGTCGACGTCGCCGCCGTCCGTCTGCTCGAAGAGCTCCGGCCCCGTCGTCTCGTAGTGCGCCTCCGGATTCGACGGATTCGAGTACTGGTCGGGCTTGAACCCGCCGGGGATCTCTTCCGCGAGCCTGTCCGAGACGGCGTAGTAGCTCTCGGGCGAGTGCGGGTCGACCGCGGTCGGCGTGATCACGACCTCGGCGCCATAGGCGCGCAGCATCGAGATCTTCTCCTGGCTCATCTTGTCCGGCATCACGAAGATGCAGCGGTAGCCGCGCAGCGCGGCCGCCATCGCTAGACCGACGCCGGTGTTGCCGGAGGTCGGCTCGACGATCGTCCCGCCCGGTCGCAGTCGCCCGTCCTCCTCGGCGGCGCGGACCATCGCGAGCCCGATCCGGTCCTTGACCGAGCCGCCCGGATTGAGGTACTCGAGCTTTGCAAGGAGCTCGCCCGGGACGTCGCGCGAGAGACGCTCGAGGCGCACGATCGGCGTGTGCCCGACGAGGTCGAGCACCGTTGGGAACTCGCGGCGCGCCATCGCGCGCGAAAGCCTACTCAGGTTGGCGTGAGCGCCCAGAACTCGCCGGTGAGCCCCAGCGCGCCGAGAAGCGCCTGGGACTCCGTCACTCTCCGCGGCCGCCACGCCGGGTCGAGCCGTGACCACCACCACGCGCGCGCGAGCTCGTTCATCTTCGGCGCCGTGAGCGTGGCGCCGGCTTGCCAGCCGTTGTCGCCGAGCCAGCGTCCGAGGTGCTCCTCCGACCGGAGGAAGACCATCGTGCGTCAGGTGAAGGCGATGTCCTCCCACCAGCGCCGAGCCGGGACGAGTACGTGGCAGAGCACGTCCTCGCCGGTCGTGAGCACGCCGCCCTCGAGGGCGAGCTCGAGCTCCTCGCCGCAGCAGGCGCACTGGCTGCGGATCTCTCCGTCCGCGTGCAGCGCGCCGGGGATGCCGAGCGCGTCCCAGCAGCAGGTGCCCGTCCACTCCCGCCCACCTGCGCGGACGCGATGCGGCGTCTCGCCGAAGCAAAACGGGTTCGCCATCCACACGTCCGTCGACTCCGGGAAGAGCACGAGCGCGCGAGCGTCGTGGAGTCGCCGGTACGAGGCTGCTGCCTCCTCCTCCGGGATCCCGAAAGACGCGGCGGTCTCCGCGACGGAGGGCGGCTCGCCGTTCGCGACGATCGAGAAGTAGACGTGCCGGCGGACGTCGAGATCGAGCGGGCGCATGCGGCGATCGTCCCACGCAGACCGCGCCCGCGTCGCAGGTAGGGTCGCCTCGATGGTCGAAGAGGCGCGTCTCGAGCAGTTCAAGTCCGGGCTCGTCCCGACGACGGAGGGCTGGTTCATCGTGAACGTCGGCGACGCGGCGTGGTTCACGCACCCCGTGTTTGGAGCGGACTGCAGCTTCGAAGGCCCCGGAGTCGAGCTCGAGCAGCTCGGATTCAAGATCGCGACGCTGGAGCCGGGCCAGCCGAGCGGGCTCTACCACGGCGAGGCGACCCAGGAGGACTTCCTCGTGCTCGCCGGCGAGTGCCTGCTGCTCGTGGAGGGAGAGGAGCGGCACCTGCGCGCGTGGGACTTCTTCCACTGCCCGCCGGATACCGAGCACATCATCGTGGGCGCCGGGGACAGGCCTTGCGTCGTGCTCATGGTCGGGACACGCAAGCCTGGCCGGCCGATCCGCTATCCCGTCTCGGAGCTGGCACTTCGGCACGGCGCCGGCGTCGAGGTCGCGACGGACTCTCCGCGTGAGGCCTACGCCGCCTACCCCGACGGCGACGTCCAGCGCCCGCCTTACTGGGACGCGCTGCCCTGGGCCTGACCGGCGAGGTCGCCGTCGTCCCCGCCCGGGCGCTCCTCGAGAGCGTCGCGCCGAATCGTGAGCAGCGCGATGACGCCCCCGCTCGCTGACAGAGCCGCGGCGGCGAGCATCGCGACGGGGAACGCCGCCTCGAGGGCGTCGGCGTCCTGAAAGTCCGAGCCCGAGAGGCCCGCGACGAGCGGGAGCACCGCGACCGCGATGAGCTGACCGACGCGCGACACGGCGTTGTTCACGCCGGAGGCGATGCCCGCGTGCCCCGCGTCGACCGCCGCGAGAGCGGTCGCCGTCACGGGGGCGACGACCGCGGCGAGGCCGAGACCGAACACGAGCACCGCGGGCAACACGGCCGCGACGTAGGAGTCGCCGGGCTCGATCCTCCTCATCAGCAGCATCCCGGCCGCGAGCAGGAACGGGCCGATCGTCAGCTGCCAGCGTGGCCCGATGCGCTGCGCGAGCGCGCCCGACCGCGACGAGAGAAGGAGCAGCGTGATCGAGATGGGCAGCGCCGACGCGCCTGCCTCGAGCGCCGAGTAGCCGAGCACCGTCTGGAGGAAGACGACGAAGAGGAAGAAGACGCCCCCGAGCGCCGCGTACACGACGAAGGTGATCGCGTTCGCGCTCGCGAACTGCCTCGACGCGAAGAGCCCGAGGGGGAGCATCGGGTTCGCGCTGCGCCGCTCGACGACGACGAAGCCGACGAGTGCGGCGATCCCGAGCACGATCGCACCGGCGACGACAGCGGGGCCGAAGCCTCCGCCTGACGCCTCGATCAGCCCGAACGTGAGCCCCGCGAGCCCGACGATCGCGAGCAGCGCCCCGAGGACGTCGAGCGAGCCCTCGGCGTCAGGATCGCGGCTCTCGGGAATGTGACGGGAAGCAGCGACGACGAGGATGCCCACCGGGACGTTGATGAGGAAGACGGCGCGCCACGAGACCGCGTCGACGAAGTAGCCGCCAACGAGCGGCCCGATCGCCGCGCCCACACCCGAGAGCGCAGACCAGGCCCCGATCGCCCGTGCCCGCTCGTCGGAGGCGAAGCTCGTCCGGATGATCGCGAGACTTCCGGGCGTGACCGCCGCGGCGCCGACGCCCTGGAGCACGCGTGCCGCGACGAGGATCTCGATCGTCGGCGCGAGTGCGCAGAGCACGGACGCGATCGTGAACCAGACGATGCCCCAGACGAAGACCCGCTTCCGGCCGTAGCGGTCGCCGAGCCCGCCACCGAGCAGGATCAGCGACGCGAGCGAGAGCAGGTAGCCGTTCACGACCCATTCGAGCTGCGAGACGGTCGCGTCGAGGTCGCGCCCGATGCTGGGCAGGGCGACATTGACGACGGTGGCGTCGAGGAAGACGAGCGCCGAGGCGAGAACCGTGACCGCGAGCACCCAGCGACCGCGCGCCGATGCGACCCGGATGTCGGCGTCGCTCACACCGTCACCCCGCCCACCGAGGCAGCGGCCACGCGCTCAGTGCCGGAAGTGCCGTCGGCCCGTGAAGACCATCGTCGCCCCGGCCGCCTCGACCGCGGTGACGACCTCGTCGTCGCGCTTCGATCCCCCGGGTTGGACGATCGTGGAGATCCCCACTTCGAGGGCGAGCCGCGGCCCGTCCGCGAAGGGAAAGAACGCGTCGGACGCCAGCACCGCGCCGTCGAGCGCGTGCTCGAGCTCGCGTGCCTTCTCGAGCGCGAGCCGGACGGCGTCGACGCGGCTCGTCTGGCCGCCTCCGATCCCGAGCGTCTGCCCGTCGCGCGCGAGCACGACCGCGTTCGACCAGACGTGCTTGACGACACGCCATGCGAAGAGGACGTCCGACCACGCCGCCTCGGGGAGCTGACCGCAGACGACCTCCATGTCGGAGCGGCGCCCGCGATCGGCGTCGACCTCCTGGACGAGCATGCCTCCGAGGACGCGCCGGTAGTCGCGCTCGGCGTGATCCCGCGCGCGTTGCTCCGTGTGCTCGAGGACGCGCACGGACGGCTTGCTCGCAAGGATCTCCAGCGCTCCGGGGTCGTACGCCGGCGCGAAGAGCACCTCCACGAACTGCTCCGCCATCGCCTCGGCCGCGGCGGCCGTGACCGTGCGGTCGAGCACGACGACGCCTCCGTACGCTGAGACCGGGTCGGCGGCGCGCGCCTTCTCGTACGCCGCTTCGGGCGTGTCCGCCACGCCCACGCCACAAGGGTTCGCGTGCTTGACGATCACGCAGGCCGGCCCGTCGAGCTCCTGCGCGAGCGCGCGGGCCGCCGACAGGTCGTTCAGGTTGTTGAACGAGAGCTCCTTGCCCTGACGTTGGACGACGAACGCGAGCAGATGCGTGCGGGCGCCGCGCTCGGAGTAGTACGCGGCGCGCTGGTGCGGGTTCTCGCCGTACGACAGCTCGCGCACGCGGTCGAAGGCGGGGACGAGGGTCTCGGGGAGGTCGTCACCGCGCTGGAACCAACGCGCGATCGCGGACTCGTAGGCGGCGGTGCGCGCGAAGGCGATGGCAGCGAGGCGCCGACGGAGCTGCGGCGTCGACGCACCGTCGTGCTCGCGCAGCTCGCTGAGCACGATGTCGTAGTCCTGCGGGCGACAGACGGCGAGGACCGAGGCGAAGTTCTTCGCCGCCGCCCGGAGGAGCGCCGGGCCGCCGATGTCGATCATCTCGATGAGCCCCGCCTCGTCGAGCTGCGGACGGTCGACCGCGAGCTCGAACGGGTAGAGGCTCACGCACACGAGGTCGTAGGGCTCGATCCCGTGCGCGTCGAGCGCGGCGCGGTCCTGTGGCGAATCGGCACGGGCGAGGATCCCCGCGTGGATCCGCGGGTGCAGCGTCTTCACCCTGCCCTCGAGCAGCTCCGGGAACCCGGTGACGTCCTCGACACGAGTGACGGGCAGTCCGGCGTCCGCGAGCTCCTGCGCCGTGCCCCCGCTCGCGACGAGCTCGCAGCCGAGCTCCGTCAACCCACGGGCGAACGGGACGAGTCCCGTCTTGTCGTACGCGGAGATCAGCGCGCGCACAGCTCTCGCACCACGTCCGGGAGGAGCTCGTGCTCGGCGTCGTGCACGCGCCGGCGGAGCGATTCGAGGGTGTCGTCGGACAGCACGGGCACACGGGTCGACGCGATCACCTCGCCGGTGTCGACGCCCTCGTCGACGAAGTGGACGGTCGCCGCGGCCGCAGGCGCACCCGCAGCGAGCACGTCCTCGAGCGGGTGCGCGCCGGGGAACTCGGGCAGCGGCGCCGGGTGAACGTTGACGACCCGCCGCGGGAAGCGGGCGAGGAACGCCGGTGTGAGGAGCTGCATGTACCCGGCGCAGACGACGAGCCGAACCCCCTGACTGACCAGCCAGTCAGCCATCGCGGCGTCGCGCGTTGCGCGGTCCGAGAAGCCGTGGAGCGGGAAGACTGCGGACGAGACATGGGCGGCCTCGGCCCGGCCGAGCGCACGGACTCCGGGGACGTTCGACGCAACGGCCGAGACCGGAAGACCGGCGTCGAGGAGCGCCTGCAGGTTCGTGCCCTCACCGCTGACGAGGACGCCGATCACGCGCCGACGATCCTGCCGACCACGAGGTCGTCTCCCGGATCCGCCACGACCGCGAGATACCCGATTCCGAGGTTGAAGACGCGCCGGAGCTCCTCCTCGTCCACGTGGCGGGCAAGCCATTCGAACACCGGCGGTCGCTTCCACGCGCTCCAGTCGATCTCGGCCTTGAGGCCCGTCGGGAACGACGCGCGCGAGGTTGCCGGCGATCCCGCCACCCGTCACATGGGCGAGCGCGTGGACGCCCATGCGCTCGCGCAAGCGATGGATGTCCCCGAGGTAGAGGCGCGTCGGTGCGAGCAGGTCGGCGCCTGCGTAGTCCTCGGCCTCGAGCACGCCCCGGACGAGCGTGAACCCGTTCGCGTGTACGCCTGCCGACGGGAACCCGACGATCGCGTCTCCCGCCTCCATGACTGACGAGTCAATCAGCCCCTCTTTCGACACGAGCCCGACGCACGTGCCCGCGAAGTCGAGCTCGCCGTCGCGGTAGATGCCAGGGAGCTCGGCGGTCTCGCCCCCGATGAGCGCGCAGCCCGCTTCCCGGCAGACCTCGGCCGCGCCCTCGACCAGCTCCGCGACCTGTTCGAGGTCGATCCGGTTCGCCGCGACGTAGTCGAGGAAGAACAGCGGGTCGGCGCCCGTGGTCGCGACGTCGTTGATGCAGTGTGCCGCGAGATCCATCCCGCAGGCTCGCAACGCTCCACGCTCGCGCGCGAGCACGAGCTTCGTGCCGACGGAGTCGGTCGAGGCGGCGAGGAGGCGCTCGCCGTCGAGCGGGTGGAGCCCTGCGAACGCGCCGAATCCCGTCGCCCCGGTCGACTCGACCGCGGCCCGCAGGCGCTCGACCACGGCGTCGGCCTTCGCGATCGAGACGCCCGCCGCCGCGTAGGTCTGGCGCTCTCCGCCCACGGGCCGAGCGTACAGTCACGGGACGTGGATCAGCCCTCGCTGCTGACGAGCTGGACGTTCGATCCTCTGCAGCTCGTCCCGGTCGTCGCGATTGCGGTCGCGTACGCGGTCCGCGCCCGCACGCTCGCGCGGCGCCGCCAGCCGGTGCCCGGCTGGCGGATCGCCCTCTTCGCCCTCGGGATCGCGCTACTCCTGCTCGCCGTCGTCTCGCCGATCGCGGAGGTCGGGGAGACGGAGCTCTTCTCCGTGCACATGGCGCAGCACCTGCTGCTCGGCGACCTCGCCCCGCTCTGCCTGCTCGCGGGCCTGACCGGCCCGTTGCTCCGGCCGATCCTCGCGCTGCCGGGAGTGATGTCCCTGCGCGTGCTCGCGAACCCGCTGGTCGCCTTCCCGATCTGGACCGCGAACCTCGTCTTCTGGCACCTGCCGGTCTTCTACGAGGCCGCGCTCGGATCGAGCCTCGTGCATGCGCTCGAGCACGTCGCGTTCTTCAGCGCCGGCATCGTGCTCTGGCTGCCGGTGCTCGAGACGCTCCCCGCTCCCGAGTGGTTCGGAACCGGGCTGAAGCTCGCCTACATCGTCGGCGTGCGGCTCGTCGCGACGATCGTCGGGAACGTCTTCATCTGGGGCGGCTCGCCCTTCTACGACACGTACCGCACGGGCGACGATTACCTCGGGCTGTCGCCGAGCGCGGATCAGAGCCTCGCGGGCTCGCTGATGATGCTCGAAGGGTCGATCGTCACGATCGTGGCGATAGCGTGGCTTTTCCTGCGAATGGCACAGGAGGGCGACGTGCGACAGGAGCTGATCGAGGAGGGCCACGACCCGCGGGCGGTGCGCCGTGCCGTGCGCTATCGGCGCTGGGGCGAGCTCCGGGACACGTCCGCCTGATGCGCGGCACCGGGATCCACCACCTCGATCTCGTCGTCTCCTCGGTCGAGCGCAGCCTGCCGTTCTATCGCGGTCTGCTCGAGCCGCTCGGCTACGACCGCGTCGGCGAGGTCGTCGGCGAGCGCGGCGAGACCATCTACTACGTCGCCGGTGGCGGAGTCGCGCTCGGAATCCGCGAGGCGCTCGTCCGCGGCGAGTACGACCGCTACCGCGTGGGCGTCCACCACGTCGCCTTCGAGGTCGCCTCGCGCGACGTCGTCGACGAGCGGCACAGCTGGGTAGCGGGGCAGCCGGTGTCCATCGAGAGCCCGCCACAGGAGTACACGTACATCCCCGGCTACTACGCGTTCTTCTTCTACGACCCGGACGGGATCAAGCTCGAGGTCGTCCACGTCCCGGATCGAGAGACGCCGTGATCGGCTCGCTCTGGGGGCTCCTGCTCGTCGGCGCGGTGCTCGCGTCCCTCTCGATGGCCGGGCTCTGGGCGCTGCAGGCGCACATCCACGACGCGAGTCACGTCGACGTGGGCTGGGCGGTGCTCATCGCCTGCTGCGCGATCGCCTATGCGCTCGTCTCGGACGGAGACGCGGCCCACCGCGTGCTCGCCGCTGCCCTCGCCTCGATCTGGGGTTTCCGACTCGGCGGCTACCTGCTCGTCAACCGCGTCCTCGGCAAGGAGGAGGACGGCCGCTACCAGGAGCTCCGGCGCAAGTGGGGCGCGCAGGCGAACACGAGGTTCTTCGTCTTCTTCCAAGCGCAGGCGCTCTTCGTCGTCTTCTTCTCCCTGCCGTTCGCCTTCATCGCGCTCGACACGAGCTCGTCCTTCGGCATCCTCGCCTGGGTCGGGGTCGCCGTGTGGGCGATCGGCAACGTCGGAACGATCGTCTCGGACCGCCAGCTCGCCCAGTGGCGAGCGAACCCGGAGAACAAGGGGAAGACTGCGCGCGCCGGCCTCTGGAGCTGGTCGCGCCACCCGAACTACTTCTTCGAGTTCGTCAACTGGTGCGGCAACGCGCTCGTCGCGACGGCCTCGCAGTGGGGCTGGATCGCGTGGATCGTGCCGGCCGGCCTCCTCTTCCTCCTGTTCCGCATCACGGGGATCCCGGCAACGGAGGCGCAGGCGCTGCGCTCGCGCTCGGACTACGCGGAGTACCAGCGCACGACGAGCGCGTTCGTCCCGTTGCCGCCGCGCGAGGGCTAGGCGGGAGCGGGCTCGAAGCGGAGCTTCTCCGGCTTCGGCGGCACGCGCGTCGGATAGTCGCGCGTGAAGCAGGCGCGGCACGTCGTGCCCTCGGGCAGTGTCGTCGCCTCCTGCATCGCGTCGACGGAGAGGTAGTGCAGGGAGGTCGCGCCGATGTGCGCGCACATCTCCTCGACGGAGCGATGAGCAGCGGCGAGCTCGTCCTCGTCGGCCATGTCGATTCCGTAGAAGCACGGAGAGACGACGGGCGGAGACGAGACGCGGACGTGCACCTCCGCCGCGCCTGCGTCGAAGAGCACCTGCACGAGCTGTCGGGTCGTGTTCCCGCGGACGATCGAGTCGTCGACGACCACGAGTCGCTTCCCTGCGACCTCGCCGAGCGGGTTGAACTTCATGCGGATGCCCTGCTCGCGCATGCCCTGATCGGGCTGGATGAACGTGCGCGCGACGTAGCGGTTCTTGACGAGCGCCTCGTTGTAGGGGATCCCGGAGGCGCGCGAGTACCCGATCGCCGCCGGGGTGCCGCCGTCGGCGACGCCGATGACGAGGTCCGCCTCGACCGGAGCCTCCACGGCGAGCCGCTCGCCCATCCGCACGCGCGCCCCGTGCACCTCGACGCCGCCGACGCGGGAGTCGGGGCGTGCGAAGTAGACGTGCTCGAAGATGCAGAGCGCGCTCGGCCCTGCCGGCACCGCCTGCGCGGCGTGCAGTCCCTCTCCGTCGATCCACACGACCTCGCCCGGACGTACGTCGCGCACGAACTCCGCGCCGATGAGGTCGAGCGCGCACGTCTCCGAGGCGACGACCCAGTCGTCACCGATCTGGCCGAGCGTCAGCGGCCGGAACCCGAGCGGGTCGCGGAACGCGACGAGCGTGCCCTCGACGAGCGCGGTCACCGAGTAGGCGCCCTGGAGGCGCGGCATCGTGGCCGCGACCGCCTCGGCGAGCGGGGCGGGATCGCGTCCAACGAGAGCGGCGATGACCTCCGAGTCGAGGCCCGAGGCGAGCTTGACGCCGTCAGCGAGCAGCTCGGCGCGGAGATCCTCGACGTTCACGAGGTTCCCGTTGTGCCCGAGCGCAACGGTTCGCGCACGCCCGTGGTGGACGAGGGGCTGGGCGTTCGCCCACTTGTTCGCCCCCGTCGTCGAGTAGCGCGTGTGCCCGATCGCCACCTCGCCGGGGAGCGCCTGCAGCTGTTGCTCGTCGAAGACGTGCGCGACGAGGCCCATCTCGCGCAGAACCGTCAGGTGCCCGCCGTCGGAAACGGCGATCCCCGCAGCTTCCTGGCCGCGGTGCTGGAGCGCGAAGAGACCGAAGTAGGTGAGCCGCGCCACGTCCCGGTCGGGCGCGCGGATCCCGAACACCCCGCACATCAGTCGCTGGACTCCCAGGCCGCTCGCAGGCGCTCGAGCTCCACTCCGAGCAGCGTACCGCCGCCGGCCTCCCCCACCTGGCGGATCTTCGCGCCCGTCTCGGCCGCGATGCGCGCGAGCTCGTCGCCGTCGTTCGGGTCACACGCGACGACTGCGCGACCGCCGACCTCCCCGAACCACTCGACGGATTCCTCGGCGAGCTCCACCTTCGCCCCGCATCCCGAGTGGATCGCCGCCTCGGCGAGACATGCCGCGAGCCCGCCCTCGGACGCGTCGTGGACGAGCGTCGCCACCGGCGCGACGCGCCAGAGGAACCTGACCAGGGCGGCCTCCAGCCCGAGGTCGATCTCCGGGCTCCCGCTCGTCTCGCTATAGCGCGCCTGGTACTCCGAGCCCGCGAGCGTCGGCGGAGAGGCCGACACGAGGTAGAGCTCGTCTCCCTCCCTCCAGACCTTCGGCACGCGCCGGACGTCGCCCACGAGGCCGACGCAGCCGACGACCGGGGTCGGGTGGATCGCACGGCCGTTCGTCTCGTTGTAGAGCGAGACGTTCCCGGAGACGACCGGCACGCCGAGCGCAGCGCACGCGGCCGCGATGCCGTCGATCGCGCGCGAGAGCTCCCAGCCGATCTCCGCCTTCTCGGGGTTCCCGAAGTTGAGGCAGTCCGTGAGCCCGAGCGGCTCGCCGCCCGCACAGGCGACGTTGCGCGCCGCCTCGAGCACGGCGAGCGCACCGCCGACAAAGGGGTCGAGCGACGCGATGCGGCCCTGCCCGTCGAGCGAGAGCGCGAGCCCGCGCACCGACGGCCGAAGGCGAAGCACGGCCGCGTCGAGGCCGGGCCGCCGAACGGTTCTCGAGCCTACGAGCTGGTCGTACCTGCGGTAGACCGGCTCGCGGCTCCGGAGCGCGGGGGAACCGATGAGCTCGACGAGAGCGTCGCGCAGGAGGGGCGCGCCGGCGACCTCGCGCTCGGGGATCCCGGCGCGCGGCTCGACGTCGACCTCGTACCGCGGGCACTCCTCGGTGAGCAGACGCGCAGGGATCTCGCCGACCACCTCCCCGCCCCAGAAGGCGCGCAGCTCGCCCGAGTCCGTGACCTCGCCGACAACCGCGTGCGCGAGCTCCCAGCGGTCGAGGATCGCCTCGACGGACTCGAGCATCTGGGGCCGGACGATCGCGACCATCCGCTCCTGGCTCTCGGAGATCATCACCTCCCAGGGCTCCATCCCCTCCTCGCGGAGCGGGACGCGATCGAGGTGGACGTCGATCCCGAGGTCGGTGGCCATTTCGGACAGCGACGAGGCGATGCCGGCTGCGCCGCAGTCCTGCAGCGACTCGACCAGACCGGCGGACACGAGCTCGACCGACGCCTCGATCAGCTTCTTCCCCATGAACGGGTCGCCGATCTGGACCGACGGGCGCTTCTCCGCCGAGCCCTCCCCGAGCTCCTGGCTCGCAAGCACCGACGCTCCGCCGATCCCGTCGCGCCCGGTGGTCGCACCATAGAGGAGGACGAGGTGGCCGGCAGCGGTCGCCTTCGCGCGCAGCACGCGGTCGACGGGGAGGAGCCCTACGCACATCGCGTTGACGAGGCAGTTGTCGCTGTACGAGTCGTCGAAGACGGCCTCGCCGCCTACCGTCGGCACTCCGACGCAGTTGCCGTAGTGGCCGATTCCGCCGACGGCCCGCGAGAACTGGAAGCCGGGCTCGCCGAAGCGCAGTCCGTCGAGGAGCGCGACTGGCCGCGCTCCCATCGCCACGACGTCGCGCAGGATTCCTCCAACGCCCGTCGCCGCTCCCTGGAACGGCTCCACCGCCGACGGATGGTTGTGGCTCTCGACCTTGAACGCGACCGCGAGCCCGTCACCGAGGTCGAGGACGCCCGCGTTCTCGCCTGGCCCCTGCAGGACGCGCGAGCCGCTCGAGGGCAGGCGTCGTAGGAGTCGCGCCGAGTGCTTGTACCCGCAGTGCTCCGACCACAGGAGTGAGAAGACCGCGAGCTCGAAGTCGTTCGGCTCGCGCTCGAGCAGGTCGCGGATCCGCTCGAACTCCTCGTCCGTGAGGCCGAGTGCGCGATGGAGCGCCGGTTCCGTCACGCTGCTCAGGAGGGCAGCGTATCGGCGGTGTCAGACACGGTCGCGGCGGTAGCCTCGGCCCGTGCGCTCCTACTGGTCGCTGCTCTTCCTGCTCGCGGCGATGTGGGGCGCGTCGTACCTGTTCATCAAGGTCGCCGTCGAGGACATCCCGCCCGCGGCGATGACGGATCTGCGCGTGCTCAGCGCGGGCGTGCTCCTCACCGTCTACGTGTCGGTGCGCATGGGCAGGAGACGCGCGTTCGCCGAGCTGCGCGCCGCCTGGCGCCCGTGTCTCACGCTCGGCGTCATCAACGCCGCTCTGCCGATGGGACTCGTCGCCTGGGGAGAGACGCACATCGACTCGAGCGTCGCGGGGATCGCGCAGTCGACGGTACCGATCTTCACCTTCCTCCTCGGCGCGCGTTTCCTGCCGCACGAGCACGTGGGCGCGGCGCGGATCGCGGGAGTCGCGCTCGGCTTCGTCGGCGTCGCCGTCCTTGCCGGCTTCGACGCGCAGGGGAGCTGGTGGGCGATCGCAGGAACGCTCGCGGTCGTGCTCTCGTCTCTCTCCTACGCGAGCGGCGGGGTCTACGGACAGCTCAAGATCCGCGACACCCCAGGACCGATCCTCGCGGCGGGAAACATGCTGGCCGCGGCGGTGGTCCTCCTGCCGTTCGCCCTCGCCGACCCGCCCACGCAGATGCCCGGAGCCGCGGCTCTCGGAGGGCTCGCGGGCCTCATCCTGGTGCCGACGTTCCTCGGCCAGCTCCTGCTCTTCCGCATCCTCGGGCTGTACGGGAGCAGGAAGCTCTCGATCGTCACCTACCTCATGCCGCTGTTCGCGATCACGTATGGAGCGGTGCTCCTCGGCGAGCCCATCACGGCCGCGATGCTCGGCGGTTTCGGGCTCATCCTCGCCGGGGTCGCGCTTGCATCGGGTCAGCGCCTCCTTGGCGCGCGCGTCTCCGAGACGCCGGCATGACCGTCTCGATCAGACGTGCGACGGCCGCGGACGCCGGCTTTCTCGTCGACCTCCTGACGCACGAGGAAGTCGAGCCGTTCCTCGCCTCGATCCGCGCACGGAGCCGTGACGAGATCGACGCCGAGATCGCGCGCTCCGAAGCCGAGCCGAAGGCGTTCGGCGTCTTCGTCATCGACGTCGACGGAGAGCGCGCCGGGACGATGCGGTTCGAGGTCGCGAACGCACGCAGTCGGATCGCGAGCCTCGGCGGGCTCGCCGTGCACCCGGTCTTCCGCGGGTCGAACGTCGCGGACGAGGCGGCGAGGCTCTTCCAGGAGCACCTCTTCCGAGACCTCGGATTCCACCGCGCTCAGCTCGAGATCTACGGCTTCAACGAGCGGGCGATGCGCCACGCCGAGCGTGCGGGCTTCGTGCGCGAGGGCGTGCGTCGGAGGGCGTACTGGCGGAACGAGGAGTGGGTCGACGGCGTCCTCTACGGACTGCTCGCCGACGAGGTCAGCTAGTCAGTGCGTGCCGTTGGAGGTCGTCTGCGCGACGGCCCGCAGAAGCGCGTCGCGAATCCACTCGGCCTCGGGCCACCCGCAGGGGCCGCGAGGAGTGCGGTACAGGCGATCCTCGGCGCTGAACCCGTCGTGCATGGGCTCGGGATCGACGTCGCGACCGTCGACCAGGACGGTCGGCGAGCCGAGCACGCGGTACTGAGCCGCCTCCTCGTCGGACTCGACGTCGACGATCTCGATCTCCGCCGGAACGCCCGTCTCGTCGACGACGCGCTCGACCACGGTGATCGCCATGCCCCGATTCGGGCAGTCCTCGCGCGCGAGGATCTCGATTTGGACGGATCCATTCGATCCGGTCGTCACGTCGGCCCCCTCCCCAGGTAGGCGTCGGTAGTCCTCTACCCACGCTACGACCAAAAGGGGTAGGCGCAATCCCTCGAACGAGTGAGCACGGCGAGCTCGCCCCGCCGCAGGTGCCCTAGGTCACCGTCTCGACCGGGACCTCGAAGAACTCGACGGAGACGCGGCGCTCGCTGCCGCCGGGGCTCATCGCGTTCAGCGCCTCGTCGCCGCGGCGCATCGCATCCTCGGACTCGAAGAGCGTGATGCCGACGCCCTTGCCCGTCTCGCGATCGACGAGCATGAGCATCTTCGCGCCCTCGAGGCCTGCAGGAGTGTCGCCCGCGACCTCCTCGCGCACCATCGCGATCGCGTCGTCCACCGTGCTCGGATCGCTCTCGAACGTCGCTACCCGTGCGTACATGATTCCTCCTCGCTCGCTTCCGACTGTGCGGGTCAGCCTACGCCGCTGGGGTAGGCTCGGGGCATGGCCACCTTCCTGCACACGATGGTTCGCATCACAAATCCCGAGCGGAGCCGCGGCTTCTACGAGGCGCTCGGCTTCCGCTTCGCGCGCGACATGGACATCGTCCGAGACGGCGAGGTCGAGGCGACGAATTACTTCTTCTCGCTCGGCGACGACGAGAACGTGCTCGAGCTCACGTTCAACCATGACGGGCGCAGCTACGAGCTCGGCACCGCGTACGGCCACATTGCCATCGGCGTCGACGATCTGGACGGCACCCTCGCAACGCTCTCGACGGAGCACGGGATCGAGCCGGAGCGCCCGCCGTACCAGGTGAGCGAGGGCGGCTCGCGCATCTGCTTCGTCCGCGATCCGGACGACTACCGGATCGAACTCATCGAGCGCCGCTAGGGCGCGACGGGCTCGAGTCGCAGCATCCCCGCAACCGCAAACTGCATCGAGACGACGCGCCCGTCCGCTGCGCGCTCGAAGCGGACGAGCTCGCCCGACTCGCGAAAGCCGGGCTCGATCAGGAACACGTCCGTCTCGTCCGTGGGCGCCAGCGTCGGCGTCCAGGCCGGCTGGTCGGGGTCGATCGCCGTCAGCTTGCCGTCGCGCCATTCGAGACGAAGAACCGTCCCGAAGTGCAGCGCCGTGTACAGCCCGACGTAGGGACGGAACGCTTCCGGGAGGGCCGCGGGCACGTCCAGCGCGGGCGCCGCTGCAAGAACGGCCTCTCGCGCGAGCGTACCGATGCGCAGCGCGAGCTCCGTGGGATCGCCGATGCCGTTCAGAAGCGCGATCGTCCCGACTTTCGACTTCCGGTCGAAGCAGGCGGCGGTCGTGAACCCGTAGTACCCGCCCGTGTGCATGACCCAGATAGCGTCCTCTCGGCGACGCGCATACCAGCCGATGCACCAGGCACGGGTCCACTCCTCGTCGGTCAGGTAGCGCGGCCGGTGCATCTCGTCGAGCGTCGACCGCGCGACGACCTTCGGATCGTCCGCGAGCTGACACGAGAGCCAGCGCGCGAGATCCTCCACGCACGACCAGAGGCCGCCCTCCGCGCCGAAGATCGTGCGGTCGGCGGGCGCCACCTCGAGCTCGTCGGAGAGGAAACGCGGTTCGTATCCGGTTGCGCAGCGTGCGCTGAGCCGCGCGGCCAGCGGGTCGAACGAGGTCGAGGACATCCCGAGCGGCCTCAGGATCCTCGAGCGGAGATACTTCGGATACGGCGTTCCAGACACGCGCGAGACGATCTCGCCGAGGAGCTGGTACGCGAGATTCGAGTACTTCCATTGGGTATGCACGGGGACGCGCAGCGCGATCTCGTCAGCACGTCGCAGCGTTCGAGCAGGATCGAACTCGTACGCGACCGCCGACCAGTCCGTCCCCGGAGGCTCGCTCTGGAGGCCAGACTCGTGCGAGAGCATGCGCCTGATCGTGACGCTCTCGATCGGCCCGAAGGGGCTGCCGGCCTGCACGAGCTCCGGCAGGTAGGTGATCGCCGGATCGTCGAGCGCGAGCTTGCCCTCGTCGCGCAGCTGCAGGATCGCCGTGGCAGTGAACGTCTTCGTGATCGACGCGACGCGGTAAAGCGTGCGCGGATCCGGGTTCCGCCGGGTCGCGCGGTCGGCGAAACCGACACCGCCCGACCAGGCGAGATCGCCTTCATGGACGATGCCGACGGCGGCACCCGGCAAGCGGTGCTCCTCGACGTACGACGCGGCGGTCGCCTCGTACTCGCGCGCACGCTCGGCAGCGGGGCTCGGCACGCGCCCAACCTACTCGACGCTGCTGCCCTCGATCTGCAGGGCGGTACGCTGAGACGACCGTGGAGACGAGGCCGGAACGCGAGCTGAAGCTCGCCGCGTCGCCCCAGTTCCGGATGCCGAGCATCTACGGCCTGGTTGGGCCGACCGTTCGCCAGGCGCCTCCGGAGCGCAACGCCACGACCTACTACGACACGTCCGACCTGCGCCTCGCGCGCTGGGGCGCGAGCCTCCGCCACCGGCCCGGTGAGGGCTGGACCGTGAAGCTCCCGGCCGAACGCGACGCGCCCTTCCTCGTGCGCCCCGAGATCGTCTTCGACGGGAATGGCGGCCAGCCGCCCGACGCGGCGGTCGACCTCGTCCGCGGCTTCGTCCGGCACGAGGCGCTCGCCGAGCGCGTGCGCATGTCGACGGTCCGGCGTCGGACGGGGCTGCACGATTCCGGCGGACGGCTTCTCGCCGCCGTCGTCGACGACGACGTCTCCGTGCTGAACGGGTCTGCCCCGTGGGGGTTCCGGGAGCTCGAGGTGGAGATCGCCGAGGAGACCACTCCGGGTCTCCTCGACGCGCTCGTCGAGCGGCTCCGCCAGGCGGGCGCGGGCGCGCCGGACCAGACGGCCAAGTACATTCGCGCGCTCGCCTCGCCCGCTCCGCTCGCGCCCGAGATCGCGACGGCGGACCTCGGTGCCGACGCGACCGCGGGCGACGCGTCCGGCGCGCGATCACGCTGTCGGTGATCCGCCTGATCGTGCACGACCCCGTCGTGCGCCTCGACGTCGACCCGGAGGGCGTCCATCAGGCCCGGGTGGCGACCCGGCGCCTCCGCTCCGATCTGCGCACCTTCCTCCCGCTTCTCGACCGCGAGTGGGCCTCCGAGCTGCGGGCCGAGCTCGGCTGGATCGCGCGCATCCTCGGCGAGGTCCGCGACGGCGACGTGCTCCTCGAGCGGCTCGGCCGTCGTATCGACGGTCTTGCCGAGCCGGAGCGTGCGACGGCCGAGCCCGTCCTCGCCACCCTGCGTCGCGCGCGCGCCGAGTCGCACGCCGACCTTCTCGCGACCTTTCGCAGCGCCGCGCTACGTCGAGCTGCTCGACCGTCTCGTCGACGCGGCCAACTCGCCTGCGCTCGTCGCAGATGCGGCGGCGCCGGCGGCCGACGTTCTCCCGCGGCTCGTCAAGCGACCGTGGCACAAGCTCTCCAAGCGCGTCGCCGCTCTCGGTGACACCCCGTCGGACACGAAGCTGCACGAGGTGCGGATCCGCGCGAAGCGCGTCCGCTATGCGACCGAGGCATGCGCGCCGATCGTCGGCAAGCCGGCGCGCGCGTTCGCGCAGGCGGCCGCGAAGCTGCAGGACGCGCTCGGCGACCTCCACGACGCCGTCGTCGCCGCCGACTGGCTCGAGGCGTGGGCGGAGCATCGCGGATCCGACGAGGAGCGCGGAACTGCGGAGGCACTCGCGGCCTCGGAGCGCGCGGCGGCGGACGAGCTCCGCTCGACGTGGCGCGGCGCGTGGGACGCGCTGGAGGCTCCGAGCCTCCGAGCATGGATGTGAAAAGGACCGTTCGCGCTGCCGGAGGACTCGTCCACCGCGCCCGCGAGGACGGCGTCATCGAGATCCTCGTCGTCCACCGCCCCGCCTACGACGACTGGTCGTTTCCGAAGGGGAAGCTCGAGGACGGCGAGACCGAGGCGGAGGCGGCTCTCCGCGAGGTCGAGGAGGAGACAGGCCTGCGCTGCAGCCTCGGGCGCGAGGTTGCCTTCAGCCGCTACCGGGACGCGCGGGCACGGTCGAAGACCGTCCGCTACTGGCTGATGACGCCGACCGGAGGCACGCTTGCGGCTGCCAACGAGGTCGACGACGCGCGGTTCGTGACGCTCGGCGAGGCCCGAGAGCTCCTGAGCTACCGGCGCGACGTCGAACTGCTCGAGCACGTTCCGGAGCGGGCATGACGAGCGTCCACCTCGTCCGCCACGCGAAGGCCAAGAACCGGCTCGAGTGGGACGAGCCCGACGAGCTCAGGCCGCTGACGAAACGAGGTCGGCGCGAAGCGGCCGCTCTCGCCGAGCGGCTCGGGCGGGACGACGTCGGGCGCCTCGTCTCGAGCCCGTACCTTCGCTGCGTCCAGACGTTGGAGCCGCTCGCGCTGGGAACGGACCTGGTGATCGAGACGACCGGCCTCCTCGCCGAGGGCTCCGCCGGAGAGGATGCGGCGAGCCTGCTCCTCTCGCTCGCGCGAACGAGCGACGAGCCGATCGTGTGCTCCACGCACGGCGACGTCGTCCACGAGGTCGTTCGGGTCGTCGCGGCGAGCGGGATCGCGCTCGACGGGCCCCGCGACGCGCCGGTCGCGAGCGCGTGGGTCTTCGAGATCGACGCCGGCGCCTTCGCCGGCGGGCGCTTCGTCCCCCCGCCGCCGCGCTAGCGGTCTCGCCCGATTCGGATACCGCTCAGTGCTCGAGCCGTGCCTCCTGTGTGCGGACTGTGACGCTTTCGGCACGAAGGCGTGTCACACGCGTGACGGCTTGCCGCCTACGCTCGCGCCATGGCGACGGTCACCGCGAAAGACACTCGGAAGGCGACGGCAGCGACCCCGTGGGGTGCCGCGGTCGTGCTCGAGGAGGCGTCGATTCCGCAGCGCGTCGGCGAGAAGCGCTTCGCCGTCGTCGTCCAGCTCCTCGAGGCGCAGGGCGGCGAGCGCCTCATCCGCTTTGCCTACACGACCGGCGGAGCCGCGCGGCGCGGGCCGGTCACCATGCGGGCGCGCGACCTCGAGCGACTGCGGGCGGCGCTCGAGCGCGCGCCCGTTCTCAAGGAGGTGCTCGCGATGTAGCGGCCTCGACGCCCGGGGCTGCGTCCGTGACCGACGCCGTCGGCGTCGAGTTGCATCCGATTGCCGGCACGGCAAGGGAACGAGCGGCGGCAGGACGCGAAACTAGGCGGCGACGCGCGGGCGGAACGCTGCGGCGGCGTCGACGAGCGCGGCGAGCAGCAGCCCCCCGTCTGCCGAGCCGAGGAGCGGGTCGACCGCGTGCTCGGGGTGCGGCATGAGCCCGAGGACGTTTCCGGTGTCGTTGGTCACGCCTGCGACGTTGCCGAGCGCGCCGTTGACGTCGTCCGCGTAGCGCAAGGCGATCTGGCCGCGGGCGGCGAGCTGGACGAAGGTTCCCTCGTCCGCGTACCACGCCCCGTCGCCGTGCTTGACCGGGATGACGAGCTTCTGACCGACGGCGCAGCGCCCGAGGAACACACTGCTCGTACTCTCGACCCGCAGGTCTGTGTCACGGCAGACGAACTCCAGCTGCCGGTTCGGCCGGAGGATCCCCGGGAGGAGTCGTGCCTCGCAGAGGATCTGGAAGCCGTTGCAGATACCGAGCACGGGCCCCCCACGAGCCGCGAAATGCACCACGGCGTCCATGATCGGTGCGCGGCTCGCGATCGCGCCCGTGCGCAGGTAGTCGCCGTACGAGAACCCGCCAGGGAGGACGACGGCCGCAGTGTCCGCGGGGAGCGCGCGCTCGCCGTGCCACACGAGCTCGGGACGTCCCCCGACGGCTCCGAGCGCCCAGGCCGCGTCGCGATCGTCGTTCGAGCCAGGGAACACGAGGACAGAGACGAGAGGCTTCGCGCTCACTCGTCGACCCTGATCTCGACGCTCTCGATGAGCGGGTTTGCAAGCAACTCCGCGCACATCCGCTCCAGCTGCTTCCGTGCGTCGCCCGCGTCGTCGGCAGTCAGCTGGAGATCGACGACCCGGCCGACGCGAGCACTGGAGACGTCGAATCCGAGGTTGCGGAGCGACTGCCGGACGGCGTCGCCCTGCGGATCGAGGATCCCCTCTTTCGGGCGTACGAGCACGGTGGCCCTCACAGGACGACGCTCGGACGCTCGATGTACTCGGCGAACGGAATCTCCGTGAGCCGCTCGAACGCCTCGATGTAGCGCGCACGCGTGCCGGCGACGACGTCGTCGGGCAGTTCGGGCCCGGGTGGCTCCTTGTTCCAGCCGGTCTCCTCGCACCAGTCGCGGACGAACTGCTTGTCGAACGAGCGTTGTGGCTGTCCCGGACGGAAATCCTCGGCCGGCCAGAAGCGGGACGAGTCGGGCGTGAGCGCCTCGTCTCCGAGCACCACCCGTCCGTCCGGGGCGATCCCGAACTCGAACTTCGTATCCGCGAGGATGATTCCGCGCGTCTCCGCGTGCGCGGCGCCGAAGCCGTAGAGCGCCAGCGAGGCCTCCTTCGCGCGTGCGTACTGCTCCTCGCCGCAGAGGGCTGCTGCGCGCTTCTCGTCGATGTTCTCGTCGTGCCCCTCGACGGCCTTCGTCGCCGGCGTGAAGATCGGCTCGGGAAGGCGAGCCGACTGCTCGAGCCCCGCAGGAAGTTCGTGTCCAGAGACGGCGCCCGTCGCGCTGTAGTCCTTCCATCCCGAGCCTGCCAGGTAGCCGCGGACGACGCACTCGATCGGCAGCATCTCGAGCCTTCTGCACACCATCGTCCGTCCGTCGTCCTGCAGGCTCAGCAGGTGGTTGTCGACAACGTCAGCCGTTCGTGCGAACCAGAAAGCAGAGAGCCCAGTGAGCACGCGACCCTTGTCCGGGATCGGTGTCGGCAGGACGACGTCGAAGGTCGAGATCCGGTCGCTCGCCTCGAGCGCCAGCGTGTCGTCGTCGAGCGCGTAGATCTCCCGAACCTTTCCGCTCCCGACGTGGGTTGCACCGCCGCTCACGCGGAGACCTCCTCCGCTGCCGTGCGCGGCTCCATGCGCGCGAACACCTCGTCGACGTGTCGCGTGTACGAGGTGAGGTCGAACACAGCGGCGAGATCCACGCGAGCCGCTATCTCCGGATCCGCGCGCGACAGACTTCGGAAGTCCAGCCCCTCGTCCCACGCCCGCATCGCCTGGCGCTGGACGAGCCGGTACGCGTCGTCGCGGGTCAGGCCCGAAGCGACGAGCGCGAGCAAGAGGCGCTGGCTGAAGAACAACCCGCCAGTCGCTTCGAGGTTCGCGCGCATCCGCTCGGGACGAACGACGAGCCCCTCGACGAGCCAGGCGAAGCGATCGAGCATGTAGTCGATCGCGAGGAATGCGTCCGGCAGCGCCACGCGCTCGGCGGACGAGTGCGAGATATCGCGCTCGTGCCAGAGCGCGACGTTCTCGAGTCCCACGACCGCGTACCCGCGGACGAGGCGCGCGAGTCCACAGATCCGCTCCGACACGATCGGGTTGCGCTTGTGCGGCATCGCGGACGAGCCCTTCTGACCCTGGGCGAACGGCTCCTCGACCTCGCGAACCTCGGTGCGAGCGAGGTGCCGGATCTCGAGGGCGAAGCGATCGAGCGACGAGGCGAGGATCGCGAGCGCGGCGAACAGCTCCGCGTGACGATCCCGCTGCAGGATCTGGGTCGAGGTCGGTGCCGGCTCGAGACCGAGCGATTCGCACGCGTTGCGCTCGACGTCCGGCGAGGTCGTCGCATACGTGCCGACGGCTCCCGAGAGCTTTCCGACGCGAAGGCTGTCGACCGCGGCGTCGACTCGCACACGATCACGCTCGAGCTGGAACGCCCAGCCGAGGAGCTTCAGCCCGAACGTCGTCGGCTCGGCGTGGACTCCGTGGGTCCGGCCGATGGTGAGCGTCTTGCGATGCTCCTCGGCGCGGGACACGACAACGTCGTGCGCTCGCCGGAGCCCGTCCCTGATCAACGCACCCGCCCGTTGGACGGCGAGGGCAAGGGCAGTATCGACGACGTCCGACGAGGTGAGGCCGTAGTGGAACCAGCGGCCGTCGGCACCGAGGTCGAGGGCAACCGCGTCGACGAACGCGGCGACGTCGTGGTTCGTCGTCCGCTCGATCTCGGCGACACGGGCAGGCGTCGGCGCCTTCGCGCGCTCGCGGATCGCACGAGCCGAGGCCTCAGGAACGACGCCCGCTTGCGCCCACGCGTCGACGACGGCGAGCTCCACGGCGAGCCAGAGCTCGAGCCTCGCCTCGTCCGACCAGACCGCCGACATCTCGCGTCTGGAGTAGCGGCCGATCACCGCGGCGATTGTAGTCGGCGCCCAGGAGCACTCGATCGGCGACGAATCGTTGCGGATCCGCGTGTCTCACGCGTACGTCTCAGCGATACGCTAGACAGCGGGAGGAGGCGCGGGGTGGCCCCAGAGACCGGCCGAAATCGACAGGCCGGATCGGCTCAGCCCACCGCCGCGGCGGCGGCGATGTCGGTTCGATGCCGCATCCCGCTGAACTCGATGCGCTGCACCGCCGCCTCCACGGCAGCGCGCGCGCTCGCGACCGACTCGCCGAGACCCGTGACCGCGACGATGCGGCCGCCGTTCGTCACCACTCGCTCGCCATGGAGCGCCGTGCCCGCGTGGAAGACGAGCGCACCGGCGGCCTCGGCGTCCTCGAGCCCGGAGATCGGCGTTCCCCGATCCACTCCGCCCGGATACCGGCCGGCCGCGACGACGACGGTCACCGCGGCGCCGGCGGTGGCCGAGAGCACGACGCTCCCGAGATTCCCCGCCGCCGCACCGGCGAGCGCCTCGAGGAGGTCGCCCGCGAGCAGTGGGACGACCGCCTGCGTCTCCGGGTCGCCGAAGCGGCAGTTGAACTCGAGCACACGCGGGCCGTCGTCGGTGAGCATCAGCCCGGCATACAGGAGTCCGACGAACGGCGCGCCGCGGCGTTCGAGCTCTTCCAGAACCGGGCGATGGATGCGCTCGACGAGCCCGGCTGCGGCGTCCGGCCCGACCTCCGCTACGGGAGCGTACGCGCCCATCCCGCCCGTGTTCGGCCCCTCGTCGCCGTCGTAGGCGCGCTTGAAGTCGCGCGCCGACGGGAGCGGAATCGCCTCGCGACCGTCGCAGAGAGCGAAGAGCGACACCTCGGGACCCTCGAGCAGCTCCTCGACGAGCACGTCGCCGCCGGCTCCCGCGAGCGCGTGCAGCGCCGCGTCCACCTCCTCCTGCGTCCGGCAGACGAAGACGCCCTTGCCCGCGGCCAGACCGTCGGCTTTCAGCACGCACGGGGGCCGTGCGAGCGGAAGCCGCGCGGCGGTCTCGATCGACGCGGCTGCGAGAACCTCCTTCGCGAACCCTTTGGATCCCTCGATCCGCGCCGCAGCGGCGCTCGGCCCGAACACCGAGATGCCGAAGCGACGCAGCGCGTCGGCGAGCCCGAGCACGAGCGGGCCCTCGGGCCCGACGACGACGAGGTCGACCTCGAGCGACTGCGAGAGGCCGAGGAGACCCTCGGCGTCGTCCGCGCGAATGGGATGGCACTGGGCGATCCGCGCGATCCCGGGGTTCCCGGGAGCCGCGTGGAGCTCGCTCAGGAGCGGCGACTGCGCGAGCTTCCAGGCGAGCGCGTGCTCGCGACCGCCCGAGCCGACGACGAGGACTCGCACGCCGGCGAGTGTACGAGCCGGTCCACCCGGAGCCCTGACTCAGTCGAAGGCGAGGACGTGCTCGCGCGCGGCGCCGGTTCCGACGAGCGTTACCGGCACGCCGAGCGCGTCCTCGACGAACGAGACGTACGCCCGTGCCGCGCCCGGAAGCTCGTCCTCGATCGACGACTCCCAGCCCGGGAGAACGTCGAAGACCGGACGGCAGTGGTGGAAGTCGCTCTGATGCGCAGGGAAGTCCTCCGTCTCGCGCCCGTCGGGAAGGCGGTAGCGGACGCAGATCGGCAGCTCGGAGAACGAGGAGAGAACGTCGAGCTTCGTGAGGGCGAGCGATGTGATCCCGTTCACGCGGACTGCGAAACGGAGCGCAACGAGGTCGAGCCAACCGCAGCGGCGCTCGCGTCCCGTCACGGTGCCGAACTCCTGGCCGATCTCCTGGACTCGGGCATGCTCGGGCCCCTCGATCTCGCTCGGGAACGGCCCTTCGCCCACGCGTGTGACGTACGCCTTGGCAACACCGAGGACCTCGTCGATGCGACCCGGGCCGATGCCGAAGCTGACGGCCGCGCCGGCCGCGATCGGGCTCGACGACGTGACGAACGGATACGTGCCGTGGTCGAGGTCGAGGAGCGTCCCCTGTGCGCCCTCGAAGAGCACGCGCTCGCCGTCGCGCAGCGCGTGGTCGACCCGGAGCGACGTGTCGTCCACGTACGGCGCCAGTCGCTCCGCGTACCCGAGCTGCGTCGCGACGACGGCCTCGACGTCGAACGGCTCGAGCTCGTACACCCGCTGGAGCCAGACGTTCTTCTCCGCGACCGCGAGCTGGAGCTTCTGCCGGAGGATCTTCGGGTCGAGGAGGTCCTGGACGCGGATCCCGATCCGGGTCGCCTTGTCGGCGTACGCGGGACCGATACCGCGGCGTGTCGTCCCGATCTGGAGGTTCCCGAGCCGCCGCTCGCGCGCGCCGTCGAGGGCGACGTGCCACGGCATGACGAGGTGCGCGTTCCCCGACACGAACAGGTAGCCGCTGGTCGGGTGCCCGCGCGACTCGACTTCGTCGAGCTCGCCGATGAGCACGGCGGGATCGACGACGCAGCCAGCGCCGATCGCGCAGCGCTTCCCCGCTATGAGCCCGCGTCGGGATCTGCCGGATCTTGTACGTCTCGTCGCCGACGACGACCGTGTGGCCCGCGTTCGGGCCGCCCTGGTAGCGGCAGACGAGGTCGGCCTCCTGCGCGAGCAGGTCGACGATCTTCCCCTTCCCCTCGTCGCCCCACTGCGCGCCCACGATGACGGTCGCCGGCACGAGGGCCAGTGTTGCACGCCCCGCCGAACGCTCAGGCGGCGACGCGTTCCGGGTGATGCGTCGAAGCGGTGTCCACGGACGAGACGGCCGGAAGGCCGGAGCCGGCACACGGCCCCTCGGCCCCGGCCCGCTGGCCAACGATCCGGTCGGCCGCGCCACCGAGGCGGCGGAGGCGAGCGAGGAAGGGGAGCGCGGCAACAGTCGCGGCGCCGCCAAGGACGAACGCCGACCCGACGGAGCGCGCTCCTCCGAACGCACCGAGGCCGAGCTGACCGACGACGCCGCCCGAGTTCGAGACCATCGAGTCGAACGAGACGACGGTCGCGCGCTGCTCCGACGGAACGACCTGGTGCAGATACGCCGAGTGGACGGGGCTCGCGACGCCGATCGCCGCGGTCATCACGAGGAACGCCGGAAGCGCCACCCAGAACGACGACGCGAGCCCGACGCCGATTGCTGCCGCGGTCTCGACGACCCCCGCGGCGATCAGCAGGGTCGTCCGCCGCCCGCACCGACGCGACGCGACGCTCACGATCTGGTTGCCCGCGATCGTCGACAGAGCGATGGCTGCCGCGATGAGCCCGGCGATCCAGGTCGCCTGGTTGCCGAGAAGTCCCAGCAGATACGGCTGCGCGGCGTAGAAGGCCCACGCGAAGAAGCCCATCTGGATCGTCGACGCGAGGATCAGGAGGCGCAGGCCGCGTTGCCGCCAGCCGAACTGCACGCCGGCGCGCGCGTTCGCCGCGATCTCGGCCGGGAGCTCTCGCGCTGCGATCCTCCGCGGCTCGAAGCCGAGGTCGTGCATGACGACGAACGCGATGGCGAAGACCGCGGCGAGGAGCACCGCGCGGACGACGTACGGGACGGAGAGCCCGAGTTGCCCGAGCAAGCCCCCGCTCACCGTCCCGACGAGCATTGCCGCGCCCGTCACTTGCTGGCCGCGCGCGAACACGCGATCGAGCATCCCGCGGTAGCCCGTCACCGCGAGCGCGTCGACGAGCCACGCCTCCATCGCGCCGGAGTAGAAGGTGAACCCGAGCCCCATCAGGACCGAGACGGCCGAGAACGCGACCACGCCACCCCCGACCTGCGCGAGCCCGACGTACATCAGCGTCGTCGCGGCCAGGACCGAGACGGAGAGCAGGAACGAGACACGCCGACCGAGCGTGTCGGCGACGACACCGGTCGGCACCTCGAAGAGAACCATGCCCGCGGAGAAGGAGGCGTTCGCGACGAAGACCTCGAAGAAGCTCAGTCCCGCGTTCAGGAGGAAGAGCGTGTTGACACCCCAGATGAGCGCCGCGGAGAGCGTGTACAGCCCGGAGAGCGTGAAGTACCCGACGAGGATGCGGCGGCTCGTGGGCTGCTCCCGTGCCGCCGGCTCCGTCATGGGCGAAGACTAGGCCCTCGCACCTCCCGCCCCGGCGGCGTCGCCGGCTAGGCGGCCGCGAGGTCGGCGAACTTCGCGTAGCGCCGCAGCCACGAGAGCTTGACGGTGCCGGTCGGGCCGTTTCGGTGCTTCGCGAGGATGACCTCGGCGATGCCCTGCTGATCCGACTCCTCGCCGAGGTAGTACTCGTCGCGGTAGATGAACATGACGAGGTCGGCGTCCTGCTCGATCGAGCCCGAGTCGCGCAGGTCGGACAGGATCGGCCGCTTGTCCTGGCGCTGCTCGACCGCGCGCGAGAGCTGTGACATGGCGAGGATCGGCACCTCGAGCTCGCGTGCGAGCACCTTCAGCGCACGGGAGATCTGGGAGACCTCCTGCACGCGGCTCTCGGTGTTTCTATCCGAGGCCATGAGCTGGAGGTAGTCGACGATGACGAGACCGAGGTTCGGCTCGCGCATCTTGAGACGGCGGGCCTTGGAGCGAAGCTCCATGATCGTTGTCGCGCCCGCGTCGTCGACGTAGATCGGCGCCTTCATGAGACGGTCGCACGCCGCGGTCAGCCGCGGCCAGTCGTCCGGCGCGAGCCTGCCTGTCCGCAGGCGCTGCGACTCGACCTTCGCCTCGCTGCACATCATCCGCTGCGTGACCTCGGCCTTCGACATCTCGAGGGTGAAGAGAGCGACCGGCGTGGAGCTGCGAACCCCGAGGTTCGCCGCCATGCATAGGCCGAGCCCGGACTTCCCCATGGACGGCCGCGCCGCGAGGATCACGAGGTTCCCCGGCTGGAAGCCGGAGGTGAGCAGGTCGAGCTCGCGGAAGCCGGCCGGGACGCCCGTGACGTCGACGCCCGCCTCGTAGAGCAGCGTGATCCGCTCGAAGCTCTCCTTCAGCAGCGTCTGGATGTGCGAGAAGTCGCTCGTCTCGCGGTGCTGGCCGAGCTCGAACACGATCTGCTCCGCGCGGTCGACGAGATCTGCGACCTCCCCGTCGCGCTCCTGGCCGAGCCGGACGATCTCCTGGCCCGCGCGGATGAGCCCACGCAGCGTCGCCATCTCCTTGACGATCCGCGCGTAGTGCTCGACGTTCGAGGCGGCCGGGACGAGCGCCGCGAGCTCGGCGACCCGGGCCTGTCCGCCTGCGGCCTCGAGCTCGCCGCGCTCGTCGAGCTCGTCGACGAGCGTGATCGCGTCGACCGGCTCGCCCTTGCCCCAGAGCGCGAGGGCGGCGCGGTACATCTTCGCGTGGCTCTCGCGGTAGAAGTCGCCCGCGTCGATGATCTCGCTGACCGTCCCGACGGCGACGGGCGAGAGGAGCATCGAGCCGAGGACGGACTCCTCGGCCTCCAGATGCTGCGGCGGCACGACGGCGCCGAGGCGATCTCCGGCGCGCTCGAGCCGCAGGTGGGACGCGTCGGTCTGGCTCATGGCCTGCTCACCGCGCGGGAGTCAAGCTGTCCTCGCGGGCCGCGTCCAACCGCGCCGGGCCAGGGCGGAAAGCACCCGCGTCGCAGGGAGAACGGAACATACGTTCCCAGGTTATCCACGACGGCGGCTGCCTCATCGACAGGCACCCCCGAGTTTTCCACCCGGAAACACGCGCTCCGAGCGCGAACTTCCGTCGGTTCCCCACACGCCTGTGGAGAACGCGGTGGACGGTCTCTACTAGTGGGCGGCGCCGGCGACGACGAGCGGGCGGAGCATGCGGGCGAGGCCGAGCGCGCCCGACGGCGTCAGGTGCAGGCCGTCCAGCTGGAACCACGTCTTGCCGCGGCTGTATGCGTTCCAGTCGGCGACGACGAGCTGGCTCCCCCAGCGCTTGCCCGCGGTGCGGATCCGCGCGTTCGACTGCGCGTAGATCGACGCGTTCGCTCCCGCCTGGCGCAACGTCACCCAGATCACGTGCCGCACACCGGCGGCCCCGAGGGCGCGCATCACGCGGTCGACGTCGTACACCGCCGCCCAGTCGTTGTAGCCGACGTTGATCACGACGACGGGGCCGAGCGCGTGGCCCTGGGCGTCGACGACCTGGAGAGCCGTCCGAGGCGCGGCGCCCTGGAACGAGCAGCTCGCGGCGACGAGCCTCCGGCAGACGAGCGCGTCGGCGTGGAGATCGAAGCCGTGGCCGAGGTAGCGGCGCGCGGAGGGGACGTAGTCGAGCGACTCGGTGACGGAGTCGCCGATGACGGTCACCCGCGTCGGCTGGACGGGCGACCCGTGCGCCGCTCCGGCAGCGGTCGCGCCGGCGAGGATGGAGAGACCGAGCAGTGCGAGCGCGCAGCGCGTCCGCGCGAACCGGAGGCGCTCAGTCGCTCTGCGGCTCGGCTGCTGCGTCGGATGCATCGGCTGCGAGGCCATCGGCCTCGGGTGGATCGGGCACGGCGTCCTCTTCGACGTCGTCCTCCGATTCCCCCTCGTCGAGCACCTCGGCAATCGCCGTCTCGGCCTCCTCGTGCTCGCTCTCGGCGCCCTGCGCGGCCGCCTGGGCCGCCTCCGCCTCGGCTGCCTCGAGCGCGGCCAGCTCCTCCTCCGGCGGGAGCTCTCCGCCCTCGGGCACGACGAGCGTCTTCACCTCGACCTCGACGTCCTGGAAGATCTCGATCGGGATCGAGTAGCGGCCGATGCGCTTGATCGGATCCGTCGCGATCTTCCGGCGATCGACGCGCACCTTGCGTGTGCGCCAGATCTCGTCCGCGACGTCCGACGGCGTGACCGAGCCGAAGAGCGAGCCGGTCGGCCCCGCCTTCACCTCGAAGCGCAGCACGGTCGTGCCGAGAAGCTCGGCGATCTCCTGCGCCTGCTCCTCGGAGCGGGCCTCGTGCAGGGCGCGAGCCGCCTCGACCCGCTCGAGCTCGGCGACGCGCGCCGGGGTCGCGTCCTCGGCGAGGCGTCGCGGGAGCAGGAAGTTGCGGGCGTAGCCCCGTGCGACGTCGACGACGTCCCCGCGCAGCCCGAGCTTCTCGACGTCCTGGAGCAGGATGAGCTTCATGGGCTAGCCGACGTAGGGAAGGAGTGCCATCTCTCGCGCGCGCTTGACCGCGGACGCGACCTGGATCTGGTGACGGCGGCAGGCGCCCGTGATGCGGCGCGAGCGGATCTTTCCCTTCTCCGAGATGTACCGGCGCAGCTGCGCGAGGTTCTTGTAGTCGATCTCGTCGACCTTGTCCCGGCAGAAGTGGCAGCTCTTGCGCTTGCCGGGTGCGGAGTTCGGGCCCGTACGCCTGCGAGGTTGCTGTTTCTTCTGCGCCATCAGAACGGGATGTCGTCGTCGGTGGGCGAGCTCGGGAAGTCGTCCCCGCCCGCGGTGGCGCCGGCCGGGACGTACGTCGACTCGCCGTCCTGGCGTCCGCCGAGGAACTGGACGCTCTCGGCGACGACCTCGACGGCCTGCCGCTTCGCTCCGTCCTGCGCCTCCCACTCGCGCCACTCGAGGCGGCCGTCGACGGCCACCGGGCGGCCCTTCGAGAGGTACTGCGCGCAGTTCTCGCCCTGCTGACCCCACACCGTGATGTCGAAGTAGTTCGGCTTGTCCGTCCACTGGCCCGACTCGTCCTTGCGCCGCGTGTTCACCGCGAGGCGCAGCGAGCACACGGGGGTGCCGGAGGGCGTGTGCCGGAGCTCGGGATCCCTCGTCAGATTCCCGACGAGGACGACACGGTTGATGTTGCCTGCCATCTCCTACTCCTCCTCTTCTTCGACGTCCGTCGCGACCACTGCATCCTCGCGCGCCGGAGCGGCCACCGCTACGGGCCGAACGGGACTCCCCTCGATGCGACGTGTCGCCATGTGGCGCATCACGCCGTCGTCGATCCGGAGCACCCGCGACACCTCGTCGAGCGTGCTCGCGTCCGACGTGAAGTGGAGGAGGTGGTACGTCCCCTCGCCCTTGTGGCGGATCTCGTAGGCGAGCTTCCGCCGGCCCCACGAGTCCTGCAAGTCCCAGGTGCCGCCGCCTCGCTCCACGAGCTCGCGCACGCGCGCGACGATCTCACCCTGGCGGTCGTCCTCCAGGTCGGGGTCGAGCAGCAGCAGAATCTCGTACTCGTTCACGTTCCCGAACTCCTTCCCTCGGTCTGAGTCGGCCTCGCCGATCGATGCGCCGCCGGGAACGGACGGAGCCTGGGCGAAGCAGGAAGCGGGCGGATGGTAGCAGCCGCCGCGCGAGCAACCACTGTGGCCACCGTGCGAGCGGATCCCGCGGCTGTGCAGAGTTGGTCTGGCGGCCGCGGTACCATCGCCCCGTGCGCAGGCTGATCAAGCTCGCGTTGATCGCGCTCGGGATCCGCGCGCTCTGGCACTGGCGGCAGCGTCGCCAGGCGGAGAGCCTGGCGGTCGCCCCCGCCGCGGGGACGCCCACAGTCGACCCCGCCGACGAGCTCCGGCGCAAGCTGGCCGAGTCGCGCACCGACGAGCCGGAGAGCGGCAGTCCCGTCGTCCCCGAGGCGACGGTCGAGGAGCGGCGGGCGGAAGTGCACGACCACGCCCGCGCCGCACTCGACGACATGAGCGCGACCGACGAGGGGTAAGGAGCGAGCATGGCGGACCCGTCCGAGACGACCCAGGTCTCGCGCGAGCACGCGCCGGCCGACCAGGATGAGCTGCTCGGCGCCGTTCGCTCGCTCGCCGTGCAGGTCGGCGGGCTCCAGGCCGAGCTGCACGCGCTGCGTCACGACTCCAGGAGCCTGCCCTCGAGCGACGGCGAGCGTCCTGGCTGGGAGGAGGGGCAGCCCGTTGCTCGCGAGAGCCCGGTGTGGGTGCGCTCGGTGGAGTCGCCAGGGCGCCGGGGCCTCGCGATTCCGTGGCTCGTGGTGGAGCTCCTCTTCCTCGTGGCGGTCGCGGTGCTCTCCGCAGCGGCCGATCTCGAGGCGCCCGTCATCGCCGCCGTGATGGTCGTGGCGTGGCTGCTCGTCGTCGTCGGCGAGTGGGTCGCCTCGCGCGGCGCGCACCGCGAGCGCGCTCTCGTCTACGGCTCGGGCGCGCCTCCGAGCAGCCTGCCCGACGACCCGACGTGGTTCGGCACCAGCGCGAATGCCGACGACACCGCGCTGGACGTCGCGGCGAACGACCGCACGGCACGGCTGCCTCCAGCCCAGCCGGAGTAACAGCACACTCCGCGGTCGACCGTGCTCTTCCCGACCGCAACCTTCGCGATCTTCTTCATGCTCGTCCTGCCGCTGTCGTGGCTGCTGCAGCCGCGCGGCGAACGCTGGCGCCCGTTCATCATCGCCGCGAGCTTCGTGTTCTACGGGGCGTGGGACTGGCGGTTCTGCTTCCTGCTCGCGTTCTCGATCGTTTGGAACCACCTGCTCGCCGTCGGCATCCATCGCAGCGGCGCACCGCGGCATCGGAAGGTCCTCCTCGTCACGGCGCTCGTCGGCAACCTCGGGCTCCTCGGCTACTTCAAGTACTACGACTTCTTCGTCACGTCGACGCACAACCTGTTCGCGCTCGTCGGCGTCGACGTCCCGCTCGAGACGCGCTCGATCGTGCTCCCGGTCGGGATCTCCTTCTTCACGTTCATGGGGATCGCGTACGTCGTCGACGTCTACCGGCGCGACTTCGTCCCGGTCGGCCTCGGCACGTTCGCCGCGTACCTCTCGTTCTTCCCGCACCTCGTCGCGGGACCGATTGTCCGGCCCGGCGAGCTCATCCCCCAGCTCTCGACTCCACGCGACCCGCGCTACGTCGACACCTCGCGCGCCTTCTTCCTGATCGGGACCGGGCTCTTCATGAAGGTCGTGGTCGCGAACCACCTAGCCACGCACATCGTGGACGAGGTCTTCGGCGCGCCGAACCAGCACTCGTCGCTCGAGGTGCTCGTCGGGATCTACGCGTACGCCGTCCAGATCTACTCGGACTTCTTCGGCTACACGAACATCGCGATCGGCATTGCTCTCCTGCTCGGGTTCGCGTTCCCTCAGAACTTCGACGCACCGTATTCGGCGACATCGATCACGGACTTCTGGCGCCGCTGGCATATGACGCTCTCGCGCTGGCTCCGCGACTACCTGTACATCCCACTCGGCGGGAATCGGAAGGGAACGCTCGTCACCTACCGCAACCTCATGCTCACGATGCTCATCGGCGGCCTCTGGCACGGCGCCGGCTGGACGTTCGTCGTCTGGGGCGGGATCCACGGGACGGCGCTGGTCACGGAGCGCTGGTGGCGCGGACGGCCCGGGTTCGTCGAGCGCCCGTGGACGACCGGGCGCCGCGCGTGGCACCGCTTCGTCACGTTCCAGGTCGTTTGCTTCGCCTGGATCTTCTTCCGCGCGGACTCGTTCGACGACGCGTGGTCGATCATCCACCGACTGTTCACCGCGTGGGGCGAGTCGTCGCCGCTCGTGACGGTCGGAGTACTCGCCGCGATCGCGGTCGGGATCGGGTCGCAGTACCTCCCGCGCCGGCTGCCGCTCGCGCTCATGGCCCGCTTCTCCAGGCTCCCGGTTCCTGCGCAGGCCACGCTGCTCGCGGTCGGTCTCCTCGTCATCCACGCCATGGGCCCCGAGGGCGTGGCACCGTTCATCTACTTCCGCTTCTGATGGAGCCCGCCAACCACGAGCCGCGCAGGCGTCGTCCCCGGCAGCGCACCGGCGAGGGTGGCAGGCGCCTGCACTCCGCGGGCTCGGCCATCGTCGTCTCGCTCGTCGGGCTCGCGCTCGGCGTCCTCCTCAACGCCCCGGGCCTGCACAAGTCTGCGACGATCCAGCCGCAGGGCTGGAAGCGCAACGTCGCGCTCGGGGTCACGGGGCCGCTCGCCTCGGTCAGCGACACGCTCCTTCTCGACCGACCGCGCCGCGCGCTCAAGGCCGCGCTCGGCCGCTCGCACGACGACGACGTCGACACGGCGGTCGCGACAACGTCGAAGCCGCCCCCGACGACGGCGCCCGCTGGGCCTCCGAAGCGCACCAAGTTCACGCCCCAGCACAAGCTCGGTCTGTACATCGCGGGCGACTCGCTCGTCATCGTGCCCGGTGAGTCCCTGCTGCGGGCGACCGCGGGCAACCGCGCGATCGCGCCTGACCCGATCGACGGAAGGATCGCGACAGGCCTCGAGCGGCCCGACGTCTACAACTGGTTCACGCGCATCGAGCAGGTGATGCGTAAGGACAAGCCGCGCGCCGTCGTCCTCATGTTCGGCGGCAACGACGACCACAACTTCATGACCGGCGTACCGGAGGGCCGCGAGGTCGGCACCTTCGGGAGCCCGAGCTGGCGCGCCGAGTACCGGCGGCGCGTCGCGACCGTGATGGACACGATCACGCGGAGCGGCGGGTACCTCGTGTGGATCGGGCTCCCGATCTCGCGCGACTCCGAGCAGACGCTCCGGTTCGACGTCATGAACTCGATCGCGCAGACGGAGGCCGCGAAACGGCCCGGTCGTGTCGCGTATCTCGACACGTACTTCTTCTTCGCGGGCGACGACGGCGGCTACGCGCAGTACGTCGAAGACCCGACGGGCAAGCTCGTGAAGATGCGAGCCGACGACGGCATCCACTTCGAGCGGCCCGCCGGCGACCTCATCGCGGCGAAGGTGCTCGACAAGCTCGAGGAGCGCTACGACCTGACGTCGTGGCGCAAGCGGCGCTAGAGGTGTTTCACATCAAGCCTCTAGGGCTCGCTGCGAACGTTGACCGGCGCGTTCAGGCGCAGGCTGCGCGTCGCGGTCGCGATCTCCGCGCGGAACGTCACCCGGCTCCCCGCGAGGCGCGAGGGCCAGAGGATCGCCCCGCGCCGCTTGCCCCGGAAGGCGATCCACGTCGCCGACCCCGTGCTCGAGCACGGGACGAGCGCGAACCCCGTCCAGCAGCGGACGAGCTGCGCACCCCTCAGCACCTGGAGCTTGACCCGCGCGTCCACGGGCCCGTCCGCGAGGCCCTGCACCGCGATCGAGTACTCCCACGGCACCCCGACGAACGCCCGCGTCGAGCTGGTCGTGAGCGTCGCGCGCACTGGCACGTCTGCGGCCGAGGCGCTCGTCGCGATCCCGACGATGAGCGCCGCGCAGACGACGACCAGCCGCATGGCGGCATCTTAGGCGTCCGCCCTGCCGGGCTCGCGGTGCAAGGCGGCAAGTTCGGCCGCTAGCCTCCGCGCCGGAGCGGCATGGGCCCGGTGGCCCAGCGGGTCTTCAAAACCCGTGCGGTCGTGCAGCCCACGGCTCGGTCGGTTCGACTCCGGCGCCGCTCCGCCAGAACCACTCGCGTCACTTGCAGTACGTGTGCCCGCGATCTCCTTCGGAGAACGCGCTTCCGCCCGTGTGGAGTGCCTGCTTCCACGGGAGGCAGCCGTGGTTCTGGGCGGTGCCGGCGACGAGGAAGATAAGCCCCATCAACGCCGTGATCGCAAGGGCGACGAACATCTTGCGCATGCGCTGAATGTACGGCGGGAAAGGGGTGGACTCCTCCCCCTCCCGTGCACGAGGCAGGAATCCGCGAGTGCGGATCTGCCCGCGCTAGTTCGAAGACGCTCGTAACGACAATGCCCTACGCGCCCACGCGAACTAGGCTCAAAGGCGCATGCCGACGTCGCTCGCGATCACGCCGGAGGAGCACCGTGCGCGCTGCGACGCGCTGCTGGCGGCGACCGAGGCGGACGGCGTCGCCGGAATCGTGCTTTTCGACCCGTACTACGTCCTCTACTACGCGGGCTTCGCGTTCGTTCCGACCGAGCGGCCGATCGCGTTCGTGCTCGCGGGGGACGGCACGCGCGCCCTGGTCGTCCCGCGGCTCGAGGTCGAGCACGCCGAGGCCAAGTCGACGCTCGACCGGGTCGAGCACTACCTCGAGTACCCGGGCGACCCGCGTCCCGAGACCGTGCTCGCGACGACGCTCGCCGACCTCGGCGTCACGGGCACGATCGGCGCCGACCAGGACGGCTATCCCTGGATCCTCGGGTACCGCGGCCCAGCGCTGTCCGAGCTCGCGGCCGCATCGGTCGTGCGCATCGGGGAGCGCATCGAGGCGCAGATGGCGATCAAGTCCGAGGCGGAGGTGGCGCTCATCCGCGAGAGCATCCGCTGGTCGAACCTCGCGCACCGGCTCCTTCAGCGGTATACGCGCGTGGGCGCCACGGAGACCGAGGTCGCACAGCGCGCCAGCAACGAGGCGACGAACGCGATGCTCGACGGGATCGGCGAGATCTACCGCGCGCAGAGCTTCCTCGAGGGAGGCGCGAGCGCCGGCTACCGGGGCCAGATCGGGCGGAACTCGGCCATCCCGCACGCGCTCGCCGGCAACATCGTGTTCCAGCCGGGCGACGTCCTCGTCACCGGTGCGAGCGCGCCCGTATGGGGCTACCTCTCCGAGCTCGAGCGGACGATGGTGCTCGGCGAGCCGACCGCGGAGCAGGAGCGCATGTTCGCCCACATGCTCGCGCTCCAGGATCTCGCGCTCGAGGCGATCCGGCCCGGTCGGCCGTGCGCGGAGGTCGACTGTCTCGTGCGCGCGTACTTCGATGAGCACGAGCTGTGGCCCAACTGGCGCCACCACACTGGACACGCGATCGGCCTGCGCTACCACGAGGGGCCGTTCCTCGACTCCGGCGACGACACGGAGATCCGACCCGGCATGGTCTTCACCGTCGAGCCGGGTGTCTACTCCCCGGAGCTCGGGGGCTTCCGGCACTCCGACACCGTTCTCGTCACGGAGTCGGGGAGCGAGGTCATGACGTACTACCCGCGCGACCTCGCGAGCCTCGTCATTCCCGCGTGACCCCCTGCGCGCCGTCGCTCTCGACGTACGCCTTCAGCAGCTCGAGCTCCTCGCGCGTCGACTTGCGCATGGCGGGGCCCATGAACGGGGCCGCGAGCTTGACGACGAACGACTTCGGGTAGAACGGCCAGTCCATCGTGACCTCGGTCGCGTCGCCCACGGGTCGAAGCGTGAATTCCACCTCGAAGTCGGCCGCCTTCCAGCCACCGCGCAGGGCGAGCTTGCGCGCCGGCTCCAGCGCCGTCACGACGTCGTCGATGACGATCTCGCGGCCGCGCCAGGCGAGCACCTCCCGGATGTGCGAGCCGACCGCGAGCGGGCCGTCGGGCACCGGTGTGAACTCCCGGAGTGCCGGCCGCCAGCGGACGTGCGTGCTCGGATCGGAGACGACCGCCCACACCGCCTCTGGCGCCCGCTCGATCGTTACCGACTCGACGACTCGCATCTCCGCCTCCTCGCTTTACAGAGCTTGTCCATAGTTCGTCCATAGTACGCTAGCCTCCTCGAGTGGCGACCACCCTGCAGAAGATCGACCTCGCCCGGCCGGCAGTCGCCGCGACCGACGCCGGCGCGGCCGAGCTCTCCGACACGTACTGGGAGGAGGTCGGGCGCCTCACCGGCGGCCTCGTCCGTCGGCGCGACAGCGTCCGCGGCCCGGAGCTGCGCCTCGCAGGCATGACGCTCTTCCGCTTCGCCGAGCCGGTGACGACGGTGACGCCCGAGCTGGTCGAGTCGCGCCTCGCGATCCTCGGCGGGCTGCTCGCGAAGGAAGAAGCAGGTGCGCTGACGTTCGCGCAGCGCTCCGCGCCGCGACTCGAGCTCGAGGTCTCGGTCACGGACTACGTCCCGCGACTGAGCTCGAAGCGCGAGCGGCGGAGCCTCCGGCACTTCGTCTACCGCCAGGTACAGGAACGGCTGCACACGATCGTGGGCCGCCGCTACCTGGCGCGGATGGCGGGAGCGCGATGAGGATCGCCGTGCTCGGCGCGTCCGGAGTGGTCGGGTCGGCGCTCGTCTCGCGGCTCCGCAGCGAGCACGACGTCGTCGCGGTGGCCCGCAACCCGCAGAGCGAGGACGGCGTCGCGTCGATGTCGGCCGACCTGACGAAGGAGCAGGACGCGGAGCGAGCGCTCTCGGGCGCGACGGCGGTCGTCCACCTCGTCCACTCGCTCGGCCAGGACGACTTCGAGCGCCGCGACCTCGCGATCGCCGCGAACGTCGCCCGCGCGGCGGCAGCGACCGGCGTCGAGCAGATCGTCTACCTCGGCGGTCTCGGCGACGAGTCGACAACGCTCTCGTCCCACCTGCGGAGCCGGCACGAGACGGGCCTGGCGCTCGCCCGCGGGCCCGTGCCGGTCACGACCCTGCGCTCGGGAATCGTCGTGGGCCGCGGGAGCGCCGCGTTCGAGACGATCGTCGCGCTGGTCGACCGGCTACCCGCGATGATCTGCCCGCGCTGGGTGTCCGTGCCGACCCAGCCGATCGCGATCCGGGACGTCGTCGAGACGCTCGCGGGCGTGGTCGGACGTGACGAGACGTACGGCCAGTCCTACGACGTCGGCGGCCCCGAGGTCATGACCTATCGCGAGATGATCGACCGCATCGCGGCGGTGCGCGGCAAGCGTCCGCTGATCGTGGAGGTGCCCGTGCTGACGCCGCGCCTGTCGTCGCTCTGGCTCCACCTCGTGACGCCGGTGAAGGCGTCCGTCGCCCGCCCTCTCGTCGACGGGCTGCGCAACCCGACCGTCGCGCGTGACGACCGTATCCGCGAGGTGGTTCCGATCGAGCCGACCTCGTTCGACGTCGCCGTCCGCGAGGCGCTCGACCAGAGCTAGTCGGCCCGGACGGCGCGGAAGCGCGCGACGGCCTCGTCGTGGTCGACGATCGGCTCGGGGTAGCCCTCCGGCCGGAGGATCCCGAGCTTCCACGGTTCGTGCACCGCGGCTCCGTCGACCTCCGCGAGCTCGGGCACCCAGCGCCGCACGTAGTCGCCGTCCGGGTCGTAGCGCTGCGCCTGGCGCGTCGGGTTGAACATCCGGTTCGGGCGTGTGTCGGCGCCGGTTCCCGCCACCCACTGCCAGTTTCCGACGTTGTTCGGGATGTCGCCGTCGACGAGGAGGTCGGCGTAGTGCGCCGCGCCCGCCCGCCAGTCGACGTACAGGTGCTTCGTGAGGAACGACGCGGTCACGAGCCGTGCGCGGTTGTGCATGTAGCCCTCGGCGCGGAGCTGACGCATGCCCGCGTCGACGAGCGGATAGCCGGTCAGGCCGTCCTTCCAGGATGCAAGGTCGTCGTCGGCGTCGCGCCAGCTATCGCCCCGCGGCCTGAGGTCCTCGTGCGCGATCTCGGGTCGCGCTGCGAAGAGCTGGTAGTGGAAGTCGCGCCAACAGAGCTGCCGCACGAACGCCTCGCCGCCGCGCGCGCCCGTGCAGCGCTCGACGACCTCGAGCGGCGAGAGGCACCCGAACCGGAGGTACGCCGAGAAGCGCGACGTCGCATCCGACGCGAGGTCGTCGCGAGCCTCTCCGTACTCGGCGAGACCGTCGTCGAGCCAGGCGTCGAGCCGTCGCCGTCCCTCGGCCTCCCCGCCCTGCACGAGATCGGGTGACGTCTCACCCTCGACGAGCTCGTCGAGTGCAGGGATGCGGCCCGCGTCGATGCCGTCGGGCAGCCGGACCGCGGCGGGGGTGTCCGCGATTGGACGCCGCGGCGCCTCGCGCCAGCGGTTCCAGTACGGAGTGAACACGGAGAACGCGTCGCCTCCTCCGCTCGGCGCGAGCTCGCCCGGTGCCAACGCAGTCACGCCCGGAAGGAGCCACGGCTCGAGGTCGAGCCCCGCGAGAGCCTTCGCGCGCCCGCGCGCGTACGTGCTCACGTCCTCCGCGAGGTAGACGCGGTCGGCGCCGGCCTCCTTTGCGCAGCGCTCGACCTCGCGCGCGACCTCTCCGCGCCGGACGACGAGTCTCCCTCCCAGCCCTCGCAACGACCCGTCGAGGTCGTGCAGCGCGTCGAGGAGGAAGGCGACGCGGTTCGCCGCGCCGAAGCGTTCGAGCACCGTGTCGTCGAGGACGAACAGCGGCACGACGTGCTCGCACTCCTCGCACGCGGCGTGGAGCGCGGGGTTGTCGTGCACACGCAGGTCGCGTGTGAAGAGGACGACGCCGGCCGCCACCATTTCCACGCTAGCGACGGCGCTAGGCTAGTCCGTGTCGAAGGTGAGGAGGGCGAGATGAACGCAGCGGTGACCACCGAGTTGAAGCCGATCGGGCACTGGATCGGTGGAGAGGCGACGAAGGGCGGGTCGGGACGCTCCGGCCCCGTCTTCAACCCGGCGACGGGAGAGCAGACGGGCGAGGTCGCATTCGCGTCCGCCGAGGAGATCGACCGCGCTGTCGCCACCGCGAAGGACGCGTTCGCCGAGTGGCGCCAGTGGTCGCTCTCCAAGCGCGCCGAGCTCTTCTTCCGCATCTACCAGCTCGTCGACGAGCATCGCGACGATCTCGCGCGACTCCTCACCGCCGAGCATGGGAAGGTCCTCTCGGACGCGCACGGCGAGGTGCAGCGCGGGATCGAGGTCATCGAGTACGTCTGCGGGATCCCGGAGCTCCTGAAGGGCGCGTACTCGGAGCAGGCCTCGACGGGCATCGACGTCTACTCGATCCGACAGCCGCTCGGCGTCGTCGCCGGGATCACGCCGTTCAACTTCCCGGCGATGGTGCCCATGTGGATGTGGGCGCCGGCCATCGCCTGCGGCAACACCTTCGTGCTGAAGCCCTCGGAGAAGGACCCGTCCGCCTCGGTCCTCACGGCCGAGCTGCTCAAGGAGGCGGGGCTGCCCGACGGCGTCTTCAACGTCGTACACGGCGACAAGGTCGCGGTCGACGCGATCCTCGCGCACCCGGACATCGCTGCAGTCAGCTTCGTCGGCTCGACCCCCATCGCCCGCTACGTGTACGAGACGGGCACGAAGGCCGGGAAGCGGATGCAGGCGCTCGGCGGCGCGAAGAACCACATGATCGTCCTGCCGGACGCGGACATCGACATGGCTGCGGACGCCGCGGTCAGCGCCGGGTACGGCTCGGCGGGCGAGCGCTGCATGGCGATCTCCGTCGTCGTCGCGGTCGGAGACGCCGCCGACACGCTCGTCGGCGCGATCAAGGAACGGCTGCCCGCGGTGAAGGTCGGCGACGGGCTCGACCCGGGCTCCGAGATGGGCCCGCTCGTCACGCGCGAGCACCGCGACAAGGTCGCCTCGTACCTCGAGTCCGGCCCTGCGCAGGGCGCGACGCTCGTCGCCGACGGCCGCGAGTCGGCGCCCGACAACGGCGGCTTCTTCCTCGGCGTCTCGCTGCTCGACGACGTGACCCCGGAGATGGACGCGTACCGCGACGAGATCTTCGGGCCCGTGCTCTCCGTCGTCAGGGTCGACAGTTACGACGAGGCGCTGCGCCTCGTCAACGAGAATCCCTACGGCAACGGCGTCGCGCTCTTCACCCGCGACGGAGGCGTCGCGCGCCAGTTCCAGTTCGACGTGAACGTCGGGATGGTCGGAATCAACGTCCCGATCCCCGTGCCCGTGGCGTACTACTCGTTCGGCGGCTGGAAGAACTCCCTCTTCGGCGACCGGCACATCTACGGGCCGGAGGGCATCGACTTCTACACGCGGACGAAGGCGGTCACGAGCCGCTGGCCCGACCCGGCGACAAGTCGCGTCGACCTCGGCTTCCCGCAAACGCGCTAGCGCATGCCGTACATCCGCCTGGTCGACGAGAGCGACGCTGAAGGCCCGCTCCGCGAGGAGTACGACGCCGCGATCGGGCGAGCGGGGAAGGTCTTCAACATCCTCAAGGCGATGAGCCTCAATCCGCCGGTGCTCCATGCGTCGATGGAGCTGTACAAGGCGATCATGTTCGGGGAGTCGGGGCTCTCCCGCCGCGAGCGCGAGCTGCTCGCGACGGTGACCTCGTCCGAGCAGAGCTGCCACTACTGAACGGTCGCGCATGCAGACGACCTCCGTGCTGAGGGCGCAGACCACGAGACGGCTGAACATGCCGCCCACGACTTCAGGCAGGCGGATCTCTCAACGCGCGAGCGCGCGCTCTGCGAGTTCGCCGTCAAGCTGACGACCCGCGCAGCCGAGATCGCCGAGCCGGACATCGACGCGCTCCGCGCCGAGGGCCTCGACGACGCGGCCATCTCGGACGCGATCCAGGTCGTCGGCTACTTCAACTACGTGACGCGCGTCGCGGACGGGGTCGGCATCGAGGACGAGCCCGAGTGGCGCTGAGGTCCGGGCTCGGGACTAACGCCTAGCGTAGAGCGGCAGCGACTCGTCGCTGCTGCGTGCGGGCGAGCCCGAGCACGCGCTCCCGCTCCAGCCCACCTGCGCCGACGATCGAGAAGACGCGCCGGTAGCGCCAGAGGACGATGGTGGTACGAAGGCCTTGAGCTGCCACGAAGTACGCCACTCCCTCGTCGCCGAGAGCGGCGCTCGACGCGTGGAGGTGGAGCACGCCCTGGCGCTCCATCTCCGACACGACCCACGCAAACATCTGGCGGGCGCCGGAGCGACCCTCGAAGACCTCGGTGCGGGACGCGATCGTGTCGTCGTGCCGATCGAACTGGTTCTGGTAGCCGCCGAGCCGCCCCCACTTCGCGAACCTCGAGCGGAGAGCCGGGTAGCCGACCGAGTCCTGCGCGATCGTCCGGTTTCCCGATTTGTTCGGATTCAGCCGGTAGCCGGTCGGCACGTCCGTCTGGCGGAGGACGAGGCTCCCGGGAGTGACCGAGGTCGCCCCCGAGCTCTGTGCGAGCACCGCGGCACCGAGGAACCCGAGGAGAACCAACCGACGCACGTTCTCAGGATGATGCAGGCGCATCGAGATCGAAAGGCGTAGACGCTCAGCCGTCGCTCCGGGCTGCACGACGCAGTACCCGGCGCTCGCCGACGCGGCGCGTGAGCCCGTCGGCGTCGAAGCGCTCGAGCAGGAGCTGCGCGTCGCGGCGGCCCGTCCCCGCGAGGTCGCGAAACCGCGCGAGCGAGATCTCGCCCGCCGCCCTGCACTCCGTGAGCACGACGTCGCGCGCGACGTCGTACGCGTCCGCGCCGATCGCGTAGCCGTCGCCGAGCCGCACGATCCGCCCGCTTGCCGCGAGGAACCGCGCGAGCTCGTCGTCGGCGACCTTCGTCGCACGCATCCCGGCGCTCGCGACCTCTGCGTCGAGCGCATCCGCCTCTGCGCTTCGCGCGCCGAGCGACGGGACGGAGCCGGGGAGGTAGAGCTTCGCGCCACGGCGCTCGAACGGGAGCAGCGGGAGGACGTCCGCGGCCCACGGCGCCGTGGGCGCGGTCACGCCCGGGTCGAGCGAGCCTGCGGCGGCGATCGCGCGACGCAGCTCCTTCTCGAGTGAATCGAGCCACGCGGCGGAGAACACCCACTCGCCGGCGCGCTCGACCCCCTCGGGCTCGCCGTCGAGGACGAACCGGAGCGATTCCACGCGGACGGGCGCGTCGATCGTCGCAGCGACGTCGCCTCGCTCGAGCAGCTCCATGCGGCGGGTACTGCGATGCCGCGGCGGCGAGGGATCGAGGACGACGCCTCCTCCGACGGTCGTCTGGTCCCGCAGGATCAGGTGGTCGCCGCGCGCCGCCACGACCGGCCCCGCGAGCCGCAGCTGCGCGTACTGCTCACCGACGCGAACCACCCGCGCGACGACGTTCGCCGTGCCGAGGTGAACCTGCAGCCGGGCGCCGTCCCCGATCGGCTCGAGCTCGTCCAGGATGACGTCGAGCCGGTACGACGTCGCGTATCCGCCCGCCTCCACGAGGGCCTCGCCGCGCGCCACCTCGCCGCGCTGGATCCCGGGAAGGCTTACCGCAACCCGCTGTCCCGGCTCCGCACGCTCGACGTCGCGGTCGTGAACCTGAACGCTCCGGATCCGCACGTCGCGTCCGGACGGCTCCAGGCGGAGGCGGTCTCCGACGCCCACCCTTCCGGACCAGAGCGTGCCCGTGACCACGGTCCCGAACCCCGGAAGCGAGAACGAGCGGTCGACGTACAGTCGCGTCGGGCGATCGCTTCGCGCCTGCTCGACGGAGCTCGCGGTGCGCCCGAGCGCCGCACGCAGCTCGTCGATGCCCTCGCCGGTCTTCGCGCTCACGCGCACCACCTCGGCGCCGGGGACGAGCTCGCGTGCCTCCTCCTCGGCGAGACCGGCCGTCTCCTCGTCCACGGCGTCGACCTTCGTCAGCGCGACGACGCCGTGCTCGAGACCGAGCAGGCGCAGGATCGCCAGGTGCTCGCGCGTCTGCGGGCGCGCACCCTCGCCGGCGTCGACGACGAGGAGGAACAGGTCGATACCGGTCGCACCCGCGACCATCGTCTGCACGAAGCGCTCGTGCCCCGGGACGTCGACGACCGAGAGGCGCTGACCGCCCGGGAGCTCGAGCGGCGCGTACCCGAGCTCGATCGAGATGCCCCGGCGCTGCTCCTCCGCGAGCCGGTCCGTGTCCTTTCCCGTCAGCGCCCGGACGAGCCACGTCTTTCCGTGGTCGATGTGCCCCGCGGTGCCGACCGTGAAGGGCATTTGCTCAGCTTCGTGCGCGCTCGACCGCCGCTGCGACCTCGTCGGCCTCGGCGTCCGTCAGCGTTCGGCAGTCGAGCAGTGTTCGACCGTCCCGCACGAGCGCGACGACCGGCGGCTCGGCTCGTCGCAGGAGCTCGGCCAGCACCTCCTCGACGGCACACGCGGCGCTCGGCAGCTCGGCGAGCGGAAGCGCGCCCCCGCCCACACGAGCGACCGTGTCCTCGACCTCACCACCGACCCGGGCCGCGAGCCGCTCGGCGCGAGCGCGAACCGCAGCGATTGGCTCGTGCAGCATCCGCAGGACGGGAATCGCCGTCTGCTCCGACTCCGCGAGCGTGCCTTCGAGCGCAGCCAGCGTGAGCTTGTCCGCCCGGAGCGCGCGCTGCAGGGGGTGCCGTCGCAGCCGCTCGACGAGCTCTGCGCGCCCGACGACGATGCCCGCCTGTGGCCCGCCGAGGAGCTTGTCCCCCGAGAAGCAGACGAGATCCGCGCCGGCGCGCAGGCTCTCCGCCGGAGTCGGCTCGTCCCCGATCCGGACGAGCGCCCCCGAGCCGAGGTCGTCGACGAGCGGGAGCGCGTGACGCCGGGCGAGCTCGGCCAGCGTGTCGAGCCGCGGCCGCTCCGTGAAGCCGACCACGCGGAAGTTCGACTGATGCACACGCAGGAGCACTGCGGTCTCAGGCCCGAGCGCACGCTCGTAGTCGGCGACGCGCGTCCGGTTCGTCGTCCCCACCTCGACGAGCCGTGCGCCGGAGCGGGCGAGCACGTCCGGGATCCGGAAGCCGTCGCCGATCTCGACGAGCTCGCCGCGCGAGACGACGACCTCGCGTCCCTCCGCGAGGGCGGCGAGGGCCAGGAGGATCGCCGCGGCGTTGTTGTTGACGACGAGCGCCGCCTCCGCGCCCGTGAGGCGCCGGAGCACGCCGGCGAGGTGATCCTGACGCGAGCCCCGCTCGCCGCCGCCGAGGTCGTACTCGAGGTTGGAGTAGCCCGCGCCCACCTCCGCGACGCGCGCGAGCGCCGCCTCGCCGAGCGGCGCGCGGCCGAGATTCGTGTGGACGATCACGCCAGTGGCGTTGAGCACGCGTCGGAGGGACGGGGCACGCAGGCGCGCGAGCCCGGCGACCGCGGCGTCTGCGACCGGGCCAGGCTCGTTCCCGGCCCTGATCTCCTCACGCGCCTCCTCGAGCGCGATTCGCGCTGCCGCAAGCGCGAGGTCGCGCGGCTCGCGGGCGAGCCGCTCGTCGCGGAGCAGCTCGTCGACGGAGGGAAGATCCCGGAGCTTCACGCCGAGAGTGTAGGAACGAGCTCGCGGAGGAGCGCTGTCAGCGAGCCGGCCGCCCGCGCGCCGATCTCGAGCACCCTCTCGTGGTCGATCCTCTCGTCGAGGACACCCGCGGCCATGTTCGTCACGACAGAGATCGCGAGGCAGCGGACGCCCAGATGCCGCGCCGCAATCACTTCGGAGACGGTCGACATCCCGACGAGGTCGGCACCGGCCGTGCGCAGGAAGCGGATCTCGGCGGGCGTCTCGAACTGCGGGCCGAGCCAGCCCGCATACACGCCCTCGCGCAGCTCGATCCCGAGAGCGGATCCCGCCTCCCGGGCCGCCGCCCGCAGCTCCGCGTCGTAGGCGTCGCCCATATCCGGAAACCGCGGGCCGAACTCCTCGTCGTTCGGGCCCGACGAGCGGCGACGTGCCCTGGAAGTTCAGGTGGTCGGAGACGAGCACGAGCTCGCCGGGCGCGTACGCCGTGTTGACCGCGCCTGCGGCGTTCGTGAGGACGAGCGAGCGGATGCCGAGACGGCCGAGGACGCGGACGCCGAAGACGACGCGCTCGGCGCCGATCCCCTCGTACAGGTGCGCTCGGCCGCGCATAAGCGCGACCGGTGTCTCGCGCAGCGTCCCGAGCACGAGCACCCCTGCGTGGCCGAGCGCGGTCGAGACCGGCCAGCCGGGGATCTCCGAGTAGGGGATCTCGATCGCATCGACGATCTCGTCCGCGAGCCCGCCCAGCCCGCTGCCGAGCACGACGCCGACGCGCGGCGAGACGTCGCTCGCCTCACGGATGCGCGCGACCGCGGCGTCGAGCTCGCCGGCATTCACGCCGAGCCCTCGGCCACCCGTTTGTCGTAGCGCGACACGACGACCTCGACCACCCGCGCGACCTCGTCCGTGGTGACGAGCGAGTCGTAGTCCGCGGGCGAGATGAGCTCGTCGTCGAGCATCTCGTCGCGCACCCACACGAGCATCTCCTCCCAGTAGTCCGAGTCGAAGAGGACGATCGGGAAGTCGCCGATCTTCTGCGTCTGGCGCAACGTGAGCGCCTCCCACAGCTCGTCCTGCGTGCCGAACCCACCGGGGAAGATCACGAACCCCTCCGCGGCCTTCACGAACATCACCTTGCGCGCGTAGAAGTGCTTGAACGTGAGCGCGAGGTCGCAGTACGGGTTCACACCCTGCTCCTGCGGCAGCTCGATGTTGAAGCCGACCGAGAGCCCGCCCGCGTCCTGGCAGCCGCGGTTCGCCGCCTCCATGACGCCCGGGCCGCCGCCCGTGACCACCGCGAAGCCCGCCTCGGCGAACGCGCGTCCCGCCTCGCGGGCCCGCTCGTACGTCCTGGCGCCGTCCGCAATCCTGGCCGAGCCGAAGATCGAGACCGCGGGCCGGTCGATCCGCTCGACGAGCTGGAAGCCGGCCAGGAACTCCGAGGCGATGAGCGAGACGTCGCTCGCAAGCGAGTCGTGCGAGCGTTTGAAGATCTCGCGGTCGAGCTCGCGCCGCGCCACCTCAGAACGTCCGCTCGACGTACGTCGCCGACATCGCGAGCCCGAGTGCGAGGACGAGCCCGAGGTAGACGACTCCGACGGTCGCGCGCTGGCGCACGGTCAGCCGGTAGTACTCCGCCGCTTCGCCGCGCTGCCGCCAGCGGTTCCAGAGATCGAGGCCTCCGAGGATCACGATGAGGAAGAGGAGCGGGTTCGGCCGGACGACGGCGATCCCCACCATCAGGACGAGACCGACGAACCACAGCGCCGGGTGGAGCGCGCCTGCTGCGCGTCCCCCGTCGAGCGGCACGATCGGGATGAGGTTGAAGAGGTTGAGGAAGAACCCGACGAAGGCGAGGCCCATGAGCAGATCCGAGCCCGTCGCCTCCCCCGCGATCCAGCATGCGGCCGCACCGACTGAGCCGAGGAGTGGCCCCGCGAGCGCGACGCGTGCCTCCTTCCAGGCGTCGTCGGGGAGCTCCTTCATCCCAATCACGGCCCCGAGGAAGGGGATGAAGAGCGGCGCGCTGGCCGGAACGCCCTGCCGCCGCAACTCCACGACGTGGCCGAGCTCGTGGACGAGGATGAGGAGCACGAAGCCGATCGCGAACGGGAGCCCCCAGAGCCACGTGTACGCCGCGATCGACACGATCATCGATCCCGCCGTGAGCAGGATCTTGAACTTCAGCAGGATCCCGCCGAACTTGACGAGGAACCCGCCGAGGACGAGGAAGGGCGCCGCGAGCTTGCGGAGCAGCCCGCGCAGCCCGGAGTCGCGACGCACGGGCTCGTACTGCGGCGGCTCCGGGACGGACACCGGCTCGTAACGCGGGTCGGGCTCTCGCTCTACGACCCCTGGCCGATCCACTCTTCACCTCCCACGTAGGTCTCCTTCTTCCAGAGCGGGACCGAGACCTTCAGCTCGTCGATCGCGTCCTTGCAGGCCGCGAGAGCGGCGGCGCGGTGCGGCGCGGACACGGCGATGACGACGCTCGTGTCGCCGATGTCGACGCGTCCTACACGATGGTGGATCGCGACGCGCGACGAGCTCGTGCCGTCGCGTCAGCTCCTGTGCGAGGTCGGCCATGACGCGCTCGGCCATCCCCTCGTAGGCCTCGTAGTCGAGGTGGAGGACGTCGCGACCGCGCGACGTCGCACGCGTGGTGCCGACGAAGGTGGCGATCGCTCCGGCGCTGTCGTCGCGCACCTCCTCCACTGCGGCGTCGACCGAGAGCGGCGTCTCCGAGAGGCGGAAGTCGCCCCCGGAGACGGGCGGGATCACCGCGACCTCGTCGCCCGCCGCGAGCCCCGCGGTGCGCTCCGCGTACTCCCGGTTCACCGCGTACACAATCCCTGCCGGCTCGGCCCCGAGCGCCAGGGCAGGCCAGACGTCGGCGACGTTCGCGCCGTCGCCGAGCTCCAGGTCGAGCGCTCCCGTGCCCGCACGCTCTCGCACTGCGGCGAACAGCCTCACTCGTACGATCACGCTACGGAGGGTAGTGACAGGAACGGGCACGACGCGTGCCGACAACCAGCGCGAAAGGAGAACGCAACGATGGGATTCGACCAGTACCACGAGCCGGCGTCCGAGCTGCCGCAGGAGACGCGGACGTTCGCCCGCATGTGCCTCTCGCTGATCGAGGAGGCACAGGCGATCGACTGGTACGAGCAGCGCATGTCCGTCGAGCAGGACGCCAAGGCGAAGGCGATCATGGAGAACGCGCAGAAGGAGGAGTTCAAGCACTTCGCGATGGATCTCGAGTTCCTGCTGCGGCGCAAGGAGACGTGGCGTGAGATCTGCCAGGGGGTGCTCTTCACGGAGGGCGACATCGTGGAAAGCGGCGAGGCGGCCGAGGAGGAGGCCGACTGAGACCCCTCACGGACGCGGAGGGCTTGCCGGGCCGTTCGCGACGTGTTAGGTCCCGCTCGTGACCACCGCGCTCATCGGGGCGAACCTCAACGAGCGGGTCTACGACGAGCTGCGGGCCCGGCTCCTCACGCGCCGCGAGCCCGCCGGCGCGAAGCTGAGCCTGCATGCGCTCGCGACCGAGCTCGGCGTGTCGCGGAGCCCCGTGCACCACGCGCTCACCCGCCTCGTCTCCGAGGGGCTCCTCACCGTCCGCCCGCGGCGCGGCTACTACGTGGCACCCGTGACGGTGGAGGCGGTCGACGAGGGCTACGACGTCCGGCTCGCGCTCGAGCTGCTCGCTGCCGAGCGCGGGCTCGAGCGCGCGGATGACGGCGAGCTCGAGCGATTCGACGAGCTGCTCGAGGCGACCGACGCGGCGATCTCCCACGACGAGTGGGACGCGGCGAACGCGGCATTCCACGAGTTCCAGATCGACCTCGCCGGAAGCGCGCTCCTTTCGCGCTTCTACCGCGAGCTCTCCGTGAATCTGATGATGCAGGTGATCCGCGGCGGACAGATCGAGGGCCACGCGCACCTGGTGACCGAGCACCGCTCGATCGTCGACGCGTTCCGCGCAGGCGAGCTCGCGGCCGCCGAGCGCGCCATTCGCGAGCACATCGAGACCGGTCGGCGCATCGCGCTCGACGCGATCGAGCGCGCAGGCGGAGTTCTTTGATCGTGGGGGAACCCATGGTTCCCCCACGAGCCCCCTCCTTCGCCGCGGCGGCAGCTCGGCCGGTGTGAGCCTCCCGCCGGGCAGAGCCCGGCTCCGGCGATCGAGGGAATGCGTTCCATTAGCCCAAAGGGTCTTCAGGCTGGTACCAAGTCCGCGAGTGGGAGGGCGATGGGCATCGGTGCGCCGATCACGAAGACCTGCGGCCCCCCAGCCGCGACTGCCTCCTCGAAGGTCGCGACCACGGTCGACGCGGAGAAAAAGCCGAGGACGCGCAGCGTCCCCTCCCCGACGTTGCGGATGTCGTGCAACTCCATCGCCGGAACCGTCACGACCGCCCCCGCGCGGGCCGGTGCAGATTCGCTCCCGACCGTCGCCTCCGCTTCGCCCTCGAGCACGACAAGCAGCTCCTCCGCACTGTCGGTGTGCGAGCCAACGTGCATCCCCGGCTCGAGCTCGAAGTAGACGGTCGCGGTGCTCGCGTTGCCCGTCAGGCTGTGGTGTGGAAACCCGACGCGGACGTGCCTCGTCGGGTCGAGCTCGGACAGCACCTCCATCAGCTCGAAGGACTCGAGATCGACGTACATCATCGGACGCTCCTTTCATTGCACATTACTGTGCAGCGATCATATTCGCCAGGGCCCAGTTGTCAAGATTTCGGAGTACACTGCTGTGCAATGAGTAGGAGGTACGAGCTCAAGCGCCGCGCCGAGCACCAGGCAGACACCGGTCGGCGCATCGTCGAGGCCACCGTCGACCTGCATACGAGCGTCGGCCCGGCGCGGACGACGATCACGGCGATCGCCGAGAAGGCGGGCGTGCAGCGACACACGGTGTACGCGCACTTCCCCGACGAGCGGGCGCTGTTCCACGCCTGCTCGAACCATTGGCGCGCCGAGCATCCGCGACCCGATCTCGCGCCAATCGTCGGGATTGAGGATCCGGCGAGGCGTCTTCGGCTCGCTCTCGCGCAGATGTACGCGTGGTACGAGTCGGTGCAGCACGATCTTGCGCTGTTCTCCCGTGACGCGTCCCTGACGGTGGCGGGCGGCGAGACGCTCGGCGAGACGCTGGAGCAGATCGCTCTCCTCGCCGACGGACTCGCGCGCGGCTGGCCCCGCCGGAAGGCCGTCCGTGCCGCCATCGGCCACGCACTGGCGTTCGAGACCTGGCGCTCTCTTGTCCGCGCCGAGGGGCTGACGGAGAAGCAGGCCGTCGAGGCGATGGTTCGCTTCGTGACGAGCGTCTAGGTTTCAGACGATGGCGACCGCCGAGGACGGCCGGCAGACCGACTCGGGCATCGAGGTCAAGCCCGTCTACACCGCTGACGACGTCGCCTCCCTCGATGCGGAGCTCCCCGGCGCGTACCCGTTCACGCGCGGGCCGTACGAGACGATGTACAGGGGCCGCCCGTGGACGGTTCGCCAGTACGCGGGCTTCGGGTCCGCGGAGGAGACGAACGCGCGGTTCCGGTACCTCCTCGCCCGCGGCCAGACAGGCCTTTCGGTCGCCTTCGACCTCCCGACCCAGCTCGGCTACGACTCGGACGACGCCGTCGCCGAAGGCGAGGTTGGCCGGACGGGCGTCGCGATCGACTCGCTGCGCGACATGGAGGTGCTGCTCGAAGGCATCCCGCTCGACGAGGTCTCCACGTCGATGACCATCAACGCGCCGGCGGCGCTCCTCCTGCTGCTCTACGAGCTCGTCGGAGAAGGCCAGGGCGTGAAGGGCGAGCGGCTCCGGGGCACCGTCCAGAACGACGTCCTCAAGGAGTACGTCGCCCGCGGGAACTACATCTTCCCGCCGCGGCCGTCGATGCGGCTCGCGACCGACCTCTTCGCCTACTGCGCCGAGCGGCTGCCCGGCTTCAACACGATCTCCATCTCCGGGTACCACATCCGCGAGGCAGGAGCGAGCGCGGCGCAGGAGCTCGCGTTCACGCTCGCGAACGGCGTCGCCTACTGCGAGGCGGCGGTCGCGGCAGGCCTGTCGCCCGACGACTTCGGCGAGCGCCTCTCCTTCTTCTTCAACGCGCACAACCACTTCTTCCAGGAGGTCGCGAAGTTCCGCGCGGCGCGTCGGCTGTGGGCCGAGATCATGCGCGACCGCTTCGGCGCGGCGAACCCACGGGCGCAGGCGCTCCGCTTCCACGCGCAGACGGGCGGCTCGACGCTCACCGCGCAGCAGCCGGAGAACAACGTCGTGCGCGTCGCGATCCAGGCGCTCTCCGCGATCTGCGGGGGCGCGCAGTCGTTGCACACGAACTCGTTCGACGAGGCACTCGCGCTTCCGTCCGAGCACGCGGCGACGATCGCGTTGCGGACGCAGCAGATCCTCGCGGCCGAGGCGGGGACGACGGACACCGCCGACCCGCTCGGCGGCGCCTACTTCGTCGAGGCACTCACCGACGAGCTCGAGGGGAAGGCGCGCGAGCTGATCGCGCGGATCGACGAGCTCGGAGGGGCGGTCGCAGCGATCGAGCAGGGTTTCGTCCAGGCCGAGATCGAGGCGTCGGCCTTCCGTCACCAAAGCGAGGTCGAGTCGGGCGAGCGCGTCGTCGTCGGCGTGAATGCGTTCGCGGAGGACGGCGGCGAGCGCGTGGAGCTGTTGCGCCTCGACCCGGAGATCGAGCGGCGGCAGCGCGAGCGAACGGCTGGCGTGCGCGCGGAGCGAAACGCGGACGCAGCCGGCGCCGCGCTCGACGAGGTGCGGCGCGTCGCGGAGACCGACGCGAACCTCCTGCCCTCGCTGCGCGACGCTTTGCGCGCGCACTGCACGATCGGCGAGATCTGTGGCGCGCTGCGCGAGCTGTGGGGTACATATGACGCCCATGCGTAACACGAGCCGCATCGCGATCGGCTGCGCGGCCGCCGCCGCACTCGCCGCCCCCATCGCGGCGCTCGCGATGTCGCGCGGCGGACCGACGGTTCGAGCCGCTCCGAGCTTCACGCGCGACGTCGCGCCGATCGTCTCGGAGAAGTGCGCCGGCTGCCACCAGGTCGGCGGCATCGCGCCGTTCCCGCTCCAGACTGCCTCGCAGATCCGCCTGCAGGCGAGCGCGATCGCCTCGGCCGTGTCCGAGGGGCTCATGCCGCCGTGGCCGCCGGGCAAGCGCTCGCCGGCGTACGTCGGGCAGGACACGAGGATCCTGAGCGCGCAGCAACGCGCGACGATCCTCGCCTGGGCGCGAGGCGGCGGCCGAACCGACGGGCCTGCGCGGAAGCCGGCCAGGCCGAAGGGGCCGGAGGTGCGTACCGGCGAGAAGCTCCTCGACCTGCGTATGCAGGCGCCGTACACGCCCTCTGCACCGAAGGGTGTGACGGACGACTACCGGTGCTTCCTCGTCGACCCCCGGCAGACGGGGAACTCCTTCGTTACGTCGGCCCGCATCGAGCCGGGTCAGCCGAAGATCGTCCACCACGTGATCCTCTTCCGCGTCGGTGCCGACCAGGTGCCCTCGGCGAAGCGCCTCGACGCGGAGAGCGCCGGGCCGGGCTGGTCGTGTTTCGGCGGCACAGGGCTTCCGGCGGGCGACTCGGGAGCCGGGCTCGCAGACTCGCTGAACAACGCGAACTGGATCGCCGCGTGGGCGCCGGGCTGGGGTGGCAACCATCTCCCGGACGGCACCGGCGTCTCGCTTCCGGCGGGCAGCCAGATCGTGATGCAGGTGCACTACAACCTGCTGAACGGACGCGCGCCCGACCGCTCACGCGCGCTCCTCACGGTGGTGCCCGCATCGACGGAGCTCACGCCGTTGCAGACGATGCTCCTGCCCGCGCCCGTCGAGCTCGCCTGTGCCAAGGGCGAGCACGGCAAGCTCTGCAGCCGCAACGAGGCGCTGTTCGAGCTCGCGCGGAAGTACGGCACATCGGCCTCCTTCGTCCCCGCAGGCCTCCTCATCCTCTGCCGAGGGAACGCCGCGAACCCGGTCGCGAGCGCCGTGACGACGTGCGAGCGACGGATCACGACTCCGACGACGATCTACGTCGCGGCCGGACACATGCACCTCCTCGGCGCGTCGATCAAGCTCGAGCTGAATCCCGGGACGCCGCAGGCGAAGACCCTTCTCGACATCCCGCGCTGGGACTTCCACTGGCAGAACGCCTACACGCTGGCGAGCCCCGTGCACGCGGAGCCCGGTGACGTCGTGCGCGTCACCTGCCGGCACGACGTCGCGAAGCGCAAGGATCACTCCCACGGCGTGCCGACGACGCCGCGCTACATCCTCTGGGGCGAGGGCACGACCGACGAGATGTGCCTCGGGATCCTCCAGGTCACGCGCGGGTAACGCGCTGCAGATCCTCCTCGTCTCGCAGATGTACCCGGGCCACGACGACCCGGATCTCGGGATCTTCGTCGCGAACCTCGAGCGGGAGCTGCTCGAGCGCGGCCACGAGATCGCGCGCGCCGTCGTGGATCGTCGCGGCGGGAGCCGGTTCCGACATCTCCGCCTCGCACGCGACGCTAGGCGGGCCGCCCGCGCCTTCCGGCCCGACGTCGCCTATGCACACTTCCTCGTTCCTGCAGGTCTCGCAGCCGCGCTAGCGACACGCGCACCCCTCGTCGTCACCGCGCACGGTCAGGACGTTGCGAACGTCGGCTCCGTTCCCGGCGTGCGCGCCGCGACCGCGTACGTCGTCCGACGCGCGGCGGCGGTCGTCGCCGTCTCGCAGTGGCTGCGTGAGCGGCTCGAGGCAGCGGTTCCGGCAGCGATCGGCAAGACCGAAGTCGTCGACTGCGGCGTCGACCTCGAGCGCTTCCAGCCGCGGGACGCCGCCGCCGCGCGCGACGAGCTCGGCGTTGAGGCCGACGGCACGCTCTTTCTCTGCCTCGGCGGCCTGACCGAGCGAAAGAACGTCCTTCGCCTTGCGCGCGCCTTCGAGCAGCGCGGTGAGGGTCGCCTCCTCTTCGTCGGCGACGGGCCGTTACGCGATGCTCTCGACGGGCGGGGAGGAGTCCGCCTGGTCGGACGCGTCGGTCACGAGGCCGTTCCCACGTGGATCACCGCGTGCGACGTTCTCTGCCAGCCGAGTCTCGCCGAGCCGTTCGGGCTCGCGACGCTCGAGGGAATGGCCTCGGGGCGCCCGGTCGTCGCGACCAACGTCGGCGGCCCGCCGGAGTTCGTGACTCCGGATGCGGGCGTGCTCGTGGATCCCACGGACGACGAGGCACTCGCGGACGCGCTCGACCGCGCAGCCGCGCTGCCCCGACCCAACCTCGCGGGCCGCGCTGCCGCGACCGCGCACGACGTCAAGCGCCAGGCGGAGCGGGTGGAGGAGATCCTCCTGCGAGCTGCTGGAGATCGGCGAGCCTGAGCTCGACAAGCGGCCGGATCGCCTCCTCGATCCCGGCCTCGCGGGCGACCTCGAGCGCCTCCTCGTACGTCTCGCGCACCTTCTCCGGCGCGACGCCCTGCTTCAGGCGGTTGTCGCCCGTCACGAGCAGCTTCTGGATGCGCTCCCGCGCGTCGTCGGGCACGGGCTGAGCGTACCCCCGCTGCTACCCTTCCGCACCCGTGCCGTGGCTTCAGATATCCGCCGTGATCCAGGTGCTGCTCGCAGCCGCAGTCGTCACGCTCGTCCTCATGCACTCGGGCCGCGAGGCCGGGATGGGCGGGCTCGGCTTCACGCCGCACTCGCAGGGTGGCACGCACATCGTGGAGCAGAACCTCACACGGCTCACCGTGGTGGTGGCGAGCATCTTCGGCCTCAACACGGTCATCCTGTTCCACCTGTTCTAGACTGCTCGAAGCGCGCGCTGGTGGCGGAATTGGTAGACGCGCTAGGTTGAGGGCCTAGTGGCCACTTAGGCCGTGGAGGTTCAAGTCCTCTCCAGCGCATGTGTGACGAAGGCGGCCGAGAGCCGCCTTCGTGCATGCTCGGGACCGTGCGCATGTACACGGATCTCGCACCCTGGTTCCACCTTCTGACGCATCCGTCGGACTACCGCGAGGAGGCGGAGTTCGTGACCCGCGTCGTCGACGAGCTGGTGGACGGGCCCGCGGAGACGCTCCTCGAGCTCGGATCGGGGGGCGGCAACAACGCGTCCCACCTGAAGGAGCGCTTCACCTGCACGCTCACCGACCTCTCGCCACAGATGCTCGAGCTGAGCGCGGCCGTCAACCCGGAGTGCGAACACCTCGTCGGCGACATGCGCACGCTGCGGCTCGGACGCACCTTCGACGTCGTCTTCGTCCACGACGCCGTGTCGTACCTGACGACGGAGAACGACCTACGCGCGGCCATCGGGACGGCCGCCACCCACGTGCGTCCGGGCGGCGCGGTCGTCCTCGCGCCGGACGCGACGACCGAGATGTTCAAGCCGGGAACGGAGCACGGGGGCCACGACGGGGAGGACGGCCGCAGCCTGCGCTACCTCGAGTGGACGCATCCCGTGACTCCAGGGAGCTCGTCGTACGACGTGGACTACGTCATCGCCCTCCGCACGCCCGGCGAGCCTTTCGAGATCGTCCACGACACGCACACGCTCGGCGTCTTCCCTTCGGCGACCTGGCGACGGTTGCTCGACGAGGCTGGCCTCGCGGTCGTGGACGTGAAGGTCGCGAACCCATTCGCGCACGAGCAGGAGGTATTCGCCGCACGGAGACCGTCGTCCGCTTGACGGCGTCCGGAAGGATCTCTACCCTCGGTGCCGAACATACGTTCGTCCCCGACACATGGAGAGCCCGATGCTGACGACGCGCCAACAGGAGATCTGGCAGTTCCTCGCCGAGTACGTGGACGCGCACGGCTATCCACCGACTGTCCGGGAGATCGGCGACGCGGTGGGTCTCGCCTCGCCCTCCACCGTGCATGCACACCTCGCGAACCTCGAGCGCGCAGGGCTCCTGCGCCGCGATCCGACGAAGCCGCGCGCCATCGAGCTCGTCGGCCGTCGGCGCGAGGAGGCTCCGACGCGCGCCGTGTCGGCACCGACGCTTCCGCTCGTCGGCCGCATCGCCGCCGGCGCCCCGCTCCTCGCCGAGGAGTCCGTCGAGGACGAGATCGCCGTCCCCGAGCCGCTCGGCCGCGACGCCGACTTCCTCCTGCGTGTGACGGGCGACTCGATGATCGAGGCCGGAATCCTCGACGGGGACATCGTCGTCGTGCGCAAGCAGTCCGACGCCCGGGCGGGCGAGATCGTCGTCGCGCTCGTCGGCGACGACGAGGGCGCCGACGAGGCGACCGTAAAGACCTTCCATCGCGAGCGCGACGGCCGCATCCGCCTCCAGCCCGAGAACGCCCGGCTCGAGCCGCTCTTCCCGCAGCACGTCGAGATCCTCGGGAAGGTGACGGGCGTCTTCCGGAGCGTCGGTTGACGGTTGCGCCGCTCAACCGCTCGCTCGACCAGGAGCTCGCTGCGCTCCTGCGCGGAGTGAGCCTCGAGTGCCTCGTCTGCGGAGAGTTCGTGCTGCACGTGAAGGGTGCGCTCGCATGCCCGGAGTGCCGGACGATCGTCGCGGAGTCCGAGGAGCGGATCGGCGAGATCGCGTTACCATCTGTCGTGCAGGCCGGGTGACCGCGGGCTGCCGTTCTCCGGCTCGAGCTCTGCTAGCTAGACCGGAGGCGGTGCGCTCGAGGAAAGTCCGGACACCGCAGGGCAGGACGCTGGACTCGCTTTCGCGGGGCTCGCTCCGCGAGACGCGGGATCCAGGCGGCGAAAGCCGACGGAAAGTGGAACAGAAAGGAGACCGCCGGCCACTGATTCGACAGAAGCTGGGGCCGGTAAGGGTGAAACGGTGGGGTAAGAGCCCACCAGCGGCCGTGGCGACACGGTCGGCTAGCCAAACCCCGTCCGGTGCAAGGCGAAGCAGGCTCCGTCGACGTTGCCCGCCGAGGAGCCGGGTGCGCCGCTCAGACAGATGGTCACCCTCGACAGAATCCGGCTTACAGGCCTGCTACGGAAAAAGCCCTGGAGACAGGGCTTTTTCTATTGCCCGTCGTCCATGTCGCCTCGCGCCAGCACACCGACCTGCTCGTGGCTGATCTCGTGAACCAGCGGATCGGCGTGCCGATGCACGAGGTGCCATCCGGAGTCGTCGAGCCGGAAGACGAGGGTCACCCGCAGCGACCAGTCCTGATCTGGCAGCCCGCCCACCACGCCGTGCTGGCGCTCGACCGCGACGAGCACCGCAAGATCGCCCGACGCATAGGACTGGAAGACCTGGACCTCCGACGCGCCGCTCTCGAAGAACTCCGCCATCGCGTCGAGTGCCTCGTCCGAGCGGTCGAAGCCACGTCGTGGCACTCCGCCTGAGGGCGCCAGCAGGGTGTAGTCGTCCGCGTGCTGCATGAGAGCCGTGTACGTCCGCAGGTCGCCGCCGATCAAGGCTTGAGCAGCCTCGTGCACGCGCTCGACGAGACGCGCGACGTCCGCGTGGGTGACCTGTCCGTGCGTCATCAGGACACCGATCGTACGAGAACCCCATCGCCGCGGCGCCCACCACCGCAGGACGACGGCGGTATGCGGCAAGCCGATGGGCCGCTCCCTAGGATCGGAGACGACCTCGAACCGAGCGAGGAACGAGTCGATGGTGAGAGAGCTTTCGATCGAGACACCCCGCGGTCCGGCGCGAGCGCATCTCACGCTCGAGACCGATGCTCGCGCCGCGCTCCTCCTCGGTCACGGTGCCGGCGGTGGCGTCCAGGCGCGCGACCTCGTCGCGGCCGCCGGCGCAGGGACGGCGCGCGGTCTGAGCGTCGCACTCGTCGAGCAGCCGTATCGCGTCGCCGGTCGCCGCTCGCCCCCGCCGGCGAGGCACCTGGACGCCGCGTGGGTTGCCGTCGTGCAGCATCTCGCCTCCCGCGAGCTCCGCGACCTCGCGCTCGTCGTCGGCGGCCGCTCGCTCGGGGCTCGGGTCGCGTGCCGGACTGCAGGCATCACGGACGCGGTGGGGGTCCTCTGCCTCGCATTCCCGCTGCAGCCGCCCCGCCGCCGCACCGGCGCCCCGGCACCCAGCCGGCTCCCGGAGCTCGAGGACGTTGAGGTGCCGACCCTCGTCGTCCAGGGCGATCGCGATCCGTTCGGGATCCCTCCTCCTGGCCCCGGTCGAGTCGTCCGTCTCGCCCACGGCGATCACAGCCTTCGAACCGACCTCGCGGCCGTCTCGGGCGCCGTCGACTCCTGGCTTGCGGATCTCCTTCCCGGCTAGTCGCGGTTACGATCGCCCGGTGGAAGGCTCCGTTCACGACCGCGGCGGCTCGCCGACTGACGCGCCCATCGACCGCACGGAGCACACGCTCGCCGACTGGGAGCTGACCATGGACGCGCTCGTCGGAGCGCTCGGGAGCAACGGCCTCATGAATACGGACGAGCTCCGGCGGGCGATCGAGAGCATGCCGCCCGACAGGTACGAGGAGGCGAGCTACTACGAGCGCTGGCTCTTCGCAGCGGAGACCGTCCTCGGCGAGAAGGGCGTCCTGGCACCCGGAGAGCTCGACGCACGGATCGCTTCGTGACCCCCGTACCCGGACAGACCGTGACCGTCTCGAGCCGTACGCATGTCGGGCACCACCGAACACCCTCGTACCTCAAAGGCAGGCGCGGGACAGTCGTGCGCGCGCACGGGGCGTTCCGGAACCCCGAGACTCGCGCCTACGGCGCCGACGGGAGCCCCACGCGGGAGCTGTATCTCGTCCGCTTCGAGCAGGGCGACCTCTGGCCCGACTACCCGGGCGCAGCCGGAGATTCCGTGCTCGCCGACGTGTTCGAGCATTGGCTCGAGGACGAGACGTGAGCCACGACCACGACCATGCGCACGAGCACGATCCGATCGCCGCCGAAGATGGGCAGGCCGCTGCGCGAGTTGACGCGCTCGCCGAACTCCTCGTAGAGAAAGGCGTCGTCAGCCGAGAGGATCTCCGCGCGCGCATCGACTGGCTCGTCTCCCGCTCGCCCTCCGACGGCGCGAGGCTGGTCGCGCGCGCCTGGCTCGACGAGGCGTTCAGGAAGCGGCTCCTCGACGACGCGCGCTCCGCGGCGCTCGAGCTGGAGCTCGATCCCGGGCCTTCTCCGGTCGTCGTCGCCCTCGAAAACACGGCGAAGGTCCACCACCTCGTCGTCTGTACGCTCTGCTCCTGCTACCCGAGGGCCCTCCTCGGGCCGCCACCGGAGTGGTACAAGAGCCTCCCCTACCGCTCGCGTGCCGTGTCGGATCCTCGCGGCGTCCTCCGCGAGTTCGGGGTCGACCTGGACGACGACATCGAGCTCCGCGTCGTCGACTCCACGGCCGACATCAGGTACCTCGTCGTACCGCGACGCCCCGCCGGCACGGAGTCGCTCGACGAGGACGAGCTCGCCTCGCTCGTCACGCGCGACGGGATGATCGGCGTCGCGCAGCCGGTCGCACCCGTCGCCTAGGCGGGGACGCCCCCCGCGAGGTAGACCGCAGCCTCGAGCGGGCCGCCCGGGAAGTGCTCCGCGCCGAGGTCGCCCGCGAGTCCGTCGGTGACTCCGGCTCCCGAGACGACGACACGGCGGCTGTGGGCGAGGTCACGAATCTCGTCGCGCGGCGTCGCCTCTGGCGGGATGAGCGTCGCGATCACGACGACCTCGGGCGCGACTCGCCGCGCAGTGTCCGCGATCGTCTCGATCGGCGTGTCGGCGCCGAGGAAGGTGACGCGCCAACCGCGGTCGCGCAGCGCAAGCCCGAGCACCACGAGCCCGAGGTCGTGTTGGTCGCCCGCGGGGGCCGCGAGAAGCGCGTGCCGGCCACCCCCACGACCCCAGCCCCGGCCGAGGCCGAGCAGGCGTCCGCGGAGGAGGTTGCTCGCGAAGTGCTCCTGCGCCACCGTGATCTCGCCGCGCTCCCAGCGCTCACCGAGATCGCGGAGAACGGGCAGGACGACATCGCTGAGCAGCGCGTCGAGGCTCAGGGCTCCGACGAGACGGTCGAAAGCGGCCTGGGCGCCGGCCTCGTCGAAGGAGGCCAGCGCGTCCGTCAGCTCGCGCCGCGGCTCCTCGCTGGCGGTGCCGTCCGGGCGCGGGGACGCGCCCGCGCCGTTGCCGGCCCGGCTCCCGACGACGGCTCGCGCCGCCTCCGCGGCCGAGAGGCCCGCGTCGAGGTGCCGACGCATCTCCTGAACCCGACCGACGTCGTCGTCCGAGTAGAGGCGGAATCGCCCCGGCGAGCGATCGGGATGGAAGAGCTCGTACCTCCGCTCCCAGGCGCGCAAGAGCTCGGGGCTGACCCCGGTTCGCCGGCTCAGCTCGCCGATTCGCAGGTACCCGCCTGCCACGGCGCGATTGTACAAAGACTGTCCGGACTTGGCCGGAACTCTGTACACAGCAGTGCTAGGCCGCGCGGAGGACGACCTCGACTGCCGTACCGCGGCCCGGGCGCGAGCGAAGCGTGAGCTCGCCCTCGATCGCCCGCGCGCGAACCCGCATGTTCTCGACGCCCTGCCCGGGTGCCTTCGTCTCGTCGAATCCGACTCCGTCGTCAGCCACGGTGACGACACGTCGTCCGGCTCGCTGCGCGATCGAGACCTCCACGCGGTTCGCGGCAGCGTGGCGGCGGGCGTTGCCGAGTCCCTCCTGGACGATCCGGAACACCTCGATCTGCTCGTCCGGGGCGAGCCTTACGTGGGGGTCGACGTCGAGCTCGACCTCGAGTGTGCCGTCTGCCGCGAGGACGTCGACGTAGCGGCGCAGCGCGGAGTCGAACCGCGCGGTGCCCCCTGCCGAGGACAGCGCGAGCACGGCGAATCTCGCCTCCTGCTGCGCAGTCGTGGCCGCGTGCTTCAGTCGCGGGAGCACCTGCTCGACCGGCGCCCCGGACTCGAGCATGCTCACCTGCGTCGAGATCGCGAAGAGGTACTGCGCGAGCCCGTCGTGGATCTCGCGCGCAACACGCGCGCGCTCGTCCGCAACCGCGCGCCCGAACTCCGCCTGCCCGATCGCCCTCCACACGCCTACGAGCAGCACGCCGTAGGCGACCACGCGCAGGAAGTCGCCCTGCAGGACGAGCTCGCTCGAGACGACCGGCGTGAGAACGAGGTGGAAGTCGGCGAACGCCGCGAGCGTCGCAGCGAGGCACATCCAGCTGTCCAGATCGCGGCCGAAGCGCCGGAAGCGCAGCGCGAAGCCGACCAGCGCCACGAGCCAGAGTCCCGTCAGCGCGAGCGCAGCGACGCGCACGTGTCCGCCCGCGAGAGCGCCGACACGCTCCGCTGCAAACGACCCGACGGCCACCGCGAGGACGACCAGCGCCGCTGAGACCGCGACGCCAACACCGACGACGGCGCCCCGACGCGACGCGGTGCGTCCCTCGACGTACGGCGCGACCGCGATGAGGGTGGCGCCGAGAAGACGCGCGCCGACGAGTCGCCACGCGTCGGGTGGCGCAAGCGACCCTCCGCCCAGCACCGGAACGAGCCCGAACGCGATCGTGCCGACGGCGATGCTGAAGAAGCCTGCGGCGAGGAGCAGATCGAGCTTGCGTCCGTCGACGAGGAACCTGATGCATGTGAGGACGCAGACGAACGTCGCGACGACCGCGACAACCGTGTCGAAAGCCAGCCGTGCGTCGTGCAGGCGGTAGGTCGACTGCAGCGAGTCGCTCGCCGCAAACACGGCGGTCCCGGCGGCGAGGAGGCAGACGAGCGCGATCTCGCCGAGAAGCCAAGAGCGGTAGCTCTGGGATCGCCGATCCTCCACCACACTCCCTTGTCGGCACCACACGATGTGCCGATAAGAGCGGACGTGGCCGAGCGCGTCCTCATCGTCGACGACCACCCGCTCACTCGCGACGCGCTGGCAGCACTCCTCACGCAGCAGGGCTTCGATGTCGTGAGCACGGCGTCCGACGGAGCGAGCGCGGTCGTCGAGGCCGCGGAGCACCAGCCGGATCTCGTCCTGCTCGACCTCACGATGCCGGGCATGGACGGCCTCGGCGCGCTGCCAGAGATCCGTGAACGTGCGAGCAGCGCCGAGATCGTCGTTCTGACGGCCTCCGACGCCGAGGAGAACCTGCTCGCCGCCATCCGAGCGGGGGCCTCCGGCTACCTGCTGAAGACCGAGCCGCCCGAGCGGATCGCCATGTTCCTGCGCGGCGTTGCGCGCGGCGACGCTGCGCTCTCCGGAGGGGTTGCTCGTCGGCTGCTCGAGAACGTGCGGGCGGGAGAGCGGCCGAACGGCGTGCCAGATGAGGTCACGCGGCTCCTGACCGCCCGCGAGCTCGAGGTGCTCCTCCTCCTCGACGAACGCCTCGGCACCGACGAGATCGCCGAGCGGCTCTTCATCTCGGAGCACACGGTCCGCTCGCACGTGAAGAGCCTCCTGAAGAAGCTCGGCGTGTCGTCGCGCCGCGGGGCGCTCGAGCGGCTCGCGGCCGCGCGTGCGGCCTAGGCCTCCGCGTCGAACCCCGTCAAAGCGGCACCGACGAGCGCGGGCAGGGTTGAGGGGTCGTACCCCCCCTCGAGCACCGCGGCCACGCGCGGCGCGAGTGCCGCACAGCGCCGCGCAAGCCCCTCGAAACCGGCCGTCGTCACCGCCATCTGCGCGAGCGGATCCTCCTCGTGGGCATCGAATCCAGCGGAGACGAGCAGGAGGTCTGGCTCGAACGCACTCACCGCAGGCTCGACAATCTCCACGAAGGCGCGTCGGTACGCGTCGTCACCCGAACCGGCGGCGAGAGGCACGTTCACGACGCCGTCCCGGCTCGTGCCCGGCCCGCCACTGCCCGGCCAGAACGGCCACTGATGCAGCGAGACCGTCAAAATCGAGGGATCCTCCTCGAAGAGTGCCTCCGTCCCGTTGCCGTGGTGGACGTCGAAGTCGACGACGGCGACGCGCTCGACGCCGAGCACGCTCTGCGCATGGCGGGCCGCCACGGCGATGCTTCCGAAGAGGCAGAACCCCATCGCGCTCGCGCGCAGTGCGTGGTGCCCCGGCGGGCGGACGAGAGCGAACCCGCCACGCTCGACCGCTTCGATTGCGCAGCCTGCGGCGATGCTCGCCGCCTCGAACGTCGTCTCGCTCGCATACGTGTCGGCGTCGAGCCACGTATCCGTGTCGATCGCCGCCACGAAATCGACGTAGCGCGCGTCGTGGACCCGCTCGAGCTCCTCGCGGTCGGCGGGTCTGCCCTCGACGTAGTCGGGGAACGCGGCGTGAAGTGCCGCGATACGCGCCTGCGTCTCGGGATGGACCCCGTCGATCGGCGGGTGGAGCCGCGCCAGCGACGGGTGACTGATCACGTCCAGCCGAGCGCCTCCTGGAACCGCTTCGCGACCCCGGTCGCGCCGAGCCCCGTTGCATGCTCGAGCGCCGCAGACCAGTCGGGCATCACATCCGGAAGCGGAGGCAGCGGCGCCTCCCTGTCCATCGTCGCGATGTGCCGGTAGAGGCGAAGCGCCTCCGCCTCGCTGCCGAAACGTCCGTCCTCGAGCATCGCGTCGAGCGACGCGTACTGACCGAGGAGCTCGGCCGCGCGCTTCTCGCCGATGCCGCGCGCACCCGGGATCTTGTCCGAGGGGTCGCCGCGGAGCGCGATGAAGTCGGGCACCTGGGACGGGTCGACGCCATAGCGCTCACGCACTTGGGCCGGCCCGATCCTCGTCGGGGGTACGCCACGTGCGGGCTGAAGCACGGTCACGCGGTCGGTCACGAGCTGGAACGCGTCGCGATCCGAGGTGGCGACGAGCGCCTCGCCACCCTCGGCCTCCTCGACGGTCGCCGCCGCCGCCAGGAAGTCGTCCGCCTCGTATCCCGGCGCCTTGCCGCATGCGAAGCCGATGGACGAGACGATTCCCGGCAGGAGGTCGAGCTGCTCGAGGAGCTCCGGCTCGAAGACCCTCCCCGACTGGTAGACGTCGAGCGCCTCGTGGCGGTAGGTCGGGACCTCGAGCGTGTCCCACGCGACGAGGACACTTCGCGGCCGCTCGTCGTCCCACAGGCGGAGGAGCATGTTCGTGAACCCGATCAGGGCGTTCGCCGGGCCTCCGTCCTGGCGCCGCATCGACTTCGGCAGCGCGTGGTACGCGCGGTGCGTGAACGAATCTCCGTCCACGACGAGAAGCGGGCGCCGCTGCTTTTTGGGCGACGCCGGGCTCATGCGTTGCAGTATCGCGGCCCGGCACCGGCGGAATCCGGCGCTATGGTGTCGCGCCGATGGCCAAGAGCCTCGTCATCGTGGAGTCCCCCGCCAAGGCGCGGACGATCGCCGGGTACCTCGGCGACGACTACTCCGTGGGTTCCAGCGTCGGCCATGTGCGGGATCTCCCGGATCGTGCCAAGGACGTGCCCGAGGCCCAGCGCAAGCGGTTCGGCGCGCTTGGCGTCGACGTGGAGAAGGACTTCGAGCCGTATTACGTCGTCGATCCCGAGAAGAAGAAGATCATCGCCGACTTGAAGAAACGGCTCGCCGAGGCGGACGAGCTCCTGCTCGCGACGGACGAGGATCGCGAAGGCGAGGCGATCGCCTGGCATCTCGTCGAGGTTCTGAAACCGAAGGTGCCCGTCCGGCGGATGGTGTTCCACGAGATCACGAAGGACGCGATCACGCGCGCCCTCTCCGACACGAGAGGGATCGACGACCGCCTCGTGGACGCCCAGGAGACCCGTCGGATCCTCGACCGGCTCTACGGGTACGAAGTCTCGCCCGTCCTCTGGAAGAAGGTCATGCCCCGGCTCTCGGCGGGTCGGGTGCAGTCGGTGGCGACACGCCTCGTCGTGGAACGCGAGCGAGAGCGCATGGCGTTTCGCTCGGCCGACTACTGGGACCTGCTCGCAAGCTTCGACCCCGGAGCCTTCGAGGCCCGGCTCGTGTCCGTGGGCGGCAGGCGCGTGGCGCAGGGGAAGGACTTCGTGCCGACGACGGGCGGGCTGCGCGAGAGCGACGTCGTCCAGCTCGACGAGGAGGCCGCGCGCTCGCTCGCCCAGAAGCTCGAGGAAGCGACCTTCGCGGTTCGGTCGGTCGAGGACCGGCCATATCGCCGCAAGCCGGCGGCACCGTTCCGCACGGCCACCCTCCAGCAGGAGGCCAGCAGGAAGCTGCGTTTCTCCGCCCAGACGACGATGCGAGTCGCCCAGCGGCTCTACGAGTCCGGCTACATCACCTACATGCGGACGGACTCGACCACGCTGTCCGAGTCGGCGCTCGAGGCGGCCCGGACGCAGGTGCGTCAGCTCTTCGGTGACGACTTCGTCCCGGCGAAGCCTCGTCTCTACGGTCGTGCGGTGGCGAACGCACAGGAGGCGCACGAGGCGATCCGCCCCGCCGGTGACTCCTTCAAGACACCCGACGAGCTCCGCGGCGAGCTCGGCCGCGACGAGCTCGCGCTGTACGACCTCGTCTGGAAGCGGACGCTGGCGTCGCAGATGGAAGACGCGCGCGGCCAGACCGTGTCGCTGCGCATCGGCGCGACGAGCGCCGACGGCGACGAGGTCGAGTTCGGTGCGTCGGGCACGATGATCACGTTCCGCGGCTTCCTGGCCGCCTACGAGCCCGGTAAGGACGAGCCGGCGGACGACGACGAGGAGCGCGTCCTTCCGCAGCTCGAGGAAGGCCAGGAGCTCACGTTGCTGACGCTCGAGCCGGACGGACACTCGACGCAGCCTCCAGCGCGCTACACGGAACCGACTCTCGTCCGTGCGCTCGAGGAGCGCGGCATCGGTCGGCCGTCGACGTACGCCGCGATCCTGTCGACGATCCTCGACCGCGGCTACGTCTTCAAGAAGGGAACAGCGCTCGTTCCCACGTTCCTCGCGTTCGCGGTCGTGAAGCTGCTGGAGCACCACTTCGAGCAGCTCGTCGACTTCGACTTCACGGCCCGGATGGAGGACGACCTCGATCGAATCGCCGCCGGCGACGAGGAGCGCGTCGGATGGCTCACGAGCTTCTACTTCGGGCACGGGGCGGACCCGGGTCTCCACCACCTGGTTACCGACTCCCTCGACGCGATCGACGCGAGGGAGGTCAACTCCATCTCGATCCCGGGCAGCGACGTCGTCGTTCGGGTGGGTCGCTACGGCCCGTATCTCGAGCGCGGCGAGCAGCGGGCAAGCCTTGCCGCGGATCTTGCGCCAGACGAGCTGACGCCGGAGAAGGTGGAGGAGCTCCTCGCACAGCCGGACAGCCGGTCCCTCGGCGTCGACCCCGAGACCGGCACCGAGATCGTGGCGCGCTCGGGCCGGTACGGGCCGTACGTGACGGAGACGCTCCCGGAAGGAGCTGAGGAGAAGCCGCGTACCGCGTCGCTCTTCTCCTCGATGTCGATCGAGGAGGTCACGCTCGAGGATGCGCTACGCCTGCTCTCGCTTCCGCGCGTGGTCGGCGAGATCGACGGCGAACCGGTGACCGCGCAGAACGGCCGCTACGGCCCGTACATCAAGCGCGGATCCGAGTCGCGCTCGCTGGAGAGCGAGGAGCAGCTCTTCACGGTCACACTCGACGAGGTGAAGGCGCTTCTCGCCGAGCCGCCTCGCCGTCGTGGGCGTGGCGCCACGCGTCGCGGGCCACTCAAGGAACTCGGCGCCGACCCGGCGAGTGAAAAGCCGATCACGGTCCGCGACGGGCGGTTCGGCCCGTACGTGACGGACGGCGAGACGAACGCAAGCCTCCGTCGTGGTGACACGCCGGATGGCATCACGCTCGAACGCGCCGTCGAACTCCTCGCGGAAAGGCGCGCTAAGAGCGCGTAAAGCCTGGCTGACGGGGGTTTGCACCATCCGTTCGGCGGGTCATGATCTAACTGCCCGAGACGCGAGGCGTCTCAGGGTGAGGAATAGAGCCGATCGAGCCCCGGCGATCAGGCAATCGACGTTCGCAGCGCAAACCGCCCAGGAACAATCGGCGGAATACCAGAAGAGGGCGCGAACGTTAGAGCTTGTGACACCGCGGCGGTGACGAATAAGCCTGGATTTAGCCAAAATCCGTCGTAGACTCAGTAAGTTTGTTGCAGAGGTTGTGGTACCGATCGGAACGACGAAAGGACTGAGACAGGACGTTGACGCAGAACCAGCTCATCGAACTCTTTGAATCCGAGCATGTGAAGTCGCTCATCGAGCGCGCCGAGGAGCACGGGGGTCAGCTCGAGGCGCCCGAGCTCGAGGCGTTCGTGCTCGAGCACGACATCGGCGAGGAAGACGCCGAGCTGCTCCAGCGCGAGCTCGAGGCGCACAACATCGAGATCACGCAGCCCGAGGCGGACTCCGAGAAGGAGGAGGCGGCCGAGAAGCGCTACGAGGCCGGCCCCGTCTCCGGCGCAGCCGACAGCCTCCAGCTGTTCCTCGCGGACGTCGGCCGCCACAAGCTGCTGACCGCGGCCGAGGAGGTCGCGCTCGCGAAGCGCATCGAGCGCGGCGACCCTGTCGCGAAGCGAGTCATGATCGAGTCGAACCTCCGGCTCGTCGTATCGATCGCCAAGGGCTACCGCGGGCTCGGTGTCCCGTTCCTCGATCTGATCCAGGAGGGAACGCTCGGACTGAATCGCGCGGTCGAGAAGTTCGACTGGCGGCGCGGCTTCAAGTTCTCGACCTACGCGACCTGGTGGATCCGCCAGTCGGTGCAGCGCGCCGTGGCGAACCACGCCCGGACGATCCGCGTGCCGGTGCACGTCGTCGAGCGCCAGCAGAAGCTGTCGCGCGCGGCGCGTCGGCTCGAGGTCGAGCTGGGTCGCGAGGCGACGAAGGAGGAGCTCGCCGAGGCGACCGGCCTTCCGCTGCAGCACGTCGACGAGGCGCTCGGAGCAGCACACGCGTCGGTCTCGCTGAACCAGACCGTCGGTGCCGACGACGAGGGCGAGCTCGGCGACCTGTTCGCCGACCGCGAGGCTGCCGATCCGTTCGACGAGGCCGAAGAGTCCCTCCGGCGCCAGAGCATCCGCCGGGCGCTCGACGCGCTCCCGGAGCGCGAGCGCCGCATCCTCGAGCTTCGCTTCGGGTTCGAGGGCGAGCCGTGGACGCTCGAGGCGATCGGGCACGAGCTCGACCTCACGCGCGAGCGCGTGCGTCAGCTCGAGGGCCAGGCGCTCAAGCGCCTCGAGGCGCTGCGGGATCTCGCAGGCCTCGCCGCCTGACGGACGACGCCTAGGTCTCATACGCGACCGAGCCCGCTCTAGGCGGGCTCGGTCGCGAGAACCTCGTCGCCGGCGCCGTCGCGCCGGCGAGCCGCCTCCGCCAGCGCCTCGGCGTCGTAGAGGTGACACTCGACCCTCGACGCCGTCGACGTCGATCTGGCGCGGCTCGACTGGATCGTGCCAGCGAATCTCGACGCTGATCGTCCTTCTGCGTCCAGCCGGCGCACGCCACGCCAGAACGGCTCGTCCGGATCGTCTGCGCACGCGCCGACTCGAGAAGCTCCATGACGTCGGCGCCGCGTCCGCCCCGCGCGCGGAGGTCGACCTCGAGTGCTCGGCTCCTCGAGCGCCGTCGAGGTTCTCGATCAGCGCCCGCTCCGCCTCGTACTCGCTCCTCCTGGAGCGCCCAGCGCGCCTCGAGCAGAGTCGCCGAGATCGCGCGACTCCCAGCCGCAGACCTCGAACGCGGCCGGGCACCGCGGATGGAACGAGCAGCCGAGCGGCGGGCGCGCGGCGTCCGGCACCTCGCCGCGCGGAAGGTCGCGGGGAACGCTGCGCCTCGGGTCGGGCTCGGGGATAGCGCGCAGGAGCGCCTTCGTGTACGGGTGCTTGGGATCTTCGTAGATCGCCTCCGACGGCCCGATCTCGACGATGCGCCCGAGGTACAGGATCGCGATCCGGTCGCAGAAGAACTTGGCCGTCGCAAGGTCGTGGGTGATGTACAGGTACGTCAGCCCGAGCTCGCGCTTGAGATCGAGCATCAGCTGGAGGATCTTTGCGCGGACGCTCATGTCGAGCATCGACACCGGCTCGTCGGCGACCAGCAGGAGTGGGTTCATGACGATCGCCCGCGCGATCGCGGCCCGCTGCTTCTGCCCGCCGGACAGATCCGACGGGTACTTGGCCATGAACTGCTCGGCCGGCGCGAGGCCCACGGTCTCGAGGACGCCGGCCACTCGCTGTCGGTACTCGTCCCCCGACGCGAGCTTGTGGATCTTCAGCGGATGCCCGACCGACTGCTCGATCGTCATCGCAGGGTTCAGCGAGGCGTGCGGATCCTGGAAGACGATCTGCATGCGCCGGCGGAGCGGACGGAGCTGGCGCTCGGACATCGCCGTGATCTCGTTCCCGTCGAAAACCACGCTGCCATCCGTCGCACGCACGAGTCCGAGGATGGTGCGCCCGAGCGTCGTCTTCCCACTCCCCGACTCGCCGACGAGACCGAGCACCTCGCCGCGCCGGAGCTCGAGCGAGACGTCGTCCACTGCCCGCACGTGACCGGCCTCCCGCCCGAGGAGCCGCGCGCCGAACCCGCCGCGGATCGAGTAGTACGTCTTGAGGTCACGGACCGAGACGAGCGGGTCGGAGTCGGTCTCAGGCCTCATCGGCCACCCCGATCTCCTCACGCTCGAGTGGAACGGTTCCCCCCTCGGGAACCTGCGACTCCGGCCCGTGTAGCCAGCAGGCGACGCGGCGACCGTCGTCGAGGCGCACCTCACGCGGCTCCTTCTCCGGGCACACCTGCATCGCGCTCGGACAGCGCGGGTAGAAACGGCAGCCGGTCGGCGGATCGATGAGGTTCGGAGGCGACCCGAGGATCGAGTGCAGAACCGTCGTATCGAGCGAGATCGTCGAGCGGAGTAGCTCCCTCGTGTACGGATGCGCGGGCTCGGCGAACACATCGCGTGCCGGGCCCTCTTCGACGATCTTCCCGGCATACATGACCGCGACGCGGTCGCAGGCCTCGGCGACGATCCCGAGGTTGTGCGTGATGAGAAGCAGAGCGGTGCCGAAGTTCTCCCGCAGGTCCGCGAGGATGCTGAGGATCTGCGCCTCGACGATCACGTCGAGAGACGTCGTCGGCTCGTCGGCGATCAGAAGCTTGGGCCGGAGGACGAGCGCGAGCGCGATCATGATGCGCTGCCGCATGCCTCCCGAGAACTCGTGCGGGTACTGCCGGTAGCGGGTCGGGGGAATTCCCATACGCCCGAGGGTCTCGAGCGAGCGGCTGCGAATCTCGCGCTCGCCGAGCCGCGGCTCGTGCTGCTTAATCGTCTCCGTGAAGTGCTCGTCGATCCGCATGAGCGGGTTCAGCCGCGTCATCGGCTCCTGGAAGATGAGCCCGAGGCCTGGGCCGCGCAGCCGCCTGAGCTCCCTGTCGGACTTGCCGACGAGGTTCATGCCGTCGAAGGCGACCACCCCGCCCGAGACCGCGCCCTCCGGCAGAAGTCCGAGAATGCCGCGGCCGAGCGTCGACTTCCCGCACCCCGATTCACCGACGAGGCCGACGAGCTCGCCCGCTGCGATGTCGAGCGAGACGCCGTCGACCGCCCGGACGGAGCCTCGGGCGGTTCCGTAGTAGACGCGAAGATCGCGCACCGAGACGACTGGCGGGTCGGTCACTGCGTCTCGCCGTCTGCAGCAACCGCGGGGAGCTCGACCGCAGTCGTCGGTCGACGCCGGAGCACCGGATTGATCGTCTCGTTCAGGCCCTCCCCGAGCAGGGTGAGGCCGGTGACGAGGAGAACGATCGCGAGTCCCGGGAAGAGCGCCGTCCACCAGATTCCGGAAGAGGCGTCGGAAACGGCGCGCTGGATGTCGTAGCCCCATTCCGCGGCCTCCGTCGGCTGGATCCCGTAGCCCAGGAACCCGAGAGCCGCGAGCGTGAGGATCGCGTCGGCCGCGTTCAACGTAGCGAGCGGCGGCACGTTCTGGATGACGTTGAAGAAGACGTACTTGCGGATGATCGTGAACGGCTTCGCTCCGATCGCGCGCGCCGCCTCCACGTACGACTCCTCACGGATGCTGATCACGTGATTGCGGATCACGCGGAAGTAAAGCGGGATGTACGCCACGGTGATGGCGATCGCGGCCGTCAGGATCCCGCGCCCGATGCTGCCCGACAGCAGGAAGGCGATGACGATTGCGAGGAGGAGGAAGGGGAACGCGAGCATGGCGTCCATGAGCAGGACCAGAAGCCGGTCGAGTCGCCCTCCGAAGTAGCCGGAGATCAGCCCGAGGGGCACGCCGACCGTCAGCGAGAGGAACAACGACACGATCACGACCTTGAGCTCCGTGCGCGTTCCCCAGATGACGCGTGCCATGACGTCCGTCGACTGGACGGTCGTCCCCATCGGATGCTCCGCAGACGGCGCTTCCAGCTGGGCAAAGCGCTTCCCGTTCGATGCGAACTGGTCGAACTCGTACGGCGAGACGACCGGCGCGAGGAGCGCGAGGAGCACGAAGAAGAGCGTGAGCGCAGCGCCGGTCCACAGAAGCACACGCGTCGAGCCGCGCGCCTCTCCGATCGGTCCGAACGCTCGGCGGATTCCCGGGCGGGCGACGCCAGACGGGGCAGAAACCGGAGCTTCGATGTCGATCTGAGTCATCAGTAGCGGATCCGTGGGTCGATGAAGGCATTGACGAGGTCGATGACGACACTCACCACCACGACGACGAGAGCGAAGACGATGATGATTCCCTGCACCGCCGCGTAGTCGCGGTTGCCGAGGTACACGACGAGCTCGCGGCCCATTCCGGGCCAGTTGAACGTGGTCTCCGTCAGGACCGCTCCGCCGAGCAGCAGCGCGGTCGTCAGTCCGACGATGGTGATGACCGGCACCAGCGCGTTCCTGAACGCGTGGTGGTACACGACGGCGCGCTCGTCGATGCCGCGCGCCCGCGCAGCCTCGATGTAGTCGTCCTTCATCGTCCGCATGACGTTCACGCGGATGAGGCGGATGAAGACCCCGGCGGTGACGAGCCCGAGCGTGACGGCCGGAAGCACGAGATGCCGAAGTACGTCGCCGAGGGCGCTCCAGTTGCGGTCGATGATCGCGTCGACGACGAAGAGATTCGTGTGGGTCTGGAGCGTCGCCTGGGTGATCGGGCTCGCTCGATCCGAGATCGGGAGCCATCCGAGATACGAGCCGAAGAAGAGCTGCGCCATGAGCCCGAGGAAGAACACAGGCGTCGCGTAGATCAGGATTCCGAACAGCCGGCCACCCGTGTCCATCGTGGAGTCCCGGAAGCGGCCCGCCAGCAAGCCCACGACGACTCCGACGACGAGTGCGACGATCATCGCGAAGAACGTCAGCTCAAGAGTGGCGGCTCCGTTTACGCGGACGATGTCGGTGACCGCCCTGCTGTCGGTGATGGACGTTCCGAGATTGCCACGGGCGAGCTGACCCAAGTACGTGAAGTACTGCTGGTAGATCGGCTTGTCGTAGCCGAGCTGGTGCTTGATGTTGGCGACGACCTGGGGCGGCGCGTGGCCGCCGAGCGCGGCCGAGATCGGATCACCCGGCGCAACTCGCATCAACAGGAAGACGAGGGTCACGAGGATGAAGACCATCGGGAAGATGAGCGCCACGCGCGTCAGTGCGTAACGCCTGAGTGAGGTTCCTTGTCCCGTCATCGACGATGGCCGGAAGGAGGCGCCGGAGCGACGCCCCCTTCCGATGCCAACCTACGACTTCGACAGCTTCGCGAACCGCATGTAGTTGCTCGGGTCGAGCGTGCTCGGGATCCCGCGCACGTCGTTCCGGCCGACCGCGATCATCGCCTGCTGCCAGTAGGGGATGATCGGTGCATCCTTGGCAGCCAGGATCTGGATCTGCCTGATGTACCCGAGGCGCTGGGAGAGCTTGGCAGCTCCTAGCTCCTTCCTGATGAGCGCCTGCATCTGCGGGCTCTTGTAGCCGCTCTGCGTGAACGTGTCAGAGCGGTAGAAGGGCACGACGTAGTCCTCGGCGTCCACGTAGTCCGGGAACCACCCGAGCTGGAAGACGTTGTACTGCGTGCCGAGCGTCGCGCTGTACTGCGCCCACTCGGTCGACTTCAACGTCACCGTGAAGAGGCCGTTCTTCTCGAGCCCGCGCTTGATCTCCGCGTACTCGTCGGCCGAGGCGTCGCCGTAGTGCGTTGGCGTGTACCAGATCTCGACCGGGACCGGCGTCGTCACCCCGGCCGCCTCCAGCGCCTGCTTCGCCTTCGCCGGGTTCGGGACTCGCCCGTACAGCGCAGCGAATGCATCGGTGTGGCCCGGATATCCGGACGGCACCATCGAATACAGAGGTGTCACCTGGCCGTGGTACACCCTCGTGGCGATCGCTTGGCGCGGCATGAGGTAGGCGATCGCACGCCGGACGGCAGTGTTGTTCCCCGGGTCGCGGGTCACGTTGAACACCAGGTAGCGGATACGGCCGCCCGCGCCCAAGTAGACGTGGAGACCTTTCTGCTTCTGGAGCGAGGTGACCTCTGTCGGCGTGAACGACTGGAACGCCATGTCGATCTCGCCCTTCTGCAGCGCGAGCTTCATCGTCGACGACTTGGAGTAGTAGTTGATGATGAGGTTCGGCGTCTTCGGCTTCGGACCCCAGTAGCCGGAGTACGCCTGGAAGACGGCCTGCTGCCCCGCCGTGTACTTGACGAGCTTGTACGGACCGGTGCCGATCTGCTGCGACGTGTTCGGCATGAGCTTGTCGGGCGCGTACGTGTCGCTCGGGACGATGTTGCAGCACTGCGTCGCGAGGATCGCGGGCCAGGTCACCTGCGGCGACTTGAGATGGAACGTCACCGCGTACTTGCCGTTCGTCGTCACGCTCCTCAGATTGCCGATGAGCGGCGACGGCGAGTTGGCAGCCGCCTGCTTCACGATCGACTTGTTCGTGACGCGATCGATCGAGAACTTCACATCAGCGGAGTCGAACGCGCTGCCGTCCTGGAACGTGACGCCCTTACGCAGGGTACAACGCCACGTCTTGGGGCTCCCGACCGGGAAGCACCCAGTCGCGAGCTCCGGCTGGAGCTTCGGCCCGTTCGAATAGTTCATCAGGTGCTGGAAGACCTGATAGTTGAGCGTGAACGTGTCGTAGTCGTACGTCCCCGCTGGGTCGAGGTTGGTGATCGTGCCCGTCGTGCCGTCGATGAGCGTGCTGCTCGCCGACGACCCGCCGAGGGCCGAACGACCGGCGGTGGCGCCCAGAAGGACGACCGCCAGCACCAGCAGGCTGAACGCGCCGAGCTGCCAGCGCATCCGTGGTCGTGTCATGTACTCCCCTTTCTCCTACTCGTATCGAGGACAGGGTTGATCAGAGCCCGCCACACAGTTACGACGCCGAGCGAGCGCGAAAGTCGGATCGAGACGCGGCGCGTCCCGGGTGAGCGGGGTCGAAGTGCATTCCGGAAACCGGAGCCTACGTAATCGCATCTCATCGGACTGGTCAAGTACGAGTCCCGAGCGGTGAAATCATGGGTACGGCTCCCCCGTTCGAGCGAAACCCCGACGCGTGACCTAAAGCGGCGTCCCGCGACGCGCCGATACCGGACTCGTGGACGCGGCCGAGCGTAAGGAGATCCTCAACCGATATCGAGACCACAGCCGCCGCTTCGAGGCGGCCGCCGCTCGGCGCAGCTCGGGCCGGCGCGGTGCGGTCATCCCTTTCACGCCGCCGTCGAATCGAGAGGTCGGCCAGGACCCGACAGCCCGCGAGATCGAGGTTCTTCAGCTCGTCGCGGACGGACTCGTCAACCGCGAGATCGGCGAGCGGCTGTTCCTGTCGGAGGAGACGGTCAAGTCCCACGTCCGGCATCTGCTCGCAAAGCTCCAATCGCGTAGCAGAGCCCACGCCGTAGCCGTTGGCTTCCGGCGTGGGCTCATTGACTAGCACTTCCCGTCGACATCCTGCTCCTTCCGAGCCTTCCCTCAGTCGGGGGTTACCACCCGAAAGAGGGATGCCCACCCTCGGCGGAGAACCGAGGATGCGACGGGCTCTACCAGACCTTCGATGTCCTCGTGCATAGGAGACTCCTCGATTGGGAACTGACGGCAAACGGATCGTATACCCCATTCGAGGGATGGGTCAAGCCGGTCGCGACGAGTCGAACGACCGTACGCGACCAGTGTCTACGTCGCGCTCGTTGCCGTGACGGCATTGGCGACCGCGGCCGCCCTTTTTGCGGCAGGCGGAACGGATTGAGGCCCCACTCGTCGTTGCTAGCGCTTGCGCTGGCCGCAGCCGATCGCCGAGCGCAGCGGGATCCGACGATCACCGGGAAGCTCGAGCTGTCGGTCTCGGGAATCCCGGCGATTTTCGCAGCTGTTCTCTTCGGACCACTTGCGGCCGGCGCTTGTTGGCGCCGCGTCCATGCTCGGAGACCCGGAGCTGACTTCCCGCGATCGCTCGTCGATGCGCCGCGGTTGAAGTGGGCTTCGTACACGAGCACACGCTTCATCGTTGGCGCGCTCACGGGACTCGCGGCGCAAGCGACGATCGCCCTAGTGCCGTCGAAGTTCGGTGGGCTAGTCGCTGCAACGCTCGTCGCGACCCTCCTCCGCGAGCTCCTCGACATGGCCTTCACCGTTCTGACCGCAGCTGTCCGAGGCGCCTCGGTTTCGGAAACAGCCCGATCGCTCGTTCCGCTGCTAATCATCGCCGCGCCGGTGTACGCACCGCTCGTGGCACTCCTTGCCTTCATGTACGTCGAGGTCTCGCCGTGGACGCTTGCTCTTTTCCTTCCGCCCGCGATTGCGGCACAGCGGCTGTACGGTCTCTACACGCAGGAACGTCAACTCGCGGCAGAACTCTCTCGCGCGAACGACACTCTCGAGCGCGCAAACCTCCAATTCGCGGGAGCGTTGATCGCGACGCTCGATGCTAGAGATCGCTATACCGCGGGCCACTCCGCAGCGGTCGCGATCTACTCGCGAGACATCGCCGAGCGGATGGGACTCGCGCCGGAAACGCGCGATCAGGCCTACCTCTGCGGCCTGGTCCACGACATCGGCAAGATCGGGCTCCCTCCGGGCCTGCTGGAGAAGCCCGGTGCTCTCACGCTCGAGGAGCGCCGCCAGATGCAAGAGCACTCCGCCATCGGCGAGCGCATCCTCGCGCATGTCGACGAGTACTCGGAGATTGCAACCATCGTCCGTCACCACCACGAGCGAATCGACGGACAGGGCTACCCGGACGGTCTAGCCGACGACGACATTCCCCTCGTGTCCCGCATCATCGCTGTGGCCGATGCGTACAACGCGATGACGTCTGATCGACCGTATCGCGACGCGATGCCGAGCCGTGTCGCTCGACTGAGACTCGCCCAGGCGGTTGACAGCCAGTTCGATACGGCGGCCGTAGCCGCGTTCGAGGCGATCCTCGCCGGCGCAGACGAGGACTACCGCGTCGCCAGGCGGAGTGACTTCATGTTCAGTACCGGTAGCTATGAGGAAGAGTCGCCAGGCGAGAGCTCGACAATCGCCGAGGTCGCGTAACCGGCACCGCTCCAGCGTTGCCTGGACTGTCAAATCAAGGCGCGATCGCACCCCGAGCTTGTCGTAGATGTGATGGACGTGCACCTTCACCGTCGACTCTTCGATGAACAGCAGCTTGGCGATTTCACGGTTTGTGAGGCGTTGGACGACGAGCTCATAGACCTCCCGCTCCCGCGGTGACAGCCTTTTTCGACGATCGTCGGCCGTGGAGAGCGGCAGCCCAATTGCGGCAGCAAGATCTTCGTCGCCAACACGGCGGAGCAAGCCAAGGAAGGGGCCACCCTCACCAGATGCCTTCAGCAACACGCCGAGGAGCTCAGGCGTCGATCGGTACGCGGTCACGAGAACGTCGAGGCGCCACGCTGGAAGGCTGTTCGCTCAAAGTCCAGGACCCGATCGACGGCATCTGCATCATGACTCTTCAGGGCGGAGATAGCGTCGACGGCCCCGATGAGAACAGTGGGCTCGATGGCATGCGAGAGCCCCCTAACCTCCTCCACAAGACTCCGCGCCGCGCTGATTCGCCCACAGGCAGCTAGTACCAGCGCTTTAGCGGCGGTAATGCCTGCATGTGCCGCCGGGAGCGGCGATCGGACGACTGGGGCTTCAACCGCTAAAGCCTCGTAGTGACGTTTCTGCTGAACAAGGACGCGCATCCACGCAGCGGCACACAGCTGATGCGCGTGCGCGTCGCGCCCCTCGATTGCCGCGTTGATCGCCTCAGGCCCGATCGCATTGGCATCTGACCATTGGCGTAGGCCGGCCGCTGCGAGCGAGGCGCTCGCTCTTGCGTAAGGAATCGCAAAGTCGAGTCGGTGCTGCCGCGCCGTTTGCAAGAAGCGGTCAGCGTGACGCGGGCCTCCCCATAACGCGCAGCTTGTACAAGCGCACTGGAGTACATGCTCTGGAACGACGCCACAACGTGTGGATCTCGAACGCGATCGAGCAGCGTCTCAGCGAAGTCCGCTTCCTCGAGGTCGAGATCGCTGAGCTTCGCTTGATAGCTCAAGCCGCTCGCAGCGGCACGAACCACGTCGCGAGGATCTGCAAGTCGAAGTGTCGATCGAAGCGCTGTAACGGTCTCATGAGACTCAGGCCGTTCGAGCTCAACGAGGGCGAAGAGTTGTCCCCAGAGCGCCTCCCGGCGTTCGCGTTCGCTCGTGGCGACGGCTCCAGCCCGACGGTATATCTCCAGGGCTTGCTCCTCGCGAGAGGCGAGGTGCGCCGCACGACCGGCAATTGACAGTGCTCGGAACGCATGGTCACTCGATATGGCTGCTGACTCGCCGTGAGCAATCGCCTCCGTGTGTCGGCCGTGGCGCAGGAGAATCTCGGCGCGCGCGATCGAAAAGACGGGCGCCCGAAGCCCTGAGTCCTCGGCGAAATCGCACCACCGGTCGAGCGTCGACAAGCGCGCAGACTCGAGTAGTTCGTCGATCGCGGCCGTCACGAGCCCTTCGAGCTCGGCTGGCCAGTTGCAGCGCGAGATCACCTCGAAAGCTGCATCCCAGTCACGACAGGCTCGGTAGTGCGCCAGACACGCCTCGCTGGCGCCGTCGGCCGGGACGAGCCCGAGCTCGCTTCGCTTCTCTCCGAGGAAAGCTCGTGCGAGCGGGTGGAGGTCGAGACGGGACTCGCGCTCGACGAGAATGCCGACGTCGAGCGCACTCGTCGTAACGAGCTCCGTCTCGTCGCCGAGGAGAGTCGAGACGAGCTCGCGGTCGAGAACCGGTGCGACCGAGAGTGTCGTCAGCCCCTGCTGCACCTCGGAGCGGAGCGCCGAGAAGACCTCCTCTGCGAAGAAGCGGTACAGAGCGGCGGGAACGGGCTCCTCGTCCGTCTCGAGCGGCTCCGCCGACGAGACACCTGCGAGGCCGATGACCGCGGGCCAGCCGTTCGCCAGGGCGACGAGACCCGACGTGGCCGACGCGGTGCGATCGACGAGGACACCGGCGGCCTCGGCGTCGTCCATCGCGAGCGCCGCCTGGCTCACCTCGAGAACGTCGCCGTAGAGCAGGCTCTTCGTCGACACCCAGGCGGGCCGCTGACGTCCCGCGACGAGGAACTGAACCGTCGACGCAGCGATCAGCGCTTTGACGAAGTCCTCCGCTAGCGGTTCGACCGCGATCTCGTGGTAGTCGTCGACGACGAGCCAGGCAGAGGCCGGCCAGGGCGCGAGGTCCTCCCCCAGGATCTCGGCCAGGGTCTCGACGTTCTCCGCCGGTGCCGGCAAGGCGCGAAGGTGCTCGCGTAGCCGCTCGTCACAGCCTTCGACGATGGTCGTTGCGGCCCGCGCCAGCCCGAGAGCCAGTGCCGCGACGTCCGTCGCGGAAGAGCGCGCCGTGAACCAGGTGCCACGGCGTCCGTCGCGAGCGACCCATTGCTCCGCCAGCGTCGTCTTCCCGTAGCCCGCCGGGGCGACGAGCGTTCGCACACGCGCTTTCGAGTGGTCGAGGATGGCGAACAGTCGTGGCCGCTCGACGACTCGCCGCTTGCGGATGCGACCGCCGGGAAGCATCGTCGCGGCCCCGAGACTGACGGAAGTCATCGCATCGCCCTCCTCCTGCCCGTCGTTCGCGGAGGACACCGCCGCGCCGGAACGCGGTCAGTGCGGTAGTCGAGTGGGACGATAGCGCTCCGTCGATAGCGGGTCCTCGCCGGTGAGGAGCCGGAACGCGATCGGGATCTGTCGCCGCCGAGGCACGCCGAGCTTCTGACGGAGGACGTCGCAGTGCGCCTTTGCCGTTCTCGGCGAAATGCCTAGACGCACGCCGACTTCGTCGTTCGAGCAGCCCGCCGCGATGAGTGCAACGACCTCGCGCTGCCGCGCCGTAATCGGAGCTGTCTTTCGCTCTGTGGCCAGGTCGATCATGGCCGACGACGCTACTCCCCCGTTCGAGGGACGGCCATTGGTCAGCGGGTGTAAGGGACGGTGTAACCCGTCAGGTCATCGGAACCTGGCGGAGAACCTTGGGCGCGACGCGATCCAGGATCTCCGAAAGGCTCTCTCCCGTGCAGGTGATTCCGTGGTTGCGGAGCCCGATGACGGCGTGCGCAGGATCCGGCTCGCGGGCGACGAGATCGGCCACCGCGACCGCGAGCTGCTGGGTCCCGCAGGGGTAATTCACGTCGGTCGCGGCGATGCCCTCCATCCAGGCGTGGACGTGGAGGATCGCGCCGACGTCGGCATGCGCCTGGTAGATCATCCAGTGCTCGATCGCGTCGACGGAGACGCGGCGAGGCTCAATTCCGGGCGGCACGCTGAGCACGATGACGCCGCGGTCGTCGTCGAAGTCCTTGACCATGAGGATGTCCCGCCCGACGACCTCGAGCTTGGACTTGTCGACACCGCTCGCGCTCATCCAGAAGCGCGTCTCGTCCTTGCGTGCCGAGAGATTCCCGTAGGAGAGGCCGCCGACCGAGTACAGGCGCATCACGTGCCTGAGGTCGCGTCCGGACAGGTAGTCCTCGACCGGGAACGGCGAGGGCAGCAGGTCGAGCTCGTCGAGCCTGCGGCCGGACTCGGAGATGTCCTCGGTGACCTCGTCCCCGTCCCAGAGCTCGGGCTCGAGGTCGGGAATCCACTCGTTGTCGATGACGAGCCGCGAGGTCGCGAGGGGCTCGAGGCGCTCGTAGATCGCAGTCGGATCCTCGGCGACGTGGTAGGTGCCCTGCTCCATCGTCGTGAACCAGACGCCCTGGCCCGGGACGCGGAGGAGCACGACGTTCGAGAGCGTCCGCACGAGCATCGGGTAGCTCGCCTTGAGGGCGTCGTCCGGAGCCTCGTCGAGCTCGTAGAACGCGGCGGAGTAGGTGCCGCGGGAGGCGCGTCTGAACGCCTTCGGATCGTCGGCGTCGAACATGTTGAGCACGAAGTCGGCATCAGCGATGTCGTCGACGCGGACGAAGCCGTCGACCTCGAACTGCTCGCCGACCGCGCGTACCCACTCCTCGTGCGCGGGAGAGGTCGCGGTGCCCCAGATGGCGTACCTGCGCACGGCGCGAGTCTATCCGCCGCTAGCGGAAGAGGTCCCGTTCGCGCGGCATGACAAGGTCGCTCCCGCTGCCTTCGCCTTCGAGTCGGAGGCCGCGGACGATTGCTGCAGGGATGCCGTCGGTCTTGCCCATGACGAGCTGCGCCGCCCCGGCGATCTCGTCCGCGACCGCGATCTGCGTGGCATGCAGCTCGTAGCCGACCGAGTCGAGCTGGCCGTCGAGATCGAGGATCGCAGGGGTCCCGGCGACTCCGAGCGCGACATCGGTGGTTCCGAGGCGCCAGGCCCGGCCGAACGAGTCGGAGACGATGACACCGACATCGACGCCGGACAGCTCGCCGATCCGCGTCCGGAGAGCTGCAGCCGAGGCGTCGAGATCGACCGGGAGGAGAACCAGCGTGTCCGGTCCTTTCGCGTTCGAGGCGTCGACGCCGGCCGAGGCGCACACGAACCCGTGCCTCGTCTCCGCGATGACGAGGGGCGAGCGCGCGCGCACGACCTCGCGTGCTTCGGCCAAGATCACCTCGATGCGCCGTGGGTCGGCGTCACCCGCGAGCTCGCGTGCCCGCTCGGATACTTCGACGCCCGCGAGGTGGACGACCCGGCCCTCCACCTTCGAGACCGCCTTCTGTGCGACGACGAGGACGTCCTCCTCAGCGAGCCCGCCTACTGCAGACGCCGCCTCGACGATCAGACGTGCGAGGTCGTCGTCCTCCTCGAGCTCCGGGAGGCCGTGCAGAGGGATGACGCGAAGCTCGCCCGTCAACCGAGCCCTGTGACGCGTATCCCCGCGTGGCCCTTGTATCGCCGGTTCAAGTTGACGATTACGGCGGTGAGGCCCTCGAGCGACCGCGCGTTCGCGAGCGGCCCGGCGTCGAGCGCTCGCCCTGCAGTGAGTCGGCCGGCGAGCTCGAGGGCCGAAGCCTTGGCATCGGTGTCGTCGCCGCAGACGAACGCGTCCTCGTCGGGCGGGCTCTCCGCTCCCAGGCTGGAGGCGGCGAGCGAGTGGAGTCCCGCCAGCACCGGCCCGTCGAGCTCCGCCTGGATCCGCTCCGCGAGAGAGAGGGAACTCTCGGACGGGCGGACGCCGTCCTTCGAGAAGCGCAGCTCGGACGCCACCGAGAGGACGGGGGTCGAGCCGATCGCGTCCCGGAGCTCACGGGCAGTGTCGAGCGCAGCGTCGGCGTTCACGGCGAGGACGACGAGCTCGGCCCCTTCGCAGGCGGCGGCATTCGTCGCGCCGCTCACGCCGAGCTCGTTCGCTGCCGCTTCGGCGCGTTCAGCGTCCCGCGAGCCGAGCACGACCTCGCAGCCGGATGCGTGCAGACGCATTGCGAGCGCGCGGCCGAACGGGCCGGTTCCACCGACGACGGCTACGCGCACGCGATCTCCAGCACGGCCTCGGCGAGGCGTCGCTCCGACGCGTCGTCGGACATCCGCGTCACGGCGACGGGGAACCCGTCGACCGCGTCCGACTCGTCGACCACGAGCTCGTCTACGAGCTCTCCGTACACGCCTCGGACGTGTTCCGGCGTCGTTCCGCCTGCCATGCGAGTGAGCATACGGCCCGCCGGTCCGGTCACTGCCTCGCCCCCCACCAGCGGGCTCACCGCGACGCAGCGGACACGTCGTGAGGCGATTGCGTCGCGGATCTCGCGGACGGCGAGGATCGGCCCGATCGAGAGATAAGGGTTGCTCGGGGCGAACAGCAGGGCATCCGCGGCCGCCATCGCCGCGACGAGCCCAGGCACAGCGCGGGCCGCCTCCGCCCCCTCGTACTCGACGGCCTCGACCTCGTCCTCGTGCCGACGTCGCACGAACCATTCCTGGAACGCGAAGCGGCCGGCAGGGGTCAGCACGTGCGTCCGAAGGCGGTCGTCGGTGGCCGGGACGAGGCGTTGCGCGAGCCCGACCCGAGCCGCAAGCTGCGCGGTGACCTCGGAGAGCGGCCGACCCTCGCGGAGAGCCTGTGTCCGGACGAGGTGGAGGCCGAGGTCGCGGTCGCCGAGACGAAACCAGCTCTCGCCGCCCCACTCCCGAGCGGACTCGAGCGCGCTCCACGTCTCGACGGCGCGGCCCCAGCCTCGCTCGCGGTCGATCAGGCCCGCGAGGGTGTACAGCAGGCTGTCGAGGTCGGGCGAGACGTGAACGCCGAGGAACTCGAGGTCGTCGCCGACGTTGCCGACCACGGTCAGCTCGTCCGCGCCGAGCACTCCGGCGAGCCCGCGCGCGAAGCGGGCGCCTCCGCCTCCGCCCGACAGCAGGACGACCTTCACGCGGGGACGGCGAGGAGCGCGCTCGTCCTCGGCCCGACGCGCAGGACGATGTGGTCGAGGTCCTCGTCCTCGTCGACGTCGAACGCGAGCTCCGGGATCGAGACGCGGGCGAACGGCGCATGTGCGCGGAAGCGATCTGCGCTCCCCGGCCCATAGGCCGGGGCGAACACGTACGGATCGGGGAGCGAGAGCGCGTTCGTCGTGCCGTCGGGCGCTTCGACGAGTGCCAGGCCCGCCGCCGCGAGCCGCTCGAGCGCTGCCGGCGTGGCCGCGGGAAGGTCGGCGTTCACGACGAGCGCGTGTCCCTCGACCGACGCGAGCGCCGCGCTCACCGCCGCCCCCATGCCCCCGCCCGGATCCGCGAACGCCTCGCCACCGCCCGGCACGACGGCCGGGTCGTCGGTGACGACGAGCACCCGCCCGACCTCACTGGCGGCCTCGACGACGTCTCCGAGCATCGCGACCGCGAGAGCTGCCCGCAGCGACGGCGAGAGACGTCGCTTCGCGTCTCCCCGGTACGGGACGACGATCGTCGGCATGCGCCGAAGCGTAGTCAGGCGGCGTTCGAAGACGTGCTGTCCGCGCCCGGGCCGGAGCTCGCCCACTCGCGGACGTCGAACCAGTGGGTGCCACGGAGCGCCTCGGCGACGTCCTGATCCGTGTGCCCCGGATTGAAGACGTGATGCTCGAGGTCGCAGCAGATCTCGACCTGGTCGAGAGAGACGTGTCGCATCTTCGACAGCGCCTCGGCCGGCAGTTGCGCCTCGGCGACCGTGTAATGCTTGAACTGCAGGTCGGGATCGAGCTCCATGAGCTCGGGCCAGTCTGGGCACGTGCGTGCGCTCATGCCGTGGGTGAGTTCTGTTCGAGCATCCACGTCCCTTCAAAGCGCACGACGCCCTGTACGTCGTCCCCCGGATAGACGACGAAGACAAGGGCGTCGTCGAGCCAGTGGTAGACGTGCTCGCCCGACTCGTCGGTGAGGCCGAGCCGGAGGTGGAACCGCCCGTCTGCGAGTGGCAGCGAGCCCATGTGGAAGCGGACGGCGCGCTCGCCGTCGCCGTTCCTCCAGCCGAGGCTGCGCAGGTCGACCGCGTGGCCGGCGACGAGGATGCCCGCGTCGTCGCGCAGCTCGAGCTGGAGGCGCGGCGGCGGGATGCCGTCGGCGGCGATCGCGACCTGGAGCTCGAACGGCTCCCCGGAGAGGAATTGCAGCCGCTCCGAGCCCTCGTCGCCGACGAGCTCCGCAGACGCGATCGTCGCCTCGCCCGAGCCCCATTCGCGGAGGCCGCCGCGGCGCTCGGCGGGGTTTGCGTCGTCCGCGAGTGCTCGCCGGTAGCGGGCGACGGCCTCGCGCGTCGGACCGTCGAAGGCAACCCGGCCGCCGTCGAGGAAGACTGACCGCTCGCAGAGTCGCTCCACCGAGACCGCGTCGTGCGAGACGAACACGATCGTGCCGCCCGCCTGCTTGAACGAGAAGATGCGGCCGAAGCACTTCCGCTGGAAGGCCTCGTCGCCGACTGCGAAGACCTCGTCGAGCAGCAGGATGTCGGCGTCGAGGAACGCCGCGATCGCGAAGCCGAGGCGCATCGTCATCCCCGACGAGTACGTGCGCACGGGCCGGTCGATCGCATTCTCGAGCTCGGCGAACGCGACGATCTCGTCGAAGCGGGCGGTGATGTCGGAGCGCCGAAGACCCTGGATCGCGCCGTTCAGGAAGACGTTCTCGCGGCCCGTGAAATCCGCGTGGAAGCCCGCGCCGAGCTCCAGCAGAGAGCCGATACGGCCGCCCGCCGAGATGGTGCCCGCGCTCGGCTTGATGATTCCTGCGATGAGACGAAGGAGCGTCGTCTTGCCCGAGCCGTTGCGTCCGATCAGCCCGACTGCCTCGCCCTTCCCGACCTCGAGCGAGACGTCGTTGAGCGCCCGCACCTCGATCGCCTCGGAGCGTCCCCGCTGGACGAAGAGATCCTTGAGCGTGCGCGTCTCGCGCGCGTGTATACGGAAGGTCCGCGAGACGTCCGCGACGCTGATCTCGCCGACTTCCATGGCGCCTAGAGTACGCCCGCATGCAGCGCGTCGGTGAGCACCCCGTCCCTGCGGGGCCGCTCGCGGTTCGCTGGCTCGGGTACGCACTCGACGAGCAACGGGCGGGAGTTCCGAGCCGCGCCCGCATCCGGCTCGCGAATGCGGGATCGGCGTCCTGGCGCTCGTCGGGACGCGAGGGCGTGCAGCTCTCGTACCACTGGCTCGACCCGCTCGGAAACCCGATCGTGTGGGACGGGCCGCGCACGTCTTTCGACGCCGCGGTGGGGCCAGGGGACGAGGTCGAGCTCGAGGCCAGCCTCGTCGCGCCGAGGTCGCCGGGGCGCTACCGGCTCGCGTTCGACCTCGTCGCCGAGTATCGCTACTGGTTCGAGGAGCTCGGGTCGGCGACGCTCGACGTTCCGGTCGACGTCCGCCCGCGGATCGACGCCCGGCGCCTTGCGGTCGAGGTGCACGGCGGCAGCGACCCCGAGACCGAGGCCGCGCTCGCAGCACAGGAGGAAGCCCTCGTCACCGAGGACGCCGTCGCCGTAGCCCATCTCGTACCGGGCTCGCTTCCGACTCCTGACTGGTCGCGGCTGCTCCTCGACGCCCACGAGGAGGGGTTCGCGGCAGTCGGTCCGGCCATCGACGCACAGGATCGGCGAGCGCGCAAGCGTCTCGCACCTGTGGGCTCCGGGCGGCGGCCGCAATCCGCGCTTCGCAGCTCCGCTCCTGCTGCCGTCGCTCCTGACGGGCGTCGAGCTCGCCACCCACGAGGGCTTGCCCGCGCACGATGGTGCGGACGCGCTCTTCGAGGGACGCGCGGTGGTCAGACTTCGGTTGCGATCCGGTCGTCCGACCGGCTGAAGACGAGCGCCCCCACCGCGAGCGCGATCGCAGCCGCGACGACCGTGTAGATCGCGTCGCCCGTTGCCGGGAAGTGCCCGTAGAAGACGACCGAGCGCATCGCCTCGATCGGCGGCGTGAGGAAGTTGACCCAGTGCAGGAAGAACGATGCGGCCGGGTACTTGTCGACGCCTGGGAGGTCGGCGAGGCTGTAGAGCACCGGAGTCAGGAAGAACCACGGCAGGAGCAGCGCCTGCAGCAAGTGCTCGACGTCGCGGTAGAGCGCGTTGAGCGAGGCGACGGCGAGCGCGAAGCCCGCGACGATGCACGCGAAGAGCACGCCGAGCGGGAATACGAGCCACACCGTGTCGCGCGCGTCCGGCAGGCGCCAGAGGCTGAGCACGGCGACGACACCGAGCATGACGGCGAAGCTCACGAGGTTCGTCCCGACGATCGAGAGCGGTACGAGCTGGCGGGGAAAGCGCACCTTGCGGATGAGATTCGCGTTCTCGAGGAGGCTCCGCGACGCACTCTGGGACGCGGTGGCGAAGAAGACCCAGGCGGGAAGACCGCAGAGCAGGAAGAGCCAGTAGTCGGTGCTCCCCACCTCCGCGACGCGCCAGAGCACGGAGAAGACGAGGAGGTAGACGAGCATGAGCACGAGCGGATGGAGCAGCGACCAGCCGAGGCCGAGCACCGAGCCGCGGTACTTCGCTCGGAGGTCTCGCCGGAAGAGGCTCCCGAAGAGGTCGCGGAACCGAATTACGTCGGCGTAAACGGACACGCGCGCCAGTCTAGGTCGGCGGCCTGCTCGATTACCCTTTCCCGGTTGTGATGGCGATCGTCTCGGTCGCGGCCTTCGGCGTGGCCGCCGCGGTTCTCTGGCTCCTCCTCCGCTCCCGCGTGGGCGCCCGACTCGTCGCGGTTCCGAGCGACGAGCGCTGGCACGAGCGAGCGACGCCGACGTTCGGTGGCGTGGGCATCTTCGCCGGGTTCGTCGCGGGTCTCGCGCTCGCCCTCGCGACGGGCGCGGTCGACTGGAGCGGCGAGCTCGGCGGCATCCTCGCGGGCGTCACCATCGTGTTCGTCGCCGGGCTCGCCGACGACCTCTGGCACCTGAGCGTCCTTGCGAAGCTGGGAGCGCAGATCGTCGCCGCGGTCATCGTGATCGCGAGCGGCCTCTCCGTCGAGATCGTGGGCAACGACGTGCTGGCCTGGGGGATCGGGCTCCTATGGCTCGTCGGAATCACGAACGCGTTCAACCTGCTCGACAACATGGACGGCCTTGCCGCGACGCTCGCGGTGGTCTCCTGCGCGTACTTCGCGATCGACGCCGTCACCGAGCACTCGAACGACACCGTGCTCGCGCTCTCGCTCTCCCTCGGCCTCGCGTGCGGGGCCTTCCTCCCCTTCAACCTGCGCCCGCAGCGCGGTGCCGCCGTGTTCATGGGCGACTCGGGGAGCCTGACGATCGGCTTCGGGCTCGCGTCGCTCGCGCTCGCGGCGAGCTGGACGGTCGCCGGAACGACAGTCGCCACGATCCTCCTGCCGCTGCTCGTCCTCGCGATCCCGATCCTCGACACGACTCTCGTCACGATCGCGCGGCTCGTCGAGAAGCGGCCGGTGACCCAGGGCGGCCGCGACCACACGTCGCACCGGCTCGTGTACTACGGGCTCTCCGAGGCAAAGGCCGTTCTGCTGCTCGCGATCGTCTCGTCCGCGATCGGTGCGACGGCGCTCGCGTACAACGTCCTCGACAACGGGCGACTGACCGCGGTCGGCGTCCTCGTCACCTTCGTGCTCCTCGTCCAGTTCGGGAGCTTCCTGAGCGACCTCGAGGAGCGCTCGCGCCGTGGTATCGAGGGGCCCGAGCCGTCGCTCTGGCGCGCCCTCGTCTTCGATCCGAGACGTCTCGCCGAGGTCTTCGCCGACTTCGTCCTCATCTGCGGCTCGTTCCTGGCGGCGTACGTGCTCGCTGTCGACGGGAGCGGATCCGTGTATGACCGCTCCGTCTACCTCTCGGCGCTGCCGATCCTGCTGGGATCGCGCTACGTCTTCTTCGTGGCGCTCGGCGTGTACCGGCGCGTGTGGCGCTATGCGACTGCCCGCGACGTGGTGCCCATCGTCCTCGGCTGCTTCGGCTCCGCGGTCGCCGCGTATCTCATTCTCATCGCGCTGCGTCCGATCGGAGGCTTCCCTGCGCTCCAGATCTTCGGTGTCGACGCCGTGCTCTGCACCGTCCTCGTGGGCAGCTCGAGGCTCGCGCTCCGCCTCGTCCCCGAGACGATCGGGCACCGGCGCGTCGAGCACCGGGTGCTCATCGCGGGCGCCGGTCGTGCGGGCCGCAGCCTCGCCCGCGAGCTACGCGAGGCCGGAGATGCTCGCGTCGTCGGATTCCTCGACGACAACCCGCGCGTGCGCCGCCGGCGGATCCTGGGTGTGAGCGTCGTCGGAGGACTCGACGAGGCGGCCTCGGCGATCTCCACGACGAGGGCGGACGAGGTGTTGGTGACGATCCCCGACGCGCCGCAGCCACGACTCGACACGCTGATCGCGGCGGCCGAGCGAGCCGGAGTCACCTGCCGGGTCGTCGTCCGCCGCCACGTCGAGCTCACCGCGCCCGAAGCCGTCGAGCCCGCACGGACGTGAGCACGACGGTGCAGTCCCGGGGCCGGGTGGAGCGCCGGCCAGACCTGTTCGCCCGCTTCCAGGCCGCCCTCCCGCTCCTCATCGTGTACTTCGCCTTCGCCGCCTTGTACTCGTGGCAGGCGTCGCGGCGTCCCGTGCCGACGACCTTCACCGACGAGCTCGAGCTGACGCAGCTCGCGCGCTCGATCGCCTCGACGGGACACCCCTCGCGTCTCGGCGAGCCGTACGGCATGGCCTCGCTGGTCGCGTACCTGCTCGCGCCCATCTGGTGGCTCGGCACGACGACGAGCGCGTATGCGGCCGGAAAGCTGCTGCTCGTCCTCACGATGACGAGCGCGGTGTTCCCCGCCTACGGGCTCGCCCGCATGGTCACCCCGCGCTGGTACGCACTCGCCGCCGCGGCCGCCTCGATCGCGCTCCCCGCGCTGACCTACGCACCGTTCTTCGTCGAGGAGCCCCTGGCGTACCCGCTCGCCACGCTCGCCCTGTGGCTGATCGCCCGGCTCGTGGCGAAACCCAGCTGGGGCCGCTTCGCGGGCGCATTCGCCGTCTGCGCGCTCGGCGCGCTGACGAGGACGCAGCTCGCTGTCCTGTTCGCCGTGCTCGCGCTCGGGCTCGTGTGGCTCGCGTGGGACTCGAAGCCGGCGCTTCGCTGGAGGTCGTCCTGGACGGCCTGGGACTGGGCGGGCGCAGTCGCCCTCGTCCTCGGCGTCGTCCTCGGCTTCTCGGCGCTCATGGGGCACCTGTCGACCTCGTGGCGGAACACGACCTTCATCTACAAAGGGCGCATCCTCGACCACGCGACGTGGTCTCTCGGCGCGCTCGCGATCGGGATGGGCGTCCTGCCGCTCGTGATCGGGGTGGCCGCGCTCGCCCGGCCGAAAGACGAACCGCGAGATCCCGAGACGCGGGCGTTCGTGGTCGTCGCAACATCGGCGCTCGCGGCCTTCGTCTGGTACGCGGGCATCAAGGGCGCGTACCTCTCGACCGTCTTCGCGACCTACGTCTACGAGCGCAACCTCATCTACCTCGCGCCGATCCTCCTCGCTGCGACGGCAATGGCGTTCGCCCGGGGGAGTGGACGGGGGTGGGCGATCGGATTGGCAGCGGTCGTGACCGTGTACGTCGTGAACGCGGTGCCGGTCGTGCTCCGGTACCCGTACTACGAGGCGCACGGCCTCGCGATCCTCGCGTTCGCGAACCGCGAGCTCTCCTGGTCGGAGGCCAGGATCGACCGCGCGCTGCTCGTCACCTCGCTCATCGCGGTCGCCGTCGCAGTGGCGCTCCGCTTCGTTCGCCGCGGCTCTCCGGCACTCGTCGCGCTCGCGGCCGTGTCGGCGCTCGTCGTGGTCACCTGGAGCATGACGACGGAGGTGTACGCGGCCCAGGGCGAGCGGACGTTCTCCCACGACGTCGACGAGAGGCTTCCGCAACCTCTCAACTGGGTGGACCGGGCCACGGGGGGCAGGTCAGTGGTCGTCCTCGGCCAGCAGATCACCGATCCGACCGGGGTCCAGGAGACGGAGTTCTTCAACCACTCGATCCGGAAGATCTGGAGCCTGGACGGGACGGCGATCAGCGTCGGCGCACCGATCCTCACGCCCGACCTCGACGCGACGGACGGCACCCTCACGCCGTCACCGGGCACGGAGTACGCCCTCGGTATGAACGGCGTGAACATCCGAGCGCCCGAGGTCACGCGCCACGGTGACGCGGTCCTCTACAAGCTCGACGGGCCGATCCGGCTGCGGGACGCACTCATCGGCCGCGAGTCCGACGGATGGATCGTCGCGACCGGCGACGACGACGTCGCGCACGGGTCGTACACGCGCTACGACGTCTCCGGCGACGGGCCGGGACTCGCCCTCGTCACTCTCTCGCGTGACAACTGGTGCCCGAGTCCCGGGCAGCGTCAAACAGCGACGGCGACGGTTCGCATCGGGCCGGTCGGGATCGGGTCGGACAAGCAGCCGGCCATCGCCCGTGTGACCGGTGTCCGGAGCTTCCCCGTGCGCGACTGCGAGGCCAACGGCGTCGCGCTCCGCGTGCCTCGAGTGCCCTGGCGTATCGAGGTGAGCGTCTCGCCGACCTTCGTCCCGCGGGAGGTCGACCCGTCGAGGAGCGACAACCGCAGGCTGGGCGCGAGGTTCGACGCCCGCTTCCAGCCGCTCTTCGGCGGCTAGCGCGACGCGGCCACGAGGTACGTGAAGCGAAAACGCAGCGCGACTCGCGCGAGCGGCCGGACGCCCTCGAGCGCCTTGGCTGCGCGGAGAAGCGGTGCCGGCAGCGACGCAGTCTGAGGGACGAGGAATGGCCGCAGCGCGACCGTGCGCAGCCCCACCGCGCGAAGGTCGCCGAGCACGTCGTCGAGCGCGTACTGCCGTGGGTTCAGGTCGAAGACGAGCTTCTTCTGCGTGTACCGGACCGCGTGCTCGAAGAACGCGCGCCGGTCCTCCGCGTAGTAGATCGCGCGGAACACGGTCGTGGCCGCGACCGGCTCGGGCGGCCCGTAGTCGTTCAGATCACCGACGTCGACGGGTGCGAGAGCGCCGAGTCGCCGCCGGGCCGCGTCGACCATCTCCGGCGTCGAGTCCACGCCGCGATAGCGAAGCCCGCGCGCGAGGAGCGGCTCGGCGAGCCCGCCGTCCCCGCAGGCGAGGTCGAGCACCTCGTCCCCGTGAACGAGCGGCGGTCCGAGCGAGACGATGAGGTCGGCGCGATGCGCGAGGTAGGCGGCGACGTCCGCGTAGGCACGCTCCGTCCAGTCGTCCGCCTGGCGCGCGTACTGCTCGCGCTCGCTCACAGCGCGAGCAGCCGCTCGGGGTGCTTCCGGACGAAGCGAGCCATCCCGCGCGCGTGCCACAGGGTGTGTCGCGAGAGGAAGCGCTCGTCGATCACCGCCGCGTAGGCGTGCGTGACGATCGCATCCGGCACGTACCAGCGCTCCCAGCCGTTCCGCGCCGCGCGGTAGCAGAGGTCGATGTCCTCGCAGTAGTGCCGATACCCGGCATCCCAGCCACCGAGCTCGTCCAGCATCGTCCTCCGCATGAGGAGGAAGGCGCCGAGCATCCAGTCGGCTTCGACCGGCTCGGTCGGGCGCTCGTCCAGCCCGTAGTGCTCTCGCTGCTTCTCGTAGGGCGAACGGAGCCGGCGGAGCGGCGTCCTGCGGACGATGGTTCCGCGCACCGTCGGGAAGCGACGCCTCGAGGGCTGCCAGCTTCCGTCGGGCCAGCGCAGCTGTGGGCCGGCTACGCCACAGCGCGCGCGCGCGTCGGCGAACGCTAGGAGCGCCGCCACCGCGCCCGGATCCGCGATCGCGTCCGGGTTGACGTTCAGCACGTACTCGCCCGAGGTCGCCGCGATCCCGAGGTTGACGTTCGCCGCGAGCGACTGCGGCCTCGGATTCTCGAGAACGCGGACGTCCTCCGAAACGCCGTCGGCCGAGCCCGGAAGGTTCGAGACGACGACGATCTCGTCGACCTGCCCGCGGAGCGCAGGAAGGGAGCGGGCGAGGTCGGCCGCGTGGCCGTGCGAGACGAGAACGGCCGAAACCTTCACGCGCCGAGCACCTCGCGATACACCGTGAGCGTCCGCTCCGCGCTCGCGCGCCAGCTGAACTCGCGTGCCCGCGCGAGGCCCGCCACCACGAGCCGCTCGCGCTCGGCGAGAGCGGTGCGGATGCCCTCGGCCAGCTCGCCGGCCTCGACCACCACGGCCGCGCCGCCTGCGACCTCTACGAGCGCGGGATCCGGCACCGTGACGACCGGCGTCCCGGACGCCATCGCCTCGACCACCGGCAGGCCGAAGCCCTCGTACCGGCTCGACTGCACGAGGCACGCGGCCCCGCGGTAGAGCTCGGCGAGCCGCGCGACGTCGACGTAGCCCTCGAGCCGCGCGCCGTGTGCCCGAAGCTGGGCGGCCAGCGCTGCGTCCTTCTCCGGGCCGGCCACGACGAGCGGCAGGCCGGCGGCCGACGCAGCCTCGAGCGCGGCGAGCTGGTTCTTCCGCGCCTGGATCGCGCCGACCGAGAGGACGTAGTTGCGATCGCCGGGGCCTGGCGCGAAGACCGGGTCGACGCCGTTCGGCGTGACGACCACGCGGGCGCTCGGCACGCCGTAGAGCTCGACGAGATCGCCCTTCGTGCGCTCGGAGACGGTGAGCACGCGCTCGGCTCCACGCACGGCCCGCGGAACGGCGAGGCGAAAGACGAGCCGATCCTTCCGGCTCATCAGGCCCGGGTCACGCTCGAACGAGACGTCGTGGACGGTCACCACACAAAGGCAGGGCGGACGGAGCGGCAACGCGTGCTGCGTGTGGCAGAGATCGGCGCCGATGCGGCGAAGCGCGCGCGGCAGCGACCAGGCCATGCGCAGCTCCTGCGAGCGCGCAGCAAGCGCGTACGGCTCGATCCCGGCGGGCACGAGTTCGGGATGGCGCGTCACGGCGACGACGCGCAGATCCGGAGTGGCGAGCGCGCCGAGCTCGCGCAAGAGGTTGAGCGCGTACGTCTCGTCGCCCGTGCGCTTTCGGCCGAGCACGTCCGCGTCGAACACGACGGTCTTCACAGCAGCGACCGCCACAGCTCGACGACGCTGTCGGCCGAGCGTCTCCACGTGAACCTGGACGCGCGCGCGAGCCCTGCTGCGGTCAGCTCGTCCCGGCGCGCGATCGCCTCAAGCACGCCGTCGGCGAGGGAGGAGACGTCGGTGGCGTCCGCGAGCACCGCCGCCCCGCCGGCGACCTCCTCCATCGCCGTCCCCCTGGAGGTGACGACCGGCACGCCGCAGGCCATCGCCTCGAGCACCGGCAGGCCGAACCCCTCGTACAGGGACGGATAAAGGACGCAGCTCGCCCCGCGATACAGCGCAGCGAGCTCCGCGTCCGGCACCTCGCCGACCCAACCCTCGACGTCGACTCCTCCCCAGCCGCGTGCGCCTACGACGCGCAGCTCCACGCCGGCGGCACGGGTCGCCTCGACCGCACGCCGGAGGTTCTTGCGCGGCTCCAGCGTCGCCACGGCGAGCACGTAGTCACCGTCCGCTCGGGGGCCGTCTGGCGTGAACACGGCATCGACGCCGTTCGGGATCACGGCGATCCGCTCGCTCGGTACGCCTGCCAGCTCGATCGTCTCGTCCCGCGTGAACTCGGAGACGGCGACGACTGCGTCGGCGGCGCGCAGCACGCGCGTGAGGCCCGCCGACCCGTACAGGCGGTGCCAGCGCGGGAACGCCTCGGGCGCGCGGAGCAGGGCGAGATCGTGAACGGTCAGCACCACGGGAACCGGCGCGCGCGCCGGCCCACGAAACGTCGTGCAGTGCAGAAGCTGGGCGCCGACACGGCGCCGGATCCCGCGTGGGTACCAGTACGCGTCGCGGACGACGCTCGAAGCACGTCCCGGGCCGCCGAAGCTCACGAGCTCGAGGTCGACTCCAGGCGCGTCGCGGAGCGCGCCCACGAGCCCCCGCACGTGGCGGGCGGTGCCGGCTCGCGTCTGGACGAGCGGCGCGATGTCGACCGCGACCCTCACGAGGGCGGGACCGCACCGCGCACGGCGTCGCGGGTCGTCGCGTACGGAAGGAGCGCGAGTGCCTCCGCGAGATCGCACCACCGGTGGAGGTCGTGCTCAGCGTCGAGCGTCGGCTCCCAGCCGGCGGGCGCGTCCGCGACGAAGGCATGCACCGTGACGGTCTCGATCCCCGGCCCGTAGCGCGCGCGGATGGCGGGCGGGTCGTCGAGGAGCGAGTAGGAGAGCGCGAGCGGGAGCTTCACGACCTCGGTCTGCAGGCCCGTCTCCTCGAGGAGCTCGCGCTCTGCCGCTTCCCGCGGCGACTCGTCAGGCTCGATTCCGCCGCTGACGAGGCTCCAGTAGCCGAGTCGCTCGGGTGCGCGGCGCATCACGAGAAACCCGGACCCGCGACGAACGACGACGATGATCTCCTGGTCGCCTCTCATCTCCGTGCATCCTCGTAGCCGGCGAGGAAGACGTCGCCGACGGCACGCCACGAGAACGACGCGGCGTGTTCGAGCCCCAGAGCAACGAGGCGCTCCCGATCGCCCAGTGCGCGCTCGATCGAGGCCGCGAAGGACGCGGCGTCCTCCGGATCCGCACGGAGCGCGGCGCTCCCGCTCGCCTCGTCGAGGGACGGATGGGCGGAGGAGACGACCGGCGCTCCACACGCCATCGCCTCGAGCACGGGGATCCCGAACCCCTCGAAGCGAGACGGGTAGGCGACGACGGAGGCCCCGCGATAGAGGCGGGCGAGCTCGTCGTCGGTCACGAAGCCGAGCCGCCGGATGCCGGGACCGTCGAGGAGGGGCTGCTCACCCCAGCCCTCGCCACCGACCGCCGCGAGCTCGAGCGTGCCGTCGAGGAGGCGCATCGCCTCGACGAGGATCTGGAGGTTCTTCCGCGGCTCGAGCGTCGCGACCGTGAGCACGTACGGCGCGCCGAGATCTGCAGCAGGTCCGTCCGGGCCGTAGACCGCCTTCGGTGCCGGATGCGCGACGCGAATCCGCTCGATGGGGACGCCGAGCGTCTCGACGACGTCGCGGCCGGTGAACTCCGAGTTCACGAACACGACGTCACACGTGCGAGCGGCGTTTCGGTACTTGCGCCCGTGCATCGCCTCCGTCCGCGAGGTTGTCCACTCGGGGTGGTGCAGCGGGACGAGGTCGTGGATCGTCGTTGCGCGAATCCCGCCGCGTTGCGCGGGATACATCCAGTCGGAGAAGTGCAGAACGTCGAAAGCGCCGAGGAGCCGCTCGGCGACGGGATGCGCCAGTGCGCTCCACGCGGTTCTGACCGCATGCGAGAAGGGCATCGGCCACGTGCGCACCTCGACGTCGATCCCGGCGAGCGCGGCTCGGATGCGGCTCGGCCCGCCGATGCTCGTCGGCGCGAACGCGACGATCTCGTGTCTGCCCTCCGCCGCCTCCACGAGACCACCGAGCGAGCCCTGGATGTAGTTCCCGATCCCGAGCAGCGGATGGCTGAGCGGGCTGACGTCGAACGCGATCCTCACCGGGCAGGGCGGTACGCGAAGCGGTTGAAGTGCGCACCGAGGCGGCGCGGGTCGGGGTTGCTGCCGGGCATGACCTTCGCCGGGATCGCGGTCGGCGACACCGTGTACACCACCCGGCAGTCGGTCGAGCCCGGAGCCGGCGCGGCCGGGACGCTGAGCACGACTGGGCCGTTCCCGCGCAGGCGCGTCCGTCCCACGACCCGGCCGTTCGAGCGTGCGACAACCGTCTGCGGCTCGAGGAAGAGGTTGTCGTCGCTCGCCATCGTGACGGTGAGACGTCCGCCGCGACCGCACCGGCGGCGCGTGTACGTGACCGTCGGGCCGGACCACGTGTCCTTCGGATAGAGACCGGTTATTCGCGATGCAGAGACGAGCGGGGGAGTGACGCGCCAGAGCGTGATGCCCCAGCCGGTATCGCGCGCGAGCGCCGTGCCGTCCGGCTCGAACGACGAGTCGGTGACGAGGTAGCGGTCGCGCACCGGGCTCCCGTCGGCGAACGTGACCCGCCCCGAGCGCGGATCGATCCGCACCCCCGTCTCCGGCAGTCCTCCCGGCGTCGGGTCGGTGACGTAGTAGACGGGTCCGACCGCGCGGTTGAAGAACTCGTTCTGGTTGACGGTGAACCGGTCCGTCCGTCCCGTCCACAGGAACGCCGCCTTCGCGCCGCTCGGCAGCGTGCGGTCGATCCAGTCGCGGTCCGCGGTGCGGATGCCCTGGAAGAGCGCGCCTCGCGAGAACTGCTCGAGGCCGTGCTTCCCCCACCAGATCGGCCGGATCGCGAGCACCCAAACGCCGAGGACGAGGAGCGGCAGCACGAGCGCGTAGCGACGCGGGACGAGGAGGAACGCCGCGGCGAGCGCGGCGGCGAGCAGAGCGGCGCTGAACCGGATCCACTCGTGCCCGATCCGGTCCTGGAGCGACCAGAACGGCAGCAGCATCAGCGTGTCGGTGATCGCCGACGTCGTGATGAAGCGGTCGTAGGGGACCGCCACGACGAGGCCGGCAGAGGCGACCGCCGCGACCGCCGCGAGGACGCGCGGGCGCGGCGCTCCCTGCTCGATCCACGCGAGGAGTGCGATGCAGAGGAGCGGCGCGACGTAGAAGAGGTTCCGCTCCTCGATCCGATCCGAGAACTCCGAGGCGAACGCCGCGACGATCGCGACGACGCACACCGTGAGCGAGACCGTGGTGGCGAGAAATGCCTGCAATCGGGGTTCGAGGCTGCGCGCTCGGGCGACCAGGAGGACGAGGGCGGCGAGAGGCACGACGAGGACGTAGAGCGAGAGCTCGGCAACGTGCCACCACAGGTAGCGGAGGACGTTCTCGACGTCGTAGCTGCGATCCCCGACCGGCGAGTACGCGCCTAGCAGGCTCCCCGAGACCAGGTCGGCCGTGAGCACGACGACGGCTCCGGCGGCCGCGAGCCCGTACAGCCAGCGGTAACGCGAGAGCGTCGCGCGGAGCCCGCGCCGTTCGAAGACGGCGAGAAGCAGCGGGGCAGCGAGCACGGCCGGGACGAGGGCGACGGCTTGCACGCGCGTCCCGTACGCGACTCCGACGGCCCCGAAGAGCAGGACGACGCGGAGCGGCGAGGGCCGCTCCAGCACGAGGACGAGCAGGAGCGCGACGAGCAGGAAGAGCGGGTAGAAGGCGTTCTCGGTCATGACCGTGCCCGTGTACGCGAGCGAGGGAACCGCGACCGTGAGCAGCGCACCGAGGAGCGCGAGCCGATCGGAGACGACTCTGCGGGCGAGGAAGAACGCGGGGACGGCCGCGAGCGACATCATCAGCGAGTTCAGCGTCTTCACCGCGGCGTATGCCTGTGTCAGGTTGTCGAAGAGCGCGTAGGCCGGGCTGATCAGGAGCGGATAGACGACGCTGTAACCGGGATCCGGATGGTCGCGGAGCAGTGGCTGCCCGGCCGAGGCGAAGCCGCGGGCGAGCTCCGACCAGATGATCTCGTCGACCATGATGAAGGGCGCCACGAGCCCTCTCGCGAGCAGGGCGCGAGCGACGGTGGAGGCGACCACGATGGCCGCGAGCCAGGCCCAGGTCGGGATGCTGCGGAGCGCTCTACCCAAGCTCGACCTCGGCGAGGCGTCGGGCGATGTCTCGCGCCTCGGCCGAATCCGCCGAGATCCCGACGTCCGCCGCAGCCGTGCTGACCTCGCGTAGGACCGCGTCGTCGACCGCGGCGCCCCCGAGAGTGCGTTCGAGCGCGGCGACGTACCGCTCTGCGACCCGCTCGACGGCGTGCTCTCCGCGCGCGAGTTCTTCCGCCTTCGCTCCCATCGCGTCGCGTACGTCCTGGCGCGTCGCGAGGAGCTCGAGTGCCGCCGCGAGCGTCGCGACCTCGTCGCCGTCGGGGGCGATCTTGAGTGCGACGTCGTCGGGGAGCTCGGAGAACCACCCGACGTCGCTCACCACGAGCGGCTTGCCGAGCGACAGCCCGCGGACGACGCTGCCCGACGTCTCCCCCATCGTCGGATGGCGGAGGTTGACGACGACGTCGCTGCCGGCCATGAGCGCCCACAGCCGCGGCTCGTCCACCCACTCCTCGCGAACGAGACCGTCGTCGTCGAGCCCGAGACGCTGGAGGCGCCGGTCGAGGTCGAAGCCCGGGGCCGTCGGGCCGACGAGCAGGAGCGTCACGTCGGGACGAGCTCTCCGCAGCAGGGACGTCGCCTGCAGGAGCTCGGGGATCCGCTTGCTGGCGTTGACGACCCCGAAGCACGCGACCACGACACCCGGCGCGACTCGCTCGGCCGGGATCTCGGGCACCGGCCACGCCGGATGCGGGACGACGGAGATCTCGGCCTCGAACCCTGCGGCGCGCGCACGGTCGCGCACGTACCGCGAGTGGACGACCAGGCCGGTCGCGTGCTCGAGGACGAAGGTCGAGAGCGGGAAGTCGAGCGCGCGGCTCTCCCAGAGCGGCGGCACGCGCTTCTCGATGACGCCGTGTCCGAGGAGGCGCCCGACCACGCCGTGCTCGCGCTCGAGCAGGTCGAGGTACGCGTTCGCGTTCCCGCGGCCGAGGGTCACGCCGGCCACGAGGTGATGGAGCACGAAGTCGTGGAGGACGACGACACCCGGCGTGCGACGCAGCGCGTCGACGATCCACCCGTGCGCGTCTGGGTTGTTGCCGACGTGGTAGAGGGCGACGTCCGACCCGCGCGGAGGCCTCTTCGACCCCCGCTTCACGACGTCGACGTCGACGTGCGCACGGAGCGCGGGCAGCAGGAGCGCGCTGTAGTCCGCGATCCCCGACCGCTCGGGCGGCATCGGGCTGAAGTACGCGACTCTCACGAGAGGAGCCTCTCGATGCAGCGATCCCAGGTGACGCCCTGGGCGAGCTCGTTCCCCGCTCGCCCGTAGGCGGCGGCCTCCTCCGGATGCTCGCGGAGCCAACCGAGGGCCTGGGCGATCTCCGGCGCCTCGGGCGCGACCACGAGACCGGTGCTGCCGTCGGACACGACCTCGAGCGGCCCGCCGGCGTCGGTGGTCGTCACGACCGGCTTGCCGGAGAGGAACGCCTCGAATGGCACCATCCCGTAGTCCTCGTCAACGGGCGCGTAGTAGACAGCGAGGCAGCGGCCGTAGAGGTCGGCCAGCTCCTCCTCGGCGATGCGCCCGGTGAAGCGCGCTCTCCCGTCGAGCCCGCGATCCCGCGCGAGCCGCTCGAGCCGCTCGCGATCCGGGCCGTCGCCCGTAATCACGACCTCGAGCGTCGAGTCCGTAGCGGCCGCCTCGAGCAGGAGGTCGATCCGCTTCGCGCGGTCGAGCCGGTTCACGGACAGGACGAAGCTCCCGTAGCCGTCGTTGCGGTACGCGAGCTCCTGGGGAGGGTGAGGGAGCACCTCGGCCTCGAGGCCCGTCGACGCCCCCAGGCGCGCCGCGACGTTGCGCGACACCGCGAACAGGCGCGACGCCTCGCCGAGAGCCACGCGGTCGAGATCCTGCACCCTGCGGCGCAGGGCGCGATCCTCGGGCGAGTCGCCGAACTGGCCGAGCGGGGTGCCGTCGAGCTCGTAGGCCTGCCGGAACTGGTGGACGAGCCACACGCGCTTCTCCCGATGACGCACGAGGTAGGAAGGGAACTTCGTCGCGACGACGACGTCGACCGGCCGGCCGTCGACCTCGTCGAGGTCGAGGAGCCGCCAGAGGAACGCCTGCGTGAGAACGCGCGTCCCCGGATACCACTTGAACGGCACGGACACGAGATCCGACTCGTGCCCTCGCGCGCGGAGCTCCTCGACGAGCTGGTCGGTGAAGATCTCGACACCGCCGTGCGCGAACGGCACCTGCGGCCTGCAGACGGCGACCCTCATGGCCTGGCGAGCAGCCGGCGGGCGACGAAGCTCGCGCCCTGGTAGCCGTAGCACGTCTGCGTGAACCAGGTTGCGGCGCTCCTGCCGACGACCGGGATGCGGAGGAGTGTCCCGCCGATGCGGCGGCCCGCCATCTCGTCGTAGCCGTCCGCCTGCTCGACGCGACGCACGACGACTCCCGCTCGCGCGAAAGCCCACAGGTACGCGTACAGCGTGTGCACGTGCTCGTTGATCCCGTACTCGATCTCCTCGGCCTGATCGGGTGCGCGTCCCGACCGGTACACGGCGCGCGTCCCCTCGTTCAGCGCGAGCAGATACCCACCACGTCGCGTGACGCGGGCCATCTCGCCCACCATGCGTCCGAGGTCGAGCGCGTGATGAAGGGTGGCGACGCAGTAGGTCACGTCGAAGGACTCGCCCGCGAAGGGCAGGCTCTCGCCGTCGGCCTGCACGCGGAGGAACGGACCTGCAGAGCGCTCGTAGAAGGCGCCGCGCCCGAGCCCGATGTTCGGGTCGGCAAGGATGTCGGTTCCCACGTAGGTGCATCCGGCGGCGACGACGTGCGGCGCGCCCCAGCACTTGGCTGCGCCGACCTCGAGCACGCGCATTCCCGGGTCGAGGACGTCGAGGAGCAGCCCGAACGAATGCTCGTTCGCCTTCCAGGTCAGGTCCTCCCAGCCGAGGTCTCGGGTGAGGTACGGCAGCGCCGCGTCCACCTCCTCGTCGGGCTCGTACCAACCCTGGTCACGGGCGATCGCAGCCCACCCCTCGGCCTCGCGTGCCTTCTCCGCGACGCCGGGGACGGTCTTGTCGAGGAGCCTGGGGATCCCGTCGACGACGGGGTACTCGCGACCGCAGCCGCCACAGCGAAGCTCGTCGTCGCCCGCGAGCTCGCCGTGGCAGGTCGGGCAGCGGAGAAGCGCGCTGCCGGCCGGCGCGGCGACGACGCTCACGTCCGCTCCGTCGTCCCGCGCGCCTCCCGGAGCTCGGCTTGCAGCCGGTCGACCTGTGCCTGGAGGTCGTCGACCAGCCGCAGGGTCGCGGCGTTGAACGACCGCTGGTCGTAGGCGAGCGGCTCGACGTACCAGCGCATGAGCTTGCGCAGGACGGCCTTCACGGGCGTCCCGATGCCGCCGCGGACGCCGGGCCGCAGGCGCAGCGAGCGGTCCGCGGAGACCGGCCAGAGGCGCTCGGCCTCGGCCCGGGCCGCGTCACGATCGTGCGGGTCGCCCCGTCCGGCTCCCGGATCCGCGCCGGAGCGGCGCACCTCCTCACGGAGCGCGCGGAACAGCTCCTCCACGTCGACCTGCCCGTCGGTGGCCGACGTATCAGAGGTCGTGGCCTCCGATGGCGAAAGCCCTGCAGAATCGCCATTTTCGGCGTCATCAGTGGGCATCGGGGCATTCTAGCCGGGGTACAGGATTGGGCAGTAGGCTGCGAAGGTGCGCATCGGCATCTCCTTGCTCACGCTCTCGCCCGGCGATCTCGGGGGCTCGGAGACCTACGCGCGCCAGCTTCTGCGCTCGCTCGCGCGCACCCGTTCGCTCGACTACGCCGTTCTCGTGCCCGCGCGCGCGCGCGACGCCGCCGAGGGGCTGCCGGCGATCGAGGTGAAGGATCCGCCCGTCGGCAAGCGCGGGCCGCTCCGCATCGCGATGACAGCACTCCAGGCGAAGCGGACGAAGGAGGTGGGCGACCGGTTCGCGGGGCTCGACGCGGTGCACTACCCGCTCACCGTGCCGTCGCCGAGGGTCGACGTGCCGACAGTCGTGACGCTGCACGACGTCCAGCATCGCGACCTCCCCGAGTTCTTCGGGCCTGCGCGCCGCTCGTTCAGGCGACTCGCGTACGACCGCGCCGCGCGCGGTGCCGAGGCCGTGGTCGTCACGAGCGAGTTCGTGCGAGACCGGGCGGTGCAGGCGCTCGACCTCGACCCGGCCCGGATCCGTGTGATCCCGCACGGGATCGACCACTCCGTGTTCACGCCAGGGTCCGAGGAGCGCGAGCCGCTCGTCCTCTACCCGGCACGGCCGTGGCCGCACAAGAACCACGCGCGACTCTTCCATGCATTCGCGGCGCTGCGGGAGACGCGCCCTCAGCTCCGGCTCGTCCTCACGGGAGGAGGGCTCGAACGGCTCGAGCCGCTGCCCGAGGGCGTCGAGAACCTCGGCGCCGTCCCGGCGGCGCAGCTCGCATCCCTCTACCGGCGCGCGGCCTGCCTCGTCTTCCCAAGCCTGTACGAGGGCTTCGGCATCCCGACGCTCGAAGCGATGGCGTGTGGCTGCCCCGTCGCCTCGTCCACCGCCGGAGCGCTGCCGGAGGTGTGCGGCGACGCCGCAGTCATGTTCGACCCGACCGACGTCGAGGCGATGGCGGCCGCGATGCTCGAGACCGACAGCCGCCGCGACGAGCTGCGCGAGCTCGGCTTCGCACGGGCAGCGAAGTACACGTGGGACGAGACCGCTCGACGGCACGAAGACGTGTATCGCGAGGTCGCGCAGAGCCCCGCTCGCTGAACGTGCGGGTCGGCCTCAGCCTGCTCACGCTCGTCCCGCGGATCTCCGGCGGCAGCGAGACCTACGCCCGCGAGCTCGCGCGCGCGCTCGGTGCGGTCGGCGCGCACCAGTACCGCGTGCTGCTTCCGCGCATCGCCGACGACGTCGAGGGCCTGCCGAGCGAGGTCGTCGACGAGTACCGCGCCTCCCGCTCGACGCCGGGACGGATGCTCGCGATGGGCGAAGGCGTGGTCCGCGGCGGCCGCCTCCGCGCGCGGCTCGCCGGGTGCGACGTGGTGCACTTCCCGCTCACCGTGATGATCCCGCGGGTCGCGTCGCCGCCCGCGGTCACCACCGTGCTCGACCTGCAGCATGAGACTCTCCCGCAGTTCTTCTCGCGCGCGGAGCTCGCGTACCGACGAGCCGCGTACGGGTGGTCGGTGCGTCGGAGCGCGCTCGTGATCACGATCTCCGAGCACGCTGCCCGCGCGATCGTCGATCGCTTCGGCATCGCCCCGGAGCGCGTCCGCCCGATCCACCTCGGGGTCGACCACGGCGTGTTCAGCCCCGGTGCCGAAGCCCGCGAGCAGTTCCTCGTGTATCCGGCGCGCGAATGGCCGCACAAGAACCACGCGCGGCTGTTCGAGGCGTTCGCGGTTCTGCGCGACCGACACCCCGAGCTGGAGCTCGTGCTCACGGCATACGAGGGCCCGACCCCGTCCGGTGTCCGCTCGCTCGGGCACGTCCCGCGCGAGCAGCTCGTGGGCCTCTACCGCACGGCCGCGGGGCTCGTCTTTCCGAGCGAGTACGAGGGCTTCGGCCAGCCGCCGCTCGAGGCGATGGCGTGTGGGTGCCCCGTCGCATGCTCCGACGCCGCGTCCCTCCCCGAGGTGTGCGGCGACGCGGCCCGGCTCTTCGATCCGCACTCGGTCGAGCAGATGGTGGACGCCGTCGAGGAGATCCTCGCGCACCCTGCCGACTGGAGCGCCCGTGGGCTCGAGCGCGCGGCGCTCTTCTCGTGGGAGAAGACCGCGCGGGCGCACGACGCCGTCTACGCCGAGCTCGCGGCCTGATCGCCTAACGTTCGGCGCGATGTCCGCGACGCTCACCGAGCGGCTCCGCGCTGCGCCGCCGGGAATTCACGGCGCGGGCGACGAGTACTGGGGTCTCGCCTGGCCCGCACTCGAGTGGCTCGAGTCGGAGCTGCGCGAGAGCATGGCGACGCTCGAGACGGGCTCCGGAGCGAGCACGATGGTCTTCGCCGGGGCGGGCACGGAGCACGTCGCGGTGACGCCAGACGCCGACGAGGAGACGCGCATCCGCGCGGCGTGCTCCGAGCTCGGCGTCTCCAGTGCGCGAGTCTCGTTCGAGGTCGGCTTCTCGCACGACGTCCTGGCGCGCCTCCCCGACCGTCCTCTCGACCTCGTCCTCCTCGACGGCGCCCACGGCTTCCCGTATCCGATCCTCGACTGGTGGTACGTCGCCCCGCACGTGAAGGTCGGTGGCCGGATCCTGCTCGACGACGCGTATCTCCCACCCGTCACCGCCGTCCTCGACCACGCGCGCGAGTCGTCGGCGTGGGCGGTCGAGGGTGCGGTCGGCTATCGCACTGTGGTCGTCCGGAAGCTGAAGGGCGAGCTCCCGCCCTTCGACTGGGAGGGCACCCGGCTCGGGGGCCGCATGACATTCCGGTACCTCCCTCCCACCGAACGCGCCGTCGCCGCCACGCGGCATCGGATCTTCAGCACGAGGGCCGGCCTCGCGGTCGTCGGCCTCTACCGGCGCGGCTCGGGCTTGCGCTGGCGCAGAACGGGGTGACGCGCGGCGCCGCAGAGCGCCGGACGACCCCTTGGTTATCGTCAGCTGGATGAAGCTCTCGCTCATGCTCCCGACGTTCCAGAGCGCCGAGACGATCGAGCGCACGCTCGCGAGCGCCCTCGCACAGACGTACCGGCCTCTCGAGATCGTGGTCTACGACGAGTGCAGCACCGACGGGACACGAGAGCTCGTCGAGAAGCTCCTCGCCTCGGCCGACCCCGAGATCGAATCGCGTCTTCAGACCTCCGAGGAGAACAGCGGCCCGGTTCGCGCGTGGCGTGTGGCCCTCCACGACGTCACCGGCGACTGGTGCACGTTCGTGTGGGCGGACGACGTGCTCGAACCCACGTACAGCGCCCGCATGATGGCCGCAGCCGGGCGGGCGGTGGACACGGGCCGGAAGCTCGTCACCTGCAGCGCCGTCGTCGAGGACGGCCGCGACGTCCTCCCGTACTACGCCCTGGACGGAGGCGTCGCGAGCGAGACCGAGTACTCAGAGGGGATCTTCTTCCGGAGGTTCCCGATCTCACAGATCTGCTCCGTGTACGAGACAACCGCGACGCGCGAGATCTTCGATCGGCACATCGACATCGAGAACCCGCGGAGGTTCGACTACGAGCGCCATCCGTACGGCAACGACGTCGGATTCCTGTCGGAGCTAGGGGCGGCGGGTGGGGGCGTCGAACTCGTCCCGGAACGGCTCGTGACGCTCGTTCTCTCCTCGTCGAGCATGACCCGGCACGCGCTGCGCGAGCACGTCTGGCAGCACCGGTGGCAGTACACCTTCAACTTCGTACGGGTCTGGCGCTGGTGGGAGGCCCGGGGCGTCCCGGGCGCCCGGCGGCTGCGCGAGATGGCGGAGCGCCGCATCGCCCTCTGCTCGCTCATGCTCGGTGGCTTCGGTGACCGTTTCCGGCCGCCGCTGTATGCGCATGCGCTCCGGGCGTACCTCGACTACCGCCGATTCGACTACCAGGTCACGCGCTCGACGCTCGACGAGCATCGCGCGAAGCTCGCAGCCCAGGGAATCGGGCGAGGCTCGCACTCGCTCGCCTGACGTATGGGAGCGCCCGGCTGGAAGCGGCTCTGGCGGCACAGCTACGCACTGGGCTTTCGCTGGCTCGTCCGCGAGGCGCCACGGCGCTGGCCGGCCGGCCGCGTGGGTGTCTACCGCCTGGTCGTTCCTCTCGACCCGCGCCGGTACTACGAGCTCGGGCGCGTCGCCGACGAGGACTTCTCCGGTGCGTGTCTCGACGTGTCCAGTCCCAAGCTACTTCCCTCGCTGCTCAGCGCCGAGGGCCGCGGCGACTGGATCTGCGTCGACCTATTCGCCGAGGAGATCGCCGCGTGGCGCACCGTCGATCCGACGCTCGATCTCCGCGTGGAGGACGCGACCAGCCTCTCCTTTCCCGACGAGTCGTTCGACCACTGCCTGTGCATCTCGGTCATCGAGCACATCGGGGGTGGGAGGGACAGGGACGCGCTCGCGGAGTTCTGGCGCGTGTTGAAGCCCGGCGGTTCGCTCCACGTCACGACCGACATCGCGCTCGAGGCGCGCGACCACTTCGTGGCGGGTCGGGAGTGGGGCGACGCGAGCAGCCTCGAGGACGAGCGGGGTGTCTTCTACAAGCACGACTACACCGCATCCGAGTTCGACGAGCTCTTCTCGCTTGCACCCTGGGAGATCGCGAAGCGCGAGTTCGCAGCGGCGAAGAATCCGCAGGTCGAGCGCTGGTACACAGGTCATCTGCCGTGGAGCAGCGTCACGGGTCCTTTCCTTCGCTTCGTATGCCCGTCGAACTTCGTGACCTCCGGCGACCCCGACGTGATCGACACGGTCGGCGAGGGTGTCGCGTACGCGCACGCGAGGAAGCCCGCGAGAGGCTGACGCTCCCACGTCGCGTCAGCGCAGTGCGCGGATGTAGCGCCAGCTCTGGACGAGCGGCTTCGGGCGCATGAGCGCGAACGCCGCGACGTAGAGCGCGAGCCCGGCGACGGCGGCGGCAGCTGAGCCGAGCAGGAGCGCGGATGGGGCGAACGCAGCGAGGCAGGTTCCGGTGACCGCGAGGGCGGCAACTCCGAGCCCCTTGGCCGCCGCGGCAAGCGCTCCGAGGTCGGCGAGGAGCGCGACAAGGATCGCGACCGTCGAGCAGCCGAGCGCCAGCGCCAGCCCGTCGAGGTCGAGGAGCCGCACGCCGAGCGCGGCGAGCGCGATCTGAAGGACGAGCGCCCCGAGCGCGATCCACGGGAGTCGCGACGTCCGGGCCGCCACGAACGTCAGCGGGAACGTGACCGCGACTCCAACCGACGCGATCATCCAGGGGCTCAGCCACACGAAGACGCGGCCCACCTCGGCGCCGACGTTCCCACGGTACGAGGAACCGAGCACCGACTGCACGACCTCGCCGCCCGCGACGGCGAAAGCTCCCGCGGCAGCCCCGACAAGAACCAACGCGAGCCACGATGCCGAGACGACATGGCGCACCGTTCGCGTCACGGTTCCGTCGAGGCGCGAGAGTGGCACCGTCGTGACGAGACCGAGCGAGCCTGCCGTGACCGTGACGAGCGCAGCCGCCGCGAGGTAGGCATAGACGAAGGTCGTCGCGGCACCCGGCCCGACCCGGGCGGCGAACGGGAGGGTCACGACGTACAGGAGCTGCTGCGCGATGGGGAGCACGACGCCCACGCCGAACGCACCGAAGCGCGCTCGCAGGCCGCGATCGCGCGGGACGACAGCGCTTCTGGGCATGCCGCTCCGCAGAGCTCGGATCGTCAGCCAGCACGCCGGTACGGCAACGGCGATCGCGGCATTCAGCGCCGTTCCCCATGCGACCGAGACGATCCCGTTCGGCTCGGCGCGCCAGAGGATCAGCGCGAGTCCTGCCGCACTGCCCACGCCATAGCCGATCGCCGCGGTGCCGTAGTCGTCGAGTGCGGCGAGTCCGCTTGCGGCGAGTCCTGCGAAGAGCTGAAGTGCGCCGGCGGGGACCATCCACTTGAGCGCCTCGGCTGCGGTCTCCTGCCCGAGTGGAGACTGGTGCCCGATCAGGTGCTTGCCGAGCCAGCCGGCCCAGATCTCGGCGGCGAGGACCAGCGGAATCGCGATCACGAGGAGTGCGAGCGCATAGCCGGCGAGTTCGCCTGCGAGACGCCCGTCTTGCGCCGCCCGCGCGAGCGGCGGTAGGACCGCGACGCGGATCGCCTGAGCCGCGACGACGATGACGATGACGAGCCCGTAGGCAGCGAGGAGCCCGTCGGTCTGCTCCGACCTGCCGAACTCGTGAGCTATCAGGACGCCGGTGGCCGCGGCGACACCGGACACGACGAGGAGAGAGAGTGCGGTGAGCGCCCCTGCTCGCAGCGAGCCCGGTCCGGACGTGTCTGTACCCTTGCCCACCAACGCGGAAGCGTACGGACCATGCCGAACGACACCCTCTGGACAGGCGCCGCGCTCGACGACCTCCGTGACGAGTTCGGAGACGTCTACCGCGGCCGCACCGTCGTCGTCACCGGCGCGGACGGCTTCATGGGCTCCCATCTGACGGAGGCGCTCGTCGAGCTCGGCGCCTCGGTGCACGCGTTCGTGCGCGCGACGTCGAGTGGCGCACTCAACAACATCGGACAGCTACGCGGGCCGCATCAAGGTGCACTTCGCCGACCTGACGGACAAGGTCTCGATCGACCGCCTCGTGCGCGAGCTCAAGGAGACGGCGCCGGATCGGCCTTACGTCTTCCACCTCGGCGCGCAGGCGCACGTCGGTGAGTCGTGGCACCGCCCGTACGAGACCGTCGCGGCGAACGTGCTCGGCACGCTCAACTTCCTGCAGTCGATCGTCGACCTCGAGCTCGAGGTCGAGAAGTTCGACACCGCGGGGACGTCGGAGGAGTACGGGAACGTCCGCGAGTCGGTCAGCGACCACCACGACTTCGACGACGCCGGCGGGCTGATCCTGCACGAGCGCTCGCCGATCAACCCCAAGTCGATCTACGCGACGTCGAAGGTCGCGGCGGACTTCCTGACGATGAACTACTTCGACGCCTTCGAGATCCCCGGCGTCGTCACGCGGATGTTCAACAACTACGGGCCGCGCCAGAACCCGCGCTACGTCACCGGCACGATCGTCACCCAGGCGCTGGTGCGTGACGCGATCGAGCTAGGGAATCTCGAGCCACTCCGCGACTTCTGCTTCTGCACGGACGGCGTCCGCGGCCATCTCACCGTCGCGGCGAAGGGCACTCCCGGCGACGTCTACGTCTACGGGCAGGGCGAGAACATCTCGATGCAGGACTGGGCCGATCTCATCGTCCGGCTCGGCATCGAGCACGGCTACTGGCCCGACGATCGGCACGTCAGCTCGGTCGCGGGCCGCTTCCGCCCGGGCGGCAGCGACGTGCTCGCACTCCGCGTCGGCCACGAGAAGCTCACCGCCGAGACGGGCTGGCAGCCGCGCGTGTCCTGGGAGGACGGCGTGCTGCAGACGATCCGCTGGTACGCGGAGAACCAGGATCGCTGGATCGGCCGCGTCGACTGGCTGCCGACGAAGGCCCCGCGCTGCCCTCCTAGAGCGCGCTCGTCAGTCCTGCACGTCGAGCGTGCAGAGGTACGCGAAGTCGCGCTCGCTCTGGGTGGGCGCTTGCGCCCAGAGGAAGACGACGCGCCGATGAACGTCGAGCAGACTGCTCGCGTCGGCCGCAGTCATGACCGCGATGTAGTCGTCGTGCACGCGCCGGGCGTCGCGCTCCGAGCTCCCGATCGCGATGGTGACGCCGTTTCCGTCCACGGCCGTCCGCAACGCGCCGCGGCCGGCGCTCTCCGCCACCGGGTCGGTGACGGCCTCGTAGTGCGTCGAGCGCTCGGTCAGACACTTCTGCACGCGCGCGAGCGCGGAGGGGCTCGGGCGAACCGCGGTGCGGACGACTCCCCCGACGAACTGCACGACGAGGACGGCGCCGACCACGGCGAGCCCGATGCGCACCCAGCGGCGCTCGGCCCGCGCCGACTCCGCTGCGTCGGTCGTGCTCACCAGTACAGGAAGGGGAGGAGGGCAAGAGCGGTCGCCGCGAGCACCACGCCGAGCACGACGCCGACGATCCGGTGGCGTGCGAGTACGTCCACGGCGAATCCGAAGCACAGCGCGAACGCCGGCGCCGCTGCTAGCGCATACGTGCCTTTGATCGTGTCGCCGTCGCTCGTCGGATAGGCGACGGCGAGGTACAGCACCGATGCGACGGCCGCGAGCGGCGGAAGAGCAACGACGAGCCTGCCCACGTCCTCCCGTGGGTGCGTGACCGCCATGCCGAGAAGTGCGATGAGCCCGACGAGCGCAAGCGCCGTCGGAAGGAGGCCAAGCACGCTCTGACGCACGAGGGTCGTGTCGATGGCGTCCGTTCGGTCGCTGCGCCCCGGCCCCCACGCCCAGATGCCGAAGTAGTCGCCCCACGTCTCTGTGTACATGACGGGGATGAATCTGCGGTTGAACTGACCTTGCCAGGGATGGAAGACGATCGCCGGATAGCGAGCGTCGACGTAGAACTCGACGGGTCGTCGCGCAAGGACGAAGCGGTTCTCCTGCGGGCGGTCGAAGACCGGGTTCGAGTACCGCGTCGCCTGATGGACGTACCAGGGGGAGGGTACGACGACGGCAAGTCCGAGCGAGACGACGAGGGCGACGAGCGCAGGGCGACGGACGTCCCGCTCGGTGAGGGCCACGGCGACGAGCACGATCGCAGCGACGACGACGAGCCACAGCGACCATGCGCGAACGAGCTGCCCGGCGCCGAGCAGCACGCCGAGCGGAACCGAGAGCCGCCACGAGTACGTCCGTCGCTTCACCATGAGTGCGAGCATCACGAGCGCACCCGCGGTGATCGCCATCCCGAGCGCCTCGGGATGGAACATCGCGCCCGCCTTCGCGACGACGGGGAAGAACGCGAAGAATCCGACCGCCGCGAGCCAGAGGACAGGTCTCGACGGCCAGAGCGTTCGCCCGAGGAGCAGAACCAGCACTGCGGTGACGACCACCGCGATCGCGTTGACGAGCTGCCCGAGATGCTCCGGGTCGTGCATGTCGAGCGCGCGACCCAGGTTTCCGGCCAGACCGGCGACGGCCATGTACCCCGGAGGCGTGTAGTACGCGCCCACGCCGTTCGGCGGCAAGCTGCCGTGATCGACGAGGTCGCGCGCGTACGTGATGTACTCCTGCGCGTCGTAGCCGCCGATCGAGGGATAGGCGAAGGCGTTGTGCACGGCCACGACCGCGAGGACGGCGATGATCGCGGCGGCTCCGAGCGTCGCGACCCTGGCGCTCACCGGCCCGCTGCCGGTGGTCGACGTCGGCCCGGCGGCATCGACTGCCACCGCCGAAGCCTAGAGCGCCTGACGGTTGGCGTACTGCGTCTCGCGAACGGAGGCGCCCGTCGCGGCTAGTAGCCTTTTCCGCATGCGGATCCTCGTCACCGGTGGAGGCGGCTTCCTCGGCTCCCATCTCTCCGAGCGTCTCGAGTCGGACGGTCACGACGTGTTCGCCGCGCGGAGCGCGGACTACGACTTGACGACGATGGAGGACACCGAGCGGATGTTCGGCGACGCCGGCGCGGAGCTCGTGTTCCACCTCGCCGCCGAGGTCGGCGGAATCGGCGCGAACCGGGCCAATCCCGGCCGCTACTGGTACGCGAACGTGACGATGGGTGCGAACGTGCTCGAGCAAGCGCGCCTGCACTCGACGCCGAAGCTCGTCATCGCCGGAACGGTCTGCTCCTACCCGAAGTTCGCTGCGGTTCCGTTCTCGGAGGGCTACCTCTGGGACGGCTACCCCGAGGAGACGAACGCGCCGTACGGCGTCGCGAAGAAGGCCGTGCTCGTCGGTGCGCAGGGCTACCGGGCGCAATACGGACTGGACGCGATCTTCCTGCTGCCGACCAATCTGTACGGGCCGCGCGACAACTTCGACCTCGAGACGTCCCACGTCATCCCGGCGCTCATCCGCAAGATGGTCGACGCGCACGACGAGGTTGTGCTGTGGGGCGACGGCTCGCCGACGCGCGAGTTCCTCTACGTCGACGACTGCGTCGAGGGCCTCGTCCTTGCGGCGAAGCGCTACGACGGTGCCGAGCCGGTCAACCTCGGGGCGGCGCGCGAGATCTCGATACGCGACCTCGCGGAGCTGATCGCGGAGATCACGGGCTTCGAGGGCACGCTCACCTGGGACACGGAGAAGCCGAACGGGCAGCCTCGCCGGAGCGTCGACGGCTCTCGCGCTCGCGAGTTGTTCGGGTTCGAGGCCCGCACGTCGCTGCGCGAGGGCATCGAGCGCACCGTCGCGTGGTACCGCTCGGCGGTCGCCGGTGTCGGTACGCGCTAGCGCGCTGGCCGCCGCCCGCACGTGCGGGCGCACGATCGACTTCCTCCTCGAGCGGCCCCGTGAGGTTCTCGGTGTCCTCGTCGCCGTTCAGATCCTCGCGACCGTCGCGCTCGGTCTCGACGTCGAGCACAACGGCTGGGTGTGGTTCCAGGGCGGGGATCAGATCGTCAACACCACGACGGGCTGGCTCGCGGGCCAGCGCATCCTGCCGCCAACCGAGGTCAGCTACGTCTGGCCGCTCTTCCAGACACCGCTCACGTGGATCACAGGACCGACCTTCCTGCAGGCGATGCCGATCATCGTCGCCTTCCAGGTGCTCGTCCTCGGGCCGATCGCACTCCTGTCCGTCTACGGGATCGCCTCCCACATCGGAGGCCGTCTCCTCGGTTACTGGGCGGCGCTGCTCTGGGTCGCCGCGCCGTTCGTCGCGATCCCGCTCTTCGTCGAGCGCTACCACGAGAAGTGGACCGAGCAGTTCCTGCCGCAGGGGCTCGGCCTCACGGCGATGCCCGACTACCCCTCGATGGTGCTCGTGCTCGCCGCGGCGTTCCTCGTCGTCCGCTCGCTTTCGGACGCGCGCATCTGGGACGTCGCGCTGGCCGGCCTCGTCGCGGGGACGGCCGGAGCACTGAAGCCGCCCAACTACCTCTTCGTCGTCGGCGCGGTCGCCGCCTATCTCGTGGCGCGGCGGTTCCGCGGCAGCCTTTTCTTCCTCGCCGCGCTCGCTCCGAGCATCGCGGTTGTCGCCTTCTGGAAGGACCGCGGGCTCGGCTACCTGCCGGCGGTGTCGCTCGAAGAGACGCGCATGGCGCTCGGCACCGGGCTCCCACACCTGAACAGCGACCGCTACATCCAGCTCGACTTCCACAACTGGCTCGAGCAGATGGATGCGCTGCGCGAGTTCTTCTGGAGCGCGCGACTCGCGCAGTGGGCTCCGCTCGCGGGACTCCTCGCCGTCCTCCGCGTTCGCCGCGCACCCATCGCCGCGCTCCTCGCGGGCTGGCTCGGCGCGTTCATCGTCGTGAAGGGCTTCTCCGATCGCGCGAGCATCGAGGGCAACACGTTCTGGCGCCTGCTCATGCCGGCGTGGCCCGCGTACCTGCTGCTCGTCGCCTCGATCCCGCTCCTCGTCCCCCGGCTCGCGTCCAGCCTCGGCCCGCGCAGCGACCCGCCGCAGAGCTCGCGCATCTCTCCTCGCTGGGTCGCGATCACCGCCGTTCTCACGCTCGTCGTGCCCGCGGCCGCAACCGCTGCGTCGAGCCAGATCCAGCCACCCTCGCCGCCCGCGCTCGTGCAGGACCTCGGGTCGAGCGCGATCCTCACGCCGGTCGACACGGGGATCCAGCTCGAGGTGCATCCGGTCGGCCGGTCGAACGTCCTCCGCTGGACGGTCGACGGCTCCTGGCGCGCGGACGTCTTCTACCGCGTCTACCGCAAGGACGGCGGGGGCGACGACCTCCTCTGCTCGACCGCGGCAAACGCCGCCTGGGACTGCTACGTGAAGGGCGACCCGATCGCGACCACGCGCGCCCGTGCGTATGTCGATCCGTCGCCTCCCGCGAAGGCGACGTACAGGGTCGGGGTCGGCACCAACTGGGCGAACGACCCGGCTCAGGGGGACGTGTTCGCGCTCAGCCCGGCGGTGCAGGTCTCTCGCTAGCCGCGCGGACGCTCTGCTCGAGGAGCGCCACACGCTGCGCGAGCTCGACGTTCTCGTCGGTGAGCTTCGAAAGCACGGTCGAGTAGTGCAGGAGGACGAGCAGGATGAAGAGCGTCGCGACCGCGAACAGCACCGCGGGCGGATAACCGGTCACGCCCAGCCAGCCGGCCACCGTGTTCAGCCCTCCCCGCCAGGCGGAGAGCACGAGCAGGACGACGCCGGTGGCGAGCCAGAGAAGCGCGTAGCGCTCCTTCAACCGTCGCCCACGCACGAGCTCGAGCACGACGAGGATGAGGAGGAGCGAGGCGAAGACGCCGACCAGCGAGACGCGGAGCGGGGTTACTGGCGCACCTCCTCGAGCCGCGGGTACCGGCGCAGGCTCGCCACGAGGAGCGCGAGCGTGACCTTGACGATGTAGTAGAGCGAGCGCAGGAAGGTGATGGAGGAGACGCCCGACGTCCGCTCGCGCATCTCGACCTGCACCTGGGCGAGCCGCAGTCCGCTGCGAAGCGCCACCAGCGTCGCCTCGACCTCCGGGTAGTCGTGCGGGTACTCCGCGGCGAAGAGCTCGATGCCGGCACGGTCGAGCGCGATGAAGCCCGAGGTCGTGTCCGTCACGCGCTGGCGGCAGAGGAGGGAGACGAGTCGCGCAAACACGCGAATCCCGAGGCGCCGCGCGAACGGGGGCCGGTACGTGCCGCCAGGGTCGACGAACCTCGAGCCGATGACGAGGTCAGCAGCGCCCGCCTCGAGGGGAGCGAGGAGCTTCGGCAGCTGCGACGCGTCGTGCTGGCCGTCTCCGTCCAGCCGTACGGCGCGCTCGTAGCCCTGCTCGAGCGCATAGCGAAAGCCGGTCTGCACCGCGCCGCCGATGCCGACGTTGAACGGCAGGCGCAGGACGGTCGCGCCGTTGCGCTCGGCGACGTCGGCCGTGCCGTCGGTCGAGGCGTCGTCGACGACGACGACCTCGATCTCGGGCCCGACGCGCACGATCTCCTCGATCACGGTCGCGATCGCGCCCTCTTCGTTCCACGCCGGGACCACGGCGACGAGCCGCGCGCTCATACAAGCACCGCCGCTCCGAGCCCGAGGAGCTCGAGCAGCCGCCGTGCGCGATGCGCGTACGTGTGCTCGTCGAGGACGCGCTCGCGGGCTCGTCGCCCCAGCTCCTCGGCCTGCCCGGGGTCGGAGACGAGCTCGCGGTAGGCGTCCACGGCCTCCTCCGCGCTCTCGACGACGACGAGCTCGCGCCCGGGCTCGAACCAGCGCTCGATCCCGGCGTGCGGGTTCGACACGATCGCCGCGCCCGAGGAGGCAAGCTCGAACGGTCGCGAAGTGGACGAGGCGGGCACCGTCGCGTGCGGTCGCCTGGTGATGTTGAGGTTGACGCGCGCCGCGGAGATCGCCCGCGCGAATGCGTTGAAGGGGATGTCGCCGAGCAGGCGCGCCCGCCCGGTGTCGCCCTGGAAGTCGAGACCGCCGAGGCCGATGTCGAGGTCGGAATCGAGCCGGGACGGCTCCCCCACCATCGTCTTCATCCAGTCGCGGCGGAACTTGTCCCCGTAGCCGTAGAAGAAGACGTCGACCTCCTTCTCGACGGACTGCGGCGCGAAGAACTCGGGGTCGGCTCCCCAGAAGAGCGCTTCCGCGCGGCGCGCACCGAGCTCGAGCAGGCGGCCGATCCCGCCTTCCGAGTTCGAGACGACGAGGTCGTACTCCCACGGGTCGGCGCCGTGGTACGGGTTGAAGCCCGTGTCCATCCCTCCGAACTCGGGGAGGCTCATCGGCACGTCTCCGTCGTAGAAGACGATCGGGATCCCGTACCGCTGCCTGAGCGCGTCGGGGATGCCGCGCAGATGGGCCATGGGGATCGTGAAGACGACGACCGCGTCCGGCCGCTCCCGCTCGACGAGCCGCTCGAGATGCCGCTTCCAGCGCGGCGTGATCCAGCGGCTGATCGTCTCGCGCGTCAGGCGATCCAGCCGCGAATCCTCGGGCTCGGTCTCGGCACGCCGGATGTAGTCGTCGCCTTGAAGCCGCGCGACCACGTTGCGGATCGCCTGGTACGACTCGCCTTCGCGGTACGTGGGGTTCGGCGCGGTGCGCCACCAGGGCGACTCCACCGGCCGGCCGCGATACGGAGTCACGACCAGGTCGACTCCTGCCTCGTACATGCCCTTCCACAGCTGCCACCAGGCCGGCGTGCAGCCGTAGCGGAAGTCGAGGTCGACCGCCGAGGCGACGGCGAGGATCTTCGGCGCCTTCACCGCAGCCAGTCTAGGGCGCGAGACGGCGCGCTCCGTCGGCGGGCCGGAGAGGCAGGGTCGTCGGGGCGCCCCGCTACCCTCGGCGCGGTGGAGGGCGACGCCCCTCGGCTTTCCGTCGTCGTCCCGCTCCGGGACGAGGAGGAGATCCTGCCCGCGCTCGCCGAGCGACTCGCCTCGGTCCTCGACGGCATGCCGGGCGCCTGGGAGGTCGTCTTCGTCGACGACGGCTCGACGGACGCCACGTACGGGCTCCTCGTGGAGCTCCACTCGCGCGACCCGCGCTTCAAGGTGGCGCGCCTCTCACGCGGCTTCGGACATCAGGTCGCGCTGACCGCGGGCCTCGACCTCGCGAGCGGGGAGGCGGTGATCACGATGGACGGCGACCTGCAGCATCCGCCCGAGGTCATCCCGGAGCTCGTCGCACGCTGGGAGGCGGGGGACGAGATCGTCTACGGCGTAATGGAGGTCCGTCAGGGCGAGAGCCGCTTCAAGGACGTGACCGCCCGTTGGTTCTACCGCATCCTGCGCGGGCTCTCGGAGATCGAGGTGCCGCCCGCAGCAGGGGATTTCCGGCTCGTCGATCGCCGCGCGCTCGCGGCGTTCCGCGCGATGCGCGAGTCGAACCGCTACCTGCGAGGGATGTTCAGCTGGGTCGGCTTCCGGCAGTCGGGCGTGGCCTACACGTCGCCACCGCGGGAGGCGGGCCGGAGCAAGTACAGCCGCGTGCGCATGTTCCGCCTCGCGGGTGACGCGCTCATCGGTTTCTCGAGCCGTCCGCTCCGCGTCGGGCTCAACCTCGGCTTCGTCGTCTCGTTCCTCTCCATCGTATTCGGGATCTCGGCGATCGTCTCGAAGGTCGCAGGCGTGTTCGTCGTGCCGGGGTGGACGTCGATCATGGTGCTGGTCGGGGTCGTCGGAGGCATCCAGCTCGTCGTGCTCGGGATCATCGGCGAGTACATCGGGCACATCTTCGACGAGGTGAAGCGGCGCCCCCTGTACGTGGTGAGCCGTCTCCACGGGCTCGAGGCCGAGGACGTGCGCCCGTGAAGCTCGCTGCGTTCGCGGTCGTGTACACGACGCTCGCGACGCTCGGCCTGGTGGTGCTGCGGAGAACGCTCGCCGACGCCTCGCTCGACGAGGTCGTCCGCTCTCCCTGGCTCTACGTGGGGGGCGCCTTCTACGCCGCGAGCTTCGCGACCTTCCTCCTGTCGCTGCGGAGCTTCGAAGTCCTGACGGTGTTCCCGCTCTTCACCGGGATCACGTACGCATCGGTGGCAGTCGCGGCTGCGCTCGTGCTCGACGAGCAGCTCACCGCCGCGCGCTTCGCGGGCATGGCCTTCGTCGCGGTCGGGGCAGTCCTGCTCGTCCGCTAGAGCGCGGGCTGGAGGAGCCGCAGCTCGACGAGCTTCGCCGGCGCGACGCGGCCCTTGCCGAGGTACGGGTCACGGATCGGCCGCTCGCGCAGCCGCGCGCAGCGATAGACGCTCCCGAGCTCGACGGCGAGCACCCGCGTCGCCTCACCGGGCGCACAGGCCCTCGCGAGCGCGACGCCCTCCTGGAACTGCCGAAGGACGAGGTACGTGTCTCCGCTCGCGCAGGACGACGCCACCGGGCGTCCCTCGAGCGCGACGAGGACCGGCAGCGCGTCCGTCGTCTCCTCGTCGAGACCTGCCACCGCGACCGGGCAGCTCGTCGCATGCGCGCCGGCGACCGTGGAGACGAGCGCCGCTCCCGCGTCCTCCTCGGCCACCCACACCTTCACCTCGTCGCGCGAAGCCGCGAACGAGAGGTGGACGACGGCGAGCAGGAGGAGGAGCCCGGCGACCTGCCCGACGACGGGCCAGCGTGCGAGGGAGAGGACGATCGCGACCGTGGCGAGCGCGTAGGCAGGAAGGTAGTAGCGGCTGACGGCGACGTTCGTCTGCGCCGCGTACACGAGCGTGAGCGCCCCGGAGGCCAGCACACCGAGCACGACCACGTCGAGCTTCCGCCGAGCGAGGGCGGTGACGACCGCCAGCAGGAGCGCACCGACCATGATCCGCTGGGCCTGCAGCGAGAACACTTCGTGCGACCAGTCGTAGAGCGTGTGGAACCCGCGCTCGATCCCCTTGCCCTGGTCGACCTTCGTCCCGTACACGAGATCTCCGCGCCCGGCGATCCGCACGGTCTCGATCCCGACGTGCACGAGCGGGAGCAGGAAGATCGCGCCGATGGCAATCAGCGCAGCTCGGCGGGCGCCCTCCAGGCGACGCCAGGAGCCGAGTTGTGACCGCCCGGCGAAGGCCGCCGCCGCGAGGAGCGGGAGCGCCGAGAGGGACGCCTCCTTCTGGTAGACGCCGATCAGCCAGAACGCCGCCCCCGCGAGCGCGATGAGCAGCGGCTGCCAGGTCGGACGCCTCGGCTCCGTGAGGAGCGCGCGCACCGCCAGCACGAGCAGCGAGCCCCCGAGCGCGAGGCCTCCGAGGAAGAGCGGCTCCTGGACGCCGAAGCGTGCGAGATCGCGCGCGAACTTCGGAACCGTCGCGACGAGGAGCGCCGGCAGCGCCGCGAGCACGGCCTGTAGCACCGCCTCGACGCGCGTCCTCGGCGACGGCATGGCGAGCAGCGTGAGCAGGGAGAGCCCGGCGACGAGGACGACCATGCGCGCGAGGTTCCAGGCGTTCGGCCCGACGAAACCGGTCGGGCCGTCGAACGTGTGCCACTGAACCTCGTTCCAGAGGATCCAGGACGGGCGGAAGCGCTGCTCCTCGGGGTTGTGGAGCCGGACGAGCTCCGACACCTGGTGCGGCGAGCGCGAGATCGCCGACCAGTCGTCGATCAGGGACGGCGTGTCGATCGAGAAGCGCGGCGAGACGAGCCAGGCCGTGGCGAGGCAGACGGCGACGACCATGGCCGCGAGCGCCGCCGCCCGGAGCCGCCCGAGCGACGTGCGCTCCGCGGCGTCGGGCACCGCTTCCTCGTCGGCGCGACCGCCGACTGCGACGACTCCCACGGCGATGACGGCCTAGTACGCCCCGCGCCGAGTGATCACCGCAGGGATCGTCTTCACGATGATCGAGATGTCGAGCCAGATCGACCAGTTCTCGAGGTACGTGAAGTCGAGGCGGACGAGGTCGTCGAACGACAGGCCCGAGCGTCCCGAGATCTGCCACAGGCCGGTCATCCCCGGCAGGACGGCATAGCGCGTCCGGTGCCAGTCCGCGAGCAGCTCGTAGTCGCGCAGCGGCAGCGGACGTGGCCCGACGAGGCTCATCTCGCCCTTGAGCACGTTGACCACCTGCGGGATCTCGTCGAGCGAGAAGCGGCGGAGGAACCGTCCGACCCGAGTCACCCGGGGGTCGTCTCGAATCTTGAAGAGAGCGCCGCCCGCCTCGTTCTCCGCCTCGAGGGCGGGCTGACGCTCGGCGGCGTCCACGACCATGGTCCGGAGCTTCAACATCCCGAACTCGCGCTCGCCGACGCCGATCCGCCGGTCGACGTAGAAGACGGGACCGCGCGAGTCGAGCTTGACCGCGAGCGCGAGGAGCAGCCAGAGCGGTGCGCCGATCAACAGGACGAGCGTGCTGAGCAGCAGATCGAAGGCGCGCTTGATCGCCCAGTCCCAGCCGGTGAGGACGGGCGGGCGCAGCTCGAAGAGCGGCACGCCCTGGCCGGCGACGTACTCGCCCCGCTGGACGAGGAGCTCCGTCGTGTCGGGTGCGAGCCGCACCTTGATGCCCTGACGATGAGCCTGCTCGACGACCTCGAGCACGGTCCGCTCGTCGAAGTCCGCCTCCGAGAGGATCACCTCGTCCGGGCGGGTCTCGTCGAGGACCGCGGGAGGTCGGCCCGCGAACCGAGGAGCAGCCATCGCCCGGCACCTCGTGCGGCGCCACGACGCCGACGAACTCGTACGCGAGGCCTCCCCTGACCGCGACGAGCGAGCTGTGCAGTCGCGCGAGGCTCTCGCCGCGCCCGACGAGCACGACTCTGCGTCGGATCCCGGCCGCGCGCATCACCTCGAGCGAGGTCGACTCGTACGCGGCGCGCAGCAGCCCGATCGCGACGGCGGAGACGACGACCGAGGTCGGGATGAGGCCCGACGTCGAGAAGTCGTAGCCCGTGCCGATCCCGAAGGCGAGCACGATCAGCGCCACGACGATGAGCCCCGCGAGGATCCGCCCGAAGCCCGGCCGGAGCTCGCGCTGGCGATAGAGACCGGACTGGGCGAAGACGAGGATCGTGATCGGCGCGGCGAACTTGAGCCACTCGCCCGGGCCCTCGCGCCAGAGCAGGCTCCAGAAGATGTCGCCGTCACCTGCGACCACCTGGCGGATGACGAGCGCGAGGTAGATGCCGAGCGCGAGCCCCACGACGTCGAGCACGATCAGCATCCCGATCGAGAACGCCCGTCGCACGAGCGACAGCACCGGGCCTCGGGAGAACAGGTACAGGCGCGACGCCCTGACGTCCCGGTCGGACGCCGGCGGCTTCGGCGTGGAGCTCGGGGGCTCCACCGGGGACGGAGCGACCTTCGCCACGGATGAAGCTTAGAGCCGTTCCACGTCGGCCCAGGGGACGTGCGAAGCGGCCGGGAGGAGCTGGGTGGCAAGGTGGTCCAGGTCGACGGCCAGCGCGCGGCGCGCGAGGACGCGCAAGGAGACGTGCAGGAGCGCCCGGCGGCGGGCATCGGCGAGGTCCGTGTCGTGGAAGTAGACGTGGACGAGATCGGGAAGATCGCGCCGTGCGAGCGCTCGTGCGAGGTCGCCGAGCGTGTGTGTCGTGGGCACCGCTCGGAACGTCCCGCCCGAGGGGAGGTCGACCGCGGCAGGCGCCCCGAGCGAAGCCCAGCGCTGGCCTTCCGCAAGGTACGGCGGTCGCGACGCGCGCGGCGTGCAGTCGACGTAGCCGAGCTCCGCGCAGGCTTCCGCAACCTCGAGATCCGCGTACCAGCCACCGCCGCAGAAGAGCGTGGGCGCGAGCCCGAGCTCGCGGAGGCGGCGGCCCTCCGCGAGGACGCGGTCGCCTGGCGCACCGCCGGTCGGGCGAGCGTGATCAGGCGCCGTCCAGTGCGTGTGATGACCGAGCGGTCCGCGCGTCGACGCTTCTCGCGCCCGCTCCATCCAACCGTTTCGTTCTCCCCGAACGCCGGATCCGGCCGGCCGCACGAGCGCCGCGATCGCGAACCCTCCCGGTCGGGCGCGCTGCAGCGCCGAGAATCGCGTCCAGACGTCGTCGTCGAGAGGTCGCTCAACGTGGCAGGAGACGACCGCGTACCGTTCCCGCGACTGGCGCCCACCGACGCGAGTCCACTGCTACTGAGACGCCGACCGCCGCCGTCATGTGGTGTTCGCTGCAGCGCTGCCTCGCCTGCTCGCCCTCGTCCACGAGCGCGGACCGATCCTCGCAGCAGTTCGGCGACAAGAGCGACGGTTCGCGACGACGCTCGTCGACCACGGCACGTTCGGCTTCCTTCCTGGTGTCCCCTCGGCCTACACGCAACCGCTGTACGGCTGGTTCCTCATCGGGCGTCTACCTCCCGTTCGGCCGCTCCTGGGTCTCGGTCGGAATCGCACAGATCGTCGTCGCCGTCGCGACGGCGCTCGTCGTCCTCGAGATCGGCTCGCGGCTCCGCTCCCCCGGCGTCGGCCTTGTGGCGGCTCTCATCACGACGCTGCACCCGTACGTCATCTGGCACGACGTCCACATGAACCGCGAGCTGCTCGACGGGCTCGCGCTCGCGGTGGTGACGCTCTGCGCGCTCGCTGCGCCGAGCGCGCGCTCCTCTGGCTCGCGGCGCTCGCCGGCATCGCGCTCGGCCTCGCGATCCTCGGCAACGCGCGACTGCGCTCCTTCCCATCCCGATCGCGATCTACCTCGGCTGCGTCGCGCTTCGGCCACGCGCTGCCGCGGCTGCGCTCGTCGTCGCGGCTGACGGCGCTCGTCCTCACGCCCTGGGTCGTCCGCAACGACGTGCAGGTCGGCTGCTCCGCGCTCACGACGGACGCGCGGGCGCTCTGGAAGGCGAACAACCCCGAGACGCACGGCGTCCTCGACGCGCGGCGGCTGGATCGACGACGTCCCGCCGCTACCCGGGCGCGCCGCCATGCCCGCAGCACGCGGGCCGACCTACCCTCTCCGGCCGGCCGGCCAAGTCGACGAGTGCGCGCAGATGCGGCTCTTCCGGCACGAGGTACATCCACTTCTGGCGCGAGCATCCTGGCGAGAAGCTACGGCTCGCGGTGCAGGCGACGCGGATGCTGTGGCAGCCGATGCCGCTCGAGACGGACGCGTCCGGGCGCGGACATCGCAGGACACGCCCGGAGCGTCGTCGAGCCGATGTTCATGATCGTGCTCTACGCCTTCGCGCTCGTCGGGGTCTTCGTCCTCCCGCGCGCTTCGTCGTGCTCGCGGTCGATCCTCCTCGCCTACCAGACACGCTCGCCGCGATGCTCTTCGCCGGCGCACGCGCTACCGCGTCCCTGGGACTTCCTGCTCGCGATCCTCGCCGCGTTCGCGCTCGCGTCGGCCTGGGACGCCGCGCAGCGACGCCGGCGGCGCCCTACGTCGGCGCCGCCTCGAGCGCTCGCAGGTAGAGGCCCTCGATCAACTCGACGCACCGCTCGGGCGTGAACTCGGCGAGCGCACGGACGCGGCCGGCGGCTCCCATCTCGGCAGCCCGCGGTAGGTCGCCGGCCAGCGCGACGATCGCGTCGGCGAGCGCACCGACGTCCGCCGGTGGAACGACGAGGCCCGTCTCGCCGTCGGCGACGATCTCGGGGAGGCCACCGACCGCGCTCGCGATCACCGGACGTCCCCGCTCCATCGCCTCGAGCGCGACCATCCCGAAGCCCTCGCCGAGCGAGGGCACGACGACGATGGCGGCGTCCTCGAACGCAGCCTCGATCGGCGAGACGAAGCCGAGGAAGCGCACCGCCTCCTCGATCCCGAGCTCACGCGCGTAGCGGGCGAGCGCCGGCGCGAGCGGGCCGCGTCCGGCGACGTCGAGCACGATCCCGGGCACCTCCTGCCGTGCCCGTGCGAGCGCCCGGAGCAGTACGACGTGGCCCTTGATCGGGATGAGCCGCCCGACGCACACGAGCCTCGGCTCGCTCCCCGTGTACGGCTCGACACCGTCCGAGGAGGCCACGCCGTAGTGGACGATCTCGAAGTCCTCCTCGTCGGAACCCCTCGGTCTCGGCGAGGTACTGCGCCAGCCCGCGCGAGATCGCGACGTGAACGTGCGCCAGCGAGCTCACCGAGCGGTCGGCGACGCCGAACCAGCGTCCTTCCCGGAACTCGTTGAATCCGTGCTTCGTCGAGAGTCGGAGCGGGACGCGCGAGAGCGAGCCCGCGAGCTGGCCGTAGACGTCCGCATGGACGAGGTGCGTGTGGAGCACGGTCGGGCGCACACGGGCGAGGTACGCCGCGATCTCCCCGAACGCGATGGGATCTACGTCGGCCCGCAGACGGATGTCGTCGAGCGGAACGCCCCGCGCCTGCAGCTCGCGCGCGAACTCCCATGCGCCGGGCTCGTCCTCGTGGAGCATCAGGAAGCGGACGTCCCAGCCGCGTGCCCGCAGATCCGGGAGCAGCTGGAGCAGGTGCGCCTCCGAGCCCGAGATGCCCGCGACCTTCTGCGTATGGAGGACGACGCCGTCTCTCACGAGATCCCCGCCGCGTCGAGGATGCCACGCGCCCACGACTGCACGGAATGGCCCTCGGCGACACGCTCGCGCAGTCGGTGCCCGAGCGCGCTTCGCTCCGCTGTATCGAGCTCCCCGAGCGCGCGGATCCGGTCGGCGAGCGCTCCCGGATCCCAGCGCGTGAAGCGCAGGCTCGCGTCGAGTAGCTCGTCGAAGATCGGATTCGACGCGAGCACGGGAAGGCACGAGGCCGCCGCCTCGTACACGACCTTGTCGGGGGCACCGGCCCGCATGTTGTTCACGAGCGTGTCGTGGGTGGCGAAGAGCTCCCGGACGTCGGCGCGCGGGATCGGCCCGCCGAGCGTCACCCGGTCTGCGAGGTCGAGCTCGGCGACGACCTGCTCGAGCTCGGCGCGATGAGCTTCCTCTTCCGTCGAGAGCGACGGCCCGAACACGTCCAATGTCACGTCTTCCCCCGCGAGCGGCACCGCCGCGACGACGACGTCGAGCCCCTTCGCGGTCGAGTAGCGGCCGAGCGCGAGCAGGCGCGTCCCGGCGCCCTCGCGCGGGGGCGAGCACGGGAACTCGTCGAGGTCGATGCCATGTCCGATCGCACGCAGCTTCGGGGTCGCGAGCGGGAACGAGCGCTCGTCGACACTCACCACTGCCGTCGACGCGCGCTCGGCGAGGCCGAGCAGATGGCTCCGCCGCCAGTGCGTGAACCAGAGCACGAGCGGGACGCCGAGCGGGCGCACGAGCGGGGCCGCGAGCACCGCGTAGATCGGGCACATGTGCGCGACGACGGCCCCGCCGCGGAGACCGCCGAGCTCGCGGGCGAGCGAGGCCTCGAAGCGCGCGCCGCGGATCGCCTTGAAGCCTGCCCGGAACGTCCGTACACGGCAGTTGTCCGGCAGCACGCCTTCGACTGCCCCGTCCGCGAGCACGACGACCTCGTCGACGAGGTCAGCAAGGGCGCGGATCTTCGGCACCGTCGCCGCCAGCGCGGGATGCCGCGGATCGACCTGCTGCGTGATGAACACGACTTTCGTCATCAGCAGGGAACGTAGACGGGGAGCGAGCGGCGATGCGGGTGCGAAGCAGCCGCCTTCAGGGGTCTTCGCGCGCGGAGAGCCCGCGCTAGCGGATCTCCGCGCTTGCGCATCAGAAAAAGTCGAAGTCGCCGAGGGTGAAGTGCCAGGCTTCGGGACGCTCGTCGATGTGCGCGTCGTCGTGGAGGGTCTTGCCGATGAAGCGCAGCACCGTCCGCGACGGCGCGAATCCCGCCCGCACTAGCGCACGCCGGTGCGCGGTGACGCGCGGGGGCAGCACGACGACGGCATCGGCCGCGCCCCGCACCTCGTCCAGTGCGCGGGCCGCGAGCGCTCGAACGGCCGCGCCGTCCTCGGGAGCGGCGACGAGATCGGCGAGGAAGCCGGCCGAGATGCCGTGTTTGTACGTGTGACCGACCACGGCGACGCCGACAAGCTCGCCGGCGCGATAGGCGGCGAAGCAGCGGTAGTCGCGCGGCGAGTCGAGGTAGCGCCAGTTGAAGTACGCGGCGTCGCGCGCGAAGTGGCTTCCGTACCCCGCGGCTGCCTGGTTGCCGAGTCCGTCCATATCCGCGCCGAAGCGTTCCACGGGTCGGACGTCGAGCCCGCGGATCTCGCGCGCGTCCGAGGTTGCTGGACGCATCGTCTCGCGCTCGCCCGTCCGATCGAGCGCGTAGCGCACGACGCCCGAGAGGCGGAGCGGACGCGCCCATAGCCGCAGGCGCGGCAGATCGAGCCAGCCGAGGCGCTGCACGAAGATCGGATACGACTTCGCGTTCGGGAACGTCACCGTGAGCGGGGAGCCCGAGTCCGACGCCGCGGTCTCGTTCTCGTGCTCGAGCGTCGAGAAGACGCCCTGCCCGCGATACCGCGCGTCCGTCGCGACGTTCACGGGGATCGCGAGCAGCCTCTCCACCCCTTCGAGGCGCATGCGGAAGAAGCTCATCGCCGCCACGCCGACGACCTCGCCGCCGTCCACTGCGAGCGAGACGATGCCCTCGCCGGCGGGGTTGCGATCGAACCACCACGCGAACTCCTCGTCCGAGAGATGCGTCGTCCCCACCCGGGCGAGGAGCGAGACGAGCGACGCCCGCCACTCGGGCGTGTACCGCACTACCTCGAAACTCATCGGGAGCCGATGCCGAGGACGCGCGTGACCGTGCGGCGGAAATACGTGCCCGCAACCGTGTCCTTGATGGAGAGCGGGTCGCATGCGCCTGCGAGGACGAGCTCGAACGTCCGGGTGGAGTACGGCTCGACGTTGTAGCGCAGGAGCTGGAAGCGGTCGCTCTCCGGCGTGTTCACGCCCGACACGGCCGTGAAGCCGAGCTGGTAGCCCGCTTGCTGCACGAGGCTCGCGTGCTCGGGCCGGTAGTCCGCGCGCGACCCCTTCACGTACGCGTACGCCTCGACCTCGCGGCCCAGGCGCTCCTCGAGCCGGAACTTCGAGATCGTGATCTCGCGCAATGCTTCGTCCGGCTGCAGCTCGGCGAGCCGGCGATGGCCGATCCCGTGCGCCTCGATGCGGACGCCGCCCGCCTCGAGCTCTGCGAGGTGCTCCCACGTGAGCGTCGGATTGTGGACGCCCGTGCGGAAGAGCGGCTCCTCGTGCGGCAGGGGCCGGTCGTCGTCGAGGTAGGCGATCGGGACGAAGACCACGGCCGGATATCCGTGCTGGACGAGGATCGGAAGGGCGTTCACGAGGTTGTCGAGGTAGCCGTCGTCGAAGGTGATGAGGACGGCGCCGTCCGGAAGCGGCGCGCCGTCGACGTAGTGATCTCGGACGTCACCGAGCGAGACCGGCGTGTACCCGAGCTCGCCGAGAAGGCTCATCTGCTCCGCGAACACCGCCGTCGGGACGGTGATCGGGTTCGGCCAAAGGTCGTTGACCTTGTGATACATGAGGACGCGGAGCGTCCTCGGCGCCCGGCCAGGGGTGCCCAACAGGTCGACGACTTCGCCGGTCGTGCGGTAGAGCCCGTTCTTGGCGACCTGCATGGCCCGGTACGCCTGCATCGGAAGAGTATGGCGGGGTCAGACCTGTGCGGTCTGACCCCGTTCGTCGGTCGTAACCGCATCCACGAGCTCCCGGATCCGCCGCGCGTACTCCTCCGGCGTCGCGAGCCAGGGCTCGACCGCCGCTCGTCCCGCGCTGCCGAGCCGCTCGGCCAGCTTGCGGTCGGAGAGCACGCGGACGAGTGCGTCCGCGAGCGCCTCGGCATTGCCGGGGTCGACGAGCACGCCGTTCATGCCGTCCTCCACCAGGTCGGGGATGCCCCCGACGCGGCTGCCCACGACGCCGCGCGACCGGCAGTACGCCTCCACCACGACGCGGCCGAGGCCCTCCGAGCGGGAAGGGAGCACGAGGACGGTGGCCCCGTCGAGCGCGCGCGCCACGTCCTCCGTCGACAGCGCCTCCGTCCAGGTCGCCTGCTGCGGGAGGTCGGCGACGAGCCGCCGCGCCACCTCCGCGAGCGTGCCGCGACCGACGATCCGCAGTCGTCCCTCCGGGATCCGCGGTGCAGCGAGTCGCCAGCCGTCCGCGAGCACGTCGACCGCCTTGTACCGCTCGAGGACGCCGACGAAGAGCACCGTGGGAGTGGCAGGAAGCTCCGCCGGCGCTGCCTCGAGGAACGGCTCGAGGTCCATGAATGCCGCGAACTCTGCGGTCGGCTCCGCTCCCGCAGCCTGCACCAGCCCTGACGTGTACGCGGAGATCGTGCGGACGCCGTCGCTCCGGCGCAGCCCGAAGCGGGCGAATGCGTCGGCGAGCGGGGCGAGCGCGCGTCGCGCCCGAGATCCGTAGAGACGTGCGGGCGCTGCAGGGTCGCCGTGGACGTCGGCGATCACGCGGGTCGGCACGCGCGCCAGCGAACGGCCGAGGATCGCGAGGGCTGCCTCCTGCGCTCCCTGTGCCAGCACGGCGTCGGGACGAGAGGCGCGCAGCTCGCGGGCGATCCGGAACGGGAGGAGCGCGTAGAAGACGGGCCCATCGAGGACGCGCGGCCTGATCGCGGGGGCGAGAACGAACCGCGCATCCGTGCCCCTCCCGCCCCCGCTGCTCGCGAGCACGCGCACGTCGAGTTCCTCGGAGAGCGCGTCGAACTTCCGGGCGAGAGACGGCGACAGCGGGAGCGAGTAGCGCGACCGGCCGACGAGGAGAAGCTTCCGCTTCACGCGCCTGCCGACTGCTCGAGCTGCGCTTCGATCTCCCCGAACACCGACTCCTCCGAGTACCCCACGACCGAGGCGGGAGCGGCCGCGGAGAGCCGCTCACGGAGGTCACGGTCGGTGAAGAAGCGCGTGATCGCCGCCGCGAGCGCGGTCGGATCGCCCGGCTCGACGAGGATGCCGTTCTCGCCGTCACGCACGACCTCCGGCACGCCGCCCACGGCGGTCGCGATCACCGGGCAGCCGACGGCGAGCGCTTCGACGACCGAGTGCGGGAAGTTCTCCCAGGCCGAGGGGAGCAGCGAGGCGTCGGCAGCGCGGAAGAGGCGCAGCACCTCGCTTCGCGGCACGCTGCCGCGGAACTCGACACGGCTGTCGAGGCCGAGCTCCGCCGCCGTCCGCTCGAGTGCGGCGCGCTCCGGGCCGTCGCCCACGACGACGAGGGTCACGCCGTCGGCCTGCGAGAGCGCCGCCAGGCCGACGTCGAGCGCCTTCTGCGGCCCGAGCCTGCCGGCGAAGACGAGCGCGTCGCCCGCGATCCCGAGATCGGCCCGCAGCGCCTCGCGAGAAGGCAGCTCGGGAATCTCGGGCGCCGGGTTCGGCAGCACGGTGACCCGCGCCGAATCGAGCCCCCAGCCGAGCGCGACCTCGCGGAGGTACGCGCTCGGGCAGAAGACGTGGCGCGCGGAGCGCAGCGCCGCCGTCCGCGCCGCGCGCAGCGCGCGCGTGCGCGGCCCGCCAGCGACGCGCTGGAACTCGTCGAGCGTGCCGCCGTACTCACCGCTCCGCGTCGCCCGCTCGAAGACCTCGTCGGAGACGAGCTTGACGACGAGCGGGCGCCTCGCCGTGCGCGCGCCGAGCGCGGCGCGGCGGATCATGCTCGTCGCGTACACGACGTCGGCGCGCCGGGCCGCGGAGCGGACGAGCCGTGCGGCCTGCACGTGCCGGAGCGCCGCACCGCGCGACGCCCACGAGATTGGATAGGAGCGCGGCCCAGGCGCCGACGAAGCCGTCGTCACCACCTCGACGTCGTGCCCGCGCGCGACGAGGAAGTCGGCGAGCGCCGGCGCGTGGCTCGCGGGGCCGCCCGGATCGGGTGGCCAGATCCCCGAGACGACCACGACCCTCACGAGGAGAGCGCGGCCCCGCCCGAGCGGCTCGACGCGTGCACCTCGTCGCGCAGGCGCAGCACCACCACGAGCCAGGCGGCCGCGAAGACGAGCGTCGAGACGAGCACGCCCACCGCCGCGCCCGTTGCCCCCCACTCGGCCGCGAACGCCGCGACGAGCGGGATCGCGACGATCGTCTCGAGACCGTGCGTGACGATCCGCAGGCGAGGCCGACCGATCGTCACCGGCAGCGTCTTCGTCCAGCCGATGGTGAACTGGACGGCTGCTGCCAGCAGGATGATGCGCGCGGCGTGGACTGCGCCGTGGTACTCGGAGCCGAACACCGTGTCCACGAGCCACGGCATCGCGACGAGGAACACGGGGACCGCGACGAGCATGACCCCGGCCGCCCAGCGCGAGTAGCTGCGCACGCCCGCGAGGATCCGCGTCCGCTCACCGCGCTCCCAGTCGCGCGTCTGCTCGGTCAGCAACATGAGGCGGGCCGGGGAGCTCGCGGCGGCGAGTCCGGTCTGGGGGGCCTGAGCGATGCGGAAGAGGCCGACCTGCGTCGGGCTCGCGACGACACCGACGATGAGCGGGACGAGCGTCGAGCGCAGCGAGATGACACCCGTCGCGAGGCTCGACTGCGCGACGAACGAGCGGATGCCGCGAGCATCGTCGCCGAGCGGACGGTGCTCCGCCGCCGGGAAGCGGCGCAGCGCGGAGACGCCTGCCACCGAGATCACGACGCTCGCGATCGCCTGAGCGACGACGATGGCCAGAAGCACCGCGGTGACGCCACTCGAGGCGAAGGCGACGATCGCGAGCAGCCGCAGACCTGCGGATCCTGCCTGGTACATCCCGCGGAGGTCGTAGCGGCTGTGCAGCAGCAGCGCGGTCGAGCCGACGTTCTCGGGCGCCTGCACGAACGGGAGCAGCGAGGCCGCGACGATCGCGCGACCGACGCCGTGCTCTCCGAAGAGGTGGTTCGCGAACGGCGCGAAGGCGAGGAGGATGACGGTCGCGAGCGCGCCCCCGAGGAGCTTGAGTAGGAGCATCTGCCTGAAGAGCCGCCGCAGGCGGCCCCAATCCTCGCCTGCGACGTAACGGAACCCGTACTTCGTCAGCGACTCCTCGACGGTCAGGTCGAGGAGCACCTGGAAGAAGCCGACGGCCGCCATCGCGGTCGCGAACACGCCGAACGACGCGAGCCCGAGGACGCGCGCCGCAACGACCGTCCCGAGGATGCCGAAGCCGACGGCCGCGTAGATCCAGACAGCCGTGAGCGACCGTCGCCGAAGGGCCCGGGAGGACATCGCGGGTCAGTGTAGGAGGTGTGGTCCACGGCCCCGGACGACCCGACCTATAGTGCTGCGGTGACGACGGGCGCGCTCGACCGGACGGGCTCGTCGTCGAGTGTCGGCGGGCTCGTCTCCCGCGACGCGCTCGGCGCCTTCGTGCTGGCGGGCTCGCTCCCCTTCCTGTTCTCGCACGAGCGCTACCAGCCGGCCTTCGGCATCGGAGCGGGCGGTACGACGGTCGACGTCAGGCTCTCCGACCTCGCCGTCCTCCTCGTCGTCGGCGCCGCACTCGTTGCTGCGGTGCGCGTCGGCGCGACTCCGCTCCGAGCAGCGCGTCTGCTCTGGATCTCCGGGATCGCGCTGCTCGCATGGCTCGCGTTCGAGATGTTCCGCCCGGTCTCGCTCGACGACGCTCTCTACTCCGACCACCTCGTCACGTTCCTGAAGCTCGTCGAGTATGCGCTCCTCGTCGTCGCGGTGCCGCTGCTCGTCCGGCGCGCCGCCGACCTCACGATCCTGCTCGGCGGGCTCGTGCTCTGGTCGCGCGATCGCGACGGGCGTCGGTCTGCTCCAGTTCTTCGGCGTGGACATCTTCGACGCCTGGCGCGCAGGCTGGCGTCAACCGTCCTTCCTCGGCCACCACGACCTCGCCGCGCTCTCGGCGATCGCGCTCGCCCTCGCCGCAGCCGGGATCGCCGCGCGACGAAGCGAGATCCCCGCGCGCTCGCTGTTCGCCGTCGGGCTCGCCGCCGGCATGCTCGGGCTCGTCCTCGCGGGCTCGGTCGCAGCAGTCGGCGGACTCGCGGTCGGCGTCGTCGCGCTCTGGCTCGCGTCGCGTCGCCGCTTCGCCCCCGGCGGTCGGCGAACCCTGGCGCTCGCAGTCGTCGTGCTCGCAGTAGCGGGAGGCGTCACAGCGGTACGGGGAGACGCACTCGGCGACTTCCTTCGCTTCGTCGGCGTGCGCGGCAACGACCGGCCCGTCGGCGTGGAGACCTACTCGCAGCGCACCGTCCTCGCGTACATCGGGCTGCGCATCTTCCGCGACCACCCCGTGCTCGGCGTCGGCTGGCAGCGCTCGTCGCGGCCGGACGTGTTCGAGCCGTACGTGCCCGCTGCACGCAAGAGGTTCCCCGACGTCGTCGAGCTCGCGTTCCCCGCCCCCGGCCGCGAATGGGGCGTGCAGAACCTCTACGTGCAGATGCTCGCCGACGCGGGGGTGATCGGCTTCGCTCTGCTCCTCGCCGTGGGCGGCAGCGGGCTCGTGCTCGCGTCTCGCGCAGCCGCCCGGGCGCCGACCCCGTGGGCCGCGGGAGCCGGCCTCGTCGCGCTCTGCGCGATCCTCACGCTCGCGGGAGAGTGGGCCTCGCTCGGAATCGTGCCGGGAATCCCGCTACAGGCCGCGACGTGCCTGCTCCTCGGCCTGGCTGCCGCAGGCGCCGCGGCGGCCGAGACCGCCGGACGCGTGGGATAGGGTGAGCGCCGCCGTGAAGGCTCTCGTAACCGGCGGCGGCGGCTTCATCGGCTCGAACGTCGTTCGCGCGCTCCTCGCGCGCGGCGACGAGGTCCGTGTCCTCGACAACTTCTCGACCGGGAGTCGGGCGAACCTCGCCGGGCTCGAGCGCGACGTCGAGCTCGTCGAGGGTGACCTTCGCTCGTACGAGCGCGTGCATGCAGCGGTGCGCGGGGTCGAGGTCGTGTTCCACCAGGGTGCGCTGCCCTCCGTGCCGCGCTCGGTGCAGGACCCGCTGACGACCACGGCCGTCAACGTCGAGGGCACGCTCAACGTGCTGCTCTCGGCGCGGGACGAGGGCGTGCGTCGCATCGTCAACGCCTCCTCGTCCTCCGTCTACGGGAACACCGGCGAGCTGCCGCGCACGGAGACGCAAGCGCCCGACCCGATCTCGCCGTACGCGGTCGCGAAGCTCGCCGCCGAGCGCTTCTGCACGAGCTTCAGCCGTGTGTACGGGATGGAGATCGTCTCGCTGCGCTACTTCAACGTCTTCGGTCCGCGGCAGGATCCGACGTCGCAGTACGCGGCGGTGGTCCCTCGCTTCGTCCGCGCCATCGCCTCCGGCGCGCCCGTGACGATCTACGGCGACGGGGAGCAGTCGCGTGACTTCACGTTCGTCGACAACGTCGTCTCGGCAAACCTGCTCGCAGCCGACGCCCACGGCGTCGGCGGGGAGATCGTGAACGTCGCGTCAGGCGGCTCGGTAACGGTCAACGCGCTCGCCGAGTCGATCGCCGCGATGCTCGCCAAGCCGCTCGAGCGAGTGCACGAGCCTGCTCGCGAGGCGGACGTCCGCGCCTCGTGGGCCGACGTGAGCGCGGCGCAACGCCTCCTCGGGTACGAGACGACGGTCGAGTTCGCCGACGGGTTGCGGCGGACGGCCGACTACCTCCTCGGCGGAAAGGACTGAGATGACGTACGCATTCGGCTCCATCGACGAGCTCGGCGAGGGCTACGGCTTCCGGAAGGTGCGCTCCGCGCTCGGCGTCACCGCGTTCGGCGTGAACGCGATCGTGTACCCGCCGGGCTTCGAGGGCTTCCTCCACTTCCACGACACGCAGGACGAGCTCTACTTCGTGCACGCGGGCACCGCGCGCGCCGAGGTGGACGGCGAGGAGCGCATCCTCGGGCCGGGCGGCCTCCTGCACGTCGCAGCCGACACGCCCCGCAAGATGTCGAACGCGAGCGAGACGGACGATCTCGTCCTCCTCGTGATCGGCGGCAAGGACGGCTACGTCGAGCGCGACGGGCACATGGTCGACGAGGCGGACGTCTCGCGCCGCGCGGCGTTCGGGAAGCCCTAGCTCGGCGCCTGCAGCGTGCGGAGCCAGGAAGAGCTCGTCGCACTCGCCCATTCCAGCTTTCGCGCGTGCTTCGAGAAGCTCGCCGGACACTGTGCGGCCGGTGCTGTCCGCTCCGCGCCCGACGTCTTCGCCTTCGTGACGGGCGTTCCGTTCTCTCTCTTCAACGGCTGCGTGGTGACCGGTACGGTCGCGCCCGAGGACGTCGACTACGCCATCGCATGGGTTCAGGAGCGAGGCCTGCCGTACCGCGTCTGGATCGTCGAGGAGCTCCTCGAGGGGCTGGGAGAGACTCCGCCGCAGCATGGGCTGGAGCTGCAGCCCGATCCGTATCCCGGCATGGTGCTACATCCGGTGCCCGAGGCCCCTGCTCTCGCCGAGGGCGTCGAGGTGGTGTCGCGCGAGGAGATCGGAGCGGACGCGGCCGTCCGGGTCGCGACCGCCTCGGGGATGCCCGGCGACCTCGCAGAGCTCCTGTTCGACGGATCGTTCGCGGAAGACCCCGACGTCCAGGTCTTCGTCGGGAGGCTCGAGGGAAGGTCGGTCGGCACCTCCGTCGCGATCCAGGGCGGCGGAGCAAGCGGCGTCGTGGCTGTGGGAACCCTTGCCGAGGCCCGCCGCCGAGGAGTCGGCACCGCCCTCTCGTGGGCCGCCGCCGAGGCCGGAAGACGGCGAGGGTTCGACACGGTGGTCCTGCAGGCGTCGCCGATGGGCCTCCCCGTGTACGAGGCGATGGGATTCACCACCGTCGTCGCGTACGCCGACTTCGTAGCTTCACGCACCTGACGAGGGTCGTCCGGCGCGGAAGACGAGGTCGCGCCCGAGAAGCCTCGCGTGGAGGCGTCGGTAGCGCCCGCCTACGAAGTCGAGCTCGACGCCGTCGAAGCCGGCCAGGAGCTCGCGAACGGCGCGAGGTGAGAACATCCTCAGGTGCGTCGGATCGTCCTCGGGCGCGCGGCCTGCGAGGAAGCGGAGCCGGCTCTGCACACGGAACGCGTTCGGCACCGAGCCCACGAGCACGCCGCCGGGCCTGAGCACACGCCGGATCTCGGCGACGAGCGCGTCGGGGAACTGCAGGTGCTCGAAGAGCTCTCCCACCACGACCGCGTCGAAGCTCGCGTCCACGAGCGGGAGCGGCTGCTCCACGTCCGCCTCGAGCGGCTCGATCCCGAGCGCCGCGGCCTTCTCGAGCGCGGCCGGGTCGACGTCGAGCCCGACGACCGAGTTGCCCTCCAGGAAGTGTCGGGTGAGTGCGCCGGAGCGACAACCGAGGTCGAGGACACGCTTGCCCGTGCCGATTGCCGCGACGAAGTAGGGGACGCGCTCGGGCACGAAGACGAAGTCCCCGTCGTCGCGCCGCTCGCGATGGTGCTCCTGGTAGCGCTCGCCGAGAGAGCTCACGAGGAGCCGACGACAGCCTCGTGGCCGAGCGACTCGATGGTCTTGCGCAGGCCCTCGTGGAGGGAGATCTCCGGCTCCCAGCCGAGAATCTGCCGGGCGCGCGTGATGTCGGGCTGGCGGACCTGCGGGTCGTCCACCGGCAGCGCTTCGTAGACGATCTCGCTCGACGATCCCGTCAGACCGATCACGACTTCGGCGAGCTCGAGCAGCGTCTTCTCGTCCGGGTTGCCGATGTTCACCGGCAGGTGCTCGTCGGACTCGGCGAGCAGCACGATGCCGCGGATGAGGTCGTCGACGTAGCAGAAGCTCCGCGTCTGCGACCCGTCCCCGAAGACGGTCACGGGCTTGCCCTCGAGCGCCTGGCGGAGGAAGGTCGGAATCGCGCGGCCGTCGTTCGCGCGCATCCGCGGCCCGTAGGTGTTGAAGATCCGGACGATCGCGGTGTTCACTCCCTGCTGGCGGTGGTAGGCGAGCGTGAGCGCCTCGGCGTAGCGCTTGGCCTCGTCGTACACACCGCGCGGGCCGATCGGGTTGACGTTGCCCCAGTACGTCTCCGGCTGCGGGTGCACCTCGGGGTCGCCGTAGACCTCGCTCGTCGACGCGAGGAGGAACCGGGCGCGCTTCCACTTCGCGAGCCCGAGCGCATGGTGCGTCCCGTAGGAGCCCGTCTTGAGCGAGTGCAGCGGCAGTCGCAGGTAGTCGACAGGGCTCGCGAGCGCCGCGAGGTGGTACACGACGTCGACGGGCTCGTCGCAGCGGATCGGCTCGATCACGTCGTGGTTCACGAACTCGAAGGCGTCGTCGCGCAGGTGGTCGATGTTCTCGAGCGTCGAGACGACGAGGTTGTCGACGCAGATGACGCGGTGGCCGCGCTCGAGAAGCGCCTCGCAGAGGTGCGAGCCGAGGAAGCCTGCTCCGCCGGTAACGAGTGACGTGGGCATCGTTCTGATCGTACTCGGGCGCTTACGACGCGCCCGTCGCCAGTCCTCTAGCTCCGGACGTCGTAGAGGACGGCGAGCTGGCGCAGCAGCTGCCGCGCGATGAGGTCTCCCGCGGCGGCGGTGTAGTGCACGCCGTCCGGAAGGCGGACGAGCGTCAGCTTCCCGTGCAGGCGGAGGTACGGCGTGTAGCGGCCCCGCGAGTTCGCGAGCAGGCTCCACGTGTCGACGTACGTGGACGTCGTGGGATGCGCGCGCACGACGGCGCGGAGCACGCGGTTGACGACCGGGAAGCTGTGTGCGAAGCCCCGGCCGGCAGGAATCGGCAGCCCGAGCCACACGACGTGGATCCCCTTCGCGTTCAGCTCGCGCGTGACGCCGTCGACCCTGCGCCGGTACTCGGCGCTCCAGGAGGCGCTTCCGAGCGGGCCTACCGACCTCCCGGCGGGGACTCCCGCCATGTAGTCGTGCGCGTCGTCTGCGCCGAACGAGAACACGACGACCCTCGGACGCAGCTCGACCGGGGCCGTCTGGATCCGCGAGAACCAGTTGTAGAGATCGGGGCGCGCGAGGCCCGTGGAGAGCCGGCTCTCGACCCCGACCACGTCGATCGCACCACCGAGTCGCTGCAGGGCCTGGCCGGGCACCGCTGCGAGCGAGTCGCCAGCCGTCCACACGCGCAGCGGGCGCTCCGGCGTGAAGACCGGCCTCGCCTGGCGCCGCGGGGGAGGCGGCGGACGACGCGTCGGCGGCGGCACGGTGAGGTGCACCTCGGTGTCGATCCTGTCCTCCCCCTCACGGCCGATCGCGACCTGCAGCTCGTGGCGGGGCGTCGTCAGGTGGACCGTCCGGCTGACGTCCACGAGCGGGCGCGTCACGCCGATCGCGACCCGCCGTTGAACGCCCTGTGGCTGGATCTCCGCCTGCTTGCGTAGGCCCTCGGCGTCGAGCACGCCCGCGATCGCGAGCCCGACCGAGAGCGCCACGATCCCACGCCAGGCTGCGGTGAGTCCCATCAGAAGCGGAAGTAGATGAAGGGAGGTACGCCGACGGGGCCGAGCGTCTCGATCAGCGCGACGCCGACCCCGATGCAGCTCGCCTGCGCGAGCGTCGGCATCCGGCCGAAGCCGCGGACGACGGCGGTGACGACGCTCGGCCGGACGTACTGACCGCCGATCCCGACCGCGATCGCGAGGAGGACCGAGGTGGTGACGAGCGGCGAGGACTGGCCCCACGCTGTGAAGAGCCGCTCGAGGATCTGGCCGGCACGTGCGAGGGAGTCGGCGCGGAAGAAGATCCACGCGAAGCAGACGATCTGGAAGGTCAGGATCCGCCCGAACCACTGCGCCCGTCGCGACGCCGGGCGCCAGCCGAGCGCGCGCTCGACGCAGAGACCCACGCCGTGGATCCCGCCCCAGATCACGAACGTCCAGGCGGCCCCGTGCCAGAGCCCGCCGAGGAGCATCGTCAGCATGAGGTTCCGGTAGGTCGCGATCCTTCCCTTCCGGTTGCCACCGAGCGGGATGTAGAGGTAGTCGCGCAGCCAGCGTGAGAGCGTCATGTGCCAGCGGCGCCAGAAGTCCTGAAGCGAGACGGCCGCGTACGGCGAGTCGAAGTTCTGCGGGAAGACGAACCCGAGGAGGAGGGCGATCCCGATCGCGATGTTCGTGTACCCGCAGAAGTCCGCGAAGATCTGGACGGCGTAGCCGTAGATGGCGACGAGCACCTCGAGCGAGGAGTGGCTGTTCGGCGCCGCGAAGACCTCGTCGACGATGTGCGTCGCAAGGTGGTTCGCGATCACCACCTTCAGGAAGAGCCCGCTGAGGATGAGGACGAACGCGCGCGAGGTGTCGACGCGGCGCGGATCTCGCGGCGACTCGAGCTGCGGGAGGAGCTCGCTCGCCCGCACGATCGGCCCCGCGATGAGGTGTGGGAAGAACGCCTGGAAGACGGCGAAGCGCGAGAACGAGGCAGGGACGAGCTCGCCCCGGTACGTGTCGACGACGTACGAGATCGCCATGAAGCTGTAGAAGGAGATCCCGACAGGCAGCGCGACGGTGACGAGCCACGACGTCCCGACGACGTTGTCGAACGAGCTGACGAAGAACCCGGCGTACTTGAAGTACGCGAGGAACGCGAGGTCGAAGCCGACGGCGAGCGTCAGCAGGGTCTTGCGCAGCCGAACTTCCACCGCTCGGTGGATGGCGAGCGCGAGGACGTGGTTCACGACCGTCGACGCGACGAGCAGGAACACGAAGCGCCAGTCCCACCACGCGTAGAAGACGTAGCTCGCGAGCGAGGATCCAGACCCGCCACACCCGCTGCGAGGGCATCAGCAGCCACGAGACCGGCAGGACGATCAGGAAGAAGACCGCGAACGTTGCGGTCGGGAAGAGCATCGGGCTACGCCCGCACGCGGAGCGTCAGCTTGCGCGTCGCCGAGTACCCGCTCGAGTCGCGGACACGGACGTCGAACGCGTAGCGCCCAGGCTTCGCGCGCGGCTTGCCGGTCACGAGCCCGTTTGCCTCGAGGTGGATCCCGGCCGGCGCTCGCTCGAGGAGCGACCAGCGGTAGGGAACGACGCCCGCGTCCGCGCGCAACCGCGTCGAGTACGGGTGCCTGCGCTGGCCCACCGGGAGCGCGGTCGTCGTCACGCGCACCGGCGCCGCTGCGACACCGTCGGAGAGGAGCGTCTTGTGGATCAGCGTCGCCATCGCCTCCGAGCCCGATCCAAGGAGGTGCAGGCCGTCCGACTGGAACCAGTCGGGATGACTGCGCGAGTAGACGTTCCAGTCGATCACCGACATCAGGTCGGGATGCGCCGCCGCCGCGTCCTCGATGTCCTGATTCATGTTCAGGGCCGGATGTCGTGCGGCCCGCAGGGTCAGCCACCAGACGTGCTTCACGCCCTGCGCCTTGAGCGTCGCGAGCGCGCTTTGGATGTTCTGCGCGTACTGATCCTCGAAGTCGTTGTAGCCGACGGCGACGACGACGTTCGGCCCGAGCTTCGAGCCGAGCGATTTCGCAAGGTCGACCAGCGTCGGCGGCCGTACGCCGTTGTACGGGCAACTGTCTCCGTCGACGCGGCGGCAGGGAGCGAGCTCGAGATCGAGGTCGATTCCCTGCTCGAGGATCGCGATCGCGTCATTGTCCCCTGCGATCCCGTCCGCCACCGAGTCCCCGATCAACGTGACGTGCTGCGCCTGCGACTGCTGCGGCGAGGCACCGGCAGCGCCGACGACCACGAGCGCAGCGGCTGCGGCGGCGACGGCGAGCCCGCGCATCGCGCGATCGTAGCCCAGGCCCTAGCGGAGGTCCTTGTTCGCCTCCATGTCGAACCACATGGCGAAGAGGGTCATCTGCAGCCCCGCGATGACGAGGACGGCGACGAGGACGATCGTCGCCGGCGTGATCGCATTGCCGAGGATCCGCAGGATCAGCTCGACGAGCCCCAGCACGAGACCGAGCCCGAGCATCAACACGCCGAACGCGTAGAAGAAGACGAGCGGATGGAAGTCGCGGATGACGTACTTCTGCCCCATCCGCCACCAGAAGCGCTTGAGGAGAAGCCACGAGATACGCGGTACCACCGACCGGAGCCGGATCCCGGAGCGCTCGCCGACGTCGTAGATCGGCCGGGAGGGCACGTCTCGCACGCGCGCGTTCTGGACGTTCAGGTGGACGAGCATGTCGTTCGGGAAGCCGTAGCGGGGGTAGAGCGCGTCGAGGTCGAGGCGGCGGATCGCGTCGAGCGAGAGCGCCGTGTAGCCCGCCTGCGAGTCGGCGACGTGCCAGTACCCGGACGCGATCTTCGTGAGCAGGGAGAGCACGGCGTTCCCGAGGTAGCGGGTGCGCGGGATCACGTTCCACGCCTCGCCGGAGACGAGCCTGTTCGCCTTCGCGTACTCGACCTCTCCGCGCGCGACGGGCTCGACGAGCGCGCGCAGCTCCTCCGGGTCCATCTGGTTATCGGCCGCCATGACGCAGGTCACGTCGACCGCCTCGTCGCGCGCCTGCCGATATCCGGTCGCGATCGCCGCGCCGACGCCGCCGTTGCGCTCGCGCCGAAGCAGGAGTACCCGAGGGTCGCCGAGACCTTCGACCGTCGCCACGGTGGCGTCCCGCGAAGCGTCGTCGACGACGAAGATCCGGTCGACGAAGTCCGGGATCCCGCGGAGCGTCTCGCCGACGAGCCGCTCCTCGTCGAACGCGGGTACGACGACCGCGACCCGCTTGCCGTCGAGCATCAGGCCGAGGGCGGGGCCGGCTCGTTCCGTCGCGCGAGGATCGGATCGAAGAGGAGCGCGGCGATCGTTCCGAGGATGAGCCCGATCAGCGCGCCGACGAGGAGCGACGAGCGGCTCGAGCGAGCCGTCGTCTTGCCCGCTCCCGCCGGTTCGACGACCCGGCTCGACTCGACGTCCTGCGCGAGGTTCAGGAGCTGCTGCGATTCCGCGAGCGACTCCTGGAGTGCCGCACGACGGGCGTCGGCTGTCGTGATCACGGAGTTGAGGTTCGAGGTGACGAGCAGTCGCTGGTCGACGGGGATCGACTTGTCGGCGATGATCTGCGCCTGCTGCGCCTGGGCCGCGCGGATACGCGCGTTCGCGGCGTCGAGCTGCGTCTGGGCGGTCGCGACCTGCTCCTCGAGGAGCTTCACCTTCTGCGTCACGTAGACGGAGACGCGCGCGGTCACGCGCCGCGCGAGAGCGTCCGCGGCGAGCTCCGTCTTCCGCTTGCCCGAGCCCTTCACCGAGATCTCGACGAGCGGGTTCACGCCGCGCGCCTGACCCGCCTCGAGGATCTCCTTCACCGAAACGGAGGAACGGAGCCGCGACAGCGGGATGCCGCTTCGCACGGACGCCGCCTTCAGCGCCGTCTCCGAGTGGACGATCTCGTTCACCGTCCTCGGGTTCGTGGCGAGGCTCTGGATCTGCCCGCCGCCAAGGGGAGCGAACGGCTGACCGAGGTAGACGATCGTCGACGCGCGCCAGACCGAAGCCGCGGACGCCGCGAGCGCGATGCCGAGGATCGCGCCGAGCACCAGGCCGCCAACGGGAAGCCACCAGCGCAACTTGATGCGCTGCCAGGCGGAGGAGAGGTCGACTTCCTGCTCGTCCTCGAGCTCGGGCCGGGCGGTCATCGGCTCGCGACCCTATCAGCGGCCCAGCGCCACTGAGCTGCCAGACCGTCCTCGAACGCCGTCGTCGGCTCCCAGCCGAGCTCGGTCCGGATCCTCTTCGTGTCCGCCGCGGTGCGCGTCGCGTCGCCCTCCCGGCGCGGCAGCCGTACGAGCTCGAGTCGCCGTCCCGAGATTCGGCCGAGAGCCTCGATCGCTTCGAGCATCGACACCTCGGCTCCGCCGCCGACGTTGAACGTCGCGCCCGTCGGGGCACGCTGCATCGTCGCGATGGTCGCGTCGACAGCGTCGTCGACGTAGGTGAAGCTCCGCGATTGACGGCCGTCGCCGTAGAGCTCGAAGGGACGCCCCTCCGCGAGGCACGAGACGACCTTCGTGAACGCCATGTCGGGCCGCTGGCGCGGCCCGTAGATCGTGAAGTACCGCACGGTGGCGGCGTCGAGGCCGAACTCGGACGCGTACGCGCTCGCCAGGTGCTCGCACGCGAGCTTCGTGATCCCGTACGGCGAGAGCGGTCGCGGCGTCGCGTCCTCGGGCGTCGGGTAGGAGGCGGCGTCGCCGTAGATCGACGACGAGGAGGCGACGACGACGCGCATCCCCTCCGCGACGGCTGCCTCGAACAGCCGCTGGCTCGCGAGCACGTTCTGCCGGACGTACACGGGGAAGACGCCGCCGAAGCTCGCGACCCCGGGCTGTCCCGCGAGGTGGAAGACGCCGTCGAGGCCGGTCAAATCGAGGTCGTCCTCGGCGAGATCGACGCGCTCGACCGGGAGGTCGCGCGCGTTCTCCTCCTTCAGCGCCGGGTCGTAGTAGTCCGTGAAGGCGTCCCAGCCGACGGCGTCGTGGCCCTGCTCGAGCAGCGTGCGGAGGAGCTGCGAGCCGATGAACCCGGCCGCGCCGGTTACGAGGTAGCGCATGGCCCGGAATGCTACGGAGGAGGGACGACCGCCGACCGCGCAGCGTGCGGCTAGGGGAGCGGCAGCAGTGGGACGAGCTGCCCGTCGGCCCCAGGCTCGAGGCACACCTCCGAGAAGTAGCGCGTCATCGCCACGCCCTCCCGGAAGTCGCCGAGTCGCGGCTCGAGATGCTCTCCGCGCGCAAGTGCGAGGGCGAGCTCCGGGTAGCGCCCGCCCGCGGCGAGCGGCACCGGGAAGCCCCCGCCGAAGCGCGTGTTGACGTCCGTCACCGGCAGCGACCCGTCGGGCTCGCGGAAGCACTGCACGTTGGCCGGCCCCTTGATCCCGACGGCCTCCGCGACGCGGGCGCCGTACGCGACGAGCTCCTCGTCCTTCAGCGAGACCCCCTTGATCGACTCGCCCCCCTTGGACAGGAGCATCGTGCGCGGGATCGCGTTCAGGCAGCGGCCGTCCATGTCGCTGAAGACGTCGATCGAGAACTCCTCGCCGAGACACGCCTCCTGCACGAACGACGGGACGCCCGTGTAGGCCAGGAAGAACGCGAGCTCCTCGCGGTCGTGCGCCCGGAAGATGTTGCGCGAGCCGAAGCCCTCGCGTGCCTTCACGAGCACGGGGTAGCGCGCGTCCGCAGGAACCTCTTCCGGGGCCCAGCTCGGGGGCGAGGCGATGCCGTTCTCGAGGAAGAACCGGTGGGCGTCGAGCTTGTCCGACATGCGCGCGGAGACCTCGGCGTCGGGGAGCAGCACGAGCGCCGGCGCGAGCCGCTCGCGCGCGCGGGCGAGCACCGGGAAGTCGAGATCGTTGAGCGGGACGACGAGCCCGACCTCGTGCTCGCTCACGAGCGCAGCGAGCGTGGGCACGTACTCCGGGTCGGCGATCGGCGGGACGAGCGCGTGGCGCTCGCAGTGGTAGAGCGCCGGCGCGAGCGGGTCGGCGTCCACCCCGAGCGTGACGGCCCCGGCGGCCTTGAACGCGCGCACGATGTCGACCCGCTGACCGACGGACGTGAAGAGCACGACCACGACGCGAGAGCGTACTCGGATGGTCGCTAGGGTCAGCGCCGTGCCGGAGCCGATCCGCATCCTCCGGGTCATCGCCCGGCTGAACATGGGCGGCCCGGCGATTCACGTCGCGAGCCTCGCCGCGGGACTCGAGACCCGCGGGTACCACACGACGCTCGTCGCGGGGAGCCTCGCGCGCGGCGAGGACTCGATGGCGTACGTCGCGGAGCGACTCGGCGTGGACGTCGTCGACGTCCCGGAGATCCAGCGCGAGGTGGCGCTCCTCCACGACGTGAAGTCCGTGCGCCGGCTGACGGCGATCATGCGCGAGGAGCGGCCGCACATCCTGCACACGCACACTGCGAAGGCGGGAGCGCTGGCGCGGGCGGCGGCCGTGGCCGCTGGAAGAGCCAGGCCGCCGATCATCGTCCACACGTTCCACGGGCACGTCCTCAAGGGCTACTTCGGCCCTGGTCGCACCGCGTTCTTCCGGCAGGTCGAGCGGACGCTCGCGCGACAGTCCGACGTCCTGATCGCCGTGAGCCCCGAGGTGCGCGACGAACTCGTCGAGCACGGTGTCGCGCCGAGCGACAAGTTCACGGTGATCCGGCTCGGGATCCCCCTCGACGAGCGCCTCGGAGACGAGACGGCGAACCTCGACTACCGCGGGCTGTACGGGATCCCAAAGGACGCGTTCGTCGTCGGCTGGGTCGGGCGCATGACGGGCGTGAAGGACACGAGCGCGGTTCTCGAGATCGTGCGCGCGACGCGAGACCGCGGCACGGACGCCGTCCTCTGCATGGTCGGAGACGGGCCCGACCGCGAGCGGCTCGAGCAGCTCGCGTACGACCTAGGTATCGCTCGCGCGACGTACTTCGTCGGCTACCAGGAGGACGTCGCCGGCTACTACCGGCTGTTCGACGCCTTTCTCCTCCCCTCCGTGAACGAGGGCACGCCGGTGAGCGCGATCGAGGCACTTGCTTCGGGAACGCCCGTGGTCGCGACGCGCGTCGGGGGCGTGCCCGACGTCGTGCGCGACGGAGTCGACGGCTTCCTCGTGGAGCCGGGCGACGTCGAGGCAGCCGCGGACCGGCTCGCGGCTCTCGCGCGGGATCCGGAGCTCCGCGAGCGGCTCGGCACGGCCGCGCGCGAGGACATCCGCGAGCGCTACTCGGTCGCGCGGCTCGTCGACGACGTCGACCGTCTCTACCGCTCGCTGCTCGCCGCGAAGGGCCTTCCTCTTCCCGGCTAGGTCTTCGGACGCCAGCCGCCGGTCGCGCCGCGGTACGTGCCCCGGAACAGCGCGAGGGGGGTGCGCAGGAGGATGTGGAGGTCGACGCGCGGCGAGCGGTGCTCGACGTACCAGACATCGAGGTCGATCCGCTCGGCCCACGGCAGCTCCGCCCGGCCGTGCACCTGCGCCCAGCCGGTCAGCCCCGGCCGAATGTCGAGCCGGTGGCGTTGGTGCTCGTCGTACTGGTCGACCTGGTAGCGCAGCGTCGGGCGCGGCCCGATCACGCTCATGTCGCCGCGCAGGATGTTCCAGAGCTGCGGCAGCTCGTCGACGGACGTGCGCCGGAGGATGCGTCCGACGCGCGTGATCCTGCGGTCGCCCCGGTCGACCGCGTATCCCGCGCCCATGCCCTCGGCGCCGACGACCATCGTCCGGAGCTTCAGCACCTCGAAGTCGATCCCGTCCTTGCCGACGCGCGTCTGCCGGTAGAGCACCGGCCCACCGTCCTCGAGCTTCGTCGCGACTGCGGCGAGCGCGAGGAGCGGGCTCGTGACGACGAGACCCGTCCCCGCGACGGCCATGTCGAGCGTGCGGTTCAGCGCGTCCCCTTCGCCTTGTCCCACGTCTGCGGCGTGCCGAAGCGCAGGTAGCGGACGAGCGCGGACACGGTCGCCTTCGTGACGACGAAGTAGTAGTACGCGAGCCGCGCACCCGGGATCGGCAGGCGCTGCTTACCTGCCGCGGCCAGCCCGAGCCCCGCGAGCTGGAGCGCCAGGACGCGGCGGTAGAAGGGAGCGCGGCCGGCGAGGCGGAGGCTCGACACGAGCAGGAGCGCGTGCAGGATCCCCGTCGAGTAGCGCAGCACCCGGTGCGAGACGAGCTGCGCCTGGTACAGCGGCCGCGACGGGCGGAACGCGCGCCCGGTCAGGATGTGGCCGAGCGCGCGCGAGATCGTGCGCACCTTGCGCCCGTACTCGTCCTCGGGCTCGGCGGCCGGTTTCTCGACCGCGACCGCAGCCGGCTCGTAGACCGCGCGCCGACCCGCCTGCTCCATGAGGTACGGGAAGCCGAAGTCGTGCCCGAACTTCGGGTCGTCCTCGACGTACGCCTCGCGCTTCACGGCGTAGATTGCGCCGTTGCCCGCCGTGATCGAGCTGCATGCGGACTCCTGCTCGCGCACCCACGTCTCGTAGCGCCAGTAGACGCCCTCCATGTTCGCGCCGTCCGGGCTCTCGAGCCGGAGCTGGCCGCAGACGTAGCCGACCTCGTCGTCGGCGAGGTTGCTGACGAGCGAGCGCAACGCGTCGGGCTTCCACTCGCTGTTCGCGTCGGTGAACGCGAGGACGTCGCTCGTCGTCTCCCGGACCGAGCGGTGCTGCGCCGCCACCTTACCCTCGCGCGGACAGCGCAGGAGCCGGACGCGCCCGTCGGCGGCCGCGAGCTCCTCGACGATCGCGTCGGTGCCGTCCGTCGAGCCGTCCGATGCGACGACGACCTCGAGCAGGTCGGAGGGGTAATCGAGCGCGAGCGCGTTCTCCACGCGCCTGCGAATCACGGCCTCCTCGTCGTGAGCGGACACGACGAGCGAGACCGACGGCGTCACGTCGCGCTTGCGAACCGGTCGAGGTCGCAGGCGCGCGAGTGCCCCGATCGCGGCGGGGTAGCCCGCATGGGTCCATGCGAGCGCGGCGAGCGACCCCCAGAACGTCGCGCGGCGGATCACGCGGCGAGCAGTTCCCGCACGAGCGCGCGGTAGCGCTCCATCGCGACCACCCGGTCGGCCTCCTCCTCGACGTACGCCCGTCCGCGCCGGCCCATGCCCTCGAGGTCGAAGCCCCCGTCGGCGGCCTCGCGAATCGTCCGTGCGAGCAGGTCCGGCCGCCCGGGCGGGATGACGATGCCGCAGCCGACCTCGCGGACGAGTCGCGCCGTCTCGCTCGTCTCGTCCGCACCGACGATCACCGGACGGCCGGCCGAGAGGATCCCGTACAGGCGGCTCGGCACGACGTAGCCCGCCAGCCCTTTCGCCAGCCCGACGACGTGGATGTCGGCACTCGAGAGCGAGAGCGGGAGCCGCTCGCGCTTCTGGTAGGGGAGGAAGCGCAGGGTCTCCTCAACCTCGAGGCGCTGCGCCAGCGCGACCATCTCCGCGTGTCGCGCGCCGAAGCCGGCGATCACGATCGCGAGGTCGTCGCGGTCGCGGAGAAACGTCGCCGCGCGTACGAGGCTGTCGAGATCCTGCGCGTGCCCGACGTTGCCCGAGTGCATGACGACGAACGGCCCGACGAGCCGGTGCTGCTCGGCCCAGGAGTTGTCGCGCGGCTGTGGGGTGATCGCACGCGTGTCCACCCAGTTCGGGATGACGCGGAGCCGCTCGGGCGGCGCGCCCTTCTCCTCGAGGCGCTCACGCATCGTCTCCCCGATCGCGACGATCCGGTCCGCGCGGCGGAGGTATGCCCCCACCAACGTCCGCAGGACGCCGATGACGGCGGGATTCCGGAGGCGGTGCAGCTCGGTGGCGATCTCCGGGAACACGTCCTGGCTGATGACGAGCACCGGCGCGCCGACCCGCTTGCCCACGAGCACGCCGAGATCCCCGATGATCGGCGGGTCGGTCATGCAGACGACGAGGTCGGGCGGCGGCCCGCTGAGCGCGTGGCGAAGCGCCGACCCGAGGTACGAGAAGTAGTTCACCGCGCGGCGTCCGAGCTCCGAGCGCTCGTACGAGGTCGAGGCGACACGTGCGATGCGGACGCCGTTGTGCTCGGTCTCGCGCGGCGCGTCCTCGTACCCGTGCAGGACACCGGTCACCACCTCGACGTCGTACTCCTCCGCGAGCGCCTCGCACAGCTCGGTGAGGAGGTGCGCCGTCGCCTCGACGCCCGGCCAGTAGTACTGGTTCAGGACGAGGATGCGCGCGCGTCCGCCGGCGTCGGCCATCGGAGCAGGCTAGTCCACGACCGCTTCGCGGACGGCGTCGAGGAACCCGTCGACGCTCGGCCCGTAGCCCCAGTCCCGCGCCAGCTCGCGCGAGCGCGCGCCCTGGGCTCGTCGGAGCTCCGGGTCGCGCGCGAGGTCGCGGAGCGCGTTCGCCGGCGCGAGCACGTCGCCGGCCGGGACAAGCGTGCCGTTCTCGCCGTCGCGGAGGAGGTCGTGCGCCGCGCCGACCCGTTCCGAGAGCACGAGCGGGAGCGCGCAGGCTGCGGCTTCGTTGACCACCACAGCCCAGGTCTCGCGCTCGGAGAGGAGCGCGAACACGTCGGCGGCGACGTACAGCTCGACGATGCGCTCCCAGTCGACGTCGCCGAGGAGCGCGAGGCGGACACCGAGCTCGCCCGCGAGCTGGACGAGCTCCTGACGCTCCGGCCCGTCTCCGGCGAGCGCGAGCAGCAGGCTCGGCTCGTCCGCCGCTGCGACGGCGCGCACGAGCACGTCGAGCCGCTTCTCGGGCCCGAGCCGTGCGACGCAGAGGACGACGACGTCGGAGTCGTGCGCGCCGATGCCGCGCCGCAGCTCGTCGCGGCGGTCGTGGAGCCACTCGGCTCGCATCGCGAAGTCCTCGACGTCGACGGTGTTCGCGAACAGATGAACGCGCTCGGGCGCCGCCCCCCGCGCGAGCATCGAGTCGCGGGCGAGGGTTCCCGTCACGAGGATCCCCGCGGCGCGCTGAACCACCGGCGGCACCACGGTGCCCTTGACGATGCGCCGCCACCCGGCCCGCGGCCCCTCGTCGTGGCTCTCGACGACGAGGACGTACGGGACGTCCTTGAGCTCGCACCACGCGATCGCGGCCTGCGCGGCGAACGTGCTCCAGCCCGAGACCACGACGACCTGCGGTCTCGCCTCCGTGAGCGCGCCGACGACTCCCGGGGTGATCGGGTAGTCGTGCCGGACGATGCGCTCGGCGCCCGGTACACGGAGGCCGCGGAGGTAGACGGTCTTATGCGCCGGGTCGATCCGCCAGGTTCGCCCGGCGACGGTACGGGCGGCGTAGAGGACCGTGAGATCGATCTCGGGGAGTGCCGCGATCCGGTCGAGGAGTGGCGTCCGGTACGGCGTCGGCTCCGGGAAGACCGCCGCGACGCGGATCGGCGCGGCGCCCTCGCCTCCCGCGAGGCGCGTCAGCCAGCCCTCGGCCTCGCGGCGTGCCTGCCCGATCCGGCCCCGCTCGCGCCTGCGCGCGACCGCGCTGGCCGGTAGAGCCGGATCGAGCCGAAGCGCCTGGCGCGCGACGCGCGCGCGATCGACCACCGTCGCCTGGGCGGCGACCCGCGCGAGGTCGCGGGCTGCACGCGGGCGCGCACCCCGTCCGAAGCGCTCCTCGAACGCGTCGAGGAGTGCGACGTATGCGTCCGCCGCCTCGACGGCCGGACCGGAGACCGCCTCCGCTGCACCGACCTGCCAGGCGAGGTCTACCTCATCCTCGGACAGCCCGGGGGCGATCCTGGCGATCGCAGCGCGCGCGACGCGGAGCTGGCATTCCCGCTGGAGCTCGCGCCGGCGCTGCGACGCCTGCTCCCCGTGCACGCGGTAGAGGACGAGCGGCTCCGGCACGTTCGCGCCGGCCGTGTGCTCGAGGAGCCGTGACCACAGGTCGTGGTCCTCGCTCTCCTCGAAGCTCGAGTCGTAGCGCAGTCCGTGCCGCTCGAGGAGGTCGCGCTCGAGCAGCACGGTCGGGTGGTAGAAGGGCGCGCTGAAGAGGGCGCTCCAGCGCACCTCCGTCGGCTCGGCCGGCATCGCGTGCGCCCGGCCGACGCGGCCCTCCTCGTCGAGCTCGAGCACCGCCGATCCGACGATTCCGACCGGCGGGGTCGTCCGCAGGCGGACGAGCTGGCGCTCGAGCCGGCGGGGAAGCGCGACGTCGTCGGCATCGAGCCTCGCGACGAAGCGCCCGCGCGCCTCGTCGAGGCCGCGATTCAGGGATCCGGCGAGTCCGGTGCCCTCGTCGTTGCGGATGATGCGCAGCCGCGGGTCGGCGAGCGCCTCGAGGATCTCCGGCGTCGTGTCGGTCGACGCGTCGTCGACGACGAGCACCTCGATCTCGGGAATCGTCTGGCCGAGCGCGCTCTCGACCGCCGCGCGCACGTAGCGCTCGCCGTCACGTACGGCCATGAGGACGGTGACGAGAGGGGCAGGCGGCACTGTGCCGTAGCCTACGGCGCGTGTCGCAGGGCTCTCCGTCGTTCGACCTCGTCGTCGCGACGGTGGGCCGCACGGAGGAGCTCGCGACGCTCCTCGACTCGCTCGAGGCCCAGCGCTACCCGCATCTGCGCACGATCGTCGTCGACCAGAACGAGGACGACCGCGTCGCTCGGCTCCTCGCAGGGGCGCCAGCTCGACCTCCGCCACCTGCGCTCGGAGCGAGGGCTCTCCCGCGCACGCAACGCTGCACTGCGAGAGATCTCGGCCGACCTCGTCGCGTTCCCGGACGACGACTGCGCCTATCCGCCCGGGCTGCTGGAGACCGTCGCCGCGCGCTTCGCGGCGGACGCCGGGCTCGACGGAGTGACGGGACGCGCGGAGGATGGTGAGGGACGCTCGTCGGCCTCGTGGAAGCGCGACGCCGTGCTCCTCACCCGCGAGAACCTCTGGAATCGCGCGAATGCGGCGACGATGTTCCTCCGCCGCGAGCTCGTCGAGCGGGTCGGCGCGTTCGACGAGCGACTGGGACTCGGCTCGGGGCGCCGGACCTCCTCCGGCGAGGAGACCGACTACCTGGTGCGAGCCGTGAGCAGCGGCGCCCGGATCGGTTACGACCCGACGCTCGTCGTCCTCCACGACGTGCGCGAGGACGACGCTTCGATCGGCCTCCGCGATGGAGCGAGCCTCGGCTACCTCCTGCGCAAGCATCGCTACCCGCCGCGCACGGTCGCCCGCATGCTCGTCCGGCCGGCGGGCGGCGCCCTGGTCGCGCTCGGGCACCTCGACGTGAAGCGGGCGCGCTACTACGCAGCGACGCTGCGCGGGCGCGTCGAGGGCTACGTCGGCGCGAGCCGCTCGAACAGCTCGGCGTGACGGTCGAGCCACGGCTCGAGTGAGAAGCGGTCGACGGCTCGAGCCCGCGCCGCTGCTCGGTACGAAGGGAGCTCGGCGAGGACGCGAGTGAGCGCATCCGCGAGCGCCTCGGGCTCGGGCGGCTCGTCGCGCTCGTAGCCGTCCGGGTGCACGACGCCGATTCCCGCGTCGTCGCCGACGAGCTCCGGCACGCCGCCGCTCCGCGGGTACACGACAGGGAGCCCGCTCGCCATGGCCTCGAGGACGACGCTCGGGCAGGGGTCGTTCACCTTCGTGTGGAGGAGGACGTGCGCGCGGCGGAAGAGCGCCGGCGCATCAGCCTGCGAGTAGCGGCCGACCGCCTCCACGCGCCCCGAGACGCCGAAGCGGGCCGTGAGCGGCTCGAGCGGCGTGACGAGGCGTCCCGTCACGAGCAGCCGGGCGTCCCCGTGCTCGCGGAGCACCGCGGCGAGTGTCGCGACTGCGAGCTCGAGCCGGTACTCCTGCGTCTGGTCGCCGCCGAGGAGGAGCACGGGCCCGCCGGCGGGAGGATCGTCCGCGGGGGCGAAGCGCGAGACGTCGACGGCGTTCGGGAGGATCTCCCAGGTACCGGCCGGCGGACCGACCCACTCGTCGGCGGAGCGCTTCGAGAACTCGCTCTGGTAGAGGACGTGCTCCGCACCGCCGAGCAGCGCGCGGAGCGGTTTGTTCACCGCGTCGGTCTCGTCCCCCGCCCACGCCGGATACCCGACGCCGTCCTGGTTGACGACGAGCGGGATACCACCGCGCCGCAGGAACCACAGCAGCATGCCGAGGTCGCGTGGCACCCAGTTCGACCCGAGGTACGTGAGCGTGAAGTCGTGTGGGTGATTCGGGAACCGCGTCGCGAGCCGCTGGATCTTCGCCGAGCCGCCCGAGACGGCGTCGCCCGCGGCGGGCACGCGGTCATGTCCGTAGAAGACGCGGACGCCGGGTCGACCGCGACCGCCCGGCCGCGCGAGCAGGCGCGCCCAGCGTGCCGCCCCGCGTCCGTACCGCGCAGCGCGCGCGGCGCTCACGCCGCCTGCTCGCCGAGCTCGACGAAGCCGTCCAGGAGCGCCCGCCAGCCAGGGCGGAGCGCCGGGTAGGAGTTCTCCTCCGCCGTCGCCCGGCCGGCCGCCCGGATCCGCGTCAGCTCGTCGTCGCCCGCCTCCGCGACGCGCGCCGACCAGTGGACGATGCCGTCGACGTCCTCGACGTCGACGAGCCAGCCGTTCTCCCCGTGGCGCACGAGATCCGTCGCCTGACCGACCCGTGTCGAGACGAGCGGCACGCCGACCGCCATCGACTCGAGCACGGCGCGCGGGCCGCCCTCGTCGCGCGAGGTGACGAGGCAGAGATCGATCGCGTCGTACGCCTGCGCGACCGCGTCGATGTCGGGCAGGAGCGCGTGCCGGTGCGGGATCCCGAGCCGCTCGAGCCGCGAGCGCACGTAGCCGCGCGCCGGCCCCGTGAGCAGGACGACGAGCTCCGGCACCCGGCTCCGCAGCCGCTCGACCGCGCTCACGAGCACGTCGGGGCCCTTGATCAGCTTCGGCTCGAGCCCTTCCCCCCAGCCCACCCCGTCCTTCTGGAACGAGCCGACGACGAACGCCGTCGCCGGGAGGTCGAGGGCGCGCCGGGCCGCCTCGACGTCGGCCGGGGAGCGGAGCGCGAACGCCTCGACGTCGACGCCGATCGGGATCCGGTGCACCTTCTCGCGGCCGAGCCCCGTCCCGAGCACGAGCTCCTCCATCGCCGCGTTCGTCACCTGGACGCGGTCGATGTCGGCGTGCCGGCGCCGCATGGTCTCGAAGCACGCGTCGAACTCGGGCATGCCCGGCGTGCCGGGACGCCCATGGAAGTAGGAGACACCGAGGGTGTTTCCGCGCCTCTCGAAGTCGTCGAGCAGCAGCGAGAACTGACTCGTGTGGAACACGGCCTGCTCCGAGATCGCGGCCGCCCACGAGGCGGGCCCGAGCCGAACGCCCAGCGAGCGGGCCGTCTCCTCGAGATGCCGCGCCTCGTACTCGAGCACCCAGCCCGCAGCGTCGTAGGGGACGAAGAGCCGCGAGTGCGGCGGCCAGCCGCGCGACCTGGCGCCGACCGATGCACGTCGCAGCGGGCGTGCCACGGGCGCGAGCAGGCTGCGGGCTCGTCCCGCGAGCGCTCCGGCCACCGCGACTAGCCGCCGACGCTCGTCGGCTCGAGCTCGGCGCGCAGGCGATCCACATCGGCGTCGACGAGGAGCTGGACGAGCTCGTCGAACTCGACGGTCGGCGACCATCCGAGCCGCTCGCGCGCCTTCGCCGGGTCGCCGACGAGGTCGTGAAGCTCGGCCTTCCCGCGCACGAGCGTCTCGTCGAGGAGCACGTGCTCCTCCCAATCGAGGCCGACGTGGGAGAAGGAGCGCTCGACGAGCTCGCGGACGCTGTGGCTGGTGCCGCTCGCGATGACGTAGTCGTCGGGCTCGTCCTGCTGGAGCATGAGCCACATGGCGCGGACGTAGTCCCCGGCGTACCCCCAGTCGCGACGGGCGTCGAGGTTGCCGAGCGAGACCTCGCGCTCGAGCCCGAGGCTGATCGAGGCCGCGGCGTGGGAGATCTTGCGCGTCACGAAGTCGAGCGGGCGCCGGGGCGACTCGTGGTTGTACAGGATCCCGGACGAGGCGTGGAGCCCGTACCGGCGCCGGTAGCTCCGCGTGATGAAGTGCGCGTACGCCTTGGCGACCCCGTACGGCGTCACCGGTGCCAGCGGCGTCTCCTCGTGCTGGGGAACCTCCCTCGGCTCGCCGAAGATCTCGCTCGACGACGCCTGGTAGAAGCGAATGCCCGTGTCGACGCGCCGGATCGCCTCGAGCAGCGCTGTGCAGCCCACGGCTGCGAACTCCGCCGTGAGCACCGGCTGCCGCCACGACATCGGCACGAAGGAAGGCGCGGCGAGGTTGTAGACCTCGTCCGGCCGCGCCGAGCTGAGGACGTCCACGAGCGACAGCTCGTCGAGGACGTCGGCCTGCGCGAGGTCGAGCGCCGGGCGGATGGCCTCGAGGTTCGGAAACCGCGTCGAGATCGGCTGGCGGACGACCCCGGAGACGTCGTACCCCTCGTTGAGGAGGAGCTCGGCCAGGAGCGAGCCGTCCTGGCCGGCGATCCCGATGACGAGTGCACGGCGCGCGGGCATGTCAGCGCCTGACCTTAGCGCCCGCGTCGAACGTCTCGGCTCCGCTCGGACATCTAGCATCGGCTGCCGCATGGAATCCGGGCGCCGGCCGTTTCTCGTCCTCGTCGCGATCGTGCTCGGGTTCGCGATCGCGTACGCCGGCGCGGCGCAGCTCGTCTCGACCCCGCGCGTCCACCCCGACGAGCACATCTACGCGGGCGCGGCGGCCTCACTCGCCGAGGGCGACGGGCTCACCCTGCGCCACCAGCCGTACCAGCTCGGACCGGTGTACCCGTCCATCCTGGCGCCGATCCTCGCGGTCGCCGGGAGCCGGGTCGCCGCGTACCCGTTCTACAAGGTCGCGAACGCGCTCCTCTTCGCCCTCGCGGCGATCCCGCTCTACCTCGTCGCCCGCCGACTCCTGCGTCCGTGGTGGGCGGTCGGCGTGGCCGCCTTCTCGATCGCGATTCCGTCCTCCCTCTACGTCGCGCTCGTGATGACCGAGAGCGTCTCGTACCTGACGTACTCGATCGCGCTCTGGGCCGTCGTGCTCGCGCTCGAGCGACCGACGACGCTTCGGCAGGTCGGCGTGCTCGGCGCGGTCGCGCTCGCATACGCGACTCGAGCCCAGTTCGCAGTGATGTTCGCGGCGTACGTCCTCGGCCTCGTCCTCGTCTGGGCCGTCATGCCAGGACGGCCGCGCCTCGGCGAGCTGCTTCGCAGGCTGTGGCCGACGCTCGGCGCGCTCGCCCTCGCGGTGCTGGCGCTTCTCGCACGCTCCCTGATCACCGGAACCTCGCCGCTCGACGCGGTCGGCGCGTACGAGGTGCTGTTCCGCGGCTACGACCCGCGCGACATCGTCAAGTGGAGCGCGTACCACGTCGCAGACCTCGAGCTGTACCTCGCGGTCGTGCCGATCGCCGTGCTGCCGATCGTGCTGACGCGGCTATGGCGTCGGGCACGGAACGGGTCGAGCGCGGACGCCGCGTTCGGCGCCGCCTTCCTGACCGTCAACGCCGGGATGCTCTTCGTGACGGCGGCGTTCGCGAGCACCGACTTCGGCTTCGACCGCCTCCACGACCGCAACGTCTTCTACCTCGCGCCGCTCTGGCTGATCGTCGCCGGCGTGTGGCTCGCCGACGGGATGCCACGCCCGCTCGTCGCGACCGGGATCGGCATCGGGCTGGCGCTGGTCCTCCTCGGCTCGCTGCCGTTCCGTTACATCGCGAGCGACGTCGGTGTCGACGTCGTTCCGAGTGCGCTCTGGGCTCGGCTGCAGGATCACCTCGCAGGAGAGCTGCTGACGGCGCGCAAGCTGATGGTGCTCCTGGTCCTCGGCGTCCTCGTCCTCGTCGCTGCCCTTCCGAGACGGCTGTGGTGGATCCTGCCCGTGCTCACGCTGGTGACGTTCGCGAGCACCGCCACCCTGGCGTGGCATCGCATCGCCGACGCGGAGGAGAACGCGGTGTTCGCGGGTGCGCCCGAGCGCGCCTGGGTCGACCACCGCGTCCCGGCCGGTGCGGACGTGACGAAGCTCTACCTCGTGAGTACGGCGTGTCCAGCGTCCGCGCTCACCTGGCATGCCCTCTACCTCACCGAGTTCTTCAACCGGACGGTCGAGCGAGCCGCGTACATCGACGACTCGATTCCCGACGGCCTGCCGATCAAGCGGGTCGACGTGACCCCAGGCGGAGGACTCGAGTACGCGTCCGGCGCGCCACTCGTGGCCGCCTACGTCGTGACGCAGCCCGGGATCGAGCTCGAGGGCACGAAGCTCGGCTCGGGGACCGCGGCCGGGCTCGTCCTCTGGCGGACGGACGGGCCGGTGCGCATCAGCGGCGCAACGACGAACGAGGCGCTCAGGACGCGCGACTGCGCCTGAGGAGCGCTCGCAGATCCCCGACGCGCTCGTTCCGCTCCGCGACTGCGCGCACCGCTGGCAGCGCAGCTTCGACCGCCGCGGCCCAACCCGCGTCGAGAACGTCCCCGGCCGACGTCTCCGGGTACCCGAGAGCTTCGCGATCGCGCGCAGTCCACGCCGCCAGCGCCTCGGCCGTCTCGCCGTCGAGGAGGCCGGGATCGAACGGCAGGAGCGACGCGTTCTCGTGCCGCAGGGCGAGCGGTGGCCGGCCGTGCCGCGCGAGCCTGTCGTCGATCGGCGCGAGCGCTCCAGGAAGCTCCTCTATGCGCGCGACGACCGAGTAGCCGATCTCGTCGAGGCCGACGAGGTCGGCCTGAGCGAACCAGTGCGGGTCGTGCCACTCCGCGGGTCGCTGCGCGAGCTCCGCGACGAAGCGGCGAAACGCTCCTGCGACGTCCTCGGCGCTGCCGATCCGTCGCGGGAACCACTCCTCGCCTCCGAACGCCGCCACGAAGCGGGGGTCGCGCAGCAGCGCCTTCGTCAGCCACGCCGACCAGACCCGCCGAACCGGCTCGCGGACGACCGTGAAGCGCAGCCACGCCTCCGAGCGCAGGATGTCGTACTGCTCATGCTCGCTCCGGGCTGCGAGCCGGCGGTCGCCCCAGACCGAGAGGTCGTGCACGGTCAGCGCGCGCGTCACCTCGAGCTTGTCGCTGCCGTGGAAGCGCTCCTCGGAGAGGCCCTCGCTCTCGGCGAGGGCCCACAGGACTGCGGTGCTTCCCGCACGCGGCACGGGGACGTAGAGGAGCGCGACGTCGTCGAGCGCGATCCCGTTCTCGAGGACGTGAGCCGGAACCCGCGACCGTGTCATGCGGCTCAGCTCGGCGGCGCAGCCACGCGGCGCAGGTAGCCGCTCGGGTTGAACGTGATGAGGAACTTCTCCCGCTCGCGGTCGATCTCGAACTCGCTCGTTCGCGCGAGGAACGCGTCGACCGCCTCGAGTGGCCCCGGCATGAGGTCCTTCCTGATCAGGCCGATGTTCGAGTCCTCGACGACGAGGTAGCAGCCGACCGGCACGAGCGGCGCGTACGCCTCGAGCTCGGCCGCGACGTGCCTCGCTGAATGGTCGGAGTCGAGCACGACGAGGATCGGGCCGCTCCCCGCCCGCTCGCGCACCTCGGCGAGGACCTCGGGATCCGTCGACGAGCGACCAGCGAGGTACGTGATGCGTGGGTGTCGCGGGTAGTCCTCGCGCTCGGGCTCGATGTCGATCGACAGCACCTCGCCCGTGCCGACGAGGTCGCAGATCGACGCGAGGTAGAGCGCGCTCCCGCCGCGGTACGTTCCCGTCTCGACGATCAGCTCGGGCCGGGTCTCGAAGACGATCTCCTGGTAGACCCAGAGATCGAGCGGGTTCTTGAGCGCCTGCGCACCGAGCCACGTCGCGCGCGTCCACACGTCCGACTCGTAGAAGACGTCGTGCGCACGCGAGACCGAGGCGCGGTCGAGGCGTCGGTTCAGACGGAAGCGAGCCGCGTTCACGCCTCGGCGAAGGTAGTTCTCCACGGCCGCGCGATTCTAGGCGGGGCGCTCGACGCCGAGGACGGCCAGGTACCGGTCGGCGACGTCCGCGAGCGACGGCACGGCGATCGCCGAGCGCCGCTCGTCGAGCTCGGCGACGAGCCGGTCGAGCACGGCCGGCAGCTCCTCGTCCGCGCGAAACGGAAGCCCGCCCTCGCCGACGAGCTCGGGATGGCCACCGCTCTCGAGGTACGCCGCCGGCAGCCCGCACGCGAGCGCCTCGAGAAGCGCGTTCGAGCACGGATCATCGCGACTCGGCGCGAGGTAGACGTCGTGCTCGCCGAGAAGCCGCGCTACCTCGTGCGACCCGACGGGACCGACCACGTCGATCCGTTCGAAGCTCACCGACGAGCGCCCGACGAAGGTCAGCTCGTAGCGATCGATGTCGAGATGGGCGTCGAGCCAGGCGAGGGTGTCCGCCCCCTTGCGCTCGTTGTCCGACCAGCTCGTCGCGATCACCCTGACCTTCCTGCCGAAGAGCGGCGCGCGCTCCGCGGCCGGGTGGAAGATCGCGGGGTCGACGGTGTTGGGCACGACGACCGGCGCTCGCAGCTCGAAGCCGAGCTCGCGGTGCTTCTCGAGGCTGTACTGCGACTGGAGGATCGTCGCATCCGCGAGCTCCGCGTTCACGGCCGCGATCGCGCGGTCTGTTCCGTCGTCGTATCCGCGATAGACACCGATCGGGCCGTCCACGCGATGCACCGTCCGGACGCCCGAGCGGGCGAAGCGACGCAGCCTCGTCACGTCGAAGTTGAAGGAGTTGACGAGGCACGCTCGCGTGCCAGCCGAGAGCCGGTTGAGCTCGACCTCGAGCCCTCGTCGCTCGAGCTCGCCGACCAGCGCGCGGAGGAACTGGTTCCCGCCCCCCGACGGCGACGGGGCGAACTCGTGGAAGAGCGCGAGGTCGGCAGCTCCCCTGCGCGACGCCAGCCAGTCCAGCTCCGTCCGTGCACGGCCGGTCGCTCGCCGTGCGGCACGGCGTGCAGCCCGCGGGACGGCGCCGGCATCCACGGGCTGACAAGCTAGACGATCGATGCCACCGCCTCGCCGTTTCGCGAGCGTTCTCGCCGACCGGCGCCTTCCCTGGCGGACGCGAGCCGATCTCGCCCTCGCCGAGGCGCGACGCCGCGTGCGTGTCTCAGAGACCTACCAGGTGCGCTACGCGCGCGGCTCGCTCTTCCTCTCGCAGGACGACTACGAGATCGACTGGGAGACGCTCAAGAACACGCTCGTAGACGAGCCGTACCTCGCCGACTACCGCGGGGCGCTCGTTCTCGACCTGGGCGCGCACAAGGGCTACTACGGCGCGTACGCACTCGCCCACGGAGCTGCCGGCGTCGCCTCGTACGAGCCGGAGGCCGCGAACGTCGCGCTCCTCGCGCGAAGCGCCGCGACCTTCTCCGCACCGGAGCGCCCGTGGCGCGTCGTCAAGGCGGCGGTGAGCGCCGAGGCGGGCGAGGCGGAGCTGCACGTCATGCGCTCGTCGTGGGGCCACACACTCCATCCGCCGGACTCCTGGGCGCCGCACGAGACCGGCGTCGAGCGCGTGCCTGTGCTCGCCATGGTCGACGTCCTGCGCGAGGCGGCCGCCGGCGCGCCCGACTGGCTCGTCGTGAAGATCAACACGGAGGGGGAGGAGTGCGAGACCGTCCTCAGTACTCCCACGCCGTCGTGGGGGGCCGTCGACGAGCTCCTCGTCGAGACGCATCCGTGGACGACGTGCACGGCCGACCATCTCGCAGACCACCTCGCTCCGGCGGGACTCACGAGGGTGGAGAGCCGTCACGAGCGGATGCTGCAGCTGCGACGAGAATCGCCTCGATCCGAGCCACGTACCGATCCCACGTAAGCGAGCGCTCGACGGTCGCGCGTCCGCTCGCGCCGAGGGCACGCGCGCGTCGCTCGTCTCCGAGGACGTCGGTGAGCGACTGCGCGAACCCGGCGGCATCGCCGGGGGCGGCGAGACGGCAGTTCTCGCCGTCGGCTAGGCCGTAGCCGCTCTCGATCGCGCTCGTACGGCTGACGACCACCGGCTTGCCGAGCGCGAGCGCCTGCAGGAGCACCGTCGTCGCGCCCGAGTACGTGTTCTCGCGCACCGGGAGAGCGACGACGCGGGCCGAGTCGAGCCGCTGCTTCATCTCCGCGAAGGGCAGGTCGATCTCGACGGTCACGTTCGACGGAACGTCGGCGAGATCGCGCACGTTGTCGCGCCCCGCGACCAGCGCGAACCGCGTGTCCGGCAGGCCGCGTGCGACCTCGACGAGCAGCTGGAGGTCGCGGTGCGGATCCGCTCCCACGGAGACGACGTCGAGCGTCGACTTCTCCGCCGACGGCCGGAATGCCTCGGTGTCGACCCCGAACGGGACGAACGAGACCGTTGTCGGCCTCCCCTGCGCGGACAACCAGAGCTCGAGGTCGCCGGCCTCGCGCTCGCTGTAGGCGAGGATTGCCGCACAGCCGGCGAGCGCGCGGGCGTAGAGACGCCGCATGCGCCCCGAGCGAAGCCGGGCGAGCCGCTCGGGGAGACCGATGGCCGCGTACACCAGGGGCTTTCGCAGCCGGCGGAAGCGAGCGGCCAGGATCAGCGGGATCCCGACCGTGTCCACGGTGGAGAAGACGACGTCGGCGCGGTTCGCAGCTTCGAGCGACCCGAGCACGGTCGCGAAGTCGCCCCCGTAGCCTCCGGCCCAGCCGAGCCCGCGCTGGACTGCGGATCCCGCGAGCCGCGCCCCGCGCGACGGCTGCACTCGCTCGAGATCGTGCTCGACCCCATAGCCGCGCGCGCGCAACTCGTCGAGGCCGAAGAGCATGTACCGCTCCGGCGCGCCCGGCTCGGCGACGAGCGCGCGCCGGCGCTGCGGCGAGTCGCGGAAGGCGTAGAAGACCCTCGTCACGTGCAGGTACGGTAGGGCCTCGCCCGTGCACAGGAGGAAGACACAGCTCGCGCGCAGGCTCAACCGCGTGCTTCCGGACCGGGTCGATCCGTATGCGAAGGCGGTCGAGCGCCGCGGAATCCGCGCGACGTACCGCCTGCACGACCGCGCGCTGTCGAACAGGCGGAGCCGGGGGCTCTTCGAGCACGCACCGCCCGCGCTCGACGACGTGCAGCGGCGGATCGTTTCGGAGCTCGACGAGCAGGGCTACTCGCTCCTGCGCTTCGGGGACCTCTTCCCCGAGCCCGAGACGTGGGACGCACTCGCGTCGATGGGAGGCGCATTCGCAAGGGACACCGAGCAGGATCTCGGCGCCGGCGGAGAGGGCGGGCGCGTACGGGCGGGCAAGGAGTTCGTCGTTCGCCTCCATAGCTACGGCGCGACGCTCGGGCTCGACGACCCGTGGTTCGCCGTCGCGGCGTCGCGGCGCATGCTCGACGTCGCGAACGCCTACCTGCGCATGTGGTCGAAGCTCGCGTACGTCGACGTCTGGTACTCCATTCCGCAGACGGAGGAGACGGCGCGGGTCTCGTCGCAGCTCTGGCATCGCGACTACGACGACCAGCACCTCCTGAAGGCGTTCCTCTACCTCGTCGACGTGGACGAGGCGATGGGCCCGTTCCAGTACGTCGCCGGAAGCCAGCCGGGCGGTCAGTACGCGGACGCGTGGCCCTGGAAGCCGCTCGGTGAGAACTACCCCTCGGAGGGCGATCTCGAGCGCCGCGTGCCCGAATCAGCGGTTCGCCGCTTCGTCGGCCCGAAGGCGACCCTCGTCTTCTGCAACACCTCGGGCTTCCACCGCGGCGGCTTCTCGACGACCGCCCCCCGCGTGCTCGCGACCGCGACCTACGAGTCGCCTGCCTCGCTCGCCTCGCTCACCGAGCGAAGCTACGGCTACACGGGCTCGCTCGACGCGCTCGACCCCGTCGTCCGGTTCGCTCTCGACTGAGCGGGCGCGGAGCTCAGCCTGACGAACGGAGGCGTTCGATCTCAGCGTCGACGAGGAGATGCACGAGCTCCTCGAAGGACGTCGTCGGCGCCCAGCCGAGCACCTCGCGGGCCTTCGTGCAGTCTCCAACCAGGTCGACACTCGGGTTCTCTCCCCGCCGGAACGCGTCCTCGGAACGCACGACGGTGCGCCAGTCGAGACCGACGCGGTCGAACGCGCAGGCGACGAGCTCCTCGACCGTGTGCGTGACGCCCGTGGCGAGCACGAAGTCATCGGGCTCGGCGTGCTGGAGCATGCGCCACATCGCGTCCACGTAATCGCGGGCGGCACCCCAGTCCCGCCGCGGGTGCAGGTCGCCGAGCACGAGCTCGGTCTCGAGCCCGAGCGAGATCGCCGCGGCCCCACGGGCTACCTTGCGCGGCAGGAAGTGCTGCAGCCTGCGCTCGGACTCGTGGTTGTAGAGGATCGCGGAGCAGGCGAAGAGGCCGTGCCGACCACGGTAGCCCCGCGCGAGCGAGAACGCGAACGCCTTCGCCGCCCCGTACGGATTGAGTGGCGCGAGCGGCGTGCGCTCGTCCTGCGGCGCCGAGGTCGGTGCGCCGAAGATCTCGCTCGAAGACGCCTGGCAGTAGCGGATGCTCGGATCCACCCGGCGGATCGCTTCGAGGAGCACGGCAACCGCAACCGTCCCGACCCTGGCCGTCGCGACCGGGTCCTCCCACGAAGCGGGGGCGAACGAGACCGAGGCGAGGTGGTACAGCTCGTGCGGCCGGACGCGCTCGAGAAGGTCCATCACGCGTCGCTCGTCGAGAAGATCGACGACTTCGAGTTCGACTCGATCCCGGATGTCCGCGAGGTTCTCGGCCGGCTCGGGCGACCGGACGATCCCGTGCACGTCGTAGCCCTCTGCGAGCAGCCGCTCGGCGAGGAGCGAGCCGTCCTGGCCGCCGATCCCCGTGACGAGCGCACGCTGGGCCACGGCGGACGTCTATCACGGCTCGGCCGTTGTAGTCCGGTGGATTCGGCAGGGTTGCGGCCGAAGCCCACGCGGCCGATAGAGAGAGGACGTCCATGTCATCCGCGGACACCACCGACGTGCACGATGCCACCCCGGCGATGACCGGCGCCTCGCGCATCACCGCGTGTCGCCTCTGTCGGGCGTCGGACTTCGTCACGGTTCTCGACCTGGGCGAGCAGGCGCTGACTGGAGTATTCCCTGCCCGACCCGACGAGCGCGTGACGACAGGACCGCTCGAGCTCGTCTGGTGCGCATCCTGCACCCTCCTCCAGCTCGCTCACACGTACGACCCGAACGAGATGTACGGCGGCAACTACGGCTACCGCTCGGGGCTGAACCGGTCGATGTCGGTGCACCTTGCTCGAAAGGCGCACGCGCTCGAGGCGCTCGTCGACCTCCGGCCGGGTGACGTCGTGCTGGACATCGGGAGCAACGACGGCACGCTGCTCGCCTCCTACGCGACCGAGCCACTCCAGCGCGTCGGCATCGACCCGACAGCCGCCAGATTCGAGTCCTTCTACCCGCCCGGAGCGATCGTGGCTCCGGAGTTCTTCTCACGCGAGGCATACGAGCGTGTCGACGCCGGAGGGCCGGCGAAGATCATCACGTCGGTCGCGATGTTCTACGACCTCGAGGATCCCGTCGCCTTCGCTCGCGACGTCCACGACTGTCTCGCCCCTGACGGCGTGTGGCATTTCGAGCAGAGCTACATGCCGTCGATGCTCCGTCTCACGGCCTACGACACTGTTTGTCACGAGCACGTCGAGTATTACTCGCTCGCCACAACCGCCCGCATCCTCGAGGACGCGGGCTTCGAGCTCCTCGACGTCCGCTTCAATCGCGTCAACGGCGGCAGCTTCGCGGTGACCGCGGGACGACGCGAGTCGCCCGTCCCGCGACAGCGCGTCCTCGTCGACTGGTTCGTCTCCCAGGAGGAGCGCATCGGGCTCCACTCCCCGGGGCCGTTCCGACGTTTCGAGGATCGCGTGTTCCGACATCGCACCGACCTCGTCGAGCTCGTCCGGAAGCTCCGACAGGACGGAGCCCGCGTGATGGGCTACGGCGCGTCGACGAAGGGCAACGTGCTGCTCCAATTCTGCGGATTCACGCCGGATGACATCGAGGCGATCGCCGAGGTGAACGAGGACAAGTTCGGCCACTACACGCCCGGCTCCGGGATCCCGATCGTGTCCGAGGAGGAAATGCGCGAGGCGCGCCCCGACTACCTCATCGTGTTCCCCTGGCACTTCCGCGACGGCATCGTCGAGCGGGAGCAGGAGTACCTGCGCTCGGGCGGCTGCCTGATCCTCCCGCTCCCCGAGATCGAGATCGTCGGCGCCTGAAGCGCGCCGGTCTACGGGACCGACCTGGTCTAGAGCCGCTCGGACGTCCACTCGAGCATCGGGCGGACGACGCCGCGCCACTGGCCGGCGAAGATGCCGCGCGCAGAGTCGCCCTCACCCGGGTCGAGCACCTCGAACGAGATCGCCTCGTAGACGGCGGCGTGGTGCTCGAGCTTCGGGAAGTCGTTGCTGCAGATCGCCGCCTCGGCGATCACGGAGCCCTCGTTCAGCAGGTTGCCCGGGATCCACGCGGTGGAGACGTACTCACCCGGCGGGACGGGCTCGAGCCAGCGCTCGTCCGTGTCGATCGCGTTGAACGCGACGGCGCCCTCCTGGTCGCGCACCTTGAGCTTCGGAAACACGGGCTTCCCGTCGCGCAGCACCTTGAAGACGATCTCCACCGCGATCGGCCGCCGGACGTCGACGACTCCCGGCGGCATGTCGTCGTGCGGAACGAGTCGCACCGCGAGGATCCGCACCAGGTCGTTCCCCGGAGCCGACTCCAGGGGCCACTCGCGAACCGAGCCCGAGCTGTGCGTCTGGTGCAGGTAGTTCGCGATCACCTCCGCGGGGCGGCCGTCCGCGACGACGCTGCCACCGTTGATCTGGATCGCGCGGTCGCAGAGCTGCGCGACCGCAGGAAGCTGGTGCGAGACGAAGATCACCGTCCGGCCGGAGCTCCCGAGCTCCTCCATGCGGCCGAGGCAGCGGCGCTGGAACTCCGCGTCGCCGACGGCGAGGACCTCGTCCACGAGCAGGATCTCGGGCTCCAGGTGCGCCGCGACGGCGAACGCAAGGCGCACGTACATCCCGCTCGAGTAGCGCTTGACGGGCGTGTCCATGAAGCGCTCGACCCCGGAGAAGTCGACGATCGCGTCGAAGCGCTCCGCGATCTCGCGGCGCTTCATCCCGAGGATCGCGCCGTTGAGATAGATGTTCTCGCGCCCCGTGAGCTCCGGGTGGAAGCCGGTGCCGACCTCGAGCAGGCTACCGACGCGCCCGCGGATCTCCACGCGCCCGAGCGTCGGAGAGGTGATGCGGGTGAGCACCTTGAGCAGCGTCGACTTGCCCGCGCCGTTGCGCCCAATGATCCCGAGCACCTCGCCCTGCTGGACCTCGAACGTCACGTCGCGGAGCGCCCAGACCTCCTCCGTCTCCGCTCTGTGCTCGCGGCCTCGCAGGCGCCTGCCGGCGTGCGCGAGCGACTCGCGCAGCGTGCCGTACGCCGCCTGGTACTGCCCGAGCCGGTACTGCTTGGCGACGCCCTCGGCTGCGATGACGGTCGCCATCAGATCGTGTCCGCGAACTTCGGCTCGGCGGAGCGGAAGACACCGAGTCCCACCACGAAGAAGGCAACGGCTACGGCGACACCGAGGCTCACCTGATCCCAGTGGGGCTCCGGGGCGTCGAGCACCGCCCAACGCCAACCGCTGATCACGGCGGTCATCGGGTTCAGCGCCAGGATCCACTGCCACTTCGTCGGAATCGCGGAGACGGCGAACATCACGCCAGAGAGCAGCGGCAGCACCTGCAGGACGACCGGGATCATGTACCGGACGTCGCGGAAGCGGACGTTCACCGCGGAGAGCAGGAGGCCGCTCCCGAGCGCGAACAGCACCGCGAGACCCATGAAGAGCGGCGCGGTGACGACCTGCAGGCCGCTCGGCCAGGTGTGGTAGTACCACATGAGGACGAGCAGCACGGGGAGCCCGATCAGGAAGTCGACGAACGGGATCAGCACGGACGAGAGCGGCAGCAGTGTGCGCGGGAAGTAGACCTTCGTGACGAGCTGGAGGTTCGTGAGGAGGCTCATGCTCGAGAGGGTCAGCGCCGAGGAGAAGTACTGCATCGGCAGCACGCCCGCGATGACGAGGCTCGGGTAGGGCGTGCCGCCGTCGGGGAAGTTCGCGAACTTCCCGAACACGACGACGTAGACGGCGGCGGTAAAGACGGGGACGAGCAGCGCCCACGAGATCCCGAGGAACGTCTGCTTGTAGCGGACGACGAGGTCCCGCCAGACGAGCGTCCACAGAAGGTCGCGGTAGTGCCAGAGCTCCGAGATCTCGAGCTTCGGCCAGCGGCTCGCCGGCTGGATCACGGTGACGCGAGAGGCGGCGACCTCTTCCGGCGGTCAGCGCGACGTCGGCGTCGTCGACTTGCTCGACGCGCTCGAGGGCGTCCTCGCTGCTCCGCTCGTCGACCAGGCTCGGTCCGCGGCTCACCCGGTCGATGCTAGCGACCGGGGTGGCGTACGGTCGCCGGCGAGCGCCCCGAGCGCGGTCACGATGAACACCGGATAGAGGGGCAGCGCGAACTCGGGCGCCACGCCCTGCGAGGCAGCGTGAATCAGCAGGACGAGGAAGGAGCCGGCCCAGAGGACGACGATCGTGCGCCACCCCGCGGGCCGGCGCACGATGAGAGCGATCAGCCCGACCGCGAGCCAGAGCGGCGGCCGCGGGAAACGCGGCGTGATGCGGTTGAGGATCTCCGGAACGAACGAGACGCCCGTCCTGCGAGGGGAGCTCGGCGTCCCACTCGCGCACCTGCGCGACGATGTCCCGGTAACGCGCTTGCGTCCTCGGATCGGGCCAGACCTCGGCAGGATCCGAGAGCGTGCACGAGTCGAGGTAGTCGGAGGCGCACCAGACGAAGCCGTACGGCACGGCTGCGACGAGAACGTGGGCCTGCGGGTTCGGGAGCAGCACGCCGTCGTGCTCGAAGGTCGGAGCCGGGGTCGTAGGAGCCGTCTGCGCACGCGGTGCGATCCCCTCGCGGAGCGGTCGCTGGACGAGGAACTGCCAGAACGTGTGGCCGACGCCGTGCGCGTACGTGCCCGGGTGCTTGCGGATCGCCTCGAGCGCCGAGTCGAACAGCACGCCGTAGTTCTCGTCGCGGCCGAGCACGCTGTCGGAGAGTGCGATGAGCCGCACGGTCTCGTAGTTCGTGCCGTTCGCGAGGTACGTGTCGAGCGGAACCTGGAGCCCTTTGTACGGCGGCTTCGCGAGGACGTCCGTCGCGGATGAGCCCTGCGAGCCGCTCGGACGAGTCGCCGTTCTCGGGGCTGATCGTGCCGTCGTCCGTGAACACCTTCAGGAACGGGACCCACGCCCGACCCCCGCGCGCGACCGTGACGTCGTCGTAGCGCACGCCGTTCGTCACGGCCCATCCGCCGAGCACCACGACGCGCGCCCGCGAGACAGGCGCCCGACCATGCCAGCCTGCGGCGCCACGCCACGGGGACGATGAACGGCACCAGCGCGAGCGGCAGCAGGATCTCGTTCGCGGGCCGGATGAGCACCAGGACCGCCATCCCGACGCCGAGCGCGGCGAAGCGCCAGCCGCTCGGCGCCCGCAACGTCCGCGCGAGGAGGAGCGCCCACAGCGCGAGCCCCGTGGCGAAGACGGCGTCGCTCGAAGCCTGGTGGTAGAGCGTCGCGAACGCCGGATAGACGAGCAGGAGGCCGGCCGTGAAGAGCGCGGGGACGCGGCCGAAGGTCAGTGCGGTCGCGCTCCAGCCGACGATCGCGGACGCGTAGAGCACCGCAAAGACGACCTCGAGCAGCCAGGTGCCTCCGAGCTGGAGCGGGAGCCCGACGACGATCGGCGTGATCGGCGTGCGGAAGAGCTGGAGCTCGGAGAACGGCGGGTGGCGATCGGGGAGCTGGAGGTAGTACGCGAGGTAGTCCCACGTGTCGCGACCCTTCGCCATCGGCCAGCCGAGGGCCTCGAAGGCGAAGACGGCGAGACCGAGCAGGAAGAGGAGGAGCGCTGCCTTACGCGTTGGGACGAACCCGAGGAGGCGGACCCAGGCCGACTTCACGACGGCCGCCCGGGAAGCGCCGAGCGGATGCGCGAGAGGGGGCTGTGCTCGACCGTCTCGAGCCGGCGCTCGAGCGAGTCGACCCGTGCGCCGAGCGCGAGCCCGATATCTGCTTCCTGCAGGGCCGAATATTCGGCGGCGAAAGCTGCTGCCTCGTTCGCGCCGCGCCGTCCGAAGGACGTGTCGGCCGCGTCGGCCACCTGGCCGAAGCCGAGTCTCCGGAGCCGGTCCCGGAGACGATCGTCGATCGCGTAGATCCCGTCCTCGAGGCCGCGCGCGAGACGCTCGTCGTCGACGACGAGGGGGGCGTAGAAGCTGTCGAGGTCGCCCGTGAGATAGGCGCGGTACGCCTCCGCCATGTGCCCGGGAATCCCCTTCTCCGCGTTCCGCTCGAGCGCCACGAACTGCGTCACGTACTTGTGCCGGCAGTGCTCGAGCGAGCGCACCGGGAAGTGGAGGATCTCGAACGGGTACCAGCCGCGGAGCGGGAGGAGCCCGCTGCCGAACGCCTCGTGGTTCCCCCTCCCCACGCGCACGTCCGCCGTGGCGCGGTGCGCCGACTTCGAGTGCGTGCTGAGCGGGTGAGGGTGGAAGGACGGCGCGCAGTAGCGGGCCGTCATCCGCTCGGCGAAGAACGGCTCGCCGTCGGGGCGTGGGACGAAGTTGCGCCACGCACCGCGAACGACGCCGACGCGCGGCGGGACGGCAGCGAGGACCTCGCGCAAGCTGTTCCCCTCGGGCCACCAGAACTCGTCCGCGTCCGCGTTCAGCACCCAGTCCGCCGCGAACTCGGTCGCCGCGAGCCGCGCCATTCGCGTCACCCACTCGCTCTGGCGGAGGTCGTCTCCCTCCTCGCGGATGAGGTGCAGCGCCCCGTCCGCCGCGTAGCGCTCGAGGATCTCCGTCGTCCCGTCCGTCGAGCGGTTGTCGGTCGCCACGACGAAGTCGACGCCCGCGTCGAGGTGGTGCGCGAGCTGTGCGTCCACGACGTCCGCCTCGTCGCGGACGAGCAGGGTCATGACGAGCCTCATCCGACCGACGAGGGTAGACGCGCGCTCAGTCGAGTCTCCCGGCGACGAGCTCCGGCTTCCGTGCGAGCGCCGCCGTGGCCCGGAGCCCGCCGAGGGCGAGGAGCGGGAGCTGTGACCGGTAGCACCGGATCCCCCGCCATTTCGCGAGCCGGTCGCGCGGACCCACACCGAGCACCGTGAATCCGCTCGGTATCCCGTCCGCCCGCGCGGCGTACGGCTGCTCGGCGTAGAACGCGGTGCGCAGGAGCGCGACGGCCGGGCTCGCGAGCAGGCGGTCGACGAGCCAGCGGTGGTCGGGATGGCTCAGCGGGAAGCCCGGGACCAGCAGGAGATCGGGAGCACCGAGCTTGCGACACCGTGTGTTCGACGACCTCGTCGTCGGTGCCGTGCCGCTCGTAGTCGACGCTGCCGAAGGGCAGCCAGACGGGGGTCGCGCCGACCGCGGCGCACGCGGCGACGTCCTCCTCACGGCGCGCCCGGGCCGACTCGCCCTCGGTCGCGAAGCCGCCACGACGGTCCCAGCCACCCGTCGCGACCGCGGAGTCCGGATCGCACGCGAGCACGGTGAGAAGCTCGACCCGAGCGCCGCATGCGGACCACGCGTGCATCGCCGCTCCGACGGAGAGGACGCCGTCGTCCAGGTGCGGCGACACGACGACGACTCGCTCGCCCCGGCTCGGAGCCTTGAAAGGCGTTTCCACGAGGGCACTATGATCGTCGCCTTGGAGGGTGGCGGGCAGGAGAGCGTCCCGCGCGGATGGCGGAGGTTCGTCCCCGCGGGCGCACGTCGTCGGCTCCGCCCGGCTCGCGCCGCATACGTGGACTGGCGCAGCCGCAGGCCGCTCGACCTCGGCGACCTGCGCCGGACGACGCCGATCGACCCGAACTGGGGATTCGAGCGCGGCACCCCGGTCGATCGCGTCTACGTGGAGCGCTTCGTCGGCGACCATGCAGGCGACATCCGCGGGCGCGTCCTCGAGGTCGCCGCTCCCGATTACGCGACGCGATTCGGACGCGGTATGAGCTCGGTCGACGTGCTCATGGCCGAGGAGGGCAATCCGGAGGCGACGATCGTCGGCGACCTCCAGGACGCGCCGCAGATCCCGGGCGACGTGTTCGACTGCGCGATCGTCACGCAGACGCTCCAGTTCGTTTACGACGTCCGCTCTGCGCTCATCACGCTGCACCGGATCCTCGCACCCGGCGGCGTGCTCCTCGCGACCGTGCCAGGCCTAACGAAGATCTCCCCGCACGAGGACGCCGTGTACGGCGAATGGTGGCACTACACGGCGCGCTCGGTCGGGCGCCTCGCCGGCGAGGCATTCGGGGAGGCGAACGTGGAGGTCAGCTCCTACGGCAACGTCCTCTCCGCCTCGGCGTTCCTCTACGGGCTCGCCGCGTCCGATCTCGAGCCGGCGGAGCTCGACGCCCACGACGCCCTCTACGAGGTCGTCCTCGGGCTCCGCGCAGTGAAGGCCGGCTAGCGCCGGAGCACGCGCTTCACGGGCCCCGTCACCTTGCGATAGACGCGGTTCGGAAGGCGTAGCTCGATCGCGGCGAGGCGCTCCTCCAGCGTGTCGAGACGCCGCTGGAGACGGACGACGTCCGCCTCTCCGAGCGTGGCGGCCTCGACGGCGTATGTCGCGTCGTCCACGAGGGAGGGGATCTCGAAGCTCAACGGGACGTTTCCGTCGGCGATCCCACGCAGCGCGTCGCGCAGGCGCGTGTCGACGACGAGCCGGCCAGCGGCGACGCCCTCCTCGATCTCGGCGTCGTCGACGACGAGCGCGTCGTAGTAGTCGCCGATCGCCCCCGTCTTCAGTGCCTCGAACATCTGCGCGTGGTACGCGGTCGGCGGCCGCGCGATGTACCGCTCGAAGGCCGTCCCCTGAAGCTCCGCCTTGTGCTCGCATTGCTCGAGCGAGCGCAGCGGGAAGTGGAGCACCTCGATCGGGAACCAGCCACGAAGTGGCGCGAACGGGCTGTCGACGAGCGCGTGGTTCCCGCGCGTGACCGTGATCTCCGGGTGCGCACGGTGGATGACCTTGCGGATCGGCTTGTACAGCGACGCCGGGTCGTTGATCGGCGCGAGCGCGGAGAAGCGGACGGTCATGCGCTCCGCGAACGCGGTCGTCGCCCGGCGGGCGCGGGACGAAGACACGCAGGAACGCGCCGACCGTGCCGTACCGAGGCGAGATCGCGGCGAGGACGTCCCGCAGCGACGCGCCGCGCGGCCACCAGAACTCGTCTGCGTCGGAGTTGATCACCCAGTCGGCGCCGAACTCCGTCGCCGCGAGGCGCGCCATCCGCGTCACCCACTCGTTCTGGCGGAGATCCTCCCCGGGCTCGCGGATGAGGTGGACGTGTCCCTCGCGCTCGTACCGCTCGAGCACGTCCGTCGTCCCGTCGACCGACCGGTTGTCGGTCGCGACGACGTAGTCGGCGCCCGCGTTCAGGTGGAAGGCGAGCCACGACTCGATGACGTCGGCCTCGTCGCGGGCCAGCAGGGTCATGACCAGCTTCATGGCCGCGCCAGTCTACGACGCTCCAGGACGCGACTCGCGCGCGCAGCGAGGGCGGTCCCGCGACGGCCGAGTCGCAGACGCCCGAGCTCCGCAAGCCTCCTCTCGAGCACTTCGACGCGGCGCTCCACCCGCACGAGCCCGTCGATCTCGACGAGGGGGGATATCTCGTCGAGAAAGGCCGCATCCGTCTCGATCGTGGGAGCGGGAAAGGCGAGCAAGCGCGGCTCGTTCGGTTTCGGCAAGCGAAAGCTCCCGTCTGGTCGGCGCAACGTCCGCAGAGCGTCACGCAACCGCGTGTCGACCGCGAGCACCCCGTCGCCGAGGCCCTGCTCCAGGCGGGCGTCGTCCACGAGGAACCCACCGTAGTACTCATCGAGCGCCCCGGAGCTGTACGCGTCGTACGCGAGCTTCTGGTGCAGGGTCGCTCCGACGCTTGTGTTCCGCTCCCAGGCGACGTATGCCCACGCAACCTTCTGCTCGAGCTGGGAGCGCGAGCGGAACGAGAAGTGGAGCACCTCGAGCGGGTACCAGCCCCGCAGCGCGACCAGCCCATCGCCGGCCACTGCGTCGTGGTTCCCGTCCGCGACGACGACGTCGGGGCGGGCACGGTGCGCGACCTTCTGGTGCGCGTGGTAGATCGTCGTCTTGTCCCCGGGGAAAGCGGGGGCGCGCAGCCGCACCGTCATGCGCTCCGCGAAGAGATCGTCGTCGCCGGGTCGTGGCAGGAAGTGTCGCCACGCGCCGCGCACGACCCCGAACCGGTCGGAGACGCTCGCGAGGACATCCTTGAGCGAGCCCGAGCGCGGCCACCAGAACTCGTCGGCATCCGAGTTGATGACCCAGTCCGCGTCGAATTCCGTCGCGGCGAGCCGTGCCATACGGGTCACCCACTCGCTCTGTCGCATGTTCACTGCCGACTCGCGCAGGAGGTGGAGATGACCCGCGCGCTCATACCGCTCGAGGATCTCGGTCGTCCCGTCCGCCGAGCCGTTGTCGGTCGCCACGACGAAGTCCACACCGGCGTTCAGGTGGTACGCAAGATGCGCGTCCACGACGTCGGCCTCGTCGCGCACCAGAAGCGTCATGACGATCTTCACCTCACGACCCTCCCACGAACACGCGGACCCGTCCACAGTCGTCACGACGAACCCGGACGTTTGCGAGACCGTCGTCGAGCGCGCGTCGTCGCAGCTGGAACGCCTCCGGATAGGAGTCCGCGTAGCCGACGAGGCGCCCGGCAGCGTCCGCGGGCGTGTGTGCGACGCAGTCCGCGTGCGTGGGGAACACCGGAGCGCCGCCGGGCAGGCCGCTGCGCGAGTATCCGAGCAGCATCGAGCCCGGGTGCGAGAGAACGCCGACCACGACGATCGCCCATGCGGCGAGCGACCGCCAGACGAGCGCGTCCGGGCCGGGAGACGCGCGCCGCAGGGACGATCCGGCGGCGCGTGTGGCCCTCCACGCCGCCTGCAGGAGGAGCGGCGTGAGCACGGCGAGCGAGAGGACCGTCGTCCCGGTGAGCCGGACGATCGGGCTCAGCGAGTCGTCCTCGCTGAAGTGAAGCGACGTGTTCGACCAGATCGCCCACGCGCAGGCCACCCCTGCGGCGATCAGGAAAACCGCCGCGTACGCCGTGAGCCGCCAGACGCGTGCGAGGCCTGCGACGACGATCGCGGCAACCGCCAACACGGTGACGAGCGGCCAGAGGCTCTGGTCGAACAGCGTGTGCGCGACGAGCCGTAGCGACGGCCAGATCCGATCGACGTGGCGGAACGAGCCGAGATAGCCGGACTCGGGCGCATCGCTCGGAAGTCCCTCGACCGTGAACCAGATGCGCCACGGAAGCGTCAGCACGAAGGTCGCCCCGCCGACGAGGAGCAATGGGCGCCACGCTCTCCGACCGTCCCCGAGCGAGGAGACGAGCGCCGCCACGAGCAGGGCTGCTGCGAAGAGCGTCCCCTCCCGCTTGGTCGACATCGCCGCCGCCAGGAGCAGCGTCACCGCGGCGAGCTGCCAAGGCTCACGCTCGCAGAGCCAGAGCGCGAGCAGGAGCGCGGACGTCGCGATCAAGTAGCCGAGAGGGACGTCCGCATACGTGATCGTCTCGCGTGCGACGAGGCTCGGGGCGACGAGGACGGCGAGAAGCGCAGGGACGAGGATGGTCGCCTGCACGCGCTCGAGGAGGAGCCCTGCAACGGCCGCGACGAACCCGGCTCCGAGGAACCAGTACTGCGAGTGCAGCGACGTCGTGTCGGTCGAGCCGAGCACGTGGAGTGCTGCGGCCTGGATGGACGACAGGCCGACGGGATAGGCACTTCCCGGCAGCAGCGCGAACACACCGTGGTCGAGGCGCCCGAAAGCGTAGATCCACTCGGCCTTCGGCATCCAGAACGCCCAGCTGTCGAACTCGTTGACGACGCCGGCGAGGCGCTCGGATCGAAACATTCCCTCCAGGTAGACGGCGATCCCCGCGATGAACAGCGCGACGAAGACCGTCAGCCGCGGGAAGCGCCAGCCCTCCGGCGCCAGCCGGGGGCGCGTCGCCCCGCGGTACCGGCGAAAGCCGATCCCGGCTGCCACGAGAAGCAACCCGTCGACCACGATCGTCGCGCGCGTCACGGGGATGCCGAGCGTCAGCTCGAGGGTCATGAGCAGCATGAACGACGCGACGCCGAGGAGGTAGGCGAGGCCCACGAGCCGGAGGAGCTCCGTCCACCAGCGCCACCCGCGAATGCCCCAGAGGACACCGGCCCCGACAAGGAGGAAGAAGAGGTTGAGGACGACGAGCCCGGCGATGGCGGAAGGCGTCACGACCCGAGCCTCCCGAAGAGGAACCCGTCCGCCCCGCGGGAGAGGACGTGAAACCGAGGCCCCAGCGACGTCGGCGTGCACGAGTAGCAGAAGGCGTACTCGGCGTCCTGCGACTCGACCTGGCGCCGCGGCAGGAGCAGGCCGAGGAGGAAGAAGCGCGCGTAGCGCCTCGTCTCGATCCCGGTGCCCGGTCGTTCAACGACGCGGTACGTGGCGTCCCGCGGCATCCACAGCCGCGCGTCCTCGAGCACACTCCAGTCGCCCGCGAGCCCGTCTCCCGGGAGGTACGTGCGGTCGCGGTAGGTCAGCGATGCATTGAGGTCCGCCCGGAAGTCGAACACGGCGATCGTGTCGTCGAGCCGCGACGCGCCGATGTAGGCGCTGGCCGCGACGCAGGCGACGACGCCGAGGCGGACGAGGAACTCACGCATCGCGCCGGGCGCGGCCTCCGACGAGCATGAGATCCCGCCGGCCAGGAGGGATCTCTGCCACCCGGGCCGGGGGCTCGATACGGCGAGGGAAGAAGCCGTCGAGGGTGTACTCGTTCCGCAGCAGATGGGCCGCCAGTGCGTGGCGTGTGCAGAGCTCCGTTAGAAAGGCGGAAGGATCCTCGCTCGACCACTCGGGGCTCGTCTCGACGAACACGGCGACGGGTCGTGCCACGGCAAGGAGGCGCTCGAGGCCACGAAGCACCTCGACCTCGTACCCCTCCACGTCGATCTTGATCGCCCGCACGCGGGGCCAGAGCTCCCGGGGGACGACGTCCTCCACCGTCACCACGGTCACCCGACTCGCGACGAACTCCTCGGCGCGGCCCCCGTGCGGGTCGACGAGCATGCGAGGCGACAGGCTCGACGTGAGCGGACTCGGTCCCGGCGCCTCGTGCAGGATCGCGGTTCCACCCGTCTCGCCCGCGGCGACCTGCAGGGCCGTGACGTTCGCGCACCCGTTCCGTGCGAGATTCGACGAGAGGGCTCGGAACGGACGCGCCGCGGGCTCGAGCGCGTAGACGTGGCCGCCAGGTCCGACGAGCCGTGAGGCGAGCAGGCTGTAGTAGCCGGCATGTGCACCGACGTCGATGCAGACGTCGCCCGCCATGAGCCGACCCCGGAAAGCCGCGGTGACGTGCGGCTCCCACACGCCGCTCACCGCCAGCACGCGTCCGAACGGAGCCTCCGTCTCGACGAGCATCCGTCCCCCGGCCGTGCTGATCTCGTGCTGCCCGCGCAGGTGCTCGCCGAGCGGCCACGAGAACACGTGGTAGAGCCGCGAGCGCAGCGCCGTCGGGGCGAGACGCGGGAGCGGCAGCAGCCGCCTCGCGAGCGCCGGTCGACGGGACAGTCGCGCGGCGAGACCGCGGAGCGCACCGACGGCGAGCCGCTGGCTCACCGCTCGACGATCCGGCCGATCGCGTCGACGACACGCTCCGCGGCCCGGCCGTCGACGACGCCGACAACCTCGGAGACGACGCGGGCTCGCTCCGCGGCCAGCTCATCGGGCTCCGCCAGCGACCGCTCGATCCCCGCAACGACGTCCTCGAACCGCTCTGCCCGGTGGAACGCGTTCGAGTGCGCGAGCTCGCGGTAGTGCTCGCCGACGACGTTCTTGAGCGCCCAGCTCTCGCCGGGCGGAGCACCCTCGTCGTACAGGACGCAGACAGAAGGCCGGTCGTTCACGAGCGCCTCGAGCAGGATCGTCCCGGCGTTCCCGACCACGCACGACACGTGCTCGAGAAGTGTCGCGAGCACGTCGAGATCCGAGAAGCTGGCTTCCTGCAGGTGCGCTCCGGGAACGTCGACGACGGCCGCGAAGCGCTCGCGCCACGCCCGATCGCGCGGGTGGGGTCGAAAGACGAGCGACATGCGCCCGCGCCCTGCCTTCTCCCACCAGCCGACGAGCCGCTCGACGAAGCGATCCTCGAAGGGCGCGTTCGTCGGCGTGTTCCCGGTCACGAGCACGAGTGGAAGCGCCGGATCGAGGCCGTAGGACGCGACGAGGCGGTCGAAGTCCTCCCTGGGGCGTGGCCTGGCGTAGACGTCGGTCTGCGGCCAGCCGGTGACGACGATCTTCTGCTCGGCGATGTCGTGGTAGCGGACGAGATCGTCGCGCATCGTCGCGTTCTGAACGACGTACACGTCACAGAACGGCGCGATCACGCCCTTGCCGACGGTGTGATCCCAGCTCGCGACGTGCGCGACGATCGGCACGCCGAGCCGGCGGGCCGCAGCGAGAAAGGGCACGACGTCCTGCGGCTGGGCGTTCGACAGAACGAGAGCCGCACAGTCGTTCCGCATCGCCTCCCTGAGCGGGCGCGGGACGTGGCGCAGGCGAGAGAAGAGCCAGCGGGACATGAGCCGCTCGATCCACCGCCAGCGGGGAAGCGGCCCCATCCGGGCGGAGTCGAGCATCCAGTTGTCGTGGCCGGGAGCCATCCGCTCCGCGTGGAAGCCCTCGCGCACGTTCAGCCGGATCGCGAGCGGGTAGTAGCCGAGCGTCCGATCCAGCGCACGGTCGATTCGCGCCCGGAGCGACGAACGGTCCGGTGCGAGCGCGCGTGGGTCGATCGCCGGCGCCTCGAGCGGCGCCGTCCAGCCGGTGCCGTCGCCGACGAGACCGACCGCGAGTCGTCCCTCGAGCCGATCACGCAGACGCGCCAGAATTCCGGTGTCGACGAAGATCCGGGTCGAGAGCTGGTCGGGAAGGACGAGCCAGACCCGTTTCGAGCTCATCGCGGAGCCCGCACGCCGATCCGAGACGCGATGCGCGACGCAAGCGAGCTCCCGTCCAGCTCGTGGGCACGAAGCGCCTCAACGGGCGTCCCGCACGCCGGCCAGCCCTCGACTCCGAACGCGACGACTTCACGGCCGGGAAGCGCCCGGCGGAGGCCGTCCGCGAGGCCGCCGGTCGGTGCGTGATCCTCGAGCACGAAGACCGGCTCGGAGACGACGATCTCCTCCAGCCACGCGGCGTCGAAGCGATTCAGCCACGGCATGTCGACCACGGCGAGCGCGACCCCGTCGCCTGCGAGCTCCTCCGACGCGACGAGCGCCTCGTGCAGCAGCACGGGACCGTAGGCGAGAAGCGTCGCATCCCCGCCGTGCCGGAGCACGGCGCCGCGACCCGGGGTCAGCCCCTCGGGCACCTCGATACGACGCGGTGAAGGCCCGATGGCGAGCCGGATCGCGACGTTCCCCTCTGCCTCGTCGACCGCCCAGCGCAGGAGGGCGCGCGTCTCGGCCGCGCTTCCCGGATGGACGATCGTCGTCCCCGGCAGCGCCGCGAGGAGCGAGACGTCGCGGATCGACTGGTGCGACTTCCCCGGCCCGGCCGGGATCAACCCTGCGTAGTGGAGGGCGTAGACGACCTTGGAGCCCTCGCTCGCCTGGTTGTAGATCTGCTCGTTCCCCCTGGAGGCAAGGAATGCTGCGAACGAGTTGACGACGGGGAGCAGCCCGTGCCGCGCGAGCCCCGCCGCAGTAGAGACCATGTCCTGCTCGGCGATCCCGCACTCGAGGAAGCGATCGGGATACGCGAGCTCGAACGCGCGCACGCGACAGTCGGAGGCGAGGTCGGCGTCGAGGACGACGAGGTCGCCGCGGCGGGCGGCGATGCGCACGAGCTCGTCGCCGTAGGCGTCGACGACGTACTCGTCAGTCACCCTTGCGGGCGCGCTGCCGACACCGGACTCCGGCTCGCCCTCGAGCGAGCCGAGCACGGCCTCCTCCACCGCATCGGCAGGTTCGAGCGACAGCGGACCGAGGCCGAGCTCGCGCAGCTGATCGCCGACGCGCTGCTCGATCTCGGAGAACGCCCGCGCGAATGCGTCGTCGTCGGGTGCGCCGGCGTGCCAGCGGTACGTGCCCCCTCCCTCCTGCAGCGCGAGAGGGTGCTCCATGAACGAGACGCCCTTGCCCTTGATCGTCCGCGCGACGAGCGCTTGCGGCCGCTCGGTCTCCTCGCTGAACGCGGCGAACGCCGCGCGGAGCTCGGCGGGATCGTGGCCGTCGCACGTCTCCACGCTCCAGCCGAACGAGCGGAGCCGGCCCTCGAGCTCACCGAGCGAGACGATCTCTTCGGTGGGCTTGTCGGATTGCAGCTCGTTGCGGTCGACGACGACGGTGAGGCCGGAGAGGCGCTCCTGCGCGGCCGCCTGCAGGCCCTCGTAGTTCTGGCCTTCCTGCAGCTCGCCGTCGCCGACCATCACGACGACACGGCCTCCGCGGCCCAGATGCCGCTTGGCCCAGGCGATGCCGCGGCCCTTCGAGATGCCCATCCCGAGCGACCCGGAGTTCGCTTCGATGCCGGGCACTCCCACGTCCGGGTGTCCGTCGAGCCCGCCGAGACGACGCAATCGGAGGAGTCGCTCGCGCGGGATAGTCCCGAGCGCGAAGAGCGCCGCGTACAGACCCGGCACGTCGTGCCCCTTGGACGAGAAGTAGACGTCGCGATCGGGGCTCTCCCAGCCGAGCTCCGCCGTGTTCAGCTCCTCGAAGAGGAGGAAGGCGACGACGTCCATCGCGCTCAGACTGGAACCCAGGTGGCCGGAGCCGGCCCGCTTGACCGCGACGAGCGCGTTCAGCCGGCACATGTCGGCGAGCGTCCGCAGGCGCAAGTCGGGATCGCTCACGACTCCGGCGACGCGCTCGAAGTCGGCGCGCGGGATGAGGTGGAGATCGGCCACGTCCGTCGCGAGACGCTAGATGATTGATGCCATGAGATCGCCGACTCCGGGGCGCGAGCTGGCCGCTCCGGGGCGCGACGGGAGAGCGGTGGCGATGCTGGACGCCTCGGTGCCGCTCTCCCGTCGCGAAGCGCACGCCCGACGCCAGGCCGCTTCGCGGCCTGCGTCCGGGCGGAAGCGGCCCGGACACGCCAGATCGCACATCCGGACGCGCGAGATCAGGGCATCAATCATCGGGGCTCTCCCGCCGGTCGCCCGTCAGCGCGGCGGCCCCGAAGAGCACGAGCGCCGGTGCGACGGGGATCGCGAACTCGATGATCGAGTACACCGCGAGCGCCTGGAAGACGACCACGAGGAGCGCTGCCCCCACGAGCGTCACGGCGAGTCCGGTGCGGGCAGGCCGCCTCCAGATCCAGGCGACGAGACCGACCGCGAGCCACAGGAGCGGCGGGGGGAAGAGTCGCGACGACCGGCTGAACTGAAGGGTCAGCCAGCGGTTTCCGGCGTAGGGAGGGACGAGCGCGTCGAGCTCGTTCGTCTCCGCGTCGACCTCGCCGTACTTCGCCTGGGTCGCCGCGGTCGAGAAGTGCAGGCCGTGATCCGTCGCCGACGTCCAGATCTCCGTCACCGAGCCGTGCGGTGTCGTCGAGAAGAAGCCCTGGTGCGCCGCCGGAATCGTCTCGCCCTCGGAGGGCGGCGGGAGCGTGGACGCGCGGATGCTGAGCGCCCGCTGGGGAGCGCTCTCGGCGTCGTCTCGCGGGATCGCGACGAAGAGCGGACTGCGCAGCTCGTCCACGACCGTGGAGAGGACACCGCGCGCGTAGTTCGAGGGATGCGCACGCACGGCCTCGACCCCGGCCTTGCGCAGCTGCGAGTAGTCGGTGCCCCAGCCCCACTCGCGGTCGCTCAGGCCGACGAGATCCTCGAACTCCCGCGGGCCGCCCTTCGCGAAGAACTCGTCGGGCGTGACGCCGTACGAACGGTAGGGCTCTTCGGCGAGGAGACGCGTACGCACCGCGTCTGCGAGCTCGCGCGAAGCCGGGCCGTTCTCCGGTGACACGATCCGGTCGGACACGAACGCGCGGTAGAACGGGAAGAACGCCCCTCCGCCGCGCGCGAGCGCGTAGTCGTCGTAGCGAAGGCCGTTCAGCACGGTCCACGAGCCGAGGACGAGCACGACGACCCCGAGGCACGAGGCGGCCGCCGCGACTCGCGTCCTCCAGGGAACGCCGAAGACGAGCGGGAGGAGCGCGAAGACCACGAGCACCTGGTAGCCCGGACGTGTCAGCGCCGCTGCCGCTGTCGCGAGGCCGAGCAGCGCAAAGCGTCGCGCGCCCGGCTCGAGCCAGGCGCGCGTCAATGCGAGCGCCCACAGCGCGAACACGAACGCGCAGACCGCGTCGCTCGCGAGCATGTGGAAGAGGATCCCGTAGCCCGGGTAGAGGACGAGAGCGAACGCGGTGAGGAGCGCGGTGCGCGGCCCGAAAGCGAGCGCGATCCGCATCCAGCACAGGATCGAGGCGGCGAAGAGCGCAGCCATGAGCACCTGCGTCCCGTAGCCGCCCACGAGGTCCAGCGAGCCGCCGACGAGGATCGGCGCCACCGGCGTGCGGAAGAGCATCGACATCGGCAAGACCGAGTGCCACTCGAACATCTGGACGTAGAAGCGGAGGTAGGTCGCGAAGTCGCGTCCGGGGACGACGGGAAGGAAGAGGCTCTGGAGCGCGTAGACGGCGAGCGCGACCACGATCACCGCGACCGCGCCACGGCGCGTTCCCACCCCGGCCTCCAGTCGCGCGACCACGCTGTGCGCACCCGACTGCGTCACGGGAGCGGATTCGACGGAGTGCGGTGACGGCCCGGAAATCCGCGCTTGCGTTCGAGAGCGGCCAGGCGCGCCTCCACCTCCTCGACACGCCGGCGTACGCGTGCGCCGGGATCCGGGAACACGCTCGTATCCTCGGCGAGCGCCGCCGCCGCCGCGACACCGCCATCCGGAAAGCGGAGCCGCTCCGGTGCGACGTTCGAAACCGTGAAGCGAGCGGCCGCGGGGAGAGGATCGCCGGCGTCTCGCCCCCAGAGCAGGCGCAGCGCGTCGCGGACACGAGTGTCGACGGCGTACTCGCCGGAGCGGATACCGCGCTCGATCGCATCGTCCGGCACGACGTACCGCTCGTAGCGCTCACGAAAGGCTCCTTGCTGCAGCGCCTCCGCCGCCGCACCCACGTGCGGCCCGACGTCCGCCGGGCGCTCGAGGACGCTTTGCCACGCGGAGAACTTCGCCTCGGCCTGCGCCAGCGAGCGGAGGGGGAAGTGCAACACCTCCAGCGGAAACCACCCGCGCAGCACGGGCAGACCGATCGCGATGTCGTGGTTTCCGGGCGTCACGAGTACGTCGCGGCGCGCACGGTGCGCCACGTTGACATTCGGGTGGAAAGGATGCTCCGGTGCCGTCCATCGGGCGTGCGACCCGAGCCGTAGCGTCATGCGCTCCGCGAAGTGAGTGCCGTCGTCGGGTCTAGGGGCGAAGTGCCGCCACGGCCCGAACACTGCGCCGAAGCGAGGAGGGACGAGCGAGAGAACCTCGCCGAGGCTGCCCCCGCGCGGCCACCAGAACTCGTCGGTATCCGCGTGTATCACCCAGTCCGCCCCGTGCTCCGTCACCGCGAGTGCGGCCATGTCGTTCACCCAGCGACCCGGCTCGTAGCGCTCGTGGTCCTTGCAGAGCAGACGCAGGCGTCCCGCACGCTCGAACGCGCGCAACGCGTCTCTCGTCCCGTCGGCGGAGAGGTGATCCGTCGCGATGACGAAGTCCACGCCCGCGCTCAGGTGATAGGCGACGTTCGCCCCGACGAGGTCCTCGTGATCCCGCGTACGAAGCGTCAGCACGAGCCTCATGCCGGAGCGCGACCGTACCAGGCCGCGCACTGCCTTCGACGTAGACTCGGCCGATGTCGGTCGCGGAGCTGCCGATCCATCGGCCGTACCTCGGAGCGGACGAGATCGAGCGGGTCGGCAGGGTGCTCGAGTCGCGCTGGCTCGGCTCGGGGCCGGTCGCGCGGGCGTTCGAGGATCGGGTCGCGGCGCTCTGCGGAGCGGGCAACGTCGTCGCGACGTCGAGCGGGACGGTGGCCCTCCAGCTCGCGCTCCAGGGCATCGACCTGCAGCCGGGAGACGAGGTAGTTCTCCCCTCCCTGACCTTCCTGGCGTCGTCTCAAGCCGTGCTGGCAGCCGGCGGGCAACCCGTCTACTGCGACGTGGAGCTCGAGACGGCAACCGTGGATCCCGGCAGTGTCGCCGAGCGTATCGGCCCCAGGACGCGCGCGCTCATGCCCGTCCATCTCGGTGGCTTTCCTTGCCGCCTGCGCGAGCTCCGAGACCTGGCGGAGAGTCGCGGCCTGCGCGTGATCGAGGACGCGGCGCACGCCTTCGGGTCGTCATACGGCGACGAGCCGATCGGCGCGGCCGGCGATCTCACCTGCTTCAGCTTCGACCCGATCAAGAACATCACCTGCGGGGAGGGCGGCGCGATCCTCACGCCGGACGACGAGCTCGCGGAGACATTGCGCCGGATGCGTAACCTCGGAGTCGACCGAGACGGCTGGGCACGCCGGAACGCCGGACAACCCTGGTACCAGGAGGCACTGGCGCCGGGGCTCCGCGCGCACATGGCCGACGTCAACGCTGCGATCGGCCTTGCGCAGCTCGACCGGCTGGAGTCGCTTCGCACGCGCCGGCGCGAGCTCGTTCGGCGGTACCGCGCCCACCTCGCGGACGTCGAGGCGCTCGTACCGCTCAGGGGTGACGTAGACGAGGTCTTCCCGTTCTTCTGTGCGTTTCGCGCACTCGACGGGCGGCGCGACGAGTTGCTCTCACACCTCGCAAACGCACGGATCCAGGCGTGGGTGCACTACGTCCCGAACCACCTCCAGCCGGCGTTCCGGGCGGCGGACACCGAGCTGCCGGTCACCGAGAGGCTCTACCTGGAGCTGATCAGCCTGCCGCTGTATCACGAGCTCTCGGACGAGGACGCCGACCGTGTCGTCGATTCGATCCGGGCCTTCTACACACCGTGAGCCTGCAGCCGCTGCTCGTTCTCGGGACGCGCGAGATCTCCGTGGAGATCGCCGACGTTGCCGGCCAGACCGGGCACTTCGAGGTTGCCGGGTTCGTGGAGAACCTCGACCGCGCGCGCTGCTCTGACGAGCTCGTCGGGCTGCCCGTCCACTGGATCGACGAGCTCGGGGCGCTCGCCGACACGCACCTCGCCGTCTGCGGAATCGGCACGACGAAACGCAGCGTGTTCGTCGAGCAGGCGGTCGAGCGCGGGCTGCGCTTCGCGACGGTCGTCCATCCGTCGGCATCGGTCTCGCCGAGCGCCACTCTCGGGGAGGGCACGATCGTCGGCGCGGGGGTCTGCGTCGGCGCGCAGACGACCATCGGACGCCACGTCTTCCTCAACCGGGGCGTACTCGTCGGCCACCACACGGTGCTCGCCGACTTCGTGACGATCTCTCCCGGTGCGGTCGTGTCCGGGCTCTGCCGCGTCGCCGAGGCGTCGTTCGTCGCGACGGGCGCGATCATCATCGACCGCGTGACGGTCGGGAGCGGATCCGTCGTCGGCGCGGGAGCGGTCGTCACGAAGGATGTTCCCGACGCGGTTCAGGTTCTCGGCTTGCCGGCGCGAGTCGTCAAGGAAGGCGTCGAGGGGCGGTGACGACGTGCAGCCGCTGATCGTGAACGCGGCCCTGACGGGGATGGTTCCCACGAAGCTCGACAATCCGGCCGTCCCGGTGACGCCGGAGGAGATCGCGGCGGACGCCGAGCGCTGCGTCCGGGCGGGCGCCTCGATCGTCCATCTCCACGCGCGAGATGACACGGGAGCGCCCACCTGGCGCGCTGACATCTACGCAGACGTGATCCGGCGTGTCCGTGAGCGAGTCCCCGACGTCATCGTGTGCGTCTCGACCTCGGGCCGCCTCTGGAACGAGCTCGAGAAGCGAGCGGAGGTCCTCGAGCTGGACGGTGAGCAGAAGCCGGACATGGCATCCCTGACGCTCGGCTCGCTGAACTTCCCACGCCAGGCCTCGGTGAACGAGCCCGAGATGATCGCCGCCCTCGCCGCCCGCATGTCGGATCGCGGCATCGTGCCCGAGCTCGAGATCTTCGACCTGGGCATGCTCGACTACGCGTCCTACCTGATCGACCGCAACGTGCTCCGGCCGCCGTTCTACTTCAACCTTCTCCTCGGCTCACTTGGCACCCTCTCCGCCTCGTCGTTCAACCTCGCGCTGCTCGCTCGATCGCTGCCGCCCGGCGCGACCTGGGCGGGAGCGGGCATCGGCCGCTTCCAGTTTCCGATGAACGCCGCCGCTATCGCCGCCGGCGGCCATGTCCGCGTCGGTCTCGAGGATGCACTCTGGCTCGACGCTGCGAAGGAGCGGCCGGCCACGAACCTCGCCCTCGTCGAGCGCGTCGTGGGCCTGGGCGGGGCCTGCGAGCGGGAGATCGCGACTCCAGGGCGCGCAAGGGAGCTGATCGGGCTCACCGCCCACGCCGCCTGAGCTACGCCGCCGGCCACGGGTGGGCGCGCAGGACGTCCTCCTGCACCTCGACGCCCCAGCCGGGGCCGCCGGGTATCCGGAGCTCGCCGGCCGAGATCTCGGGCACCGCCGAGACGAGGCTCGTCGCGCCAGGGGACGTCGTCGACGTCGAACTCGAGGATCCGCGCGTTCGGGATCGCCGCGCACCACTGCGCCGCGATGAACGTCGCGAGGTGCGAGTAGTAGTTGTGGGGCGCGCAGTTGACCTCGAACGTCTCCGCGAGGTCCGCGATCTTCTTCGCCTGGTGGAAGCCGTTCCAGATGACGTCGACCGAGGCGACGTCCATCCCGGCCGCCTCGAGATGCGGCCGGAAAGCGCGGCTGCCGTAGAGGTTCTCTCCGGAGCAGATCGGCATCGGCGCCACGTGCCGGACGTGCGCGAGCGCCGCCGGGTCGAAGAGGTCGACCTCGAGCCAGAGGAGGTCGAACTCGTCGAGCGCCTTCGCGACCCTGACGCAGCCCTCGGGCTCGAGGTTGAAGTTGAGGTCGACGATCGGCCGCGCGCGACCGCCCGTGCCCTCGGCGAACGCTCCGAGCAGCCGGACGAGCGCGTCCGCGATCTCGTCCGCGCGAAGCGTGCCGCCACCCTCTGCGAAGCCCGGCATCAGCACCTGCGGGTCGTCGCCAGGGACGACGACGTTCGTCTTGAATGCGCCGTAGCCCTGCTCGACCACCTCGCGGCCGAGTGCGGCCACGTCCTCGTACGAGGCGAGCTTCGGCGTCCCGGTCACTGCGTGCGCGCGGGCACGCGTCGTGCCGCAGTGCGACCAGTACATGGGGATGGTCTCGCGCGTCGGGCCGCCGAACAGCTCGTAGACGGGCACCCCGAGCGCCTTCGCCTTCAGGTCCAGGAGGGCATTCTCGATGCCCGCGAGCGCCTTGGCGACGACGGAGCCCGGGCTCTGCCGCGTCGCGCGGTAGAGATCCCAGTAGATCGCCTCGACGGGCCGGGGATCGCGGCCGACGACGAGTGGCGACAGGTCTTCGACGATCCCCGCGAGGCCTCGCGGGGATCCGTGCGAGTCCGTGATCTCGGCCCAGCCGACGAGCCCGTCCTCCGTCGTCGCCTTGAGGAAGATCCAGGGGCGCCAGCCCGCGTCGCAGAAGAGCGTCTCGAGGGCCGCGATGCGCACGAGCGGAGGATACGGAGGCCGCCCGATCGCGGGCCGGCGACCACTGGAACGCGGCGTAGGATCCACCGCCATGCCGGCCGGCTCGGTGCGGGAGCTCTCGACCGGGAGGTACGCGGCGGTCTGCGCCGCCGTCGCGCTCGTCGCCGCTGCCGGGGTCGCGTTCGCAGCCTCTCCGATCCCGCGCGTCACGCCCGACTCCGCGAGCTACCTGACGGCTGCCGAGAAGCTCGCGCACGACGGGACGTTCGCGGACTGTCGCGGGCCGATCGCACTCTTCGCGCCGGGCTACTCGGCGGCGATGTCGCCCTTGGTCGCGCTCGGGGTCGACGCGACCGACGCTTCGCGTGTCGTCAACGTGCTCGCGACCTTCGTCCTCGTCCTCGCGGCGGGTCTGCTCGCGCGCGGCGCCGGACTCTCGCGCGTAGCGGGGCTCGTCGTCACGGTCGCGGTGGCCGCCGCCTATGCCACGCTCCGCGACGGCGCGCTGGCGTGGTCGGAGCCGCTCTTCTGCGCGATCCTCGCCGCACTGCTCGTGGTCGTCGTCGGGGACGGACGCGGACTCCCGGTCCGGATGTCGGCCAGGCTCGCAGCTGCCGTCGCCCTCACCTGGGCACTCTTGCTCACCCGCCACTCGGGGGTCTTCCTCCTGCCCGCCGTGCTTGTCGCGGCGTGGCTCGGCACGGGCGGCTTTCCCCGGCGCGCCGCCCGCCTCGTCGCCCTCGCTCTCGCTCTCGTCGCGATTCCCGCCCTGTGGTGGGCTCGCGATCACCACGTCGACGGCAGCGTCTTCGGTCGGCGCTCGGGCTCGCGCTTCGGAGCGCTCGACGTGCTGTGGCAGCTGCCCGACGGCGTGGCGAGCCTCGCTCTCCCGAACGCGCTGCCGCTGGCGATCCGGCTCCTCGTGCTCGTGCCGCTCCTCGTCGCCGCGGCGCTCGCCGTCCCCGCGAGCCGCGGGAACGCGGGCATGCGGCTCGCCGTCTGGGTGCTCGGCGTGGCGATGGTCGGCTACGGCACGGCCGTCACGCTGGCGGCGATGCGGACGGTCGTCGACCCGATCGACACGCGGCTCATGTCGCCGCTCCTCGTCCCCGGCGCCGTGCTCGTGGCAATCGGACTCTCAGGTCCTTGCAACAACTTGTTACAAGCGGAAGAGGCGCGACCGCGCGTACCGAAGAGCGCTCGTGACAAGTTGTTGCAAGGACTCCGTGCGCTCATTCTGGCGCTCGTCGCCGTGACGCTCGTCCTCGCGCCCGGTGTGGTCTGGCGCGGGCACACCGCGGAGCGCTCGCTCGCGAACGTCCCGGACGACGTGAGCTGCGCGAAGTGGCCGGCGCAGTACTCAGACAGCGCCGTAGGGCTTGCGTTCGATCGGGGGTAGCGTCGCCTCGCCGCTCGCCACGAGCTGCTCGGCGCGTGCCCAGTCGTCCTCGTCGTCGACGTTGAACCCCTCGAGGCCCTGCGTGAGGAACGGCGTGAGGACGGCGCCCTCCCGGGTACCCGTCTCCGTGACGACGCGCGTCCACGCGATCTCGAGCGCGCTGTTCTGGACGTAGACCCGCGGGAGCGCCTGGTACTGGCCGGCGTGCCAGGTGACGTCGAGGTGTGACTGCTCGAGGAGCGGACGCATGGTGCGCCCGTCGTCTGCGAGCAGCCACATCTTTCCCGGGTGCTGCTTCACGAGCTCGACGGCCCTGACCGAGTCCGCCTCCGGCGTCGCGAGCAGCTGCTCGAGGCCGCGACGCACCACGTCGGGGCCACGGAACGGGTTCGTCGCGCGCACGAGTGCGAACAGCTCGTACCGCTCGGGCAGCTCGCCGAGCGTGTACGTCAGCCACTCGATGTCCGGCGAAGTGGCCGTCGCGAATTCCGCGGGACGCAGGAACGGCACGTCCGCCCCGTACCAGCGGGCGACGTCCGCGATCTCCTCGGAGTCCGTGGACACGACGACCCGCTCGAACGACCCGCTCAGCTGCGCCGTCTCGATCGCGTAGGCGAGCAGCGGATGGCCCGCCAGCGGCCGGACGTTCTTCTGCGGAACGCGCTCGGAGCCGGAGCGCGCCGGGACGAACGCGACGGCCGAGGGAGCGCTCACCGCAGACCGGCCGAAGCGGCCAGGTCGTGCAACGTCGGACACGGCACGCCGAGCCGATCGGCCGTCCGCGAACACGCTGCCAAGGATCGCGTCGAGCTCGGAGCGCCGGCCCGCCGCGACGTCACGCGCGGCCGAGGTCGTGGTCTCGTCCGCCATGTCGTCGATGATCGCCCACTGCTCCGAGGGGAGCAGCGATACGCCGTCGGCCTCTGCGACCGCACACGCCTCCGACACGGCCTTCTCGAGCCGCGGGCGCCACTCCTTGTCGGAGCGCAGCTCGCCAACCGTGCGACCGGAGGCGGAGGTCGCCGCTGCAAGCGCGGCGATGCGAGCGAGCTTGTGCCACAGCACGCGCTTCTCGCTCTGGCCGACGCGGACATCGATGCGCCCGCGGCGGAGGAGGTCCGCGACATGCTCGACCTCGCTGCGCGGAAGGCTCTCCGAGGCGAGGGTGACGACGGGCGACATCGTCCCCTCGACGATCTGCACGCGCCCCGCCCGGTACGCCTGGAAGTGCGAGATGCTCGCGGCCGCCACGCGCCCGTCGAAGCGCGCGCGCAGGACGTCCATGTGCTCGAGCCCGTTCAGGAGCGGCACGACGGCGCCATCGGCGATCGCGGCGGGCTCGACCCGCGCGATCGCGTCGTCGAGCGCCGGCGCCTTCACCGTGACGAGGAGCAGGCCGACCGGCTTGGTCAGGCGGTCGACGACCTCGACGCGTGCGCTCAGCGTCCCTTCAGGAGACTCGACGACGAGCCCGGCAAGCGCGATCAGCCCGACGGAGTCAGGACGCGCGATGCAGACGACCGGGACGCCCGCATTCGCGAGGCGCACCGCGAGGGAGCCCCCGACGGCACCGGGGCCGAGGACGGCGACAGTGTCGTTCATGCCTTGGCGGGATCGACCACGAGGTTCACGACCTTCGGATCGGAATACACGTCCAGCGCCTCGATCCCTGCCTCCCGCCAGCCCGTTCCGGAGTCCTTGACACCGCCGAAGCCCATGTGCGGCTCGGAGCCGTGCGTGCCCGCGTTCACGACGACGACGCCCGCCTGGACGCGGTCGGCGAAGGTCAGCGCACGGTGCACGCTCGCGGTGTGGATCGCAGCCGTGAGGCCGTACGGGGAGTCGTTCACGAGTGCGACGGCCTCGCGGAGCCCAGTGACGCGATGCAGGACGGTGACGGGCCCGAAGAGCTCGGTGTGCGAGATCTCGGACGCGGGCTCGACCCCGTCGAGCACGGTCGGCTGCACGTACCACCCGGCCCGCTCGAGTCGCGACCCGCCGGCGAGCACCGTCGCGCCCGCGTCGGCCGCGCGACGGACGGCGTCGAGGATCCGCTCCATGCTCTCCCGGCTGATCACGGGCTGGGGCTCGATCGAGCCGAGCTCGCCGAGAAGCCTGTCGCGGAGCTCCTCGTACACCTCCGCGAAGACGACGATCCTGCTGGCCGACGCGCAGCGCTGCCCGGCGTTCGAGAACGCCGAGGCGAGAATCCAGCGCACCGCGAGGTCGAGGTCGGCGTCGTCACAGACGACGAGCGCGTTCTTCCCGCCGAGCTCGAGGCACGTCTTCGCGAGGCGTCGGGCCGCAGCCTCGTTGACCGCGCGCCCGCTCGCCGCCGATCCGGTGAAGCTCACGAGGTCGACGTCGTCGTGCTCGACGAGCGCGGCGCCCGCCTCGCCCCCGAACCCGTGGACGACGTTCAGGACGCCGTCGGGAACTCCCGCCTCCTGCGCGAGCTCTGCGAAGAACGACGCAGACGCAGGCGTGTGCTCCGACGGCTTCACGACCGCGGCGTTCCCGCAGAAGATCGCCGGGAACGCCTTCCACGCGACGTTCGGCAGCGGCGTGTTGAAGCTCATGATCAGCGCCGCGACGCCGAGCGGCTGCCGGACGGTCAGAACCGTCCGGTTGGCCATGCTGGCCGTCGTCGTGCGCCCGTACGAGCGTCGGCCCTCGCCCGCGACGAAGAGCCCCATCTCCACCGCCGCGTCCGTCTCGCCGAGCGCCAGCTCCTCCGGCTTCCCCGTCTCCTCAACCACGAGCGCGGAAGCCTCCTCGCGCCGCTCCCGGAGCAGGAGCGCGAGCTCGCGGACGACGTCCCCGCGCGCGACCGCGGTGTGCTCGGCCCACGCGGGCTGCGCGGCGCGGGCGGCGGCGACGGCGTCGTCGACATCGTGTGCGCCCGAGCGCGGAACGTCGTACAGCGTTGTCTCGTCGGTCGGCCGCAGCTTCTCGAGCCAGGCGTCTCCATGAGGCGGCACCGCCTTCCCGCCGATGAGGTTGGAGAGCCGCTTCGCCGCTACCACGCCGACCAGCCGCCGTCGACGACGACGTTCGAGCCGGTGACGTAGGAGGAGGCGTCGGAGGCGAGGAAGACCAGCGCTCCGAGCGCCTCCCGCGCGTCGAGCATGCGCCCCATCGGGGAGCGCGTGGCGAAGGCGTCGAGAAACTCCTGCGGCTGGTCGTTCCACACGCCCGCGAGCGTGAGCGTGTTCACGCGCACGCCCGACTTCGCCCAGTACGTCGCGAGGTAGCGCGTGAGGTTGAGGATCGCCGCCTTCGAGACGGAGTACGCGACCGGCTTCACGAACGTCTCGCCCTGCGCGCGGCGGAACTCGTACAGCTCCTGCACCGGCGACAGCAGCCCGTAGACCGACGAGATGTTCACGATCGACCCGCGGCCCTCGCGCGCCATCTCGCCGCCGACCGCCTGGCTGCACAGGAATGCGCCTTTCACGTTGACGTCGAGCACGGCGTCGAAGGACTCCTCCGGGTACTCCTCGAACGGGCCAACCTCCTCTGCGGGCGCGTCCGGAGGCGAGTCGAGACCGGCGTTGTTCACGAGCACGTGCGGCACGCCCCACGCGGACACGACCTCGCGAACGGCTGCGTCGATCGAGGCGCGATCGGTGACGTCGACCTCGAGCGAGCGGACTCCCTCGGCCTCCTCGCCGGTGGACGAGGTCGAAGCTCGCGACGCGTGCCCCGCGCTCGGCGAGCCCTGTGACGTACGTCCGCCCGAGCTGCCCCGAGCCGCCCGTGACGACGGCGACCCTGCCGTCGAGGTCGAAGAGGGGGTCGCTCACGCCGCGGCTCGCTTCGCGGCCCAAACCGCGTCGCAGAACTCGCGCACGCAGCCGAGACCGCCCGCACGGGAGAGGACCAGCTTCGCGAGCGGGACGACCTCCGGCCAGGCATCTGCCGGCACGACCGGAAGCCCGACCTCGCCGAGGCACTCGGCGTCGTTCACGTCGTTCCCGAGGTACGCCGTCTCGGTCGCGGCGACGCCGCGGCGCTCGAGCTCCTCACGCAGCACCGGGAGCTTGTCCTCGATCCCACGGACGCATTCGATGCGCATCTTCCGGGCGCGCGCCGGGACGGCGTCGTTCGTCTCCGAGGTGATGATGAGGTAGTCGACGCCGACCTCGTCGAGGCGCCGCAGCCCGACCGTGTCGGCGCGCGTGCAGGCGACGCTCTCCTCCCCGCGGTCGTTCGTCCACACGCGGTTGTCCGAGAACACCCCGTCGAAGTCGAAGACGACGAGGCGGATCGCCGCGAGGTCGGTCACGGTTCGCGCGCGGCGACCGGCTCGCCTGCCGGCACGAGGTGCTCGTGCGTCACGTCCTCATCGGCGTCGAGCGGCTGCGCGAGCGTGCGGCCGAGCAGTGCAGCGAGCTCGTACGGTGGCAGGCCGCCGTCGGCGGGCGACTTCGCAACGAGGTCGCCCTCGACGAGCACGTGCCCTGCCGAGAGAGCGCGCGCGGCAACGAGCTTCTTCCCCATCTTCGTGAGCGGACGCTCCTCGCTCGGCAGCCGCCGCTTCTCGCCGTCGCCGAGAGCGGCCGGCACGCGCTCGAGGTCGCGGACGAACCTGCGCATCCCGTCCGGCATCAGGGAGAAGGCGTGATCCGTCCCTTTCCAGGCGTGGTTGAGCGTGAAGTGCTTCTCGAAGACGCGCGCGCCGAGCATGTAGCCGACGAGCGCCATGGCGATCCCGTTGTGATGGTCGGAGAGGCCGATCACGTGCCCCGGGTAGCGCTCGCGCAGCTCGCCGATGACGGCGAGGTTCAGATCCTCGATGTCCGCCGGGTAGGCCGCGGTGCAGTGGAGGACGGCGAGCTCGGCGTTCACGGGCACGATCGCCTCGACCGCGCGGTCGACGTCCTCGAGGGTGCCGCCGCCCGTCGACAGCAGCATCGGCTTGCCGAACGCCGCGACGTAGCGCAGGAACGGCACGTTCAGGAGGTCGCCCGAGGCGAACTTGAAGGCGTCGACCCCGAGCTCGGCCAGGAAGTCGGCGCTGGGCTCGTCGAACGGCGACGCGATGAACGCGACGCCCTCCTCGCGCGCGTACCGGCTCAGCTCGAACCAGTCGCTCTTCGAGAGCTCGAGCGCCTCGCGATGCTCGCCATAGGTCGCCCCGAAGCTGTTCTCGTTGTCGTACGGCGACTCGTAGTAGGCGCGCGTGAAGAGGCGGCGGTTGTCGCGCTTCTGGAACTTCACCGCGTCGACGCCGCACTCCCGCGCCGCGTGTACGAGTGCCTTGGCCTTGTCGAGGTCGCCCTGGTGGTTGTGGCCGATCTCCGCGACGACGTACGCGGGCCCGTCCCGCGCGATCACGCGCCCATCGACGACCAGCTCGCGCACGGGGCGATGGTACAAGGAGGGCCTGGCGGCAGACGCAGGCCGTCGACCACTCGGTCGCATAGCCTCGCGCCCAAGCGATGCTCGCCCTCGTCGTCGGATCCGGCACGGCCGTGGTCGGAGCCGCGCTGCTCGCCAGCCTCCTGCGCCCACGCAGTGCGATCACGTTCGTGCTCGCCACGTACCTCTTCGCCTGGGCCGAGCTCCTCGTCGTCGTGTTCTCGCTCTCGGCGATCTCCTCGCTCGACCGTCGGTCGTTGCTCGCGGGCTTGGTCGTCGCATCCGCGGTCGCGGGGGTCGCGTGGATCCTCGCCGGCCGACCGACCCCTCCTCCACTCGCCGCGGCCTTGCGACGAGGGCGTGACGCCGCCTCCGACCCGCTCGTCGCGATCCTGCTCGTCGCCTGCGGCCTGGCACTGACCTACACGCTGTTCATCACGCTCACGACGGCGCCGAACGACGGCGACCCCCTCGTGTACGAGATCACGCGAGCGGCGTTCTGGCATCAGCACCACGGAGTCACGAACCTGCACTCGGCGTACGACGAGCGGATCGACGTCTGGCCTCCAGTCGCGGAGATCGGAACGCTCGCCGTGATCACGCTGTCCGAGAACGAGCGATACGTCGGCCTCGTCCAATGGCTCGCGGTGTGGATGCTCGCGCTCGGCACCTATGGCGTCGGCCGCAGGATCGGGCTCGAGCGGCCGTCGGCGCTCTTCGGCGCCGCCCTCGTCCCCACGCTGCCTGTCGTCCTCACGCAATCGTGGACAGCGTTCACGGACATGGTGTTCGCCTCGTTCGCGGTCTCGGCGGTCTATTTCGGCATCGGGCCGCTCGGTCTCGAGCTCGTCGCATTCGGAGCGGCCGTCGGGCTGGCGACGGGGACGAAGTACCTCGGGCCCATCTTCGCCCCGCTTTTCGCAGTGATCCTCGGCGTGGCCCAGCCTCGGCGCCGATGGCTCCCCCTGGCAGGAGCGGCTCTCGCTGGGGCGGTACTCGCCGGCTCGTGGTACGCCCGCACGCAGATCGAGAGCGGGGACGCCCGCGGCGCCCAGGGGGCCGGCCAGCAGCAGTCGCACGACGTCGCCTCCGTCGTCACGACGTTCCAGCACCTGAGCGTCGAGGCGCTCGACCTGTCCGGCGCGTCGGCGAGGGGCATATGGGTCTATTCAGTTGCCGCCCTCGTGGTCGTCGCAATCGCGCTAGTGCTGGCGGTCCGTCGGGATCGTCGAGCCCGCGGCCTCCTCGTCGCCGCAGCAGCGCTCGCGGCGGCGCCATTCGTCGTACGTGAGATCGCCCGCGTCTGGGCGACCTCGGGCGTTCACATCGGGAGCCTGCTGGGCCGGAGCGACCTCGTCGACCAGCTGCGCAACTGGCACGCGTCGACGGCAGCGGACGGTTCCGTCTCCTGGTTCGGCCCTGTCGGAGCACTCATCGCAATCGCCGCGGTTCCCATGGCAGTCAACGAGGTCGAGCGCGGGCGCGTCGCCCGCAGCGCGATCGCACTCGCAGCAGCCCCGCTGATTTCGATCGGGCTCTTCTCGCTGGTCGTCACCTACCAACGCTACGAAGGCCGCTACTTCACCGCCGCCTTCGCGCTCTGCGCTGCGACGTTCGGTGGCCACGCGCTTACGCGTCGCTGGCTCGGCACGGCCATCGTCGGCATCGCGGCGGTCACGGCTCTGCTCACCCTCGTCAATGCGATGGGCAAGCCAACGGGCATCACGATTCTCGGTGAGGGCGCAAGCGATCGCGTGTGGTCGATGCCTCGCTGGCAGCAGCAGGGAATCCTCCGCCCGACTCCGCCGGAACGGGACGAGGTCGCGACCCTGCGGTTCGTCGAGGAGCGCGTCCCGACCGACGCGTCGACTCGGCATCGCCCTCGTCGAGAACAGCTACGCGGAGCCGTACTTCGGGCGCCACTTCCAGCGGGAGCTGACGATCGTCGACGTCGGCGACACGCTCTCGAGGGACATCGAGTGGATCGTCGCAGCACCGGGCCGAACCCTCGTCGGCTGCCCCGCATCGTGGCGCCGAGAGCGACACGGAACGCTATGGCTGGAGCGTCTGGCGCCGTGTCGCGCCCGACTCCTGCGCGTCGCCTACGAGGCTCGCTTCGGGCTAGCGCGAGCGGGCGAGCGTTCCCGGAGCTGCACGACGGCGCGCGTGCCGAGCGCGACCGCTCCGACCACCGTGGTGGGGACGTACCACGCCGCGTGCAGAAGGATCGTGAACGCGAGCGCCGGCTCCTTGTCGATGCCGACGAGGCCGAGCGCCGCGACACCGAGCCACTCGTAAGTCCCGACGTAGCCGGGTGAGGACGGAACCGCCGACCCGAGGTTGAGCACCGCGGTCACGAAGAGCGCGTCCGCGAGCGAGAGGTCGAGGTCGAGCGAGCGCGCGACGAGGAGCGCCGCGGTCGCCCACAGTGCCCATGCCGCGAGACTCAGCGCCATCCACGCGAGAAGCTGCTCGCGTCCGAGCGGCTCGGCGAGCCGCTCGACCGTGTCGCGGGCGAGGCGCCGGATCAGGACTCGCGCTCGCGCCGGTCGCGGCCGCGCCGGTCGATGTACGTGCGCGAGAAGAGGAGCAGGGCCACGAACCCGAGCAGGAGGACGGCCCCGGCGGCGGCGAGCTCGACGAGCCACTGCGAGCTCGCGACCGCGGCGATGCCGACGACCAGCAGCCCCACGAGGACGACGAGGTCGAACACGCGGTCGAGCACGACCGTCCCGAACGCCTTGCCGGCCGGCATCCGCGCCGCCAGACCGAGCCAGCGCGCCCGGAGGAAGTCGCCGATCCGACCGGGGAGCACGTTGTTCACCGCGACGCCGCTCACGTTCATCTCGAAGAAGCGAGGGATGCCGACGGCAGGCGTGGCCGCGATCCGGCGCCAGCGGATCGACTGCAGGGCGTAGAAGACGCCGTACGCGCAGACGGCCGCGACGACCCACCCCATGCGGGCCGAGCGCACGGTCTCCCAGACGGCATGGAGGTCGGCGTCCCGGACGGCGAGCCAGAGGAACACGAGCCCGATCGGCACGCCGACGAGCGCGACGAGAATGCGGACTCGGGTGCTGGACACGCGCGGCGAATGTACCCGCAACCCCGGTCGCGCTCGGCCGGCGGCGGGTCGTCGCGTTATCGTGCGCGACCGTGTCGCCTCCGCGCTGGATCGCACGGGTCCTGCGCTGGCTCACGATCGTGCTCGTCGCCGTCTTCGCGGCCGCGACGCTCTTCGTCGCCGCGGTGTGCCGTACCGCTTCTGGGACTCGCTCGCCTTTGGCTCCTGGTCGCGCGCGATCGCGGACACCGGGAGCCTGTGGGCGAGCACGGGCGCGCTGAACGTCTCGCGTCCGCTCTTCTACGTCCCGCAAGGCCTCCTCTGGCGTTTCGTCAGCGGGGAGATGGATCGGACGGCTGCTCTCCGCGGCGTTCGGCGCGCTGCTCGTCGCGTCGGTCTGGGCACTCGCGCGCGGCTCGCGGCTGATCACGCGAGCCGCGCCTTCCTCGCGCCGCTCGCGCTCGGGTGCTCCTGACGGCGCGCGTATTCGCGACCTCCTCGCGGCAGGCATGACCGACGTCCCCGTCGCGGCCGGTCGGCGGCGACCGCGTTCGTGCTCTGGCAGCGCCGCTCTCTGCGCGTCAGCTCTCCCACTCGCAGCGCTGGGCGCGGCTGACGGTACTCGCGAAGCCGTCGGGCCTGCTGGCGCTCGCGGGGCTCGCACTGCCACGTGTCCTGCGCGAGCGGGACGCCGTCGCCGGCATCGCGGGGCTCGTGGTCGGCGTTGCGCTCGGGGTCGGCTACGACGCGTGGCAGGCGTCGAGGATCGACGTCGCTGATCTCGACGTCCTGACCGCGGGCAACGACGACTTCTGGCTTCACCGGGGAGCCGCCGCGCGAACTGGACGCGATCATCGGCGGCGCCGTGGCTCGGCGACGGCGCGCGACTGCTCATCGTCTACGGGCTCGTATTCGGCCTCGCGCGGGCGGTCGGCGGACGTCCCCGAGCTCGCGTTCGCCGTTGCGGCCGATCGCGGCCGTCGCTGGTCCGTGGCCGGCCCGCTGCGCGGACGGCGGCCTCGCCTACCCCTTCGACGGCACCGCCGCTCGGCTCCTCGCTGGCTCGTGCTCGCGTCGGCGATCGGTCGTCGCGGCCTTCCTCGGTCCGTACGACCCGATTCCGCGTCGGCGTTACGTCGCGCTCCTCGTCTGGCTGGGCCGACCGCGCTCGTCTGGGTGACGGATCGCCCCGACGAGCCACGGCATCTCGCGCCCGCCTGGCCGGCGTTCGCGCTGCTCGCGGCCGCCGGGCTCATCTCCGCCTCACTCGCGCTCTACGGACTCCGCCCGGCGCTCGGCTCGCGCCCGCGCTCGCGGTCCTGCGCTCGTCGCGCTCGCGAACGTCGTCTCGATCGACGGGTCTCGGCCGCTAGGGCTGGCACGGTGCTCCGACCTCGGACGGTCGCGATGGACGGGCCGCGCCGAGATGGAGAACTTCGCGTACGGCCCCTTCTCGTACGAGCTCGACCTCGCGCGCGAGAACGTGGGGCCGTCCGACCGGATCGTGTCCAGCGACGGCCGGCTGCAGTACTTCTTCCCCGGCCAGGTCGACAACATCTACGCGAAGACCTGCGACGAGGTCGGCGGTGCCCGCTTCTTCTCGTTCCTCACTCCGGCGAGAGCCTCGAGCAGGCGTCGCTGCAGGCGCAGCCGACGAACCGCTCGCATGGGACCAATGCGCCAGCCCGCGTCTCCAGATCGTCGGCGAGCAGCCGGGCATCTACGCCGCATACGTCGTGGGCGCTCCCCCGGCTCGGCCGCCCACGCCCGGCGACTGCCACATCACCGCGACACCGGGCCAGCGGGACGATGCAGTCTTCGGCAGCGAGTCTCGACTACGCGGCCGCAAAGGCTCTCTCGGCCGGGCGCTTCGCGTCCGGTTTCACGGGAGCGAGGTTCGAGCGAACCGGCTGCTCGACGTTCCGTGTCGTCGTCACCGGCTTGCCGGACGACGCGTCGGTGCAGTCCGAGTTCCGCAGCCGAGTCGGCGCGCGTCGGCTTCCACGTCGACTTACGCGCAGGCGACGCGCTACCCGGAGGTGCTCGGCCGACATCGCCCCGGTTCCCCCGTGATCAGCGCCCGAGCGCTAGGCGTATGCGCGCATCGTCGCGGCGGTCGCGGCGTCCCACGAGAAGCGCTCGCGAGCGTGCTCCCGAGCCGCTGCGCCGAGCCGCTGCCGTAGCTCGGCGTCGCCGAGGAGCCGCTCGAGCGCCGCTCGCAGTGCAGCCGGATCGCGCGGCGGCACGAGCAGGCCGGTGACGCCGTCCTCGACCGCGTCGGCGAGCCCGCCGACCGCGGTCGCAACCACGGGCCGGCCGAACGCCATCGCCTCCCGCGCGACGACGCCGTAGCCCTCGCGCCGGGACGGACAGACGACGAGCGCCGCCCGCTCGAAGTACCGGTCGAGTTCCTCCCGCGGGACGAAGCCGGTCGCGTCGGGGACACGAGCGCGCAGCGGACCGTCGCCGACGACGATGCACGGCAACCCGCGCGTCGCCTCGACGAGCTCGGCGATGCCCTTCTCCTCGGAGAGCCGCCCGACGAAGAGCGCATGCGGCGGCTCGTCGGGCTCGACCGTTCGCGCGGGCAGCGCCACACCTGCGGGGACGACGTGCACGTCGCTCGCTCCGAGCGCGCGCGCGACGGGGACGAGCGCCTCCGACGGGCAGACCACGAGCCGGGCGCGACGCACCAGCCTCCGGGCGAGCCACGGAGCCCGCCGCGCAAGCTCGGCGTCCGTCCCCCAGAGCTGGAGCACAAAGGGCTTCCCGGTCGCGAGGGCGGGAAGCGCGGACGGGAGCCAGTGGGCGTGCACCAGGTCTGCGCCGTGCGCCGCGCGCCGCGCAGCCAGCGCGAAGGAGGCGAGGAACGCGGGCACGAAGAGCACCTTCCAGGGGGCGCGCCGGAGGTTCCCGACGATGCCGTGACCGTATGCGAGGCCGAAGTGCCGGAACGAGGCAGGCGACACGACGTGAACCTCCACTCCCGCCTCGCGCAGGTGCTCGACTGCGTCCCGGACGAACACCCCGGCGACGTCATCCGCGCTGCGCGGATAGGACGTCGTCAGGACGAGGACCCTCATTCGCGTCGCGGCCGGGCGGCGATCACGGGAAGCGTCACCGCGAGCGTCGCGAAGACGTAGAAGTAGTAGAAGGTCATCGTGAGGTAGAAGACGTTCGAGACGAGCGTCGCGACGAGCGCGGCCGTCATCCCCCATGCCGCCGGGCGGATCCGGGCGGCGAACGGGTCGCCCGCCGCCGACAGCGCCCTGCCGATCCTCCGCGCCGCCCCGAGCTGGACGAACATCCAGCCCACGAACACGCTGAGCAGCGCGAGGCCGACGAGGCCCGTCTCGACGATCGTGGCGACGTAGAACGAGTGCGGGCCGAAGTCCGGTCGACCCGTGACGAACTCGTAGTAGACGGCGAAGTTGTTGAGCCCGAGCCCGAGCAACGGGTGCGTGTGGAGGATGTCCGGGATGAACGAGTAGACGGCGAAGTGCGGCGACGCCGCGGCGTGGCTCGTGTTCGTGCGGGCGCGCAGCACCGTCTCGAAGAAGTGGAAACGCACTCCCACCACGGCAGCCACCACGGCGCCGACGGCCGCGAGGGGCACGAGGAACGCCGCACTGCGGAGGTGCCGTCGGTACGGGAGGACGAGTACGAGGGCGCCGCACGCGAGCCCGAGGAGCGCGCTTCGAGACAGCGTCGCGAGCTCGACCACGAGCAGGAACGCGAGCAGGACGGCGAGCGGGGTCTTCAGCCGGTGCCCGCGCTCGAGGCGCAGGTACATCGGCGTCAGGATGAGGAGCGGGATCACGAGCTCGATGCCGAGATGGTTCGGGTCGCCGGTGAGCGCGTTCACACGGAAGACCTCCTGCGTGCCGCCGACGGCGCCGAAGACGTTGATCCCGGTCTGCCGCGACGTGATCGGCTGAATGAGGATCTGGTCGAGGTTCGCCCCGGCTTCGGCGAGCACGAGCTGGACGACCCCGTACGCCGCATCCAGCGCGATGCCGCCGCAGAACGCCGCCAGCGCGAGCCAGTAGAAGCGCGTCGGCCGCCGGCAGAGCAGCGCGACCCCGGTGACGAGGAACCCGAAGTGGAGGACGAACTTCACCATCCCCTTGCCCCACTGCGCGAACGCCTCGCTCGTGTCGAGGTTGTAGAAGCCGACGAGGTAGAGGAGGGCGAAGGCGAGGAAGAACGCGAACGCGATCCAAGCCGTGCGCCCGAAGCGTCCGTCCCTGCGACCGATGCGATCCCACGCGAAGACGACGAGGTAGACGGACGTGAGGACGTCCGACAGCGTCAGCGAGCCGGCGAGGCTCCATTGCAGCTTGTGGAGCGTGACGGTGAGGATCGTCAGCAGGAAGAGGCCGTCGAGCAGGCGGTGCTCGACAGCGCCGTCGAACACGGACGTGCGTCGCGCAGGGAGCGAGACGGCATGGGTCGTCACGCGACCTCCCGGACGAGCGCTGCCATCTCCTCGACGCGGGCGCGCCGCGAGAGCCGCTCCTCGTCGCCCGCCTCGAGCTCGACCGCAGCGAGACCGCCGTTCGCGTACTGCCGGTGGAGCTCGAGCAACGCGTCGCGGATCCCGGCGACGTCGTCCGGGGCCGCGACGACGCCCGCGCCGGTCTCGCGAACGAGGTCGGCGGCCGCGCCGTCCGGCGGGACGACCGCGAGGATGGGTCGACCCGCAGCGAGATACTCGTAGACCTTGCCCGACAGCACGCCCTTGCCGCGACCTCCGGCCTCCGGAACGAGGAGGAGGAGAGCCTCCGAGTCGCGCTGCATCCGCAGCGACTCCGCGCGTGGCAGGTAGTCGACCAGCTCGAGGCGGTCTCCGAGGCCGAGCTGCTCGGCCCACTCGCGATCCGTCGATCGAAAGTCCCCGACGAAGCGCACGACGGCGTCGAGGTCGGCGTCCCGGAACGCCTGCAGGAACGGACGCGGGTCGCGCTTGCCGAAGAAGCTGCCGGTGTGCGTGATCCGGAAGCGCGGGCCTGCCGTGTACTCGAGCCCCGCGAAGTCGTCGAAGTCGCAGCCGTTTCCGATCACGCGCACCTGGCCGCGCGGCTCGAGGCCGCGCATCTCGGCTGCGATCGCCTCGGACACGCACGAGATCGCATCCGCCTGCCGGGCGACGAGGCGCGCGACCTGCTCGTTCGCGGCCTGCCGCGTCCGCGCGGCGGCCGTGTCGTCGCGCCGATGCTGATTCGCGACGAGCGGATCCCGAAGATCCGCGATCCAGCGCGCGTCGGTGAGCCGCTGGACCGCCGCCCCTACGAGGTGCACGGAGCCGGGCGGCGAGGTCGTGAGGACGACGTCGATCCCCTCCTGGCGCACGATCCGCACAGCAGCCGGGATCGCGGTCACGTTCCACGTCACGCTCGCGTCGGGCAGGAGCAAGCGCCGCGCGGTCACCTGCGCCTGGACGAGCGCGCGCTCGAAGCCGTCGGCGGCACGCAGCTCCTCGGCGGGCTTGCGTGCTCGCGGGCCCAGGTAGCGCGCGCGATGGATCCACGCCTGCGTCGGCGCCCGCAGCTCCGGGTCACGATGCACCCACTTCGGGTCGTCGGGCGCCAGCACGTGCGTCTCGATGCCGAGCGCCGGGAGGTACTGGGCGAGCTTGAGCGAGCGCTGCACGCCTCCACCGCCCGCCGGCGGGAAGTACATCGTCACGAGCAGGACCTTCACCGGCGAGAAGGGTAGACCCGCCCGTCAGCGCGCAGCGAGCGCTTCGGCCGCCGCTTCGAGCGTCGCGTCGATCTCGGCGTCGCCGTGCACGGTCGAGACGAACCCCGCCTCGAACTGCGACGGAGCGAGATAGACACCGCGCTCGAGCATTGCGCTGTGGAACGCTGCGAAGCGCCGGGTGTCGGCGGTCGCGGCGTCGTCCCAGCTCGTGACCGGGGCATCCGTGAAGGCGAGGCCGAACATCGATCCCGCGCGTGCGACCTGCACGGAGCTCGACAGCGACGCGAGACCCGTCGCAAGCCGCTCGGTGGTTCGCTCGAGACCGTCCCAGACGCCGGGCTCCGCGAGGACACGCAGCGTCTCGATCCCGGCGGTCATCGCGAGCGGGTTCCCCGAGAGCGTCCCCGCCTGGTACACGGGGCCTGCCGGCGCGACGAGCTCCATGAGCTCGCGTCGGCCACCGTAGGCCCCGACGGGCAGCCCGCCGCCGATCACCTTGCCGAGCGTCGTGAGATCCGGCGTGACGCCGTACAGCGCCTGCGCTCCACCCGGGTGGACGCGGAACCCCGTCATCACCTCGTCGAAGACGAGCAAGGCGCCGTTCGCGGCCGTGAGCTGACGCAAGCCGGCGAGGAAGCCCGACTCGGGGAGGACGAGCCCCATGTTCCCGGCCACGGGCTCGACGATGACGGCAGCGATGTCGCCCCCGGCGACGAGCCGCTTCGACCGCCGCGAGGTCGTTGTACGGCGCTACGAGCGTGTCGCCGACCGCTCCGGGCGTGACACCGGGCGAGTCGGGGAGCCCGAGGGTCGCGACTCCCGACCCGGCCTGAACGAGCAAGACGTCGGCGTGGCCGTGGTAGCAGCCCGCGAACTTCACGATCTTCGACCGACCCGTGTGGGCGCGCGCGACGCGAAGTGCGCTCATCGTCGCCTCGGTCCCCGAGCTCACGAAACGGACGAGCTCGATGCTGGGCAGCGCGTCGCGAATGAGGCGGGCGAGCTCGAGCTCGAGCGGGCTCGGCGCGCCGAAGCTCGTCCCGTCGCGCAGTGCCTGCTCGAGGGCCGCGACGACCCGAGGATGCGCGTGCCCGAGGACGAGCGGCCCCCACGAGAGCACGTAGTCGAGGTAGCGGTTGCCGTCCACGTCGACGAGGTAGGCACCCTCGCCCCGCTCGATGAAGAGCGGCAATCCTCCGACAGCCCGGAACGCGCGCACCGGAGAGCTGACGCCGCCGGGCATGAGCTCTGCAGCCTCCGCGAACAGGCGCTCGGACCGCTCGCGGGTCACGCGGGAGCAGCCGCCAGCGAGCGGACGACCGACTCTGCCGCGGCCTCGCCCGACGCGATGCAGTCCGGGATGCCGACTCCGCGGTACGCGGCGCCCGCGAGCTCGAGCCCGGGGTGCCGTCCGAGCGCATCCTCGATCCGGGCGACCCGCTCGGGATGCCCGAGCACGTACTGCGGCATCGCGAGCGGCCAGCGATGGACGCGAGTCAGCGTCGGCGTCGCCTCGACTCCCACCATACGGAGCTCGTCGCGCGCGACGGAGATCAGCTCCGCGTTGTCGGCTCGCAGCAGGTCGCGGCCGCCGAAGCGACCGAGGTAGACGCGGGCGAGCGCCGCGCCGTCCGGCGCGCGGCCCTCCCACTTCTCGGACGACCACGTGCACGCGAGGGCGTCGGTCCCCTCGATCCGGGGGACGACGTAGCCGTAGCCCTCGAGCACCGGCAGCTCCCGGGAGTCGAACGCGAGCGTGACGACCACGGAGGAGCCGTACGGAATTGCCCTGTGCTCGTCGGCCACGGCGGGGTCGAGCTCGACCAGGAGCTCGGCGGTGACATGGGCGGGTGTCGCGACGACGACTCCGTCCGCCTCGAGCGCGCCGCCGTCGAGCTCGACGTCGAAGCCGCTCGACGTCGTGCGGATCCGCGTGGCCCGAGCCCGCTCGATCCGCGTTCGGCGAAATGAGCGGACGAGCGCCTCCACGAGCGTCTCCATCCCCGAGCGCAACGACAGGAACGGAGCCGTCGGCTCGCCGCCCCCGGGCCGCGCGGAGAGGCCGCGCAGGACGCTCCCGCTCGCACGCTCGACGGCGCGCAGCTGCGGAAACGTCGCGGCCAGCGAAAGGCGGTCTCCGTCGCCGCCGTAGATGCCGGTGACGAGCGGCTCCATGAGCGCCTCGTAGGCCTCCCGCCCGAAGCGCCTGCTCACGAACGAGCCGATGGACTCGTCCTCGTCGCTCTCGAGAGCCGGAACGTCCGGCTCCTCCCTGAACCGTGCCCTGCCCGCGCCCGACAGCAGCGCGCTCTCGTCGAGGGCGTCGAGGTTCGTCGGGATCATTCCGGTGAGGCCTTCGGGGAGCGGGAGGAGCTCGTGCCCGCGGCGCACGAAGCTGCCGTGGTTCTCCGGCCTCCGGGCTATCAGCTCGTCGGACAGGCCCAGGTCGTCGCACAGCCCGACCCCGCGCGGCTTGCGCGCGAGAAAGCTGTCCGGCGCCGCCTCGACGACGAAGCCGGCGACGTGCTCGGTTCGGAGTTTTCCGGCGGGCGCGTCCTCGCGCTCGATCACGACGACCTCCGTCCCGGGATCGATCGCCTCGAGCCGGCGCGCCGCAGCGAGCCCGGAGATCCCACCTCCGACGACGACGATCCTCACGCGGCTCGCGACTCCTCGAAGGTCGCTGCGTGCCCGCGGACGAGCTCGGCGAGCGCCGCGATGAACACGGGGTCGTCGTTCAATGCGGGCGGTCGCTCGAGCCGCACGCCGAGGTCGGCGGCGACGGCGGCGGCCTTGTGGTCGATATCGAAGAGGATCTCCACGTGATCGGAGACGAACCCGACCGGAACGGAGACGACACCCCGAACGCCTTGCGCTGCCAGCGCCCGCAGGTGCTCGCCGAGGTCCGGCCCGGCCCAGGGCTCCGGCGTTCGCCCAGCCGATTGATACGCCCAGGACCAGCTGTCGTCGGCCAGACCGGCCAGCCGCGCCACGAGCCGGGCCGTCTCGAGGCACTGCTCGCCGTAGGGATCGCCGGAGTCGAACAGGCGCTGCGGGAGGCTGTGCGCGCTGAAGACGACGTGCACGCCGTCACGTTCCTCCGCGGGCCAGCGGGCCAGCCCGGCCTCGACGCGGCTCGCGAACGCCTCGACGAGGCCCGGTGCGTCGTGGTAGCTCGGAACGTGCTCGAAGCGAATGCGGCCGCGGGAGAGCCCGAGCCCGTCGGCCACCCTCTGCTGGTAGCGGGCGACCGACATCGCGCTGAAGTGCGGAGCGAGGACGAGGCTGACGGCGCGCGTCACGCCGTCCTCGACCATCTCGCCGACGACGTCCTCGATCCACGGCGCCCAGTGCCGCATGCCGAGGTAGCAGCGGTACTCCGGGCCGAGCTCGACGGCGAGCGCGTCGACCTGGCGCCGGGTGACCTCGAGGAGCGGCGAGCTTCCTCCGATGGCGCGATAGTTCTCCGTGATCTCCTCGAGCACCGCCCGAGGCGTCGGCCGACCCGAGCGGATGTCGGCGAGGTACCCCGGGATCTCGTCGAGCGACGCAGGCCCGCCGTAGGCCATGACAAGCACGCCGATCGGCTCGCCGCTCACGACGACGTGCGCTCGCGCACGTGCTCGACGAGACGGCGCACGTTGTCGACCGGAGTCGCGGGAGTGAGCCCGTGCCCCACGTTGAAGACGTGTCCTGTCCTGCCTCCGGCGCGGTCGAGCACGTCGTCGATCCGGTGGGCGAGCTCGCGCCAGGGGGCCAGGAGGGAAGCCGGGTCGAGGTTCCCCTGCACCGGCCGGTCGTAGCCGACGACGGCCCACGCCTCATCGAGGGGAAGCGACCAGTCGAGCCCGACCACGTCACCGCCGCACGCCGCGGCGTCCGCGAGGTAGGCGCCGACGCCGAGCGCGAAGTTGACGACCGGGACTCCTGCGGCCGCGGTCCTCGAGAAGAGCTCGCGGTTGTGCGGCGCGACGTAGCGCAGGTAGTCCTCGCGCCCGAGTGCGCGCCCCGCCCACGAGTCGAAGACCTGCAGCGCCTGCGCACCGGCGGCTGCCTGTGCGAGCAGGTAGTCCGCCTGCACTGTCACGAGCTTGCCGAGGAGACGCTTCCAGGCCGCGGGCTCGGAGAGCATGAACGCCTTCGTCTTCGTGAAGTCGCGTGAGGTGCCTCCCTCGATCGCGTAGCTCGCGAGCGTGAAAGGAGCGCCCGCGAACCCGATCACCGGGACGTCGCGCGCGTCGAGCTCGGCGCGGACGGTGCGGATCGCCTCGAGCGTGCCCGCGAGCGTCTCGACCGCGGGCGGCGTGCCGAGGAGGTCGACATCGCGCGTGCTCGAGATCGGATTGCCGATCCGCGGGCCGTCGCCCTTCACGAAGTCGAGGTCGAGGCCCATCCCGACGAGCGGCGGGAGGATGTCCGCGAAGACGATCGCGGCGTCCACCTCGAAGGCGTCGACCGGGAGCAGCGTCACCTGCGCCGCGAGCTCGGGCGTGTGGATCACCTCCAGCATGGAGTGCTTCTCGCGGATCGCCCGGTACTCGGGCTGGTAGCGCCCTGCCTGGCGCAGGAGCCAGACCGGAGTCCGCTCGACCGGCAGCCGGCGGCAGGCCCGCAGGAAGACGGCGCTCGGCTCGCTCGACGGCTCCGCGACCGCCGCGCCGCTCGTCACGCGGGCGTGCTCTGCCACGCCACGCGCCCCACGAAGAACGGCCCGAGCCGTTCGAGGTGGAGCGAGGTCTGCTTCGTCTTGCGCATGCGCTGCACGATGATCGAGAGCGGATGGAGCTCGGGGCCGAGCAGGCCGACGACGAAGTCGTTGTCGTCGCGGTCGAGGCCGTGGCACGCGAGGCGGATGTCGTATCCGAGGCCGGCGCGGCCGAACGCCATGCCGACGCCCCCGTGCTCCATGAGGATCGTGTCCTGTTCTCGGCGCGAGAGTTGCTCGAACGAACCGGCGCGACGCAGCGGGTACCAGATCGCCCACGGCAGCTCCGGGTCGAGGACGCGGCGGGTGGGGCGGTCGACCAGTGCCTCGTCGAGATCCTGCTCGTGCCCGATCGCGTACGTGCGGCCGAGCATCGTGAGCTCCGGCTTCGGCTCGAGGGACGCGAACCCCGAGGACTGCAGGAAGGCACGCTGCTCCCGGACGAACGTCTCGGGCGCCTCGCTGAGGGTCAGCAGCGCGACGCCAGTCGGGTCGTTCACATCCTCGTACAGCACCGCGGCGAGCCCGCTGTCGCCGAGCTCGGAGGCGAGCGCGGCAGTGTCGCGCGCGCCGCCGAACGCGTGGAGCTGCATGAAGAGACGCCGGTCGAGGCGTGTCGGCTCACCGTCCGCGCCGCGCCCGTGCTCGGCGACGTCGACGCCCTCGGCGCTTCCTCCTGGGGCGTTCTCGATCCGCTCGTCGACGCGCGGCTTCACGGTCCGCGCTGGAGCCATGCTGCCGCGTCCTTCGCGTGGTACGTCACGACGAGGTCGGCGCCCGCACGGCGGATCGCCGTCAGCACCTCGAGCACGGCGGCCCGCTCGTCGAGCCAGCCGTTCTGCGCGGCTGCCTTCACCATCGCGTACTCGCCGCTCACGTTGTACGCCGCGAGTGGAAGCTCGGGGAACCGCTCGCGCACGTCGCGCACGACGTCGAGGTAGCCGAGCGCCGGCTTGACCATCAGTGCGTCCGCGCCCTCGTCGACGTCGAGTGCCGCCTCGCGGATCGCCTCGCGCGCGTTGGCCGGGTCCATCTGGTGCGAGCGCCGGTCGCCGAAAGCCGGGGCGCCCTCGGCCGCCTCGCGGAACGGGCCGTAGAACGCGGATGCGTACTTCACGGCGTACGAGAGGATCGCGAGATCGTGGCGACCCTCTGCATCGAGTGCGGAGCGAAGAGCGCCGACCATCCCGTCGATCATCCCGCTCGGCGCGACGACGTCCGCGCCCGCCTCCGCGTGCGAGAGCGCGATACGTGCGAGGTGCTCGAGCGTCTCGTCGTTCAGCACCGTGCCGTCCTCGTCGACGAGTCCGCAATGTCCGTGCTCCGTGTACTCGCAGAGGCAGACGTCCGTGGCGACCACGAGCTCGGGATCCGCGTCCTTCAGCGCCCGGATCGCGTTCTGAACGACGCCGTCGTCGGCATAGCTCTCCGAGCCGTAGGCGTCCTTCGACGCGGGGATCCCGAAGAGGAGTACGGCCTTGATGCCGAGGCCGCGCAGCTCGACCACCTCGCGCGCGAGCTGGTCGGTGGAGATCTGCGCGACTCCGGGCATCGACGACACGGGGCGACGCACGTCGTCGCCGGAGACGACGAAGAGCGGCTGGACGAAGTCGTCGGGCGCAAGCGTCGTCTCGCGCACGAGATCGCGCAACGCGGCCGTCCGCCGCCAGCGCCGTGGGCGCTTCGCCCCTGCGGCGCGCAGCGCCTCCGCCTCGAGCGGCGTCACATGCTCTCCCCGAAGTGCGTCACGAGCGTCCGAATGATGCCGTCCGAGGTCGTCTCGTCGGCGACCAGGCCGACCTTGAGCCCCACCTCCCGGGCGACCTTGGCGGTCTTCGGGCCGATGCAGACGAGCAGCACGCCCTCGCCGGCGCCGCCTGCCGCGGCGAGGCTCCGGCAGGCCGAGCCGCTCGCGAGGACCACCGCATCGGCGATCCGCAGCGGGAGGATCCCCCACATCGGCGGCTCGACCAGCACGGTGCGGTACGCGATGACCGCGTCCACCTCGGCGCCCTTCCCGCGCAGCTCGTCGGCGAGATGGGGATCCGCGATGTCGGCCTGGGGCAGGAGGACGCGCGAGCCCTCGATCCGTCCGAGGCCGCCGGCGATGTCCTCCGATGCGCGGGTCGCGACGAACGCGGGCTCGACGCCCCGCTCACGGATCGCGTCGGCGGTCACGGGGCCGATCGCCGCGACCCGTACGCGTGGCGACAGCCCGACGTGGAGGCTGTCACCGAGCGCCGCGACCGTGTTGACGCTCGTGAGGATCAGCCAGTCGTAGGTCTCGAGGCGTGCGAGCGCGTCCTCGAGGGCGCGGCGGTCGTCGGCCGGCCGGATCTCGATCAGCGGCACGAGCGTCACCTCGGCGCCGAGCCCTACGAGCTCGTCGACGAGCGGCTTCGCTTCGGGGCGGGTGACGACGATGCGCCGTCCTGCGAGAGGGTTGTCAGCCACGGATGGCCGCCAGTATGCGGTCCGCGCCCGATTCGAGTGCCCTGTGGGCGCTCTCGACACCGACCTGCTCCGGCTCGCCCTCGCCCGACGCCTGCACGAGGACGCTCCCGTCGGGAGAGGCGACGAGCCCGTCGAGCAGCACGACCGGGAGCCCGTGCGCTCGGGCGTATGCCCCGACGGGCGCGGCGCAGCCTGCTCCGAGCTCCCGCAGGAAGGCGCGCTCCGCCGCGGTCGTCGCCCGTGCCTCCGGGTCGTCCAGCGCGGCGACGAGCGCAGACACCGGATCGGCCGCGCGCGTCTGCACCGCGAGCGCTCCCTGGCCGGGAGCGGGCAGGAGCGTCGTCACCGGAAGCCACTCCGAGACCTCGTCGTCGAGGCCAAGGCGTCGAACGCCCGCGGCCGCGAGGAGGATCGCGTCGAACTCGCCTTCCCGCACCTTCCGGATGCGGGTGTCGACGTTCCCCCGGATCGAGCGCACGTCGAGCTGCGGCCAGAGGCGCCTCACCTGGGCTCCTCGGCGCAGGCTGCTCGTCCCGAGGAGCGCGCCGGGTGGCAGCTCCGCGAGCGGAACGTCCTCGCGGGAAACGACGCAGTCACGAACGTCCTCACGCTCGCACACTGCGGCAATCTCGAGGCCCGGCGCATCCTCCGTCGGGAGATCCTTGAGCGAGTGAACCGCGAGGTCGATCGCCCCGGTCTCCAGCGCGCGCTCGAGCTCCGCCGTGAAGAGGCCCTTTCCGCCGATCTCGGGCAGCGGCTCGCCGCTCGCCTGCGTGCGGTCTCCCGCCGTCTCGATCACGGTCGTGCGGCATTCGAGCCCGGGATGCGCGGCTGTGAGCAGCTCGGCCACCCGCGCGGTTTGCGCCCGGGCGAGAGAGGAAGCGCGCGTGCCGATAGTCACCGCCGCCGGGAGCGGCGGAGCCGTCACGGATCGCTCGGCGACGAGATGCCGAAGAGATCGCGCATGGCGTCGGCGACCTCCTCCGCCTCGCCGGCACCCGCCCGCTCGCGCGCGCGCACGGTCGGGTCGTGCAGCAGCTTCTTGACGAGCGAATGCGAGAGGTGCTCGAGCCGCTTCGCCACGGCAGGATCCACGTCCAGCCCGCGCAGCGCGCGCTCGACCTCCTGCACCCGGATCGCCTCCGCGCGGCGGCGGATCTCGGAGAGCAGCGGCTCGACCTCGAGCTCGCGGTAGCGCCGCTCGAAGGCGGCAACCTCCTCCTCGACGATGGCCTCGACCTTCGGGATCTCGCGAACACGCGACGCGAGCGCCTCGTCGAGTCCCACGCGGAGGTCGTCGACGTCGAACAGGCGCACGCCGTCGATCGTTGCGACGTCACGCTCCACGTCTGCCGGAACGGCGAGGTCGACGATCACGAGAGGTCGATCCGCGCGCGCCGCAATGGCTCGCGCGACCAGCTCGTGCGAGACGATCGGGGTCTCCGAGCACGTCGCGCTCACGACGACGTCCGCGCCGGCGAGCGTCGATTCGAGGTCGTCGAGCCCCGCCGCGGTGGCGCCGAACCGCGTCGCGATCTCTCGCGCGCGGGCTTCGGTGCGGTTGGCGACGGCGAGCGATTCGATCTTGCGACCCTCGGCCGCCTTGAGCGTCTGCAGCCCGATCCGGCCCGCTCCGACGACGAGCACGCTCCGGCCGCGCAGGTCGCCGAGGACACCTGCCGCAAGGGCGAGCGCCATCGAGCTCGCCGTGGCGGGGTTCGCCCCGAGCGCCGTCTCGGCACGCGCCCGCCGCCCGGTCGAGATGGCGGAGCGGAAGAGGAGCGCGATCCCGGGGCCGACGGTGCCCTCGACCCGCGCCGCCTCCAGGGCGTCGCCGACCTGGCCCAGGATCTCCGACTCGCCGAGCACGAGCGAGTCGAGCCCCGCGGCCACGCGTGCGAGGTGGCGCGCGACGTCGACTCCGGCATGGACGTAGAGGTGATCGAGGAGGAGCTCGCGCGAGACGTCGTGCGCCCGCGAGAGCGCGTCGACGAGCTCGTCGCGCGCGTCCTCGACGCCGGTCGTCAGCCTCGCGTACAGCTCGACGCGGTAGCACGTCTGGAGCACGGCGTGCTCGAGGACGGCAGGGCAGTGCTCCGCGCCGAGGCCGAGAGCGCCGACGCGTTCCCGCAGTTCGACGGGAGCCGTCCGGTGGCTCAGTCCGACGCAGACGAGGCGATGCACGCAGGGAGACTCTACCGCGGCATTCGTGGTCGAATCCCGCCATGCGCGCCCTCGGGATCGACGTGGGAGGCACTTTCACGGACGCGGTTCTCGTCTCCGAGGGTGAGATCCGGACGGCGAAGGTGCCGACGGCAACCCGTCAGCAGGAGTCGGTGGTCGCGGCTGCCGCGGCTGTGGGTGCAGTGGACGTCGACCGCTTCACGCACGGGACGACGATCGCGACCAACGCTCTGCTCGAGCGGCGCGGGGCGCGAACGGCACTGGTGACGAACGAGGGGTTCGAGCACGTCCTGCACCTGCGACGCCAGACGCGCGCGCACCTGTACCGGCCGTGCGTCGAGCATCCCGCACCGCTCGTCCCGCTCGAGCGCTGCCACGGAGTGCGGGGACGCATCGCCGTGGAGGGCGAGCTCGAGCCGCTCGACCTGGACACGCTCCCGGACGTCGACGCCGAGGCGATCGCCGTCTCGCTCCTGTTCTCGTTCCGCGACCCGTCCCACGAGCGCGCCGTGGCGGCGGAGCTCAGGCGCCGCTACCCGGCAGCCCACGTCGTAGCCTCACACGAGGTCGCGCCCGAGTTCCGCGAGTACGAGCGCGCCTCGACGACCGCCGTGGACGCGTACCTCGGACCGGTGCTCTCGCTGTACCTCGGGTCGCTCGCGTCGGCGTGCGAGTCGGCGGGACTCCCGTTCCCGCTCGTGATGCGCTCCTCGGGCGGGCTGGCCACGCTCGACGAGGCCGCGGCCCACGCCGCGTTCGCCCTCCTCTCGGGGCCAGCTGCAGGTGTCGTGGGCGCGTCCAAGCTGGCCTCTCTCGCGGGATTCGAGAACGCGCTCTCGTTCGACATGGGCGGGACGTCGACCGACGTGAGCGCGATCGTCGGCGGCGTCGCCCGACGAGAGCACGAGCGACTCGTCGACGGGCTCCCGGTGCGGCTGCCGACGGTCGCGGTGCACACCGTCGGAGCGGGCGGCGGCTCGATCGTCCGGCTGGACGAGGGTGGTGCGCTGCGGGTCGGTCCGGAGAGCGCGCGGGCCGACCCTGGGCCTGCCTGCTACGGCCGCGGAGGGACGAAGCCGACCGTCACCGACGCGAACCTGCTCCTCGGCCGCCTTCCGGACACGCTTCCGGGCGGCATCGAGCTCGACCGTCGCGCGGCCGAACGCGCCCTCGGCGATATCGATCCCGCCGCGGCCGTCGACGTCGTCGACGCCGAGATGGTGCGTGCGCTCCGCGTCGTCTCCGTCGAGCAGGGACTCGACCCGCGCGACTTCGCGCTCGTCGCGTTCGGAGGAGCCGGCCCGCTCCATGCATGTGCGCTCGCCGAGGAGCTCGGGATGGGAACCGTGCTCGTTCCGGCGGCCGCCGGTGTGCTGTCGGCGCTCGGGCTCGTCGCGGCCGACGAGCGGCGAGATTCCGTGCGCACGTATGTCGCGCCACTCGAGCGAGCGGGCGAGCTTCCCGTGGAGGGCGAGGCAGACCTCCGCTATGTCGGTCAGTCCTTCGAGCTGTCGATTCCCCTCGGTCCGCGCCTTGCCGAGCGCTTCCACGAGGCACACGAGGCGCGCTACGGCTACGCCGACCGGAAGCGGGCGCTCGAGCTCGTCGCCGTGCGGACGGCCGAGGTGCGCACGGCTCCGCCGATCTCGGTGACCGGCGAGGCAAGGAGCGCTCGCGGGCCGGAGGTGCTCGACCTCGACGGAGCGACCGTCTGGGTGCCCTCGGGCTGGTACGGCGAGACAGACGACCACGGCACCCTCGTCCTGCGGAGGCGCGCGTGATCGACGTCGAGCTCCAGGTGATCGGAGCCTCGCTCCGCGCGATCGCGGAGGAGATGGGCGCAGCGCTCGTCCGCTCCGCGTTCTCGGCGAACATCAAGGAACGGCGCGACTGCTCGACCGCCCTCTTCGACGAGCGCGGGCGCATGGTGACCCAGGCGGAGCACATCCCCGTGCACCTCGGCGCGATGCCCGAGGCCGTCGCTGCGGTGCGAGCGCACGACCCGGCTCCGGGAGAGCCCTGGATCCTGAACGACCCGTACGCGGGCGGCACGCACCTTCCCGACCTGACGATCGTCACGCGCACCGAGCTCGGCTACGCCGTGACACGCGCGCACCACGCGGACGTCGGGGGCGTCGACCCGGGGAGCCTGCCGCCCGACTCGCGCACACTCGACGAGGAGGGCGTCGTCATCCCGCCGACGAGGCTCGACGACGAGGCGCTCGCCGCGCTCGTGGCGCGGATGCGCAACCCGGACGAGCGGCGCGGCGACCTCCGCGCGCAGCTCGCTGCGCACCGCCTCGCGGAGGGACGTGTCGCGGAGCTCTGCGCCCGCCGCGGTCGCGACCGCGTCGCCGACGCGATGGACGCGCTCTACGACTACTCCGAGCGCGTCGTGCGCTCCGCGATCAGCGCGCTCCCGGACGGCCGCTACGAGGGAGTCGACGCCCTCGAGACGACCGACGGCGAGCTCGAGATCCACGCAACCGTCACCGTCGACGGCGACTCCATCGACGTCGACTTCGCGGGAACCGCGCCGCAGCATTCTGGGAACCTGAACTGCCCGCTGGCCGTGACGCGCTCTGCGTGCTTCTACGTCGTCCGCTGCCTCACCGCGCCCGACCTGCCGGCCTCCGGAGGCGCGTTCGAGCCGGTCAGCGTGCGCGCGCCGGAGGGGTGTCTCGTCAACGCCCTGGCGCCGGCGGCGGTCGCGGCGGGGAACACCGAGACGTCGAGCCGCATCACGGACGTCGTCTTCGCGGCGTTCGGCGAAGCCGTCGCGGTGCCCGCGCAGGGCCAGGGGACGATGAACAACGTCGTCCTCGGCTCCGATCGCTTCACCTACTACGAGACGATCGGCGGCGGCCAGGGCGCGTGTCCGGACGCCGACGGGCCTTCCGGCGTCCACGTCGCGATGTCGAACACGCTCAACACCCCGGCGGAGGCACTCGAGCTCGCCTACCCGCTCCGCGTCGAGCGCTACGAGCTGCGTCGCGGGTCGGGCGGAGCCGGGGCGCAGCGGGGTGGCGACGGCGTCGTCCGCGAGCTGCGCGTGCTCGAGTCCTGCCGCCTCTCGCTCCTCACGCAGCGCAGGCGGCTGTCCCCTCTCGGCGCTCGCGGCGGCAGCGACGGGCTCCCCGGGCGGAACCTCGTGAACGGCCAGGAGCTGCCCGCGATCGCCGGCGTCGATCTCGAGCCAGGCGACCTCCTGCGGATCGAGACGCCCGGCGGCGGGGGCTACGGCGAGCCGGCCTAGAGGTGCGGGATCGAGTAGAGCGTGAACCGGTCGTCGTGGAAGACGACGGGCAGGTTGAGCTCGAGCTTCGAACGGAGCCGATCGACCACGACGAAAGCGGCCCCGTAGCCGACGGGGATGTCCACGTTGCCGGTACGCAGGAAGCGCCGGGCGTCCCTCGCGCGCTCGTACGGCCGATTCTCCTTCGTGTCGGCGACGTGCCCCGGCGGCGCGACGGCGATGTAGACCGGCGCGAACGCAGCGAGGCGGAAGCTCGTCTCGGGGTCGGAGTAGACGACGCTTTCGGCAGGCACGTCTCGTCGCACGGCGTCGACGAGCCCGTGCGACAGCGTCGCGACAGGCGGAGGCGACGCCGGTCGGAGGTGGAGGAGGCCGCCCGCGATCACCGGCAACAGGAAGGCCGCGACGACGAGCGCTGCATGCATCTCGAGCGGAGGGCGACGACGGGCGAGGCCGAGGACGATCGCCACGAGCGCGCCGATCGCCGAGAACCACGTGATCCACGCGGGCGCGGGCGTCCTCAGCACGTACTCGAAGTCGCCGGGATACACGATCTGCAGGAACATCCCCGCGCCGAGGGCGAGGGGGATGAGCAGCGGCCCGGCCAGCTTGCGCAGCACGCCCATGCCGCCGACGAACGCGAAGGCGAAGGGCAGGAACCCCGCCGCACGCCGCGCCTGCGAGATCGAGACGGCGTCGGAGAGGGACGTGAAGAGGTACGGGATCAGCATGAACGCGAACACCGCGAGCGCCCCGCCCGCCACGTAGGCGGCCCAGCGCCGGCGCGCGGCGAAGCCGGCGACCGGGACGAGGAGGAGGGCCGCTATCGCGACGGCTCCGGCGCGCGTGAAGACCTCCGGGGCGAGGTTGTAGGACGAATCCGAGTGCACCGCGAGCTGGCTCCCGTACTGGCGGAACGCCCGGTGGAGCTCGGCTGCGTCGGGTGACACCGAGCGCGTGTCGTCGACGATCGGCCGCAGCCAGAGCAGGAAGAGCGCGGCCGGGACGACGAGTGCCCCGAGCGCCAGCCCTCCACGGGCGACGTCCGCCCGCTCCCAGAGCGCCCGAACGGCGAGGAAGCCGACGAACGGGATCCACAGGAAGATCGCGTACGTGGGATGCACGACGGCCAGCGCAAGCCCGGCCGCTGCCGTCGAGAGCACGAGCCCACGCGTCGGCGCGCGCATGCACTCGAGCGCGAGCGCGAGCACGGCGGGCACCAGCAGCTGCCGCGCAGCGGTGGCCGGGAGCGACAGGAAGACGTAGGCGCCGCCCTGGCCGGGCGCGAAGCAGATCATCGCGAGCTGCGCCGCCGCGGTCGCCCCCGCCGCCCACGTCTGCCGGAAGAGCGCCCAGCCTGCCTCGAACGCGACGACCACCGCCAGCGCCGCGAGGATCGACGGCAGGTGCGTGACGACGCGCGACGGATCCTCGCCCGAGACCTTGGCGATCAGCGCGACGAAGCCGTGCCACAGCGGGAACGCGTAGCCGGGGTGCAGGCTCCCGTCAGAGAACTCGGAGACACGGTCGAGCGACAGCGACCCGAAGTCGAGGAGCTTGCGCATCCGCGCGAGGTGGAAGAGCCCGTCGCCCTGGATGCTCGGCGCCGAGACCCAGATCACGAGCCCGACGATCGCCCCCCAGAAGAGGGCCCACGTGCGCCCCGGCAGGAGCTCCGTCCTCGGCCAGTCCCGGAACACGCGGAGAACCGCAGCCGCGGCGCCGACCGCCAGCAGGAGGGCGAGGGTGAGGCTGAGGGTCGCGTGGACGGCGAATGTGACCGCGAGCGCTGCGAAGACGACCACGAGCGACCACGCGAGCGTCGCCGCCGCGCTGCGCACCCCGAGGGCGCGGGCGATCAACCACCCAGGGGCGAGCACGACCGCGGTCGCGAGGGCGAGCCTGACGTAGAGGAGGATCACCGCTCGAGGAGCGTGGCCGCGTCGCCGGACGCGAGCCACGCGGCGCCCTCGCGGTACGTCCTGCCGCGCTCGCCCCGGAACACGAGCCCGCGGAGCCGAAGCGACGCGAGCAGGACTCGTCGGGCGCGCTCGGCCACGGTCGGGCCGCGGTGCTTCGAGAGGAAGAGCAGGTGCCCGCGCAAGTTCTCACGGTAGAGGCGGCCTCCGTGCGCCGCCCCGCGAACGTGGACGCACTCGGCTCCGGGGAAGAACACGACCTCCCAGCCGGCCTCGCGGAAGCGGAAGCACCAGTCCGTCTCCTCGCTGAAGAGGAAGTAGTCCTCGTCGCACTCGCCGACCTCGTCGACGGCACCGCGACGGACGAGCATGCAGGCGCCCATCACCACCTCGACGTCGCGCACCTCGTCGTGGTCGAAGCCGCCGGCGTAGAACGCGTTGAGCGCCGACGAGCCCGGAGCGAGCTTGCGGAGGAAGAGGTACTCGGTCGCGAGCCGCCACACCGTCGGGAAGCCGCGCACGGAGCGCTGCAGCGTCCCGTCGGGGTTCAGGAGGCGTGGCCCGACCACCGCAGCGCGCGGCCGGGAGCCGGCGAACGCGAGGAGGTGCTCGAGCGCGCCGTCGACGAGCCAGGCGTCCGCGTTCAGGAGCAGGACGTAGGTGCTCGCAGTCTCCCGCAGGCCGATGTTCCAGCCCGCCGCGAGCCCGCGGTTCTCCGTCTCGACGACGCGCACGTCCGGATAGCGCTCCCGCACGAACGCGACGGTGCCGTCGGACGAGCCGTTGTCGACGACCACGGTTTCGGCTCCGTGGAGCGAGTCGAGACACTGCTCCACCCATGGAAGTGCGTCGAAGGTGACGACGACCGCTGCGACGTCGTCAGCCATGCTCGACCTCGGGCCGCGTCTCGCCCCGGATCCCCTCGCGCAGGAGCACGAAGGCGCCCGGCAGTGCGAGCAGCACGGTCACGAGGAAGAAGAGGAACCCGGCGGCGAACGCCTCGTTCGCGCCGACGCCGACGCTCCCGAGGAAGCTCACGAAGAACGCCTCGCGCACGGCGATGCCGTTGAGCGTGAACGGGACGAGCATGACGAGGAAGAGCAGCGGCCCGAACACGAAGTAGATCCGCGGGTCGAGGTCGATCCCGACCGCCTTCGCAGCCGCCCAGATCGAGAGGATCCGCACCGCCTGGACGCAGAGCGTCAGCAGTAACACCTCGGCGAGGAGCCTCGGGCGCCCGCGGTAGTGGTGGATGCTCTCGTAGAAGTGGCGGAGGAGCCGCTCGACTCGGAGCCGCACGAGGATCGGCTGCGTCCGGCGAAGCAGCGGCCGGGCGGAGCGCGCGAAGAAGAGGAACCCGAGGAGGATCGTGCCGAGGACGAACGCCCCCTCGAGCCAGAGATAGGCGCTGACGTCGTACTGGCCGATCGAGAGGACGAACCCGAGCGCGCCGAGCGCGACCGTGGCCGCGCCCCCGACTCCGCGTTCGAGCACGACCGTGCCCGTCACGACCGTCGCGCGGCCGGGATGGCGCCTCGTCGTCTCGACGACGCGGACGGCATCGCCCCCGAGCGACGTCGGCAGCACCTGGCCGATGGTGTACGCGACGAAGTAGGCGCGTGTGAGCCAGGGCACGCCCTCGTCGATGTCGTGCGCGGCGAGCAGCCAGCCCCAGCGCAGCGCGAGCACCGGCACCGTGAACGTCATGATCGCGACCGAGAGCGCGAACCAAGCAAGGCTCGCGCTGCCCAGGATGTCGAGCGTCGTCCCGAGGTCGATCTTCCAGACGAGGTACGCGACCGCCGCGGCGGTCAGGACGAGCGTCCCGAGCCGCCGCGCTCTACGCGTCATCCACTCGGCGCGCTCCGCACGTCACGCGCCCGACGGTACCAAGGCCGTTGGCTGAGGTAGGCCCGCGCGAGCCGACGTCGATCCGGCGTGCCTAGGCGGCCTCGAGCTGCCGCGGGGCGAGTTCGGGCTCCGTCGCCACTTCCGCCTGAGCCCCGCGCTTGCGCGGGATGACGAGCGCGACGAGCGCGCCGACGCCCACGACCGCTGCGCCGACCCACAGCGCCGGGACGATCCCGTCGTTGAAGGTCTCCGAGGACTCGTAGCCGCCGTACCTCGAGAAAATCGAGGCGAGCACGGCGACCCCGAACACTCCCCCGACCTCCCGGATCGCGTTGTTCACGCCAGAGGCCTTGCCCTCCTCGTCCCGCCTCACCGCCGAGAGCACGACGTTCGCGACCGGCGCGAAGAACATCCCCATCCCGATCCCGGAGACGATGAACGGGCCCACGAAGGACGTGTACGCGGCATCCGGCTCGGTGACGAGCGCGATCCACGCGAGCCCGATCGCCTGCAGCGCGAGCCCGGTCGCCATGAGCGGTCGACCGCCGATGCGGTCCGAAAGCGCTCCCGCGATGGGCGCGACGACCATCGGCATCGCCGTCCACGGGAGCACCCGAAGACCGGACTGGAGCGGAGTGAAGCCCTGGCTCGTCTGGAAGAACTGCGTGAGCAGGAAGATCGAGCCGAACATCCCGAAGTACATGAAGAGGGAGGCGCCGTTCGCGGCCGAGAATGCGCGGTTGCGGAAGAAGCGCATCGGGAGCATCGGCTCCGCGGCGCGCAGCTCGTAGGCGACGAACGCGGCCAGCAGGAGGGCGCCGGCGAGAAGAGCGCCGACGATCTGCAGGCTCGTCCAGCCGTGCGAGTTCCCGTTCACGAGGCCCCACACGATCCCGAGCAGACCCGCGCTGCCGAGCGCGAGCCCCGGGAGGTCGAGCGCCGTGTCCGGGCCGCGCGACTCGCGGAGCTGCGTCGCGAGCGGGAGCAGGACGAGGCCGACGGGGACGTTGAGCCAGAAGATCCACTGCCACGAGATCCCCTCGACGACGGCTCCGCCGACGAGCGGTCCCATCGCGACGGCGAGACCGGCGATGCCCGACCATGCGCCGAGAGCGGCGCCGCGCCGCTCGGCCGACACCGCGGCGCTCAGGATCGTGAGCGTGAGCGGCGTGACGATCGCGCCGCCGACGCCCTGGAACGCGCGCGCGGCGATCAGCCAGTCGGTGGACGGAGCGAGAGCGGCTGCGGCAGACGCCCCGGTGAAGAGCGCGATGCCGAGCATGAACAGTCGCTTCCGGCCGAAGCGGTCGCCGAGCGCGGCGCCCGTCAACAGGAAGACGGCGAAAGTGAGCGTGTACGCGTTCACGATCCACTCGAGCTGCTCGATGGACGCACCGAGATCGACGCGGATCACGGGAAGCGCGGTCGAGACGACGAGGTTGTCGAGCACGACCATGAAGAGCGCGATCGAGGTGACCGCGAACGTCCACAGGGTGCGAGTTCCAGACTTCATCGTGACCTCCGGGTCTTGTCGTGATCTCTGTGTAGTGATCGGTTACTCAGCATCTCGTGAAAAAAACGCGCTACTCGCTGCTCTCCCTGCAGCCGGCCAGAAGGCGCTCGACCCACGGCTCCGGGCTCGCATCCTCGTGGAGCCCCATGGCGGCGATGACGTTCAGCAGCATCCCGGTCGCGAAGAACCGCGCGAGCCGCGCGTCGGACGCGCCCGCGACCCGCTCGGCGTAGGCGAAGAGGTCGCCGTAGCCCTCGCGCACGGCCAGGCGGACGTCCTCGTCGTCGAGCGCCGCCGCGTACGTCTGGAGCTGGCCCTGCAGCATCAGCGGGTCCGAGCTCAGCATCTGCCCGTACGCCTTGCCCATCGCCTCGAGCGCCTGCTCGCCACGAAGCCCCTCGGCGGCGGACTGCATCTCCTCGAGCGTGCGCCGGAAGCAGCGCCGTACGCTCGCGAGATACAGCTCCTTCTTCGAGCCGAAGAGGCGGAAGAGGTACGGCTGCGAGATCCCGGCCTTGCGGGCGATCGCGTCCGTCGACGCGCCGCGGAAGCCCGCAGTCGCGAACTCCTCGATCGCGGCGCAGAGGACGTCCTCCTTCCTCGCCGCCGCTGTCTGCCGGGTCGCTGTCGCCACGTCAGGAAGTTAGCACTCACTCACAACGCTGTCAACACCGCCGCGACGCGGTCGACCTCCTCCTCGGTGGTCGTCGTCGCGAACGGGAGCGCGAGCGCACGCTCGAAGGCACCGTCGGCGCCCGGGAACGACCCCTGCTCGCGGTACGGCTCGAGGCGCTGGAGCGCCCACGTTCCGATCTGCGCCTCGATCCCCGCGTCGCGGAGCGCTCGCAGCGCCTCGTCCCGGCGGTCGAGCTGCACGACGTACGCCTGCCAGCCGTGCCTGTCGCCCTCGTCGGCCGAGGGTGTGAGCACGAAGTGCGCGAGGCGCTCCTCATACCAGCCGGCCACGCGCTCGCGCGCCGCGAGGAGCTCCTCCAGCCGCTGCATCTGTGGGATCCCGATCGCGCAGAGGACGTCCGGCAACCGGTAGTTGAATCCTGGCGCCGGCATGTCACCGAGCGTCGCCCAGCCGTGGTGCCGGAGCCGGCGCACTGCGGCGTCGAGGTCGGCCTCGTCGCTCGTGACCGCGCCGCCCTCGCCCGTCGTGACGATCTTCCGTGGGTGGAACGAGAGGCAGCCGGCGACGCCGAGCGCGCCGCACGGCGTGCCGCGATAGCGCGCACCGAGCGCTCCCGCAGCGTCCTCGAGGAGGACGACCTCCTGCGGGACCGCGCTCTGCAGCGCCTCCCACGCCACCGGACGGCCGAACAGGTGGACGGCCATGACCGCGCGCGTCCTCGACGTCACGGCGGCCGCTACAGCAGCAGGGTCGAGCAGGAACGTGTCCGGATCGACGTCGACGAGAATCGCCTTGGCACCGCACAGCTCGACGACGTTCGCAGTCGCCGGAAACGTGTAGGCGGGGACGACGACCTCGTCGCCAGCGCCGATCTCGAGCGCGAGCAGTGCGAGGTGGAGCGCCGCCGTCCCGGACGAGACCACCGCAGCGTGGGCCGTCCCGACTCCGCCGGCGAGCAGCGCTTCGAGCTCCTCGACCTTCGCACCCATCGTGAGCTGGCCGCTGCGCAGAACCTCCTCGACCGCAGCCAGCTCGGCGTCGCCGACGTCCGGCCGCGCGAGCCGGATCGGGACGTGTCCGGTGTCAGACACAGTGTCAGACACCTGCCGTGTCCGCTTCGGACACGCCCCGTTCCCGGTACCACGCGATCGTGCGCTCGAGGCCCTCGTCGAGCTCGACCCGCGCCTCGAACCCGAGGAGCTCACGGGCCTTGTCGACGTTCGGCACGCGCAGCTCGACGTCGGTGTAGTGCAGAGCCTGGAAGACGAGCTCGCCCGGGCAGCCCGTGAGCCGCTTGATGCGTTGGGCGAGGTCGTAGATCGTGACCGCAGAGCGCGCGTTTCCGATGTTGAAGCTCTCGCCGACTGCGTTCGGATGCTCGAGCGCGAGGAGGAGCGCCTCGACCATGTCGTCGACGTAGCACCACGCGCGGATCTGCGAGCCGTCGCCGTGGATCACGAGGTCGTTGCCGGCGAGTGCCGTCTCGATGAAGGCGCGGATCGCACCCCCGCCGATCTGCCCCGGCCCGTACACGTTGAACGGTCGCACCGAGACGGTCGGAACGCCGAGCTCGTCGTGATACGCGTGGGCCATGTGCTCACCCGCGAGCTTCGAGACCGCGTACGTCCAGCGAGCCTCGCCGACCGACCCCTGCGTAGTCACGTGCAGCTCGTCGACCTTGAAGGCATGCGCACCGAACACCTCGCTCGTCGAGAACTCGATGACCCGCTCGATCGTGTCCTTCGTGGCGAGCGCCGCCTCGAGCGCGTTGTAGGTGCCGATCAGGTTCACGCGCATCGTTCGCACGGGACTCTCGATGACGGTGTCGACGCCCGCGATCGCTGCGGCGTGGACGAGGTGCGTCGCGCCGCGCACGACGTCGCGGAGAGACTCGTCGTCGAGGACGTCCCCCTGGACGAAGGTGAAGTTTGGATGCTCGGTGAGCGTGGTGCCGGCGAGGGTGTCGCGATGCAGGTTGTCGACTGCGACGATCTCGTTGTCGTCGACAAGCCGTGCGGCGAGCGTGGTGCCGATGAACCCGGCGCCACCCGTGACGACGACGCGCTTTCCGGTCAGGGCCACGCGGGCGAGTCTAGACGCGGTAGGCGGCTACCCTGGCGAAATGCGCACGCTCGTCGGGCTTGCCCTCTGCGCGCTAGCGCTGGCTTCGACGACGAGCGCTGTGAACGCTGCGAGCAGCGTCACGTCGATCCGCGTGACGTACTGGCCCGACGGCTCCAACGCGAGCCCGAGTGCCGTCTGGACGCTTCGGTGCAGGCCTGCGTCGGGATCGCTGAAGCAACCCGAACGCGCATGCAGGCGGCTGGCTGCAGACGGCGTGAAGCTGTTCGCCCCGTCGCCGAAGGGCGTCGCCTGCACGCAGATCTACGGAGGCCCGCAGAGGGCTCGCGTCGTCGGCACGGTCGACGGAACACACGTGTGGGCGACCCTCGCGCGCAGCGACGGCTGCGCGATCGCGCGCTGGCAGCGCATCTCGCCGTGGCTCGTGCCCGCCGGCGGCGTCCCCTGAACGAGCCGTCGTTACCATCGGCCGCCGTGGCCACAGTCCTCTTCGTCGGCGCGGGACGCCATCAGCGTCGCGCGATCGAACAGGCGCGGGCGCGCGGCTTGCGCGTCGCGGCGGTCGACCGGAACGCCGACGCTCCCGGGCTCGCAGCGGCCGACGTCGCCGAGGTCGTGGACTTCGCGGACGTGCCGGCCGTGGCCGAGGCTGCGCGCCGCGCGGAGGCCGACGGTGTCCTCACGGTCTCGGCCGACCGGGCGGTGCCCGTCGTCGCGGCGGTGGCCGAGGAGCTCGGCCTGCCCGGCATCGGCGCCGCCACGGCGCGCCTCCTCACCCACAAGCGGGCGATGCGCGAGACACTCGGCCGCGCCGGGCTTCCCCAGCCGCCGTTCGCAGGGCTCCGCTCGGAGGCCGACATCGACACCGCGCTCGCCGCAGTCCCGTTCCCCGCGGTGCTGAAGCCCGTCGACTCGGGCGGCCAGCGTGCAGTCTTCCGCGTCGAAAGCCGCGACGAGCTCGAGCGCGACCTTGCCGAGGCGCTCGCCGAGTCCCCGACCAACGAGGCGCTCCTGGAGGGGTTCGTCGACGGGGTCGAGCTGAACGGCATCGTGATCGCGCGCGACGGCGAGCCCGCCGTGGTCACGCTCTCCGACCGGCTCCGCCCTCCCGGCGTCGGCTTCGGCGTCGGCTGGATCCACGTGTACCCGCCCACGATCCCGCCCGACCAGGTCGAGCTCGCGGAGCAGGTCGCGACGCATGCGGTGCGGGCGCTCGGCCTTCGAGATGCGATCGCCTTCCCACAGCTGATCGCGTCTCCGGACGGCTCGGTCGCAGTCGTCGAGGTGGCGTCGCGCATCCCCGGCGGCCAGATGGCCGACCTCGTCCGCCACGCCGTCGGCGTCGACCTCGTCGAGGTCGCGCTGCGGCAGGCGCTCGGGGAGGACGTCCCCGACGAGGTGGCCCTGCCGCGCTTCCGGCAGCCGCTCGCGATCCGCTTCTTCACCGCGAGCCCCGGCCCGCTCCCGACGGGCCGCGTGACGCGAATCGGAAGCCTCGACGGCGTCCTCGCTGCCGACGGCGTCGTCCAGGCCGACACCTACCTCCAGCTCGGCGAGACGATCCGCCCGGTCCGCCGCGACGGGGATCGGCGCGGATACGTGATCGCGGTCGGCGACTCGTCAGAGCAGGCCCTGCACCGCGCCGAGCATGCAGCCGCCTTGCTCGACGTCGAGGTGGAGGCAGCAGCGTGAGCTGCAACTTCGAGCTGACTCACTACGCCGAGATCCTCGAGGCGGCGAAGACCGGCGGCTACCGGTTTCGCTTCTTCGAAGGCGGGCCCGAGCGCGGCGACGTGTTCCTCCGCCACGACGTCGATCTCTCGCTCGACGCGGCCGTTCGGATGGCTGAGGTCGAGGCGGAGCACGACGTCCGCGCCACCTACTTCCTGATGACCCAGTCCGTCTTCTACAACCTCGCATCGAGCGAGGGCGTCGAGACCGTCTCGCGGCTGCGCGACCTCGGGCACGCAGTCGGACTGCACGCCGTTCATCCGAGCATCGACCTCGACGAGCGCTTCGATCCGGTCGTCGCCTGGCACAACCCGAGCTCCGAGTACATGACGAAGTCGATCCCGGGCGTCGTGAACGTCTATGCCGAGCCCTACTTCGACCCGCCGACCTACCGCTCGGACTCCAACCAGCACTGGCGCTCCGGCTGTCCGCACGAGGAGCTGCGCGGCGGAGGCTTCCCCTGGCTGCAGATCCTCGTGCACCCGGAGATCTGGGTCTACCAGGGCGCCACGATGAGTCTGACGATGCGGTCGATGCTGAACGCCGAGAAGGCGCGCCGGCTCGAGCAGCTGGCGGACGACGGCATCGACCTCGACGAGCTCGCGTGAGCCTGCGCCCGGTCACGGTGCTGCTCGGCGCGAGCGGCTCGCCGGGAACCGCCGCTCTCGTCCACGCGCTTCGCGAGAACGGCGAGCGCGAGCTGCGGCTCGTCGGCTCGGACATGTCCGAACGAGCCGTCGGGCGGCACCTCTGCGACGCGTTCCACCTCGTCCCGCCCGGCGCCGACGACGGGTTCGCGGACGCGGTGCTCGAGATCGCCCGCCGCGAGAAGGTCGACGTCGTCCTCCCCCAGTCGTCCTCCGACCTCGAGGCGCTCGCCGCACGCCGGGACGACTTCGCCACAGCACGTGTCCTGGTTTCGAGCCCGGAGACCGTCCGCTCGTCGAACGACAAGGCGCACTGCTACGCGGAGCTCCACCGGCTCGACCTCCCGGCTCCGCGCTTCGAGCGCGTGCGGGGCGCGGAGGAAGTCGCGGCGGCGGCGCAGCGGCTCGGCTACCCGGACCGGCCGGTCTGCTTCAAGCCGGTGTTCTCGTCCGGCTCGCGCGGGTTCCGCGTCCTCGACCCGACCGTCGACCGGGCGCACCAGCTCCTGTACGAGCGGCCCGGGGCGGTCTCCATGCGCCTCGAAGAGGCGGTCGAGCTCCTCCCGGCCGAGGGCGGGCCCGACCTGCTCGTGATGGAGCTCGCGGAGGGAGGCGAGCGCACGATCGACGGCGTCGCCGACGGCGAGCGCGTCGTGCTCGGGCACGCGAAGACGCGCGAGTCGATGCGAGCCGGGCTCGCGATGTACTTCGTGACCCTCGACGACCCCGCTCTCATGGAGCTCGCCGACCGGATCGTGTCGGGCTTCGTAATCGAGCACTTCTTCAACATCCAGCTCGTCGGCGACCTCGTGATCGAGATCAACCCGCGCATCTCGACCGTCGTCTACCAGGAGGACCTCAACCTGCCGTACCTCGGGATCAAGCGCGCGCTCGGGGAGATCTCGGACGAGGAGCTCGCCTCGCTGGCGGGCCGGGTGCGCCCCGGCCGGACCGCGCTGCGCTACTTCGACCAGCTCGAGTGGGACGCGTGACGCTCCGCGTCGTGCACTGCCCCGTGAACACGGCGGGGGTGCCGTGGGCGAACGTCCACGCGCTCCGCCGGCGAGGGGTCGACGCCCGGCTCGTCGTCTTCAACCGCTACCGGCTGCACCCGGAGGCCGACGAGTCGCTCGAGCGGGGCGGAGGCTTCCTGCGCCGCCAGCTCACGCAGTGGTCGGCGCTTGCACGTCTCGCACCGACGACCGACGTCTTCCACTTCTACTTCGGGTTGACGCTCGTCCCGCGCTCCGTCCAGTTTCCGCTCCTGCGCGCGCTCCGGAAGAAGTCGGTGATGCACTACCTCGGCTCGGACATCCGTGGCAAGGCCCCGTCCGAGCTCGCGTACGGCAAGAAGGCTGGAGCGGAGGTCGTCGGCTCGTACGACGCGATCCGCTGGGTGCCGGAGGCGGAGATGATCCCGCCCGGGATCGACGTGCACGCGATCGAGCCGGCGCCGCCCACGGACCGCTCGCGACCCACGATCGTGCACGCGCCCTCGTCCCGACACCGGAAGGGCACCGAGCACGTGGTCGCCGCCTGCGAGGGCCTTGACGCCGAACTGGTCCTCGTGGAAGGCCTCCGGCACGACGAGGCCTTCGAGCGCTACCGGGACGCGGACATCGTCGTCGACCAGCTGAACGCGGGCTGGTACGGCGTCTTCGCCATCGAGTGCCTGGCGCTCGGCAAGCCGGTGGTCACGTTCCTCCACGAGGAAGCGGTCGCGCGAACGGAACGAGAGCTCGGCGTCCGCGTCCCGATCGTCAGCGCGACGAAGGAGAACCTGCGCGAGCAGCTCGAGCCGCTCGTCGCGTCCGCGAGCGAGCGGCGGCGGATCGGCGCGGAGTCGCGAGCCTACGCCGAGCGCGTCCACGACTCGGAGCGTGTCGCCGACCGCCTGCTCGCGCTCTACGCTCGGCTCTGACATGCCCCTCGGCCCGCAGCTGCGACGACTCGGCAAGCACTCGCTGATCTATGGGCTGGGCGGGCTCGTGTCGCGCGTTCTCGCCGTGTTCCTCCTACCGCTGTACACGCGGTATCTCTCCCCCGCCGACTACGGCGTGGTCGAGACTCTCATCGCGCTGACGACCGTCGTCGGGATCGCGCTCAGCCTGGGCATCGGGAGCGCGTTCTTCCGCTACTACTTCGACTCCGAGGATCCGATGGCGCGCCGCCGCGTCCTGCGGACGTCGTTCTGGTTCATCATGGGGATGGCGACGCTCGGCCTCGTCGTCGGCGTCGCGCTCTCGAGCGAGATCTCGAGCCTGCTCTTCGGGACGACGGACGACGCGAAGCTCGTCGCCGCGTCATTCGTGGGCCTCTGGGCGGGGATGAACTGGTCGCAGCTCACGTCGCTCTTCCGCGTCGAGGAGCGCTCCGTCGCGTTCGTGAGCGCGAGCGTCGCGAACATACTCGTCACGGTCGGCTCAACGCTGCTCCTCGTCGTCGTCCTCGACAAGGGCCCGATCGGCGTCATCGTCGGGAACTTCGCGGGGACGCTCGCCGTCTACTCGGTGCTCGTCTTCTACCGCCGCGAGCAGCTCGGGCTCGAGTTCGACCGCAAGCTCCTGCGCGAGATGAACCGCTTCGGGATCCCGCTCGTCCCGAGCGCGCTCTTCCTGTGGGTGACGAACTTCTCGGACCGCCTCTTCCTCGTGAAGCTCGCCGACACGCACGAGGTCGGCCTCTACTCGGTCGGGGTGCGCATCGCGTCCGCGATGGTGCTCCTGCTCACGGCATTCCGCATGGCCTGGCCCGCCTTCGCGTACTCGATCGAGGACGACGGCGAGGCGCGGCGCACGTACAGCTTCGTGCTCACGTACCTCATCCTCGTCGCGACCTGGATGGCGACGACGCTCGCTCTCCTCTCGCCGTGGATCGTGCGCTGGATCGCGTCGCCCGCGTTCGAGGAGTCGTCGCGCGTCGTCGGCCCACTCGCCTTCTCGACGGTCGCCTTCGCCGGCTACATCGTCGTCGCGATCGGCGTCGGGCGCGCGCGGCGCACGCAGTTCAACTGGGTGGTCACGGGCGCTGCGGCGATCATCAACGTCGGGCTGAACTTCCTCCTCATCCCGCCGTACGGGATGATGGGCGCCGCGATCGCCACGATCGCCGCCTATACGACGATGTTCGTCGGGATGTCGTGGTGGTCGCAGCAGATCTACCGCGTGCCGTACCAGTGGCGCAGGGTCGCGACCGCCGTCGTCGTCGGAGTCGCGCTCGTCGCGGCCGGGAAGCTCGCCGGTGGCGGCCTGCCAGTCGCGGTGCTGTGCTCGCTCGCGTACCCGCTGGCCCTCCTCCCGCTCGGCTTCTACCTCCCGGGCGAGCGGCGCGCGATCGGCGCGCGGCTGCGGCCCGCCCGTTAGCTCAGACGACGATCCTGTACACCTGGAAGCACTCCGCGTACTCGCGGTTCACGTTCACGCCGTGGACGCGCGCGAGGTTCCAGACGTACTCGGGATCCGTATACCGGCGATGCTGCTGCGAGGCGTAGCGGGAGAGCGCCGCGACCTTCCGCTCGACGTGCCGTTTCTCGAGCGAGACGTATGCGCCGTACGAGAAGTCGAAGTTGTTCCACGGAACCTCGTAGCCGAAGATGGTCGTCCGCTTGAACGCACGCAGGCCCTCCTGCGCGATCGTCTGGTGATCCTGGTGGACGTCGTGGTGCGAGGGCTGGAAGACGACGTCCGGCTTCCACTCCTCCCACAGCGCGACGAGGAGCTCGAGGATGTCCTGCCGGCGCTCGGGGAACGTGCGCACGTCGAAGTCGTGGATCGTGAGCGCGCTCTCGGGAATCCCGAGCTCGCCAGTCGCCTCGCGCACCTCGCGCGCGAGCGTGTCGGGCTCGAAGCCGGGGGGCAGCGAACGGGTCGCGGTGGAGAAGGCGACGTAGCGGAGCTCGCAGCCGCCCTCGACGAGCCGCGCCAGCGTCCCGCCACAGCCGAGCTCGCCGTCGTCGGTGTGCGGCGCGAGGACGAGTGCCTTACTCCAGCCGTCGATCACGCGGCAATTCCTACCAGGGAGCTCCGACGGTCGGCAGCATGCGGCTCCTCGCAACCGAGCGCGTAGAGTCCTGCGCCGTGGAACACGGCCAGATCGCGGAGGTCGCCGCGCTCGTCGGGGCCCTCGGCACCGTCCTCGCACTCATCACGCGCGGGGGCATCTTCCCGCTCCTCGGCCTCGTGCTCCTCGGCGCCGCGACCGCGACGATCGGCTGGTCGCTCGTCGGGGACGCCGACGTCCGCCTTCTCTTCGGCGACCCGCTCGGGCTCGCCCTCGTCGGCGCCGGGCTCGCAGCGGCGATCACGCTCGCCGTCCCCTTCGCTCGCAACCCGACTGCGGTTCCGGTGGCGCTCCTCGCCGTGGCGCCGTTCCGCGTCCCGGTGCAGGTGGGGGCCGACGAGGCGTTTCTGCTCCTGCCGCTCTACCTCGTCATCGCGGCCGCGGGGATCGCGCTCGCCTACCGGATCGTGCGCGGCGAGCGCCCGGCGGCGCCGCCGTTCCTGCTCGCGCTCCCGCTCGCAGCGTTCGTCACGTTCACGGCGACCTCGTTCTTGTGGACCTGGGACGAGCGCTCGGGTGGCATCGAGCTCGCCTTCTTCGTCTTCCCGTTCGTCGCCGGGCTCGCCATCGTCGCGAGGAGCCCGATCGCGAGCTGGCTCCCGCGTGCGCTCCTCGTGACCCTCGTCGCGCTCGGCTCGCTCTTCGCCGCGATCGGGATCTGGCAGGCGCATTCGCGGACGCTCTTCTTCGGCCGGGACGTCGCGGTCGCGAACGCGTACACGTCCTTCTTCCGGGTCACGTCGCTGTTCAAGGACCCGAGCCTGTACGGGCGCTACCTCGTCGTGCCGATCGCCGTCCTCCTCGTCGCGATTCTCGTGCGGCGCGGCGGCACGATCGACTGGATCGTGGCGACCTTCTTCGTCGCATTCCTGTTCCTCGGCCTCTATTTCTCCTACTCGCAGTCGAGTTTCGTCGCGCTCTTCGTCGTGACCTTTGCGGTCGCGGTCGTCGGAGCCGACCGCAGGACGCGCGTCGTCCTGCTCGCCTGCGCGCTCGCGGCCACTCTCATTGCTGCAGCGGCCGCGGGCGCGTCCATCGGAGGACGCTCGGCCAAGGACGTCACCAGCGGCCGCTCGCGACTCGTGAAGGTCACGCTCGAGGCGGCGAGGGAGCGGCCGGTCGTCGGTGTCGGAGTCGGCGGGCAGCCCCGCGCGAGCTCGGAGCTCTCGCACAACGGCTCGCCGAGCCGGAACGCCTCGCACACAGCGCCGCTCACCGTCCTCGCGGAGCTCGGCGCCGTCGGCTTCGCCCTCTACCTGTGGCTCGGCGTCGCCGCGGTCTGGGCGCTCTACCTCGTGACGCGACGCGACCGGACCTTCGGGATCGGCCTGGCGGCGACGCTGCTCGTCCTCTTCGTGCACTCGCTCCTGTACGCGGGCTTCTTCGAGGATCCCCTCACATGGGGCGTCCTCGGCCTCGCCGCAGCCGTTCTCGCCGCGGAGCCCGCGCTGCAGACGGAAGAGAGCCAAGCCGGAGGAACCGCGACCGCAACGTCCGAGCTGCTGGCACACTGACCGCGGCCGGATCCGTCCGGCCGCCTTCATGCGGAGACGAGTCTGGATCATCGTCGGGATCGGCGTCCTCGCAGTCGTCGTCCTCGCGATCGGCCTGGGCGTCGCGCTCGTCACGCGCGAGCGCGGCTCGGGATCGCTCGACACGAACCTCGAGGGCGTCACCGTGTCGCCCCCGACCACCACGACGCCCAAGCCCGAGCCACCGCCAAAGCCCGCCGGCGATCGCCGCTGCTGGAGGACGTTCGGCGCGGATCCCCGTCGCTCGCTCGCACGCACGGCACCGAGTCTCGGCCTTCCGGCCAAGCGGTTCGTGTGGACGCGCGGCCTCGAGAGCTACATCGAGTTCCCGCCCGTCTACTGCGACGGCGATCTGTATGTGAACTCGTTCCGCGGCACGACCTACTCGCTCGATGCGCAGACGGGGAAGATCCACTGGAAGCGCCGGGTCGGAGGCACGCTGCCCTCGAGCCCCGCGATCGACGGGCCGCGCATCCTCGTCGCTTCCCAGAGCGGGACGGTGACGGCGCTCGCGCGGAGCAACGGCAGGCGCATCTGGCAGGTGCAGACCGCGGGCAAGGTCGAGTCCTCGCCGGTGGTGGTCGACGGGATGGCGTACTTCGGCTCCCACGACGACCGCGTCTTCGCCGTGAACTCCAGCACCGGCCGGGTCGTCTGGGCGTACCGGACGGGTGGGCGGATCAACGCGAGCCCCTCGGTCTTCGGCGGGCGAGTCTGCGTGACGACGTACGCGGGCTCCTTCGTGTGCCTCGACCGGACGACCGGGAAAGAGCAATGGACGACGTATGTGAAACGCGACGCCTTCCGCTACGAGAGCTTCTACGCGAGCGCGTCCACGGACGGGACGCGCCTGTACTCGGTCGCGCGGTCTGGGAAAGTCGTCGCAGTCGATGCCGCGGACGGCCACGTCGCGTGGACGGCGGGCGTCGGCGGCCTCGGGTACACGACCCCCGCAGTCTCCGACGGACGCGTCTTCGCGGGGGGGTTCGACGGACGCCTGCGGGCGTTCCGCGCCACCAACGGCAGCGAACTCTGGAGCACATACGTCGGCGGCCGGATCCTCGGCGCGCCGGTTGCCATCGGCCCGTACGTCTTCTTCTCGACGCTCGAGAAGCGCACGTACGCGCTGCGCGCGGCCGACGGGAAGATCGTCTGGAAGCTCCCGCTCGGCCGCTACTCGCCGGGCATCGCGACCGAGAACACGTACTACTTCTCGCTCAACGGGAGGCTGATCGCGGTGCACGGCCGCGACGTGCCGGCCTCACGACTCAAGTCGAGGGTGCCGACGCCGCCAAAGCGGTGAGCGCTGCACGAGCGCGGCCGACGCGTTCCACGCCGCGAGCCTGCCGCCGTACCACGCCTGTGCGGTCTGCGCGCGCACAGAGCGCGGCGGCGAAGCCGCGGTGACCTCGTAGCCGAGCTCGGCGAGCAGGTCGCCTGCGATCTCCTCGAAGCCCGCCGCGTCGTCTCGGGACATCTGCTCGCGCCAGTTGCGCACGCCCTTCGTGGGTGGAGTCAGGAGCCGCTGCTGGTGCGGCTTCGCCGAGACGTCCACTGCGCCCGCGTACTCGAGCATCGCCGCCTCGAAGGGAATCTCTGCCCACTCGCAGATCGCCCCGATCGCGGCGGCCGGGTCGGCGACGAGCGCTTCGTAGCGCACCTCGAGGTAGCGGTCGGATCCGACCGCGCGGCCGAGCGCCCGCGCCGCCTCGACCTCCTTGCGCCAGAGGCACGCGAACTGCGCGGGCGTCGTGGGATGGGCCCACGTCCTCGTGAACGTGCCCTCGGGCATCGCGAGGAACGAGAGCGCCGCGTCGCGGCCGTCGCGGATCAGGTGGACGTACTGCGCGTCCGGAAAGAGATCCTCGAGCAGGTCGAGGTGGCGCATGTACATCGGCGTCTTGTCGCCCCACCGCGGCTTTCCGACTTTCGCCGCGTACGCCTCGAAGATCGCGGCGATCGCCTTCCCCGTGGGCGTATGCGAACCGAGGTACGGCGCGACGTCTTCGGCCGTGAGGTCCCAGTCGCGGATCGTCGGAATGCGCACGACGTCGTCGAGGAACGCGGCGCGCTCGGCGCTCTTCCCGTGCCGGCGCGCAAGGAGCGGCACGAAGAAGGACTCGTCCGGCACCGCGATGCCGGGCGAGCGGTCGACGATGACGCGAAGCAGCGTCGTTCCCGAGCGGCTGACCCCGAGCAGGACGAGCGGCGCGCTCACGGTGCCGCGTGCACGTTCACCGCGGCCCGCGCGGCGTGGCCGCCCACGCGCACGTACAGGACGTACGAGCGGGGCGTATCGGGCGCCCGGAGGACGAGCACCTGACGTCGACTTGATCCGCGTTCGCCCGCGAACAGCCAGCCGTACGCCGCCGCATCCGTCGACACGCGGACGGAGAACCGCTTCCCGGCGACCGCCTCGACCCGGTCCTGCGAGAGCGCGACGTAGCGCACGAGGACGGTGATCGCGCGCGACCGGGGCGACCTGTTCCCGGCCCGGTCGATCGCGCGAAGCCTGATCTCGTAGGGACCGGGCGCCGCCGACCTGCCGTTGATCCGGCCGAACCAGGTGAGGTTCCCGTGCTGCCGCGGGAACTTCCCGAGGACGCGCTGGCGCCCGTCGACGAGCATCGTCGCGCGCGCTCTCTCGTCGATCGTGTACGTGGCGGTGATCCGGTCGCGCTGCCGGTCGCCGTCGGGCGAGAAGACGCGCGGCTCGACACGCCGGAGCGTGATGTGCGGCGGCGTCGTGTCGACGCGGATCGGGTTCGGGAGGACGATCGTGCGGCCGTTCCGCTCGAGCTGGACACGGGGCCTGTACCGCCCCTCGGGAACGACCCGGTCGAGCTCGTCACGCCCGTCCCACGTGTAGTCGACGCGGCCCTTGGGCTCGCGCTGCTTCCGCACGATCGTGGCGACCGTCCGCCCGTTCGAGTCGATGATCGTCAGGGTGACCGTCTCACGACGCCGTAGGACGAACGAGATCGACGCGTTGTCGCGGGCGCAGTCGCACACGGGGGAGAAGATGCGGTCGACGTGCGTGCCGGTGATCGGGCTGCGCTCGAGCTTCAAGCGCTCGGTCACGGCGAAGGCCGCCGCGGTCGCACCGAGCAGCGCGAGGACGAGCAGGAGCCGGGGCCACCGCGACAACGCGAGGACGTTACAGCGACACGAATCCGCGAACGAGGACGAACGGCTCGGCGTGCGCGCAGCCGCAGCTCGCGCCGTGGAACGCGGCGGCCGCGCGGATCGCGGGCTCGCTGCGCGGATGCGGATGCTCGCGCCGCTCCGTCTCGTAGTGCGCGAACGCCGCCACCTTCCGCTCGATCGTCGAGCCCACGTCGACGAACCAGTTGGGAACGAACCAGTTGAGCGGGGCGGGCGTCCACTCGGTGCTCGAGGTCGGCGCATACGTCAGCACCTTGCGCACGCTCTGGCCCGGCACCGCGCGGGTCGCGACCGCGACCGAGTCGAAGAGCGCACGGTGGTCGAGGTTCACGTCCGGATGGGCCGTGTACACGACCTCGGGCGCATGGTCGCGTACCTGCTCCTCGACGACACGGTTGACGTCGACGTGCGCGACCGTGTCGAGTCGCATGTCCGGGAGGTCGAGGTGCACGTAGTCCGCGACGCCGAGCTCGGCCGCCGCCCGCAGGGCCTCGCCCTCCTTCCGTGCGCGGATCTCCGCGTCTCCCGGGTACTGCGTCGAGGAGCCGTCCGTCACCACGACGACACGCACCTCGTCGCCGCGGTCGGTGTGGACGGCGATCGTCCCTCCCATCCCGAGCACCTCGTCGTCGGGATGCGCGGCGAGCACGAGAACCCGGGTCATCCGAGCCTCGATCCGACGGCGAGCCCGACTGCGCTCGTCTCGATCTCCTCGAGCAGCAGCCCTCCCTCCCCGCACGCGACGACGGGCCGCTCGCCCTCCATGGCGACGATCGTGCCGGCGGGGGCCGCCTGGTCGACCTCCACCGGCCGGGCGCCCCAGACGATCACCTTGTCGTCGCCGAGGTACGTGAACGCCCCGGGGTAGGGACGCGTCTGTGCACGGACCCAGTCGTAGAGGTACGGAGCGCGCGTCTCCCAGTCGATGATCCCGTCCGCCGGAGTCCGCTTCTGCCAGGCGCTCGCGCGCGTCGCGTCCTGGGGTATTCGCGGAGCGGAGCGCGACAGCAGCTGGGGGACGGCCTCGCGGATCAGCGACACGTGCGCAGCGGCGAGCCGCTCGAAGAGCGAAGTCGCGGTCTCGTCCGGCGACACGGGAACCTCGACCTGGCCGACGATCGCCCCGGAGTCGGCGGTGGGATCGACGATCTCGAACAGCGTCACGCCGGTGCGGGCCAATCCGCTCAGGATCGTCCACGGGATCGGTGCCCGACCCCGATGGCGCGGCAGGAGGGTCGGGTGCATCCCGAACACACCCTCCGCCGCCGCCTCGATGAACGGCCCGCGCACGAGCTGCGACCAACCGACGACGAAGACCAGATCCGCTCCGAGCCGTCGGACGAACGCCACCGTGTCGTCGGCGTTGACGTCCCGCGTCTCGTGCAGCGTCGCGCCGAGCCGCGCGGCGACCTCGTCGAACGAGCACTGACCCGAGCGGTTCGGGTCGACGGGGCCGGGCAGCGTGACGACACCGACGACCTCGGCGCCCGCCTCGGCGGCTGCATCGAGGCAGTCGCGACCGATCGTGTCGAAGCTGACCCAGACCGTCCGCATCGCCGCGCGATGCTACCGCTCTAGTCGCCGAGCGACGCCGCTGCAGGACTGCTTGCGCGGCCGCGCACGAAACGGATCCAGCTGTGGCGCGCGAGCAGCACGAGGAGCGCGACCGCGCCCGCCGACAGCACGACGACCACGATCGTCCCGGCGAAGGGGACGTTCAGGAGCTTGATCCCGGCGAGCCCGAGTACGCCCGCGAGGAGCAGGCGCAGGCGCTCCTCCGGGATCGAGAGTGTCAGCCGCCCTCCCACGAGCACCCCGGGGACCGAGCCCAGCAGCAGCCAGCCGAGGATCCCGAAGTCGACGTTGCCGGCGGCCCAGTGGGCCGCGCCCGCGACGTACAGGAGGATCGCGGCGTGGAAGATGTCGGTGCCGACGACCTTGTGAGCGCGGAGCGGGAAGACGACGAGCAGCGTGAGGCCGAAGAAAACGCCGCTCCCGACCGACGTCAACCCGACGACGAATCCGCCGAAGAGGCCGATGATGATCGCCGCGACGCGGTCGCGGTTCGTGAGCTGCCAGTCCGGGTCGGCGTCGGGCGCGCCCGTCTGCACCAGGCTCTTCGCGATCAGGCCGACCGCGCCGAACAGGAGCGCCGCGCCGAGCACCTGCCCCATCACCGACTTCGCTCCGTCTCCGTAGTGCTCCGTCAGCCGATCGTTCAGCCAGACGCCTGCGAGCGAGGCCGGGATCGACCCGACGAGCATCCAGCCCGCGAGTCGGGCGCGGACGTTGCCCATGCGCCGGTGCTGGACCGCGCCGACCGACTTGAAGACGGCGCCGTGCGCGATGTCGGTGCCGATCGCCGTCGACGGCGGGATCCCGAAGAGGAAGACGAGGATCGGCGTCATGAGCGACCCGCCGCCCATCCCCGTCATCCCGACGAGGAGCCCCGTGAACAGCCCGGCGAGCGCGAACTGCCACGTCACGGGATCCTCCCGTCCTAGTTGCGGTAGGCGTCGATCAGCACCTTCGCGACCTCGGGCCGCGTGAACTCGACGGGCGGCACCTCGCCCTCACCGAGCATCTCGCGCACCTTCGTCCCGGAGAGGAAGACACGATCCTCGGGCCCGTGCGGGCACGACTTCGTGCTCGCCATCGAGCCGCACACGTTGCACCAGAACGTGTGCTCGAAGAACATCGGCTCGATGTCGAGCTCGTGCGGCGCGAACTCGTCGAAGATGAGCTGCGCGTCGTACGTGCCGTAGTAGTCGCCGACGCCCGCGTGGTCACGGCCGACGATGAAGTGCGAGCAGCCGTAGTTCTTGCGACAGATCGCGTGCCACACTGCCTCGCGCGGACCCGCGTAGCGCATCGCCGCCGGGAAGGCCGACAGCAGGACGCGATCCTCGGGGTAGTAACCGTCGAGCAGCGTGCGGTAGCACTCGACCCTCACGTCGACGGGAACGTCGTCGGACTTCGTGTCCCCGACGAGCGGGTGCACGAGCAGGCCGTCGACGGTCTCGAGCGCGACCTTCGTGAGGTACTCGTGCGCACGATGGATCGGGTTGCGCGTCTGGAAGCCGACGACGCGCTTCCACCCGCGCTCCGCGAAGATCCGCCGCGTCTCGGCGGGGTCGCGCGCGAGCTCGGGGAACTGCGCCGAAGCACGCTCGAACACCGTCACGCGACCGGCGAGGTACAGCGGCTTCTGCCCGTAGAGGCGAGCGACGCCCGGATGCGCGTCGTCGGTCGTGCGGAAGCAGTTCTCGGCCTCGTGCTCTCTGTCGTACTCGTACGTCTCCTCGACCTCGAGGACCGCGACCGGCCGTCCGCTCTCGTCGGCGAGGGCGACGCGGTCACCCGTAGGCGCCGAGTCGACGGCCAGGCAGACGGGAAGCGCCCAGGGCAGGCCGCTCGCGAGGTGCATCTCGTCGACGACGCGCTCGTAGTCGGCCTTGCCCATGAAGCCTTCGAGCGGCGAGAGCGCCCCCGACGCGAGCATGTCGAGGTCGGAGAGCTCGCGCGAGGTGAGCGCGACGACCTCGAGCGAGCCGAGATCGTCCGGGGCGTCGCCCGTGCGGTCGACGAGCGTGCCGCCGTGCGGCGCGATCAGCCGCTCGGTCGCCGCGACCGTCACGCCGTCACCTTCGCCGGGACGAGGCCCAGCTCCTCGAGCTTGTCGACGACCTGTGCGGCCGACTCCTCCGGTGACAGGCCTTCCGTGTCGACCACGATCTCCGCCGCCTCGGGCGCCTCGTACGGATCGTCCACGCCGGTGAAGCCCTTGATCTCGCCGGCGAATGCCTTCGCGTAGAGACCGTTGACGTCGCGTTTCGCGCACTCGTCGAGCGACGTCCGAACGTGGATCTCGATGAATGGGCCATGCTCCTCGACGAGCGCGCGTGCGTTCCCGCGCGCGTCGGCGTACGGCGAGATGGCCGCGACGATCACGGCGCCGCCGTGTCGCGTGATGCGCGATGCGACCCACCCGAGCCGCTCGACGTGGGCGTCACGGTCCTCCTTCGAGAAGCCGAGGCCCTTGGAGAGGTGCGTGCGCACCGTGTCGCCGTCCAAGTACTCGACGACGAGCCCGCGCCGGTCCATCTCCGGGCCGACGTGGTGTGCGATCGTCGTCTTCCCGGAGCCCGAGAGGCCGGTGAACCAGAGGGTGAAGCCACCCCCGCGGTCGGTTTCCGACTCCGGATGCTCGTGCGCATAGATGTGCTGACTCAAGCTGATGCCGTCCTTTCGATTTCCGTCGACTCGTGGATGCCGCACTCGAGCTTGTCCGAGCCGGCCCAGCGGCCTGCCCGTTCTTCCTCGTCGGGGCTCGTCGGCCGGGTGCACGGTATGCACCCGATCGAGCGGTACCCCGCCTCGTGCAGCGGATTCGAGGGTATCTCGTTGACCTCGATGTACGACCACACTCGCTTCTCGTCCCAGTCGGCGAGCGGGTGGATCTTGAAGACCTGGTAGCGCTCCGACCACTGCACCTTCGGCGTGTCCGCGCGGCTCGGCGACTGGTCGCGCCGGATGCCCGAGATCCAGGCGTCGTACGGCTGCAGCGCGGAGACGAGCGGCTCGACCTTGCGGATGTGGCAGCAGCGGTCGGGATCCCGCTCCCACAGGTTCGGGCCCTCCGCGCGGTGCTGCTCAGCGACCGTCGGAATCGACGGCTGGATGAGCTTGAGCTGGTAGCGCTCGACGAGCGCATCCCGGGTGTCGTACGACTCGCGGAAGAACAGGTGCGTGTCGAGCTCGACGGTGTCGATGCGCAGGCCGAGCTCGGCGACCATGTGCACGAGCACCGACGACTGCTTCTGCCACGAGCAGGTCAAGCACACACGCGGCCAGAAGTGCTGATGGGTCCAGGAGATGAGCTCCTCGGCCGTCATGGCCTCGAAGTCGAGATCAGGGAGTTGCGGCTGGCTCTGTGTCGCGACGGCCAAGCAGCACCTCCTTCAGCGTGTCGGCGCGGAGGCCGAGTCGGAGCGTCTCGAGGGCGATAACCTCGTCCGGCGGGATGTTCCCGAGGTTCACCTCGGGCCCGAAGTGGCGGACGAACCACGCCTGCGAGGACTTCGTCGGCGCCTCCCAGATGAGGTCGTGGAACGAGATCGAGTGCTCGATCTCGTCGACGAGACCCGTTCGCAGCTCGCCGGTCGGCCTGTAGATCCCGGCGGTGCCGCCCTCGCGGCCCTCCGCGATCACCTTCCACGCGCCGGCCTCGAGCTCCTCGCGGATCCACTGCACCCACAGGTACGGCGCGATGTTGACCTCGGAGTCCTTCGAGCCGACCTCGGACAGCACGACGAAGTCGCGCGAGAAGTCGGCGATCAGCTCGAGCTTGCGGTCGCGCGGGATCTCGATCGTCCCGTCCGAGATCTCGACGTGCGAGAAGCGGTAGTGCTCGAGCCAGCGCTTGAACTCGTCGAGCTTCGACTGGCCGTACACGGCCTCGAAGAGCGTCCCGCCGCATACGACGGGCGTCGAGAACGAGCGGTAGAGCGCGATCTTCTTCTCGAGGTTGTTCGTGACGTAGCTCGTGCCCCAGCCGAGCTTCACGATGTCGACGTACTCCCCGGCGGTGTCGAACATGCCCTCGATCTCGCGCAGGTTCAGGCCCTTGTCGATGACGTGCGTGAGGCCGCGCTCGCGCGGCTTGCCCTCACGCGACGGCACGTCCAGGAATGCGTGCCCGTCAGAGTCGTGCATAGATCTCCTCCAGCTTCTCCCTGGCTCGGTCCTGCACCTCGCGGTACAGCGAGCCGCCGTGGGCGTCGATTCCGACCGTCAGCGGGCCGAAGTCCTTCACGCGGAACTTCCAGAGGCACTCGGGCATGAGCTCCTCCCACGCCACCTCCTCGATCTCCTCGATCTGGGTCGTCTCGAGCGCTGCCGCCCCGCCGACGATGGCGAAGTAGACCATTCCGAGCCGGTGCATCGGCTCGATCGCCTCGTCGGGGAAGCCGCCCTTGCCGCAGATGGCTCGCACGCCGTACTGCGAGCCGAGACCCTCGGTGAAGCGCACCATGCGCGCGCTCGTCGTCGTCCCGATGCAGAGCTTCTCGTACTTGCCGGGGCCGAGCTTGCGGACGTTCGGCGCCGTGTGCAGGAGGAACGCTCCCGAGAGATCCATCGGAGGCTCGACGCCCTGGTCGAAGATCCGGATCTGGGTGCGGTCGCGGATCCCGATGATGTGGCCCTGCACGGTCACCTCGTCGCCCGCACGGAGCTTCAGGATCTCGGCCGGGTCGGTGACGGGGAACGTGACCTCGTGGCTCCCCATCACGCGTCCCTCTCGTACTCGACCGAGCCGTCCGCCGCCACGTGCGCCGACGCGCGCCGCGCCGCCCAGCACTGGTAGTTCACGGCGACGGGATTCAGCGTCATGTGCGTGTCCGCGTGCTCGACGTGCACGGAGAGCACGGTGACGTCGCCTCCGAGCCCCATCGGGCCGATGCCCGTCTCGTTCAAGAGGCCGAACAGGTCCTGCTCGAGCTCGGCGACGAGCGGGTCGGGGTTGTGGGTGCCGACGGGACGGGCGATCGCCTCCTTCGCGAGGTGCATCGCGTAGTCGGCCGAGCCCCCGATCCCGACGCCCACGATCCCCGGCGGGCACGGCTTGCCGCCCGCGCCGACGATCGACTCGAGGACGAACTTCTTGATGCCCGTCACGCCGTCGGCGGGGACGCACATCTTCAGGAAGCTCATGTTCTCGGAGCCCGAGCCCTTCGGCACGCACTTCACGTCGAGCCCGTCCCAGTCGGGCACGAAGTCCCAGTGCACGATCGGGACGCGGTAACCGACGTTCGGCCCGGTGTTCTCGCGCGTCAGCGTGTGCACGGTGTTCGAGCGCAGCGGGTGCTCGACGGTCGCGCGCTCCGTCCCTTCCTTGAGCGCGGCGTAGATCCGCGCCGGATGGAGCGGGAAGTGCTCGCCGACCCTGCAGTAGTAGACCGCGATGCCCGTGTCCTGGCACACGAGGTTCTTCTCGTCCTCGGCGACCGTGACGTTGCGGAGGATCGTCTGCAGGACGCGCTGCCCCGTCACCGAGGTCTCCCGGGCCGCGGCCTCGCCGAGCGCGTCGCGAAGGTCCTGCGGGATGTCCTTCAGCGCCCACACGTAGAGGTGCGCGGCGGCGTCCGCGACGGCAGCGTCGAGATCGGTGGCGACGATGCTCATACGCTCGCCTCCGTCGCCTCGAGGAGCTCGAGCACGGCGCGGGAGTCGGCGCCGCCGGCGCGCGCGTGCTCGACGAGCGGGATCCCGTGCGGGCCGACCGCATGGTGCATCTCGGGGAAGTCGGAGAGGACCGTGCTCGACGATGTCGAAGTAGCCGAGCATCGCCGCAGCGAAGAGGTCGAGCCGCGCGCCGTGCTCGAGGAGCAGCAGGGCGATCTGCCTTCGGCCCATGTGCGCCGCCGCACCGAGGCCGGTCTCCCAGTCGCCGCCGCCCCAGTCCCAGGCGGCGTTGACGAGCTGCGGCTCCTGCTGCAGGAGCGAGGACACGACGTCGATGTCGCCGTGCGCCTTCGCGACGAACTCCTGAACCAGCTGCGGATCGAGCTGCGGGGGCGCGTCGCTCACGCCCGGCTCCTCTCGGCGGCTGCCTTGCCGGCACGCCGCCCGAAGACGACGCACTCGAGCAGCGAGTTTCCCATCATGCGGTTCCTTCCATGGGTGCCGCCCGCGATCTCTCCGCAGGCGAAGACGCCGCCGAGCGTCGTCTCCGCGTGCTCGTCGATCACGAGCCCACCGTTCTGGTAGTGGAGGACGGGGTACGTGTAGATCTGCTCCGCGAGCGGGTCGATCCCGGCTCCGCGGTAGCGCCGCAGCATGTAGGGGAGCGAGATCTCCGCGTCGGTTGGGGCGATCCGGGTCGTGTCGAGCCAGACCGCGGGCCGTCCGTCTTCGGTGAGCACGCCGCGTCCGGCTTCGACCTCGTCGAAGATCGCTTGTGACACCGCGTCCCGGGGCCCGAGCGAGTCGGTGAACTCCTCGCCGTCCGCATTCCGCAGGACTGCGCCGTACGCTCGGGTCGTCTCGGGGATCGAGTAGCCCTGCATCGTCGCCGGCCAGGCGCCGCCGTTCGGGTGGTACTGCAGCGCGTCGAGATCGCGAGTCTCGGCCCCCGCGGCCACGGCGATGCGGGTCGCCTCGCCCGTCGCGTTCGGGTGGTTCGTGGAGAGCTCGCCGCGCGTCTCCGCCTCCGCGAAGCAGCGTCCCCCGGCCGCGAGGACGACGGCGTCGGCGGTGACCCGCGCGCTGCCCTCCTTCGTGTCGAACGACGCGACCCAGTGGCCGTTCTCGGCCTCGAGTGCGCGCAGTCGACGGTGCGGGAGCTCCGTTCCTGCTCCCGCCTCGAATGTCTCGCGCAACGCCTTCGTGATGGCGTGCCCTGTCCGGTCGCCGACCTGCAGCAGGCGCTGGCGCGTCGCACCGCCGCAGCGCGCGAGCCGGTAGCCGCCGTTTTCTCGCGTGAACTCGACGCCCAGCTCCTCGAGCCAGTGGATCGCCGACGGCGCTTCACTCGTCAGCACCTCGACGAGGGCGGGGTTCGCCGTGTCGTGCGAGCTCCGCATCACGTCCTCGGCGTGGATCTCAGGGGAGTCGTCCTCGCCGAACGCCGCCTGGATTCCGCCCTGCGCCTTCGCCGAGTTGCAGGCCTGCAGGGTCGTCTTCGTCGTGAGCGCCACACGTGCTCCCGCACGGGCGGCGGAGACCGCGGACGCGAGGCCCGCTGCGCCGCTGCCGATGACGAGCACGTCGAAGGAAGCGTCGCCGCCCACGTGCGGGAGGATAGCGCACATCCTTATCCGTGTCATTACCGATAGTTATTCGATTTTCGCCGGATCGACGCGACTGCCGGCCGGGGTTAGACTCCCCCGCTCAATGGGAACCCTGGGCGAGATCGTCAAGCCGACCTTCATCACGGTCGCACCCGAGGACACGCTCGGCGAGGTGGCCGAGCGGATGAGCGCCCAGAACGTCGGGGCCGTGGTCGTCAAGGACTTCGGACGCCTCATCGGCGTCCTCACGGAGCGGGACATGCTCCGCGCGATGGCGGCGCGCGTCCACACCAGCGACGCGCGCGTGCGTCAGTGGATGACCGAGAACCCGATCACTGCGCCACCGGGTATGACGTTCGACGAGGCCTCGGAGATCATGCTCGAGAAGGGCTTCCGTCACCTCCCCGTCGTCGACGGCGACAGCATCCTCGGCATCGTCAGCCTCCGCCGCATCATGGGCGGACGACGGCCCACCGCCGACGCGTGACGACTAGTCGCAGGCCGAGACGACGCCCTTCGTGAGGGCGTTCGCCGCTGCGGTGACGCTGATTCCGCGACGCGCGAGCTGAGCCCGGAGCTTCGGGTTCTTCCTGATCCCGTCCGCTGCCTGGTCGCGAGCAGCGCCTTCGCCGAGCAGCGTGAGCCCGCACTGCGTCTTGTTCCTCGTTCCGCCGATCCAGCCGAGCGCGAACAGGTATCTGAGCCCGGGCTTCGAGTACGGCGCCTTCTTGTACGCCGTCTTCGCACCAGCCGAGGGCACGTGCTGGACGTGAGCCGCCTTGCTCGCGGCCGCGATCCCCGCGCCGTCCGCGGCGAACACTGCGGTCACGTTCTGGCCGTACGCACCCGAGAGCGTCGCGGCGAGGAGCGAGAGCCCGGCCAGGATCCCTGCGTACTCGACGACCACGGACTACATCGTCCGTCGCGCGCGACCCTCCGTCAACCGCTCACCAGATCGAGCGGAAGAGCGCCTCGGCGTCTTCCGGTGTGACGGGACGCGGGTTCGCCCGCGCACCGGGGCGCTCGGCGGTCTCCGCGGCGAGCTCCGTGAGCTCGTCGCCGGGTACGCCGAGGTCGCGCAGGCGCTCGTATCCGCCGAGCCGGGCCAGCTCCTCGATCCGCCGCGGAGCGTCCGGCGCGGCAAGGGCCTTGGCCAGCGCGACGAGCGCATCCGGCACGACGGGATCGTTGAAGCGAAGCGCAGGTGCGAGGCAAAGCGCGTTCGCCGCGCCGTGGGAGACGCTGTACCGGCCCCCCAACGCCTGCGCCATCGCGTGCGCGAGGAAGAGGCCGCGCTCGGCGAGTGCTCTGCCCGCGTGCATCGCACCCTCGAGCAGCGACGCGCGCGCCGCCGTGTCATGGCCGTCGACCACCACGTCGGGCAATGCCCCCGCAATCAACCCCGCGCCGACCGTCGCGTCGTCGCACGACCCCGCGTAAAGAGCCTCCGCGCAGTGGGCAAGAGCGTTGAGCGCAGTCCCGACGGACTCGTCGCGAGGCAGGTCGAGCGTCAGGCTCGGCTCGTACACGATCGCGACCGTCAGGGCGCCTCCGCCACCGGTCTTCGCGCGGCGCGACTCGTCCCGCATCCCGTAGTACGGCGTCCACTCGGAGCCCGAGTAGGTGGTCGGCACGGCTACGAGCGAGAGACCCGTCGCGGCGGAAACTGCCTTGGCGGTGTCGATCGCGCTGCCGCCGCCGAGCGCGACGAGACCGTCCGCGTCGTCGACCGCGCGCTTCGCCGCCTCGACCACCTCGATCGGAGCGTGTCGCCGGACTGCGGTGAAACGCCGCCGCACCGGCAGCTCGATCTCGCCGAAGCGCGTGCTCGTCAGGAGCAGCGGCCGCTCCAGCCCGAGCTCTCCGAGGAGCGGCTCGAGCTCGCCCAGTCCCCAGCGGACGATCACGAGGCGAGCCGGGCTCGTGCGAACGCGACGAACGCGTCGGCGACACGGGTCCGGGCGCGACCGGTGGCGGCCGCGAGCGATATCTCGCGTGTCGCATCGAGGCCCTCGACGCGGGCCTCCGCCAGGCGCCCGGTCGCGAGGTCGGACTCGACGGCCGTCCGCGAGAGGAACGTCACGCCATAGCCGGCCTCGACTGCTCGCCGAACCGACTCCTGGAGACCGAGCTCGAGACGAACGTCGAGGTCGCGAAGCCGGACACCCTGGCGCCTCAGGGCGTCCTCGACGATCTGACGCACTCCCGCGCCCTCCTGCATGAGGATCAGCGTCTCCTCGCGAAGCTCGTCGAGCGTGACCGTCCGGTTCGCGAAGCGGTGCCCTGCGGGGCAGGCCAGGATGACCTGGTCGGAGAAGAACGGCTCGAAGCGAACGCCCCGGTGACGCCGCGAGGCCCCCACGATCCCGAGCTCGAGGTCGCGCGCCGCGACCCGCTCGATCACGGAGTGCGTGTCCGACACCGTGAGGTAGACGCGCACGTCGGGGTTCTCGCGCTGGAACTCGCAGAGCACGACCGGCACGGCGATCGCCGCAGGCCCCGTCGACGCGCCGAGCACGAGGTCTCCCCCGAGTGCCCCCTCGCCGGTCGCTCCAACCTCGGCGACCAGCTGATCCTCCAGAGCGAGCATGCGCTGGGCCGCGCGGTAGAGCCGTCGCCCAGCCTCGGTGGGCTCGACGCGGCGCCCCGAGCGATCGAGCAGCTGCGTGCCGAGTCGCTTCTCGAGCGCGCGCACCTGGAGCGACACCGCCGGCTGCGTCACGCCGAGTCGCTCTGCGGCCTGCGAGAAGCTCCGCCGCTCGACCACGGCGCAGAATGCCGCCAGCTGGCGCGTGTCCATAAGCAGATGTTATCCGTCGGCTTAGAACAACCCGCGCTCGAGCAGCCAGTGCTCGAGGAGCGGATCGGTCAGCTCCGGCCCCGCGGGGGTCATGCGCGCCTCCGCCTTGCCGACGAGGCCCGAGAGCGCGCGGTCGACGCTTCCCTTCCGCAGGCCGAGGAAACGGAGTGTCTCGTCCGCGTACAGGCTCCTCGCCGGGAACGCGAGCGCGACGCTCACGCGCTGCTCGTTCACGGACAGCGACTCCCAGCGCGCGCGGAGCGCCGCGTCCGCCACGGCGAGGGATTGCTCGCGCGCGTCGACGAACGCCGTCTCGTCCGCGACCGAGCCGACCGGAACCAGCTCCCACAGGTGATGCGCCACGAGCATCGTCCGCTGCGGGTGGCCGCGGGCGAACGAGACGAGGGGGTCGAGCGCGTTTCCGATGTCGCGCCTGGTCCGCCGGAACCTGTCCTCGAGGTACGAGGCGGTCACGTCGTCGGGGAGCGGCCCGAGCTCGAGCGGGACAGCGTGCTCGAGCAGCGGGCGCGACGGATCCTCGAAGAGCCGCTTCATGAGCGTAGGCGCGGATCCGGCGAAGGCGTACGAGGCGACCGACGACTGGTGCTGGATGACGCTGCGGAGCATCCCGTCGGCGCCGTCCACCCGGAGGAGATCCTGGAACTCGTCGAACGCGACGAAGCTCCTGGCTCCCGTTCGCTCGTGCACCTTCGCCGGGAGATCGAGGAGGCGGAGGAAGACGCTCTCGACGTCGATCCGCGGGTTCGACTGCAGCGACGCCGTAAAGCCTCCTGCCCCGAGGGACAGGCCGATCTTCCACGAGCGAAAGAGGGCGTCGACGGTGCGGCGCACGGTCCCCTTGAGCGAGCGGTCGTACGCGCGCTCGATCCGGACGACGACGCTCGAGAGCGAGAGCACGCCCTCGAGATCGACGAGCGCCGTCGCGTATCCGGAGCGGGCGGCCTCGCCGAGCGCGCGGCGAAGGAGGCTCGTCTTGCCGTACCGACGGGGCGCAACGAGGCGCGAGGCGTGCCCACCGGCGGCGAGTGCGACCAGGCGGGCCGCCTCCTCGTCGCGGTCGATCATCTCGTCGGCGGGAAGCTCGCCGGCGATCCGAAACGGATTGACGTCCGTCGCCACGCGCCCAGTCTGCACGACGCATTCAATTCTGTCTACATGAAGTAGACCTAGTGGTCTGCAACGAGCAGACCGTCTGGTAGGGTCGCTGCGCGGTGCGGGTCTGGATCGACATCTCGAACTCGCCGCAGGTCGCGTTCTTCCAGCCGCTCGTCGCCCTCCTCGAGCAGCGCGGCCACACGGTGCGGGTGACGACGCGCGAGTACGCACAGACGCTCGAGCTCCTCCGCCTCCACTCCCTGGAGCACGACGTCGTCGGCCCCCGGCACGGGGGAGCCGGACGCGTGGGGAAGGCGCGGGCGATGTCCGGACGGCTTCGCGCTCTCCGCGCGTACGCGAGGCGCGGCGACTTCGACCTCGCCCTCTCGCACGCGTCGCACGAGCTCCCGCTCGTCGCCCGCTCGCTCGGCATCCGCTCGGCGTACGCGTTCGACTACGAGTTCGCGACGCTTCAGCACAGCCTCGGCTGCCGGGCGGCGACCCGCGTGGTCGTCCCCGACGCAATTCCCGCAGAGCGGCTCGCCCGCCTCGGCGCGCGACAGGCGAAGGTGCGGTCCTACGCCGGCCTCAAGGAGGAGTACTACCTCCACGGCTTCACGCCGGAGCACGCCGTGCTCGACTCGCTCGCGATCGAGCGTGAGCGCATCCTCGTGGTCGTGCGGACGCCCCCGGAGGTGTCGCTCTACCACCGGCATGGAAGCCCGCTCTTCACCGAGGTGCTCGAGCGCCTCGGGGCCGATCCGGCCGTCGCCGCCGTCGTACTGCCGCGCACGCGCGAGCAGCGCGATGCGATCGTCGCGCGGGGGCTCGAGTCACTCGTCGTCCCGAAGCATGCGGTCGACGCACAGAGCCTCGTCGCGCTCTCCGACCTCGTCGTCTCGGCCGGAGGGACGATGAACCGCGAGGCGGTCGCGCTCGGCGTCCCGGTGTACACGACGTTCGCGGGTCGGCTCGGCGCCGTCGACGAGATGCTGGTGCGCGAGGGACGTCTGCGGATCCTCCGTTCGGCCGACGAACTCGAGGTCACGAGACGAACTGCCTCGAAGGCAACCCCGACGCGGGACCCTGCGCAGCTACTCGACGTTCTGCAATCCGCTCTCGACGGCTGACCCGGGGAACGGCTCCTCGGCGAGAGGAGCCGTTCCCCGGCTAGCGTCAGTGCGCGTCGAACACGTTCGAGATGCTCGCGACCTGCGCGTCCCGGGTGGCGAGCGGCGCGAGGCCGTACTTCTGCTCGATCGTCGCGAGGATCGAGGTCGTGTCGTACTCCGTGCCGTCGACGACGAAGGGCCCCTTGAGGTGCGGCGAGAGCACGAGTGCGGGGATCCGGGTTCCCGGCCCCCACTCGTCGTGCGGACCGTTCGAATTCCCCTGCCCGGGCGGCGGGACGTGATCCCACTCTCCGCCGAACTCGTCGTACGTGACGATCACCATCGTGTTTTCCTTGCACTTGCTGTTCTCGATCGCCGAGAGCAGGTCGACTAGGTGGTCGCTCCCGTTCGGCTCGCTCGCGTATCCGGGGTGCTCGTTCTCGGTCCCAAACGGCTTCACGAAGCTCACCGGCTTGAGATCACAGTGCTTCGTCGAGCCCTGCGCGAGTTGGATGAACTCCTGCTCGTCACGCAGGTGCGCGTGCCGGTTCGCCGCACCGGCCGGAGTCGCAGGATCGAAGGCCTTGTAGTAGTTGAACGGCTGGTGGTGGTACTGGAAGAGGTTGTCCGGGCACACGGGCCAGTGCGAGATCGGCACGCCGCCGCGCTGGCTGGGATCGACGTACGGATCGAGGCACCCCGTCGCGGTGTTCGGGTCTGCGGCGGCCCCGTTGGTCCACCCGGGCTCGCCGACGAGCCCGGCCGCGTTCGACCAGCCGCCCGCGTACCAGGCCCAGTCGACGCCCTTCGTGGTGAGGCTGTCGCCGATGGTCGGGTTCGTCTGCGGAGGCAGCACGGCGCCGAAGGCGCCGGCCGGAACGTAAGGCGGCTGCTGCGTGTTGACGCTGTACGGTCCGCATGCCAACCCCGGAACAGTCGTCGGGAGCCCGCACGCCTGCGTGAGCAACCCGTCCACGAGGCCGGAGTTCGGAGAGACGTAGAGCGGCCCCATCCCCGGGGGCCGGTCGGACGCGGGCGGGGCGGGCGGGTAGCTCAGCTGCGGGAAGCCGTTCACATCGAGAACAGACGCATTGGCATTCCCGAGCGGACCGCCCGTCGGGCAAGCGTTCGCGGTGCTGCAAACGGGTGTCGCGGCGGCGATGAGCCACTGGTGATTGAGATACGAGCCGCCGAACGCTGCCTGGAAGAAGTTGTCCAGGATCGCGTACTTGGGATGACCCGGCGCGTGCAGGTACTTGTAGACCGGAAGCGCCTGCGTGTCGTAGTAGCCCATCACGAGCCCAGCCGCGTCGCTGCCGAGCGCGTATCGGTTCTGCGCACCCCCGTCGAGTTGGAACTGCTCCTGGTAGAAGCGATGGACGATGTCGCGTGTGCAGCCGCCCGGCGACCCGGTGCCCTTCTTGAACCCGTTGTGGCTCGAGAAGGCGGTGAGCGGCGTCGGCGGACACGTCGTGTCGCTCGGCGCGAGGTAGTCGTCGATCCGGAACGGCGCGTTCACGAAATGGCTCGGAAACGGAGAGGGTGCGGGTGACGTGATCGTCGTGTCGTTGCACGTCGCCGCGAGCGGCGCCGTCGGGTTCGCGGCGGACTGCGCCTGCAGGTTGATGTCGTCCTGGTACAGACACTGGAACGCCGTGCCCTGCTGATTCACCTGGGCGGTGTGGGCGGCGTCCGCGTTCGAAAGGCCGTTGACGCGCTCCCAGCCCCCGTAGAGGTTGTCGAAGCTGTGATTCTCCTCGTAGACGACCACGATGTGGTCGACCTGCTTGAGCTTGTTGTCGTTGTCGTTGCGGGCCGCTCCGCCGGAACCGACGGCGAGGAGCAGCGCCGCGGCGCTCAGGGCGACGAGCGCCGAAAGACGCACGGGCATCAGGACCTCCCTGTCTCGAATCTCCCCTTTCGGCCAGGGACCCTGTCAGACGGAGGCCAGGGCGTCAATCGCGTGCTGCGACGTCGCAAGCATCAACTCGACGCAGTCGCCTCCTCCGGCGCGGGCTGCGCACCGACACGGCGCGGCGACGCGACCAGTGCGTTGAGGCGCCCGATGAGCTCGAGCGTCTCTCCTCCCTCCACCAGCCGCGCGAGGTCGTCGAGCTCGTCCTCGAGCCAGCGCTGGTCGATGGGCGGCCGCGTCACGAGGAGGATCGCCTCGTGGCTCGACGGGGTCACGGTCTCGGACTCCGCCCAGAGCTCCTCGTGCAGCTTCTCGCCGGGCCGTGCGCCGACGAACTCGATCGCGATGTCCCTACCGGGCTCCTTCCCGGAGAGCCGGATCATCGTGTCCGCGAGGTCGGTGATCTTCACGGGCTCGCCCATGTCGAGGACGTAGACCTGGCCCCGCCCTCCGATCGCGCCCGCCTGGACGATGAGCTGCACCGCTTCGGGGATGGTCATGAAGAACCGGGTCATCTCCGCGTGCGTCACGGTGACCGGCCCGCCGCGGGCGATCTGCTTGCGGAAGATCGGGATGACGCTGCCCGACGAGCCGAGGACGTTCCCGAAGCGCACGCCGCAGAACCTCGTCCCGGTGTCGTCGCGATGACCCCATGACTCGACGATCCACTCGCAGAGCGCCTTCGACTGGCCCATCACCGTCTTCGCGTTCACGGCCTTGTCCGTCGAGACGAGCACGAAGCGCTTCGCACCGAACTCGACTGCGACGTCCGCGACCGTGCGCGTCACGAGCGCGTTGTTGCGAACCGCCTCGAGCGGGTTCGCCTCCATGAGCGGCACGTGCTTGTACGCCGCCGCGTGGAAGACGACCGCGGGGCGGTATTTCTCGAAGACCTGGCGCATCTTGGTCGCGTTCCCGGCGTCTGCAAGCACGGCCGCGGTGGCATGGAAGCCGCGCTCGGCGACGAGCTCACGCTCGATCTCGAAGAGCGCGGGCTCGCCGTTCTCGACGAGGACGAGCCGGGTCGGTCCCATCCGCGAGATCTGGCGACAGAGCTCCGAGCCGATCGACCCGCCGGCGCCCGTGACGAGGACGACCTCGCCGGCGAGGTAGCCCGCGATCGAGTCGAGGTCGACGTCGACGGGCTCCCGACCGAGGAGGTCGTCGACCTCGACGGGACGGATCTGCCCCGTCAGGTTGAGGTCGCCGGCGATGAGCTCGTAGAGGCCCGGCAGCGTCTTCACGGGAACGCCGGCCGCGCGCCCCGTGGCGACGATGCGCTCACGCAACGCGCCGGAGGCAGACGGGATCGCGATGAGGAGCTCGTCGGGACGGCGGTCCCGGATGAGCTCCGGGAGCTCGGAGGTCGTCCCGATCACGCGAACCCCGTGGAGCCGGAGGTTCTTCTTGCGTGGGTCGTCGTCGACGAGCCCGATCGGCGTGTAGCCGTGCGCCGGATTCCGGAGCATCTCCCGGAGGATGAGCTGCGACGCGTCCCCTGCGCCCACGATCAGCACCTCCTTGCCCCGCGCGACGAGCGTGCGTGCGGACGGCCTTTCGATGAGCGAGCGCGCCATGAGCCGCACCCCCATGACGAAGGCGAGCAGGAGCAGGAGGTCGACGATCCAGATGCCGCGCGGAACCTTCGCCGGGTGGAAGTCGAGGAGCGCGAAGACGAGGAACGCGGCGATCACCGCGCTGAAGACCCCGCGCAGCACTCCCCACATGTCCTGCGTCGACACGTACCGCCACCAGCGGTTGTAGAAGCCGAACGCGATGAAGACCGGAAGCATGATCCCGACGACGAGGACGACGACGTCCCAGTCGAGGTACCGGTCGTAGTACCGCGGGCGCGAGTCACCCTCGAAGCGCACGTACCAGGAGAGCACCCACGCGGCGGCGATGAGCGCCGCGTCGACGGCGACCTGCCAGAGGCGGTGACGGTTGACCGGGAAGCGCATCGCTACGCCGGGACGCCGACCGCCGAGCGGACTGCCTCGACGACGCGCTCCTGCTGCTCGGCGGCGATGCCCGCCCAGAGGGGGATCGAGAAGTTCTCACGCGCGGCGCGCTCGGTCTCGGGCAGGTCGCCCTCCCCGTATCCGAGGTAGCGCAGCGCCGGCTGCAGGTGGAGCGGCGGCAGGTAGTACTCGGCGCTCCCGATGTCCTCGGCCCCCAGTGCCGAGCGGATCTCGTCGCGCTGCGGCGAGCGCGAGACGAAGAGGTGGTAGACGTGGCCGGGCTCGTCGACCGGCACCTCGCAGACCTCGCCGAGCCCGAGCTCGCGGTAGCGGTCGGCGGCTTCCCGGCGCAGTGCCGTCCAGCGGTCGAGCTCGCGCAGGAAGATACGCAGCGCCGCGGCCTGGATCTCGTCGAGCCGGGAGTTGGTTCCCACGTACTCGAAGATCCGCTTGGCCTTGGAGCCGTGGAAGCGCAGCATCCGAATGCGCTCGGCGAGCTCGGCATCGTCCACCGAGACGAGCCCGCCGTCGCCGAGACCGAAGAGGTTCTTCGTCGGGTAGAAGCTGAACGTCGAGGCGACGCCCGTGCGGGCGATCTCCGGCGAGCCGAAGGCCTGGGCCGCGTCCTCGATCACCGGGACGCCGAAGCCCGCGAGCTCCGCAAGTGGCGCCGGCCGGCCGAAGAGGTGGACGGCGAGGATCGCCTTGGTGCGCGGCGTGATCTTCTCGGCGACGCGCTCGGGATCGAGGTTCAGGGTGACCGGATCGATGTCCGCGAAGACCGGCGTCGCCCCTGCGCGTGCGATCGCCTCGGCGCTCGCGTAGAAGGTGAACGCTGGGCAGATCACCTCGTCGCCGGCGCCGATCTCGAGTGCGTTCAGGACGAGGACGATCGCATCCGTGCCGTTGCCGACGCCGACGGTCTCGCGCACGCCGAGATAGCGCGCAGCCTCCTCCTCGAACGCGGTGACGTTCGGGCCGAACACGAACGTCCCCTTGTCGAGCACGTCGTCGATCGCCGCCTTGATTTGGGGCAGCAGCGGCGCGTACTGCGCCTTCACGTCGATCAGAGGGATCGGCTGGGTCACGCGGGCGAGTGTAGCCGGGGCAGCGTCGATTCCTGGGTTCGTCAGCCCGCCTGCGACTCCTCGGCGGCCCGTCGCCGCCGGCGTCTGCGGATCGACCACGCGAGCCACGCGACGCCCGCCACGACGGCGGCGACCACGAGGTAGTCGACGTACCTGAAGTCGTTGTGGACGTTCTCCCAGCTCGCGCCGACCGCCCAGCCGAGTCCGGCGAGCCCGAAGCACCAGATCGCCGATCCCGCGAGCGTCAGCAGCGTGTAGCGCACGAACGGGATCTCGAGGACGCCGGCCGGGATCGACACGAACGAGCGGACGACCGGCGTGATCCGGCCGAGGAACACCGCCCAGCTTCCCCAGCGGTCGAACCACCGCTCTGCACGCTCGAGGTTCTCGGCGTCGAGGTGCAGCCAGCGCCCGTGACGCTCGAGGTACGGGCGGCCGCCGTACACGCCGATCGCCCAGCCGACGATCGACCCCACCGTGTAGCCCACGGTGCCGGCGATCGCGACGGCGAGGTATGCCTCCAGACCGGAGTTGAGCGTCGTCCCGAAGAGGACGATGTGCTGGTCGGCGAACGCGCCGGAGGCGACTGCGCCCGCATACACCATCACGACCTCGCTCGCGGCCGGGAACAGCGCGTCGACGGCCATGAGGACGAACACGGCGTAGAGGCCGTAGTCGCCGATCGCCGAAGTCACATGATCGGTCAGCCCGCTGAGGGTCGACGCGAGGAGCACGAGCGGACACTACTTACGACGTCCGGAGCCTCACCCCTTGACGCGGCGGACGACGATCGGCTCCGCGAGCGACACGGAGCCGAGCTCGTTCGTCGCCGTCACCGAGACGACGTACGGCGCCCCCGCGACCGGCTTGCGATTCGCGTGGAGACCGTTCCACTTCACCGTCCGCTCTCCCGCCGGAAGCGCCGCGCTCGTCACCGTGCGGACGACGACGCCCTGCGGCGTGGCGATCGTCACCTTCACGCGCGCGGCTCGCGTCTGGGTCCAGCGGATCGCGACGCTCGCGCCCGCCTTCCGGACGGCGACGCGGGCCGGCGACACACGAAGGAACCCGAGCGTCGAGTTGACCGCGAAGCGCTGGGTCGCCGTCGACGCGAGTCCTTGGTCGTCCGTCGCGTTGACGGTCAACGTCCACCGCCCTTCGGCGGGAGCCGTCGTCGTCGGGGCGGGGGCGGGCTGTCCAGCCGGAGGCGGCGCGGGGACTGGCGGGAACGCCACCTTGTACGTCCCGGGACTCCGCGGCGAGGCGGCCTGCGCGGTCACGACTCCGGTCGGCGCGGTCAGGGTCACGCTCACGATCGACGGCCGCACGACCTTGAACGCGAGCCGCTGCGCGTCCGCGACGCCGTCGCCGTTCGGGGACACGACCGCCTCGAGCGGCGGCGGGAGGTAGACGCCGTAGTACTCGAGCAGGAGTGCGTTCGAGACGGCGCGCTCCCTGCCGTCCGACGGTGAATTCAGCACCGTGCCGTCGAAGGCGAGCGTCGACGAGCCACCGCCGTCGAGCGCCATCCCGCGCACGGCTCCGTACCTCACGAGTGCCTGGGCGAGCTCGAAGCTCGTCATCCCGACCGAGAATCCGGGCTGGCGGCCGTCGGTCGTCAGGAACACGATCGCCCCGTCGGCGCGCTGGCCCACAGCTGTACGCGGCCCGCGCGGCGCGAGCTGCGAGGTCGTGAAAGCCTCGTTCGCGCTGTAGACCGGCGCGCCGTCCCGCACGAGCGTCGGCCCGCCTCCGATCGCGTCGGAGACCACCGACCAGTCCGGCTGCAGGACGAGCCGGAGCGTCACGACGGCCCCGATCGCCGCCTCGGTCTCGAGCGTCGCCGCCGCCGTCCCGCGCGCCACCAGCACCGCAGTGTCGGGCCGGATGCGCACCGACGAGCCTGCGGACGCGGCCGTCACGGGCACCGCGATGTCTGTGTTCGGTGTCGCGGACGGAAACGACCCGAGAACGACCGCGACCGCGCCGGGGATGCGCGGCGTCGTCGAGCCCCAGTCGGAGGTGAAGAGCGAGACGCCGTTCGAGGCGGGCGCCTTGTTCAGGGACGTGAGCGCCCGCTGCTGCCCCGTTCCGCGCCACGTTCCACGGAAGCCCACCTTGCGCACGTCGAGCAGTCCGTCGAGCGTGATCCCCGCGCTCGAGCGGGAGGCGTTGGGAGGCGTCGCGAGGATCCCGTCGTGCAGCACGATTCCGCTCGGACGTCCGTCCGAGGGAGAGAAGTAGTCGCCGTTCACGCCGACCGACGTCGCTTCCGAGGACAGCCGTCGCTCCATCGAGGAAACCGTCTCGCGCAGGACGACGGAGTCGTTCGAGAGGACGGGGCGCAGGCGGTAGAGGCCGACGGGACGCGGCCCGACGACGACGTGGAGCGACACGGGCCCGTGCGGCGTGAACTGCACAGTCGAGTCGTACGTCGCCCCGGGGAAGAGCTGGATCGGCTGGGCCGACGCGGGGGCGACCCACGCGCCGAGCGCCGCAGCAGCGGCGGCGAGTGCTGCGACGGCGAGGCGGAGCACGGCCCGTCGAGGGTAGCCGCAATCGGAATGCCCTATTTGCAGGGCTTACAGGATTCGAACGTCGACGCGGCTAGTCGAAGACCTTGACCTCGCGGTACAGCGTGTCGCGCTGCACCGGGGTCTTCCCCACGGCCCGGATGAGGTGGACGAGCTCGTCGGTCGTGGTCCGGTGCGTCGTGCCGGCGGCGGAGACGACGTTCTCCTCGATCATGACGGAGCCCATGTCGTCGGCGCCGAAGCCGAGCGCCACCTGGCCGACCTTCATCCCCTGCGTGACCCAGGAGGACTGGATGTGCGGGACGTTGTCGAGGTAGATCCGCGACACGGCCTGAGTCAGCAGGTAGTCGAACGAGGTCGGGCGCGTGTCCTCCGGGACGAGCTCGTCGAGGCGGTTCCCGTCACGCTGGAACGTCCACGAGATGAACGCGCGAAATCCGCGCGTCTCGTCCTGGAGGTCCCGGATGCGCCGCATGTGCTCGACGCGCTCCTCGAGCGTCTCGACGTGGCCGTACATCATCGTCGCGGTCGTCGACATCCCCAGGCGATGCGCCTGCCGCATCACCTCGAGCCACTCGTCGGACTTGGTCTTCTTCGGCGCGATGATCCGGCGGACGCGGTCCACGAGGATCTCCGCGCCGCCGCCGGGCACCGAGTCGAGTCCGGCGTCTCGCAGCCGTGTGAGCGCCTCGGGGACGGTGAGCTTCGAGCGCCGCGCGATGTGCTGGATCTCGGGCGGCGAGAGGGCGTGCAGGTGGATCGTGTAGCGCGCCTTGATCGAGCGGAAGAGGTCCTCGTAGTAGTCGACTCCGAGGTCGGGGTGGTGACCGCCCTGCATCAGGAGACCCGTGCCGCCGAGCTCCAGCGTCTCCTCGATCTTCTTGTAGATCACCGGCTTCGGCAGGAGGTAGCCCTCGCGCTGGTCGCCGGGGCGACGGTAAAAAGCGCAGAAGTCGCAGTCCGTGACGCAGAGGTTCGTGTAGTTGAGGTTCCGGTCGACGATGAACGTGACCTTCTGCGGGTCGGTCAGCCGGTTCCGGATCTCGTTCGCGACGCGTCCGACCGCGACGAGATCGCGCGACCGGAGAAGAGCGACCGCGTCCTCGTCGGAGATGCGCGCGCCGTCGAGCGCCCGCTCGAGGACGCCGTCGACGGCCGGCAGCGGCTCGACGGTGACGGTCACGCCGTGACCTCCTCGCGCACGAAGCGCAGCTCGGGCACGTGGGCGAGCTCGCCGACGTCGCGGGCCATCTCGAGGAAGGTGTACAGGCCCGCACGCTCCCTGGGGCCGAAGCTGTAGCGGAGCTTCTCGAAGTAGCGGGCCATGAAGCCGGGCGGGTAGCCGTAGGCCTCGCTCGCCCTGCGCGCGAGGCGATCCGGCTCGGAGCGGGCGAGCCGCACGGACGCGACGAGCGCATGCTCGAGGTCGAGGAGCCCCTCCGCGACGGGCTCCGGCGCGGCCCACACAGCGAACACCATCGGGAGTCCCGTGCGCTCCTGCCAGAGACGGCCGAGGTCGAAGTGCGGCGTCGGGTCCTCGAAGGCCGAACGCAGAGCGGCGTCTCCGATCAGGAGCGTCGCGTCGGCGTCCATCCCCAGCGGCACGATCTCGACCTTCGGCATGAGGACGCGCGTCAGGACGACCGAGGTCGCACTCTCGGGCGTGACCGCGACCGACCGAACCTGGCCGAACGGCATGCGGGTCACGAGCTGTATCGAGTCGACGGCTCCCTCCGACGAGACGCACACGCGCGGGAGGATCCGCAGCCGGCCGGCGTTGCGCGCGTACTCGATCGACGGGATGGGCGCGATGTCGATCTCGCCGTCGAGGAGCATGCGGCTGAGCTCCGTCGGGACACCCGCCACCTCCTCGACGTCCGCCTCCAGCCCGTAGAAGACGGGCGCCATGTTCACGTACGAGATCCGTCCGAGCCTCATCGACGCCTCCGCGTGAGCCAGACGGCGAGCGAGGCGACGGCGATCCCGCCCCAGAGCACGAACGCCACCGGCGACGTCCTGTAGCCCGAGCCTCCGAGGAAGTGCGCGCCGGCCGTGAAGAGGACGGAGAGCACGACGACGAGCGCTGCGAAGATGCCGAAGCCGTAGACGAGCCATACCCAGATCGGCGTGCCCGCCGCAGCCGTCTCCTTGGGCGCCTTCGAGGGCGCACCCTCGCGACTCACTGCGATACCGAGCCGGAGAATGGAACCGTCACCAACGCCGCAGTTCGCGGTACAGCGTGTCCCGCTGGACGGGAGTGCGCCCGGCCTCGCGCACGAAGCGCACGAGCTCGTCGACCTTCTGCTCGGTCTCGGTGCGCGCTCCCGCGGCGTGGAAGATCTGCTCGCGAACGACGGTGCCCTGCACGTCGTTGGCGCCGAAGTGCAGCGCGACGGCCGCGAGCGGCATGCCCATCATGATCCAGTAGGCCTTGATGTTCGGGACGTTGTCGAGCATCAGTCGCGAGAACGCGAGCATCTTGAGATCGTCGGCCCCGGTCGTGTGCCTCCAGCCGCGGCGCTCGAAGACGGTGTTCTCCGGATGGAACGCGAGCGGGATGAAGGCGAGGAAGCCGCCCGTCCGATCCTGCTGCTCGCGCAGGCGGATGACGTGGTCGACCCGCTCCTCGTAGGTCTCGACGTGGCCGTAGAGCATCGTGCAGTGCGTCGGGATGCCCAGTCGATGTGCCGTGTCGTGGACGTGGAACCAGATCTCGGGCGACTCCTTGCCCGGCGCCACGAGACGCCGTACGCGATCCGCGAAGACCTCCGCCCCGCCGCCCGGGAGCGAGCCGAGCCCCACCTCGCGCAGCTCCGTCAGCACCTGCTCGTGCGTGAGCCCGGAGAGCGTCGTCATGTGGTGGATCTCGGAAGCCGTGTAGCACTTGAGGTGAACGTCCGGCAGCGCGTCGTGGAGGGCGGCGATCGTGTCGCGGTAGAAGCCGAAGTCCACGTGCGGGTTCTCGCCGTTGACCATGTGGATCTCGGTGAAATCGCTCACTGCGCGTTGGCCGACGACGTCCGCCACGAGCTCCTCGGCAGTGAACGTGTAGGCGTGCTCCTGCTTCTGCGTCGCGGCGAACGCGCAGAACTTGCACTTCACGCGGCAGACGTTCGTCTGGTTCAGATACAGGTTCTGGACGAAGTACGCCTCGTCGGTGCCGCCCCTGAGTCGGCGCGCGAGGTCGGCGAGGCCGCCGAGTTCGAGAAGGTCGTCGGACTCGAGGAGCGCGACCCCGTCGTCGAAGTCGAGCCGCTCGCCCGCCTCCACCTTGTCGCGGACGGCGCCCAGGATGCTTCTCTCGACGACTGCCACTGAGCTCACCGCTCCCGATCGATGACGATGTGCGTGAGTGCTTCCAGCTCTGGCTCGTCTCGCAGGAGGCCTCGCGCCTTCCTAGCGTAGTCGAGGGCCACGTCGCGGGAACGCGAGAGCGCACTCGTCGCGGCTACCCGCACCAGGACCCCCTCGGTCGAGCCGCCCGCGAGTGCGTCGCGGACGAGCGGGTCCTCGCGCGCGGCGAGGACGAGCGGGAGTGTCGGCACCCCTTCGCGCAGGTCGGCGCCCGCGATCTTCCCCGTCTCGATCGTGTCCCCGACGCAGTCCAGGATGTCGTCGGCGATCTGGAACGCGATCCCGAGCGCGAGCCCGAACTCGCCGAGCCGCTCGTCACGCGAGCCGAGCAGGCACGCCGCCTCGAAGAGCTTCCCGGTCTTGAGCGCGATCCGCTCGAGGTAGGCGTCCATCTCCGTGTCGGGATCGTGCTCCTGCTGTTTCTGCATCGCCTCGCCCCGCGCGAGGGCGAGGCAGGCCCGAGCGAGAACGTCGACGCCCTCGATGTCCCCGGCGTTCGCGAGCTCCGCAAAAGCGCGCGCGAAGAGATAGTCGCCGCCGGCGCGCGCTGCGCCCTCTCCGTGCTCTTGCCAGGCGGAGGATCTTCCGCGACGGAGCTCGGCGCCGTCGATGACGTCGTCGTGGACGAGCGTCGCGACGTGCGCCAGCTCGACGGCGACGCCGCCACGCAGGGCGGTCTCGCGATCCGGCGCGGTGAGGTGGACGAGGAGCGGCCGCATCCGCTTGCCTCCGGCTGCGATCGCGCCGCGGCCGACGAGTGCGACGAGGCCTGGGTAGAGGTCGACCGCAGCCGCGAGCCTCTCCTCGAGCTCGACCATGTACGGGCTCGCCTCGCGGAGGACGGCGTCGGCCTTCACGGGCGCGTCCCCACGTGCAGCGCCACGCTCCCGCCTCCGAGCAGCCGGTACTCGACCTCGGCGAAGCCGGCAGCCCCGAGCAGCCTCGAGAGGTCGTCGGGGCCGGGGAAGCGGCGGACGCTCGCCGGGAGGTACGTGTAGGCCTTTCCGCCGGGGAGCACGCGACCCGCCACGGGCACAAGCACGTCGAACCAGAGCCGGAAGAACGGCCGGAGGATCCCACGCGGTCGCGTGATCTCGAGGACGGCCAGCTTGCCGCCCGGCCGGAGCACCCGTGCGAGCTCGCGCAGGCCGACCTCGAGGTCCGCGAAGTTGCGGACGCCGAAGCCCACGGTGGCGGCGTCGAACGCGTCGTCCTCGAACGGCAGCGCGAGCGCGTCGCCCTGCACCCACTCGATGGCGCCGGACTTCTTCCGCGCGCGCTCGAGCATGCGCTCCGAGAAGTCGAGCGCGACGACGCGTCCGCCTCTGCGCTCGTCCTCGACCGCGAGGTCGCCCGTGCCGCAGCAGGCGTCGAGCACACGCGCGCCCGGCCACACGACCGCTTTCGCGGTGAGCTTGCGCCAGCGCCGGTCGAGTCCTGCGGTCATGACGTGGTTCATCGCGTCGTACACGGGCGCGATGCGGTCGAACATGCCGCGGACGGCGTCGGGCTCCAGCTTCCCCGACTCGTAGCTCACGACGCATCGCCCCAGCGCTTGGCGAGCGTGTTGTCGATCCCGAGCTGGTCGAGGCAGCGCGCGACCACGAAGTCGACGAGATCCTCGACCGTGTCGGCGCCGTGGTAGAAGCCCGGCGCAGCAAACAGGATCACGGCTCCCGCCTCGTTGAGCGTCGCGAGCCCACGGAGGTGGATCGAGGAGAGCGGCGTCTCGCGCGGCACGAGCACGAGCTTGCGCCGCTCCTTCAGCGCGACCGAAGCCGCCCTGTGGATGAGGTTCTGCATGGCGCCGGAAGCGAGTGTTCCCACTGTCGCCATCGAGCACGGGCACACGACGTAGGCGTCGACCTTCGCCGAGCCGCTCGCGTAGGGGCTCCCGAAGTCGTTCTCCCCGTACACGGTCACCCGTTCGCCCGCGTCACCGACGAAGCGCTCCAGCACCTCCTCGCGCGGGAGGGACGGCTCGCGGTAGAGCTCCGTCGCGAGCACCTCGATCCCCGAGCGCGACGCCGTGACGCCCACCTCGCAGCCGCCGGCGACGAGCGCACGCAGCAGCCGCTCCGCATAGGGCGCCCCCGATGCGCCCGTCACGCCGAGAAAGACACGCACGGCGAAAGGCTAGACCGGGTCAGGCCGTCCGTGTCAGCGAAGGCGCGTTACTTGCCGCCCTTCGACGCCGCGAGGAAGGCGCCGAGGGCATCGAGGTTGTCCTGCCCGAGGTACGCGTACGAGCCCATCACGTTGTTCCCGAATGCCGCGGGGTTCGTCAGATATCTGACGAAGAAGTCCTGGTCGTTGGTCGCCCCGATCGCCGACAGGTTGGGCGCTCCCAGCTGCCCGGCCCCCTGACCCAGGTACGTGTGGCAGTTCAGGCAGCCCGACTGCGCGAAGAGCTTCGCGCCGGCGACCGCCTGCTCGTTGTCCTGGAAGCCCTGCTGCTGCGCCCAGGAGGGGACGAGGAGGATGAGCTCCGAGCCGAGCGCCTCCTTCGCAGTTGCTCCCTTCCAGGTCAACGTCGCCATCGAGAGGACGGTGAGCACCGCGGCGACCATCGCGACCGGGCGGCGTGTCGGCCGGCGCTCGCGCCGGCGGTCGTAAAACGGAAGGCCGATCAGGAGGATGAGCCCGATGGTCGGGATCCCGACGGTCGCGATGAACACCGTCTCCGGCCACTTGAAGATCCGGAGGAGGTAGAAGAGGAAGTAGAAGTACCAGTCGGGCCGCGGCACGAAGCTCGTCGTCCCCGGGTCGGCGGGCTCCGTGTACCAGGGGCCGAGGATCCCGGACTTCACGCCGTCCGCGTCGAAGTACCAGATCGCCGCGAGCGCGACGATCACGCACACGACGATCAGGGACATGACCGTGTCGTGGAAGATCGCGCGTGGGAAGAACGGCTTGCCTTCCTTCTTGACGTCGTCCTTGTAGCGGGCGAAGTCCTCGCGGTTGAGCTCGCCGAGGTCCCGCGCCATCAGTCACCGCTCCCGGTGCCGCGGACGAGCCCTGCGCGCGCGTTCGGATTGGGCCGTGCGGGGGGCCGCTCGCGCCCTGCCGCCTCGCCCGACCACGGCGGAGAGCTGACGCCGAGCCGGGTGACGAGGTAGATGTGCACGCCGATGAGTGCGATCAGCGCCCCGGGTATCAGCAGCATGTGCATCGCGTAGAACTTCGGCAGGGTGTTCGCCCCGATCTCGGGACCGCCTGCGAGGAATTGGGCTAACCACGGCCCCGCGAACGGCGCCGTCCCGTTCAGGTTGATCCCCACCGCCGACGCCCAGTACGCCGTCTGGTCCCACGGGAGCAGGTAGCCCGTGAAGCCCATCAGCATCCCGGTCGCGAGGATGAGGACGCCGGTGATCCACGTGAGCTCGCGCGGGTACTTGTACGCGCCGAACAGGAACACGCGTCCCATGTGGAGGAAGAGCAGGATGATGAAGACGCTCGCGCCCCACTTGTGCATGCCGCGCACGAGCCAGCCGAGCGTGAGGTCGCTCGTGATCGACTGGATCGAGGAATACGCGATCGGCTTGTGGGTCACCGGGTCGATCTCGGGCGACGGCTTGTAGTACATGGCGAGGATCGCGCCCGTCAGCGCCTGGACGATGAACGCCGTGAGCGCGGCCGAGCCGAGCGTCTGCGCCCAGCTGACGTCGCGGGGCACGTTCCGGAAGAGGAACCACTTCGTGCCGCGGACGGCGGCGGTGCGCTCGTCCACCCAGTCGAGCGGCGCCAGGACGGCCATGTCGATCAGCTGCTGGCGTTTCGACTTGGCCGGCATCGCCTAGCCCGTCACCTGGCTCGGGACGATCGGGTAGAGCCAGCTCTCGATCCCGTCGACGTGCGTGCCCGGCGTCGACCACGGGTAGCGCGAGATCTGCGCCGTCGCGCCGCTCCCGGAGACGTTCCCGACGGCGTACAACTCGCCGAGGATGAGGTTGCCGCGCTTGATCGAGAACGTGTAGCGGTCGAGCGAGCGCACCGGCGGCCCGGCGCGGCGATTGCCCTCGGCGTCATACAGGCCGCCGTGGCACGGGCAGCCGAACGACTGCGCGAGCACCGGACGGAGCTCGACGCCGTTGACGTCCTTGCGCGCCTTCTCGTCGATGGGCCCGTTCGGCTGCACCGGGCATCCGAGGTGGACGCAGCGGCTGTAGAGGATCGTGAAGCTCGGCACGCCGGAGTCCGTCGGGCCGTTGTTCCGCACGAACGCCGTGCGGCGGCTCACCTCGCCGGCCTGCGGGTTGGAGAGGTACGAGGCGATCACGTACTCGCCCTGCGGGAAGTTGTCCATCGGGCCGAGGTCGACGTCGTGCGAGGAGACGTTCGTGAAGGAGGGCAGCACGGTGAATCCGAGCACCGGAAGCGTGACGACCGCTCCGATCGCGGCGCCGACGCCAATCGTGGACGCCTCGAGGAAGCGGGAGCGCGTATAGGCGGGCAGCGGCTCGTCGGCAACGGCCGCAACGCCCGAGCCCGACGGCTCGTCGGCGACCGTCCGTCTCTCCGGCTCGATCGCGGGAACCTCGTCGCGTACGTCTTGGGTGACCTCGCGCGCCCAGAGGATCCCGAACGCCGCAGCGATGATCGCCCCGAGCGCGGCGAGCATCCAGCTGATGACGAGGCCGAGGAGGAGACAGGCCACTCCGATCGCGAAGCCGATCGGCCAGAGGCTCGGTCCGGTGACGTGCCGGGTGTCGTTGCTCCTGTCGCTCAACCTGCTGCCTGCGGGGGATTCAATCGACCTCCGGACATCTGTGTCAAAGACGTGACGTCTGTCGCGACGCGCTGATTCTGCACATTGCGAAGGACGCGCGTCACGACAAGCCGTACTCGGCCCAGCGCCGGCTCACGAGCTCCCGCACGTCGTCGCTCATGACGATCTCCTCCGGCCACGGCCGCGCGTCCTCCTCGGGCAGCTTGTGCGTCGCGTCGATCCCGAGCTTGCCGCCGTAGAACTGGCGGCCGGGCGCGTGGTCGAGGTGGTCGAGCGGTCCCTCGGTCACGAGGACGTCCCGCTTCGGGTCGACGTTCGCGGTGACGCGGAAGAAGACGTCCGCGTAGTCGTGCACGTCCACGTGGTCGTCGACGACGACGATGGACTTCGAGAGCGAGAGCATCCCGAGGCCCCAGAGCGCGTGCATCACCTTCTGCGCATGGCCGGGGAACGCCTTGCGGATCGAGACGATCACGCAGTTGTGGAACGCGCCGGCGACCGGGAGGTCGTAGTCCACGACCTCCGGCAGCGTCATGCGGACGGCCGGGAGGAAGATCCGCTCCGTCGCCTTGCCGAGCCATGCGTCCTCCGCCGGGGGCTTGCCGACGACGATCGAGGAGTAGACGGCGTCGCGGCGCATCGTCAGCGCCGAGAGCCGGAAGATCGGGAAGGGCTCGGCGTGCGAGTAGTAGCCCGTGTGATCGCCGAACGGGCCCTCGATGCCGACGTCGTCGCGCGAAACGTGCCCCTCGAGCACGATCTCGGCGTTCGCGGGCACCTCGAGGTCGACCGTCTTGCAGCGCACGAGCTCGACGGGCTCGCCGCGCAGGAACCCGGCGAGCATGAGCTCGTCGACGTGCTTCGGGAGCGGTGCGCTCGCCGAGTACGCGGTCACGGGATCGAGCCCGATGGCGACCGCGACCGGGATCCGCCCGCCCTCGGCGGCGAGCAGGTCGGCTCTGCCGTCCTTGTGCAGCTGCCAGTGCATGAACGTCGAGCGGCGGTCGATCACCTGCATCCGGTACATGCCGACGTTGCGGCCGCCGGTCTGCGGATCCTTCGTGATCACGGCCGGGAGGGTGATGAACGGCGCGGGGTCGCCCGGCCAGCAGCGTTGGATCGGCAGGCGGCCGAGATCGACGTCGTCGCCCTCGTAGAACACCTCCTGGCACGGCGCTTTCGAGACGACCTTCGGCCGTGCGTCCGCGACCGACTTCAGCTTGAGCAGACCTCTGACCTTCTCGCGCAGACCCTCCGGCGGCTGGAGGTCGAGGATGTCGCCGATCTTCGCGGCGGCGTCGTCGAGCCTCTCGACCCCGAACGCCAGGCACATGCGCCGCTCCGTGCCGAACTGGTTGATGAGGAGCGAGTGCTGCGAGCCCTTCGGGTGCTCGAACAGGAGCGCAGGCCCGCCCGCCTTCACGACCCGGTCGACAATCTCCGTGATCTCGAGGTCGGGATCGGCCTCGGCGGAGATGCGCCGCAGCTCGCCCTCGCGCTCGAGGAGGGCGATCCAGGCGCGGAGGTCACGGGGCGGCGACGCCACGGCGCTTTCAGTCTAGGGCGAGGCCGACGGGGTCTCGGAGACCTAGTAGCCGCCCGAGCTGCGGCGGGCGTGGCGTTTGCGGGAACGCCAGTTCCAGAGGTCGCCCAGAACCGCCACGCCCACGAACACGAGACCGACGACGAGCATCGCGAGCACGATCTCCTTCCCCTCCTCCGCGGCCGTCTTGGTCGCAGCGAGGACGCTGAGCGCGGCGAGCATGCGACGACTCTAGACGACGAGCCGGGCATGCGTGGCGAGCGCCGCGTCGACCGCGTCGTCTCCGACTGCGGCCCTGGCGATCTCTTCGAGGCGACTCGCGTCGCCGCGTTCGCGCATCACCGTGCGTGCCTCGTCCAGACCGCCGCGCCCGAGGGCACAGGCCGTCGCCGCCCACGCAGCGCCGTCACCGTTCGTCCCCGCGGCGCGCGACTGCGCGCAGAGCGAGATCAGCTCGGCGAGGTCGGCGACGGCGTCGACGTCACCCGATTCCGACACGCGTACGAGGCCGTGCGCGTACAGGTAGTCGCCGAGGAGTAGCGCCGTGTCCTCGTCCGCGAGCGCGAACAGCCGCGGGCGTCCGTAGTGGACGAGGTAGCCCTCGTAGATCGTCTCCAGCCCGAGCCGGTGAGCCTCCGGAGCGAGCGGCGAGAACGCGACGACATCCTCGCGCGAGGCTTCGGGGCGCAGGCACGTCTCCCAGAGCGCGCTCTGCTCGACGGCGGCGGCAGCGATCGTCTCCAGCAGCGGATCCGGCATCGGGCGCAGCGTAGCCCGCTCCCCGGCACCGCGGTCAGTCCGTGTGGCTGCCCACCTTCGGCGGCTCGAGCTCGACCTCGCCGGCGAGGTCGTCGCCGCCCTGCTCCCAGCTCTCGAGCGTGATGCGCTCGCGGAAGAACTCCCAGATCGCACGCCCGCCGGCCATCGTCGGAAGCGCGACGAGGACTCCGGCGATGCCGTAGAGCTCGCCGCCGGCGAGCAGCCCGAAGATGACGAGCAGCGGATGGAGCCGGAGAGCGTTCGCCATGACGTTCGGCACGACGATGTGCCCCTCCACCTGGTAGATCACGAGGAAGAGGAGCGCGACCCAGACGACGCCCCAGGGGGCGTCCACGAAGAGCGCGTAGATCGCGGGCGGCACGGCCGAGAGCCACGGCCCGATGTACGGGATCACCTCGACGAAGGCCGTCCAGAGCGCGAAGAGGAGCGCGTAGTGCTGCGCGCCGTCGACGAGCCCGGTGACGCCGAGGACGTACATGCCGATGCCCGCGCTCGCACCGATGACCGTCGACAGGATCGCCTGCCCTTTCAGGTACCCCCACAGTGCTCCCTCGATCCGCTGCGCGAGCGGGGTCCCGCCGTACGGTGGGAAGCGGGCGTCGATCGCCCGCTCCAGTCTCTCCATGTCGAGGAGCATGTAGATGGAGATGACGACGATGAGGATCACGGAGAAGAGCAGGAGCACGACCGAGAACGCCGCGCCCTGGGCGAACGAGATCGCGCGCTGTGCGTAGTTGGACACCTCGCCGGCGCTCAGCGAGCCGAGCCAGTCGTTGACCTGCTTCCGGATGCGGATCCGCTCGAGCCCGTGGTCGTCCAGCCAGAGCTGGAGGCGGTCGATGTCCTCCTCGGCTGCCGTCTGCCCGGTCGAGCTCTGCTCCTCGGTGACGTACGTGTCGATCTTGTCCGCGGCGGTGCGAGCCTGGTCGAAGGCGACGGCGCCGACCGCGATCAGGAGCGCCGCGACAACAGCCGCGAAGATGGCGTAGACGACGAGCACGGCCGGCGCACGGGGAACCTTCAGCCGAGTCAGGTCGCGGACGAGCGGGTTCAGCGTGAAGGCGATGACGCTCGCCGTCAAGAACAGGAAGAGGACGTGCCCGAGCGTCCGTGCGAGGAGGAAGACGACGAGCAGGAGGACGGGGAGGACGACGAGCTGGATCCATCGGGGGATCTGGATCGTCGGGCCGGGGCCGGCCATCGCGCTGATCGTACAGCGGGCAGCGCCAGGGCTCGTCCGGGACCCTGCTACGGTCAGAGCCATGGCGACTCCGCGCTCTCGTCATGCTGCTCGGCTTCGCGCGGACCGGCGACGGGCGCAGGCTCGAGCCCGCCGCTTTGCCGTGGGAGCGGTCATCGGCGTCCTCGCGATCGTGACGCTCGCGTTGACGGCGTTCGACAACCAGAGCTCGCCTCCCGCGGTGAGCCGGCCGGCGCCGCTTCCCGTCACCTCCGCTCCGCCGGACTCGCGTGTGCTCGCGACCGTATCGAACCTCCACCTGCAGTCGCCCGTGGCGCAGGGCGGCGTCACCGCGATCGGCCTTCACGCGAGCGACGACGGCGCGCTCGAACTGAAGCCGGTCGGCCCGCAGCGCAACGAGGGCGTCATCGCGCGCCTCTGGCGACGGATCACCGGGGCGACGCGCTCCGGCCTTGCCTGGTACCAGCTCTCGGAGGGCCCGCTCCAGACGCTCGACGTCGGAGCAGTGGCGGGCACGGATGTCTACGCGCCGGTGGACGGAACCGTCGTCGCAATCCGCAACCAAATCATCTCGGCCCACGACGTCGGCGCCGAGATCGAGCTCCGTCCGACCGCTGCGCCGTCGCTCGTCGTGTCGATCCGCAACGTGCGGCCCGACCCCGCGCTCTCGGTGGGCGCGAACGTCGCCGCGGGCTCGTCGAAGCTCGGCACGGTCACGAACATCGCCCGCTTCGAGGAACAGGCGCTCGCGAAGTACGCCACGGACAACGGGAACAGCGTCGCCGTCGAGGTCTTCCCGTCCGCGACCCTCGGCGTTCCGTAACCTCCCGGCCCTGCGCATCCTCTTCATCGCTGACGTCGTCGGAGCTCCCGGGAGGAGGGCCCTCGAGACGCGCCTCGCCGACCTGCGCGACGAGCTCGACATCGACGTCTGTATCGCGAACGGCGAGAACGCCGCGGACGGGATCGGGATCACGCCGCGCCTCGCCGAGCAGCTCCTCCGGACGGGCGTCGACGCGATCACCCTCGGCAACCACGCGTTCCGCCGCTCCGAGATCGGCCCCTACCTCGAGAGCTCGGAGCGGGTGATCCGACCGGCGAACACGGCGCGCGAGACGCCGGGGAGAGGCCTGGCCGTGGTGCAGACCGGGGCCGGAGCCGTGGGAGTGATCAACGTGCTCGGCTCGCTCTTCCTCCAGCCAGCGACCTCGATGTTCGAGCTGATCGACGGGCTCGTCGAAGAGGCGCGTCGCGCGACGCCCGTGATCCTGGTCGACGTCCACGCGGAGGCGACGAGCGAGAAGGCGGCGCTCGCCCGCTGGCTCGACGGCCGCGTGACGGCAGTCGTCGGGACGCACACGCACGTCCAGACCTCCGACGCGACGGTCCTGCCCAAGGGAACGGCGTTCATAACCGACGCCGGGATGACCGGGCCACACGACTCCGTGATCGGAGTCGAGGCCGAGCTCGCGATCCGGCGCATGCGAACGGGCTTGCCCGTGCGGTTCGAGACGGCTCAGGACGGGGTGCGAATCGAGGGCGCGCTCGTCACCTGCGACGCTGCGACCGGCAGGTCGTCGGCGATCGAGGCCGTGCGCGTCCCTGTCTCCTGATCCTCGTCGGGCTCCGGAAGGAGCAGCCAGAGGAACACGAACGGCGCGACCCACGGGAGGTAGAGGTAGAACCAGTGGGTGAGCGTCAGCTCGAAGGCCACGAGCACGGCGGCGGTCAGGGCGGCGAGCTGCACGGCGCTCTTGCGCCGCGGGACGACGGCGACCGCGAGCGCCAGCACCACCGCGAAAACCTCGACGACCGGCTGCAGGAAGCCGAGATCCGGGATCCCGCGTGCGTGGTACTGGCCCCAACCCCAGATCGAGAAGGGCGAGTCTCGAGCCGACTGGTAGGCGATCGTGCGATCCCAGAACGTCTTCACGGCGTCCCAGAGCGACGGCTCGAGCGCGAGGATCGCGAAGGCGGCGACCGTGGCGAGGGCGAACCCGAGGGCGTAGCGGACGAGACGACGCAGCTCGACGCTCGGGTACGTGGCCCAGAGCGGTGCCACCAGGAGCGTCGCGAACTTCGTCCAGCCCGAGAGGGCGACCGCCGCGCCGCGTGCCAGGCTCGACGTCGACAGCCAGAAGCCGAGCAGGAGGAAGACGGGCATGATCGCGTCGTTCGTGTTCGCGTTCAGCGTGTACGCCGTGAACGGGTACGCGGCCCAGGCGAATGCGAGCAGCACCGCGAGCCGCGTCCCGCCGAACCGGAGCCCGACGAGCGCGAGCGCGAGCACCGCGAGCAGGTCGAACGCGATCGAGGTCGCATGGCCCGCGGGCAGCGTGTCCCACTTCCCGCTCCAGCCGAAGATCGCCGTCGCCGGCACGTACGCCTCGTACGAGACCGGGCCATATGTGTCGCCTCGCTCGATCCCGGCCTCGCAGCGGCCGTTCGTCTGCACGCGGTCACGCACGAAGCCCTCGGCATCCGCGGGCCCGCAGGCCGGGAGGTCGAACCTGCTCGTGGGCATGTTCCCGTACGGTGCCTCGCCATCGAGGATGCGGTCGGCGCCGACGACGCCGGCGAGGCCGACGTCGATAACGCCGTGCGGGGATTGGTGGTTCAGCCCCACCCGGAACCCGAGCAGGAAGACCGCCGTCACGGCGAGCACCCAGGTCGGCCACACGGACGTGAGTACGCCGGACCGCCGCCCGAACCCGACCCACAGCCCGCGCGCGAGCACGTACGCGAGCACCGGATAGACGAGCGGGACGCTCCGGAAGATCTCGCCGAACTGGAAGAACGCGAGCGACACCGAGAACCCGAGCAGCATCAGGAGGTCGAGGTTCCGCAGCGCGAGCGGACGCCTAAGGTCGGCGAGCCCCAGGAAGAAGAGAAGGCAGAAGCCGATCCAGACCGCCGGTTCGAGCAACGTCTTCCCGCCGAACGCGCCGGGCGCCCCGCGCGCCATCTTCCAGGCGACCTGCGGGCCCGTCCAGGCTTCGGTGACCGTGCCCGGCGAGTCCTCGACGACGGCGTCAACGATCTGGCCGGCGCGCCCGGACCAGATCTTCACCTCCCACGTTCGCGTCGCGGTCTCGAACGTCGCGTCGGTGGTGGGCTTCGGCGGATAGCGGTCGACCCAGTGCGCGATCTTCGGGTCGGCGAGCGCGAGCTGCGTCGCCTGCGCCTCCGTGAGTCGCGCGAGATCCGTGTCGGGCGTCTGTGCCGAGCCCGTGGAGGGAAGTAGGAGAGAAAGGGCCGCGAGCGCGGCGAGCGCGATTAGCGTCGAGGTCCGAACGACCAGAGCTTATTGCCGACGAAGTTCACCGGCGTGACGAGCACGATCGCGATCGCCTGCGAGAGCACCGGCTGATCCGTCGCGGACACGAGCAGCTGGAGGACGACGAGGTTGGCTCCGAGCGCGACGATCGAGACGACGAGGAAGCGCATCCCCTGGTACGCGACGTTTCCACGCTGGTCGCGGAACGTCCACAGGCGATTCCACGTGTAGTTGTTCGTCACAGCGACGAGGAACGAGACGATCGCGGCTGGGATGTAGTGGAGAGACCAGCCCTGGACGAGCGCGACGAAGACGACGAGGTTCACCGCGTACCCGGTCGCACCGACGACGGTGAACTTGACGAGCTGCTCCCAGTTCGAGCGCTTGCGCAAACCCGCGCGCACGCGGGCAGCCGAGAACGCGGGGGCGATCTGTACCTCGGAGGACTCCACCGTCATCGAACGGTAGTCATCGGCCGAATCGTCATCTCCCCCCATACGGTCAGTCACTGCCAAACCCTTCGTCGCCGACGAGTGGGACGAAGCGCACTGGGATCGAGCTGCGCTCCCGCGGGCCGTCCTGCCCCCGCGTGACGAGCACGAGCTCCTGGCCGCGCCTCGAGCCGCGGGGGACGACGAGTCTGCCGTCCTCCCCGAGCTGCGCGTACAGCGCAGGCGGGACGGCGGGAGCAGCGGCCGCGACGGCGATCGCCGAGAACGGCGCCCGCTCCGGAACACCGAGCGAGCCGTCTCCGACCCGGACGTCGACACGGTCGTAACCCGCCTCGACGAGACGAACCCGAGCGGCCTCGGCGAGCGCGGGGAAGCGCTCGACGGTGACCACCTCGCCTGCGAGTTCCGCGAGCACCGCGGCCTGGTAGCCCGAGCCCGTGCCGACGTCGAGCACGCGCTCGCGCTCGCGCAGGCCGAGGAGCGCGCAGATCGTCGCGACTACGAACGGCTGTGAGATCGTCTGGCCGAGCCCGATCGGAAGCGCGCCGTCGTCGTAGGCGTGCGTCCGCAGGTCCTCCGGCACGAAGAGCTCCCGCGGCACCCGCCTCATCGCCTCGAGCACGCGCTCGTCGCGGATCCCGCGGCCGCGCAGCTGTCGTTCCACCATCCGGGAGCGCGCGTCGACCGCGTCGAGCGCGGAGCTCACTTCGCGAGCGAGCGGAGCCCGGCGAAGCGGGCGGCCTGGCGCCCGCGGAGGCGAACGGCCAGGACGGGCAAGGCGACGGCCAGGCCGTAGCCGGCGATGGGCACGAGCGCGAAGATGCAGATGAGCGCGCCGAGCGCCGCCAGGTACGCACCAGTGCCGAAGCGCGTCGCGCCCCGCCGGAGCGCACCCGTGACGACGACGCCTGCGGCGAGTGCGCCGAGCACGCCGCCGACGATCCCCGCGATCGTCTCGGGCGTCTCGCCGATGGCGATGCCGATCCCCGCGCCGACGGCAGCGCCGATGACGGCAGCCGCCCCGACCCCGAGGACGTTCGCCCCGAGGATGCCCGTCACGGCGACGGACAGTCCGAGCGACAGCCCGAGACAGAGCCCGACCGTGTACCAGCCTCCCACGCGGCCAGTGTAGTGGCCGCTCAAACCAATCCGCCCCTGCGCCCGTACTGCCTGGCGTCAACGATGAAGGGGGGAGTCGTATGCGCAGGCGCAGTGTCGTGCTCGGCCTCTTCGTGCTCGGCGGCGTGCTGCTCGTCTCGTCGCTCGCCGTCGCCGAGGGCGGGAAGAAGAACCTGAAGGCCGACGAGCTCGTCGGCTACCAGGAGAATCCGGACATCTCGACGACTGCGACCGGGTCGTTCAAGGCGACGATCGACGACGCCGCTCGCACGATCTCGTACACCCTCACCTACTCGGGACTCGAGGGCACCGTCCAGCAGTCCCATATCCACTTCGGCAAGCGGGCGGTCAACGGCGGGATCACGCTCTTCCTCTGCGGGACGGCGGCCTTCCCGGGGCCGGCCGGGACGCCGACGTGTCCGCAGTCGGGAACGGTGTCACGCACCGCGAGCGCGGCCGACGTGATCGGACCCGCGGGCCAGGGGATCGAGCCAGGCGCGTTCGAGGAGCTCGTCGCCGCCATGCGGGCGGGACACACGTACGCGAATGTCCACTCGACCAAGTGGCCGGGTGGCGAGATCCGCGCCCAGATCAACGACCGGGGCGACGACCAGGGCGACTGACGTCGAGCGACCGTGAGGGCGGCCGCGCGAGGTCGCCCTCAGGTCGTGTCGCCGGCCTCGACGAGAGCGATGACGGCGAGTCCGAACGCGGCGGCGCGGGCGCCGTCGACCACGCGGTGGTCGAACGTGATCGCGATCGTCCCGGTACGGCGGACGACGACGGCGCCATCGCGGACGACGGCTCGCGGCGCCACGCGCCCGATGCTCAGGATCGCGACCTCCGGATGGTTGACGATCGGCGTCTGGAAGAGACCCGCGAGCTTGCCCGCGCTCGTGACCGTGAACGTCGACCCGCGAAGCTCGTCGGCGTGCAACCCACCCGAGCGGGCCTGCTCCGCCAGCTCGGCGATCTCCGTCGCGAGCTCGTCGACGCTCTTCCCGTCCGCGCCCCGGACGACCGGGACCACCAGGCCGTCGTCGGTCTGGACGGCGACCCCGATGTCGTAGCGGTCAAGGTAGACGATCGCGTCGCCGTCGAGCCGCGCGTTGAGCTCCGGAAACTCGGCAAGGCACTCGGCACAGGCTTTGACGACCGTCGGCAGGAGGCGCTCGAGAGGGACGTCCTCGACGTCGCACTCCTCCACCCAGGTCACCGGCGGCACCTCGCGGTGTGCCTTCGTCATGTGCTCGGCGATCACCCGCCGCACGCCGCGCAGCGGCTCGCGGCGCCCTTCTCCGTCGGCACCCACCACAGCGCCGCGCACGTCCTCCTCCGTGATCCGGCCCCCCGGGCCCGTCGCCGCGACGCTCGCGAGGTCGACCCCGAGCTCCGAGGCGATGCGTCGCACGACGGGCGTCGCCTGCACGCGCCCTCGTGACAAGTTGTCACTTGGGCCGTTTTCACGGCTCGCACGCTCAGGCCCGGCTTGCAACAACTTGTCACTTACGGGATCCGGTGCCGGCAGCTCCTCCCCCGCAGCGCCGATGAGGACGAGCTCGGCGCCGACGGGCGCGACGTCGCCCTCGGCGACGAGGATCCGCAGGACGGTGCCCGCGTACGGCGAGGGGATCTCCACGGTCGCCTTGTCCGTCTGGATCTCGACGAGCGGGTCGTCCTCGGCGATCTCCGCGCCCTCGACCACGAGCCAGCGCGCGACCTCGCCCTCGGTGAGGCCCTCTCCGAGGTCGGGGAGCTTGAACGCGTTCGCCACTAGGCGTGATTCTCGCGGGCGGCGACGCGGCGCGTGCGCCAGCGACTTCCGCGCACGAGCAAGACGGCCAGCGCAGCGAGGGAAATGAGGAGCGGCGGCACGATGAACGCGACGGCGGAGACGTAGTGCACCGTGCTGCACTCCGTGCACGTCGCGAAGCTGTCCGCGTCGTGGAACTGGGTGGCGATCGCGGCGAACGCGGCGACCCACGCGACGAGCGCGAGGACGAAGAGCGCGACCGCTGCCGCGGCGAGGCGCCCGCGCCTCCACGCCACCAGGAGTGCTGCACAGGAGAGCGCGAAGACGGCCACGACCATGAGCTCGACGATCCATGGGTGCATCTCTCGGATTGTGGTCTACCGGAGCGCTGTGTGCGCGAGCCGGGCGTGCACGCCGCGGACGCCGTTCACCATCTGCGTGATGCGCAGGTCGACGACGACGCTCGCGAGCGCGAGCGCCTCACGCCGCTCGAGGCCGTGCTCGCGGCCCACGAGCTCGAGCATCGCATCGATCGCGAGCGCCGCCGCCTCGTCGAGGTCCTCGTCGAACCCGAACGTGAGCCACGCCTCCGGCGTCCAGGCTGCGGGCGTCGTGAGCGGCAGGTCGTCGCGCACCGTGAGCGTCAGCCTCGCTCGCTCGACCGGCGCCTCGATCGCGAGTTGCGACACCTCGCCGTCCCCCTGGGCCGCGTGTCCGTCCCCGGCTGAGACGAGCGCCCCGTCGACCTCGATCGGGAGGAACAGCGTCGTGCCCGCGACGAGCTCCTTGCAGTCGATGTTGCCGCCGCACGGTCGCGGTGGGGCGGTCGCGTGCGTGCCCGGCTCGTCCGGCGGCATCCCGATCACGCCGAGGAAGGGAGCGAGAGTGACCGTGCGACCCTCCTGGTCGCGCCCGAGCGCCGCGTCCGCGTCGAGCTCCCAGTCGAGGACGAACGTCTCGCCGTCGGCGACTCCGAGTCGCTCGTTGAGCGGCGTGCTCCAGCCGCCGGCGTCGGTGATCCCCCACGAGCCGATCCGCACCTCTTCGATTCCGACCGCCAGCGTCTGGCCGGCCTGCGCACCGCGCACCTCGATCGGGCCGACGAGCGCATGTCCGGCGTCGAGCTCCGGATCGCGCGGCTCGAAGCGTTGCCTCGACGCGTCCCACCACCCGGCGTTGAGGCACGAGAACGCAACGGCGTCGCCCGACTCGACCGTGAGCACCGGCTCGAGCTCGCGCGAGAAGTGGCCGTGCAGCGTGCCTCGCTCGAGCGGAATCTCGTGCAGTGTCACGCGGCGACCCGCTCCAGGAATCCCTCGTACGTGGTCACGAAGCCGTCGTCGTCGAAGGCGATCTCGGCGGTGAACGTCCCGGAGGAGTAGCGAGCCTTCGAGCTCCCGACTGCCCCGATCTGCGTTCCGGCTGCGCTGTCGAGCGACTCGACGTGGGCGATCTCCATGCAGGGCGCGTCGAGCCGGCGCCAGACGAGACGCCGCGTCACGCGGCGAGGACGCGGCGAGCCGCGTCGACGACCCGCTCGACCGAAGGCATGTACGCATCCTCGATCTGCCAGTACGGATACGGGACGTCGTACCCGGTCACGCGGATCACCGGCCCCTGCAGGTCGAAGATCGCCTTCTCCGCGAGCACCGCGGCCACCTCGGCGGCGAAGCCGCACACGCGTGGAGCCTCCTGCACGACGACCACGCGGCCCGTCTGCGCGACTGCCGCGAGGAGACCGTCCTCGTCGAGCGGCTTCAGGGTGCGCAGGTCGAGCACCTCGCACGATGCCTCACCCTCGAGCGCCTCCGCGGCACGGGTCGCGACGTGCACCATCGCTCCGTACGCCACGAACGTGAGGTCCGAGCCCTCGCGGGCGATACGCGCGCGGCCGAGCGGCACGAGGTGCTCCCCCTCGGGGACATCCTCCTTCGCCGTGCGGTAGTGGAGCTTCGGCTCGAGCACGACGACCGGGTCGGGGTCGCGGATCGCCGCTGCGAGGAGTCCCTTGGCGTCGGCCGGAGTCGCCGGAATCGCGACCTTCACGCCGGGCGTGTGCACGTAGTACGTCTCCGGCGAGTCGTCGTGGAGCTCCGGCGCGCGGACGCCGCCTCCGTACGGCATGCGAATGGTCAGCGGGAACGACATCTTCCCGCGTGTCCGCCAGCGGTAGCGGCCGACGTGGTTGATGAGCTGGTCGAGCGCCGGGTAGCTGAACGCGTCGTACTGCATCTCGCAGACGGGGCGCCAGCCGGCCATGCACAGCCCGACTGCGGTTCCGAGGATCCCCGCCTCGGCGAGTGGCGTGTCGACGCAGCGATCGCGACCGAAGCGCTCCTGCAGCCCCGCGGTCGCGCGGAAGACGCCCCCGAGCCTGCCGACGTCCTCCCCCATGACGAGCACCGTCGAGTCGCGCTCCATCTCTGCGTGCAGCGCGTCGTTGACCGCCTCGACAAGAAACCGCTCAGGCACTGCCGATCCTCCGCAGCTCCGCGAGATCGTCGGCGAGCGACGGCGGCGGCTCCGCGTACGCGTGCTCGAAGACGAGGCCCGGATCGGCTGGAGGCTCGGCCTCGGCGTCCGCGATGCCCGCGCGCATGAGGTCGAGCGCCTCCTGCCGGATCTCCTCCGCCTGCGCCTCCGTGAGAACCCCGAGCCGGAGAAGGTAGCGCTCGTACCGCCCGACGCACTCGTTCTCGCGCTCCTCGGAGACGCGCTCGGGATCGATGTAGATGGAGGGATCGTCCGCAGTCGCGTGCGGAGCGGCGCGATACGTGACCGCCTCGATGAACGTAGGGCCCTCGCCGGCGCGAGCGCGCTCGACCGCGCCACGGGTCGCCTCGTAGACGGCGAGGACGTCCCCACCGTCCACGCGCACCCCCGGTATCCCGTACCCGATCGCCTTGTCGGCGAGGGTCGCGGCGGCCGTCTGCTCGGAGAGCGGCGTCGAGATCGCCCACTGGTTGTTGTTGCAGAAGAGGATCACCGGCGCCTTCATGACCCCCGCGAAGGTTGCGCCCTCGTGCACGGCCCCCTCGGAGGTCGCTCCGTCGCCGAAGTACGCGATCGCGACGCAGTCCTCGCCCTTGAGACGCGACCCCCAGGCGAACCCCACTGCGTGCGGCACGTGCGTCCCGATCGGCACGCAGATCGAGGCGACGTTGTGCTCCTGCGGATCCCACCAGCCGGCCGGGTGTCCGCGCCACCAGCTGAGAATCGTCGAGGCCGGAATGCCGCGCAGGAGCCCGATCGCGGACTCGCGGTAGCTCGGAAAGACCCAGTCGCGCTGCTCGAGCGCGAAGACGGAGCCGGCCTGCATCGCCTCGTGATTCCAGAAGATCGCGTAGGTGCCGATCCGCCCCTGCCGGTGGTAGACCACCGAGCGCTCGTCGTACGTGCGGAGCAGGACGAGATCGCGGTAGAGGGCGACCAGCTCGTCCGCGCCGAGGCCGTCGACTTCTCGGTCCGGAGTGGCGTCACCGTCGCCGATGACGCGGCGCAGGTCTCCTTCCGCCGGAAGCACGCGGCTCATCGGGCGCCAAGTCTATGGATCAGTCGCACGAGGAATCCCGCACGCCGGCTGCTGGGAGGTCACACGAGAACCGTGACCGCGTCGCGCTCGGCCTCGTACACCGCCTCCGTCACGTCGCCCGCGTCCTCCCCGTCGACCTGCAGCGGGAAGGGACGGTCGCAGCGCACCACGAGACGGTCGAGATCGCGGCCCGTGAACGCCCTGTCGCTCTTCAGCCCGGTTCCGCGCGCGCCGCGAATGAGGATGCGCGGGAGGTCGCGAGCGCGCACGCCGATCGGCGCGAGGTACGCGAGACCCTCGTCGAAGCTGCCCCCTGCACGAGATCGAGCGCCAGCGCGCCCGCGTACGTGTACGGCCTGCAGTTCGCGACGAGAACGAACGCCGCGCGGCCGAGCCCGTCGAGCTCGAGCTCGTCCTCGAAGCGCGCGCGCCTTGCGCGGACCGTCTCGGCCGCGACCTTGATGAACGCGATGTCCCCCGGCCTGCGGCCGTCGGGCCGGCGGCCGAGCTCGTCGACCTTCCGCACGAGCTCCGCATCGAACCCGAGGCCCGCGTTGAAGCCGAAGCGACGACCGTTCACGCGCCCGAGGCCGATCCGCCGGGTGGCGCCGAGCGCGACCCGTCTGGCCGCGCGCACCGGGTCTCGCGGAAGGCCGAGCGCCCGGGGGAGCACGCTCGTCCCGCCGCCGGGGAGGAACCCGAGCGGGACGTCGACCTGGACGCCGTTCAGCACCTCGTTGTAGGTGCCATCTCCGCCGAGGACGTACAGCGCGTCGATCTCGCCTGCCTCCCTGGCGATCTCGGTGGCGTCGCCGGACACCGTCGTGAGCCGCGTCTCGACACCGTCGGGGAGCGCCGCCAGCACCGCCGCGAGGCGGTGCTCATCGACGCCTGAGGCGAACGGGTTGACGATCAGGAGAGCGCGCATCTCGCTAGCTCGGAGTCGCGTAGCCGCGAATCCCGTCGACGAGGATCGCGGTGAAGCGGTCCGCGAGCTCGTCCGTGTCGCGCCCCGGCTCGAGCCACGTGTACGCCCAGTTCGCCGCCGAGAGGACGAGCCGCGTCGCGGCGCCCGCGTCGAGATCGGTGCGGAGCCCGCCGGACTCCACGCCCTCGCGGAAGAGCGCCCGCCAGCGCTCCTCGTAGCGCCGGCGCTCCTCCACGATCTCCTCGCGTCCCACGTCCTCGAGGTAGCGCCACTCACGCGTGAACACGGTTGACACGTCGAGCTGCTCCGAGACGACCCGCAGGTGCCCGCGCAGCGCCAGCCGAACCCGCTCGACGGCAGGCGCGTCCTCCGGGACCGCGTCGAGCGCCGCATGGAACGCGCGAGCGCCCCCGCGCATGGTCTCCAGCAGGAGCTCCTGCTTCGAGCCGGTCAGCGAGTACAGCGAGCCCTTCTGCAGACCGACGGCATCCGCGAGGTCGCCCATGGAGGTGCCGTGGAAGCCGCGGTCGGCGAACAGCCTCGCGGCCTCACGTGTCAGCTGCTCACGGCGGGTAGCCACTACAATCGATGCTAACGACCGGTCGGTAGGGAGGCCAAACCGTGGATACGCGAACCCAGGAGTTCCTCGAGTACGTGCAGTCGGGAGGCCAGGTCGAGACGACGGACTGGATGCCCGACGAGTACCGCTCCAAGCTCGTGAAGTTCATCGAGATGCACGGCAACTCCGAGCTGATGGGCGTCCTGCCCGAACGCGACTGGATTCTGCGCGCGCCGACGCTGCAGCGCAAGCTCGCGCTCACGGCGAAGATCCAGGACGAGGTCGGACACGCGCAGCTCATCTACCGCGTCGTGGAGGACCTCGGCAAGCCCCGCAGCGCCTGCCTCGACGACCTCGTCTCGGGCAAGTCGAAGTTCCACAACGTGTTCCACTATCCGACGAAGACGTGGGGCGACGTCGGCGTCATCGCGTGGCTCGTCGACGCGGCGGCGATCGTCTCCCAGAAGGCGCTGCTCAAGTGCTCGTACGCGCCGTACGCACGGATCATGAAGAAGATCTGCTGGGAGGAGTCGTTCCACATCCTCCACGGCCGCGACGTGATCCTCGCGCTGGTCACGGGCACGGACGAGCAGTTCGGCGCTCGTGCAGGAGGCGCTCGACCGCTGGTGGGAGCCGCTCATGCAGTTCCACGGCAACCCGATCCCCTCCGACGAGGACCCGATGTTCGTCTGGCGCATCAAGAGCCAGGCGAACGAGGAGGCGCGTCAGCAGTTCCTCGAAGGCTACGTCCCGCAGATCCGCGAGCTCGGGCTCGAGATCCCCGATCCGGCGCTGCGCAAGGACGAGGAATCGGGGACGTGGCTCTACACCGAGCCCGACTGGGACACGCTCCGCGCGGTCGTGACCGGCCACGGCCCCGCGTCCGAGGAGCGGCTCGCGTTCCGCCGGGCTCTCGCGCGAGCACGTCGCGTGGGTCGAGCGGACGCTGCTCGCCGAGGCCGCGTGAGTGGTCTACGAAGTGTTCCGGCAGGAGCGCAAGGGACAGCCGTTCCAGCATGCGGGCTCGGTGACGCGCGCCGGACGAGCGCTTCGCCGAGATCTACGCGCGCGAGCAGTACGGCCGCCGACAGGAGTCGGTCGCGCTCTGGCTCGTGCCGCGCGACGCCGTGAGCGAGGTCGCAGGGTTCCCCGACGAGTTCGAGATGAAGTACCGGCGCGTGGACGGCTACTCGATCAAGGCGCGCCTGCACGAAGCGCGCGAGCGGGCGGGCACGCTGGACATGGCGCCCGGAGCCGTCCGTGAGTGAGCGCACCGACCTGCTCCTCTCGCTCGCCGACGACGAGCTGATCCTGGGCTGGCGCAACTCCGAGTGGACGGGCATCGCGCCGTTCCTCGAGGAGGACGTCGCCTTCTCGTCCATCGCCCAGAACGAGATCGGACATGCCCGCGCCCTCTACGAGCTCGCCGCGGCCGAGCTCGGGACGACCGCCGACGAGCTCGCCTTCGACCGGACGCCGGAGGAGTACCGCTCGGCGCCTCTCGTCGAGCTCCGGCAGCTCGAATGGGCGAGGACGATCGCCCGGCACTGGCTGTACGAGACGGCCGACGAGATCCGGATCGAAGCGCTCAAGGCCTCGACCGACGAGGCGATCGCCGGGCTCGCCGCGAAGATGGATCGCGAGGAGGCGTACCACCGCATCCACGCCGAGATGTGGGTCGACCGCCTACTCGGGGCTCCGGAGGGACGCGAGCGTCTGAACGAGGCCGTCGACGAGCTCTGGCCCTATGCGCTCGGCGTCCTCGACGACGAGCTCCGGCCGGCACTTCGAGAGCGGGCCGAGGCGAAGCTCGGACGCAAGCTGCCCGACGTCGAGGCCGTCCCCCGGGGCGTCCACGAGGCAGAGCTCGCCGAGCTCTGGGACGAGATGACGATCGTGCGGCGCTCGGCGCCCGCCGGCGCGCAGTGGTGACCGCCGAGGCGGTCTGGGAGGCGCTCGCCGAGATCCCCGATCCCGAGATCCCCGTGATCTCGCTCGTCGACCTCGGTGTCGTGAAGGACGTGGCCGTCGACGCAGGAACGGCACGAGTCGAGTTCACACCGACGTTCATGGGCTGTCCCGCGCTCGAAGTGATGCGGCACGCGATGGAGCAGAAGATCGGCGAGCTCGGCCTCGACGCGGAGATCACCGTCCGCCTGGACGACTCGTGGTCGACGGACGACATCACCGCCGCCGGCCGCGAGAAGCTCCGCGCTGCCGGTTTCGCGCCGCCCGCACCGCGCGTCGCGGCGAAGCTCGACCTCGTCCAGCTCCAGCGCGGCTTCCGCTGTCCGTACTGCGGCTCGACGGAGACGAAGCTCGAGAATCTCTTCGGCCCCACGCCGTGCCGCTCGATCCGCTACTGCGAGAGCTGCCGCCAGCCGTTCGAGCAGTTCAAGACGCTGTAGGCGCCTCATCCGCTCCGCGCGAGGTAGACGACGCCGCCCGCGGGTGATATATCAGCGGCGCGCGCATGACGGAGATCGCCGAGACTCCCGCCGAGACACGCAAGCACCGCATCGACTACTCGAGCCCACCGGCGATCCGCGCCGAGGGCGTCTGGAAGGTCTTCGGGCCGAACGGCGAGAAGCTCGTCGGCTCGCCCGACGCCGAGCTTCCGCGGCGCGAGCTGCGTGAGAAGACCGGCTGCGTCGTCGCGGTCCGGGACGTCTCGATCGAGGTATGGCCGGGCGAGGTCTTCGTCGTCATGGGGCTCTCCGGGTCCGGGAAGTCGACGCTCGTCCGCACGCTCATCCGGCTCATCGAGCCCACCGCCGGGCGGATCGAGATCGCCGGGCACGACGTGACCGGCGCCGACGGCTCCGAGCTCCGCGACCTCCGCCGGCACACGGTCTCGATGGTCTTCCAGCACTTCGGCCTGCTCGCCCACCGGCGCGTGCTCGACAACGTCGCCTTCGGGCTCGAGGTGCAGGGCGTGGGGAAGCGCGAGCGCCAGGAGCGGGCGCAGGAGGTCCTGCAGCTCGTCGGGCTCGAGGACGTCGCGAGCGTGTTCCCGGATCAGCTGTCGGGAGGCATGCAGCAGCGCGTCGGCGTGGCCCGCGCCTTCGCGGCGAACCCCGAGGTGATGCTCTACGACGAGCCGTTCAGCGCCCTCGACCCGCTCATCCGACGCGACATGCAGGACGAGGTCATGCGCCTCCAGCGCGAGATCGGCAAGACGACGATGTTCATCACGCACGACCTCCCAGAGGCGCTCCGGCTCGGGGACCGGATCGCGATCATGCGCGACGGCGCGATCGTCCAGCTCGGCACGCCGGAGGAGCTCGTCGGCTCCCCTGCGGACGAGTACGTCGAGAACTTCACCCGCGACATCGCCCGCAGCCACGTGCTGACGCTGCGCTGGATCATGCGTGACCCCGAGCCCACGGATGCGACGGACGGCCCGAGACTCGACGTCGGAACCACGATGCGGAAGGCGCTCCCCGCGCTCGCGGACAGCGCGAAGCCCGTGTGCTGCATGGAGAACGGGCGCGTGGTCGGAATCGTCGACCGCGACGCCGTGCTCCGGGCGATCGCCGAAGAGGAGGGCTAGCGGCGTGTCGACGATCACCGAGGCGCCCGTCGCGATCCCGGTCGTCTCGCATGCCCCGTGGTGGCGCGGCAGGCTCGTGCAGGTCGCGGTCGTCGTGGGTGTGATGTGGCTCGCCTATCGCGGATGGAAGGCCGAATACCCGTGGCCGGCGTCGCTCACCTGGAACGCGCTCCCCACGCACCTGAACGACTTCCAGACGTGGCTCGTCGACCAGCGCAATGCCGAGAGCCCGAGCGTCGTCATCCGCGCGTTCAACGGCTTCGCGGATGCGCTCGACGGGCTCGTCACCCGCTTCGGTGACGTGCTCGACTGGATGACCTGGGTGGGCGTCACGGTCGCCGGCGTCCTCGTCTCGCTCCGGTTCGGAGGCGTACGGGCCGGGATCTGGGCGCTCGCCGCGTTCTTCACGTTCGCCGCGAGCGGGCTCTGGCTGGAAAGCATGCAGACGCTTTCGCTCATGCTCGCCGCAGTCGGGCTGTCGCTCCTCGTCGGCATCCCGCTCGGCGTCCTCGCGGGCCTGTCCGACCGCTTCCAGCGCACGATCACCCCGGTGCTCGACGCAATGCAGATCATCCCGGCGTTCGCGTACCTCATGCCGATCGTGATCCTCTTCTCGGTCGGGCCGGGCGCCGCGGTGATCACGACGATGATCTACGCGATCCCGCCGGCGATCCGCATCACGGCGCTCGGGATCCGCGGCGTCTCGGTGAACACGGTCGAGGCTGCCGAGGCGATGGGCTCGACGAGCAGCCAGGTGCTGCGCAAGGTGCGGCTCCCGCTCGCGCGGCGAATGCTCCTCCTCGGCGTGAACCAGACGATCCTGTTCGCCCTCTCCATGGTCGTCATCGCCGGGCTCATCGGCGGGAAGGGCCTCGGCGACGTCGTCACCAGCGGCCTCAACTCGTACCCGGCACTCGCGCTCCTCGCAGGGATCGTCATCGTCGTCATGGCGATGGCGCTCGACCGCGTGACGGAGTCGGTCGCGGAGCAGACGAACCCGGTGCGCCGCCACCTCACGGACGCGCTCCGCCGCCGGCTGCGCATCGCCTCGCTCGCGACGGCGGCGATCATCGTGGCCACCGTCGCCGTCGCCCGCGTGCTCGGCGTCGCGGCCGTCTACCCACGACGCACCGCGCGCGACTGGATCCTCGCCCGCATCCAGTCGGTACTCGACTACATCCAGAACCCGGACACGTTCCTCTTCAAGGTGACGAGCTGGGTCGGCGACCACATCGTCCAGTACGGCCTCGTTCCCTTCCGGAACTTCCTCGTGGAGACACCGTGGGCCGTGATGCTCGTCGGCATCACGCTCATCGCGTTCATCGTGAGCGGCCGCCGCTCCGCGATCACCGTGTTTCTCATGCTCGCGTTGATCGGGTTCATCGGCGAGTGGGCCTCGGCGATGGACACGGCGTCGCAGGTGCTCGTGGCGACCGTCCTCACCGTCGCGATCGGGTTCGGGCTCGGCGTGTGGGCGGCCGAGAGCCGCGTCGTCTCGAAGATCCTGCGGCCCGTCAACGACGTCCTGCAGACGCTGCCGCAGCTCGTCTACCTCATCCCGCTCATCTACCTGATGCCCGTCTCGGTCGTTCCCGGCGTGATCGCCGGCGTCCTCTATGCGTTCCCCGTCGTCGCGCGGCTCGTCGAGAGCGGCATCCGCGGCGTCGAGGCGAACACGGTCGAGGCCGCCGAGTCGTTCGGTGCGACCCGGGGACAGGTTCTGCGCAAGGTCAAGATCCCGCTCGCCGGAGACGCGATCATGCTCGGCGTGAACCAGGGGATCATCATGGTGCTCGCCGTCGTCGTGATCGGCGGGCTCGTCGGGTCGCCGGGCCTCGGCTACGAGGTCGCGCAGGGACTCGCCCGCTCGGACTTCGGGCTCGGGGTCGTGGCCTCGGTCGCGATCCTCGCGCTCGGGATCGCCCTCGACCGCGTCACGCGTGGCGCGGCACGGGCGGAGCGGCGGCGCTCGGCATGAAGGCAGGTACGACAGGCGGCGGCGGACCCGATCCGACGTCGCGAACGAAATCCGAAGGAGGTCGGATGTCCAAGGTGAGGATTCGAAAGCTGCCCGCGGTGCTCGGCGCGCTGGCGGTGGTGGCGGTCGCCGTGCTCGGGATATCCTCGAGCGCGGTCGCCGGCAGCGGCGCGAAGTGCGGGTCGCTGACGATGGACGAGAACGCGTGGGCGGGCGCGACGGCGAACGTGTACGTCCTCAAGTACGTGCTCGAGAAGAACTACGGCTGCTCGGTGAACATCGAGAAGCTGCCCGAGTCGACGCCGCTCTTCCAGGCGATGGCGGACGGGAAGGTCGACGTCGTTCCGGAGGACTGGAACAACATCCTGCTCAAGGTCAACCAGAAGTACGTGAAGTCGAAGACGCTGATCAACCTCGGCTCGAACGGGGTCATCGGGCACATCGGCTGGTACATCCCGACGTACCTGTTGAAGCAGTACCCGCAGTTCAAGACCTGGAAGGGCCTGAAGGGCAAGGAGAGCATCTTCAAGAGCCCCGAGTCGGGGTCGCAGGGCATGTTCCTCGGCGGCGATCCCTCGTACGTCCAGAAGGACGCGCAGCTGATCAAGCAGCTCGGCCTCAACCTGAAGTTCGTCTCCGTCGGCGCCGAGCCCGCCCAGGTCGCCCGCTGGGAGCAGGCGTACAAGCAGCACAAGCCGATCCTCTTCTACTGGTACACGCCGCAGTATCTGAACACGGCGTACCAGCTCTCGGAGATCAAGCTGCCGGCGCGGGGCAAGAACTGCGTCGACTCGTACAGCCCGAAGCTCGGGAGCGACTGGAGCATCTACAAGTGCGCGTACGGCCAGACGATCATCGACAAGGTGATGTCGTCGAAGTTCGCGAAGTCGGGCTCGCCGGCCGTGAACGTCATCAAGCGCTGGAAGTGGACGGCGGACGACCAGAACGAGGTCGCGAACATGATCGCCGGCCAGCACATGGACCCGTCCAAGGCGGCGGAGAAGTGGGTCAAGGCCAATCCCAAGGTGGTGAAGGCCTGGCTCGGCAAGTAGCCGACCGAGCGTGGGGGCGGCGTCCGCGCCGCCCCCAGCTCCGGCCGTCGCGATGACGACGCTCTCCATCCACCAGCCCGAGGCGGAGTCGGCCCGGTCGCTCTCCGACCAGGCCTACTACCGCATCCGCGAGCTCATCGTCACGCTCGAGCTCGCCCCGGGCTCGCTCGTGAGCGAGCGCGAGCTCATGGAGCGGCTCGGCCTCGGACGCACGCCCGTGCGCGAGGCGCTGAGGGCGCTGGCCCGCGAGCGGCTCGTCGAGGTGTATCCGCGGCGCGGGATGTTCGTCTCGAGCGTCGAGGTCCGTGACCTCGCGGGGCTCTCGGAGGTGCGCAACACGCTCGAGCCGTCGGCGGCGAGACTCGCTGCCGAGCGGGCGACGGACGCCGACCGGGAGACGATCGGCCGTCTCCTCGACGAGCTGGAGCAGGTGCACGGCGAGCCGGACGAGCGCGCGCTCATCGACCTCGACCAGCGCATCCACCGGCACGTCTACCGGTGCACGCACAACCCGTTCCTCGAGGAGACGCTGAACGAGTACTACGTGCTCACCCTCCGCATCTGGTTCCTCGCGCTCGACCGGGTCGCGCGACTGGAGGACGCGATCCGCGAGCACCGCGAGCTGCTCCTGGCGATCCGCGACGGAGACGGCGCGCGCGCCGAGGAGGCGATGCGACGCCACGTGCTCGGCTTCGAGAGCGCGATTCGCCGCGTCCTCTGACGTCTTATATATTTCTGACCTCCTGAACTCATATATCAGCAGGAGCCTGAATGAGCACCCTCCCGAGCAAGGCCCGCGCCGTCGTCATCGGCTGCGGGATCGTCGGCAACTCCGTCGCGTACCACCTCACCGACCAGGGCTGGTCGGACGTCGTCCTCCTCGACAAGGGGCCCTTGCCGAACCCCGGCGGATCCACGGGCCACGCCTCGAACTTCATCTTCCCGGTCGACCACTCGAAGGAGATGACCCAGCTGACGCTCGAGAGCGTGCGGCAGTACGAGGAGATGGGCGTCTTCACCGAGTCGGGCGGGATCGAGGTCGCCCGGACGGAGGAGCGGATGGAGGAGCTCCGGCGCCGCATGGCGTCCGCGAAGGCGTGGGGCATCGAGCCCGTGTCCCTCGTGACACCCGAGGAGGTGAAGAAGCTCGTCCCGTTCATCGACGAGACAGTGATCCTCGGCGGCTTCTACACGCCGTCCGTCGGCGTCGTCGACTCGCTGCGCGCCGGGACGATCATGCGCGAGCGCGGCCAGGAGTCGGGGCGGCTGTCCGTGTTCGCGAACGTCGAGGTGACCGCGATCGACGTCGATGGCGGGCGCGTGCGCGGCATCCGCACGACCACGGGCGACATCGAGACGGAGGTCGTCGTGATCGCGTGCGGCGTCTGGAGCCCGAAGCTCGCGCGTATGGCAGGCGCCTCGATTCCGCTCACGCCGGCCGTCCACCAGATGATCGACATCGGGCCGACGCACTGGTTCGCCGACGCGAAGGGCGACATCGAGTACCCGATCGTCCGCGACATGGACACGAACATGTACGAGCGCCAGCACGGGTCGGGGCTCGAGATCGGCTCGTACGCGCACCGCGCGATCCTCTACGACCCCGAGGACCTGCCCTCGGTCGAGGAAGCGTCGCTCTCGCCCACCGAGTTCCCGTTCACGCAGGAGGACTTCAACCTCCAGATGGAGCAGGCGCTCGAGCTGATGCCGTCGATCGTCGGCGACGAGTCGGTGGGCATCAAGCACGCGATCAACGGAATCCTCTCCCTCACGCCCGACGGGATGCCGATCCTCGGCGAACTGCCCGAGGTGAAGGGTCTCTGGTCGGCGGCCGCGGTCTGGATCAAGGAGGGGCCGGGCGTCGGCAAGTCGCTCGCCGAGTGGATGGTGCACGGCGAGTCGCACATCGACCTCCACTCCTCGGACGCAGCACGCTTCTGGGAGCATCAGAAGACCTCGACGCACGTGAAGGCGCGCACCGATGAGGGCTTCAACAAGACGTACGGCATCGTCCATCCACTCGAGCAGTGGGCCTCGAACCGCGACGTTCGGCTCTCGCCATACCACGCCCGCGAGCAGGAACTCGGTGCGGTCTTCTTCGAGGCGGCCGGGTGGGAGCGCCCGCAGTGGTACGAGTCGAACGCGCCGCTCCTCGAGGAGTACGGCGACCGCGTCGGCCGGCGCGAGGCCGAGTGGGACACGCGCTGGTGGTCTCCGATCATCAACGCCGAGCACCTCGCCATGAGAGACCGAGCGGGGATCTTCGACCTCTCCGCGTTCGCGATCTTCGACCTCACGGGTCCGGGCGCGCTGGACGCGTTGCAGAAGGTGTCGATGCGCCAATGCGACGTCGCCGTCGGCCGGGTCATCTACACGCCGTGGCTCTCGGCGAGCGGAGGCTTCAAGTCCGACCTCACGATCATGCGGCTCGGCGACGAGCACTTCCGCGTGGTCACCGGAGGCGCGCACGGGATGGCCGACCACAAGTGGCTCTCCGACCACCTCCCGGCGGACGGGACGGCGCAGCTCGCCGACCTCACGTCCGGGTGGTCGACGCTCGGACTCTGGGGCCCGCGCGCCCGCGACATCCTCGCCTCGCTCACGAGCGACGACGTGTCGCACGAGGGCTTCCCGTTCGCCACGTGCCGGACGATCGAGCTCGGGCCGGTGCGGGCGCTGGCGTCGCGCATCTCCTACGTCGGCGACCTCGGCTGGGAGCTGTACGTCCCGATCGAGCAGGGCGCGCGCCTGTGGGATCTCGTCTGGGAGGCGGGGCGGGAGCACGGCGCCGTGGCCTGCGGGATCGGCGTGTACGGCACGACCGGGCGCCTGGAGAAGTGCTACCGCGCGTTCGGCACCGAGCTCGAGAGCGAGTACTCGGTCGTCGAGGCCGACATGGCGTGGGGCAAGGTCAAGGAGCAGGACTTCGTCGGGAAGGAGGCGTACGTGCGCGCCCGCGAGGAGGCGCCGGCCGCGATCCTCTGCACGTTCACCGTCGACGACCACTCGTCGGGGAACGGCGTGAAGCGGTACCCGATGGGACGCGAGCCCGTGGTGACACCGGAGGGCGAGCCGATCGTGGACGCGAAGGGCCGCCGCTCGTACGTGACGAGCGCAGGCGCTGCACCGTCGGTGGGCAAGCACGTCCTCATGGCGTACCTCCCGCCGGATCGCGCGGAGCAGGGCGCCGCGTTCGCGGTCGAGTACATGAGCCACCGCTACCCCATCACGCTCGACGTCGTCGGCTCGACGCCGATCTTCGACCCGGAGAACACGCGGGTGCGGTCGTGAGGATCCTGACGTGCGTCAAGCGCGTGCCGATGACGGGCGGGAGGATCGTTCTCTCCGCCGACGAGCAGGCGATCGAGACGAAGCACCTCGGCTTCACCATCAGCCCGCACGAGGAGTGCGGCGTCGAGGAGGCCACGCGGCTGATCGAGGCGTCCGGAGGCGAGTCCGTCGTGCTCACGCTCGGGACGCCCGAGGCGGCGGAGCAGCTCCGCGACGCGATGGCGCTCGGTGCCGACCGCGCGATCCACCTCGTCGCGGGAGAGGAGGAATGGGACGCACAGGCCACGGCCGGAGCGATCGTCGAGGCGATCCGCGCCGACGAGTCCGCGAACGGGCCGTTCGACCTGATCTTCTTCGGAAACGAGTCCGCCGACGCGGGCGGATACCAGATCGGGATCCGGGTGGCGTACGCGCTCGGGCGGCCGGTGGCGACCGGGCTCAAGGGCGTCAGCGTCAACGGCGGGGCCGTCCGCTGCGAGCAGGAGGTCGCCGGCGGGCGGGACGTCTACGTCCTCCCGCTGCCGGCCGTCGTCACCGTCCTCGAGGGGCTCAACCTCCCGCGCTATCCCTCCGTGCCCGCGAAGCTGCGCGCGCAGCGCAAGCCGCTCGACGCGAGCTCGCCGGAGCGGCCGACCTCGAAGCTCGAGAAGCTGCGCCTCGTCGTACCGGCGAGCACGGGCAAGGAGGCGGAGATCCTCGGGCACGGCCCCGACGCGGCCCCCGAGGTCGTCGAGGTGCTGAGGAGGATCGGCGTCGCGTGACCGCCCTGGTCTACGTCGAGGAGCCGGGCGACCTCGCCGAGCAGACGCTCACGTTCGCGCGCGGACTGGACGAGGAGGTGCACGCCTTCTGCGCCGGGTCGGAGCCTGCGCTGTCCGGCATCCAGTCCCTGCACGTCGCCGAGGGCGACGCTTTCTCGTCGTTCGCGCCGGACGCGCTCGCGCGCGCGCTCGTCGAGCTCGCCGCGCGCCTCCTGCCTTCGGCGATCGTCGCGAGCGGGACGCCGCGCGGGAACGAGGTGCTGGCGCGCGTCGCGGCGATCACGGATCTTCCGCTCGCTGCGAACTGCGTCGCGGCGAACGGCGACGAGGTGACCCGCGTGCGCTGGGGCGGCAGCCTGCTCGAGGAGGCGCGACTGAACGGCGCGCCGAAGCTCATCACGGTGCAGCCGCACACGATCGAAGCCGAGGCGGTCGCCGGCGAGGCCTCACCGATCGAGCGCTTCACGCCGCAGCTCACGGACGAGGATCTCGTCGTGCGCGTCGTCGAGCGCGTCGGGGCCGCGACCGGGGGCGTCTCGCTTGCCGAGGCGAAGGTCGTCGTCTCGTGCGGACGCGGCGCCGGATCACCCGAGGGCTTCGGGATCATCGAGGAGCTCGCGGGCCTCCTCGGTGGCGCAGTCGGCTGCTCGCGCGCGGTGACGATGGCCGGCTGGCGCCCGCACACCGATCAGGTCGGCCAGACGGGAACGAAGATCGCGCCCGACATCTATATCGCCTGCGGGATCTCCGGTGCGACCCAGCACATGGCGGGTTGCAAGGGTGCGAAGTCGATTCTTGCGATCAACACCGATCCCGAGGCGCCGATCCTCGCGAGCGCTGACTACGCGGTGATCGGCGACCTGCACGAGGTCGTGCCGGCGATCTCGGCCGAGCTGAGAAAGGCCCAGGGAGCCTGAGCACCGGCGCGAGCGTCGCATCCGCGGTCGCGCTCGTCGTCGCGGTCGCGGTCGCCGCCTGGATCGCGGGTCGCCGCATCGTTTTCCTCGCGCGGCTCATCCGTCTGGGGAAGCCTTCGCGCCGTACGTCCGAGCTGCCCGTCCGGCTCCGGAACGAGACGACGATCGTGCTCGGGCAGCGCAAGCTCCTGCAGCGGCTCGTGCCCGGTCTCGTCCACGCCTTCATCTTCTGGGGGTTCCTCGTCCTCTTCCCGACGATCTTCATGGCGATCGCCGCGATCGTCGACCGCGAGAGCCCGCTGGCGACCGGCTCGCCCCTCGGCTGGCTCGAGAGCCAGGGCTGGTACGCGCTCCTGGTCGACGTTTTCGCGAGCCTCGTTCTCGTCGGCGTCTTGTGTGCGTTCGCGATCCGGAAGATCCAGCGCCCGCGCCGCTTCGAGGGCAGCCACCTCGGCGAGGCCGACCTCATCCTCGGCCTCATCGCGGCGATCGTCACGTCGCTGCTCCTGTGGCACGCGACCGTCATCGCGCTCGACCTGAACACGTGGCCGGCAGGCTGGTCGCCGGTCTCGAACGCGCTCTCCGGGCTCTTCGCCGACGACACTCGGACGCAGGTGCTCGAGCGCGTCTTCGTGTGGACACACGTCCTCGTGATCCTCGGATTCCTCGCGTACCTGCCGAGCTCCAAGCATCTCCACATCGGCAGCGCCGCGGTGAACGTCTTCTTCGGGAGGACCCGCGCACGCGGCCGGCTCGAGCCGCTGGACTTCGCCTCCGACGACGAGGATGCGCTGCGCTTCGGCGCGGGCACCGTCGCCGACCTCACGTGGAAGCAGATGCTCGACGCGATGTCCTGCACGGAATGCGGACGCTGCCAGGACGTCTGCCCGGCGAACGCGACGGGCAAGGAGCTCTCGCCGAAGCTCCTCATCATGGGCATCCGCGACCAGCTCTTCGCCGACGGAGCCGCGGCACTCGCGGGCGAGACCCTCGAGCCGCTCGTGCCGAACGCCGTCACGGACGACGTCGTCTGGGACTGCGTCACCTGCGGCGCCTGCGTCCACGAGTGCCCCGTCTCGATCGAGCACGTCGACCACATCGTCGACCTGAGGCGCAGTCTCGTGATGGTCGAGTCGCGGCTTCCCGCGGAGACCGAGACGATGCTCCGCGACGTCGAGCGGGCGTCCAATCCGTGGGGCAAGCCGCAGACCGAGCGCGCGGCGTGGGCCGAGGGAATCGGGATCAGGATCCTCGAGCCGGGCGACCGGCCGCCGGACGTCCTCTACTGGGTCGGGTGCGCCGGCTCGTTCGACGAGCGCGCGCGCGTCGCGGCGGAATCGACCGCGAAGCTGATGCTCGCGGCCGGGCTCGACGTCGCGATCCTCGGACCACGCGAGTCGTGCACCGGCGATCCCGCGCGCCGCGCCGGCAACGAGTACGTCTTCCAGGCGTTCGCCGAGCAGAACGTCTCCACGCTCAACGAGGCGGGCGTGACCAAGATCGTCGCGAGCTGCCCCCACTGCTTCAACACGCTCGCGAACGAGTACCCGGACTTCGGAGGGCGCTACGAGGTGACGCATCACTCGGAGCTCTTGGCCGACCTGGTGGAACGCGGGAAGCTCAAGCCGACCGCGGGCGACGAGCCGATCACGTACCACGACTCCTGCTACCTCGCGCGCCACAACGACGTGCTCGAGGCGCCGCGCGACCTCGTCGCGGCGATCGGCCGGCCGCTCGAAATGGCGCGGAGCGGCAAGCGCACGTTCTGCTGCGGCGCGGGTGGCGCGCACATGTGGATGGAGGAGCGCGGCTCACAGATCAACGAGGCCCGCGCTCGGGAGGCAGCGGAGACCGGTGCTGAGACGCTCGCGGTCGCGTGCCCGTTCTGCACGGTGATGCTCGACGACGGCGTGCGTCAGACCGGGGGCGACCTACGCGTCGCCGACGTCTCGACGCTCCTCGTCGAGGCGCTCGAGCGCAGTCCCTAGCTGCGACCCCGACGGACGGCTGAGCAGCCGTACGAGCTCGACTCGCGTACGCACGCCGAGCTTCCGGTAGACCCGCGTCAAGTGGTACTCGACGGTCTTCGGTGTGAGGAAGAGCTGCGCGGCGACCTCGCGGTTCGACGCTCCCTCGGCGACTGCGACCGCGATCTGCTGCTCGCGCGGCGTCAGGTGCTCACGCGAGACGTCTCCGGCCCGACGTCGAGCTCCGCTCGCCCGTAGCTCGGCCGACGCCTGCTCGGCCCACGCGCCCGCGCCGATCTCCTGGAACGCCTCGTGCGCCGCTTCGAGCTGCGCGCGCGCCTCGCGCCGCCGGCCGGCGCGGCGCAGTCGCGTGCCGTAGGCGAGCCGCACGCGAGCGTGCTCGAAGGGGAACTCGTCGACGAACTCCTCGAGCGCGTGCGCGGCGAGAGCCCGGTCGAAGAGCGGCTCGAAGTCCTCCTCCAGGAGTGCCGCGCACCGGTCGAAGATCCCCTGCTCGACCGGCGACTCGGGTGGAAGCTCCGCCCGTGCACGGACGAGCACATCGCGTGCCTCCTCGCGCCGGCCGAGCCTGACCAGAGCCTCGATCAGGTCGAAGACGGGCGTGACGCTCCACTCCTGGCTCCCGGTCTCCAGCTGCTCCTTCCAGACGCGCTCGAGCTCGGCCGCTGCCTCTTCGTGCCGGCCGGTCGCGAGCGCGAGCTGTCCCGACGCTCGCTCCGCCCGGGCGCGGTAGAAGCCGAGGTCGAACTCGGCGCCGAGCTCGATCGCGCGCGCGGCGTGCTCGGCGCAGGCGAGCCCGTTCCCGGCGCCGGCATCAACCTCCGCGAGGATGCCGAGCGCGGCGCACGCATCCCGTGGCAGGCCGATCTCCTCCGCGAGCTCCACTGCCTCGGCCGCCGCCGCATAGGCGTCCCGCCAGTGGCCCCGATCGAACTCGGCTCCTGCGAGCAGGCGCAGCGTCTCGACCACGATCCGCGACGCGTCGTCTCGCCGGGCCTGCGCAAGCGCCTGACGAGCGAGCTCGGCGGCCGCGTTGTTCCGACCAAGCATGAAGTTCGAGCGGCCGGTGAGATACAGCTGCTGTGCCGATTCCGGGCTGGCCGTCTCGCTCAGCTCGACGGCACGCTCGATCAGCGCGCGCGCTCCGGCGGCCCCGGACATCGAGGCCGCACTGCCTCGTGCCTGACTCACGACGACCGCGGTCCACGGATCGTCGAGGTCTCCGTGTGCCTCGAGCTCGGCGGCGGCGATCGCCGGAGCGTCACCACCGAGCTGAACGGCGGCGACGACCGCGTCGGCGCGGAGCTCGGCCGCGCGATCGGCATCCCACGGCGCGGCGAGCGTCGCGGCCTCGAGAAACGCGTCGAACGCGCGCCGCTGGTTTCCGCCGTGGAGCGCGATTCGCGCGGCGACGCCGAGGAGCGAGGAGCGTGTCCGAGGATCGAGCTCGTCCACGGACAGCCCCTCGTCCACCAGGCGCTGGGCCGAATCCAGGCGTCCGGCGGCGAGTGCGGCGTCGGCCGCCTCAGCGACGAGCTGCGCGCGGGAGGCTCCCGGAGGCGTGAGCCTCGCTGCCCGCTCGAACGCGGCGGCCGCCGCCTGATACCCGCCGCGGGCGCGCGCTCGTGCCGCCGAGGAGGCAAGAGCGCCGGCGGCTTCGCGATCCACCCCGACGGCCGCCGCCGCGAGGTGCCACGCGCTGCGGTCCACGTCGACGCCCGAGTAGGCGGAGGCGAGCGCGGCGTGCGCGCGCCTGCGCTCGGTCGGTGCGGCGCCGTGGTACACCGCCGAGCGGACGAGCGGGTGCCGGAAGGACACGCTGCCGGAGCTCCGCGCGATCAGTCCCGCGTCCTCCGCGTCGTCGAGGGTGGTCCTGGGAACGCCGAGACGCTCGAGCGCCACCGCGAGGAGCGCGTCGTCACCGAGATCGTCGGCCGCGACGGCGACGAGCGCCTGCCGTCCGTCCTCGCCCAGCCGAAAGACGCGGTGCGCGAACGCCGCCTCGATCGCAGGGCCGACTCGAATCGGGTTCTCGAGCGGAACCGTCCCCTCCAGCTGTTCGGAGGTTGCACGCGCCGGGAGCTCGAGCAGCGCGAGGGGATTCCCGCGCGCCTGCGCAACCATCTGCCTGGCAACGTCAGCGCTTGCGCCCCGGGCCGCGAGCAGCTGCAAGGCGTCGGCGTCGGCAAGGCCGTCGAGCCGGAGTTCCGGGATCCCGGCGGCGTCCAGCGTCGCGCCCTCCTCGTCCCGCGCCGCGAACACCATCGCGATCGGGTCGGCGGCGAGCCTCCTGGCGGTGAACGTCAGTGCCGCGCGCGACTCGGCGTCGAGCCAGTGGGCATCGTCGATCAGCACGACGAGGGGCCTCTCCGATGCATGGGCGGCGAGCAGTGCGAGGGTCGCGCCACCGACGGTCAACCGGTCCGCCGCGACGGAATCGTCCAACCCAAGCGCAGCACGGAGCGCTCGCGCCTGCCGATTCGTGAGCTCGTCCAGGCGGGGCAAGGCCGGCCGGAGAACGTCGCCGAGCCGCGAGAAGGCGAGCTCGGCCTCGGTCTCGACTCCGCTCGCCTCGACGATCGCCGCGCCCGCCGCCCGCTCGCGCGCATGCGAGAGCAGCGTCGACTTCCCGATACCGGCCTCGCCGCGCACGACGAGGGCGCCGCCTCGTCCCGCGAGCGCCTCCGCGACGACCGCATCCACCTCCGCTTCCTCACGCGCCCGTCCTAGCGCCACAGCGCCAGGCTACGAAGCCTGGAGCACGCGCTCAAGTCCGGGGGTTTCCCGGAGGCGATGCCACGCGTCGATCCGCGACCGTGCGGACGTGGAGAGGATCCCGTACGCGAAGCGCCTCGGCGGCACGCTCGAGTGGCTCACGGACGAGCGCGGGCGCCGGCTCGAGGTCGAGCTTCCCGACGGAACGCGGATCGAGTCGGACGTGACCCTGTCACCGGACGGCCGGTTCCGTGAGCAGGGGACGATCGTGCTCGCTCCCGGCGTGGAGCTTCGCTTTCGCACGCTCGGCACCGGCAGCCTCGTCGCTTCGCCCGATCCCGAACTGCGGCACGGCTCGGTGATCTGGGAGCTCGACGGTGGCACCGGACGCTTTGCGCACGCGTCGGGACGGATCAGCTCCACGTTCACGCTCGACGCGGACGGACGCGTCGAGGACGACCAGCACGGCCTCATCTTCATCGACTCGGACCGAAAGGAGCTGTGATGCGGCCAACCGACCTGAGGAAGCTCGCGTCAAGAACGATCGTCGGGGCAGTCGCCGTCGTGTTGCTCGCGGCAGCAGGTTGCGGCGGATCGAGTTCGTCGCAGCTCGAGGACGGCGTCTACGCGAGCAACGTGACCCCGCAGTACCTCGAGCAGCACGGATTCACGGCGGACCACGCGGCCCGCGACGGCGGCCAGCACACGCTGACGCTGCAGAACGGCTCGTTCACGGACGCGTGGCAGAGCGGCGGGAGCAAGGGCCTCTTCTGCTCCGGCACGTACGAGGACGACGGCGGCACCGTGACGTTCACCTGGATCAGCGGCTGCTTCGGCGACTGGTCGGCGAGCTACGCGATCGATGGCGATCGGGTCACCTGGAGCGACGTGAAGGCGCTAGCGCCACACGACAGCGCGGAGGATCAGACGGAGACGGAGATCTTCAACGCCGTCCCCTGGACGCGCACGGGCGACGCGAGCTCGTAGGTGGCGCTACGCGTGTGGCTGGCGGATACCCGCTTCGTGCAGTGATTGAGCCGGCGGCTCCGCCTGGAGCCGCCGGAGCTCCTCGACGGGGATGTGGCAGCGCATGAGGTGCTCGGGCTCGACCTCCGCGAGCGGCGGCTCCTGCTCGACGCAGATGTCGCCCAAGAACCTCGGGCAGCGCGTGTGGAAGACACACCCGGTCGGCGGATCCGCGGCCGACGGGATCTCGCCTTCGAGCTCGATGCGAACGCGCTGCTCGCCGTCGATCGTCGGAACGGCAGAGAGGAGCGCCTCCGTGTACGGATGGTGCGGCGGCTCGAACACCGTCGCCGCCGGGCCGAGCTCCATCAGGCGCCCGAGGTAGAGCACGGCGATCCGGTCCGAGAGGTAGCGCACGACGCCGAGGTCGTGGCTGATGAAGACGTAGCTCGTGCGATGCGAGCCCTGGAGGTCGACGAGCAGGTTGAGGATCGCCGCCTGCACGGAGACGTCGAGGGCGGACGTCGGCTCGTCGCAGACCACGAGGCGAGGCTCTCCCGCGAAGGCGCGGGCGATCGCGACGCGCTGCTTCTGGCCGCCGGAGAGGCCGGTCGGACGCGACGAGAGCGCTCGCTCGGGCAGGCGCACCGCCTCGACGAGCTCCTCCGAGCGCTTCTCCGCGTCCCGTCCGGAGAGGTCGGCGAGCTTCGCGAGCGTGCGCTTCAGCATCCGGCGCACGGTGTGCCGGCGGTTCAGCGCAGAATCGGGGTTCTGAAAGACGATCTGGAGCGCTGCCACGTCGACCGCGGAGCGTGAGCCGAGCGTGGGCGGCATTTCGCGGCCGTCGATCTCGACGGTTCCCGAAGTGGGCTCGACGATGCCGAGGAGCGTGCGAGCGAACGTCGTCTTGCCGCTTCCCGACTCGCCGACGAGCCCGAGCGTCTCGCCGGGCCAGAGCACCGCGGAGACGCCCGAGAGCGCCTTGATCTCATGGCCGTCCTGCTTGAACGTCTTCGTGAGGTCGTCGACCTTGAGCAGTGGGGTCGCCGTGCGGTCGACGACGTTCGGGACCTGCCGTGGCCCCTCGATGTCGCGCGGGAGCTGCTGGGCCCGTTCGTGGAAGTGGCAGCGGCTCTGGTGGTGCGGGCCGACCTGCGCGTCAGCCGGCTTGTCCGTCCGGCAGACATCCTGGGCGAGCCCGCAGCGGTGGACGTAGACGCATCCCGGCAGGTGCTCGCCGATCGCGGGCAGGAACCCACGGATGGTGTCGAGCTTGCCGAGGTCCTTGCGCAACCCCCCGCGCGGGATGCAGCGCAGGAGGCCGACCGTGTACGGATGCCTCGGGTTCTGCAGGATCTCCTCGGTCGGTCCCTCCTCGACGAGCTCGCCCGCGTACAGCACGCCGACGTCCTGGCACGTCTTGCGGATGAGACCGAGGTTGTGGCTGATGAAGAGAACGGCCGTCTCGTGGCGCTCCTGGAGCTCGCCGATGAGGTCGATCACCTCGGCCTCCACCGTCGCGTCGAGGCCCGTGGTGGGCTCGTCGAGGATCAGCAGGCTGGGATCGGTGGCGAGCGCCATCGCGATGATCACGCGTTGCTGCATGCCGCCGGAGAGCTGATGCGGGTAGCGGCGGAGCACGCTGTCGGGATCGGCGATGTGCACCTCGCGCAGGGCGGCCATGGCCCGCTCGTGCGCGTCCTTCGACGACGCACCGCGCAGCTCGAACACCTCCCGCACCTGCTTGCCGATACGAATCGTCGGGTTCAGGGCGCTACCGGGGTTCTGGTAGACCATCGACACCTCGTCGCGGCGATAGCCCCGAAGCGCCTCGCGCCGGAGCGCGAGCACGTCGCGGCCCGCGACCTCGAGCGAGCCGGAGGTGACGCGTCCGTTGCGCGGGAGGTAGCGGACGATTGCGAGGGCGAGCGTCGACTTCCCGCAGCCCGACTCGCCGACGAGCCCGTAGCTCTGCCGGCGCCCGATCGAGAACGACACTCCGCGCACGACCTCGCGGTCGCGGCCACGTACGCGGTACACGATCTCGACGTCGCGAAGGTCGAGGGCGAGCGCAGCGTCCGCCGCGACGGCTGGTTCGCTCATTCTTCGACCACCTGCTGAACGGTGTCGGCCATGAGGTTGATCGCGACGACGAGCGAGGCGATCGCGAGCGCCGGGAAGATCGTCGCCCACCAGGCGAGCGAGATGTCCGCGTACTGCTCGGCGATCTGGAGCCCCCAGTCGGGCGACGGTGGCTGCGGCCCGTAGCTGAGGAAGGCGAGCGTCGCGACCGTGAACACCGCGTAGCCGAGGCGCACGGTCGCCTCGACGATGATCGGCCCGGTCACGTTCGGCAGGATCTCGGCGAACATCACGTACGGCGCCCGCTCGCCGCGGAGCTTGGCCGCCTGCACGTAGTCGAGGTCGCGCTCGGCGAGGACGGCCGAGCGAACGGTGCGCGAGACGGGCGGCGTGAACGCGATGCCGATGACGATGATCAGCTGCCACGAGGTGACGTTGATTCCCTCCTGCCCCGCGGACAGCGCGGTCAGCAAGAGGATCGCGAGGACGATCAACGGGATGGCGAGGACGGCGTCGAGGATGCGCCCGAGCACGTTGTCGACCCACCCGCCGAAGTAGCCCATCACGAGGCCGAGCATCGAGCCGAGCGTGACGCCGAGCGCCATCGCCGCAGGCGCCACGATGATGACGCTCCGCGCGCCGACGATGACCCGGGAGAGGACGTCTCGGCCGACACGGTCGAGCCCCATCGGGTGCGCCCACGACGGCGCCTGGTAACTCGGCGCGAAGGAGTCGTCGATCGGGTTGTACGGCGCGATCCAGTGACCGAAGAGCGCGCACGCGATCCAGAAGAGCGTGATGATCGCTCCGATGATGAACGTCTTCGAGCGGAGGATCTGCCGGAGCGTCTCGCGGCGGACACGGGACGGGCTGTCCAGGTGGAGCAGGGTCTGGGCGGCCGGCGGCCCGTCCACGAGGATGGGCACGGCGTGGACGTTCTCGTCGATGCCGGTCATTGGGCCGTGGAGAGCCTGACTCGCGGGTTCAGCGCGGCGATGATGAGGTCGCCGATCAGCGTGGCCACGAAGTAGACGATCCCGATCACGAGGACGCAGGCGAGGAGCATCGGGAAGTTCTTGATCTGCGCCGAGGTCAGCGTCAGCAGGCCGATGCCCGGGTAGCCGAAGAGCTTCTCGATGGCGACGATGCCGCCGAAGAGGTAGCCGATCTGGGTCGCGACCACCGCGACCGTCGGGAGCAGGCCGTTCCGAACGACGTGCCGGGTCAGCACGGTCCGGCGGGGAAGGCCCTTGAGCGTCGCCGTCCGCGTGTAGTCGGCCGCGAGCGCCTCGATCGTCCCTGCGCGCGTGATACGCGCGATGTAGCCGAAGAGGACGAGTGCGAGCGCGAGCGCTGGAAGGAAGAGCGAGTCGAGCTTCGTCGGCAGCGAGGCGCCGATGAGTGCGCCCGAGATGCCCGGGAACCATCCGAGCAGGGCGGGACCGAAGATCGCCACGAGGATCGCCCCGAGCACGAACTCCGGTATCACGGCGAGCGAGAGCCCCGAGATCGTGATGAGCCGGTCCGTCGGACGGCCGCGCCTCACAGCGGCGATCACTCCCGCGAGGAGGCTGATGGGCACGCATAGGAGCAACGCGTACAACGCGAGGAACGCCGACCGCTTGAGCGCCGGCACGAGGTCGTCGGTGACGGGACGGCCGTCGTTGTAGTTCGAGCCGAAGTCGCCGCGAACGGCGCTCGAGAGCCAGTCGAGGTAGCGCACGGGCAGCGGCTTGTCGTAGCCGAGCTCCTTGTTGAACTTCGCGACTGCCTCGGGAGTCGCCTCACGCCCGAGGACCAGGCGGCCGGGATTGCCGGGGAGCACCTGCGCCGCGGCGTACACGATCATGCTCAGGATCAGGATCGAAACCAGCCCGAGGGCGATGCGGTTGAGCGTGTAGCGCAGCAAGGTCGGTCGAGGGAGGGATGGGGGCGACCGCGCCGGCCGCCCCCTGTCCCCTCGTTCCTCGCGCTAGCCGATCGTCACCTTGCGAAGGTTGATCCAGCCCATGCCGTCCGGCACGTAGCCGTGCACCTTCTTCGAGGACGCGGCGATGAAGTTGTAGAAGTACGCGTAGATCGCAGGCGTGTCGTGCAGGAGCAGCTGCTGGATCTGCGCGGCGTACTTCTTCTGCCCCGCCAGGTTGGGTGCGGCGTAGAACTGGGCCACGAGCTTCTCGAACTTCGGGCTCGAGTACCTCGCCGCGTTCCAGACGCCGCCCTTGCGGAGCGCGGCGTTCAGGTACGTGATCGGCACGGGCCGGCCGCCGTAGTCGACGATGCCGAAGTCCGTCGACAACCACGGAGCGAGCTTGCCGGCGGCGCCGAACGAGACGCCGTCGAAGTACTGCGCGCTCGTGTACACCTTCACCGTGCAGTCGACGCCGATCTTCTTCAGATCCTGCGCGACGCGCTGAGCGTAGTCCGGCATCTCGAAGCTCCGGTAGCACGTCAGCGTCACCTTCAGGTTCTCCTTGCCCGCCGCCTTGAGCAGCGCCTTCGCCTGCGCGATCTGCTGGTGGCGCTGGGGCACCCTGTGGCTCGTGTACGGGTAGCCGCCCCACATCGGGCTGTCGTCTCCGAGCTCCCCGTACTTGCCCCACAGGCCCTGCACGATCGACGGGCGGTTGAGCGCCAGCGCGAACGCCTGACGGACCCTGAAGTCGTTGAACGGCGCCTTCTGCGTGTTCATGTTCAGGTACCGGTGATTCGCCGCGTGCAGCGGGAGCACGTTCGACCCGCTCGCGAGCTGCTGCGCGCCCTGGTACGTGATCTGCGTGGCGAGGTCGATCTGACCGCTCTGCAGGCCGGTCACGCGCGCCTGGTCGTCGAGGATCTGCATGACGACCGTGTCGATCGACGGCTTGCCGCCCCAGTAGTTCGGGTTCGCGGTGAACGTGAACCCGGCCGCGCCGTTGTTCTCCTTCAGGAGGAACGGGCCGGTGCCGTTCATCTTGCTCGTCCACTCGCCGGGCTTCGTGATGTCCGACGGCAGCCGGTACGTCTTCGGGAGCATCACGGCCTGGTAGACCATCTGCCCGAGCAGGTAGGGGAAGAGACCGTTCGAGCTCACGAGGTCGAACGCGACGGTGTAGGGGCCGACCTTGCGCGCACGCTTGAGGAGACCCTTGTAGGCCTGCAGCGCCTGAGAGTCCTTGGACTGCAGGATCTTGAACGTCGCGACGACGTCGTCCGCCGAGAAGGGCTGCCCCTCGTGGAACTTGACGCCCTTGCGGAGCTGGAAGGTCCAGGTCTTCGCGTTGTTCGACGACTTCCACGACGTCGCGAGCATGGGCCGCAGGACCGCGTTCTTGTCTGCGTAGACGAGCTGCTCGCCTGCGAGCATGGAGACGCCGAGAGCCCCGAGCGACTGCAGGAGCGGCGGCTCGAGCGATCCGTCGACGGAGATGTGCCCGATCCGCAGCGTCCCGGACGACGCTCGACCGCCGAGAAACGGCGCGGCGGCGGCCACGGGCGTGCCGGAGAGGAGGCCGAGCATCGGGAGCGAGATGCCGACGACGGAGCCGCGCTTGAAGAGCTCGGTGCGTGACATCGTCCCCGACCGGTACTCGTCGATCACCTCGTTCTCGAGGTCACCGGCGTCCTTGCGGTAGTTCTCGATCGCTTCCTTCGGGTAACGCATTCGGTTACGCCCTCCTTGGTCTGAGCCGCGCGTCCGCGGCGATCAGGTCAATCGGAATGGACAGAGGTTCGCCCGCCTGTCTGATCCGTCGGTCTACCGGGCGGCGGCGCCTGCGTGCGCAAGGCTCTGCACGCCCTCTCTCACCTCCCCTGCGGGCCCAAGGCCTCTCCTCGCATCGGGACGAAAAGCCATCTCTCCAGCCGCGACCCTACAGCGCTCCCCCAGCTCCTGCAGCGATCCGGCGAAGCGGAACGTCGGCCCGGAAACGCCGATCGCCGCAATGCATGCGCCGGACTCGTCGAAGACGGGGGCGCCGACGGCGCTGAGACCCTCCTCGAGCTCGTCGCGTAGCACCGCGTACCCGCGCGCCCGAACACGACGGAGCTCGCGCTCCCACTCGCCTCGCTCGGTGATCGTGCGAGACGTGTACCGCGTGAACGGGCCCGGATAGGGTGACCCGAACGCGACGAACACCTTCCCGAACGAGGAGACGTGGAGCGGCGTCGTGCGACCCGTCCAGTCGGCGACGCTCAGGATGTGCTCGCCGGGGGTCTGGTGGATGAAGTACGCCTCGTTGCCGCGACGCACGCCGACGATGGCGGCCTCGCCCGTCTCGCGCGCGAGGGCCTCGAGCGCGGGGCCCGCCGCCGCCGCGAGCATCTCCTCCGTGCTCGCGAGCCGGGCGATCCGGACGATCTCCGCGCCGGGAACGAACAGCTCGCCGTCCCTGCGGACGAACCTCCGTCGCTCGAGGGCGGCGAGGATTCGCGACGCCGTGCTCTTGTGAACGCCCATCTCGTCGGCGAGCTCCGACACCCGAACGGCGGGCCGATCGGCACCGAAGCTGCTCAGGATCGCCAGCGCGCGATCGACCGACTGCACGGTTGCGGAGTATGCAACCTCGGTGCGCCGAGAGCAACCCTGCGCCCGGGGTCTATCGTCCGCCGGCGTGACGGAGTCTCGTGACGTCGTCGTCGTGGGAGCCGGGATCGCCGGCCTCGCCGCGGCCTGGACGCTCCGTGAGCTCGACGTTCTCGTGCTCGAGGCCGAGGATCGGGTCGGCGGCCGCATCCGCTCCGAGCGCCGTGGCGACTACTGGCTCAACTTCGGAGCCCACGTCTTCGGCGGGCCGGAGTCGGCGACCGGTCGACTCCTCGGCGCGGTCGAGGTCGAGTCGGCACCCGTGCCCGGCGTGCTCACCGCGGTCTCGATGGACGGTCGGCTGGTCGCGCGCGGCCCCGTCGAGAGCTACCCGTTCCGCCTCCCTCTCTCGCAGGCCGACCGCATCGCGCTCGTTCGCTCGGGTCTCAAGTTGCGCCGTGCCGTCGCCCGCTACGACCGGGAGGCGAAGGCGCGCGCGGGGGAGCCGGAGTCCGCGCGCCGCGACCGCATGCTCGCGTTCCTCGGCGACGAGACGTTCTCGGAGTTCATCGGGCCGCTGCCGCCCGGCGCCGAGGCGCTCTACCGCCCGACGGTGACTCGTTCGTCCGGCGAGCTCGACGAGCTCGCCGCCGGGCACGGGGTCGGCTACTTCCACCTCGTCTGGCGCAAGGGTGAAGGACTCTCGCGGAACATCGTCGGCGGCTCGTCGGTGCTGACCGATGCGCTCGCCGCGCCGCTCGGCGACCGCGTGCTGTGCGGCGCCCGCGTGCTCGAGGTGGGCGAGCGCGGCCCGGGTGTCGCAGTTCGCTACGAGCGCGACGGGGAGACCTCCGAGCTGGACGCACGCTTCGTCGTCCTCGCGACGCCCGCGTACGCGGCGGCCGTGATCGCCGCGTCACTACTCCCGACCGACCTCTCCGAAGCGCTGCGCTCGATCCCGTACGGCCCGTACGTCGTCGTCGCGCTCGCGACGAGCGAGCCCGGCACGACGCGGTGGGACGACCTCTACGCGGTCGCCACCCCCGGCCGCGCCTTCAACATGGTCTTCAACCTCGCGAACGTCCTTCGCGGGAGCGGCACCCGGCTGCCTGGCGGCAGCCTGATGCTCTACTCGGGCGGACGGCGTCTCGCAGGCCCACTCCTCGAGCTGCCCGACGACGAGATCGTCGAGCGCTACCTCGACGACCTCGACGCGGTGTTCCCCGAAGCGCGCGCCTGGGTCGACGAGGCGGTCGTCCAGCGCTGGCCGCGCGCGCTGCCGTACCCGTACCCGGGGCGCTACCGGATCCAGCCCCTGCTCGACCGCCCGCTCGAGCGAATCGCGCTCGCGGGCGACTACCTTGGCAACCTGTACACGGAGACGGCGATCCAGACCGGCCTCGCAGCGGCCGAGCGCGCTCGCACGGCGCTCACCTGACCTTTGTGGACATGCCGGGTGTCAGACACCGGACATGTCAGGTGTCAGACACAGTGTCTGACACCTGACGGTTGACGAGCCGGCGTGCACGAGCCTAGACTCATTCTGTGGGCCGTGAGTTCCACGATGTGAGCACGAGTGCCGACGCCCAGCCCACGGGAACGCAGTCGATCGACCGCGCGGCGCAGCTCCTCGTCTCCGTCCTCGAGACGTCGGAGCCGCCGACCGTCGGCGAGCTCGCGACGCGCTCGGGACTGCCGAAGAGCACGACCTCGCGCCTCGTCGGCGCGCTCGAGCGGCACGGTCTCGTGCAGCGCGCCCCAGGTTCGGGGTCGCTCGTACCCGGTCGCGTCCTCGTCCGCTACGCGCGGCAGGAGACGGGCGACGCCGAGCTCATCGCCGTCGCCGCGGACGCGCTCGACCGGCTCGCCGCGGAGAGCGGCGAGACCGTCAACATCGGGATCCCCTCCGCGGGCGCCGTCGAGCAGCTCGACCAGCGCGACAGCCGGCACTACCTTGGATCGACGAACTGGGTCGGCCGGCGCGTCCCGCCGCACGGATCCGCGCTCGGGAAGGTCTTCCTCGCATTCGGCGCGATGGAGCTCCCGCCCGGTTCGGCTCGACCAGCTCGGGCCGGGACACCATTCGCGACCGCGCAGCGCTCGCGCGCGACCTCGACGTCCGTGCGCACCCGTGGATACGCGGTCGCCGTCGAGGAGCTCGAGCCCGGTCTCTGGGCCGTCGCCGCGCCGGTTCGCGACGCGGGCGGCTCGGTGATCGCGGCGCTCAGCATCTCCGGGCCCACGCTGCGCCTCCGCGACGGGCTCGTGGACGAGCTCGGGAAGCTCACGAAGCGGGAGGCGGAGCACGTGTCCGACCGACTCACCTACGACGAACGGAAGCGAGGTGCCGCATGACCGACGACCAGATCGACCTCCGCTCGCTGACCGACGCGGACCTCGTCGCGCAGATGCACGACGACCTCTACGACGGGCTCGCAGAGGAGATCGTCGAGGGCACCGAGATCCTCCTGGCGCGCGAGTGGCCGGCCGACAAGGTGCTGAACGACGCGCTCGTCGAGGGCATGCGCATCGTCGGCATCGACTTCCGCGACGGCATCCTCTTCGTTCCCGAGGTGCTCCTCGCCGCGAACGCGATGAAGGCGGGGATGGAGCTCCTCCGGCCGCTCCTCGCCGAGACCGGGGCCGAGCGGATGGGAAAGGTCGTCATCGGCACCGTCAAGGGCGACATCCACGACATCGGCAAGAACCTCGTCGCGATGATGCTCGAGGGCGCCGGCTTCGAGGTGATCGACCTCGGGATCAACAACCCGGTCGAGAACTACCTCGCCGCGCTCGAGGAGCACGAGCCCGAGATCCTCGGCCTCTCCGCGCTCCTCACGACCACGATGCCGTACATGAAGGTCGTCATCGAGACGCTGAAGGAGAAGGGCATCCGCGACGACTACATCGTTCTCGTCGGGGGCGCCCCGCTGAACGAGGACTTCGGCAAGGCGGTCGGCGCGGACGCGTACTGCCGCGACGCGGCCGTCGCAGCCGAGACCGCCCAGGCACTCGTCATGGCCCGCCGTGCAGCAGCCACTGCTCAGGCCTGACGAGGAGCGCGTCTTCGAGGCCGAGCGCCCCGAGGTGCTCGTCCTCGCGTGCGGCGCGATCGCGCGCGAGGTGCTCGCGGTCATCCGGCTGAACGGCTGGCAGAACGTCACCGTCCGCTGCCTCCCGGCCAAGCTCCACTCGCGCCCCGAGCTCATCGCGCCGGCGGTCGACGCCAAGCTGCGCTTGCTCCGCGACTCGTACGAACGCGTCTTCGTGGCGTACGCCGACTGCGGAACCGGCGGAGAGCTCGACGCCGTGCTTGCCCACCACGGCGTCGAGCGGCTTCCCGGCGACCACTGCTACGGCTTCCTCACGGGCAACGAGGCGTGGCTCGAGCTCCACGACGCCGAGCCGGCGACCTTCTACCTCACCGACTTCCTCGCCCGGCACTTCGACGCGATCGTGTATCGCGGCCTCGGCCTCGACCGCCATCCCCAGCTCCTGCCGCAGTACTTCGGCAACTACAGGCGCCTGCTCTACCTCGCGCAGACGGACGACGACGACCTGCGCGCGCGCGCACAGGCGGCGGCCGAGCGCATCGGCCTCGCGTACGAGGAGCGACGGACCGGATACGGCGACCTCGTCCCGTCGTTGCAGCGCTTCGTGGAGGGAGTCCCCGCTGCCTGAGCTGACGGTCATCTGGTGGCGCGACATCCCCGCGCAGGTCACCGCGAAGGCGGGCCGGACGTCGGCGCGCACCCAGCTGCCCGAGCGCTTCCAGGAGGCGATCGACGCAGCCGCGATGCGCGCTGGCCTGATCGGCACGGACGCGTACCTCGCCGAGTGGCGCCGCGAGCCGCGCGAGTGCGGCGATGACCTCGACAAGGAGGTCGCGGAGGAGGCGTCCTGGCTCGACGCCGCGTACCCTGACGACGTTCTCGAGCGGCTCGTGCGCGCGGACGGGAGGGACTCGTAATGAGTGAGACGCGGCTCTCGAGCGCGACGAAGGAGGTCGTCATCGGCTTCGACCGGCCGTTCGTGATCATCGGCGAGCGGATCAACCCCACGGGACGCAAGAAGCTGGCCGAGGAGATGGCCGCCGGGAACTACGAGACGGTGATTGCGGACGCCGTGACGCAGGTCGAGGCGGGCGCGCAGATGCTCGACGTCAACGCCGGCATCCCGCTCGCGGACGAGCCGGCGATCCTCGCGGAGGCGATCCAGCTCGTGCAGGGGATCACCGACGTCCCGCTCTGCATCGACTCCTCGATCGTCGCCGCGCTCGAGGCGGGGCTCGCCGTGTACCAGGGCAAGGCGCTCGTGAACTCCGTGACGGGCGAGGAAGATCGCCTCGAGTCGGTGCTGCCGCTCGTCGCGAGGCACGGAGCCGCGGTCGTAGCCATCACGAACGACGAGTCGGGGATCTCCGAGGACCCGGACGTCCGCTTCGAGGTGGCGCGCACGATCGTCTCGCGGGCTGCCGACCACGGGATTCCGAAGGAGGACGTCGTCGTCGACCCGCTCGTGATGCCGATCGGCGCCCTCGGCGGCGCAGGACGGCAGGTCTTCCGGATCGTCCGCCGCCTCAGGGAGGAGCTCGGCGTCAACTCGACGTGCGGCGCCTCGAACGTGAGCTTCGGGCTCCCGAACCGTCCGGCGCTGAACGCGGCGTTCCTGCCCATGGCGATCGCGTCCGGCCTCACCTCGGCGATCACGAGCCCGCTCCATCCGGAGATGCTCCAGGCAGTGAAGGCGGCGGACGTGCTGATGGGCAACGACGCCCACTGCGCGAACTGGATCGCGCGCAACGGCGACTCCGCGAGCGGCGAGGCGACGCGAGGGCGACGCGGAGGCCGCGAGGGCAGGCGGAGGGCGGCCGCGTCGTGAGCGACGCGCTCGTCGTCTTCACCCCGTCCGGCCGTCGCGGCCGTTTCACGCCGGGGACGACCGTGCTCGACGCAGCCCGGCGGCTCGGAGTCGATCTCGACTCCGTCTGCGGGGGCCGCGGGATCTGCGGCCGCTGCCAGATCGAGGTCTCCGAGGGCGAGCACGCGAAGCACGGGATCGCCTCGGCCGCGAACCACCTCACTCCGGCCGGTGAGCTCGAGCATCGGTACGGCGCCGAGCGCGGGCTCGCCGAGGGACGGCGGCTCGGCTGCACCGCCGCGATCGCCGGCGACCTCGTCATCGACGTGCCGCCCGAGAGCCAGCTCTACCGCCAGGTCGTGCGCAAGGAAGCGGACGCGCGTGAGATCGAGATCGATCCCGTCGTCCGGCTTCACTACGTCGAGGTGGAGCGTGCCGAGCTCGGCGGCTCGACCGGAGACCTGCGGCGCCTGCGCGAGGCGCTCGCGGCCGAGTGGGAGCTCCGCGAACTGGAGGTCGACCCGTCCGTCCTACCGGCGCTGCAGCCCGCGCTCCGCGCAGGAGACGGCGCCGTCACGGTCGCCGTGCACGACGGCGCGACGCTCACGGCGGTCTGGCCGGGGCTCCATGACCGCGCGTACGGCATCGCCTTCGACATCGGCTCGACCACCGTCGCCGGGCACCTGTGCGACCTCGCGACGGGCGAGGTGCTCTCGTCTGCGGGAGAGATGAACCCGCAGATCCGCTTCGGCGAGGATCTGATGAGCCGCGTCTCCTACGTGATGCTCAACCCCGGCTCCGAGAAGGAGCTCACGCGCGCCGTCCGCGGTTGCCTCGCGAAGCTCACCGCCGAGCTCGCGGCGAGCGCAGGAATCGAGCGGTCAGACGTGCTCGAGGTGACGCTCGTCGGGAACCCGATCATGCACCACCTCCTGCTCGGGATCGACCCGACGCCGCTCGGCGGCGCGCCCTTCCCGCTCGCGGTCGACGAGGCGCTGCGCCTGCCGGCCCGCGAGCTCGGGCTGCCGGTGCATCCGGGCGCCCGCGCGTACGTGCTGCCGTGCATCGCGGGCCACGTCGGCGCCGACACCGCCGGCGTCGTGCTCTCCGAGGCACCGCACCTCGCCGGCGAGGTCAGCCTGCTCGTCGACGTCGGCACGAACGCGGAGATCGTCCTCGGCAACCGCGAGCGCCTGCTCGCGGCCTCGAGCCCGACCGGGCCGGCCTTCGAGGGTGCCCAGATCTCGTGTGGCCAGCGCGCCGCACCCGGCGCGATCGAGCGCGTGCGCATCGACCCGGAGACGCTCGAGCCGCGGATCCGGGTGATCGGCGTCGACGCCTGGTCCGACGAGCCCGGCTTCGCCGAAGCACACGTGACCGGCGTCTGCGGCTCCGGGATCATCGAAGCGATCGCCGAGCTCCACCTCGCGGGGATCCTGACGACGGACGGGACGATCGACGGCTCTCTCGCGGAGCGCTCGTCGCGGGTCGTCCCGGACGGCCGGACGTTCTCGTACGTCCTCTGGCGCGGGGAGCCCGAGCTCGTCATCACGCAGAACGACGTGCGCCAGATCCAGCTCGCGAAGGCGGCCCTGCACGCGGGCTGCGTCCTGCTCATGGAGCGCTACGGCGTCGACTGCGTCGACCGGATCCGCCTCGCCGGCGCCTTCGGCGCGCACATCGACCCCGTGCACGCGCTCGTCCTCGGGCTCGTGCCGGACTGCAATCCGGAGCAGGTGACCTCTGCGGGTAACGCGGCGGGAACGGGGGCGCGCATCGCCTTGCTGAACCGCGCAGCCCGCACCGAGATCGAGGACGTCGTCCGCCGGATCGAGAAGGTCGAGACGGCCGTCGAGCCGCGCTTCCAGGAGCACTTCGTCGGCGCGATGGCGATCCCGCACGACGTCGATCCGTACGCCCGGCTCGCGCGTACGGTTCAGCTTCCCGAACGGCGGGTCGCGTCCTCCGAGAGACCGCAGCGTCAGCGACGGCGCGAAAGGAGAAAGGTATGAGCGAGACCAGAACCCGACGCTCGGGCGGCCGGGCAGCACGCCAGGCCGCACGGCTGCACCCGCACGTCGAGCGCGTCCCCTTCCTCACGCGCACGCTCGCCCCGGTCGAGGTCCTGTCCGAGGAGGGCGTCTCGCTCATCGAGGAGAACGCCGACACGATCCTCGAGCAGGTCGGGATCGATTTCCGTGACGCGCCCGACGCGCTCGAGCTCTTGCGCGGGGCAGGAGCCGACGTGGACGGCGAACGCGTCCGCTTCCCCCGCGGTCTCGCACGTCAACTCGTGCAGGCGACCGCACCGAGCGAGTTCACCCAGGTGGCCCGCAACCCCGAGCGCACGGTCATCTTCGGCGGCGAGCGGACGATCTTTGCGCCCGCGTACGGGTCACCGTTCGTCCGCGACCTCGAGGGCGGGAGGCGCTACGGCACGATCGAGGACTTCCGCAACTTCGTGAAGCTCGCCTACGTGTCGCCGTGGCTCCACCACTCCGGCGGGACGGTGTGCGAGCCCGTCGACCTCCCCGTGAACAAGCGCCACTACGACATGGTCGAGGCACACCTGCGCTATTCGGACAAGCCGTTCATGGGCTCCGTCACCCACCCGCAGCGCGCACGCGACACGGTCGAGATGGCCCGCATCGTCTTCGGTGCGGACTTCATGGAGGAGAACGTCGTCGTCTTCAGCCTCTGCAACGCGAACTCGCCACTCGTGTGGGACGCGACGATGCTCGGCGCCGCTCGCGCATACGCCGAGGCGAACCAGGGCGTGATGATGACGCCGTTCATCCTCGCCGGCGCGATGAGCCCGGCGACCGTGGCCGGCGCGTGCGCACAGACCCTCGCGGAGTCGCTGGCAGGCATGGCCTACGTCCAGCTCGTCCGCCCGGGAGCACCCGTCGTGCTCGGCTCGTTCGCGTCGTCGATGTCGATGCAGTCGGGCGCGCCGACCTTCGGAACGCCCGAGCCCGCTCTCGTCCTCTTCGTGATGGCGCAGCTCGCGCGCCGAGTCGGCGTCCCGTTCCGCTCGGGCGGCGCGCTCACCGCGTCGAAGGTTCCCGACGCGCAGGCCGCGTACGAGTCTGCGAACACGATGCAGCCGACGATGCTCGGCGGCGTGAACTTCGTCCTCCACGGGGCTGGGTGGCTCGAAGGCGGACTGACGATGGGCTACGAGAAGTTCGTTCTGGACAACGACCAGCTCGGCATGTGGCACTCGTTCTGCAAGGGCGTCGACCTCTCCGAGAACGGCCAGGCGCTGTCGGCGTCGCTGACGAACGAGCCCGGCACGCACTTCCTCGGCCACGAGCACACGCTCGCGAACTTCGAGAGCGCCTTCTACCGCTCCCCGGTCGCGGACAACTCGAGCTTCGAGCAGTGGGAGTCGGAGGGCTCGGCCGACGCCGCGACGCGTGCGAACGCGCTCTGGAAGAAGGCCCTCGCCGAGTACGAGCAGCCGCCGCTCGACGACGCGATCTCCGAGGAGCTCGCCGAGTGGATCGACCGCCAGAAGTCCTCCTTCCCGGACTCCGACGTATGACGCATCACATCGAGAACCTCGTCGAGAAGCACACGCGCTACGAGGTGCTCCCGTTCGGGGGCATCGAGGAGGCCGTGCTCGAGCACGTCCCGCGGGACGAGGTCAGGGTCACCGTGACGACGTCGCCGAAGAAGGGGCTCGAGCCGACGCTCGATCTCGCCGAGCGGCTCGCCCGCCACGGCTACACCGTGGTTCCGCACCTCGCGGCCCGGCATGTCCGCGACGTCGCCCACCTCTCCGAGATCGTCGACCGCATGCGTGGCGCGGGTGCCGACGACGTGCTCGTGCTCGCGGGCGACGCCGAGGAGCCCGCCGGCGAGTTCGACGGCTCGCTCCCGCTGCTCCGCGCGCTCGCCGAACTCGGCAACCCGTTTCCGAACGTCGGCATGACGGGCTATCCGGAGAGCCACGCGTTCATCTCGGACACGACGACGATCCAGTCGATGTTCGCGAAGGAGGCGTTCGCGACCTACATCGTGAGCCAGATCTGCTTCGACCCGCAGATCACCGCGGACTGGGCCGCGGCGGTGTGGGAGCGAGGAACGCGACTGCCGATCCACGTCGGTCTTCCCGGTCCCGTGGCGCGCACGAAGCTCCTGCGTATCTCCGCGCAGGTCGGCGTGGGCGACTCGATCCGGTTTCTGAAGAAGAGGAACGGCTGGCTCAAGCGCTCGCTCTCGAGCTCGTTCGACCCCGACCCCCTCGTCACCGGACTCGGCGAGGCGCTCGGTGAGGAGCAACCCAACGTCGCCGGCTTCCATATCTTCACGTTCAACCAAGTCGCGGACACCGAGCGGTGGCGCCAGGAGCGCGTCGCGTCCACGGCGGCGACACGCTAGGAGGAGGCTGCATGCCGGTCGAGGTCGAGACGATCCGCGCCGTCGAGGTGCCGACGCGGTTGGTGCACGGTGCCGGCGCCGTGTCGAGGCTCGCGGACCTGGTTCACGAGCTCGGCGTGACGAAGCCGCTCCTCGTCACCGATCCTGGCGTCGCGGCCGCGGGGCTCTCCGACCGAGCGCTCGACCAGCTTCCCGACGCGATCGTCTTCGACCGCGTTCGCCCGAACCCCGACATCGCGCTCGTCGACGAGGGCGCCGCGCTGTACGCCGAATCCGAGTGCGACGGGCTCGTCGCCGTCGGCGGCGGCTCGTCGATGGACACCGCCAAGTCGATCGGCGTCGTGGCGGCGCACGGCGGCTCGATCGCCGACTACGAGTGGGGACGCGACCCGATCACGTCGCGCGTCCCGCCGCTCGTCGCGATCCCGACGACGGCCGGGACGGGCAGCGAGGTGACGCTCTGGGCCGTCATCACCGACCACGACCGCAAGATCAAGTTCAACGTCGGCGGGACGCCCCTCATCGGGCCGCACGTCGCGCTCATCGACCCCGAGCTCATGCTCGGCCTCCCGCCCGCCGTGACGGCGGCGACAGGGATGGACGCTCTCTCACACGCGATCGAGTGCTTCACGTGCGACTACCACCAGCCGTTCAACGACGCCGTCGCGCTGCAGGCGATCGAGCTCGTCGCGCGCTGGCTGCGGGTCGCCGTCGCGGACGGCTCCGATCTCGAGGCGCGGACGCAGATGGCGCACGCCGCGACCCTCGGCGGCATGGCCTACGGCACCGAGAGCGCCGGCGCCGCGCACGCCATGAGCCAGTCCGCCGGCGGCGTCCACGACTGCCCGCACGGCGCCCTCACCGCCCGCGTCCTCGGGCCCGTCTGCGAGTTCAATGCACCGGCAGATCCGGAGCGCTACGCGCGAATCGCGCAGGGGCTCGGCGTCGACACGAGCGGGCTCGCGGCACTCGACGCAGCGCAAGCGGGAGTGGAGGAGCTGTACCGGCTCACGGACGACGTCGGCATCCCGACGATGGTCGAGCTCGGATTCTCCGAGGACGAGATCCCGATGCTCGCCCGCATCGCCTTCGAGGACCCGCAGACGATCGGCAACCCGCGCGAGGTCGATGTCGCGGGCTACGAGGCGATCTACCGCAACGCCTTCTCGCGGGGGCACGCGTGAGCGTTACGACGGCCGACTACTCGATGGTGGTCGGAGGCGAGTGGGTCGAGTCCGAGTCGGGAGCGCGCTTCGAGGCGACGAGCCCGGCGACGGGGGAGAGCCTGGGGACGCTGCCCGAGGGGACGCGCGAGGACGCGCGTCGTGCAATCGCCGCCGCGAACGCCGCGCGACGCGACTGGGCTGCGCGCTCCGCCTTCGAGCGGGCCGCCGCCATGAACCGCGTCGCCGATCTCGTCGAGGAGCGCCGCGACGATCTCGCCCGCACGTTGACGCTCGACCAGGGCAAGCCGCTCCACGCCGAGTCCTACGGCGAGATCGAGGAGCTCGTCGTGTACTGGCGCATGGCAGCCGCCGACGCGACGCGTGTCGCCGGCTCGCTGCCGCCCTCGGTGGACGCAGCGAAGCGGATCCTCGCCTACCGCGTCCCGCGTGGAGTCGTCGGCGTCATCACCCCGTGGAACTGGCCGTACACGATGCCCGCCGAGGTGATCGCGCCGGCGCTCGCGGCCGGGAACGCGGTCGTCTGGGTGCCCGCTCCGTCGACCTCTGTCTGCGCGGTCAAGCTCGCCGAGTGCATCGTCGACGCCGAGCTGCCGGCCGGCGTCTTCTCGATGGTGCCCGGCCCCGGCCCGGTCGTCGGCGACGAGGTCGCCGGGAGCCCGGGCACGCACGCAATCGGATTCATCGGCTCGGTTGCGACCGGCCTCGCGGTCGCGGCGCGCGCCGCTGGGAAGGCGACGGTCCTCGAACTCGGAGGGAACGGCCCGATGGTCGTCCTCGAGGACGCCGACGTCGAGGCGGCCGCCGAGGCGAGCCTCGTCGCGTCCTTCCTGTGTGCGGGACAGAGCTGCACCGCGGGCGAGCGCTTCCTCGTGCACGAGTCCGTCCACGACGCGTTCGTGGACGCGCTGCGCGGCGCCGTCGAGCGCTCGATCCGGCTCGGCGACCCGCTCGACGAAGAGACCACGATGGGGCCGCTCAACAACGAGCCGACCGCGCAGAAGATGGATCGTCACGTGAGCGACGCCCTCGAGCGCGGCGCGGAGCTCGTCGCCGGGGGAGCCGCGCCGCCGGGCACCCGACCGACCTGTACTGGGAGGCGACCGTGCTCGCCGGCGTGACCGAGGAGATGGAGGTCGCGCGCGAGGAGACGTTCGGCCCGGTGATCCCGATCACGAAGATCTCCTCGGACGAGGAGGCGCTCCAGATCGCGAACGCCTCTCCGTACGGCCTCCTCACCGCGGTGTGGACACGCGACCTCGCCCGCGGGCTTCGCTTCGCGGAAGCCGTGGACGCCGGCTGGGTCAACGTCAACGAGTCGACGAACTACTGGGAGAGCCACCTCCCGTTCGGCGGCCGCGCGGGCACGAGCTCCGGAGTCGGACGCGTGGGAGGCAGCTCGCTGCTCGACGCCTTTACCGAGCCGAAGACCGTCGTCCTCACGCTCGCCTAGAGCACGATCAGGGCGACTCCGAGCACGACGAGCACCGCGCCGACGACCCGCGCGGGGCCGACGCGCTCGCCCAGCATCGGCGCCGCGAGGAGCGCCACGATCAGCACGCTCGTCTCGCGCACGGCGGCGACCGACGCGGCCGGTGCGCGCCGCAGCGCCGCGAGCACGAGGACGTAGGCGACGAACGAGATGACCCCGGCCAGGGCGGGGGTCGGCCGAGCCGCCGCCCGCAGCCGCTCGCGGCCGGACGGCAGCGCCGCGACGAGCAGGAGCCCGCCGAGCGCGACGGGCGCCATCCCGAGCTCGAGGTACACGACCGGGCTCGCGAACCGGATGCCGGACTTGTCGACGAGCGTGTAGCCCGCGATCGTCGTCGCGATCGCGAGGGCGAGCGCTCCACCGGCGAGATCGCGCTCGCGACCGATGCCCCGGACGAGCAGCACGCCGAGGCCGACCGCGCACACCCCGACTGCCTGCCCGGCGCTCGCGCCCGTCCCGAGCGCGACAACGCCGACGAGGAGGACGAGCACCGGCGCGAGCCCGCGCGCGACGGGGTAGACGAACGAGAGCTCGGCGTAGCGGTACGCACTGGCAAGAAGCGCGAAGTACGTGAGCTGCAGGGCCGAGGTGGCCACGAGGTACGGCCAGACCTGCGATTCGACGTCCCAGAAGGCGACCGCAACCGGAGCGAAGACGACGACGGACGCACAGATCGCGATCGCGGTCGCCGGCTCGGGATCCTCCTCCCGCGCGAGCAGCAGATTCCAGAGCGCGTGCAGGAAGGCAGCGCCGAGCGCGAGGGCGAACGCGGTCGCGGGCACTAGCGGCGGGCGCGCTCCACCGCGCGAGCCCACTGTTCCCGTCGCGCCGCGGCCTCGTCGCGTGTGAGCGCGGGCTCGTAGCGCTCGCCCCGTCGGATGAGCCCCGCGAGCTCGTCCGTCCCCTGCCACAGAGCGACCCCGAGCCCGGCGAGGGCGGCGGCGCCGAGCGCGGTCGCCTCCGCGTCGGCGGCGACCTCGACCGGCCGCCCGAGGAGGTCTGCCTGCAGCTGCATGAGGAAGCCGTTCGCGCTCGCACCCCCGTCGGCGCGGAGCGTCGCGATCTCGCCGGGAAAGGCATCCAGGACGTCCGCGACCTGGAAGGCGATCGCCTCGAGCGCGGCACGCACGAGGTGCGCGCGTGTCGTGCCACGCGTGAGCCCGCTGATGAGTCCGCGCACGTCCGGCTCCCAGTACGGCGAGCCGAGCCCGGTCAGCGCCGGGACGAAGACGACGCCGTCCGTCGATTCGACCGAGGTCGCCAGCTCCTCCGCCTCGCCGACGTCGGCGATCAGCCCTAGCCCGTCCCTCAACCACTGCAGCGCGGCGCCGCCGACGAGGACCGAGCCCTCGAGCGCGAACTGGGCAGCCGCCCCGGGAGGAACGGCCGCAACGGTCCGCAGGAGCCCGTGTGGAGGCGGGTCGCCGGCGTCGCCCGCGTTGACGAGGACGAAGCAGCCCGTCCCGTACGTCGCCTTCGCGTCGCCGGGCGCGAAGCAGCCCTGCCCGAAGAGGGCCGCCTGCTGGTCGCCGACGATCCCCGCGATCGGCACCTCGACCCCGAAGATCCGCGCGTCGGCGACGACGCCGCTCGAGGGGACGACCTGCGGGAGGAGCTCGCGCTCGACGCCGAACAGCGCGAGGAGCTCGTCGTCCCAGTCGAGGGCGTCCAGACGGAAGAGCATCGTCCGCGACGCGTTGGTCACGTCGGTGACATGTGCGGCGCCCTCCGTCAGCTTCCAGACGAGCCAGGAGTCGACCGTGCCGAAGGCGAGCTCGCTGCTCGGCCGGGGCGTGCGCTCGAGGATCCACTCGAGCTTCGTCGCCGAGAAGTACGGATCGGGCACGAGCCCCGTGCGCTCGCGAATCAGGTCGTACGGCAGCTCGGCGCAGCGCGCGGCGGTGCGGCGGTCTTGCCAGACGATCGCGTTTCCGACCGGCTCGCCGGTGCGACGGTTCCAGACGAGCGTCGTCTCGCGCTGGTTCGTGATCCCGAGCGCGCTCAGCTCCGACGCCGAGAGGTCGGCCGCGGCGAGTGCGTCGCCCGCCGCGCCGAGCACTGTCTCCCAGATCTCGCCCGGGTCGTGCTCGACCCAGCCCGGCCGGGGGAAGTGCTGCGAAACCTCGCGGTAGCCGCGGCCCGCGATCCGCAGGTCGCCGTCGACGACGAGGCAGGTCGTCCCGGTCGTGCCCTGGTCGATCGCGAGCAGCATCGCGGGTCGCAGCATGCCTCGCCGGAGGCCGGCGGTAGGCTGAACCGCCCGATGCCCGCGCGACCCGTCCGAGCCGTCGCCTTCGACTTCAACGGGACGCTCTCGGACGACGAGCCCATCCTCCTCTCCGTCTATCAGGAGCTGTTCGCAGAGCGCGGCAGGCCGCTGACCGCCGAGACGTACTTCGCGACGCTCGCCGGCAACACGGAGGAGTTCATCATCGCGACGTGGCTCGACGTCGACGGCGACGAGCTCGCGGTGCTCATGGAGCGGCGGATCGAGGGCTATCTGGAGCGCTGCCGCGACGGCTCGACGATCTCGGCCGCCGCACGCCAAGCCGTGTCCGACGCGGCCGCTCGCGTTCCGGTCACGGTCGTCTCGGGGGCGTTCCGCCGCGAGATCGCGCCGGTGCTCGCGGGCGCCGGAATCGACAGGCACGTGTCGTTCATCGTGACCGCGGACGACGTGGAGCGTGGCAAGCCCGATCCGGAGTGCTACCTCCTGGCCGCCTCGCAGCTCGGGATCTCACCCGCGGAGCTGGTCGCGTTCGAGGACACGGAGGCGGGAGTCGCATCGGCGAAGGGCGCAGGCGCCTACTGCGTCGCGCGTCGTCGGGACGCACCCGCCCGAGCGCCTGGCCGCAGCCGACGAGCTCGTGGACGCACTCGACCCGGCGGTCGTCTCGAGGCTCCTCCGCTGACGCTCGTCATCGCGCACCGTGGCGCCTGCTGGGAGCTGCCCGAGAACACGCTCGCGGCCTTCGAGCGGGCGATCGAGCTCGGCGCAGACTTCGTCGAGTTCGACGTCCACGCGACCTCCGACGGCGAGCTCGTCGTGTGCCACGACCGCCCACGCGGAGGCGAGCTCCGGCTCGCGGAGGCGATGGCGGCGATCGCGGGTCGCATCGGGATCATGTGCGAGCTCAAGTCGCCGTGGCGCTATCGGCGCCACGACGTGGTCGCGCGCTCGGTCGCGCTCCTTCCCGAGGACGCGATCGTGCTCTCCTTCGACCCGCGCGCGTTGCGGGCCGTGCGCGGGAGGCGTGTCCTCCAGCACGTGGGCTTCGGCGTCTCGATCCAGAGCGCCGCGCGCTACGCGTGGGGCGTGGGCTTCAACGACCGCCGCGTCACGCGGCGCGGGCTCGGGAAGGCGAGGAGACTGGGACTCGTCTCGACCGTCTACACCGTGAACGAGCCGGAGCGGATGCGCGAGCTCGTCGACCTCGGCGCGGACGGGATCTTCAGTGATCGTCCGGATCTACTGCGACGGTGCTGGATCTGGCTGCTCGGCAAGGCTGAGCAGCCTTCCGCTGGCGCTCGGGAACGTGCCGATAACACGGTCGCCGATCGCGTGCGCCTGCGCATGGGTGGTCGGCAGGTCGGCGGTGAGCTCGCCGTCGCCGGACGAACCGGCCATCCGCAGGCGCGTGACCGAGCCGAGAAAGATCTGCGAGACGACCTCCCCGGCGAACGCCCCCTGTCGGGCTCTCCCCGTCGGCAGCCGGAGCGATACTCGACCGTCTCGGGCCGGACGAGCACGAGCACGCGCTCGCCGTTCGGCAGCCCGCGCGCCGCGTCGACGGTGAGCCGCTGGCCCGCGTACTCGACGACCCCGTCGGCGACGACCGTGGACGCGAGCCGGTTCATCGTCCCGATGAACTCGGCGACGAACGGCGTCGCGGGTGCGCCGTACATCTCGACCGGCGTTCCGATCTGGTCGATGCGGCCGTCGTGGAGAACGGCGACGCGGTCGGAGATCGCGAGGGCCTCCTCCTGGTCGTGAGTCACGTAGATGGTCGTGATGCCGAGCTCGAGCTGGATGCGGCGGATCTCCTCGCGCAGCTGGACCCGCACCTTCGCGTCGAGCGCCGAGAGCGGCTCGTCGAGCAGGAGGACGCGCGGCTCGATCGCGAGCGCCCGAGCGAGCGCGACGCGCTGCTGCATCCCGCCCGAGAGCTGGTGCGCGTAGCGCTTGCCAGCATGGCCGAGCCCGACGAGCTCGAGCAGCTCCTCCGCTCGAGCCTGCGCCGGTCGGACTTCGACCTCCCGCGGATCCGCAGGCCGTACTCGACGTTCTGCGCCGCGGTCATGTTCGGGAAGAGGCTGTACGCCTGGAAGACCATCCCCATGTCGCGCTTGTTCGGGGGCACGCTGGTCAGGTCGCGGCCGTCGACGACGATCCGCCCCGCATCGGCCCGGTCGAAACCGGCCACCAGGCGCAGGGCCGTCGTCTTGCCGCATCCACTCGGGCCGAGGAGCGAGACGAACTCGCCCTGTCTCGAGCGCGAGGTCGATGCCCTGCAGCGCGACGACCGGCCCGAAGGCGCGGTACAGGCCCTGGAGCTCGAGGTACGCCACGCTGCCTACCTCCCGACCCCGACGCGCACCGTGCGCTGCCCACCGCGCCGTCCGATGAGGAGCAGCGAGAGCATCGCCGCCCAAGTGATAGCGAAGCTCATCAGCGTGACGGCAGCCGCGGGGTAGGCCTGCGTCTCGTTGATGTACTGGATGTACGTCGGGAACGTGTCGAACGCGCTAAGAGATGCGATCGTGAACTCGCCCATCACGATCGCGAGCGTGAGGAACGCTCCCGCGAGTGCGGCGACGCGGATGTTGGGCAGGATCACCCGCATGAGCGTCGTCCGCCAGCTGGCGCCGAGGTTCAGTGACGCCTCGGTAAGCGTGTGCACGTCGATCGAGCGAAAGCCCGCGTCGAGCGAGAAGTAGATGTACGGGAACGCGAGGATGACGTACGCCCCGACGAGGAAGAAGTCCGGCTTCGCGAGGAACCAGAACGGGGCGTGCACGTCCTGCTTGAAGAACTGGAGCAGGCCCACGACGAGGATGATCGGCGGCACGACGAACGGCACGAGCGCCATGAAGCCGATGACGGGACGCAGCTTCGGCAGCTTCAGGTGCACCCAGTACAGGGTCGGCACGAAGAGGAGCAGGCCGACGACGATCGTCTCCAGCGAGAGCCTGAACGAGAGCTTGATCGTCCTCCAGAAGTGCGGGTCGTGGAGGATGAAGCCGTAGGCGGAGAGGCTGCAGCACTTCCCGGTGTTCGCGTCCTTGATGCTGAACAGGAACGTGGCGACGAGCGGGAGCATGAAGTACACGCCGCCGATCAGCAACCACACGACGGCCGACGGGGCGATGCGCCGTCTGCTCACCTCGCCCACCGGGTCGCGCGTCGCTGGAGCGGGATGTAGAAGAGCATCATCGCGGCCAGCACGACGAACATGCCGAACGCGAGCGCCTGGCCCTCGTGTGGGTTCGAGGACACGTTCCCGTTCAAGTCCGAACCGATGAGGATCGGCACGAGCTGCAGCGCCGTCCCGCTCGTGAGCGCGTACGCGGTCGCGTACGCGGCGAAGGCGTTGCCGAAGAGCAGGATCACCCCGCCGAGGAGCGACGGGAACAGCACCGGCAGGGCGATGTAGCGCCAGAACTGGAGCCTGCTCGCACCGAGGTTCGACGACGCCTCGCTCCACTCCTGGCGCACGCCGTCGATGGCGGGCGCGATCACGAGGATCATGAGCGGGATCTGGAAGTACAGGTACGCGAGCTCGACACCCGTCTTGCCGAACAGCGTGAAGCCGTGCTCGTAGAGGTTGTAGCCAAACGTGTTCGTGAGGAACTGTGTGACGATCCCGATCGTCCCCAGCGTCGCGACGAACGCGAACGCGAGCGGAATGCCGCCGAAGTTGGCGGCAACCCCGGAAAAGGTCGCGAAGGCCGAGCGGATCCAGTTCGGCGTCCCGTCGCGGATCGCCGCATAGGCGATGAGGAACCCGAGGAGCCCGCCGAGGAGCGCCGTCACGAGGCTGATCTCGACGCTCTGCGCATAGGCATGCCGAAGGTTCACCGTTCGCACCAGGTCCAGCACGGTGTCGACCGTGTAGCCGCTGGAGGTGCCCTGGAACGCGCCGACCATCACCGTGGCTGCGGGGAGCACGAGGAACACCGCCGTGTAGACGAAGAACGGGACGACGCCCAACCAGGCGAGCGACGGTCGCCTCCGGCCGGACTTCACGCCCGGCCGGAGCACAGCCGTCGTGCTTACGGTGCTTGCCAGCGCCTAGCCGCCGACCTTAGAGGGCCACTCCGCTTTGATCAGCGCGGCCGCCTTCGCTTGCTGGGCGAGGCTCGCGAACTTCACCTTGTTGTAGATGGCTGCCGCCGGCAGCGCAGCGAGTGCCGCCTTCGGAATCACCTTCCGCCCTACCAGGTCCGTGAAGCGAGCGGGATGCGCGAAGCCCTTCAAGTACAGGATCTGGCCCTGGTCCGAGAAGAGGAACTCCTGCCACAGCCGCGCCGTCCAGGGGTGAGGCGCCGTCGCGTTGATCGCCTGGCAGTAGTACCCGCCATAGACGCCGTCCGACGGCACGTTGACCTTCCACTTCGCGGCCGGGAACTCGGTGATGTAGACGAGGTTGTTGTAGTCCCAGTCGATCGAGATCGGCGTCTGCCCGGACGCGACCGTCTGTGGAGTCGTCTGCACGGGGATGAAGTTGCCCACGCTCTTGCACTTGGCGAACCAGTCGATCCCGGGACCGACGTTGTTGAGCGACCCGCCGTTGGCGAGCGCGGCGGCGAACACACCGGCTATCGCCGAGCCCGACTGGAGCGGACTGCCGTTGAGAGCGACCTTGTTCTTGTACTCCGGCTTCAGCAGGTCCGCGAACGTCTTCGGCGGCGTGCTGACGAGCCCCGAGTTGTAGCCGATCGAGATCGCGCCCCAGTAGTCGCCCGTCCAGAAGCCGCGCGTGTCCTTCATTGCGCGCGGGATCGTCTTGTAGCTGTTGACGTAGTACCGTCCGTACAAGCCCGCCTTGACGCCTTCGAGCGCAACCGCAACCGTGACATCCACGCAGTCAGGCGCCCGCGGGTCGCCCTTCAGCGAAACGATGGCCTGGTTTTCCGCCGCCGAGCTCCCGCCCGGGTTGGTTCGCGAGAACTGGGTGCCGTAACGCTTCTGGAAGGTCTTGATGATCTGGCCGTAGTTCGCCCAGTCGTCGGGCAGCGCGATGTCGTTGAGATGGCCTTCCTTCTTCGCCTGGGCGACCAGCTCCTTCATCGTGCCGGGCGTGCCCTTGAGCGGCGGATTAGCCAACGCTTTGGCACGCGCCGCCAGTGCGGGTTCCGACAGAGAAAGGATCGTCAGGCCGCCTGCGCCTGCAACGAGCCCGCGCTTCAGGAGCCTGCGCCGATCGACGGTTTCCTCGTCGAGCCGGCGCCAGAACTCGTACTCCTGCTCCTGGTAGTCCTCCACGATCACCTCCTGGTTGGGACGAGTCGATCGTACGAGCGCGATTCTTCCACCCGGAGGCCCCGAGGTAAAGGAGTGGGTAATAGTGGCGCTCCATGTCGCCGCCCTGGGCATCGCAAGGAAGCTGGCTTCGCTGTGCCCTGCACGCCCACACCGCGCGTTCGGACGGCGAGCTCGGACCGCGGGATCTGGCAGCGCACTACGCCCGCGCCGGCTACGACGTGCTGGCGATCACCGACCACTGGCGCATCACGAGCGACGACTCGGTCGACGGGATCACGGTGCTCCCGGGCGTCGAGCTGAACTGCATCCTCCCCGGCGCGCGAGACGGTCACGTCCTCGGCTACGGCGTCTCGGCGAGCGACGACGAGCTGCACGCTCTCGCCAAGGAGCACGCCGACCTCGCCGACGTCGCCTCCTGGATCGGAGGACACGGTGGGATCCCGTACCTCGCCCACCCCTACTGGACGGGGGTGACGCCGGGGACGCTCGAGCTTCCGGACGACGTCGTCGGCATCGAGATCTTCAACGCCGGCTGCGAGCTCGAGGTCGGCCGCGGGCTCTCCGCCGTGCACTGGGACGAGCTGCTCGAAGCGGGGCGCCTCTGCCCGGCGCTCGCGACGGACGACTCGCACCATCCCGGATACGACTCGGATCTCGCGTGGACGTGGGTGAAGGCACGTGACCGATCGCAGGACCTCGTGCTGGCCGCGCTGCGCGACGGCGAGTTCTACGGATCGACCGGGCCGCGGATCGAATCGCTTTCGGTGGAAGACGGTTCGGTGGACGTGCGCTGCAGCCCGTGCCGCTCGGTGGTGCTCGTCTCGGGACGGTCGACCGGCGCCGCTGTGCACGCCGGCCGGCTCGGGTACCGGCACCGCGGAACGATCCTCGAGTGCGACGCGCGCGGGCTCGTGACGCACGCTCGGCTCGACGTTCCGCCGTCCGCGCGGCACGTTCGCATCGAGCTGGCAGACGACGGCGGAGGGAGAGCATGGGCGAACCCGCTTCCGGTGTGAGGCGCGGCGACGCGATCGACCGCCTCTCCGAGCGCGACTTCGACCTGCTCGTGATCGGAGGCGGGATCGTCGGCGCCGGGATCGCCGCGCACGGAGCGCGGGCCGGGCTCGCCGTCGCGCTCGTCGACGCGGGGGACTTCGGCGGAGCGACGTCGAGCGCCTCCTCGAAGCTCGTGCATGGCGGGCTTCGCTACCTCCGGCTCGGCGACGTCCGCCTCGTGCGCGAGGCGCACCACGAGCGGCGAGCCCTCACCCGCGTCGTCGCGCCACACCTCGTCCACCGCATGCCCTTCCTGCTGCCCCTGTACGAGGGAGGGCCGTTCCGGCCAGCGTTCGTCCAGAGCGGGATCCTCGTGTACTCGACGATCGCGCGTTCGCGGCTGCACTGGCTCGTCTCCCCGAACCGCGCCCGCAGGCTCGTGCCTCCGCTACGCGTGGACGGGCTTCGTTCGTGCGCGCTGTACGCGGACGCGTGGACGAACGATGCGAGGCTCTGCCTCGCGAACGTGCGGGCTGCCGCGGACGCGGGCGCAACCGTGCTGAACGGCGCAGAGGTCGTCCGGCTCCGCACCACCCGGGGCGTGCTCACGGGCGCGGAGGTGCGGGTGGACGGAGAGCACGTCACTGTGAACGCCCGCGTGTGCGTCAACGCTGCAGGGCCCTGGGTCGACGAGGTGCGCCGGCTCGAGAATCCTTTTGCGGGGACCTCGGTACGGCTCAGCAAGGGAGCACACGTGCTCGTCGACGCCGAAGGCACGTGGGGGGCGGCGCTGACGGTGCCCCAGGACGACGTCCGCGTGACCTTCGCCGTGCCCTGGTACGGGATGCTCCTGCTCGGGACGACGGACACGACCTGGAGCGACGGTCCCGACGGCGTCGACGTCGCGCCGGAGGACGTAACTGCGGTCCTCGACGAGGCCGCCGTCGCGCTGCCGCCGGAGCTCGTCGCCCGCGAACGGGTCAGGGCTTCGTACGCGGGGCTGCGCGTCCTGCCCGCCGGCGACGGGACGAGCGCGAGCGCCCCCCGGGAGACCGTCTTCACGCGAAGCCGCGCAGGGATGCTGAACGTCGCGGGAGGAAAGCTGACGACCTACCGACGGATCGCGCTGGAGGCGCTCTCGCGCGTGCGCGGCGACCTCGGGCTGCGACGCATCGAGACGAAGCCGTGGCCGCTTCCCGGCGCCACCGGTCTCGAGCGGCCGCTGCCCCGGGAGCTGGACGACGACGTCCGCGAGCACCTCGTCCACCTGTACGGGAGCCTCGCGCACGAGGTAGTCGCATGCGCGAACCGCGATCTGACGTTGCTCGAGCGGCTGCACCCACGCGGGCCGGACATCCGCGCGCAGGTGGTGTACGCACGGGAACGCGAATGGGCCCGCGACGCCGCGGACGTCGTGCGCCGGCGGACGACGTGCTTCTACCGCGGTCTCGCCGACGAATCGGTCACGGCCGGAGTCGAGGAGCTCCTCGAGCCAGTTGCGTCGGCGTCACGACCACTAGTCTCACGGTCGTGAGCGTCGAGATCCTCTACTGCCCCACCTGAAGCGGATACGACCAACGCGCCGCGAGTCTCGCGGCGGAGCTCGTAGACGCCGTTGGGGTCGAGGCGACGACGACACCGGGCCGGCGCTCGCAGTTCGACGTTCTCGTCGACGGCGACCTGCTGTTCTCGAAGCAGGCCGTCGGGCGCTTCCCGGAGGAAGGTGAGATCGTCGGCCTCCTGCGCCCCAGCTCCTGAGCGCCGCTTGAACTAGTCGCGGTGGCCCTTGGCCTTGCCGCGAGGGTGCTTCGCGAGGCCCTCGTCGCCCGTGTCGCCCCCGCCGGCGCAGCGGTCCTCCCACCGCTTCCGGAGCGCATCGATCTCCTTTCGCGAGCCCTGTACCTGCTCGGAACGGTCGAGTAACGCGGTGACGCCGTCACAGCGGCCGAGGGCGAAGCGCGAATAGGCGAGGTTGTAGCTCGAGTACGCCTCCGTCAGCGTCCCTGATGCGCTCGACGCGAGGACGGCCTGCCGAAGCAGCGGAACCGCACCGGCGTAGTCACCCGCTTGCATCCGGGCGTAGCCCGACGCGTTGAGCGAAGCCGCGCTGGACCCGGTCGGGGGGGGCGTCGTGGTGGAGGGTGACGTCGTTGTCGTCTCGGGAGCCGTGGTCGTTTTCGCCTGCGTGGTCGCACTTGCCCGGCTGGTCGAACTGCCGCTCGCCGTGGTGGCGGGACGCGTCGCGCCGCGTGCCGTCGTCGAGGGGCCGTCGTCTCCCGAACGGATCAGCGCTGCCGCGAGGAGCCCGAGGATCAGCGCAGCCGCCGCGGCACCCACGAGCAGTGGGAAGCGCCGCCGCCTCGAGCGATACACGGGGCGTGGCGAAGGCGTGGCCGCACGGGCAGGGGCCGGCTCTGACGCGTAGACGAGCGTCGGGGTAGGCCCGGGCTCCTCCACCGCCAGCGCCTCGCGCAGCATGGAGACGAGGGCGAGCGCATTCGCAGGGCGCGCCTCGGGCTCCTTTGCGAGCGCGGTGCGGAACACGTCGTCGACACGGTCCGGCAGCGTGGGGTCGAGCGAGGTGGCGCTCGGGATCTCGGCATGCAGATGGCCGAATGCCTCCGTCGTCGGGGTGTCTCCCTCGTACGGCCGCCGTCCGGTGAGCAGCTCGAACGCGACGACGCCGAGCGCGTAGCGGTCGCTCGCAGCGGTCGCGGGCTCCCCGCGCGCCTGCTCCGGCGCGAGGTATCCGGCCGTCCCGAGCACCATCCCGGGCGAGGTCAGCGTGTCCGAGCCGCTCGCCGAGGCGATCCCGAAGTCGGAGACGTGGACGTTGCCCTCGCCGTCGAGCAAGAGGTTCGCTGGCTTCACGTCCCGGTGGACGATGCCGTGCGCGTGCGCCTCGTCCAGAGCCGCGGCCGATTGCACGAGCCAGGCGATCGCCTCCTCCCTCGGGACGCGCCCCTCCCGGAGCCGCTCGTAGACCGAGCCGCCCTCCAAATACTCCATGACGATGAGCGGGCGCCCGTGGTGCTCTGCGACGTCGAACACGGTGACGACGTTCGGCGTCCTCGACAGCCGGGCCGCGGCGAGCGCCTCGCGCCGGAAGCGGGCGCGCGCGTCCTCGTCCTCGAGATAGCGATCCGAGAGCAGCTTGACTGCGACGGTCCGCTCGAGCGCGGAGTCCGTCGCGCGATACACCTGGCCCATCCCTCCCTGTGCGACGAGAACGGGCGAGGCGTACCTCCTCGGAAGCACGTCGCCGGCGATCCGGAACTCATACCCGTTTCGGCGCGGGCTGGAACGGCCCGAGCGCCGCTCGTTACAAGTTGTCACTTGCCGGGCGAAGCGAGGACGGTCCTCGCCTGACTCGCTAGTTACAACTTGTTACTTGGCTCTCACCGCAGGAGGAAGCCCTCGGGCAGCGGATCGGTGGGGTCGAGCGTGAACACGTGTTCCCCCGTGCGGTATGCGCTCCCCTCGACCTCGGTGACGACCGCCGGCATTCCCGCGACCTCGGCGTCGCCGACGACGCTCGCGCGGAACTCCGTGCCTATGATGCTGCGGTGGATCAGGGGCTCGCCCCGCGGCAGCTGCCCGCTGCGGTCGAGGAGCGCAAGGCGCGCCGAGGTGCCACTCCCGCAGGGCGAGCGGTCGACCTCGCCGTCCGCGAACACCGTGACGTTCCGCTGCGTCAGCGGGTTCTCGCCCTCCTGCTGCCAGAAGACGACGCCGTAGACGTCGCGCAGCTCGGGCTCGACGGGGTGCACGACGTCCTGCCACTCCTCCACCTCGCGCTTGATCCGGCGTCCGAGCTCGATTAGCCGCGGCAGCTCGCCCGGTTCGACCGTGTCCTCTGCCGACGCGTAGAACGCGCCGCCGAAGGCGACGTCGACCGTGTGCCCGCCGAGCTCGACCCCTTCGGCCCAGACGAACGCCGGCACGTTGCGGAACCGCACGGAGGCGACGCGTCCGTCGCGAACGCGAGCCCAGGCGTCGAGCCGACCGGACGGCACGTCGACGACGACGTGGGTCTCGCCCTCGATACGGGCGACGATGCCCTCGTCGAGCGCCCAGGTGACGAGCGCGATCGTCCCGTGTCCGCACGCCGTCGAGTAGCCCGCGTTGTGGAAGAACACCACGCCGAGATCGGCGCCGTCGTCGTCCGGCTCGCAGACGAAGCAGCCGTACATGTCGGCGTGCCCACGTGGCTCGTGCACGAGCAGCCGACGGACGTCGTCGAGCCGCTCGAGCGCGTCGCGCCGCTTGGCGAGGATCGTCGTGCCCCGCAGCGACTCGACGCCATCCGTGACGATCCGGAACGGCTCGCCGGCAGTGTGGTAGTCGACCGTCGCGATCCGCACGGACGCCGTCAGCGGCCGGTGAACGCGGCGGGCCGCTTCTCGAGGAACGCGTTGACGCCCTCGGCGAAGTCGGCCGTCTCCGTCGCGGCCTGCTGCAGCTCGGCCTCCAGCTCGAGCTGCTGGCCGAGCGAGGCGGCGTATGCATGCTCGAACAGGCGCTTCGTCAGCGCGACCCCGCGCGTCGGCAGCCCCGCGTACCACGCCGCAAGCTCGGACACGCGCTCCGGGAACGCGTCCCCGGGCACGACCTCGGTGACGAGGCCCCACGCGAGCGCCTCCTCCGCCGAGAGCTTGCGGTTCGAGACCATCCACTCGAACGCGCGGGTGTAACCGAGCAGCCGATGGAGCGACCACGTGCTTCCCGCGTCGGGCACGAGCCCGATCCCGATGAAGCCGGGAACGAAGCTCGCCGACGACGAGGCCACCCTGACGTCACACGCGCACGCGAGCGAGATCCCGGCGCCCGCGACGGAGCCGTTCAGCGCGCCCAGGATCGGCTTCTCCAGTGCGCGCATCGCCCGCACGTTCGGGTGGTACGTCTGCTCGAGCGCCTCGCGGACGCCGCCGGGGAACGACTGGAACTCCCGCAGGTCCTGGCCCGAGCAGAACCCGCGGCCCGCTCCGGTCAGGACGACCGCGCGGATCTCCGGGTCCGCAGCCTCGCGCAGCGCCTCGGCGAGGCCGTCGTGGAGGGCGCGGTTGATCGCGTTGTAGACGTCGGGACGGTTCAGGGTGATGGTGAGAACCGCGCCGTCGCGCGAGGTGAGCACCTCGTCGGCCATCGGCTCGAGCCTACTTCCTGTCGCGCTCGAGGAACGCGCGCACGGCTCCCTGCGCCTCCTCGCCGAGCATCGACATCGCGAGCCAGTCCCGGGCGTGCCCCACCGTCTGGTTCCACGCGAGGTCGCGCCAGACGTTCAGCTGCTGCTTCGCGTAGCGGGTCGTCTGCGGCAGCTTCGCGGCGAGCTTCTCGACCCATTCGTCGACGGCGGCGTCGAGCTCGGACTCCGGCACGGCCTGGTTCACGAGCCCCCACTCCGCCGCCTGGGCCGCCGGGATCTCGTCGCAGAGGAAGATGATCTCGCGCGCGCGCCGGTCGCCGACCATCAGCTGCAGCCACTGCGTCGCGCCGCCAGCAGGCACCGAGCCATGCTGCAGACCGACGTGGCGGATGAACGCCGAGTCCACCATGACCGCGAGGTCGCAGGCCATCTGCAGCTCGTTGCCGCCGCCCACGGCGATCCCGTTGATCCGGGCGATCGTGGGCTTGCCGATCTTGCGGATGCGGTCGTGCATGTCCTCGAACGCGCCGAACCACTTCCAGTACTCGCTCGGCTTTCCGAGGAGATCCTCGTCCCACGAGCGCAGGTCGGCGCCGACGCAGAACGCGCGCCCCGTCCCCGTGACGACGACGGCGCGCACCTCGTCGTCCCAGGACGCGTCCTCGCACGCACGTGCGATCTCGCGCAGCATGCGGAAGTCGAAGGCATTGAGGACGTCCGGTCGGTTGAGGCGGATCGTCGCGCACGGCGGCGCCTTCTCGTAGACGATCGTCTCGAACCCGAGCTCTGCCGGGTCTCGCGGAGCTGGGTGCGTAGGCTCCGTCACTCGACCTCGACGAAGTGCACGGTGAACGGGATCCCCATCGCCATCGCGTCCTCGCCAGCAGCCGCGAACTCGGGTGAGTTGACCGCGCGCTTGAACGCCTCGCGCTCGTCCCATTCGAACTCCGCGTAGTGCTGGAAGCGAGGCTCGCCGAAGGGTGATCCGATCGTGCTCCCGTGCCGGAAAGCCGTGTACTCGACCTTCGAGGTGAACTCGTCGTTGTGCTGCCGGTAGCGCTCCGGGTCGACGTCCTGCTCGAACAGGATGACTGCGCGAACCATGTAGCTCCATTCTCTCGAGGTTCGAGGAGCGTATAGCGTCCTCGGCGTGAGCTCGACCGCGTTCGCCGCCGTGCTCGCCGCCGCGGCCGGGCTCGCCGGGGCGGTGCAGATCGCGGTTCAGGGGCGGCTCAACGAACGGGTCGGAAGCGTCGAGGCCGCCGCCACCGCGTCGCTGATCGGCGCCGCTCTGGCACTCGGCGTGCTGCTCGTCGCGCGCCGCTCCCTGAGCGGGGTCGGCGACGCCATCGGCGGCCCGAAGTGGCAGCTGCTCGGCGGCGCGATGAGCATCTGCATCATCCTCGCGATCACCATCGCCGGGCCGCGGATCGGCGTGGTCGCGACGACGGCGTTCCTCATCGCCGCGCAGTTCTCGCTCGCCGCGGTCATCGACCGGTTCGGCTGGTTCGGTGTCCACCAGGTCGCCTTGTCGTGGACGCGCGTCCTCGGCCTCGCGCTCCTCGTCGCCGGGGCGGCGCTGACACTCCGGCGGTGAGCGATCGGCTACAGGGGCTCGAGCCCGCCCTCGTGTGGGAGCGCTTCGAGGAGCTGACCCGCATCGCGCGGCCACCGAAAAGCGAAGGGCCGGCCCGCGAGCACGTCCAGGAGTGGGCCGCCGCGCGGCGGCTCGCGGCGCGTGCCGACGAGGCGGGGAACGTCGTCGTGTCGGTGCCGGCTTCGCCCGGCCGCGAGCAGGCGGATCCCGTCGCCCTCCAGTCGCACCTCGACATGGTCTGCGAGCGGGATCCGGGCAGCGCGTACGACCCGCGGGCCGGGCGGATCGGCGTCGTCGTCGACGGCGACTGGGTCGCGGCCGACAGCACGACGCTCGGCGCGGACAACGGCATCGGCGTCGCGGCCGCGCTGGCGGTCGCCGACGAGGCCGGCCCGCACGGCCCGCTCGAGCTCCTCTTCACCGTCTCCGAGGAGGAGGGCCTGGAGGGCGCGAAGGCGCTCGATCCCTCGCTCGTCGGGAGCCGCAGGCTCGTGAACCTCGACGGGACGAACGACGACGCGATTACGGTCGGCTGCGCCGGGAGCGACCACACGTTCCTCCGGCTCGCGCTCGCGCCGAAGTCGGTCGCGCCCGAGGAGGTGGTGCTGCGGATCGCACTCTCAGGCGCGCGCGGCGGCCACTCGGGAGCCGACGTCGCCAGGGGACGCGCGAACGCGATCAAGGCGCTGGGCAGCATCCTCGCCCCGGCCTACGAGCACATCCCGTTCAGGCTCGCCTCGCTCGCGGGAGGAGTCAGCCGCAACGCGATCCCGCGCGAGGCCGAGGCCGTCGTCGCCGTCCCGGCTGCGCTCGTCGGCGAGCTGCGCTCGGAGACCGCCGCGGGCCAGGATCGTGTCCGTCGC
>CAWJYD010000011.1:0-265423 GCA_963846995.1 uncultured Gaiellaceae bacterium | reverse complement strand
ACGAGCCGGCCGGTGGACTCGACGGTGGCTGCACGCGCGACGTCCGCCTGGGCGAGGATGCCGACGAGGCGGCCGTCGAGGACGACCGGAAGGCGGCGGACCCGCTCCTTCGCCATTCGCTCGAGCGCGGCGTCGAGGTGCTCGCCGGGCTCCGCCGTCACCGGGCGCTCGCTGCACACATCGGAGACGTGGATCTCGTTCGGATCGAGCTCCTTCGCCATGACCTGAAGCACGAGGTCGCGATCCGTCACGATGCCGACCACGCGGTCGCCGTCGACGACCGGAAGAGATCCGACGTCCTCGGACGCCATCCTGCGCGCTGCCTCCACGACGGGCGCGTCGTTCGCAATCGACGTCGGGCCGGAAGTCATCACGTCCTCGACGGTTTGGTCTCGTTCGGGTCTTGCCGTCATCATCGCCTCCTTCGCTCCGGGAACCAGTTGCTATTCCCGCCGCCGCCCGCCTGCAAACGGCTGCCGTCGTTTTGCGATCCCGAGGCCTGGGCACACCCTCTACATGAGCCTGGGACCCCTTTCCGTGGACATCGGCGACAGTCGCCTTCCGACGCTCGTCTTCGTCAGCAGGCGGCGCTCCGGCGCGTCCCGGAAGATGGAGAGCCTGATCGCCTGGGTGAAGGTCACCCAGAAGAAGCGGCTGCGGGTCGTCGACCTCGATGCGGACGCGAGCCCCGAGCTCGTCGACCACCTAGGTGTCTCGAAGATTCCGTCACTCCTGGTCGTCGAGCACGGCCAGGTCGTCGACCGGCTCGAGGGCCGTGCCACGGGACGTCAGATCGACGCGCTCATCCGTCCCCACCTCGCGACCGCCGACGTCGCCGCCGAGGGCTCGTCGTGAACGAGCTGCTGCGGCAGTCCGGCGCCCGCCACTCGGGAGGGCCGCGACGAGCCCGCTCGGAAGCGGAGCGCGCCTGCTTCGAGCGCGCCTACCCGGCCACCGCTTCGTTCGTGAAGGAGGCCCGCGAAGCTGCCTCGGACGCCGCCGGACGCCTCGGGCTCGACGAGGCGCTGCTCCACGACGTCCGGCTCTGCGTCTCCGAGGCGATGACGAACGCCGTCCGCCACGCCTACGGGTCCTGCCACGGCACCGTCGAGATCTCGGTCTCGCGAACGGGCGAGGGCGCCGTCGTGCGGGTTCGGGACTTCGGATCCGGGGTCGTCGCGGCCGGGAGGGGCGGTTGCGGCGGTTTCGGTCTCGCAATCATCGCGACGCTGACCGATCAGTACGGCCTCACGAGCGTGTCCGGCGTCGGAACGGAGGTCGCGATGGCGTTCGGGACGAAGCTGGCCGCAGCTCCACGCTGACAGGACGTTCCCCGTTTGACGCTGTCACCCGTGTGGGTGAAGGTTGACGAGACAAGTCAGTCTCGTCCGATTCGAGGGGGACAGCGTGGGCAAGCAGTCCGTCATCACGGTGAGGTTCGCATCAGGCGCCGTCGAGTACTGGTACGAAGCCGCCGTCCCCGACGTCGGTGACCGCGTCGGGCGAGAGACCACCGGGTTCGTGACCGCGGTCGAGCTCGACGGCGACGACCAGGCGACCGTGTACGTCGGGACGCCCGCGCCGGACTTCGTGCGTTGGGGCGACCTTGCGCCGTCCGAGGCTGAGTCGCATCGCCCGGCCACCGCGCGCGAGCGTATCCTCGACGCCGCCTACGAGCTCTTCGCGCACCGCGGGATACGTGCGGTGGGAACGGAGGAGATCGTCGAACGAGCCGGCGTCGCTCGCTCGACGCTGTACCGGCACTTCCGCTCGAAGGAGGCCCTCGTTCTCGCCTTCCTGCAGCGGCGCGAGCAGCTGTGGACGCGGGAGTTCGTCCAGGCAGAGGCGCGCCGCCGCGGGGACACGCCGCGAGAGCAGCTCCTCGCCATCTTCGACGTCTTCGACGAGTGGTTCCACCGCGACGACTTCGAGGGCTGCTCGTTCATCAACGTGCTTCTCGAGATCGGCGACCTCGACGACCCGCTGGGTAGTGCGAGTGCGGCGCACCTCGAGTACATCCGCTCGGTCGTCAAGCGCATCGCGGAGGAGGCTGGCGTCGAGCAGGCGGACGAGTTCTCCGAGTCCTGGCACATCCTCATGAAGGGCTCGATCGTGACGGCGGGCGAGGGGGACGTCCTCGCGGCACGCAGAGCCCGCGCGATGGGCGAGCGCCTCCTCGACGAGCACCTGCCGAACGCGAGCGGCGGTGCGCCGTCGGACGAGGATCTCATCGCCCGGGCAGCGGTCTCCTAGATCGCCCGCCGGCTCCGAAACGCCGACGCGGCCGTCGTAACGGCCGCGTCCGCACTTCGATCGATGCCAGCCTCAGCGGCGTGCGTACCCGAACCCGCCGAGCAGAAGCAGCACGAGTAGAACGATCAGCAGGATTCCTATCCAGCCCATGACCTCACCTCCGGTTCCGTCGTTCCCTCCCGCCTCGGCGGCAAAACCTGCGCCTGGACGCTGCTTCCGGCGCCGACGGCGTTAGGGTTGCCGCGGTGAGCACGGACGCGCTGAAGACCGTCGTGCTGCTGGGGACGCTCGACACGAAGGGCCACGAGTACGCCTTCCTGCGCGATCGCGTGCGCGAGCAGGGCGTCGGCGTGATCCTCGTCGACGCCGGGATCATGGGCGATCCGCTCACGGAGCCCGACCTCACGCGGCAGGAGGTCGCCGCCGCGGCGGGCGTCGACGTGGACGAGCTCGCAGCGGCGGGCGACCGAGGGGCTGCGATCGCAGCCATGGCCCGGGGCGCAGCTGCGATCGTCACGGGTCTGCACGGCGAAGGACGCCTCGACGGCATCCTCGGACTCGGCGGCTCGGGCAACTCGGCGCTCGTCGGAGAGGCGATGCGGGCACTTCCGGTCGGGGTACCGAAGGTCCTCGTCTCCACCCTCGCCTCGGGGGACACGCGGCCGTACGTCGGCGCCGTCGACATCGCGATGATGTACTCGGTCGTCGACATCGCTGGCGTCAACCGGATCTCGGCGCAGATCATGACGAACGCCGCCGGGATGATCGCCGGGGCAGTGAAGGCGACGCCTCCGGCCGCCGACGGCGCGAAGCGACTCGTCGGGGCGACGATGTTCGGCGTCACGACCCCGTCAGTGACCGCCGCACGCGAGCGTCTCGAGGAGCTCGGCTACGAGGTTCTCGTCTTTCACGCGACGGGCACGGGCGGCCAGTCGCTCGAGGCGCTGGCGCGAGGCGGCTTCCTCGCGGGTGTCCTCGACATCACGACGACGGAGCTCGCGGACGACCTCGTCGGCGGCGTCCTCTCGGCCGGCCCCGATCGGCTCGAGGCGGCCGGAGAGCTCGGGCTTCCGCAGGTCGTCTCCCTCGGCGCGCTCGACATGGTCAACTTCGGCCCACTCGAGTCGGTGCCGGAGAAGTTCGCGGAGAGAAATCTCTACGTGCACAACCCGACCGTCACCCTGATGCGGACGACGCCGGACGAATGCCGCGAGCTCGGGCGCAGGATCGGGAAGAAGCTGTCGGCTGCCACCGGGCCGGTGGCGCTCTACATCCCGCTCCGCGGTGTGTCGGCGATCGCGGTCGAGGGCCAGGTCTTCCACGATCCCGAGGCGGACGCGGCACTCCTCGGCGGACTGCGCGAGACGCTCGGCGACGTCGAGGTGCACGAGCTCGACGCGGACGTCAACGACCCGGCGTTCGCGACGGCCATGGCGGACCGTCTGCACGCGATGGTCGAGTCGGCGTGACGCGAGGCGAAGCGCTCGCGCGGCTGCGCGCCCAGATCGACGCGGGCAGGCCGATCATCGGCGCCGGCGCGGGGACGGGCCTCTCCGCGAAGTGCGCCGAGGCGGGTGGCGCGGACCTGATCATCATCTACAACTCCGGCCGCTACCGGATGGCCGGCCGCGGGTCGCTGTCGGGGCTGCTCCCGTACGGCGACGCCAACGCGATCGTGGTCGACATGGCGCGCGAGGTGCTTCCCGTCGTCGACGAGACGCCGGTGCTCGCGGGCGTGTGCGGCACCGATCCGTTCCGGCGCATGGACGTCTTCCTCGACGAGCTGAAGCGGATCGGATTCTCGGGCGTGCAGAACTTCCCGACCGTGGGGCTCTTCGACGGCACGTTCAGGCAGAACCTCGAGGAGACCGGGATGGGCTACGGCCTCGAGGTCGACCTCGTCCGGCTCGCACGCTCCAAGGACATGCTCACTGCGCCGTACGCCTTCACGGTCGACGAGGCGGTCGCGATGGCGGAGGCGGGCGCCGACGTCCTCGTCCCGCACATGGGCCTGACCACCGGCGGCACGATCGGCGCCGAGACGGCGAAGACGCTCGACGACTGCGTGCCCCTGATCCAGGAGATGCAAGACGCGGCGAGACGGGTGAGCCCCGACGTCCTCGTCCTCTGCCACGGCGGCCCGATCGCCGAGCCGGACGACGCCGCCTACGTCATCGAGCGCACCGAGGGGATCGCCGGCTTCTTCGGCGCCTCCTCGATGGAGCGCCTGCCCACCGAGATCGCGATGACCGAGAACATGCGCCGCTTCAAGGCGATCCCCGTCTGACGACCGCAGGAGGAGACCGATGAGCAAGTTCGTGCTGCAGGACGACGTCGCCGTGACGCAGTTCGACTGGGGGAGCGCCGGCATGCGCTGCGACCCACCCTCGACGGGCTGCGCGACCTTCGTCGTGATGGACGTGACGCTGTCGCCTGGCGCGTCGCACGCGTTCCACAAGCATCCCGACCAGGACGAGATGATCATCGTCCTGCGGGGAAAGATCGTGCAGTACCTGAACGAGGACCGCGTCGAGCTTGGCGCGGGCGACTCGGTGTACATCGACAAGGACGTCGTCCACGGCTCGTACAACGACTTCTCGGAGACAGCGAACCTCCAGGTCATCCTCGCGCCCCCGATGGGCGACGGTGGCTACGAGCTCGTCGACGTGTCGGCCGAGGAGCCGTGGAGCTCCGTGCGCTGATCCGCGGCTAGGAGCTGGTGCCGGCCGGGGGGATGAACCAGAGCTCGATCTGGCCTCCCCGCGCGTACTGCTCGATCCGAACGTGACGGGTTCCTGCGCGCTGCGTGCAGCGGGTCGCGAGCGCCGGAAGCGACCACTGCTGCCGCACGAAGACGACCTCGCCGACAGCGTCACACATGCGGCGGAGCTGCTTCGGCGATCGTGCGGTCTGGATCGAGTGGCCCAGATAGAACTGGAAGTCCCGCGGGTAGGGCATGTACACGAAGACCTCGGCCGGCTGCGGCGTGCTCGACGTCAACGCGGCGGCGGCCTCCGAGGCCGCGACTCGCGGGAGCCGGGTGATCTTCATCATGGTCGGAGTCGCGATGAGCACGAACGCGGCGAGCGTCAACGCGGCCAAGACCGTTCGAGGTCCGACCCGACGGGACGCGACCGAACGCGCGAGGATGGCTGCGATCCCGCTCGCGAGGAGCATCAACGACGGGACGAGGAGAAAGCTGAAGAATCGCGGGACGACGTACGTCCCGGTCGCCCAGAACGCGACCACGGTCGCGACGACTCCCGCGCCGAGGACGAGAGCCGATCCCCACCGTTGCAGTAACGGGCTCGAGCCGATGAAGACGACAAGGACGATCGCGAGCAGCGCTACACGGTCATCAATTGTGTGGATAGCGCCAGCGAAAACCTTGCTCGCGAAGAAACGTGCAGAGCTCGGCATCGAGCATTCCCGGCGGGCCCGCGAGTTGCAGCACATCCTGGGATGAGATGTCGTTGATCTCGATCATCATCGGTCCCTGGTCCGTGAGCCCTAAGTCCCACGACTGGAATGGCATCGCCGAGAGGAGGCGCGAGGCGCGCTTGAGGAGAGCACAGGCCTCGGTCCAGTCGGGAAGCAGAAGGCCCTCGAGCTTCACCCCCGTGTCGGGGTGTCGGACGACTCGAACCTGAGTGACTCCCGTCCCGCTGTACACGCTTACGACCTCGCCAGTGGCTGGATTCACCCAGCCAACGAGATTGCCAGTGGTCCCACCATCGAAGTTGTCGACCATGTTGGCGCCCGTCGGGATACGCAGAATCGTGCGGTGGATCGTCGAGGATTCCTCTCTCCGAAGTACGCTGGCGCGCACCGTCGCGAGTGTTGAGCCTGCGGCCATCGCAAGGACTGGGTGGGGAGCGAGAAGCTCCTGAATCAGAACCCGGTTGTATGCACAGACCTGGTCGAGTAACGCTTCGATGGCGACGCGGCGGCCATCCGCCAGCACGACGCTCTCACTTTCGACTCGCACGACGGCCAGAGCGCCGTCGCCAGTGTGAGCGCGTGCGGGCTTTACGAAGAAGCCGTGGGCGTCCTGGGCCCGGATGACGTGCTCCAGAGCATCGCGCGTGCGACACGTCTCGATCTCTCCGTACTCGATGCCGCTGGCGTCGAAGACCGCGATGATGCGCGGCGTCGGCACCTCCGAACTCTGCATAAGGCAGTCGAAGAGCAGCTTGTCGACCGCGCCGCCCCAGCCCCGAGGTAGGTCGCTTCGCGCGATCAGGCCGGGGTCGTTGACGAAGGAATAGACGGCGTCCTGAAACTTTGAGCCCGTGTACTCGCGCTTCTGTTCGGGTTCAAAGCGCGCGTCGTCGAAGAGTCGGTAGCGGTAGTAGTCGCCCGGGCCGAGTCCGAGACGCCGAAGTCCCGCGATCTCGACCCATTGGCTGAACACCGACTTCCCAGTTTGGGCGCGCGCCGCTCTCGATGCGGATCGCCCCCTTTTCAGCTGGCCGACGATATTTGCCACCCCTCAAGACGTTAGGCCGCCAGCCGATCTCGTCTGTTACGCGCGCGCTATCTGGGATACTCACCGCAAGTCCAGGGGAAGGGCGCAATACCTGCGGTGTGTGTGGCTCGCGAGCGGTGTTCACGGGCCGCTTTCCCTTCGCTGGGCTCAGAAGGGAGGAAGAGATGCAAGGGGAGCTCGGCCGAATCTTCGCGCTGGCGTCCCTCGGGGTTCTGGTCGTTCTTTACGGGGCGATCGAGGGCTGCATCTGGGTGTCCCGGCGCGTTAGTGGAGCCTTCGTAAGTGCGCAGGCAGATCGGGAACCGTGACCGTCACCTGTCAAAAAAACTAGATAAAGGCTGCGCTCTGAGCTGAGGGCGATCAGACAGGACCTGACGCGGCGACCGTCGCATGAGTTGACCGAAGCCCTTGCGCTGTCCGAGCACCAAGGGCAGCGCAAGGGCTCGGGAATAGCGGTCGTCGCGTTCATGCGGACTGTCCCTAGGGTCAGTCGGGCGATGTGCAGCGCCGGCGCGGCCGCTATCCGGCTAACGCGAGAGAGCGCTGGGTATTCGAACGCTCGCCAAGTCGCGCTGGGCGACCGGTCCACATTTGCATCCGCCTGCTGCGGGCGGAAGGATTCGATCTGACATGGAACAGCCTGAGGTGCGCTACGCGACGACGGTCGACGGCGTGAACATCGCCTACCAGGTGCGTGGCGATGGGCCAGTCGATCTCGTGTACACGCTCGGGATGGCCGGAAACTTCGAGATCGAGTTCGAGGCCCCGTGGGGTACTCGATTTCTCGAGCGGCTCGCAACCTTCTCAAGAGTCATCCTGTTTGACAAGCGTGGGACGGGCCTCTCCGACCGAGTCCTTGGAGCGCCTGACTTCGACATGCGGGTGGATGACCTGCGTGCCGTCCTGGACGAAGCGGGGTCCGAACGCGCAGTGCTCGTCGGGAACCGAGGAGGAGGGAGCCTCGCCGCGTTTTTCGCCGCAATGCACCCCGACCGGGTCTTCGCTCTCGTCCTCTACAACTCATGGGCACGGACAGCGTGGGCACCGGACTACCCTGTCGGCACATCAACAGATGACCTGGCTGCTTGGAGGAGCGAGATCGCCGCTCACTGGGGGACAGCCAGGCTGGCGAAGCGGTTTCTCCAGAGCGTCGCTCCATCCCATGCGGACGACCCCGAGTGGATCCGATGGGAAGCGAGATCTCTCCGACACGGAGCCTCGCCGGCCGCAGCGCTCGCGTTCGACGAGTTCGAGCAGACGATAGACGTGCGCAGCGTCTTGCACACCGTGCAGGCGCCTACGCTCGTGCTGTCACGCTCCGAGGCTGCCCGAGCACGTTCCGCCGATCTTGCTGAGAGGATTCCCGGCGCCAGGCACGTTCCGGTGCCGGGCGAGGATTGGATGCCGTACGCGGGTGACTTCAACGTGCTACTGGGCGAGATCGAACGCTTCGTTCGGTCTGTTCATGCCGAGGAGGCCACATTTGAGCGCGTCCTCACGACTGTGCTGTTCACCGACCTCGTTAGCTCCGCGGAGAGGGCCGCCCAACTCGGCGATCATGCTTGGAAGAGCCTCGTCGAGCGCCACCACGCGACGATCCGCGCAATGATCGGTCGATACAGGGGGACGGAGGTCGATACCGCAGGGGACGGCTTCTTTGCCACGTTCGATGGGCCCGCCCGCGCCGTTCGCTGCGCGCAAGCGATTGTCGAGGCGGTGCAGCCCCTAGGGATCGCAGTGCGAGCCGGTGTCCACACAGGCGAAGTCGAGCTCATCGACGCGAAGGTCGGCGGGATTGCGGTCGCGATCGGCGCACGTGTGGCGGCGCTTGCGGCGGCGGGCGAGGTGCTCGTATCTCAGACGGTCAAGGACCTCACGGTCGGCTCCAGCCTCGGTTACACAGATGCCGGCGAGTACGAGTTGAAGGGCGTCCCAGGTGGGTGGCGGCTCTATCGGCTGGTGGCAGAAAGCTGACGACCTGTCGTGTCGCTTGAGCCAGCGCCTCACGCCGCCGCGAGGGACTCGTGTAGCCGCTCGGCCCGATGCCTTGGTGTTGCGCGCGCAACTCGCCTGCTCCCCAGTTGACCTGACTCCTTCGACTTCACTTTTTTCTTGCGCGGGGTCGGGCGCGAGCTGACGGTGGCGATCCCGAGGCGGGCATCGACTCCTCACCTTTTGGCCGGCGTCCGACCTCGTCCAAACGTGGGGCGAGTTCGCCTCGTGCCCGTCAGGGGCTCAAGCGCACGTGCCCTGTCTCGTCTTCAGCCGCGAACGCTGCGTCTATGAGTGCATCGATCGCCTCTCGACCCTTGTCGAGGTCGTGCGGGGACAGCAATCCTTCGATCGTCGCACGCAGCTGATTGCGAGGCATCACCGCGAGTAGCGTGGCTGCTCGTTCCACGAGCTCAGCGTCCGCACTGCCGTGGTGGGTGAAGACCTTGGGTTTCGAGGTCTCGTACGACGCCAAGCGCTCGGCCACCCCGCCCACACGGAACTCTCTTGCTTCCGTACTCCTGCCCCTCACTCGCACCCCCAAGGACGAGCTGACGCTTCACATTATCGGCAACGAACCCGACGGATAGCAGCCGGGGCTGAATGCACGGATCAACGGAGCGATCCCCCGGCCGGTGTCATCCCACCGAGCGTAACGCGGCTAGCGCTCATGTCGGTGTGGCGGCGTTGGAACGGCGCTCCGGTCTAGATGTCCGCCGGTCCGGAGATTGCCGTTCGGGTAGCGCGCATCGGCGTTGTTGTGCCTCGCGATCCCCTGGGTTCTTTGATCTTCGATCAGGCTAGGGTTGTTTTTTCACGAGGGAAGAGGGTCGAGCGATGCCGGGGCGCGGCGTGATCGGAGCAGCGGTCGTCTTGCTGATGCTGGCGCTTGGCGTGCAGGCACGCGCGGATGCCGGATCGGATGGATACGCGATCCGGTTTTTCACGATCACCGCGCAAGACGGCGCGCCTGCCTCGCGCGAATTCTTGGTCGCCGACGAAGAGAAGGCGCAGGATTTCATCTACAGCCGGACAGGGCTCATGTTCCGTGTCCTGTCGTACGACCCGATCCCGTTTCGTCTGTCGGAGACGAGCCAAGAGGCGGCGTCGCTCGGGATTAACCTGGTGCCACGCGTCGACCAGGAGCTGAGGCAAGCCGGCTACGGCGAGTCGAACGTCAAGAACCTGGCGTTCTACGAGGGACCGGGGCTGGGCGGAGGTGGCGGGTTGATTGGCGGCAATACAGGCGTAGTCTGGTTCCAGAACGGGGGTAAGTCCCTCGTGGTCGTTCACGAGCTCTTTCATACGTTCGGCCTCGTCCCCAGGTGCGCGCCGCACGCAAGCGCCGACTTCCACGTCCTCGACGACGCGAACGACCTAATGAGAAGCGAGGCCGATCCGTCCGCCTCTGGATCGAGCGGCACCGGAATCGCCATCGACGCCAATCACGACGACTACTTCAACCCGGCGCTCTCCTCGGACGGAAAGACCGCTGTCGCGATCGGAGGGTGCCAAGCAAGCCAGAATCTCGCGAATACGCCGTGGGTCACTCCGGGGGTCTTCCCAGATCTCAACGTTCACGTTGTCGGCAAGGGGGGCGTCGAGCTCGCCAACGTCGCGTTCTGCTACGTGTCGTCGTGCGCCTTTCCGAAGGCTCTGGGAACGTCGTACAGCCTGGCCCCTCTCCCCGAGAGCGGTTGGCATTTCGTCGGCTGGAGTGGCGCCTGCACAGGGAGCAGCACATGCTCGGTGACGATGAACACCTCGCAAACCGTCACGGCGACGTTCGCGCCGAGCGTCGTCAAGGTCACGGTCAACGTCGTGGGGAACGGACGCGTGAAAGGCCTCTTGCCTGCTGGCGCGACCTGTGCGCGAACATGCTCGAGGAGTGTTCCAGCAGGGACCAACATCCGTCTGTCGGCGATCGCGGCAAAGGCTTGGCGGTTCGTGGGATGGAGCGGCTGCGCCCGCAGGTGCGTGTTCCCGGCCTCGCGGAAGAGCGTGACCGCCAAGTTCTCACCAACCGGCTAAACCGGTTTGCGTCCGATTCTCGCGTTTCACTAGCTCTGACCGGAGGCGGTGATCGACAGACGTCCGACCGCTTGACCCGATAAGGCTAGGCGCGTTGCGCCGCCGCCGTGAGAGGGCGGTGTCCTACGAGGACGCGTTTTCGGTTGGTACCGGCGCAGAGAGGGCGTGGCACCGGGTTCCGGCGCTGCGAGGTGCGCGAGGTGCCGTCGCTACTCGCACGCACGCGCGGACCACTAGTGGTTGTCTAGTCCGCTTTACGACGAATTGAGCTAGTCGCGCGGCCTATTGCCGGAGGGGTCGGCCCGACAACGAAACACCGCACCCGCGCGATAGCAGTGGAGTTCACGCTCCGGTGCCGCCTGCGTGAGTTACCGATCCAGAGGGCTCCTGTTGCCCCATCTGTTGCCCCACGCGTGCCGGTGCGCTGGGCGCAAAATGCGAATCTCCGATGTTTGCAGGCAATCCTTGGATGGGCCGTGAAGGATTCGAACCTTCGACCTTGGGATTAAGAGTCCCCTGCTCTACCAACTGAGCTAACGGCCCGCGACGGGCAAGTGTAGCCCCGTTCTCAGGGCTTCAAGTCGGTGCAGGAGCGCAGCTGCTTCCACGAGCCGAGCGCCGCCGAGCGCTCTCCCCCCGCGAGCGGATACGGCGAGCCGTCGCGGATGTAGGCGGGCACGAATCGATACCCGACGACCTTCCGTCCGCGCACGGTCACGAGCACCACGCCGGTCTGCGAGGTCACGTCGCTGCTCGCGTACCAGGCGAAGTTCCCGAGTCCGTAGTCGACGAAGGCGGACCCCAGGCGCCCGCCGCCGAGCAGGCGGTGCGCGTGGCTGCCCACGACGACGTCGGCGCCGGCGTCGACGAGCTGGCGCGCCAGTCGCCGCTGCGCGTGTGTCGGGCAGCCCATGAGCTCGACGCCCCAGTGCAGGAAGACGACGACGGTGTCGGCGCTCGCTCGCGCCTGGCGGACGGCTTCGAGCAGCCTCGGAACAGTCTTCGCAGAAGCGAGTCCGGGCTTGTGCGGCCCCGCGGTCCAGGCCGAGACGAGCTGGTCGTCGAGCACCTGCGTTGCCGCGATCACGGCGACCCGGTCACCGTGGATCGTCGCGCGGTACGGACGGTACGCCTGGTCGTCGTCGAGCCCGATCCCGATCACCGGGAATCGCGCGTGGCGCGCGGCGGCGAGTGAGTCGCGAAGCCCCTCGACGCCGTAGTCCATTCCGTGGTTGTTGGCCATGGTCGCGACGTCGGCGCCGCCGTTGGCGAGTGCCTCGAACGCGCTCGCGGGCGCACGGAACACGTACTGCTTCGGTTGTGCGGCCCCGCGGTCGGTGACCGCCGTCTCGAGATTCACGATCGCGAGGTCGGCGCCGCCGAGCGTCGGAGCCATCGCGCCGAGCACTGTCCGGGAGCGGGAGAGGAGCGTCGCGCGTACGTCGCCCTCGAAGTGGACGTCGCCGGCGAAGGCGAGCGTTACGGGCGCCGTGACGGACGGGCGCGCCGGGGTGGCCTGCGCGGCGGGCGCCGCGTCGGCACGTCGCTCGACCATGACCGCGGCGAGGGTCGCGGCAAGTACACATAGCCCGACCAGGACGAGGGTGATCCGGAGACGAGACACGAGCGGCGCGGGCCACGATAGCCGGAGCCCGCGGTCATCAGCAGTGTTTTGCGCGCGCCGGTTCCTTCTCACCGACCGCCACCTGTTGAAGTAGGCTCGCAGCGGTGCGCAAGGGGATCTTCCAGCTCGCCGGGATCGCCATCGTCTTCGCCGTGATCGTCACGCTCGTGGCGGTGCTCTTTCAGTGGCTTCCGACGTCGGACAGCGAGCAGTTCGACCGGATCCAGGACATCTACTGGTTCGCGACGATCATCTCGATCGTCATCTTCTCGCTCGTCGCGGCGGTGGTCGTCTTCTCCGTCTGGAAGTGGCGCGTCCCACCGGACGACGACGCCGAGGGTCCTCCGATCCACGGTCACACCGGGCTCGAGATCGCCTGGACCGCGGTGCCCGCGATCCTCGTGATCGCCCTCGGGATCGTGAGCGCCGTCGTGCTCTCCGAGAACGGGAAGGCGACCGACAACCCGCTGCACGTGAACGCGATCGGTCAGCAGTTCACGTGGAAGTTCCAGTACCCGGACTCGGGCAACGTGCAGACGGGCGAGCTCGTGCTCCCCGTGGGGCGCGCCGCGAAGTTCACGCTCACCTCGGTCGACGTGATCCATTCGTTCTGGGTGCCCGAGTTCGGTCAGAAGCAGGACGCGGTGCCCGGAATCCAGACGACGATCGTCGTGACGCCGAAGCACACGGGTGAGTTCGCGGTGATCTGCACCGAGCTGTGCGGCCTCGGTCACGCGACGATGCGCGCGAAGGCACGCGTGGTCAGTGAGGCCGACTTCGCGAAGTGGATCAAGGAGCAGCACGCGTGACCGCGACCCATCCCGAGCAGCCGGCGCAGTACCCGTCGCACTACGAGCCGCCGCACGGCTCGAGCTGGCGGCTGTTCTTCGGACCTGGCCTCTTCCGCGGTGCGTGGATGGGTGGGCTCGGGTTCCTGCTCGGCGCGGGCCTCGTCTGCCTGCTCCGCTGGTGGTGGGGCTGGTCCCCCGTGTGGGACACGCAGATCGTGCTCGTCGTCGGCGCGATGGTCGTCGCGCCGATCTTCTTCCTCGCGGGAATCGGGTCGTTCGACTACTGGCTCTACTACGTCTCCGGCAGGCCGACGCTTCCCGAGGATCACTCCGGTCACGGCGCCCGCTCGTGGCGCGACTACTTCCGTGTCAACACGGACCACAAGGTCATCGGGATCCAGTACCTCGTCACGACGTTCGTCTTCTTCACGATCGGCGGGCTCATGGCGATGATGTTCCGCGCCGAGCTCGCGCAGCCGGGGCTGCAGTTCGTCGACTCGCAGACGTTCAACGGCCTCGTGTCCGTGCACGCGACGCTGATGATCTTCCTCTTCATCATCCCGGCCTTCGCGGGCCTGGCGAACTTCGCCGTTCCGCTCATGCTCGGCGCGCCGGACATGGCGTTCCCGCGCCTGAACGCCCTCTCGTTCTGGCTCCTGCCTATCGCGGGGACGATGTTCGTCGCGAGCTTCCTCGCACCCGGCGGCGCCTTCGCGTCGGGGTGGACGGGCTACGCGCCGCTCTCGGAGGGGCAGCCGCTCGGACAGACCTTCTTCAACATGGGCGTCCAGTGGGCCGGTGCGTCGAGCATCATGACGGCGCTCAACTTCCTCGTGACCATCATCACGATGCGGGCGCCGGGGATGACCTTTTGGCGCATGCCGCTCCTCGTCTGGGCGAACTTCACGACCTCACTGCTCGTCGTCCTCGCGACACCGTTCATCGCCGGCTCGCAGTTCTTCGTGATGTTCGACCGGATCATGCACACGAGCTTCTTCACGCCCGACAACGGCGGCTACGTGCTCGGCTACCAGCACATCTTCTGGTTCTACAGCCATCCGGCCGTCTACATCATGATGCTGCCCGGCTTCGGGATCGTCTCCGAGGTCATATCCTCGATGTCGCGGAAGCCGATCTTCGGCTACCGGCTGATGGCGCTCTCCCTGATCGGGATCCTCGTGCTCGGGTTCTCCGTGTGGGCGCACCACATGTTCGTCGCGGGCATGGCCGACTGGCTGCGCGTCCCGATGATGATCACGACGCTCCTCATCGCGATCCCCACGGGCATCAAGGTCTTCTCCTGGATCGCGACGCTCTGGCGTGGGCGCATCCATCTGACCACGCCGATGCTCTTCGCGCTCGGCTTCGTGACGATGTTCGTCATCGGAGGCCTGTCGGGGATCTACCTCGGCTCCGTCCCGATCGACATCGCCGCCTCGGACACGTACTTCATCGTCGCCCACATCCACTACGTGCTCTTCGGCGGATCCGTGTTCACGATCTACGCCGGCGTCTACTACTGGTTCCCGAAGATGACGGGGCGCATGTACGACGAGCGTCTCGGGAAGCTCCACTTCTGGCTCACCTTCGTGAGCTTCAACGCGACCTTCTTCCCGATGCATTACGTCGGGCTTCGCGGGATGCCGCGCCGCGTCTTCGACTACGACAAGGCGTTCGGCGACCTCAACCTCTTCATCTCGATCGCGTCGTTCGTGCTCGGGGCCTCGTTCATCGTGTTCGTCTACAACATGGTTACGAGCTGGGCGCGCGGCCCGATCGCCGAGGCGAACCCGTGGCACGCGCGGACGCTCGAGTGGCAGGTCTCGTCGCCGCCTCCGATCTTCAACTTCGACGAGATCCCGCAGGTCGTCGGCGGGCCGTACGAGTACGGCGTCCCCGGCGCACGGCACGCGGTGATGAACCCGTCGAAGGAGGCGAAGGAGGCAACGCAGGAGGTGCATGCATGAGCGCCCACGCCGAGGCTCTCCACGGGCACGACGAGCACCACGGGCCGCCCACCGCGAACCAGAGCTCGCGCGTCGATTCGCGCACTCTCGGAATGCTCCTCTTCATCGGGTCGGAGATCATGCTCTTCGGCTCGTTCTTCGCCGCCTACTTCTTCGTGCGGGTCGTGAACCCGAGCGCGCCTTCCACCTGGCCGCCTCCACCGTACGACTTCCCCGTCTTCGTCGCCGGCGTCAACACCTGCATCCTGGTGACCTCGAGCTTCACGATGCACTGGGCCCTGCAATCGATCAAGCGGGACGAGCGGAAGGCGTTCCTCGCGGGGATGGTGCTGACTTTCCTCATGGGTCTCGCGTTCCTCTGCACGCAGCTGATCGAGTACCTGAACGTCGGGTTCAACACGGGATCCGGAGCCTTCGCCTCGGTCTTCTTCGGCCTCACCGGACTTCACGGCGCGCACGTCGCCATCGGACTCAGCTTGCTCCTGGTCGTCACGATCCGCGGCTTCCGCGGCCACTACTCCGCGGAGCACCACCACGGGGTCGAGTTGCCCGGGATCTACTGGCACTTCGTCGACGTGATGTGGATCGTCGTGTACACGTCGGTCTACCTCCTCTAGTTCCGTGTCCGTTGGCGCAGACGCAACGACAGCGGCCGCGGAGCGGACGCCTTCAGGGATTTCCGCGCGGCCGGGATCCGCACTTGCGGATCCCGGCCTTGCGCAAAGCTGATGGAGAGCCCGTTCCGGAGCGAGGATGCGGCCTTCCGCTTCCTGCTGGTCACGATCGGCGCGTTCGCGCTCATCGTGCTCGCGTCGTGGGCGTCGACGGCGCTCGGCTTCCTGACCTTCCTCGGCCTCTCCGCCGCTGCGGTCGCCGTCTTCCTGCGCGGGCGTGCGCCGGAGCCGGAGCGAGAGACCGTCGAGCGCCGCGGCGATCCGGAGGAGCGGCGCGTCCTCGTGGTGGCGAACGAGACGGTCGGCGGCGAGGAGCTGCTGAGCGCGATCAGCACGCTCGCACTCAGCAAGCGCACCACCTTCCTCGTCGTGTGCCCTGCGCTCAACTCGCGGCTGAAGACCTACACCTCGGACGAGGATCCGGCTCGCCAAGAGGCGCGCAGGCGGCTCGACGAGACGATCGGGCGGCTCGCGTCGGTCGGTATCGAGGCCAGGGGCGAGGTCGGCGACGGCGATCCGCTCGTCGCGATCGACGACGCCGTCCGCACGTTCGGGCCCGACGAGATCGTGATCTCCACGCATCCTCCCGGTCGCTCGAACTGGCTCGAGCGCGGGATCGTGGAAGCGGTGCGTGCGCGTTACGCGATCGACGTGACGCACGTCGTCGTCGATCTCGCGGCCAAGGGGGCCTGACGGGTTACTTGCCGGCGACCGACGAGACGTAGTCGGCGACTGCGCCGATCTGCTTCTCGTCGAGGGTGCCCTTGAATGCGGGCATCGCGCCGCCGCCGTTCGTCACCTGCCGCACGACCGTGTCCCGCGTCGGCTTTATGTCGTCGAGGTTCGGGCCGACCTTCCCGCTCGTACCGGCGTCCGCGAGCGTGTGGCACGCGCCGCAGTTCGACTGGAAGATCGACTTGCCGTCGGTCGGCTTCGCGGCGGTCAGGCCGGTGCCAGCGACCGAGCCGACGTACCGCGCGACGTCGTCCACCGCCTGATCCTGGTCCACAACGCAGAAGCCTCCCGACGTGTCGCTGCCGCACGCCGGCAACGTCTGGTCGACCTTCGGCATCCCGGGGGCTCCCGTCGACGGGTTGGTGATCGGGAAGTGCACCTGGTCCTTCACGACCTGGGTGAACGTGTCCGACGTCATCCCTGACTGACGGGCCTGTGCGAACGCGTCGTCGAGGTTCGGTCCGATCTTCCCGTTCGTCCCGGCGTCCGCGAGCGTGTGACAGCCGCCGCAGGCCTGCACGAAGTACTTCTTGCCGGATCCCTGGTTGCCCCCGCTCGAGTAGCCGCCGGTTCCGCAGCCGACGAGCGCGAGCGAGAGGGCGGCCGCTCCCGTCGCGGCGACGAAGACGAGGGGCCTCACGGCGTCGAGTCTACGCGTCCGATCAGAAGAGGACTCCGCTAACGCGTGATCTCCGCCCGCGCGAGAACTCGTTCGTTCGGCTAGCCCTGGCTCTGCTTCTGCAACTGCTTCAGGAGCCGTCGTACCTCGGGTGCGGTTGGATCCTGCGGCGCGAGCTTCAGGAACGCCTTGTACGCCCCGATGGTGGTCGCTGCATCGCCGGCGGACTGAGCGGCCTGCGCGAGCTCGAGCTGTACGGCGGGATCGTTGGGCCTGATCTGCGTGATCTTCTTGTACGCGCCGACGGCCTGGGCCGAGGCGGTCTGCGCCTCGCTCGCGGCGGTCGAGATGTCCTGCTGGTAGCTCGCGTCGACCGCGCTCGTGATCGGATCCTGGTCGAGCGGCGATCCCTTGAGCCCGAAGATCGTCGAGCGGACGGTGCTGGGCACGAGGTAGGCGGCGCGGTACTGGAGGATCTGCGCTCGCTGCGTCGCAGCGTCCGCCTTCGAGAGGTAGAGGCTTGCGAGCTCCCGCAGCGCGTCCGTGTCGTGGGGACGCAGCGCGTTGTAGCTCTCGAGCGACTGGATCGCCCCGTCGGTGTCGCCATTCGCCTGCTGGGCGGTCGCGAGCTCGCGGAACGCCTGCGCGTCCTTGGGGTTGTCGAAGACCTTCTGCTGGGCCTTCGAGACGGACGGCCCACCGCCGCCCCCGGTGCCCTTGAGGATGTCGCCGAAGCCGACGCCTCCGGCGCCGACGCCGAATCCCACGAAGCCGAGCGCGAACACGAGCGCGAGTGCGAGGAACATCCACTTCGCGTGCCGGCGAAGCCGCGGGAAGAACATGGTGTCCTCGATCACGACGTCGGATCTGCGCGTTGCAGCAGCCGGCCGCGTGCGCTCCGCGCGGCGCCGATCAGCTCGAGCCATGTCTTCCCTCCCTTCTCGAATCGGGGCTTGCCGGACACGAGCGTAGCGATGACGCCGTGAGGCGATCCTCCGAGCACCGCTGCCGTAACGGGATCTTCCCACGGTACGAACGACGTGTCGGAGAGGGAGAGCACGGTGAGGTCGGCCTGCTTTCCGGGCACGAGCGAGCCGATCGAGTCGGCCAGCCCGAGAGCGCGCGCACCGCCGAGGGTCGCGAGCTCGAGTGCGTCGGCCGCGATGAGCGCATCGGGGCGCTGCTCGCGTGCTCGGGCGGCGACGATCGCTGTGCGCATCTCCTCGAACATGTCGAAGGACGGTGTCGAGGCGGGGCTGTCGGTGGCGATGCAAACGCGGATGCCCGCGTCGCGCAGAGCTGCCAGCGGTGCGACGCCGCAGCCGAGGATGCCGTTCGAGCGCGGGCAGTGCGCGACGGCGACGTCGTGCTGCGCGAGGAGCGCGATCTCCTCCTCGTCGACCTCGACGCAGTGCGCTGCGAGCACGTGTGGGCCCAGCAGGCCGGCCTCGGCGAGCGCACGGATCCCCGTCGTGCCCGGCGGTGTGACGAGCATCTCCGCGAACGCCTCCCACGCCCCCTCGCCGGTGCGGAGGAACTCCGTCTCCGCCGCGCTCTCGGCGAGATGGGTCGCGACCGGAAGTCCCAGTTCTGCAGCTGCCTCGTACAGCTCGATGGAGCACGTGTACGGGGCGTGGGGCGAGATGCCGACACGAACGTCGTCCGAGAGGACGTCTGCGAGGCGCTCACGCATCGGTTGGAAGCGCTCGGCGATGGCGTCGCTCGACGCGCCGAACACCTCGAGGTACACGGTCGCCCGCAGCCCGAGGTCAGCGCATGCCGTCGCTGCCGCCCCGACGAAGCTGCAGTCCCCGACGGTCGTGATCCCGGAGTGCAGGCAGCGAAGCGCGCCCAGCCGCGCGATCGACTCCATGTCGGCGAGGTCGATTTGCGCCTTGCGCCGGATGTGCAGCCCGATCCAGTCGGCGAACCCCAGTCCGTCGCCGAACCCGGCGTACACCTCGTACTCGAGGTGCGTGTGCGCGTCGACGAAGCCGGGGAGGATCACCGCTTCGGGATGACGCTCGCCCTCGCCGAGCTCGGCGATCGTTCCGACGGCCGCAATCGTGCCGTCTTCGGCGATCGCGACCGCGCCATCCCGGATCGGCGGTCCCTCGATCGGGACCACCCAGTCCGCCGAGAGTGTTCTCACGCCTCGCCGGCGGCGTAGTCCTCGTTGAAGCCGCGGTTCCAGCGGCGCTCCATGAGCGCGGACAACAGGATCGAGAACTCGAAGAGGATGATCAGCGGGATCACCTCGAAGAGCAGCGACACGGGGTCGATCGTCGGGAGGAGGATCGCGATCACGAGCATGATCACGTATCCCGTGCGCCGGTTCCGGCGGAGCTTCGCCGTCGAGAGGACGCGCAGCCGGACGAGGGCGAGGATGAAGATCGGCAGCTCGAAGACGACCCCCATCGCGAAGAGCAGGAGCGTCGCGAAGGTCAGGTAGTAGCTCGCGCGGATCTGGACGTCGTAGAGGTTCGCGTCGAACCCGCTCAGGAAGTGGACGGCGGGCGTGAGCACGACGAAGTAGCCGAAGAAGACGCCGACGAAGAAGAGCAGCGTCGCCAGCACGACGAAGGCCGCGATCGTGCGCTGGACGTCCTGCTCGACCGCAGGGGCGAGGAATGCCCACACCTGCCAGAGAACGACGGGCAGTGCGAGGGCGAGCGCCACGTAGAAGCTCACCTTCATCGACGTCGTGAACGGCTCTGCCACGCCGAGCGTGACGATCTTCACGTCATCCGGGACGGCGGCCGTCAGCCAGCGGATGATCCGATCGTGCAGCGCGAACGCGATGAGGAACGCCGGGATGATCGCGAAGACGCAGACGATCAGGCGTGACCGCAGCTCGTCGAGATGCTCGACCAGAGTCGCTTCCTCACCGTGGCTCAGACGGCGGGGTGCCCACCGACGTCGCACCGCGGGCTACCTCAGCTGACGGTCTGGTGCGACTCGGACTCGCTCTTCGCGCTCGGCGGCGGAGGCGCAGGCGGGAGCTCGACGCGTGTGGCCGTCGCGGTCGTCGTCTGGGCGGACTCGTGGTGGTCGTCCTCTCCCGAGACGGCGTCCTTGAACTCGCGCATGCCCTTGCCGAGCGACTTCCCCATCTCCGGCAGCCGCTTCGCACCGAACACGAGCAGCAGCACGACGAGGAGGATGAGCATCTCCGGAAGCGATACGCCGAAAGGCATGCGCGCACCTTAGCAGCGGCCGGAAGCGCCCATGGGTCCGGCTAGGATGGTCCCAGCGGGCACACGAGCCTGCACTCCGGCTTCGAGGAGGACACTTTCCAGAGATGGCGCAGCTCGAGATCCGAAACTTGCACGTCGCATTGGAGGACGGCACCGAGATCGTCAAGGGTGTCGACCTCGAGGTCGACGTCGGTGAGAAGCACGCGATCATGGGGCCGAACGGCTCCGGGAAGTCGACGCTCGCCTACGCCCTGATGGGCCATCCCGCCTACGAGGTCACCGAGGGGCAGATCGTGTTCGACGGGGAGGACGTGACGGAGCTCGGAGCGGACGAGCGTGCCCAGCGCGGGCTCTTCCTCGCCTTCCAGTATCCGCATGCGATCCCCGGTGTCACCGTGACGAGCTTCCTGCGCAGCGCGATCAACGCGACGCGCAAGGCGAGAAACGGCGGCAAGGACGATCCCGTGCCGATCCCCGAGTTCCGGACGGAGCTTCTCGCCGCAATGGAGGACCTCAAGGTTCCCCGCGAGCTCGCGTCGCGCTACCTGAACGACGGCTTCTCCGGCGGCGAGAAGAAGCGCGTCGAGATCCTGCAGATGGCGATGCTCAAGCCGAGGATCGCGGTGCTCGACGAGACCGACTCGGGTCTCGACATCGACGCCCTGCGGATCGTCGCGAACGGCGTGAACTCGCTCGTCGGTCCGCAGACGGGCGCGCTCGTCATCACGCACTACCAGCGAATCCTCAACTACGTCACACCGGACTTCGTGCACGTCTTCGTCGGCGGGCGGATCGTCGCGGACGGTGGGCCCGAGCTCGCGCATACACTGGAGGCCGAGGGCTACGAGGCGTTCACACCTGCCGGGGTCGGAGGAAGCGAATGAGCAGTACCCACGAGACCGAGGTCGTCCGAGGGATCCGGTCGGACTACAAGTACGGATTCTCGAACCCGGACGACGCGAAGGACTACTTCTTCAAGTCGGGGAGAGGGATCTCGCACGAGGTCGTCGAGGCGATCTCGGAGCACAAGGCGGAGCCCGAGTGGATGCGGCAGTTCCGCCACAAGTCGCTCGACTACTTCTTCGCGCGCCCGATGCCGAACTGGGGCGCGGACCTCTCCGGCATCGACTTCGAGAACATCTACTACTACATCAAGCCCACCGAGAAGCAGGCCGACTCGTGGGAGGATCTGCCCTCCGACATCAAGGACACGTGGGACAAGCTCGGCATCCCGGAGGCGGAGAAGAAGTACCTCGCGGGTGTCGGCGCGCAGTACGAGTCGGAGGTCGTGTACCACAAGCTCCAGGCCGACCTCGAGTCGAAGGGCGTGCTCTTCCTCGACATGGACTCGGGCTTGCGCGAGCACGAGGACATCGTCAAGCAGTACCTCGGGACGATCATCCCGCAGAACGACAACAAGTTCGCCGCGCTCAACTCGGCCGTGTGGTCGGGCGGGTCGTTCATCTACGTGCCGCCGGGCGTGAGGATCGAGATGCCGCTCCAGGCCTACTTCCGCATCAACGCGGAGAACATGGGCCAGTTCGAGCGCACGCTGATCATCGTCGACGAGGGCGCGTACGTGCACTACGTCGAGGGCTGTACCGCGCCGATCTACTCGTCGGACTCGCTCCACTCGGCGGTCGTCGAGATCGTCGTGAAGAAGGGCGGTCGCTGCCGCTATACGACCATCCAGAACTGGTCGAACAACGTCTACAACCTCGTCACCAAGCGCGCCGTGGCCCACGAGGACGCGACGATGGAGTGGGTCGACGGCAACCTCGGCTCGAAGGTGACGATGAAGTACCCGGCGATCTGGCTCATGGGCGAGCGCGCACACGGCGAGGTGCTCTCCATCGCCTTCGGCGGCAAGGGCCAGCACCAGGACGCGGGCGGCAAGGTCGTCCACGTCGCACCGCGCACGTCGTCGGTGATCACGTCCAAGTCGATCTCGAAGGACGGCGGGCGCGCCGGCTACCGCGGCCTCCTGCAGGTCGCGAACGGCGCCGTCGGCTCGAAGTCGAAGGTCGTCTGCGACGCGCTGATCCTCGACGAGGAGTCGCGCTCGGACACGTATCCCTACATCCAGGTCGACGAGTCGGACGTCGAGCTCGGGCACGAGGCGACGGTCTCGAAGATCGGCGAGGAGCAGCTCTTCTACCTCATGAGTCGCGGCCTCTCCGAGGCGGAGGCAAGCGCAATGATCGTGTCGGGCTTCGTCGAGCCCATCACGAAGGAGCTCCCGCTCGAGTACGCCGTCGAGATGAACCGCCTGATCCAGCTGCAGATGGAAGGCTCCGTTGGCTGATGTGCTGGCGAGCCCGATCCGCAAGGTCGACGCGGTCGGCATCCCGGCCTCCGACCTCGATCGGTCGCGCTCCTTCTACGTCGAGACGCTCGGCCTCCGGCCCGACGCGAACGCGACGCACGAGTTCTGGGTCGGAGACACCTGCTTCGAGATCTGGGACCCGACCGAGCTCGGGATCGAGCACCAGCCGCAGCCGACGAGCATTGCGCTGCTCCGCGTCGACGACGTCCAGGCCGCACGCGCGGAGCTCGAAGAGAAGGGTGTTCGGTTCGACGGCGAGACCTTCGACACCGGTGTCTGCCACATCGCGCAGTTCGCCGATCCCGACGGGAACGTCCTGAGCCTGCACCACCGGTACGCGCCCAGTGCTTGACGTCGAGCGGGTCGACTACATCCGCATTCCCGTGACGGAGATGGACGAGGCGAACCGCTTCTACGGCGAGGTTCTCGGGCTCCGCCGGAACCCGAACTCGCCGGACGACGGCTGGGTCGAATACGAGGCAGGGAACGTGACGCTCGCGGTGATGACGCCGCACACGCACGACTACGAGTTCGCGGCGCTGCCGCCTGCGACGGTCGCGCTTCGCGTCCCGGACGTCGCGGCGGCGAAGACGACGCTCGAGGCGGCGGGGATCGAGGTCGGCGAGATGTGGGACTCGGGCAAATGCCGCGGCCTCGGCGTCAGCGACCCCGCCGGCAACCGCATCCTCCTTCACCGTCGCTACGCGCCGTATCCCGACGGAACCGAGCCCTGATGCTGGTCGAGCGGGTCGACTTCGTCTCCGTCCTCACGCAGGACATCCGGCGGGCGAAGGAGTTCTACTCCGGGGTCCTCGGCCTCGAGGTCGAGTCCGAGGGCGACTCCGACCTCGAGCTCCGCTGCGGCCAGGTCACACTCGACGTCTTCGACCCGTCCAGCATCGGCCAGCCGTTCGCGCCGAGCCCAGCGGGCCTCGCGCTCCGCGTCCCGGACGTCGACGCCGCGCGCGCCGAGCTCGAGGGTAAGGGCGTCGTCTTCGACGGCGACACGATCCAGACGGGCGTCTGCCACCAGGCGTGGTTCAAGGATCCCGACGGGAACGCCCTGATGCTCCACCGGAGGTTCGACGCGTGAGCCGCACGGAGCCGCTCCAGCGCTACCGCGCGCTGCCGTTGCCGACGACGAAGGACGAGCACTGGCGGTTCACCGACCTCTCCGGGTTCGATCCGGACGCCTGGACGGCGAACGGCGCCACGGAGATCGCCGTCGCACCGTCGATGCTGGAGCTCGACGCCTCGGGCGTCGTGCACGTCGGGGAGGCCGGCCTGGAGATCGTCTCCGCCCCCGAGGGCATCCGGCTGGAGCCGCTGCCCGAGGACCACGAGCTCCTGTATTCGCTCGTCGGCTGGGACGAGAAGTTCGCCGCCCACAACGCGGCGATGTGGACGAACGGGCTGCTCGTGCACGTCCCGCGCGGCGTCGAGCTCGAGAAGCCGATCTACGTGCGTGTCACGAATGCGGTCGAAGGCGGCGCGGTCTTCTGGCGGCTGCTCGTAGTGGCCGACCCGGAGAGCCGCTTCACGGTCATCGAGGAGTACGCGTCGTCGGCTTCGGATCTCGCCGGGTATACGAACGCAGCCGTCGAGATCGTGGTCGGCCAGGCGGCGAAGGTCGAGTACGTCTCGGTGCAGAATCTCTCGCGCTCGACGTGGCACTTCGCATCGCACCACGCGAGAGTCGAGCGGGACGCAGAGCTCGACTGGGTCGCGGGCGGTTTCGGATCGGCGAAGGGGAAGATCCGCATCCAGAACGACCTCGCCGGCCCCGGCGCCACCTCGCGGGTGACGGGGGCGTACTTCGCCGACGGCACGCAGCACCTCGACTACGACACCTTCCAGGAGCACCTGGCGCCGTCGACGACCTCGGACTTCGCGTTCAAGGGGGCGCTTCGCGACACCGCACGTGCCGTGTGGCGCGGGATGATCCGGGTCGAGGAGGGCGCCCAGAAGACGAACGCCTACCAGGAGAACCGCAACCTGCTCCTCTCGAAGACGGCCCACGCTGACTCGATCCCGGGCCTCGAGATCATGGCGAACGACGTCCGCTGCACCCATGGTGCGACCCTGGGCCAGGTCGATCGCGAACAGCTCTTCTACCTCATGACCCGTGGCCTCACCCGGGCGGAGGCGGAACGGCTCATCGTGCGCGGCTTCTTCCAGGACGTGCTCGATCGTGTCGAGCTCGAGCCGGTGCGCGAGGCGCTCGCCGCTGCGCTCGAGGCGAGAATCCCGCAGGCGTAGGCCGACGTGCCGAGCGATCCGCACGACCTCGCAGTTCCGAGCCTGCGCGGCGTCTTCCACCAGTACGCGTTCTTCTTCGCGGTCGTCGCCGGACTCGTGCTCGTCGTCGCCGCCGACGGACCCGTGGAGCGACTCGCCGTCTGGGTCTATGCGACGGCTTTGGCCGCGATGCTCGGCGCGAGCGCCCTCTACCACCGCTTTCCCTGGCGAAGCGCCGCTGCTCGGCTGCGCGCAAGAAGAGTCGATCACGCCATGATCTTCGTCTTCATCGCGGGGACGTACACGCCCTTCGTCCTCCTCGGATTCGCCGGCCCGCTCCGCCCAGTGATCCTCGCCTCCGTGTGGTTCGGGGCGGCGCTCGGAGTCGTTCTCGAGCTGCGCTGGCTCGACGCGCCGCGCTGGGTCTCGGCGCTCGCCTATCTCGCCGTCGGCTGGATCGGTGTCGTCGCGGTGCCTCAGCTCTTCTCGGGCCTCGGCGTGGCCGTCGCCGTCCTGTTGATCGTGGGCGCGGGTCTCTACACGATCGGCGCCGTCACGTACGCGACGACCTGGCCGAACCCGTTTCCGAGCACGTTCGGGTTCCACGAGGTCTTCCACGCGCTGGTCGTCGCGGCGGCAGTGCTGCAGTTCGTCGCACTCGCGCTCGTCGTCCTCTGACGTCCGAGCGGTACCCTCGCAGCGTGGACACCAAGACCCAGCTGACAGACGAGGAGTGGCGCGAGCGCCTGACTCCCGAGCAGTACGACATCCTTCGCAACAAGGGCACCGAGCGCGCGTTCACCGGCGCGTACTGGGACGAGCACTCGCCCGGCGTCTACCGGTGCGCGGGCTGCGGCGCGGAGCTCTTCCGCTCCGACACGAAGTTCGACTCGGGGACGGGCTGGCCGAGCTTCTACGAGCCCACGGCGCTCGACAGCGTCGTGACCGAGACGGACACGACCTACGGCATGCGCCGAACGGAGGTCATGTGCGCCGCGTGCGGCGGCCACCTCGGCCACGTCTTCGAGGACGGCCCTGCACCGACCGGCCTGCGCTACTGCATCAACTCCTGCGCGCTGGATCTCGAGTCGGCCAGCTGAGCCGTCGAGTGTGCGGCCCGCGGGCCGTGGTTATCGTGGGCGCATGACCGAGCTCGGACTGTTCCCGCTCGGCATCGCCCTCCTTCCGAGTGAGCTGCTGCCGCTCCACATCTTCGAGGACCGCTACAAGGAGCTGATCGGCGAGTGCCTCGCCGACGAGGCGGAATTCGGCCTCGTGTTCGCCGACGACGACGGTATCCGCGACATCGGGACGCGTGCGCGCGTGTCCGAGGTGCTCACGGAGTTCGAGGACGGTCGGCTCAACATCCTCGCGGAGGGTGGCGAGCGGTTCCGGCTGGACGAGCTGACGGACGGGCGGGCGTTCCATACGGGACTCGTGTCGCCCGTCCTCGACGAGGACGATCCTGCCGGCGATGCCGCGATCGCCGAGGCGCTCCGGCTTTTCGAACGGCTTCGTGAGGTGACGGAGAGCGAGGTGGACGTCCCCGAGCCGGAGACGCCGCAACTCTCGTATGTTCTCGCGGGGAAGGTCGAGCTCTCGTCGGAGACGAAGCTCGAGCTTCTGAGCGAGCTCTCCGAGCGGCGCCGGATGGAGCGCGTCCAGGATCTGCTCGCGGACGCCGTGCTCACCGCACAGCGCATCCGGCGTGCTGCTGAGCGCGCCTCGACGAACGGCAAGGTCGACCTCGGATGAGCAACGCAGCCATAGCGGCCGCGAAGCGGACGCCTTTAGGGATGTTCCCGCCCAGTGGGCGTCGCGAATAGCGGCGCCCGCTGCTGCGGAATAACACGACGGTACGATGACCCCGTGGCCGTGACGACGGAGACGAAGCTCGACGCGAACCGCTTGCGGGCGGATTTCGCCGTCTTCGACGAGCTCGTGAACGGGAAGCCTGTCGCTTTCCTCGACTCAGCCGCGTCGACGCAGAAGCCGCGGCAGGTGCTGGATGCACTGCGCGAGTTCTACGAGCACTCGTACGCGAATGTCCACCGCGGCGTGTACCGACTCGCTGAGCGTGCGACGACCGGCTACGAGACCGCGCGCGGCAAGGTCGCAGGCTTCGTGAACGCTCCGTCGGAGCGCGAGGTGATCTTCACGCGCTCGGCGACGGAGGCGCTCAACCTCGTGGCGTACGCATGGGGTCTCGACAACCTCGGTCCTGGCGACCTGGTCGTCGTGACGGATCTCGAGCACCACTCGAGCTTCGTCCCCTGGCAGTACGTGGCAGGGCGCACGGGAGCCGGATTCAAGGCGATCCCAATCGACGAGTCGGGTGAGCTTCGCCTCGACGCGCTCGACGAGATCGAGAAGGAGGGGCGCGTGAAGGTCGTCGCCTCGAATCTCGTTTCGAACACGCTCGGAACGGTCAACCCCGTCCGCGACCTGGCCGCATGGGCGCACGAGCGGGACGCGATCATGGTGGTCGACGCTGCCCAGGCCGCACCGCACCGTCCGCTCGACGTGCAGGCGCTCGACTGCGAGTTCCTCGCGATCTCCTCGCACAAGATGTGCGGCCCGAGCGGCATCGGCGCGCTGTGGGGCCGCAAGGAGCTCCTCGAGTCGATGGCGCCGTTCAACCTGGGCGGAGAGATGATCCGCTCGGTCTCGATGGAGCGGACGACGTGGAACGAGCTGCCCTACAAGTTCGAGGCCGGCACACCCGCGATCGCCGAGGCGGTCGGGTTCGGGGCTGCCGTCGACTACGTTCTCGACGCCGGTCTCGCCGCGATCGAGCAGCACGAGCACGATCTCGTCGAGTACACGCTCGGCCGGCTCGGTGAGCTGCCGTGGGTCTCGACGTACGGGCCGGCCCCGGAGCGGCGGGCGGGGATCGTCTCGCTCAACGTCGACGGCGTCCACCCGCACGACGTCGCGCAGGTGCTCGACTGGGAGGGCGTCGCGGTCCGCGCCGGTCACCACTGCACGCAACCGCTGATGTCGAAGCTCGGCGTCGCTGCGACCGTACGCGCGAGCTTCTACCTCTACTCGATCCCGGAAGAGGTCGACCGCCTCGTCGAGGGCCTCCACAAGGCGAAGACGAGCCTCGGGTAGCTCGATGTCGTGAGCGAGTTCGACCAGCTGTACCGGGAGCTGATCCTGGACCACTACAAGAACCCCCGGAACCACGGGCTGCTGGACCCCGCCGACGCGCAGGCCGAGGGCCAGAACCCGCTCTGTGGGGACGAGATCACGGTCTCGGTGCGACTCGGCGAGGACGACGTGATCCAGGAGGTCGGCTTCGACGGGCGCGGCTGTGCGATCAGCCAGGCAGCCGCTTCGATGCTGAGCGACCTCGTGAAGGGGCGGACGGCGCAGGACGTCGCCGAGATGCCGAAGGAGGAGCTGCTCGACGAGCTCGGGATCCCGCTCACCCCGGTGCGCCTCAAGTGCGCGATCCTCGGGCTCGGCGTGCTGAAGCTCGCGCTGCACAAAGCGCGCGGGACGCCCCTCCCCGAGGAGTGGGGCACGTCCAGCCGCGATCTGGTCCTGGAGTGACGCGTTGACGAGTGGCAACGGCGGCGGCCGCGAAGCGGCCGCCTTCAGGGGTCTCCGCGGAGAGTTCGAGTAGATGGCAGAGCTCGAGGTCGCGCCGCTCGAGGAGCTGCCCCCGGGCTCGATGAGGCTCGTTCCGTCGGGCGCGGTCACAATCGGCGTCTACAACTGCAACGGGTCCTTCCATGCGATCGAGGATCGCTGCTCGCACGACGACGGGCCGCTGTGCGAGGGGGACTGGGAGCCCGACGCATGCGTCGTCGTCTGCCCGCGGCACGGCTCGCGCTTCGACCTCGAGAGCGGCATCCCGATGTCGCTCCCGGCTTTCGCCGCGGTGCCGGTGTACCCGGTCTCCGTGCGCGACGGCATGGTCGTCGTCGAGCTCCCCGACGATGCTTGACCAGCGCGTCCTCGACGTGCTCGGGCGACTCGAGCGGGAGGATGGGGACGAGCGCGAAGCCGGGCTGCCCTCAGCGCAGCGCTCGCGCCAGGTCGAGCCGACGACCGGGCGCTTCCTGTTCGCGCTCGCGGCTTCGCAGGCAGGCGTCTCGATCCTCGAGATCGGCGGGTCGCGCGGCTACTCGTCGATCTGGCTGGCCGCGGGCGCACGCGTTCTCGGGGGCGGTCTGACGTCACTCGAGCACGACCCGGTGAAGTGCGCCGCGTGGCGCGCGAATGTCGCGGACGCCGGTCTGGACGAGTGGGCCGAGCTCGTGGAGGGCGACGCGTTCGCAACGCTCGCCGTCACCGAGGACACGTTCGACCTCGTCTTCCTCGACGCAGAGAAGGACGACTACGAGGAGTTGTTCGCGCTCGCTCGACGGCTGCTCGAGCCGGGAGGTCTCGTGGTCGCCGACAACGTCCTCTCACATGTCGACACGCTCGGTGCCTACTCGTCGGCGCGCCAGGCCGATCCGGTGCTGTCCAGCGTGACGCTGCCGCTCGACCGCGGCCTCGAGCTCTCGGTCGTTCTCGGCTGAGGCTCCGGGCTTTCCTCCGTCCGCCCGCACCGCGTATGCTGACGCTACCGCGGAAAGGAGGTGGTCCGGCTTGAGCGATGACAGTACGGGCAGTGGAGGTACCAGCGGGTAGAGGCGTGCCCCCGGGACCACCGGGAATCGCCTAGCCAGCGTAGGGGGCTCCATTCGTTGAAAGACGCTCGCGGGGTAGCAACGACGCCTGCGGCCGGAACGAGACGGATGTTGACAACGCGCCTCTACTAATCCAACGCTGGTATCCGTGTTCGAGGGGCCGCGTCCGCGCGGCCCCTCCACGTTTCAGGCCGCCACGCCGAGCGGCGCCGCCTCGCGCACGAGCTCGGCGAGGTGATCGCGAAGGCGCTCGGCGACGAGCGGGCTCGTGAGCACTCCCGACTCGTCGAAGACGTCCTGCGCTCGTCCGACGGGAAGCTCGCCCTTCACGACGCGAGCCCCCGCAATCCCGAGCACGCGGCGGAGATCCTGCTGCGCCCAGAGGGCGCCGTACTGTCCGGTGCTGGCACCCGCCACCGCCGCTGTCTTGCCACGCAACGCAGCGTCGTCGCGCGGACGCGAGGCCCAGTCGACCGCGTTCTTGAGGACGCCCGGAATCGACCCGTTGTACTCGGGTGTGACGAAGAGCACGGCGTCCGCCACGGCGATCCGCTCGCGGAGCTCGCGCACGGCCGGGATCTCGTCGCCTTCGAGGTCGCCGTCGTAGAGCGGGACGTCGCGGAGCCCGTCGAAGAGCTCGATCTCGACGCCGGCCGGAGCGACGTCGCGGGCCGCCCGGGCGAGAGCCGCGTTGAACGACTCCGCCCGGAGGCTGCCGGCGATGGCGAGGACGAGCACGTCAGGCTGCCTTGACCGCCGAGAAGGTCGCCGTGAGCTTGACGTCGTCGGGGAGCAGGAAGCCGCCGCCCGGGAGCGGGGCGTTCCAGTCGAGATTCCACTCGCGGCGGTCGACGACCGTCTCGAGCTCGAGCCCGATGCGCTCGTTGCCCCAGGGGTCGCTACCGGTGCCGGCGAACGTCCCGGTGAGCTCGACCGGCTTCGTGACGCCCTTGATCGTCAGCTCGCCGTCGACCCTGAGTGCATCGCCGTCCGTGGCGATCGAGTCGGACGAGAAGGTCAGCTGCGGGTAGCGCTCGGTGTCGAAGAACTCGGGCGACTGCAGGTGCGCGTCCCGGTTCTCGTCGAAGGTCGTGATGCTGGCGACCTCGACCGTGCCTTCGAGCGACGGCTCCGAGCCGCCGACGATGGTGCCGCTCACGACAGGTGCGCGCCCGGTCACGGTGGCGAGGCCGAGATGCTTGATGTGGAACTCCACCTTCGAGTGCGCGGGATCGACCGACCACGTTCCGGTCGGGATGACGCTGGCCTGGGTCTCTGCGAGGATGGACATGGACATCTCCTTTGCGTCCGCTACTATTGAGTACGCAAGTGAATCTACACGAAAGAACGTGATGAGTCAAGTATTGAGCGAGCAATCAACGTGTGTCGAGGCGTTCGTCGCGCTGCTCCGCGCCCACGCGAGCCTCACGCGCCAGCTGAGCGCGCAGCTCACGGCCGAGCACGAGCTCACGCTCAGCGACTTCGAGGTGCTGCTACGCCTGTCTCGGACGCCCGACCGGCGCATGCGGCGCGTCGATCTCGCGGATCAGGTTCTGCTGAGCGCCTCGGGGATCACGCGCCTCCTCGACGGTCTCGAGCGGCAGGGCTACGTCGAGCGGGCGTCCTGCGCCAGCGACCGCCGTGTCGTCTACGCGGTGCTCACCGACTCGGGTCTCGATCGGCTCCGCACGGCGGCGACGAGCCACTTCGGCCAGGTCGACGACTACTTCGGTGAGCGACTCGAGGTCGAGGAGCTCGCAACGCTCACGCACCTGCTCGATCGCCTCGGCGACGGCGAGTCCGACGCCGCGGACTGCGAGCCCGGGGCCTAGGAGGGCTCGGCCTCGAAGTTCTGCCAATAGCGGCTCGGTGTCGGGCCGCGCTGGCCCTGGTACTTCGAGCCGATCCCCTGGGAGCCGTACGGGCGCTCCGCGGGCTCCGAGAGCTGGACGAAAGAGAGCTGGCCGATCTTCATGCCCGGGTAGATGGTGATCGGCAGGTTCGCGACGTTCGAGAGCTCGAGCGTGACGTGTCCGTCCCAGCCGGGATCGATGAAGCCCGCGGTCGAGTGGATGAGGAGGCCGAGGCGGCCGAGCGAGCTCTTCCCTTCCAATCTGGCCACGAGATCGTCCGGCAGCGTGACCCGCTCGAGCGTGGAGCCGAGGACGAATTCGCCGGGGTGGAGGATGAACGCTTCGTCGTCGGAGACCTCGACGAGCTCGGTCAGGTCCTCCTGACGTGCCTTGACGTCGATGAACGGGTAGCGGGAGTTGCGGAAGACGCGGAAGTACCGGTCGACGCGGACGTCGAGGCTCGACGGCTGCATCAGTTCCGGCGCGTAGGGCTCGATGCCGATTCGGCCCTCCTCCAGAAGGCGGCGAATGCTCCGGTCGGAGAGGACCACGGGGCGATTCTACGAGGGCTTCTGCGGTAAGGTCCACCCCCCGGTGTCGATGCTGTTCCCACCCATCGACCCGAACGAGCGCTTTCGCGAACGTCGGGCCACGGCAAGGCGAAGGAAGCGCCTCAGGCAGAGCGCTGCGGTCGGGACGTTCCTGCTCGCCCTTGCCGGTCTCGGCGTCGGCGCCCGCTTCGTCGGCCAGAACGACGCGACTCCGGCCTCCACCGATCTCGCGACGCTCGCCTCCGCGCCGGCCGGTGGGCCGGCGACCCTGCCGATCGAGGTGCGGGGCGTCCACGTGACGGAGGGTCTCGCGTCGCTGCCAGGCAAGCTCGACGAGTACTTCGATCTCCAGCGCGACGGCCTCACCGCGCTCGAGCTCGACGTGAAGGACGAGAACGGCGAGGTCGGGTTCGTCCGTCCAGGCATCCCGCTCGCTCGCACCGTCGGCTCCGCGCACGACTACTACGCGCCGCACGAGGTGGCGCGTGAGGCGCAGCGGCGCGGGATCTACCTCATCGGGCGCATCGTCACCTTCGAGGATCCGGTGCTCTCCGGCAGCCGACCGGATCTCGCCATCCGACGTACGGATGGAAGCGTCTGGCGCGACGCGGCCGGTCTCGGCTGGACGAACCCCTACGACCGGCGCGTGTGGAAGTACAACGTCGACATCGCCGTGGCCGCCGCGCGTTCGGGGTTCGACGAGATCATGTTCGACTACCTGCGGTTCCCGTCGGACGGCTCTGTCGGCGAGGCCGTCTACCGCAACCGCGGCTCGCTGCGGAAGCGCGAGGCCGTTCCGGCATTCCTCCGCTACGCCAGGCACCGGCTCCGGCCCTACGGCGTGCGGATCTCGGCCGCCGTCTTCGGCCTGTCCGCGACGCGAGACCTCGGGATCGGCCAGCTGCCCCACAAGATGGCGCCCTACCTCGACACCGTCTATGCGATGACGTATCCGTCCCTCTTCGGGCCGGGCGAGCTCGGCCTCTCGGATCCGGGCGAGCACGCCTGGCGCGACCGTCTCGCGCGCGCTCTACCGTTTCCGGCTCGCCATCAAGGGGAGCAACGCGCTGCTCGTGCCCTGGGTGCAGGACTGGAGCTTCTCGGTGCCCTACGACCTCGACAAGGTGCGAGCGCAGATCGAAGCTGCGCGCATCGCCGGGGCCAAGGGCTACCTGCTCTGGAACGCCCAGGGCGTGTACACGAACGGCGCCCTCTCGCCCGGCTAGCCGTCAGGGCGCGAGGCGCTCGCGCCGCCAGCCGTTTCCAGCTCGCTCGTAGCGCACCCGGTCATGGAGGCGCGAGTCGCGGTGCTGCCAGAGCTCGATCCGCTCCGGAAGGATGCGATAGCCGCCCCAGAACGGCGGGAGCGGCACGTCGTCGCCTGCGAACCGCGCGGCGAGCTCCACGACGCGGGCGTCGAGCTCCTCGCGGCCGGAGAGCGCTTGCGACTGGTGAGACGCCCAGGCGGCGATCTGGCTCCCGCGCGGGCGCGTCTCCCAGTACGCGAGGGATTCCGCGTCCGGCAGCTGTTCGACCGTGCCCTCGACTCGCACCTGGCGGCCGAGCTCCCACCAGTGGAGCACTGCTGCCGCCCTCGGGTTCTCGTGGAGCTCGCGGCCCTTCCTCGACGTGCGGTTCGTGAAGAACGTCAGCCCACGCCCGTCGATGCCGCGCACGAGGACGATCCGTGCCGATGGCCGGCCGGCGCCATCCGCGGTCGCGAGCGTCATGGCATCCGCCTGTGACACGCTCGCCCGCGCCTCGGCGAGCCACGCTTTCAGCTGCGCGATGGGGTCGTCGGCGAGGTCGTTCACGTCCACGCTCGACAGGATGCTCTATCCACCGCCCGACGACTGCATTGCGGAGTACGCTGCGACCTGTGGCGGTGACCCGTGTCATCGAGCTGCGCACGGAGATCCCCGGACCGCGCAGCCGCGAGGTCCTCGAGCGCGAGCGGCACGCCGTCGCGGCGCCGCTGATCGTCCACGGACCCGTTGTCGCCGACCGCGCGCTCGGCTCGACGATCACCGACGTCGACGGGAACACGTTCGTCGACTTCGTCGGCGGCGTGGGCGTCCTGAACGTCGGTCACAACCATCCGCGTGTCGTCGCCGCGATCGGCGAGCAGGTCGACCGCTTCCTGCACACCGACTACACCGTCGTGCCGTACGAGAGCTACGTCGAGCTCGCCGAGCGGCTCGGACAAGCCGTCCCGATCGCGGGTGAGACGCGGGCGGCGTTCTTCAACTCGGGCGCCGAGGCCGTCGAGAACGCCGTGAAGCTCGCGCGCCTCGCGACGAACCGGCACGGCGTGATCGTCTTCGAGGGCGCGTTCCACGGCCGCACGTGGATGGCGCTCACGATGACGTCGAGGACGCGCCCGTACAAGCAGGGCCTCGGGCCGTTCGTCCCCGAGGTCTATCGCGCGCCGTTCCCGAACGCGTACCGGGACGTCAGCGCAGAGTCGGCGCTCGCGTCTCTCGAGCGCCTGTTCGCCACGCACGTCTCGCCCGAGCACGTCGCCGCGATCGTGTTCGAGCCCGAGCAAGGGGAGGGCGGATTCCTCCCGGCTCCCGCAGCGTTCGTCGAGGGCCTGCGCCGGGTCTGCGACGACCACGGGATCGTGCTCATTGCGGACGAGGTGCAGTCGGGCTTCGGGCGGACGGGCCGGATGTTTGCGATGGAGCATTTCGGCGTCGAGCCCGATCTGGTCGTCGTCGCCAAGTCCATCGCCGGCGGGCTCCCGCTCTCCGGCGTCGTCGGCAGGGCGGAGATCATGGACAAGCCGCATCTCGGGGCGATCGGTGGGACGTTCATCGGCAACCCCGTCGCCCTCGCGGCCGCGTGTGCGGTGCTCGACGTCTTCGAGGAGGAGCGTCTGGTCGACCGCGCCGAGCTCCTCGGCGGCGCCATCCGCGCACGGATGCTCGACTGGCAGTCGCGCTGGCCGAGAATCGGCGACGTGCGGGGACTCGGTGCGATGCTCGCGATCGAGCTCGTGCAGGATCCCGAGACGAAGGAGCCGGCCCCGGACCTCGTGGAGGCCGTCATCGACGAGGCGCTGCAGCGCGGTCTTCTGCTCCTCAAGGCAGGCGTGCATGCCAACTGCATCCGCGTCCTCTGCCCGCTCACGATCTCCGACGCCGAGCTCGACGACGGACTTCGTGCCTTCGAGGAGGCGCTCGGCGCCGTCCTCGGCCAGCCGGCCAGCTAGTAGACGAGCCGGGAGCGGCGCTCGTGCCGCTCGAGCGCGAGCCCGACGAGGCGGTCGAGGAGCTCCTCGTACGACACGCCGGAGGCTTCGAAGAGCTTCGCGTACACGCTCGTCGCCGTGAACCCGGGGATCGTGTTGAGCTCGTTCACGACGACCTCGCCGTCGGGCCGGACGAAGAAGTCGATCCGGGCCATCCCCTCGCATTCCGTCGCCACGAACGAGTCGACGGCGAGCTGGCGTACGCGCGCGTCGGCCTCGGGCGAGATGCGCGCGGGCACGATCAGCTCCATGCCGCCCTCGTCGTACTTCGCCGAGTAGTCGTACCAGTCCGCGTTGGCGACGATCTCGCCGACCACGGACGCGACCGGATCGCGGTTGCCGAGAACGCCGCACTCGACCTCGACCCCGTCCACCCCCTCCTCGACGAGCACCTTGTCGTCGTGCCTGCGTGCGAGCTCGACGGCGGAGGCGAGCTCGCGCTCGTCGCTCACCTTCGAGATCCCGACGGACGAGCCGAGGCGCGCAGGCTTGACGAACACCGGGTAGGGAAACGGGTGTGCGGGCGGATCGCCGTCGCGCAGCGTGACGTTGCGTGCGACCGGGATCCCGCGGTCGCGGAGGACGGCCTTGAAGAGATCCTTGTCCATGCACAGAGCCGAGGCGGCGACGCCTGCACCGACGTACGGCACGCCTGCGAGCTCGAGCAGGCCCTGCACCGTTCCGTCCTCGCCGAACGGGCCGTGGAGGACGGGGAGCACCACGTCGACGCTCGCCGAGGGTTGCGGCCGGGGCGGAGTCCGCGACCACCGGGAGCGTCCCGATGCTCTTCGCCTCGATCGCGGTGCTCGCCCGGAAGCTGCCAGCTTCCCGGCGCGGTCGATCTCGACCACGACGGTCTCGTAGCGGTCGGGATCGAGCGCCGGCGACGACGGAGCGCGCTGACGCGAGTGAGATCGTCGTGCTCGCTCGAGCGTCCGCCCGCGAGAACGGCGACGCGTGTGCGACGCGTCACGGGGTGGTCGTCGTCGTGGTGCTGGTCGTCGTGCTGACGAACCGGCCCACGAACAGGGTGACCAGGGAGTTCGGCTTCGCCTGCGTCCCGCCGATCGGATCCTGCGACATGACGATGCCGTCCTGTGTGGGATCGTCCGTGTCCTCGAGCACGACGCGCGTCCGGAAGCCGGCCGCGTCGAGCGTCGTCTGCGCGATCGAGACGTCCTGCGTCGTCACGTCGGGCACCGCGGCGGTCGACGGCCCCTTCGAGACCGTCAGGGTCACCGTCGTGCCCTTCGAGCCTTCGGAGCCGCCGCTCGGATCCTGGTCCGTGACGATCCCGGCAGCCTGATCCGACTCCTTGTCGATCCGGGAGACGCCGAATCCCTTCTGGCGAAGCTCGGACGCCGCCTGGTCGTACGGCAGTCCGACGACGCTCGGGATCGACACGGGCTTCGGGCCCTTGCGAGACGTTGATGCGGACGCTGCGTCCCCTCGACGACGACGGTGCCCGGCGCTGGGCGACTGCGCGGTCACGGTGCCCTGTTCCTTGTCCGAGTTGACCTCGACCACCTGAGCGTCGAGACCCGGCTCGCGTGAGCTCGGCCACGGCGTCCTGGATGCTCTGGCCGACGACGCTCGGGATCGTGACCTGCGGCTTGCCCGAGGAGACGTCGATGCGGACGAGCGTCTGCTTGTCCACCTTCGTCGCCCTCGGTGGGCTTCTGCGCGAACACGGTTCCCTCCGGGACGTCCGAGTTGGAAACGCGGCGAACCTGCGGCACGAGGCCCGCGCTCCTGGATCAGGTTCTCGGCGTTCGCCTGCGGGATGCCGAGGACGTACGGCACCGCGACCTGATCGCTGCCCGAGACCTGGTCGCTCGATCCAGCCGCGTGCGAGCCACGCGCCGACGAGCACGGCGAGCACGAGCCCGAGCCCGACGAGCCAGGGCCAGAGCGAGCGGCCGCGCTTGGGCGGCTCGTACTTCGGCGGCCCGCCGGCGGATCGATCTGCGTCGCCGCGGTCGGGTCGAGGACGCGCTCGCCGGCGAGCACCATCGTCGCCGCTTCTGCGGTCTCGGCGGCGACCCGGCCGCCGCGCGCGACGGTCTCGAGGTCGGCGTCCATCGCGGCCGCGGACTGGTAGCGGTCGGCCGGCTCCTTCGCGAGCGCCCGGACGACGACGAGGTCGAGGTCGGGCGGGCACGTCGGGGCGAAGCTCCGACGGCGCAGGCGGGACCTCGGCGAGGTGCTTCATCGCGATCTCGACCGGGCTCTCGCCGGTGAACGGGACCTCGCCGGTGAGGAGCTCGAAGAGCACGATCCCCGTCGAGTAGAGGTCCGACGTCTGGTCGACCGGGGCGCCGCGCGCCTGCTCGGGCGAGAGGTACTGCGCGGTGCCGATGATCGCGCCCTCCTCGGTCATCTGGCTGGCTCCGGCCCGCGCGATCCCGAAGTCCGTCACCTTCACGACTCCCTCGGAGTCGACGATGACGTTGTGCGGCTTGATGTCGCGGTGGATGACGCCGTTGCGGTGCGCGTAGCGGAGCGCCGCGAGGATCTGCCGCGTATACGCGATCGCCACGGGCACCGGGCACAGGCCGCGCGAGCGGATGAGCTCCTTGAGCGTGCGGCCCTCGACGTACTCCATGACGATGAAGTAGGAGCCGTCGAACTCGCCTCGGTCGAAGATCGAGACGATGTTCGGGTGCGAGAGGCCCGCGGCGTGCGTCGCCTCGCGCCGGAAGCGCTCGACGAACTGCTCGTCGTTCGCGTACCGCGCGTGCAGCATCTTGATCGCGACACGGCGGCCGAGTTCCTGGTCCTCGGCGAGGTAGACGTCGGCCATGCCGCCGCCGCCGAGCTTGCGCGCGATGCGGTAACGCCCCGCGAAGAGCGTTCCGGAGAGTGTGTCCTGGGTCGCCATGGATGCCGAGGTCTAGCCGGTTAGGTTAGGGATTCTCCGTCCCCTGCAGGATTGCCTGCATGACGCTGCGCGCGATCGGCGCCGCCGTCGTCCCGCCGACGCCGCTCTGGTTCTGGAGCACGACCGCGATCGCAACCTGCGGTGCGCTCTCCTCGTCCTTCCCGGCGAACGCGATGAACCACGTCGTGTTCGAGCCTGCGATGCCCGTCTCCGCCGTCCCCGTCTTGCCTCCGACCGAGTAGCCGGGGAGCTGCGCCGCCGTTCCCGTCCCCTCCCGGACGACGAGTCGCATCATCGCGGCCACCTCGTCGGCCGTGCTCCTGCTGACCGCCTGGCGGATGACGTGCGGCTCCTGCTCGGTGATCACCTTGCCTCCGGGGCCGACGATCTTGTCGACGACGTGCGGCTCCATGAGCCTGCCGTGGAAGCCGAGCGCGCCCGCGACCATCGCCATCTGCAGCGGCGTGACGAGCATTCGCTCCTGCCCGAAGGCGAGCCGTCCGGCGTCGACGTCGGAGTCGCGCTTCGGGTAGTAGAGCTCGCCGCCCCGGTAGAGGCCGCTCGGCTGCCGCTCGTCCGCAGGGGTCTCGAGCGGCGGGCGCTCGTAGAAGCCGAACCGCTTGGCCGTGTCGAGGATTGCCCTGGCCTTGAGCTTCAGCCCGATGTTGCAGAACACGGAGTTCACCGAGTGGACGAGCCCGGTAGTCAGGCTCAGCGTGCCGAAGACCTCTGGGCCGTTCTGATCCTCGAAGTTGTGCACCTGCTTGCCGTAGACGGTGCAGTAGCCCGGGTCGTAGAACGATCGAGTCGGGCGTGAACTTCTTCGACTCGAGCGCCGCGGAGGCGGTGATCACCTTGAAGGTCGACCCCGGAATGAAGAGGCCGGCGCTCGCGCGGTTCAGGAGCGGGGCGGCCGGAGTGCAGTCCGCGGTGATCCGCGAGATGCGCCCGTAGTGGTTCTCGACGAGGTTCGGGTCGAAGCTCGGCGAGGCCGCCATGACGAGCAGCCTTCCCGTCCGCGGATCGAGCGCGACGACGGCCCCGCACTTCGTCGCCGAGCTGCTCCTGCGCGACCTGCTGGGCGCCGAGGTCGAGGTTCGTGACGACGTTGTTCCCGCGGATCGCCTTGCCCTTGAGCTCGTTCACGGTCCGGTCGACGACCGTCGAGAGGTTCGAGTTCGAGGCAGTGAGGTAGTCGTTGAGCGACCGCTCCAGCCCGGTGCGCGAGCGGCCGACCGTCGAGTACCCGACGACGTGCGCGGTGAGCGAGCCGTACGGGTAGCGCCGAAAGTAGAGCGTCTTGCCTCCGACCTCGTGCGCCCGGTTGCGCGCGAGCCGCTTGCGCGGCTGGTCGGAGAAGATGAGCCCGCGGTCGATGGAGAACTCCGCTACGCGTCGGATGGCGTTGTCCTGTCGCGCCGCGAGACTGGCTGGCGCCCACGTCTGCCAGTACGTCGTCATCACGACGAGCGACACCGACGAGGAGGAGCGCAACGTAGGTGAGCCGGACGATCTGCCTGTTCACGCGAGCTCCTTCGGCCTGTTCGCCCGGTCGGACACGAGCAGGAGCAGTGCGAGCAGGAGGAAGTTCGAGACGACGCTCGTCCCCCCGTACGAGACGAACGGCAGCGTGATCCCCGTCAGCGGGACGACCCGGAGGACGCCCCCGACGATGATGAACGTCTGCAGCGCGAAGCCGAACGTGAGCCCGGCCGCCAGCAGCTTCGAGAACCCGTCCTCCGCCTGCAGGGCGACCCGCATGCCGCGCGCGACGAAGACCATGAACACGAGCAGCATCGCGGCGGCGCCGAGCAGGCCGAGCTCCTGGGCGATCGCGGAGAAGATGAAGTCGGTGCGCAGGTAGGGGATGAGCTGCGTGCCGTCCACAGACGTGAACGTGCCCTCGCCGAGACCGGTTCCTCCAAAACCGCCGTTGGCGATCGAGTAGAGGCTCTTCACGAGCTGGTACGAGGCGCAGTCCTGACGCAGCTCGAGCTGACCGTTGAGCGCGCAGTAGACCGGGTGATCCGTCCACGGATGCAGCCAGATGGTCACGCGGTCCTGCACGTGCTGGAGCGCGTTGTAGAGCGCCGCCGCGCCGCCGACGAACAGCGCGAGCCCACCGAAGACGTAGAGCGCACGGCCGGTGGCGACGTAGAGCATCCCGAGGAAGATCCCGAAGTTCAGGAGAGCGCTTCCGAGGTCGTTCGTCTGGACGATGACGAGCATCGCGGCGCCCCAGATCGCGATCAGCGGGCCGAGGTCCTTCAGCCTGCCCTGCGCGACGACCTCCCGTTTCTCGCGCAGGTAGCCGGCGAGGAAGACGATCAGGCAGATCTTGGCGAGCTCGCCCGGCTGGAACTGGAGCGGTCCTGCGTGCACCCACAGGCGCGCGCCGTTCACGCGCTCCCCGATCCCCGGCGCCGAGGGCAGCAGGAGCAGCGCGACCGCGGCGACGCCGAACAGGTAGCGGTACGACTCGAGGACGCGGTAGTCGTGCCGGAGCCAGAAGAGGGCCAGGACGAACGCCGCCGACGCCGATCACGACCCAGGTGGCCTGCCGGGCTCCGTCGTGGCTGTCGAGCCGGTAGATCGATACGAGCCCGAATGCGGTCAGCACCGCGGTGAGCGGCAGGAGGGCACTGTCCGCGTACGGGGCGAGCCGCCGCACCGCGACGTGCGCCACGAGGTAGAGGCCGAGGAAGAGCGCCGCCCAGACGAGCGCGCGCGGCGAGATCTGGTTGTCCCGCGCGACGGTGATGCTCGCGAGCGCCGTTCCGGCGATGACGGCGGCCGCGACGAGCCCGGCGAGCTCGCGGCTCCGTGCGCTCACCGCTTGACTTCCCAGTACAGCGCGAGCAGCCCGATGAGAACCACCAGCACGAGGAAGGCGAGCGCCACCGCCTGACCGCCTGCGCCTGCGCCGTGGCGGCGGACGTCCTTGTCGGGCGGGCTCGCGGGCTCCGCCTGCTTGTGTGCGGGCTCCTCCGCGGCGGGCTCGGGCGGAGCCGGCTCTCCCTCGACCAGCTCGAAGAGGACGACGGTGATGTTGTCCTCTCCGCCGTTCGCGTTCGCGGCGTCGACGAGCGCCTGCGCCGCCGCCTCCGGGTCGCGCTCCGCCGCGAGGAGCGTTTCGGCGATCTGCGACTCCGACAGCATGTCGGTGAGGCCGTCCGAGCAGATGAGGAAGAGGTCGCCGACTTCCCCTGCGAGCGAGAAGACGTCAGCCTCGATCGCCCGCTCGGTGCCGACGGCGCGCGTGATCGCCGAGCGCTGTGGATGGCGCTCGGCTTCCTCGGGCGTGAGAACTCCGCTCTGCACGAGCTCGGCGACGAGCGAGTGATCCGTGGTGATCTGCTCGAGCGTGTCGCCGCGCAGCCGGTATGCGCGCGAGTCGCCGACGTGGCCGAACACGATTCGGTCCGCCGCCGCGTCGACGAAGGCCACGGTGACGGTCGTCCCCATCCCGGCGGTGTGGGGGTCGGCAACCGAGCGCTCCCAGACCTGGCGGTTCGCCTCGGCGATGCGGCTCTCGAGGCTGGCCTCGTCGCTCACCTGTGCGCGCCCGTCCTTGAGCGCTGCCGCGGCGAGACCGGCGGCGACCTCGCCTGCGCGTGCGCCACCCATCCCGTCGGCGATGGCGAAGAGCGGGGGCTCGAAGACGTATGCGTCCTCGTTACGGGCCCGCCGCCGGCCGGTGTCGGTGAGCCACGCGGCGCGACCGATCCTCACGCCTGCACCTGCAGCTCGGTCTCGCCGACGCGGATGATCTCGCCGGCCCGTACCAGCTGCGCCCGCTCGAGTCTCTTGCCGTTCACGTACGTCCCGTTCGTCGAGCCGAGGTCGTCGAGCCAGACGCCGTCGGGGCGAGGCTCGATGCGCGCGTGCCGGCCCGAGGCGAAGTCGTCGCGGCCGAGCGGGATTCCGCTCTGCCCATCGCGCCCGATCACGGTCGGCGCGGCGATCTCGAGCGTGCGACCCTCCGCGAGCTCCGGGCTCTTGAGCACCAGCAGCCGTGCCGGGCCGAAACCGTGCTCGGCGCGGAGCCGTGCCGCCTCGGCTGCCCCGAGCACGATGCTCTCCTGGGGCGGCGCCTGCTCCATTCCGCGCGTCGCGGAGCGGACGACGAGGACGATGAAGCCGTAGAGGAGGACGAGGAACGCGATCTTGAGGATCAGGAGGGTCTCGTCGGTCTCGATCGCGAGGAGGCTCACGTCGGCAGCGCGCGCCCGAACACGACCTCGGTCGAGCCCATCGTGATCAGGTCGCCGTCGCGCAGGCGCGACCGCTTGGTCCGCTTCCCGTTCACCTCCAGGCCGTTCGTCGAGTCGAGGTCGACGACCCAGTAGGCAGTGCCCTCCTGGCGCACCTCTGCGTGCCGGCGCGAGACGTTCACGTCGGCGAGTCGGACGTCGGCCTCGCGCGAGCGCCCGAGCACGGTGCTCTGCTTCGTCACCTCGTGCTTCCGCCCCGCGACGGTGAGGGTCACCACCTCGCGCACGGCCTCGGGAGGCGGTGCGTCCTCCGTGGGCGGAGCCGGCGCCTTGTAGATCATCGTCTGTGCGGGCGCCTCGACGGGAAGCTCGGCGGGAACCGCCTGCTCGGCCGAGCCCTCGGCAGCGACGAGCCGGGTCGCGATGCCGAACTCCCCGACGGCGAGGTCGTCGTCGGTCGTGACGATCACGCGCGGCGTGTCGAGGACGGCATAACGCTCGCGGCGCGCGTGCTCGGCGAGATACTCCTGCAGCTCGCCGACGAGGGCCTCCTCGTACCCGTCGAACTGCTTCCGGTCGGCCGACGAGAGGTAGATCGTGTACTCGTTGGGCACGTACACCCGGGAGACCGAGACGTTCTTGTGGTCGTCCATCTCCTTCGCGAGCTTCCGCGCGAGCTCGATCGGCTGGACGTGCGTGCGGAAGGCGCGGCCGAACACGCCTTCGAACAGGCCCTCGATCTTCGATTCGATGCTGCGGAGCACGGCCATGGCGCAGGAGTGACGCTCGAAACGAGTCTAGATGCCGCCCCGGTGAGGGCGGTCAGGAGCGACGCGGCAGGAGTGCCCAGACGGCGGCGCTCGCCCACACACAGACGACGAGGAACGTGCTTGCGACGCTCGCTCCGCCCACGACCGAGGCCGCGGTGAGCACGAAGCCGATGGCTGCGACGCCGTACGGGAGCCGCTCCCGCAGGATCGGCAGAAGCGCTGTTGCGGCCGCGATTCCCATGACTGCGAGTGTGACGGACGTGCTGCCGAGCACCGCGCCCGACGCCACGCGAGCGGTGTCCTCGATCGTGCTCAGCGGTCCGATACCGAGCGCTGTGTGGTTCGCCGCAACGAACGTCGCCGCAAGAACAGCGACGGCCCCCTGTGCGGCGCGGCGCACGCTGCCGTGCGCTCGCTGAGCCATGAGCGGGACGAGCGGGAGCAGACCGAGCCCCGCGAGCAGCGGTCCCGACACGAAGAGCAGTCCGTGGCGGGCGTCGCGCCAGGTCAGCGCGAGCCAGCCCGACGCGAAGATCCCGTAGACGACCGCGGCGCTCGCCGAGAGGTTCCCGAGCGGGAAGATCGGCGCTGCGAGCGCAAGCGCGACACCCGCTCGCGGGTTCACCCAGCAGGCGAGACCGGCTGCGATCGCGAGAGCTGCGACGAGGAGGGGCGGCCAGAACGGGAGCAGCGTGGCGCCGAGGACGGCGGTGACCACGGCCAGCCCGACCGGGACGGCCCGCTGCGCATGGCGGCTGGCGGGCGAGAGCGGCTTCGCGATCTCGCGCGGGCGCTCCCTGCGCTCCTTCCGCGCTGAGCTCGCCGGCTTGCGCAGCGCGTTGCGCAGCTCGGCCGCGAAGTCGGACGCGCTCGGACGGGCGGACGGCTCGAGTGCGAGCGCGGTGTCCACGGCCGCGAGCAGCCGCCGCGGAAGGTTGCGGCGCTGCGTCGCGAGCGGAGGAGCTCCCGCCTGGATCGAGCGAGCCACCTCCTGGATCGGCACGCCCCAGAACGGGTGGCGGTCGGAGAGCACCTCCCAGAGGAGGACGCCGACGGACCAGACGTCGCTCTGCGGCGTCGCGTCCGCCCCGTCGAGCCTCTCGGGCGCGATGTACGCGAGCGTGCCCGGGACGTCTCCGACAGCCGTGAGCGTGTCGGCACCGTCGAACTGCGCGAGGCCGAAGTCGAGGAGGCGGATCGAGATGGCGTCACGGTCCTCGACGAGGACGTTCGCGGGCTTGACGTCACGGTGGACGATCCCGGTGCGGTGCGCGTGCGCGAGCGCGTCGAGCACCTGGGCGGCGACCTCGACCGCGTCCTCGTCCGTCAGCTCGCCGGCGCGGATCGTCTCGCGAAGGGTGCGGCCGGGCACGTACTCGTATGCGATGTAGACGTGGCTCGGGTCGTGGCCGACGTCGTAGGCCCGCACGCACCGGTCGTGCCGGAGACGCTTGGCTGCGAGCGCCTCCCGCTCGGCACGGGCAGCCGCCTTCCCCTCGCGCGGGATGATCTTGAGCGCGACGTCGAGTCCGTTCCGCTCGTCGAGCGCGAGCCACACCGACCCCGAGCCGCCGGTCCCGAGCGGGCGCATCGGCCGGTAGCGACCGAGAACGAGGTCCTGGGTGGAGGGAACGGCTGCGACGGACGACACCGGTTGACTCTCTTAGCCGTCGCTGCGCCGACTCCTTGCAGCGATCGGCGTGCGGGCACGACGAGGCCCCTCCTATGGCTCGTCTAGAGTCTCCGAGCGCCGCATGAGTACGCGCGACGACGACATTCTCGACTTCGACTTCTTCGACGAGGAGGACGCACCGGCCTGGGAGGAGCCGGAGGGCATCGAGGCCCAGCCGGTTCCCGTCGAGCGCGGTCGCAAGCGGCGCGGCGGCTCGGGTTTCCGCCCGCCGCGGAACCTCACCCCGCTCCTTCGCCTCGTCGGGCTGATCGCACTCGCGATCCTCGTCGTGGTCGTCCTGCTCGTCTGGGTCGAGGGGTGCACGACGAACGCGAAGCGCGACCGCAACAGCACGTATCTCGCGGACATCGGCGCGATCGGAAACGCGTCGGCACGCCTCGGGCAGCAGGTGGGGACGCTGCTCACGACCCCGGGCCTCAACGCCGAGGATCTTGACGCGAAGCTCGGCGGCTACGTGCAGACGGCCGAGACGCAGACCCAGCGCGCCGCGGATCTCAAGGCGCCGGGCCAGATGGTCGTCCCGAACAACGGTGCTGTCGAGTCGCTGCGCTACCGGGCCAACGGACTCCGCGGGCTCCAGACGGCCTTCAAGTCAGCGGCCAACGAGAAGGACGCGAGCGTCGTCGGCGAGCTGCTGCTCGCCCAGACGCGCCGGCTGCTCGCGAGCGACGTGATCTGGACGGACTCGTTCCAGGAACCGGCGAAGGCCGTCCTCGCGGACGAGGGCATCGAGGGGCTCGACGTGCCGTCCTCGCAATTCGTCACGACCGACGACCTCGTCACCCAGAGCTCCCTCGCCGCGATCTGGCAGCGGATCCAGGGAGCCTCGACCGGCGGGACGCCGACGGGCCTCCACGGCAGCGGTATCGCCTACGTCAAGGCACTGCCGAGCGGCCAGCTGCTTTCGACCGGCACCGAGACGACGATCAAGGTCACGGCACAGCTGGCGTTCGAGGTCGGGGTGGAGGACACGGGCGAGAGCCAGGAGGTCCGGATCAAGGTCACGCTGACGATCCCGAAGCAGCCCGATCCCATCGTCAAGACAGCCACGATCCCGATCATCGACCCGGGTGAGACGAAGTCCGTGACCATCCCGGTCGGGGCGCTCGTCCCGTTCGGCGAGCAGACGTCGGTCAAGGTGGACGTGGACCCGGTGAAGGGCGAGACGAACACGGGCAACAACACGTTCGAGTACCCGGTCATCTTCACGTTGTGACCGCCTCGCTCGCGGTCGCGATCGCAGCCGGGGCGGTGGCAGCGATCGCACTGGTGCTCGCGCTCGCGCTCTGGATCAGGGTGCGGAGGGTGCGCGCGTCCCAGGCGGTCCTACTCGGAAGCGGTTCCGCGGGACCTGCTCGACTTCGCCGTCTCTCTGCAGGGCAGGATCGACGATCTCCACCGCTCGGTCGACGAGGTCGCGACGGGGCTCTCGCGCGTCGATCGCCGCGTGGATGGCGCCGTGACGAACACGGCGGTGGTGCGCTACGACGCGTACGAGGGGACGGGTGGCCGCCAGTCGGCCTCCGTCGCTCTGCTCGACGCGACCCGGACGGGGACGGTCGTAACGGCGATCCAGGGGCGCGACTACGCCCGGATCTACGTCAAGGACCTCGACCGGGGCCGCTCGTCGGTGGCTCTCTCCCCGGAGGAGCAGGAAGCAGTCGACCGCGCCATGGCGCGGTAGCTCGGTCTCTACGCCGCCGCGGCGGCGGCCTCGAGCCCCGGGAGGTAGCGTCGCCACACGTCCGGCACGTGCTCGGCCGCGAGCCGGATGAACAGCACGGGAGTCGGCGGCCGTGGGGGAGCGTGCAGCGTCATCGACGTCTCTTCGAGCAGGCGGTCGCCCTTGCGGTGGTTGCAGGGCGCGCACGAGGTGACGACGTTCTCCCAGACCGAGGTGCCACCGCGTGAGCGCGGTACGACGTGGTCGAGCGTCAGCCGGTTTCCGGAGGTGCCGCAGTACACGCACTTCCAGCCGTCGCGGGCGAAGAGGACGCGACGCGAGATCCGCTTGGTGACGCCTCGTGGGACGCGGACGTACGTGACGAGGCGGATGACGTGCGGCCGCGTGAACGTCGACGACGACGATCGAAGCGGCCGGCCCTGGCTCTCGAGCACCTCGGCCTTGCCCTTCCAGACCAGCACGTGGGCGCGGCGGAGCGAGCAGACGTTCAACGGCTCGTAGCTCGCATTGAGGACGAGGACGCGCTCCACCGCGCGCGCAATGTAGCACCCTCCTCGCCCCGCACAGCAAGCGCGCTGGATGCATGATACGCGCCTGTTATGCATAATACGAAGATGGCCACCGTCGCGATCGTCGGCGCCTCCGGGTACGCCGGCCAGGAGACGCTCGACCGCGTGCTCGCCCATCCGGCCCTCGAGCTGTACGCCCTCGGCTCCGACTCGCTCGCCGGCGACCCCGCGGCGGCGCTCGACCCGCGGCTCGGGCGCAACGGCTGGAGTCGCATGCCGTGCTTCATCACGAACGACGCGGCCCTTTCGTCCGGAGCCGACGTGATCTTCCTCTGCCTCCCGCACGAACGGGCGGCGGCGATCGACCCGCCTCCGCGCGGGATCGTGGTCGATCTTTCCGGCGCGCATCGCTTCCACGACGGCGCGGTGTATTCGTCCTGGTACGGGTTCGAGCACCCGCGCCGGCCGGTCTCGCGGACTGGTCGTACGGATTGCCCGAGCTCAACGCACCCACGGGCCGGCTCGTCGCGAACCCCGGCTGCTACGCGACCGCGGCGCTTCTCGCGCTCGGGCCGGTCTCGAGCCTCGTCGACCCGGCCGGAGTCGTCGTCCAGGCGATGTCGGGGATGACGGGCGCCGGGCGCGAGCTCCGTGCCTCGTCGCATGCGGGCGTCGTCCTCGAGAACGCCGCGCCGTACCGCGTGGGCGAGCACCAGCACGCGCCCGAGATCGCCGCGCTGCTCGGTTTCCCCGTCACGTTCGTGCCGCACCTGCTGCCCGTGCGCCGCGGCCTGCTCGTCGACGTGTGTCGTGCGTGCGCGCGACGCGGCCGACGGTTCGCGACGCGCTCGAGGGGCACTACGCCGAGAGCCACGTCGTCGAGGTGCTTCCTGAGGGGCTCGTGCCCGAGCTCGCCCGGGTTCAGCACACGGACGGGGCCGAGATCGGCGTCTTCGAGGATCGCCTGACCGGCGACGCGATCGTCCTCTGCGCGCTCGACAACCTCGGCAAGGGTGCGGCCGGGCAGGCGGTGCAGAACGTCAACGTCCTCTTCGGGCTCGACGAGACGACGGGTCTCCGGCTCTCGGGAGTCCTCGTCTGATGAGCGTCACCGCTGCGAGCGGCTTCGTGGCGTCGGGGGTCCGCGCCGGCATCAGGCGGTCGGGCCTCGATCTCGCGCTCGTGCGCTCGGTCACGCCGGCCGTCGGTGCCGCGGTGTGGACGACGAATCGCGTGCTCGCGGCCCCCGTGGTCGTCTCGAAGAGGCATCTCGAGCGGGCCGAGCCGCAGGCCGTCGTCGTGAACGCGGGCGTCGCCAACGCCGCGACGGGCCCGGGTGGAGTCGCGGACGCCGAGGCGACGGCAGCCGAGGCGGCCGACGCGCTCGGGCTCAGCCGCCGAGCAGGTGGTCGTCCTCTCGACGGGCGTGATCGGCGTGCCGCTGCCCATGGAGCGAGTGCTCGCCGGCGTGCGCGACGCCGCTTCGCTCCTCGCCGCGGATGCGGGACCGCACGCCGCGCGGGCGATTCTCACGACGGATCGCGGGCCGAAGGAGGCGCACGTCATCGGGGACGGCTTCGTCGTCGGCGGGATGGCGAAGGGCGCGGGGATGATCCATCCCCGGCTCGCCACGATGCTCGCCGTCGTCACGACCGACTACCCGCTCGAGGCAGGCGAGGCGTATCCGTTCCTGCGCGCCGCAGTCGACGCGAGCTTCAACCGCATCTCGGTCGACGGCGACTGCTCGACGAACGACGCTGTCGTCCTGCTCGCGAACGGGGCCGGCGGCGCGGCGCGGACATCCGCTCGCGACGCGGCGTTCGCCGACGGCTCTCCACGACGTCTGTGCGGCGCTGGCGCGCGAGATCGTCGCCGACGGAGAGGGAGCGACGGTGCTCCTCGAGATCGGCGTCTCGGGCGCCCACTCGGACGCCGAGGCCGAGGCCGTCGCGCGCCGCATCGCGACCTCGCCGCTCGTCAAGACGGCCGCGTTCGGGCGAGATCCGAACTGGGGACGTGTCCTGGCTGCGGCGGGTTCGGCGCCGTGGAACGGCGGCTTCGCGCACCTCGACCCCGATCTCCTCACCGTCGCGTTCGACGGCGTCGCCGTTTACGAGCGCGGCAGGCCGACGGGCGCGACGCCGGAGCTGGGAGGTTCGGCGGTCGCCGTCGAGCTCGACCTCGGGCTGGGCTCCGGCCGAGCCTCGTACCTCGCTTCCGACCTGACGTACGACTACGTGAGGCTCAACGCGGAGTACACGACGTGAGCCGCGTCGTCGTCAAGCTCGGCGGCCGGGTCGCGGCGACGTCGCTCGCGCTCGTCCGCGACCGGCATGCCGCCGGCGACGAGGTGGTCGTCGTGCACGGCGGAGGGCCGCAGATCACGGCCGAGCTGGAGGCACTCGGGGTGCACGCCCGCTTCGTCGGCGGCAGGCGTGTCACGGACGACGAGGCGCTGGTGGTCGTGCGTCGAGCTCTCGTCGCTGTCGGAGCCGAGCTCTGCGCCGCGCTCGGAGAGATCGCCGTCCACCTCGTCGGCGACGAGATCGGCCTCGAGGCCGTGCCGCGTGCACGGAGCTCGGCTTCGTCGGCGACCCGCTGCCGTGCGGGCCTGCCGCCGTCGAGGATGCGCTCCGCGATCGTCGCCTTCCCGTCGTGACTCCGGTCGCGGTCGGGCCTCTCAACGTGAATGCGGACGAAGCGGCGAGCGCGCTCGCGGCGGGACTCGGGGCAGACCGCATGGTCTTCGTGTCGGACGTCCCGGGCGTGTACCTGGAAGGCTCCGTCGTGTCCCACCTGGATGCCGTGCAGGCGGCGGCACTCCTCGAAGAGGGGGTCTTCGAGGGCGGGATCGTTCCGAAGCTCCTCGCGGCGGTGGGCGCAGCGCGTGAGGGGATCGCGGTCGAGATCGGCGAGACGGCGGTCGTTGCGTGACCACGCTCGACGCCGGAACCGCGCTCGAACGGCTCCTGCCCAACTACGCGCGAACGGATCTCACGATCGTGCGCGGTGACGGGGTGCCGTGTCTGGGACGCCGACGGTCGCGAGTACCTCGACTTCGGCGGCGGAATCGCCGTCGTGTCGCTCGGACACTGCCATCCGGCTCCCCTGGCGGCCGCCCACGCGCAGCTCGACGTCCTCTGGCACGCGTCGAACCTCTACCGCACGCAGCCGGGCGAGGAGCTCGCAGCGCTCCTGTCCGCTCGCTTCGGCGGCGCGCAGGCGTTCTTCTGCAACTCGGGCGCCGAGGCGGTCGAGGCCGCGCTCAAGTACGCCCGGAAGCGAACGGGCAAGCACGGAGTCGTCGCGCTCGAGGGAAGCTTCCACGGACGGACCCTCGGCGCGCTCTCGGTGACGGGACAACCCGCCAAGCGTGCTGCGTTCGCACCGCTCCTTGACGGTGTGCGCTTCGTGCCGCCCAACGACGTCGCGGCGCTCGAGGCTGCCGTCGACGAGCAGGTCGGGCTCGTCCTGCTCGAGCCGATCCTCGGCGAGGGCGGCGTCGTCCCGCTCGACGCGGACTTCGTGGAGGCGGCTGCCGCGGTCGCGCCGCTCCTCTGCTTCGACGAGGTGCAGACGGGTGTCGGTCGCACGGGCTCGTTCTTCGCCTTCGAGCAGCTCGGCGTCCGGCCCGACCTGGTGACGCTCGCGAAGGGACTCGCGAACGGCCTTCCGATCGGCGCGCTGCTCGTCTCCGACGACGTCGCGGGCGCGTTCGCGCCGGGCGACCATGGATCCACATTCGGCGCGAACCCCGTCTCCTGCGCAGCCGCGTGCGCGGTCGTGCGCGCCGTCGACGACGAGCTCCTGGAGCAGGTCGGGTCGCTCGGGGCTGCAATTCGTGAGCGCTGCGCCGCCTTCCCTCAGGTGATCGAGGTACGCGGCCGTGGCCTGCTCGTTGGGCTCGAGATCGCCGGCGCGGCGGGAGAGGTCGTGGACACCGCGCGCGAGCAGGGCCTTCTCGTGCTGAGCGCCGGCGACCACGTGGTGCGACTCGCGCCGCCGCTCACGGTCGACGTCGAGGACGTGGACGCGGCGCTCTCCGTTCTGGGCAGCATATTGTGCTAGCGTCCCGCATACTATGAATCGACGAGAGCGACAGAGCGCAATCCTCGAGCTCGTGCGGGAGCGCGCGCTCTCGACGCAGGCCGAGGTCGCGTCGGCACTCCGCGAGAGCGGCTTCGAGGTCGTCCAGACCACCGTCTCTCGCGACATCGCCGAGCTCGGCCTCGTGAAGGTGCGTGCTCCGAGCGGCCGGCTGGTCTATGCGCCACCCGGCACGACCGACGGCGATCGGCTCCGCGCGCTCGGTGCGGCCATGCGGCGCTATGCGATGACCGTCGAGCCCGCGGGAGCGCTGGTCGTCGTCACGACTCCGTCCGGGTACGCGAACGCGCTCGCACAGGCGATCGACGAGGCCGGGCATCCGTCGATCGTGGGGACGATCGCCGGCGACAACACGATCTTCGCGGCGACCCGCGACCACCTCGCGGCGCAGGCGCTGCGTGAGGAGCTCACGGGCTACCTCCTGCAGGGAGCGGCGTAGATGCCACGCACTGCCGTCGTCGCCTACTCGGGCGGGCTCGACACGAGCTGCATCCTCGCCTGGCTGAAGGAGGACTACTACGGCTTCGACGAGGTCGTGGCCGCACTCGTCGACGTCGGTCAGGAGTTCGACCTCGACGAGTCGATCGCCCGCGCGACCGCGGCGAACGCCGACGACGTCGTGCTCCTCGACTGCAAGGACGACTTCGCCGACGAGCAGTGCGCCCGCGCGATCGTGACGAACGCCCTGTACGAGGGGAAGTACCCGCTCGTGTCGGCGCTCTCGCGGCCCGTCATCGCGAAGGCGGTGGCCGAGATCGCGCTCGACCTCGGCGCCGAGGCGGTCGTGCACGGCTGTACGGGTAAGGGCAACGACCAGCTCCGGTTCGAGCTCGCGTTCAAGGCGCACTACCCGGAGGTCACCGTCATCGCGCCGCTCCGCGACCGCGTATGGACGCGCGACGAGGAGATCGAGTACGCGATCGCCAAGGGCATTCCCGTGACGCAGACGGCGGCGTCTCCGTACTCGATCGACGAGAACCTCTTCGGACGCTCCATCGAGGCGGGGATCCTGGAGGACCCGTGGAACGCACCGCCCGAGCAGCCGTACGCGTTCACCTCCGACCCTGCGACGGCGCCGCGCCCGATCGAGGTGGTGCTCGGCTTCGAGCGGGGGCTGCCGGTGGCGCTCGACGGCGAGGAGCTCTCGCTGGCGGAGCTGATCCTTCGCCTGAACCGGCTCGCGGGCGCGTACGGGATCGGCCGGATCGACATGGTCGAGAACCGCGCGGTCGGGATCAAGAGCCGCGAGGTGTACGAGGCGCCCGGGGCGATCACGCTGATCGCCGCCCACTCCGCGCTCGAGGATGTCGTCCTCACGAAGGACGAGGCGCGCCTCAAGCGCCAGCTCGAGCAGCGCTGGACGGAGATCGTCTACGAGGGTCGCTGGTTCAGTCCGGCACGGGAGGCGATCGACGCGTTCGTCGACTCGACGCAGACGCTCGTCACAGGTGAGGTGCGGGTCGAGCTGCGGCCGAATGCCGCGGTGGTCACGGGGCGCCGCTCGCCGCACATGATCTACGCCGCCCAGCTCGCCTCGTACGGAGCGGGCGAGACGTTCCCGCACGAGGCGGCGGAGGGCTTCATCCGGATCTCGGCGCTCGAGACCGAGCTCCATGCGACCCGGGAACGCGCGGCGACCAGGGCATAATCGTCGCCGTGGCCACGTGGTCGGGGCGCGTCGAGGGCTCGCTCGATCGGGACGTCTGGCGCTTCCTGCGCGTGGACGACGCGGCGCTCCTGCCGTACGACTGCGAGGCGACGGCCGAGCACGCGCGCCGGCTGGCAGCGGCGGGCATCCTGACGGCGAGCGAGCTGGACGAGGTCGAGCGCCGGCTCGCCGAGATCGCGCAGGATCCCGAGGGCTACCTGGACTCGGACGAGGACGTCCACTCCGCGATCGAGCGCCTGCTCGGCGACGTGGGCCGCAAGATCCACGCAGGTCGCTCGCGCAACGACCAGGTCGCGGCGGCTTTCCGCCTCTACGTGCTCGACGCGTGCGCCGAAGCGCGCGACGCCATCGACGCGTTCGCCCTGGTCGTCCTCTCCCTCGCAGAGTCGGAGGCGGAGACGGTCATGCCGGGCTACACCCACCTCCAGCGTGCGCAGCCCGTCACGCTCGGGCACCACCTGCTCGCCTGGGTGGAGATGCTCGACCGCGACCGCACGCGCTTCGCGGCTGCCGCCGACGCTGCGGCCGCGAGCCCGCTCGGTGCGGGCGCGCTCGCCGGGTCCACCCTCGAACTTCCGCCTCCTCCGCGCCAGCTGCGCAACTCGATCGACGCCGTCGCGGACCGCGACTTCGCACTCGACTACCTGTACGCAGCCGCGGTGCTCTTCACGCACCTCTCGCGGATCGGCGAGGAGATCGTGCTCTGGGCGACCGCCGAGTTCGGGTTCGTGCGTCTGCCCGACACCGCCGCGACGGGGTCGTCGATGATGCCGCAGAAGCTCAACCCGGACGTCGCCGAGCTCGCGCGTGGAAAGGCAGGCACGGCGATCGGGCGCCTCACCGGCCTGCTCGCGACCGTCAAGGGCCTGCCGCTTGCGTACGACCGCGACCTGCAGGAGGACAAGGCGCCGGTCTTCGCCGCCCGAGGCGAGACGCGGCTCGCGCTCGACGCGCTCACCGCCCTCGTGAGCGGTCTCGAGGTCGATCGCGCGCGCCTCGCGGAGGCGGCCGCGGATCCGCTCCTGCTGGCGACGGACGCGGCCGAGGGCCTGGTGCGCTCGGGCGTCCCGTTCCGCGACGCGCACGAGCAGGTCGCGGAGAGCGTCCGGAGCGGAACCTTCGAGGCTCCTCCCGCGCCCGCCGACCGCGGCGCTCCTGGACCCGGCGGCATTCATGCTGCGCTCGCGGACGCCCGGTCGCGCTTCGTCGACGGCCTCTGATCTCATGTGACGCCCGGCCGTGGCGGCGGCGTATTCGAGATGTCAACCACCGCGGAGGTTCGTCATGAGACGCCTGCTCCTCGTCGTCGCCGTAGGTCTCACCCTCGTCGCGCTCGCCGGGGCGGTCGGGCTCCCCGACCTCGCCGGGGCGCAGGATCCTGCGCCGACCGCCGACTCGATCACCGTCACCGGCCTCGGCTCGGTCACGGCGGTCCCCGACGAGGCGCAGATGTCGTTCGGCGTCGAGACGCGCGGCGCGACCGCGAAGGCCGCGGTGGCTGCGAATGCGGACGCCATGCGCGGCGTCATCAACGCGCTCCGTCAATCGGGCGCCCGGAAGATCGCAACGGAGTGGGTGAGCGTCTACCCGTCGACGGGAGCGAACGGCGACGTGACGGGGTACGCAGCCTCGAACAGCGTGTCCACCGTCGCGGACGCATCGGACGCGCCCGGCGTCATCGACGCCGCGGTCGGCGCCGGAGCGAACGACGTCTCCGGCCCCGGGCTCAGCTCGAGCGACGCCGACGCGCTCTACCGGCATGCGCTCTCGAAGGCCGTCGACGAGGCCAGGCTTCGGGCGCAGGCGCTCGCGAAGGCGGCCGGCCGGTCGCTCGGCCCCATCACGACCATGGTCGAGGGTGGTGCCGAGCCCACGCCGATGTACCGCGCTGCGGCGCAGGCGGGCGACGCGTCGACGCCGATCGTGCCCGGCGAGCAGGAGACGACGGCGACCGTCAGCGTCACCTTCTCCCTCCGCTGAGAGCGACTGCGGGAGGCGCCGCGCCCGCGGCGCCTCCGCCCGTGTCGCGATGATGCGCCGGTGTCCGAGCTCGTCGATCGCAGCGCCCGCGTCTCGACGCTGGAGCTCTTCTTCGACCTCGTCTTCGTCTTCACGATCACGCAGCTGACGAACGTCCTCGTCCACGGGCACGGCATCTCGGTGGCCGTGCACGTGGTCGTGATGCTCGCGGTGGTCTGGTGGATGTACGACGGCTACGCGTGGCTCACGAACGCGATCGCCACCGACCTCCTGCGCTTCCGGCTGCTGCTGCTCGGCGGGATGGGCGCCTTCCTCGTCATCTCGCTGGCAATTCCGACGGCGTACTCGCAGAACGGGCTCGCCTTCGGTCTCGGCTATCTGGTCGTCGTCCTCCTGCACGGCGGTATGTACGCGAAGGGCACGTCAGTTTCCGAGGTCGCCGCGATCCTGCGGATCGTGCCGTTCAACCTGTCCGCCGCCGCGCTCGTGCTCGTCGGCGGCATCCTCGGCGGGCGGGTGCAGGACGTGCTCTGGATCGCGGCGGCTCTGCTGCTCTGGATCACTCCCAGGTTCACGAGCACCGAAGGCTTCGTGATCGCCGCCGAGCACTTCGTGGAGCGGCACGGGCTTGTCGTGATCATCGCGCTCGGCGAGTCGGTGGTCGTCGTAGGCGCCGGCATCTCCGGTGATCCGATCGGGCTCCGGCTGGTCGTCGTCGCTCTCCTCTCCCTCGCGTTGAGCGCTGCTCTCTGGTGGCTGTACTTCCGCGACGAGGAGGCGGTCGAGCAGGCGATGGTGGATGCCGACGACACCCATCGCGCTCGTCTCGCGCTCACGGGCTTCGGGTACTGGCACTACGGCCTCCTGCTCGGGATCGTCGCGGTGGCGGCCGGCCTGAAGAAGGTGACCGGCGATCCGTACGGCCACCTCGCGCAGTCGTTCGGTATCGAGCTGGCCGTCGGCGTCGCCCTGTTCACGGCGTGCACGGTGGGCTTCCGCCGGACGCTCGGGCTCGGCACGAGCCGCAGCCGGCTCGTCGCGGCCGCGGCAGCGCTCGCGACGATCCCGCTCGGAACCGAGCTCTCGGCGGTCGTCCAGCTCGCGGCGCTGACGGCGATCGTGGTGGCCGCGCTCCTCGTCGAGGCCCGCGAGGAGGTCGTCGAGCTCGAGGTTTGACCACGTCCGCGGCGGCCGCTAAGGTGGCCGAGCCGTGTTGCTTCTCGCGCGTATCTGAGCTTCCGGGTGCCGAGGCCCGCCAGGGAGGTATCCCTGGGAGGGCCCGTTCCCGGCATGGACGTTCTCGCTCAGCTCATCTAGCTGGGCACGCGATCGAAGGAGCGACAGGTGTTCGACGTTGGAGAGAAGGTGATGGAGGCCGTATCCACCCGAAGGGGTGTGGCCGTCGACGTGCGCGAGCTGCGCAAGGAGTTCCGCCGCAAGGACGTGCGCAGGCGCGGCGGCAAGCGCACCCGCGTCGCGCTCGACGGCGTCACGTTCACGATGGAGCGGGGCGAGACGGTCGCCATCCTCGGCCAGAACGGGTCGGGGAAGTCGACGCTCGTACGCTTGCTCTCGACGCTGCTCCTCCCCGACGGCGGCTCGGCCCGGATCTTTGGCCACGACGTCGTGGCGGAGCACGCGCGCCGTGCGCCGGCTCGTGAACCGCGTGTCGGTCGAGGCGTCGTTCTTCAAGAAGATGTCGGCCGCGGAGAACCTCGGCTACGCGGCGCGCTACTACGGGATGACGTCGCGACAGACGAAGGACCAGATTCCCGCGATCCTGACCCGGGTCGGCTTCCCCGCCGATCGGCGCGACGAGCCGATGGAGGCGCTCTCACGCGGGATGCAGCAGAAGGTCGCGCTCGCGCGGGCACTGCTGACCTCGCCCGTGCTCCTGCTCCTGGACGAGCCGACCACCGGCCTCGACCCGCGCTCGAAGCTCGAGGTGCAGGAGTTCATCCGCGAGATTCGCACGACGCACGACTCGACGATCCTGCTCTGTACGCACGACCTCGACGAGGCCGAGGCGCTCGCCGAGCGCGTCGGCATCCTCGACCGCGGCGGGCTGCTCGCGCTCGAGCCCGCCGACGATCTCAAGCGCCGCTACGACGCGTCGACGCTCGAAGAGGCGTTCTTCGCGGCGACCGGCCGCGAGTTCGAGGCGGAGGACGACGACGACCGGGAGGTGTTCGCGTGAAAGGCATGGCTGCAACGGTGCGAGCCGAACTCATCGGCGCCGGCGGCGTCGTCGAGCGCAACTGGTACCTGACGAAGCGCTACATCTGGTGGGACCTCGCGTGGTTCGTCTGGACCGTTGCGAACACGCTCACGATTGTCTTCATCGCGAAGGGCATCGAGGCGACGGGCGGCTCGCTGAACGTCAACGAGACGATGACGAGCCTCCTCATCGGCGCGGTCGTATGGGCCTATCTCGGGATCCTCTTCCTGTTCCTGATGGAGACGGTCGCCTGGGAGCGTTGGGAGGGGACGATCGAGTACACGTTCATGGCTCCGCTCTCGCGCGCGATGCACCTCGCGGGGCAAGGGGTGTTCGCGGTCCTGTACGGGCTTGTCCGCGCGACCTTCCTGTTCGTCATCTGCGCTTTCGTCTTCTTCGACCTGCAGATGCCCGACGCGAATTTCTTCGCCGCCTTCGTCGTCCTCGTCGTCGCGTCCGTCTCGTTCATTGGGATCGGGATGATGATGTCCGTCCTCCCGCTTATCTCGCCGGAAAAAGGCGAGCAGCTCGGCTTCGTCGCGCAGGGGATGCTTCTCGTCGTCTCTGGCGTGTACTACCCGGTTAGCGTCCTGCCGGGGTGGATGCAGGCGCTCGCGAAGATCTCCCCGGCGACGTACGCCCTCGACGGCGCGCGGGCCGCGATCCTCGAGGGGACGCCACTCTCCGGGCTCTGGGGCGACATCTGGCCGCTTCTCCTCATCGGCGCGGTCTCGGTCCCGCTCGGGCTCTGGGTATTCCGGCGCGGTGAGCAGTACGCGAAGAAGCACGGGAAGCTGAAGAGGAGCGGCTGAGGTGGGTGTCGACCCGGCCGTACGCGTCGACGGCCTGCTTAAGATCTTCGACGTCCCCGAGCGGGAAGCGGGCCTCGTCGCGGCTGCGAAGGGCCTCGTGCGCCGGAAGACGCGCGCCGTCCGGGCCGTGGACGAGATCTCGTTCTCGGTCGAGCCCGGCGAGGTCGTCGGCTTCCTCGGCCCGAACGGCGCGGGCAAGACGACGACGCTCAAGATGCTCTCGGGCCTCCTCTATCCGAGCGGCGGCGAGGCGCGCGTGCTCGGCTTCGAGCCGTCGAAGCGCCAGCGCGGGTTTCTGAGCCGGATCACGCTCGTGATGGGGAACCGCAACCAGCTGCAGTGGGACCTGCCCGCGCTCGACTCGTACGAGCTCAACCGTGCGATCTATCGCATCCCGCGCGATCGGTTCGCCCCGACGCGAGACGAGCTGATCGAGCTGCTCGACATCGGCGACCTCGTGCGCAAGCCCGTCCGCCAGCTCTCGCTCGGTGAGCGCATGAAGGCGGAGATCGTGGGCGCGCTGCTGCACCAGCCGCAGGTGCTCTTCCTCGACGAGCCCACGATCGGCCTCGACGTGACCATGCAGAAGCGGATCCGTGCCTTCGTCGCCGACTACAACGCGCGCTACGAGGCGACCGTCCTCCTCACGAGCCACTACATGGCCGACGTCGAGGCGCTGTGCAAGCGCGTCGTCGTCATCCACCACGGGCGGATCCTGTACGACGGCGCGCTCGCGGGCCTCGCCGACCAGTTCGCGGCGTACAAGACGATCGGCGTCATCCTCGAGAACGGGAGTGTCGACCTCGCTCGCTACGGGGAGATCATCCACACCGACGGCGACTGGGTCACGCTGCGCGTGCCGAAGGCAGAGACGTCGAGCGTGACGGCCCGGCTCCTGACCGAGGAGCAGGTGCTCGACCTGAACGTCGAGGATCCGCCGATCGAGGACGTCATCGAGCTCGTCTTCGCGCAGGAGCGCCCCGAGTGACCGTTGCCCCGCAGGCAGCTCCGAGGCCGGAGGCCGGGCGCGTCCGCTCGATGGTCGACCTCTACCTGACCACGGCCCGCACCGCGGTCTCGCAGCAGTTCCAGTACCGGACGGCGAACTATTTCTACATGCTCGGCATGATCGCCGAGCCCGTGATCTACCTCGTCGTCTGGACGACGATCGCGGATCAGCATGGAGGGTCGGTCAACGGTCTCAGCGCCGGCTACCTCGCGGCCTACTACATCGTCTGGACGCTCGTCCGGAACATGAACATCGTCTTCGGCGCGCCCTTCTGGGAGCACCGGATCCGCGAGGGCGAGCTCAACCGCGACCTGCTGCGCCCCGTCCTCCCGCTGCACTACGACATCGCGTACTTCGCCGGCTGGAAGGTCGTCGTCATCGTCTTGTGGATCCCGCTCGCGATCGCACTCTCGCTCGTGTTCGATCCGACGCTGAGTCCGAACCTCCAGCAAGTCGCCGCCTTCGCGGTCGCGATCTGGGGCGCGTACCTCATCCGCACGATGTTCCAGGAGGGCCTCGGGATGCTCTGCTTCTGGACGACGCGAGGAGCGGCGATCTTCGACCTGTGGATGACGCTCGAGCTCCTCCTCTCGGGCCGCCTCGTCCCGCTGCCGCTCATGCCGGACTGGGTGCAGGAGATCTCGCGTTTCCTGCCGTTCCAGTGGGCCTTCTACTTCCCGATCCAGACGCTCGTCGGCGACTACTCGGGCGCGGAGCTCTTGCGCGGCCTCGGTGCGCAGCTCCTCTGGATCCTGATCGGGCTCGCCATCTTCCGCATCGCGTGGCGGTTCGCGATCCGGCGCTACAGCGCGGTGGGCGGCTAGGCGTGAACGCGCTCCGGGTCAGCTGGCTCTTCTTCAAGCTCGGCGTCCTCAACGAGCTGCAGTACCGCGTCAACTTCTTCGTCTCGCTGTTCCAGGCGGCGATCGCGCTCGTGACCGGGCTCGTCGTGCTCTCGCTCGTGTACTCGCACACGCAGGAGCTGAACGGCTGGAGCCAGCCCGAGCTCCTCTGCGTGCTCGGCATCCAGATCCTCATGGGCGGGCTGATCCGCACCTCGATCCAGCCGAACATGACGCGCCTGATCGAGGACGTCCACGACGGGAAGCTCGACTACGCGCTGACGAAGCCCGAGGACGCGCAGATGCTCGTGAGCGTGCGCGAGGTTCGCATCTGGCAGATCGTCGACGTCTTCTCCGGGCTGATCGTGCTCGGGTTCGGCCTCTCGAGGATCTCGACGAGCGTCGGGCCGACGGACGCCGCGGCGTTCGTCCTCGCCCTCCTGCTCGGGGCGGTGCTCATCTACTGCTTCTGGCTCGTCATCGCGACCGTCGCCTTCTGGGTCGTGAACATGTGGCACGCGGTCGAGCTCTTCGACGGGGTCTTCCAGACGGGGCGCTGGCCTGTCGGCATCTACCCGTACTGGCTGCGCGTGAGCGTCACCTTCCTCGTCCCGATCGCGTTCGCCGTGACCGTGCCCGCGGAGGCCCTGACTTCCCGCCTCGACTGGCAGACGCTGCTCGTCGCGTTCCTCTTCGCCGTCTTCCTCTTCGCGGCCACGCGCTGGTTCTGGCGCTTCGGCCTCCGCCGGTACTCGGGCGCGTCGGCGTAGGCCGCGATGGCCCGGATGCACGCCGACGAGCTCGCGATCGACGAGGCTCTGGCGCAGCGACTGGTCGCAGAGCAGTTCCCGGACTGGGCGGAGCTTCCGATCGCGCGCGTCGAGCCGGCGGGGACGGACAACGCGGTCTTCCGCCTCGGCGAGGAGCTGGCGCTGAGGTTGCCGCGTCGCGGGCGTACGACCGTGCGGGGCGATGTGGAGCACCGGTGGCTGCCCACGCTCGCGCCCCTGGTGCCGCTCGACATCCCCCTGCCGCTGGCCCGAGGCCGTCCGACCACCGAGTACCCGTGGTTCTGGGACGTGCACACATGGGTCGAGGGCGAGACGGTCTCCGTCGAGGCGATCGACCAGGTGCGAGCAGCGCGCGATCTCGCAGCTTTCGTCGGCGCGCTGCAGCGGATCGACCCCGCAGGCGCCCCGTCCGGCCGCGGCGCGCCGCTGATCGAGAGGGACGCGGAGTTCCAGCACTGGCTCGAGCGGTTCGAGGGCGACCCGGTGGTGCAAGTGGAGTGGGAGCGCGCGCTTGCCGCGCCCGCGTGGAACGGGCCTCCCGTCTGGCACCACGGTGACCTCGACGCTCGCAACTGGCTCGTACGCGACGGGCGCATCAGCGGGGTCATCGACTGGGGTTGCATGGGCGTCGGCGATCCCGCCTGCGACGTGATGGTGGCCTGGAAGTTGCATTCGAAGGCCGCCCGCGACGCGTTCCGTCAGGCATTGCCGACGGACGACGCGACGTGGGGGCGCGCGCGTGGCTGGGCCGTCTCCCAGGCCGTGGGGGCACTGACCTACTACACGCCCGAGAACAACCCGGCGCTGTACCACGAAGCGGAGAGCTGGCTCCAGCTCGTCCTCTCCGACGACCGCTAGGGCCACTCTTCTCGCGTCGCCCGCCGCTGCTAGAGTCCCGCGGTCTGTGTGAGGCGACGAGGCCTCGGGCGGCTCTGCCGTCCGGGGCTTTTTCCATTTCAAGGGAGGTTTCATGGCACGACCGAGGACGCAGTCGGGCTCTCGCTCGAAGAGCACGATGGTGAAGAGCAAGGACCGCGCGACGTCGAGCGTCGCCGCGCGGCGGGCGGTGCTGAAGCGGATCGCGGACGAGGGCGTCGAGCACGTCCTCTTCTGGTTCACGGACCTCGAGGGCCACCTCAAGTCCTTCGCGATCACGCCCTCGGAGATGAAGGAGGCGCTCGACGACGGGATGGGCTTCGACGGCTCGTCGATCACCGGTTTCAACGCGATCGAGGAGTCGGACATGGTCGCGATCCCCGATCCGACGAGCTTCCAGCTCATGCCGAGGCCCCTCGACGAGCACGAGCACCCGATCGGGTCGAACGTCGCGCGCATGATGTGCGACGTCGTGACGCCGGACGGCTCGCCGTACGAGGGCGACCCGCGCTACGTCCTCCGGAAGGCACTCGACCGCATGAAGAGCATGGGCTTCGACACGTTCAACGTCGGCCCGGAGCTCGAGTACTTCCTCTTCGAGGACGACAAGGGTACGGAGACGCTCGACGAGGGCGGCTACTTCGCGATGACGGCCCAGGACGCAGCGACCGAGGTTCGCAACGACACGATCCACGCGCTCGAGGCGGTCGGCATCCCGATCGAGTACCACCACCACGAGGTCGGCCCCTCCCAGCACGAGATCGACATGCGCTACGCGGATGCGCTCGCGATGGCGGACTACACGATCACGTACCGCCTCATCGTCAAAGAGGTCGCCGCCTGGCACGGCTACTACGCGACCTTCATGCCGAAGCCGCTCTTCGGCGAGAACGGCTCGGGGATGCACACGCACATGTCGCTCTTCAAGGGCGGCCGGAACCAGTTCTTCGACCGGCGCGACGAGCACCACCTCTCCTCCGACGCGAAGAGCTTCATCGCCGGCCTGCTGACGCACGCCCGCGAGATGTCCGCGGTGCTCGCCCAGTGGGTCAACTCGTACAAGCGGCTCGTGCCGGGCTACGAGGCGCCGGTGTACGTCGCCTGGTCGCAGCGCAACCGCTCGGCACTTATCCGGATCCCGCTGTACAAGCCGGGATCGGAGCAGGCGACGCGCGCCGAGATCCGCTGCCCCGACCCTGCGTGCAACCCCTACCTCGCCTTCGCGGCACTCCTGCAGGCGGGGCTCGAGGGGATCGAGAAGGGCTACGAGCTGCCGGACCCGATGGAGCGCAACCTCTACCGGCTCACGTCGGCCGAACGGCGCGAGCAGGGGATCGTGTCCCTGCCGGAATCGCTCGGCGAGGCGATCGACGAGCTCGCCGGCTCGGATCTCATGCGGCGGACCCTGGGAGACCACATCTTCCCGCGCTACGTCGAGCTGAAGCGCCGCGAGTGGGACGAGTACCGCGTCCAGGTCACCGAGTGGGAAAAGGACAAATACCTGGCCGCGCTTTGACGATCGCACTTGCGCGGACCCGGCGAAAGTCGGATGATGCGCGCTGCAGGGTGTGCCGCAAGGCGAGCGGTGAGCCCTGTATCTGACGGCCGATCGCGGGCTCCCTGGTGTGGAGCCCGTGGTCGTTCTGCGGCGGGATCCGATGTGCACCTTCCACCGGTGGCCGATAGGCTCCCCGCCCGGATCGTCTAGCTGATCTTCGTGCTCATCGCCCAGATGGCGACGACGTAGGCGACGATGAGGACGACCGAGATGATCGTGGTGAGCTTGAGGAACGTCGCGCCCGTCCACTTCCCGACGACCGGCACCTTTGCGAGGAAATCGCTCCTTCCGTCGAGGCGCCGGAGGCCGAACCAGCCGAGGATGAGGGCAAGGACGACGAGTCCGCCTCCGCCGTCGAGCGCGGTGCCGCCGATCTGGATCCAACGGGGATCGTCGCCGTGCGGGAAGGCCGCACCGACGAAGCTGTGCGCCGAGTACTTCGACCAAATTGCGTTGGCCCCGACCTTCGTGATGATCAGCCCGGGGAAGGCGACGAACAGAAGCGAGTAGTAGCCGAGCTTGAGCTTGCGCTCGTCCCCGCGCGCGAGCACGAGACCCGCCGCTGCTCCCAGCATCCCACCGACCAGGATCATCGCGCCGGTGACGTGGATCAGCAGAGGGATGTTCCAGCCGTCGGGACGAAGCTTCGCGAGGTCGCTCGCACCGGGCTTCCAGATCATGTCGATCAGAATCAGGAAGACGGTGGCCGTCGCGATCGTGTGGAGCAATAGCCCCCGCGGAGTGCGGTTCAAGGCGAGAAGATCTGCATTGGAGCCGGTCTGCCCGGCTGCCTCGAGTTCTTCCGCCTTCCTCATCGCTCGCTCGTACTCGGCACCTGAGCGCGATCCGGCTCCGACGGCGACGACCCAGAGGACGATGGCGGCGACGATCCAGCCGCTCCAGATCTGGATGTGGTCGAGTCGGATGGCGAGCCAGATCCCGAAGACGAGAGTCCCGATACCGCCGGCGCGGACCACGATGGTCCCGACGCCTGCCATGGGACCCATCGCAACGGTGGCATGCGGCGTGTCCACGCTACGGGACGCGAGGATGAGGTACCAGAAGATGGTTATCGATCCCGCGAGCGCGAACGCGCTCAGTAGGTGGAGCGCGAGGAGCCAGCTCGTGAAAGTCACAGCGAGTGTCATGCGGCGGGAGCCTATGGTGCGGGACACCTCGATGCAACGGCTGAACGAGCGGCGGCACCAGGTGGAGAGGCGCGGTGACAATGAGAGCTTGGACACGACGTCGCGTCACCTACGCCTGCTCACCGAGACCATCGCGGCGGTCAACTCGTCGCTCGACCTGCAGGAGGTGCTCGAGCTCGTCGCGAGCAAGGTGGCAGATGCGCTCGGCACGGACGCGTGCTTCGTCTATCTCTACGACGAGCGCGCGGACGAGCTCGTGCTGCGGGCGACGCACGGGACGCGCGTCGAGGAGCTCACGCGCACACCGCGGATGCGCCCGGGCGAGGGCATCACGGGTGTCGCGGCAGCCGAGCGGGCGTCGGTGATGCTCGCCGAGCAGGCGCACCTCGACCCGCGCTTCAAGTCGTTCGCGAACCTGCCCGAGGACGAGTACGAGTCGATCCTCGCCGTGCCCATCCTCGCCCGGGAGACGCTCGAGGGCGCGCTGAACGTGCGCACGCGCGAACCGCGGGCATTCACGGACGCGGAAGTCGAGCTCCTCGTCGCGATCGCCTCGCAGGTCGGGCAGACGATCGAGCACGCGAAGCTCTACGAGCGGGCACAGCGGCGCGTGGTCGAGCTCGAGGCACTGGCGCGCATCTCCGAGGCCGTCTCCGAGTCGCTCTACCTCGAGGAGTCGCTCGAGGCGATCGTGCGGACGACGATGGAATCGCTCCACGCGACCGGAGCGGCGCTCGTGCTCGAGGACGGGAAGATCGCGTGGCCCGAGGGGCAAGCCGGGGCATTCGCCGTGCGGCTGCCGCTGCGCTGGAAGCGCCGGCAGATCGGCGAGCTCGTCTGCGACCGGGACACGCCGTTCTCGGCCGAGGATCTCACGCTGCTCGAGGCGATTGCGCACCACGCGGCCGTTGCGCTCGAGCACGGGCGGACTGTCATGCGCGGCGTACTCGCTCAAGAGATCCACCACCGCGTGAAGAACAACCTCCAGACGGTCGCGTCCCTGCTTCGGGTGCAGGCGCGGGCCGAGCACGTCGACGCACGCAAGTCGTTGCAGGACTCCGTGAACCGCATACTCGCCATCGCCGCGGTGCACGAGGTGTTGACCGAGCACCGCGAGGACGACGTCGACCTCGGCGAGCTCGTCGACCGCTTGCGCGCCATGCTCGTCCAGGGGCTCGTCGCGGGGAAGACGGTCAGCTCGGAGCTCGAGCCGGTGTCGCTCGCGGGTCAGCGGGCGACGGCGGTCGCGCTTGTCTTCACCGAGCTCTTCCAGAACGCCCTCGAGCACGGAGGGAACGCGGTCGGCATAACGCTCGCGCGCCACGCCGACGAGGTCGAGCTCGCGATCGTGGACGACGGAGCCGGGCTCGACGGTGCGCCGCGAGGAACCGGCCTCTCGATCGTCGAGGCCCTCGTTCGCGACGAGCTCGGCGGGAGCTTCGACCTCCGCTCGGCGAACGGCACGACGGCGACGGTCACGTTCCCGGCGGGCTGACGTAAGCAAGTCGTAAGGGTTCGCGCTCGAGCGTGTGCAAATCGGCCGAGCGGGAACCTGGGGCGAGAGCTTCAGATCGACGGCACGACCCAAGGGCCGTCGTAGGGGGAGGGAGTGAAGGGGAGCCCCTCGGCTCCCCTTCGTACTGCGAGGATGCGGGCGTGTCCGGCCGTGTCCTGATCGCCGAGGACGAGACGCTGATCCGCCTCGACTTGCGCGGGCTCCTCGAGTCGGCCGGCTTCGAGGTCTGCGCGGAGGCACGGGACGGCGAGGAGGCGGTCGAGCTCGCACGCGAAACCGGACCGGACGTCGCGCTCCTCGACGTGAAGATGCCGCGGCTCGACGGGATCGAGGCCGCGCGGCGCATCATCGAGGAGCGCCCGATCCCCATCGTGATGGTGACCGCGTACGGCGAGCAGGAGCTCGTCTCGCGCGCCGTCGAGGCCGGTGTCTACGGCTACCTCGTGAAGCCGTTCCGCGAGACGGACCTGCTTCCGGCGATCGCGACCGCGAAGGCGCGGCACGAGGAGCTCCGCGCCGTTCGGGAGGAGGCCGACTCGCTGGCGGACGCGCTCGCCGCACGGAAGGCGATCGAGCGCGCGAAGGGTGTCCTCATGAAGCGCGAGGGCCTCTCCGAGGACGAGGCCTTCGCGCGGCTTCGCAAGGCGAGCCAGATCTCGGGCCGCCCGCTCAAGGTCATCGCCGAGGCGCTGCTCGCGACACTGGGGCCGGACGCCTAGGCCGCGAGCAGGCGCTCAGACTCGTGGCGTCGGTAGAGGCGCCGCCCGAGCCACGCCGCGAAACCGACGAGCGCGAGCGGCGCGAGCACGATCAGGATCGCGAGGACGACGATGCCCTCCCAGGCGAGGACGCCGAGCGCGCCGTCGATCGTGCGGCGAAGACGCGAGTCCGGTGCGACGGCTCCCGAGCCGCTCGCCGTCACGACGCTGAGCTGGACGGTGGCCATGCGGGCCTCGGCGTTCGTGGATCCGATCCCGCGTCGCAGCTCCACGAGCTCCGAGCGCAGGGTCTGGAGCTTCGCGCGCAGCGTTGCCTCGGTCTCCGGGTCGAGCGACTCGGTCGCCAGGCGGGCGCGGATCCGAGCGATCTGGCCTCGGACGGTCGCCTCGCGCTTCCCGAGCTGGTCGAGCGTCGCCTGCAGGTCGGCGATCGTGACCTGCTGCGAGACGATGCGGCCGAGCCCGGACAGACCCGTGATCGCCTCCTGCACGCGCGTCACGGGGATACGCACGACGATCGCGGCGCCGCCCTGCTCGCCCGTCGTGACCGACGAGGAAACGACGTAACCGCCGAGGGAGCGGGTCAGATCGAGCGCGTCCTGCGAAGCTCGGGAGACGCCGTTCGAGTCCTTCACCTCGACCGTGAGGGTCGCGGCGACCTGCTGGGCGCGTGCCGGAGCGGGAGTCGAGTCGGAGTTCCCCGAGCCGAAGGCCCGCTGCGGCGGAGCCTTCGCGAGCGTCGCGAGTGGCGCTGCGCCCTCGTCCACCGTCGCCGCCATCGACTTCGGCGGCGCGTCCGAGCGCGCGAGCCCGAGCGCGCCAGCGCTGACGATCGCGAGTGCGGCCGCGACCGGGATCGCGACGACGAACCCACGGCGAAGCGGGAACCGCCAGCGCGGGCGAGCGGTGCTGCCGGGCTCGGTGGCGAGCTCGCGGACCCGCGTGCGGAGGTCGGCCGGGGCGGACGGACGAGCGGCGCGCAGCTCCTGGATCAGGTCAGGCGACGAGGTCATGGTCTCTCATCCTCTCTTCGAGCTTCGTCAGAGCACGGCTCAACCGCGTCGAGACGGCCGTGGTCGAGATGCCGAGGAGCCCAGCGGTCGCTTCGCCTTCGAGGTCGAGTACGACCCGCAGGACGACGACCTCCCGCTCGCCGGCCGAGAGCGCGAGCAGCGCGTCCTCGAGTGCGGGGGATACGCCGAGCCGCTCGCCGAACGAGAGCTCCTCGTCCGGCGTGGGCTCGGCGGCGAACGAGCGCTCCTCGCGCTTGCGGCGTCGGGAATCGGCGCGAAACCAGTCGAGGGCGGTCGAGCGTGCGATGGCCAGCAGCCACGCCCGCGCAGTTCCGCGGCCCGGATCGAAGCGGCGCCACTTCCCGAGCGCGGCCTCGAAGGTCTCGCTCGTCAGGTCCTCGGCGACGGCCCAGTTCTTCGTGAGGTACAGGAGGTAGCCGTACACGTCGTCGAGGTGGTCTTCCACGACGGCTGCGAACGACGAGCGCGTCGCGCCGAGCGGTCGAGGCGCGTCGAGCGTCACGGCATGCATGACCTTTCTACGCCGCCGGTCCTCCTCGACGTCACGTCGCATGTGCGTCCTCGAAGGCCACCTCCCAGCGCTCCAGGAGGGAGACGAGCTCGTCGCGCGCCGCCCGGTGCGCGCCGAGCACGTCCGCGTTCGTCCAGTCCTCCGCGAGCGTTCGCTCGAGCTCGGCTATCCGCGCCTCCGCTCCCTCGATCTCGCCTTCGAGCGCCTCGAGCTCGGACGGCGCCCGTCGCGTGGCGCGCGGTGTTGCCGCGCGCGCGGGCTTCGGCTGTGGAGGCTCTTCACCCGGCGCGGTCGCCGCGGCGCGCTCGCGCTCGAGGTCGGCCCAGCCGCCGTCGTACGAACGGAGGGTGCGCTCCTCGAACGCGACGATGCGATCGGGCACCGCGTCGAGCAGCGCGCGGTCGTGCGACACGAGCAGGATCGTCCCCGGGAACGCTTCGAGCGCGGCCTCGAGCGCCTCACGCGACTCGACGTCGAGGTGGTTCGTCGGCTCGTCGAGGACGAGGAAGTTCGCGCCGGAGGCGACGAGGAGCGCAAGCGCGAGCCGGCGTCGCTCGCCGCCCGAGAGCGCCGTCACCTGCCGCTCGTGCGTCTCCCAGCCGGAGAAGAGGAAACGGCCGAGGAGCGCCTGAGCCTTGGGCCGCGGCAAGCCTGTCGCCGCGGCGGTCGCGTCGAGGACGGAGCCCGTCGCCGGAAGCTCGAGCGCGTGCTGGGAGAAGTAGCCGGGCACGACGCCGTGACCGAGCCGGATCGAGCCGCTCTGCAGCGGATGCCCGTTCAGGAGCGCCGCGAGCAGCGTCGTCTTGCCGGCGCCGTTCGGCCCGACCAGCCCGACCTTCTCGCCGCGCTCGACGACGAGCTCTGCGCCGTCGAGGAGCTGCTTGTCGCCTGCGGCCAATGCGACGTCCTCGGCTTCGAGCACGACGCGACCGGTCCGGGGCGGGTCGAGGAAGTCGAAGCCGAGCGTGCGTCGCTTGGTCGTCAGGGCCGCGATCTCGTTGCGCGCAGCCGTGCGTTCCTTCTCGAGGCGTGCGATCTGCGTCAACTTCGCCTGCGCCTGCTTCGCCTTGTCCTTCTTGTAGCGGAAGCGCTCCACGAAGCGGGTGAGCCGCGCGATGTCCTCGGAGACGCGGTCGGCGGTCTTCCCGGCTGCCGCCGCACGCGCCGTCTTCTCCTGCCGCCACTCGTGCCACGGGCCTGCGAAGTAGTGCGCACCGCCCGGCGACAGCTCGAGGACGGACGTCGTCACCGCCTCGAGGAACCAGCGGTCGTGGGCGACGAGGATCACCGCGGCGTCGATCGTCTCGAGCTCGCGCTCCAGCCATTCGAGGTTGCGGACGTCGAGGTGGTTCGTCGGCTCGTCGAGGAGCAGCAGGTCGGGCCCGCCGGCAAGAGCGCGCGCGAGCGACGCGCGCGTCAGCTCTCCGCCGGAGAACGTGCCCAGCGGACGGTCGAGCTCGTCCTCCGCGAACCCGAGGCCACGCACGGCCGCCGCGGCGCGGTCGCGCCAGGCCCAACCGCCGGCGTGCTCGAGGCGCGCCTGCGCTTCGGCGTAGCGCCGGAGCGTCGCGTCGTCGTGCGCGCCCTCCGTCATCGCCTGCTCGAGCGCTCGCAGGTCGGCCTCCACCTCGAGCAGATCCCGCGCGCCGCTTAGCGCGTACTCGCGCAGCGTGACGTCGAACTCCAGCGGGGGTCGCTGGTCGTGGAGCGCGACGCGGGTGCCCTTCGCGAACGCGAGCTTGCCGCCCTGGAGCGACGTCTCGCCGGCGATCGCGCGGAGCAGCGTCGTCTTGCCCGCGCCGTTCGCTCCGGCGAGCGACAGCCGGTCGCGCCTGCCGACGGTGAACGACACGCCCGAGAAGAGCGGGTCGCCCGCGAACTCCTTGCGGAGCTCCGATGCGATGAGGACGGCCATGACCGTCCAAGGGTAAGTCAGGTCGTGGAGGCCGTCTCGGTCATGAGCTGGCGCGCTGCGGCGGCGATGTGCTCGGCGTCGATCCCCGCCGCGGCGAGGAGCTCGGCCGGTTTGCCCGACTTCGGCATGTCGCGAACCGCGAGCTTCACGACGCGCAGCGGCTCGTCCGCCTCGGCAAGCGCGCCGAGCACGGCATCTCCGAGGCCGCCCTCCGGCCAGTGGTCCTCGACCGTGACGATCCGTCCTCGGGTCGCCTCAGCCGCGGCTCGCAGCGTCTCCGCGTCGAGGGGCTTGATCGAGTAGAGGTCGATCACCCGTGCGGCGATCCCCTCCTCGCCGAGCGCGTCCGCGGCGGCGAGTGCCTCGTGCACCGTGATCCCCGCACCGACGATGGCGACCTCGTCGTCGTCGCTCGAGCGCAGAACCCGGCTCCCGCCGATCTCGAACTCCTCGTCGGGTCCGTACAGGACCGGAGTGGCGGGGCGGAGAGTGCGGAGGTACGAGATGCCGTCCGTGTCGGCCAGCGCGGCGACGAGGCGCGCGGTCTGGTTCGCGTCGCACGGGTGGAGGACGGTGCTTCCGTGGATCGCGCGGAGCGAAGCGATGTCCTCGAGCGCCATCTGCGACGGGCCGTCCTCGCCGATCGACACGCCGGCGTGAGATCCGGAGAGCGAGAACGTCGCGCGGCTGATCGCGGCCATGCGCACGAAGTCGTAGGCGCGGGAGAGAAAGGCCGCAAAGGTCGATGCGAACGGGCGCCACCCGACTGCCTGCAGCCCGACGGCGGACGCGACCATCTGCTGCTCGGCGATGTACATCTCGAAGTAGCGCTCCGGGAATGCCTTGGCGAACTCCTCCGCATACGTCGAGTTGGAGACCTCCCCGTCGAGGGCGACGACGTCGGGTCGCGCCGCACCGAGCGCGGCGAGCGCGTCGCCGTAGGCCTTGCGGGTTGCGACCTCGTCGCCGAGCTCGTAGCGCGGTAGCTCGAGCTTCGTTCGCGGCGCGCGCGCAGACGGCGTCGCCGTGGGCTTCGCGACGTCGACGTGGAGGTCGCGCTCCCCGCCGAGCTCGGCGATCGCGGCCTCGGGATCCTCGAGCGGCTTGCCGTGGAAGCCGTTCTTGTTCTCGACCGCCTTCACGCCCTTTCCCTTCAGCGTCCGCGCGATCACGACGGTCGGCTGACCCTTCGTCGAGAGCGCGGCGGCGTACGCCTCGTCGATCGCCTCGACGTCGTGGCCGTCGATCGCGATCGCGTTCCAGCCGAACGCCTCCGCCCGGCGGACGTCTCGGTCGAGATCCCACCCGACCATCGTCTCGCCTCGCTGGCCGAGCCGGTTCACGTCGAAGACGGCCACGAGGTTGTCCAGCTCGAAGTGCGATGCATGCTCGAGTGCCTCCCAGATCGAGCCCTCGGCGAGCTCGCTGTCGCCGCAGAGGACCCACACGCGGGTGTCGAGCTGTTCGAGCTTCTTCGCGGCCAGCGCCATTCCCACGCCGAACGGCAGCCCCTGTCCCAGAGAGCCGGTTGCGACGTCGACCCACGGCAGGAGGGGCGTCGGGTGCCCTTCGAGCGGGCTCGCGAACGTGCGGTACTGCAGCATCTCCTCCTCGCTGATCACACCCGCTGCCCGGTAGATCGAGTACAGGAGCACCGATGCGTGGCCCTTCGAGAAGATGAGCCGGTCGTTCGCGACGCTCTTCGGTTCGGAGAAGTCGTAGCGCAGGTATCCGTCGACGAGCACGGCCATGAGATCCGCGGCGGACATTGCGGAGGTCGGATGCCCGGAGCCGGCCGCGGAGCTCATACGCACCGAGTCGACCCGGAACTGCTGGCCCAGCTCGCGCCGGAACTCGCTCGTACCCATGCGGCCATTCTAGGTTTCGCGTTTCACGCGGCGGCCGGGAAGGTAACGTGGAGGCGTGGGCAGCCGGCTCGACGAGCTCTCCTCGCACGGAGTCAGCGTCTGGCTCGACTCGCTGTCGCGGGAGATGCTCGACACGGGTCAGCTCTCCCGGCTCGTGGAAGCCGACTCCGTCGTCGGGGTCACGTCGAATCCGACCATCTTCGAGAAAGCACTCTCGACCGGAGACTGGTACGACGAGCAGCTGCGGGCGGAGCTCGAGCAGTCGGACGACACGAAAGAGGTGTTCTTCGCGCTCGCAGTCGAGGACGTGAGGCGTGCCTGCGACCTCCTCTGGCCGACCTGGAAGCGGACGGACGGCGTCGACGGTTTCGTCTCGATCGAGGTCGACCCGGATCTCGCGTTCGACCGCGAGGCGTCGTTCGCTCAGGCGAAGGAGCTCGCCGAGCTCGTCGATCGGGCGAACGTGTACGTGAAGATCCCGGGCACCGCTCCCGGGCTCGGGGCGATCGAGGATTCCATCGCCGCCGGGCGGCCGATCAATGTCACGCTCATCTTCTCGCTCGCGCGTTACGCGGAGGTCGTCGAGGCGTATATCGGCGGGCTCGAGCGGCTGGTCGCGAGCGGGGGCGACCCGACCAACGTCGTCTCCGTGGCGAGCTTCTTCGTCTCGCGGGTCGACACGGAGGCGGATCGGCGCCTCGCCGAGGTCGGGCGCCACGACCTGCAGGGCAAGCTCGCCATCGCGAACGCGAAGCTCGCGTACCAGCACTACCTCCAGGCGTTCTCGGGGGAGCGTTGGGAGGCGCTCGCGGCAGCCGGCGCACGGCCACAGCGGTGCCTGTGGGCGTCGACCTCGACGAAGAACCCGTCCTACCGCGACGTCCTCTACGTCGAGGAGCTCGTCGGACGCGACACCGTCAACACGATGCCGCTCGAGACGATCGAGGCGTTCCAGGACCACGGCATCACACGGGACACGTTGACGGAGGACGTCGATGCTGCCCGTTCGCTCGTCGATGAGATCGCCGCGGCAGGCGTGGATTACGACGACGTCACGGCGACGCTCGAGGCCGAGGGCGTCCAGAAGTTCTCGGACTCGTTCGCCTCGCTCCTCGCGGGCATCGACGCGAAGCGCACCGCGCTCGTTTAACGCGGACGTTTTCGCGAGCGCGATTTCTACGCGCGAACGTCAAAGACGCTGCCGTGCAAGGGACGAGCGCGAGTGGCCGAGGGACGCTCTCTTTTTCACTGCGCGTCCTTCAGTCACAGACATATGTAATTTGCATATACTGTCGCCATGCACGGTCGACACGGAAGACGAGGCAAGCGGCTCCGTCCACGGAACCGCTTCCGCGACGAGAGCGGGAGCTGGGAGGTGCGCGCGCGCGTCGAGCGCTTCGGCGAGGCGGCGCTGCTCATCCTGCTCGCCGACCGACCGACCCACGGCTACGAGCTTCTCGAGCTGCTCCCCGACCTCTCGGGAGAGGATCGCGTCGACGTCGGCAACCTGTACAGGACGCTGCGCGGCCTCGAGGAGGAAGGGCTCGTCGCCTCCGAGTGGAGCGGCGATCTACCCGGCCCGACGAAGCGCACCTACACCCTGACCGACGAGGGCCGCGAGGTTCTCGCCGCCTGGCTGCAGGCGCTCTCGACGTTGCGAGCCGGCCTCGGCGCCGTTCTCGACCGTGCCGAGGAAAGGAGGTGAAACCATGCACAGAAGACACCATTCCCGCAGACACGGATGGCGGGCTCCGAATCGCGACGAGCTCCTGAAGGCGCTCGAGGAGCGCCAGAAGGACCTCGAGCAGGAGATCGCAGACATCCACGACGTGCTGCGACGGCTGCGTGACGAGGGCGCTCCGGCGCCCTCGGCCGAGCCCGCGCCGTCGATCTAGCCAGCGCACGGCCCGCGGTCGACCGACAGGTCGCTCCCGCCGGGCCGTGCCCGCACGTCAGTCCTGGCCGCCGAGTGCGGCGAGGAGCTCGTCGTGCAGGAGCCCGTTCGAGCTCACCCCGGAACGGGCGTCGATCCGCGCGTTGCCGTCGAAGTCCGAGAAGCGGCCGCCGGCCTCCTCCACGATCACTACGAGCGCGGCGAGGTCCCACTCGTTCACGCCGCGCGCGTCGACGGCCGCGTCGACGGCGCCCTCGGCCACGAGCACGTGCGCCCAGAAGTCGCCGAGGCCACGAACGTGCCACGCGCGTCGCGCGATCGCCGGAACGCCGTCCTCGTACGCGAACGACAGAACCGCCTCCTCGACCGTCGATACGGTCGAGACGCGCAGCGGGTAGCCGTTCGCGAACGCGCCGCCGCCGCGCTCGGCCCACCAGCGCCGGCCGAGCGCCGGCGCCGAGACGACGCCGACGCGGATCTCCGCGTCCTCCTCGAGAGCGACGAGCGTCCCCCAGACGGGAATGCCGCGCGCATAGTTGCGGGTGCCGTCGATCGGGTCGACGATCCAGCGTCGGCCGCCCGACCCGGCGCCACCCTCCTCCTCGCCGAGGATCGCGTCCTCGGGCCGTCTCGTCGGCGAGGATGCTACGCGAGCTCGGCTCGACTCCGCGGTCGGCCTCCGTGACGGGCGTCAGGTCGGGCTTCGTCTCGACCTGCGAGCCCGGAGCGAAAGCGCGGGAGCGAGATCGCGTCCGCGGCGTCGGCGAGCGCGAGGGCGAGCTCGAGGTCGGACCCCATGCGGCGACGATAACCGCGTGCGGACGTTTCCGGGGCTCCGCACTCGCGGATTCCGGCTGCGTGCGAGGCTAGTCGAGCTGGACGTAGAGAATCGCGACGAGGATCGTCCCGGCGAAGAGGATCCAGAAGAGCGCGAAGAGCGCCCAGCCGAAGCGGAGATTCTTGCGTGCGAGGTCGGCGTCGTTCACAGAAGCACCGGATCGAGCGCCGCCGCCACGAACAGCAGCGCGAGGTAGAGCAGCGAGTAGTGGAAGAGCACCTTCGCGCGCGCGCGCGAGAGGTCGCGTCGGAGCAGTACGGCGAGAGCGACGAAGACCGCGCCGAGCACGACCGCCGCAATGGTGTAGAGGAGGCCGAGCCAGTACCCGACGACGACGGTGAACGCGACCATCGCGATCGAGTAGAGGACGATCTGGCGCGCCGTCTCGCGGTCGCCGCGAACGACCGGCAGCATCGGCACGCCCGCCGACGCGTACGCGTTCTTGATCATCAGCGCGAGCGCCCAGAAGTGCGGCGGAGTCCACAGGAACACGATGAGGAACAGCCAGAGGGCGGGCAGCGCGAGCGAGCCCGTCGCCGCCGCGTAGCCGACGAGCGGCGGAACCGCGCCCGCCGCGCCGCCGATCACGATGTTCTGCGGCGTCGAGCGCTTGAGCCAGCGCGTGTAAACGAGGACGTAGAAGAGGTTCCCGACGAGTGCGAGCACGGCGGTCAGCACGTTCACCGCGGACGCGAGGAGTGCGAACGACGCGGCGGAGAGGAGGATCCCGAACTCGAGCGCCTGCTCGGGAGTCACGCGGCCGGAGGCGACAGGTCGCAGCTCGGTGCGGCTCCCCATGAGCAGGTCGATGTCGCGGTCGAGGAGGTGGTTCAGCGCGGAAGCTCCTCCGCACGCGAGCGCGAGGCCGAGCATCGTGACGGCGAAGAGGCCGAGCGGCGGGACGCCCTCCGCGCCGACGAACATCCCGGCGCCTCCCGTCAGGAGGAGGAGCGTCATGATGCGCGGCTTCGTCAGCGTGAGGTAGTCGCGCGGCGCTGCGAACGGCGCTGGACCGCCTCGATACGCGCCGACGGCGACCAGGAGCGTGAGCCCCAGTGCCGCGGTCGCCGCGACGCCGACGTGCAGCGCGACGGCCCAGGCTGCGTCGCCGCTCCAGGCGACGACTCCGCCGAGGCCGATCGCGACGAGGAGAGCGACGAGGGCGCCCGTCGCGCGGACGAGCAGTGCCGGGTACGCGATGCGCGCGACGACGACGTTCGCGACGAGCAACGGGAGCGCGACGAGGGCGAGCCCCCAGTGCGCCGTGCCGAGCTCCACGACCGCGCTGACGACGACCAGCGAGACGGCGACCGCGCTCGCGACCGCGGTGACCCGGAACATCGCGCCCGGGGTCACCGACGCCCTAGGCAGGCGCTCGCTCGCCGCGCTCTGCACGGAGCCTCCTTCGCAGGTCGTAGACGGGCCGCGCGCTCGTGATCGGTGGGAGGTCGTCGAAGTTGTGCGGCGGCGGCGGCGAGGTCGTGTACCACTCGAGCGTGTTTGCCTGCCACGGGTCGTTTCCGACCCGCGGGCCGCGGCTGGCCGTGCGGAAGACGTTCACCACGAACAGCAGTATCGCGACGCCCATGACGTACGAGCCGACCGTCGACGCGAGGTTGTAGCCCTCCCACCCGGTATCCGTGTACGTGTAGACGCGGCGCGGCATGCCCTCGAGACCCAGCAGGAACTGCGGGAAGAACGTCACGTTGAAGCCGACGAAGAGGATCCAGAACTGCCACTTGCCGAGTCGCTCGTTGAGCGTGCGCCCGAACATCTTCGGCCACCAGTAGAAGAGCCCGGCGAACACGGCGAACATCACGCCGCCGAACAGCGTGTAGTGGAAGTGGGCGACCACGAAGTAGCTGTCGTGCAGCTGCCAGTCGATCGGGAACGCCGCGAGGTAGATGCCGGTGAGGCCGCCGATCACGAAGATCGAGAGGAAGCCGAGCGCGTACAGGAGCGGCGTGTCGAAATGGAGGTTCCCGCGCCACAGCGTCGCGAGCCAGTTGAAGATCTTGATGCCCGTCGGGACGGCGATCACCATCGAGGCGATCATGAAGAAGGCCTGCAGCGAGAAGGGGAGGCCGACCGTGAACATGTGGTGCGCCCACACGAGCATCGAGAAGAATGCGATCGCGACGGTCGACGCGGCGATCGCCTTGTAGCCGAACACCGGCTTGCGCGCGAAGACGGGCAGGACCTCCGAGATGATCCCGAAGGCCGGGAGCACGATGACGTACACCTCCGGGTGCCCGAAGAACCAGAAGGCGTGCTGGTAGAGAAGCGGCGCCCCGCCCTCCGCCGGGTTGAAGAAGTGGGTCTGCACGTCCCATGGCCCGAACGAGATGCCGCGGTCGAGCAGGAGCAGCGTGAGGCCGGCGGCGAGCACGGGCATGATCACGATCACGAGGACGGCGAAGAGCTCCATCGACCACACGAAGAGCGGCAGCCGCATCCAGGTCATCCCCGGCGCGCGCAGGTTGTGGATGGTCACGAGGAAGTTGATCGCGCCCGCGACCGACGAGAGCGTGAGCACGTGGATCGAGAGGATCCAGAGGTCCTGCCCGTTCCCGGCGGCCTGGATCGAGAGGGGCGGATAGGCCGTCCACCCGGTCTGCGCGGCGCCGCCGCTCGCGAAGAAGCTCAGCATGAGGATCACCCCGCCGAGCCCGAACAACCAGTAGGAGAGCGCGTTCAAGCGCGGGAATGCGACGTCGGCGGCCCCGATCATGAGCGGCACCAGGTAGTTGCCGAAGCCGACGAGGATCGGCACGGAGACGAGGAAGATCATCGTCGTCCCGTGGATGGTGATCAGCTCGTTGTACTTCTCCGGTCCGAGGACGCCCGCGTCCGCCTGCGCGAGCTGGAGGCGGAAGACGAGCGCCATGAGACCCGCGAGCCCGAAGAAGACGAGCGAGGTCGACAGGTAGAGGATCCCGATCCGCTTGTGATCGGTGGTGACGAGCCAGCTCGCGACCTTTCCGCGCTGCCAGGCTGGTGCGACTTCGCTCCTAGCTGCCACTGGGCGGGCTCTCCTTCAGGTACTGCGCGAGCGCGGCGACCTGCTCGTCGGACCACCCCGCGCCGACCGCAGGCATCTTCCTCACGCCGTTGCGGACGAGGGTTCCGAGCGCCTGCTGGTCGGTCAGCGTCGGAGAGCCGACGATGCGGGGGCCGATCCCGCCCTGACCGCCGAGACCGTGGCACTTCGAGCAGACGCCCTGCCACTCTTCTTTCCCGAGCTCCCCGGAGCCTGCGTTCTGCTCGCTGAGGCGCTGGGCGAGCCACGCGTTGAACGCTTCGCGCGGCATCACCTCGACGGAGGCGAGCATGCGAGCGTGCTCCAGTCCGCAGAGCTCGGCGCACTGGCCCGTGTACGTGCCCGTCTTCGACGCCTTGAACCAGGTCTCGTTCACCCGGCCGGGGATCGCGTCGATCTTGCCTCCGAGCGCGGGGATCCACCACGAGTGGATGACGTCCGTTGCGGGGGAGGTGACGTCGAGGCGCACCGGGACGCCTATCGGCGCCCGCAGGTGGTCGATCGAGACGGCGCCGTTCGGGTACTCGAACTGCCAGTAGAACTGCCGTCCCGTCACCTTCACGTCGACCTGCGGCTCACCCGCGGTGGCAGCCGGGATGTCCTTGATGCCCGGCAGCTCGACGAAGATGAAGGTGGCGATCAGGAACAGGATCACGACGGGCGCAGCCGTCCACGCGAGCTCGAGGTTGCTCGCACCGTGCACCTGCGCTCCGTCCTCGAAGCGCGGCCGGTTCCGGCGCCGGTAGCGGACGATGAACACGACGAGCACCGCCTCGACGACGATGAAGATGACGAGCGCGAAGAACGAGATGAACAGGTAGCCCGAGCGGATCTTGTCCGCGTTCGGCGACTCGGGCGAGACGGGCGCGAACTGCGCGAGCGCCGTCGGGGCGACCGCGGCTGCGAGGAGCGCGATGCCGACGGCTGCACCAATGAAGCGACGCACCGGCTGCCATTCTATGAACGTGCCCCCCGGGCCGTATCGAGGAACCCGCGTCCGCCTGCCTGCGGACGTCGTACGGCCCTTCGGCGTGTACGTCAACGGCATCGCTCAGGCCGAGGGAACCGACTACCAGGTCGAGGGTCGGACGCTCGTGTTCGAGCGCGAGCTGAAGACCGAGGGGAAGCTCGGCGTCTGGCGCTGGCTCTCGCTCTGGGTGGGGATCGCGGGGACGTATCGCCAGAACGACTCGGTCGACGTCACGTACAAGCGCGGCGGCCAGCCGGTGGTCGCGACGAAGCTCCCGCTCGAGCCGCTGGCCTAGCCTGCGCGGCCTCGGCTCAGCCGGGTCGCTCGGGCGGGCTCTGCGTGCGGACGTTCTGCTCGAGCCGTCCCAGGAGCGTTCGCAGCTCGTCGATCTCGTCGGCGCTCAGGCCGGCCAGCAGCTTGCGGTTGAACGACTGCACGGCGCGGCGCATCTCGGCGTGCTTCGCGCGCCCGAGCTCCGTCAGCTCGACGCTCACCGCCCGCCGGTCGTCGGCGTCGCGGCGGCGGACGACGAGACCTTCCTCCTCGAGCCCGTCGAGGTGCCGCGTCAGCGTCGGTCCCTCGATCCGGAGCGCACGCGCGAGCTCGAGCTGCGTGCGCCACTCGTCACCGGCGAGGTTCGCGAGGATGAACCAGGTCGGCATCGAGCCGCCGACGTCGGCGAGCGCATCGTTGAACGCGCGACCGACGTGCTTCGCCGAGTGGGCGAGCTGGAGACCGATGGGCGTTCCGGTTGCATGCACCCCGAGATCGTAGCGCGTTTTGATAGCGTGCTAACGGTTAGATGACTAACGAAAATACCCAGAACGGAATCCTCGTCGAAGACCTCGTCCGCGAGTACAAGAAGGGACCGCGCGCGGTCGACGGGATCGACCTTGCAGTCGCGCCGGGCGAGATCTACGGCTTCCTCGGCCCGAACGGGGCCGGCAAGTCGACGACTGTCCACGTCCTGACGACGCTCCTGCCGCCTACGTCGGGCACCGCGCTCGTCGGCGGCTACGACGTCGTCAAGAACGGGCCTCGTATCCGCAGCCTCATCGGCGTCGCGCTGCAGGAGGCTGCGCTCGACCCGCTGCTCACCGCCCGCGACCACCTCCGCCTGCAGTCGACGCTCCAGAGCGTCCCGAAGCAGGAGCGAGGGCCTCGTGCCGATGAGCTGCTCGAGCGGGTCGGCCTCGTCGACGCGGCCGACCGCAAGGTCGCCGGGTACTCGGGCGGCATGAAGCGCAGGCTCGACCTCGCGCTCGCGCTCGTCCATCGCCCGCGAATCCTCTTCCTCGACGAGCCGACCACCGGCCTGGACCCGCAGAGCCGCACGGCGCTGTGGGAGGAGGTCGCTCGGCTGCGCCGCGAGGACGGGGTCACGGTCTTCCTGACGACCCAGTACCTCGAGGAGGCGGACGTGCTCGCAGACCGGGTCGGGATCATCGACAGCGGCAAGATCGTGGCCGAGGGCACCCCCGCCGAGCTGAAGGCGGAGATCGGCCGCCCGAGCATCCATGCGCTTCCGCGGCGCGAGGAGGACAGGGAGAAGATCGCAGAGTTCCTCTCGCAGTTCGGCGAGCCGCTCGCATCGACACGTGACGTCGCCGTCCGTCTGCGGGACGGCCTCGGCCTGACTGACATCGTCCGCGCAGTCGACGCGAACGGGGTGGATATCGGCGACCTCGAGCTCCACGCCCCGACGCTCGACGACGTGTTCCTCGTGAAGACGGGTCGTACGCTCGAAGGCGCCGCGGAGGAGGCGGAGACGGCGCCGCGGAAGCAGTGAGCACGACGCTCCCCCAGGTCGGCGCGATCGCCCGGCGGTCGGTGATCCGGACGTCCCGTCAGCCCGCGAGCATCATCCCGCCGCTCATCTTCCCGATCGCGCTCATGTTCGTGAACGCGGGCGGCTTGCGCTCGTCGACGAACCTTCCGGGCTTTCCGACCGACTCGTTCCTCGCGTTCGCTCTTGCCGTGCCGTTCATCCAGGGAGCCCTGTTCTCGACGATGAACGCGGGGACGGATCTCGCGCGCGACGTCCAGACCGGATTCGTCAACCGCCTGTCCCTCACCGGGCTCCGCGACTGGGCGCTCCTCTCGGGGCAGCTCGCAGGAGTCGTCACCCTTGGAGTGCTTCAGGTCCTCTTCTACATCGCCGTCGGCCTGCTCGCCGGGGTCCGCTTCGAGTCGGGCCCGGCGGGAATCGCGGTGCTCCTCCTGTACGGCGCGCTCGTCTCGCTGTCGTTCGGCGCGCTCGGTGCCTGGCTCGCGTTCCGGACGGGATCGGGCGAGACCATCCAGGCGCTCTTCCCCGTGCTCTTCGTCTTCCTGTTCATCTCCTCGATGAACGCCCCGCGCAACCTGATCGGCGTCGGCTGGTTCCAGACCGCGGCGACGCTGAACCCGGTCTCGTACATGATCGAGTGCGTCCGCAGCCTCATCATCACGGGCTGGGACTGGCAAGCGCTCGCACTGGGTTTCGGGTTCGCGATCGTGCTCGGCGGTGTCTCGCTGGCGCTCGCGTCGCGCGCGCTGCGGACACGGATGACGAGGACGTGAGCCGATGAGCCTTTGGAACGTCGTGCAGGGCGTCGCCTGGCGGACGCTCAAGAACTGGCTGACGAACCCGCAGATCCTGCTGCCCACGATGGCCTTCCCGCTCTTCTTCTTCACGGCCTTCGCCGGCGGGCTGTCGCAGGTGTCGAAGGTGCCGGGCTTCGACTTCCCGCCCGGCTACACGTCCTTCCAGTTCGTCTTCGTGCTGCTGCAGTCGGCCGCCTTCAGCGGCGTCTTCGTCGGATTCGGCGTCGCCCGCGACTTCGACTACGGCTTCGCGAAGCGGCTGATGCTGGCGGCGCCGCACCGCTCCGGGATCCTCCTCGGGTACGGGCTCGCCGCGCTCCTGCGCTGGTCGATCGTCGCGGCGCTGCTCACGGTCGTCGGCCTCGCCGTGGGCATGAACATCGGCGGAGGAGCCGTCGACCTCGTGGGTCTGTACACGCTCGCCGCGCTCGTCAACTTCTGCGGGTTCTTCTGGGCGGGCGGGATCGCGATGCGCTTCCGCACCATCCAGGCAGCGCCGCTGATGCAGATGCCGGTGTTCCTCGTCCTCTTCTTCGCGCCCGTCTACGTGCCGCTCAACCTTCTGCAGGGGTGGATCCACGGGGTCGCGGCCGCGAATCCGGTCACCTACTTCCTCGAGACGGGGCGCGGGTTCGTCGCGGGCGACGCACCGCACGTCCTCGGCGCCTTCGCGATCGCGATCGGGCTCGGGATCGTCTTCTGGATCTGGGCGTTTCGCGGCCTGCGCAGCGCCGAGGCCGCCGGCGCCTAGCCCTCGAAGACCACGAGCACCCGCAGCAGCGCCTCGATGACGTCCGGGTCGAACTGCGTGCCGGAGGCCTCGACCAGGCGCCGCTGCGCCTCGACCTCTCCGAGCGACTTGCGGTACGGCCGGTCGGTCGTCATCGCATGGAACGCGTCGCAGGCCAGCACGATGCGGGATTCGAGCGGAATCTGCTCGCCGGCGAGGCCGTCCGGGTAGCCCGTGCCGTCGAAGTGCTCGTGGGCGCAGCGGACGATGAGCCGTACCTCGCCGAGCTGCGCGATCGGCGCGAGGATGCGCTCGCCGAGCACCGGGTGCGTCTCCACGAGCGCGCGCTCCTCGGCGGTGAGTGGGCCGGGCTTCATGAGGATGCGGGAGGGGATCCCGATCTTCCCGATGTCGTGGAAGAGCGCGCCCAGCTCGAGGCGCTTCAGCTGCTGCGCCTCGAGGCCGAGCTCCTCGCCCACCTTCAGCGCGAGGTCCGTGATCCAGCGCGCGTGCGTCGAGGTGTACTCGTCGTTCGCCTCGAGCGCATTGGCGAGCGCCTCGACCGTCGAGAGGAACGTGCGCTCGAGCGACTCGTAGCTCGCGGCCGTCTGCAGCGCGAGGCGGGTCTGGCGCGCGATCCCGCCGAGGAGCTCGAGCTCGCGGTCCTCGCGGGTCGACTTGAGGGGGATCGCCGCGGTGACGACGCCCCAGCGACCCTCGACCTCGAACGGGGCGACCGCGAAGCGACCGTCCGTTCCGGACGGCACGCCCGTGATGGTCGTGTAGTCGCTCGGCTCGAGCGTGAAAGCCTCCGTCTTCTCGAGCCACGGCCCGAGCTGTGCGACGGGAAGCCGCGTGAGCTGGGGTCCGTCCGGGTCTCGCTCCGGTAACCCGGCGAGCCGGACGAGTGTCTCCCGTGCGGGGTCGAGCAGCCAGACCGCCGCGCTCGGGCTTCCGAGGATCGCCATGGTGCCGGTCGCGACCCGCTCCGCGACGTCCACGAGGCCCTCGGCCTCCGCAAGGTCTCGCGAGAACGAGAGGAGCGCTTTCGCGCTCTCCGCCTCGAGGCGCTGGGCCTCGTACAGCCTCGCGTTCTCGAGCGCGACGGAGATGTGTCCGGCCATGACCTCGAGCAGGCGGAGATCGTCGCCGTCGAACTGGTTCAGGCCGAGCTTCGAGATCACGATGACGCCCGTCACGCGCTGGCCGAACTTGACCGGCACGGCGAGGAGCGACTCCTCGATCTCGGCAGTGCCCGCGATCTGCTCGCCGGACTCGTGACGCGCCGCGTCCCCGACGAGGAGCGGTTCGCCCGTCTCCGCGACCCGTCCGGTGATCCCGCGGCCCACCTTGATCGGCAGCAGCTTGACGGCGTCCTCCGGCGAGGTTCCGGTGAGGTCGCCCCGGAACGCGACCGGCACGAGGTCGTCCTCGTCGCGGACGAACAGGCGACAGTTGTGGTAGTCGACCAGGAGCCTGAGCTCGTCCGACACGGTGAGCCCGACCTGGGCGATGTCGTTGAGGCGCGACAGCTTCCCCGAGAGGCTCTGGAGCATCTTCATGTGCGCGATCGAGCGCACGTCGTCGCGGCGGATAGCCTCCTCGGAGGGCCGCTCCCGCCCGCTCTCGTCGAAGGGGACGACGAGGCCCTTGCCGCGCGCCTTGGCGGTCATCATCGCGACCTCGGCGCACGCGACGAGCTCGCGCGGATTCGCGGCGTCGTCCGGTCCGACTGCGATTCCGATCGAAGCCGTGAGGCGACCGACGGCCTCGGTCTCCAGCTTCGCGAGCTCGTCGCAGATCCGCTCGGCGAGGACCGTCGAGCTGCGCACGTCGCCGGCGGGGAGGATCACGGCGAACTCCTCGCCGCCGACGCGGCAGACGATGTCCGTCTCTCGCACCGACGCGCGGAGCACATCGGCGACCTGGTACAGGAGGTGGTCTCCGATCCCGTGGCCGTAGACGTCGTTCACCTTCTTGAAGTCGTCGAGGTCGAGCATCACGACCGCGACGCCGCCGTGGGCGGCCGAGGCACGGAGCAGCTCCTGGCGCAGGCGGTCGTGGAACGCGCGGTGGTTGTAGAGATTCGTCAGCGCGTCGGTCTCGGCCTGGTGCTCGAGTCGCGCCCGGATGTGGGCGTTGTCGATGGCAAGCGCCGCGGCGTCGCCGAACCGCTTCGCGAGGAGGAACTCCTCGTCGGTGAAGATCGCGTCCTCGCCGACGCGGTAGATGTTGAGCGCGCCCTTGAGCTGGCCGCGCGCGATCAGGGGGACGGCGATCAGCGCCTCGGGGTCGGCGGGCGTCCCGGGGACGAAGCGGACGCGAGGGTCGAGGTGCGCCTGGTTCGCGAGCACGGCCTCCCGGTGCGTGACGGCCCAGCCGGTGATGCCCTCGTCGAAGGTGAAACCCTCGCGCATCACCTCGGTGTCCCACTCGCCGCGCGCGAGCGCTGGCGTCAGGAGGCGCGCGCTCTCGTCCGCCTGGTAGATGTGGACGTCCTCGTACGGGATCAGCTCGCCGAGGGTGTCCGCGATGCGCTCGAGCAAGGCGTCGAGGCTCTGCTCCGAGAGGACGTCGTGGAAGATCTCCGCCAGCCGCCGGTACGGCTCCGAGGAGCCGGCCGAGACCAGGCTGATGTGTGGCCGAGGGTTCGGCTCGATGGGAGCAGGGTCGGACATGCCGCCTGCTCTCTCATCGGACGGGGTCCAAGTCCGCTTGATACCTCTGCGAAGATGCGTCCTCGATGGAGATGCGCGACGCCCGCCGTGCGCTGCTCGCGCGCCTGATCGACCACGCTCCCACCTTTCCGCCCGCGGCCCTTCCGCCGGACGAGGCGGTAGCGGAGGACGCACGCGCACAGGAGAGTCCCCACGCCTTCGTGCTCGCGCGGCTCGTGTGGCCGGCCTCCAAGCTCAGCCAGCTCCCGGCGTCCCCTCGGGCGTTGAGCCTCGTGCTCGACGGAGAGCTTCGACAGGAGCGCCCTGTCGAGGCGGTCGAGACGCGCTACGGCGGCGAGCTCGGTTCGCTCGAGGGCGCCGAGTCCGAGGTCTACGTCGAGCTCCCCGTCGACGATGCTCTCGAAGAGCGGCTCGACGAGCTGGCCGTGCGCGGGTTGCGGGCAAAGATCCGCTGCGGCGGTAGCTCCGTCCCGGACGACGACGAGCTCGCACGCTTCGTGCGCGCGTGCCGCGACCGCGAGCTCGTGTTCAAGGCGACCGCGGGGCTCCACCACGCGGTTCGTGCAAACGGCGACCGCGGGTTCCTCAACCTCCTCGCGGCGGCGACCTTCGCCGGCGAGGAGGACGGAGCGCTCGCGGAGACGGATCCCGCGGCGTTCATGCTCGACTCCGAGTCCTTCTCCTGGCGCGACCGGCGCGCATGGCCCGCCGAGCTCGACTCCGTGCGGCGCCGGCTCTTCCACTCGATCGGGAGCTGCAGCTTCTTCGAGCCTGTCGAGGAGCTCGTGGCGCTCGGAGCGCTTCCCCGGTGAACGGCGCCGTCGGCTTCGGGGTCTTCGCGCGTCGACGGCGACGAGCCGCGCGTCGGCTTCCGCGTCGGGCACGGGATCCTCGACCTCGCGGCGAGCGGCCTGGGCGAGGTGTTCGCGGCCGGCACGCTCAACCCGTTCCTCGCGCTCGGGCGGGCTTCGTGGGAGGACACAGTCCGCCGCATCGACGAGCTCGTCACCGCGGGGGCCGACCTCGTGCCCCTCGAGGACGCCGAGCTCCGGCTCCCATTCCAGGTCGCGGACTACGTCGACTTCTACTCGTCGCTCGAGCACGCGACGAACCTCGGGCGACTCTTCAGGCCCGACTCCGACCCGTTGCTCCCGAACTGGCGGCGTCTGCCCGTCGGCTACCACGGCCGCGCCGGCACGATCGTCGTCAGCGGAACTCCCGATCGTTCGTCCGACGGGGCAGACGCGGGCCGCGGGTGAGGAGGCGCCGACCTTCGGGCCGAGCCGCCGTCTGGACATCGAGCTCGAGCTCGGATTCGTTGTCGGCGTCGCCAGCAGACTCGGTGAGCCCGTGCCCACGGCAGCGTTCCGTGACCACGTCTTCGGCGTCGTTCTCGTCAACGACTGGAGCGCGCGGGACGTCCAGGCATGGGAGTACCAGCCGCTCGGGCCCTTCCTCGGGAAGTCGTTCGCGACCTCGATTGCAGCCTGGGTCACGCCGCTCGCACTGCTCGAGGACTCGTTCGTGGCACCGCCCGAGCAAGATCCCGCCCCGCTCGACTACCTCGTCGCGGCGGGCGACTCGGCCCTCGACGTCGAGCTCGAGGTCGAGCTGTGCGGCACCGTTGTCTCACGCACCAACGCGCGCGGCCTCTACTGGACGATGCCGCAGCAGCTTGCGCACGCCACCGCGAACGGAGCCTCGACGCGTACCGGCGACCTCTTCGCGTCCGGGACGATCTCGGGGCCGGAGCACGGGAGCGAGGGGTCGCTGATCGAGCTGACGTGGAACGGCGAGCACCCGGTCGGCCTCGCGGACGGTACGACGCGGACGTTCCTGGAGGACGGGGACGAGGTCGTCCTACGCGGCAGCGCGGGTGAGCTCGAGCTGGGCGAGGTGCGCGGGACGATTCTTCCGGCGCGGCCGACGGGTTACGCGGGGAACGATCCCGCGCGGTAGAGCTGCCCTTCGAGCGGGCGTCCGAGCGTCTCCTCGAGCCAGGTCGAGACGGCGACGAGGGCAGCGAGGTCGATCCCCGTCTCGATCCCCTCGCGTTCCAGCAGGTACACGAGATCCTCCGTCGCGACGTTGCCGGTGGCCCGCGGCGCGAAGGGGCAGCCGCCGAGCCCGCCTACCGAGGCGTCGAGGACGCTCGCCCCGGCGTCGAGCGCTGCGAGCGCGTTCGCGTAGCCCGTGTTGCGCGTGTTGTGGAAGTGGCCGCCCACGGCGATCCCGAGCTCGGCGACGCGCGCGACGAGCGCGCGCACGTCGCGGGGCGCGGCTACGCCGATCGTGTCTCCGAGGACGAGGACGTCCGGCTCGGCCTCGGTCACGGCGACTGCGAGCGCGACGACGCGATCCGGGTCGACCTCGCCCTCGAACGGACAGCCGAAGGCGACGCTCAGCGTCACCGTGCAGCGGAGCCCGTCCCCGTGCGCCCGTTCCGCGATGCGTTGCGCGGCGGCGAGCGACTCGTCCACTGCCGCGCCCTGGTTCCGCTGGTTGAACGACTCCGTGACCCCGAACGCGAACCGAACCTCGTCGAGCCCGGTGGCCACGAGCCGCTCGTAGCCTCGCTCGTTCAGCGCGAGCCCGGCGCGAATGACGCCGGGACAGGGTCCGACCGCCTCGACGACCTCCTCCGCACCGGCCATCTGCGGGACGCGTCGCGGATCCACGAAGCTCGCGAGCTCGACGGCCGGGAGCCCGGCGTCCACGAGCCGACGGATGAGCTCGGCACGGATCGCGACCTCGAGGATCTCGGGCTCGTTCTGCAGTCCGTCGCGCGGCCCGACCTCGACCACGGTGACGCGCGCGGTCTCCATGTTGCGAGCCACCCTAGCCAAGTGACAACTTGTTACAAGCGCGCGGAATCAGCGCTGAGGCATCCCGTTGCGCATGTGACAACTTGTCACTTGGCTCCGACGGCACGTACGCTGGCACGCGTGAGCGGCAGCATCGTCGTCGGCCTCGACGGGTCGGATACCTCGCACGTCGCGCTCGGCTGGGCCGTCGAGGAGGCGAAGCTGCGCGGCGCCCGGCTGGTCGCGGTGCATGCGTGGTCGTTCATCCCGCCGGCGCCCATGGGCGATCCGGGCCTCCTCGCGATGCCGGCCGGGGACCTCGCTGGTCAGCTCGGAGCGGAGTCGGACGTCGCGAACGCGATCCTCGAGTCGGCGCTGGAGTCGCTCGGCGACAAGCCGGGCGTCGAGGTCGAGCCGCGTACCGTCGAGGGGGAGGCCGGAGAGGTCATCGTCGAGGAGAGCAAGGGCGCGGATCTCGTCGTGGTCGGCTCCCACGGCCGTTCGGGGCTGACCGCCGCGCTCCTCGGCTCGGTGAGCCGGCACGTCGTCGACCACGCCGTCTGCCCCGTGGTCGTCGTCAAGGCGCCCGCGAGCTAAGCCACTAGAGCTCGTCGGTCAGCGCGGCGAGCGTGCGGTCGCGATCGGTGATCCCGCCCGCGGTGTGCGTCCACCAGTCCACGGTGACGCGGTCGAAACTGATCGCGATGTCGGGGTGGTGGTTCTCGGCTTCGGCCAGGTCGCCGAGTCGATTCACGAACGCTAGCGCCTCGCGGAACGACGGGAGCTCGAACGTGCGCTCGAGCTTGCCGTCCACCTCTGTCCAATCTGAAGGAGTCACGGGAGCAGTATCTACGATCGAGTGCGGATGACGGTCACGACGCGGAGCGCGCCGCCGCTCGCGGAAGCCGAGGGTCGGCGTGCCGGCCGTGAGCTCGCCCTGGAGCTCGTCTTCAGGCCGCTGTCGAAGCTGCTCGTACCCGTGCTCGCGCGAACCGGGATCGCGCCTCCGCTCGTCGTCCTCGCGAACGCCGTCATCGGTCTTGTCGCCGCACTCGTGCTCTTCCGTGGCGAGCTGCTGGCCGCTGCGCTGCTCCTCCAGCTGAAGACGCTCCTCGACAACAGCGACGGCGAGCTCGCGCGGGCGACGGGCCGGGTGACGCTCACCGGGCGTTACCTCGACACGATCTGCGACCTCGTCGTCAACGCGGTCCTCTTCGCCGCGCTCGCGCACGTGACCGGGCACCTACTGCTCGCCGCCTGCTCGTTCGGCGCGCTCGTCGTCGTGCTCGCCTTCGACTTCAACGCCACCGAGCTCTTCCGCGAGGCTCGAGGAATCGCGAGTGAGCAGCCGCTCGCGGACGGGAGCCTGGCAGAGCGAGTGCTCGCGGCGATCTACCGCGCGCTCTTCGTTCCGCTCGACCGGGCCGTCCGCGCGGTCGCCCGCCGCCGCGGTGCCGCGTACGACGAGGTCGCGGTGAACGTGCTCGCGAACCTCGGGCTCTCGACGCAGCTCCTCGTGCTCGGGGTCTGCCTCGCGTTCGGCGCGCCGACGGTGTACCTCTGGTTCGTGCTCGGGTGCCTCGCCCTGCTCGTCCCGATCGAGCTGCGGGCAGAGCGCCGCGCGACGCGCGGAAGACTAGGCGGCGCCCCGCAGCGTGACGCGCTGGCCGTTCATCGCGGCGGCGGCGTCCGAGCAGAGGTAGGCGATCGCCTCCGCGATCTCCTCGGCCGGAGTGAATGTCGAGAAGTCCTTGTCGGGGCTCTCGGCCCGCATCGCCGGCGTTGCGATCGCGCCGACGACGACGATGTTCGCGGTCGCGCCCGTTCCCCTGAACCGGTCCGCAAGGGCGAGCGTCCAGGCCTCGGAGGCGGCCTTCGCGCTCGCGTAGACCGCGTTGGTGTGCGTCGGCGCCTGAGCCTGGCCCGCGGAGACGAGCACGAAGCGCCCGTGCCCGTCGCGCATGAGGTACGGCGCGAACGCCTGCGTCGCGTGTTGCAGCGTGCGCACGAGGAGCGCACTCAGGTCGTCCCAGTCGTCGAGCGGCGCCTCCTCGATCGCTGTGCCGCCGCGCCACCCGCCGACGAGGTGGGCGAGGGCGTCCACCCGACCGTCGTGTCGCCCTGCGAGCTCCTCGGCCCACGCCGTCGTCGCGGCAGGGTCGAGGAGGTCGACGACGTCCGTCTCGATCTCGGCAGCAACCGAGGCCGCGAGAGCGTCGAGGCTCGCGCGGTCGCGACCGCACGCACAGACGCACGCTCCCTCCGCCGCGAGGAGCTGCACCACGCTCGGCCCGAGGTTGCCGGCTCCTCCGGCGACAGCGATCACCCGTCCGTCGAGACGTCCCGCCACGCCCGTCACGCTAGCGAAGGCACGATTGGAGCCGTCGCGGTCGCCGCTCTCAGACCGGCGCGAGCCCGCGTGCCTTGCGGCTCGCGGCCGTCAGCCGCTTCTGCGCCGACAGCTCGATCTTGCGCATGCGGATGTCGGCCGGCGTCACCTCGACGCACTCGTCCTCGCGGATGTACTCGAGCGCCTGGTCGAGGGCGAGTGGCCGGGGCGGGATCAGCCGGACCGTCGAGTCCGCAGACGGCGCTCGCGTGTTCGTGAGCTTCTTCTCCTTGGTGGCGTTCACGTCGAGATCGCCTGCCCGCGCGTTCTCGCCGACGATCATTCCTTCGTAGACGTCGACTCCCGGGCCGACGAAGAGCGCACCGCGCTCCTGGAGGTTGAGGATCGCGTACGAGGTCGTCCGTCCGCGCCGGTCGGCGACGAGCGCACCGGTCGGCCGCGTGCGGATCTCGCCGAACCACGGCTCGAAGCGTTCGAAGACGTGATGCAAGATGCCGCTGCCGCGCGTCTCGGTGAGGAACTCGGTGCGGAAGCCGATCAGTCCCCGCGCCGGAACGATCACGTCCATGCGGATCCAGCCGCTCCCGTGGTTCACGAGGGCCTCGGTTCGGCCCTTGCGAAGCGCGAACAGCTGCGTCAGCACGCCGAGGTACTCCTCGGGCGCGTCGATCGAGACGCGCTCGACCGGCTCGTGGACGGCACCGTCGACGACGCGGGTGACGACCTGTGGCTTGCCCACCGTCAGCTCGAATCCCTCTCGGCGCATCTGCTCGACGAGAACGGCCAGCTGGAGCTCGCCGCGACCCTGAACCTCCCACGCGTCGGGCGACTCGGTGGGCAGGACGCGAAGCGAGACGTTGCCGACGAGCTCCGAGCGAAGGCGACCCTCGAGGAGACTCGCGGTCACCTTGTCGCCGACCAGGCCCGAGAGCGGGGACGTGTTGATCCCGATCGTCATCGAGAGCGAGGGCTCGTCGACCGCGATCACGGGAAGCGGCCTGGGGTCGTCCGGGTCCGCGAGCGTCTCGCCGATCGTGACCTCGGGAATCCCCGCGAGCGCGATGATCTCGCCCGGGCCCGCCTCGTCCGCCTCGATCCGGTCGAGCGCCTCGGTGACGTACAGCTCCGTGACCCGCGCGCGCTCGATCGCGCCGTTCGTGCGGCACCACGCGATCTGCTGCCCGCGCCGGATCGTCCCCTCGACCACGCGGCAGATTGCGACGCGTCCGACGTAGGCCGACGCGTCGAGATTCGTCACGAGCGCCTGCAGCGGGTGGTCGTCGTCGTAGGTCGGCGCCGGGATGTACTCGAGGACGAGGTCGAGCAGCGGGCGGAGGTCGGGCTCGAGCGAGTCCGGGTCGGGTGCGAGCGAGGCGCGACCGGCTCTCGCGTTGCAGTAGACGATCGGGAACTCGATCTGGCTCTCGTCGGCGTCGAGGTCGAGGAGCAGCTCGTAGACCTCGTTGACGACAGCGTCGATCCGCGCGTCCGGGCGGTCGACCTTGTTCACCACGAGGATCATCGGCAGGCGCGCGTCGAGGGCCTTGCGCAGCACGAAGCGCGTCTGCGGCAGCGGCCCCTCGCTCGCGTCGACGAGCAGGAGCACGCCGTCCACCATCGTCAGCCCGCGCTCGACCTCGCCTCCGAAGTCCGCGTGGCCGGGCGTGTCGACGATGTTGATCTTCGTTCCGCCGTAGCGCACTGCGGTGTTCTTGGCGAGGATCGTGATGCCCTTCTCGCGCTCGAGGTCCATCGTGTCGAGCACGCGCTCGGCGACCACCTGGTTCTCGCGGAACGCGCCCGACTCCCACAGCAGGGCGTCCACCAGAGTCGTCTTTCCGTGATCGACGTGCGCGACGATCGCCACGTTGCGGATGCCTGCGCGGAGGGACACGGGTCGAGGGTATCGATGGTCGAGCGAGGTATCGTCGCGGCGTGAGCGCGGAGAGCCCGTTCGGTCACGTCGACCTGCGCGTTCCGTCGCTGGCCGAGGCGCTGCCGTTCTACGAGGAGCTCCTGCCCGCTCTCGGCTTCGGAAACCGCTACCACGGCGCCGAGTGGAAGGTGTTCGCCACGGACGGGGAGCTGCCGGCAGGCGCGTACTTCGCGCTGACCGAGGCTCCAGGCCACGTCCCGAACGAGAACCGCATCGCGTTCTGGGCCCGGGATCGTACGGCGGTCGACCGCGTCGCCGCGATCGTCGAGCGCGCGGGCGGCCGCGACGTCAGCGGTCCGAAGGAGATGCCCTACGGCGACGAGTACTACGCCGTTTACTTCTCCGATCCGGGCGGCAACCGCTTCGAGCTGTACCACCGTCTCGGCTGAGCCAGCTCGGTTACGTCACGCCGTACGTACGCGAGTCGTCGATCGTGCCGGCAAGGCCGCGACCGTCCCGAGCAGCAGCCCTGCGAACACGACGAGGAGCCAGAGCGAGGTCGTGAAGCTGCCGGTCGCGTCACGCACCGCACCGAGCAGGAACGGGCTTATCGCGCCGATCGTGTAGCCGAGCCCGAGCATCATCCCGACGAGCGCGCCGACCCGTCCCGGCGCGTCCTCGAGGTCGAGCGGCACCGTGAGGACGAGCGCGAACATGCCGCCGCTCGCCACGCCGAGCGCGGCGACCCACGCGTATGCGGCCGCCGGCGCGAGCACGACGCCGCTGACGCCGACGAGGAACGTCGTCGCCATCGCGAGGAGCCACGTCCGCCGCCGCGCGAAGCGGTCGGAGAGCCACGGGACGACGAACGCTGCCGGGATCGCGACGAAGTTGAGGACCGCGAGGAGGCTTCCCGCGGACTGTGTGCTCCAGCCGCGCTCGACGTACGAGTCGGGCAGCCATGCGTTGATCCCGTAGTACGTCGACGCCATGAGCGCGAACACCGCGACGAGCAGCCACGCGACGCGGCTGCCCCACGGCAGTCTCGGCGGACGCTCGAAGCGGCGCTCGTGCGGCGGCTCGTGTCGCGTCAACACGACCCAGACCCCGGCGAGCACGACCGTCGCGACCGAGAAGACCGCGAGGGACGCGCGCCAGCCTCCGAGCCAGACGGCGAGCGGGACCGCCAGCGCAGCGGACAGCGCCGAGCCCGCCTGGATGCCTGTGGTGTACACGCCGGTCGGGCCTGCAGGGCGGAGCGGGAAGCTCTCCTTCACCGCCACCGGGACGACGGCTCCCGCGAGGCCCATGCCGATGCCGACCGGCCACGTGAAGAGCACGAGGAGCGCGGCGTCGGGCGCGAACGCGCGGGCGATGCCGAAGACGCCGACGAGCAGAACCGAAAACGTGACCGCCGAGCGCGTCCCGACACGTGCGCTGAGGTAGGCCGCCGGTGGTGCGAACAACCCCATGCAGAGAACCGGGATCGTCCCGAGCAGTCCGGCGACGGCGTGCGTGGTCGGCAGGCTCTCCTGGATCGTCGGGAGGAGCGGCCCGACACCCACGATCTGCGGACGGAGGGTCAGCGCGACGAAGAAGAGCCCGGCCAGGATCGGGGCCGGGCGCATGCGGTCATCTTCGCAGGTGCCACCGCCTAGACTCGGAGCGTGGCTCGCCGTCGCCAGCGCGCGTGGATCCGCGGGATGGCGTCATGACGAGCGAGGAGCGCCTGCAGCGCTACGCGGAGCTGGCGGTTCGCGTCGGCGCGAACGTCCAGCCAGGACAGGACGTCGTCGTGATGTGCCTCGTCGAGCACGCCGAGATCGCCCGCGCCGTGCTTCGCGAGGCCTACCGCGCGGGCGCCCAGCACGTCGTCGTGCTCTATGCGGATCTCCACCTCCGCCGCGCGCTGATCGAGCTCGGCCCCGAGTCCGAGATCGGATGGTCGCCCCCCTACGTGCTCGACTGGGTGCGGCGCTGGCCGGACGAGCGCCCCGCGGTCATCTCACTCGCCGGGAATCCCGACCCCGGTCTCCTGTCCGATCTCGACCCGTCGCTCGTCGGCCGAGCGGACCCGCGCGAGATCCGCGCGGCACTCCTGGAGAGCATCAACGGCCACTTCGTCAACTGGACGATCGTGGCGGCACCGAATCCGGGCTGGGCGAGTCAGGTCTTCGGCGAGCCCGACATGGAGCGCCTGTGGGCCGCGGTCGCGACGGCGACGAGGCTCGACGCGGACGACGTCGTGTTTGCGTGGACCACGCACACGGAGCGGCTGAACGGACGCGCGAGCGCGCTCAACGAGCGCGGGTTCGACGCGATTCGCTTCCACGGTCCCGGAACCCACCTCACGGTCGGTCTCGCTCCCGCGGCGCGGTGGCGCTGCGCGACGATCGACACCGTCGACGGCATCACCCACACGCCGAACATCCCCACCGAGGAGGTGTTCACGAGCCCGGACTGGCGGCGCGCGGAGGGGATGGTGAGGTCGACGTACCCGCTCGTCACCTCGGGCACGAAGGTCACCGGTCTCGAGGTTCGTTTCGAGGACGGCAGGATCGTCGACGTCTCGGCCGAGACCGGCGCGGACGTCGTCCGCGCCCAGCTCGCAACGGACGACCAGGCGCCGTACCTCGGTGAGATTGCGCTCGTCGACGGCACGTCGCCGGTGAAGCAGACCGGCCTCGTGTTCAGCGACACGCTGTACGACGAGAACGCGACCTGCCATATCGCGTTCGGTGCCGGCGTGTCCGGAACGCTCGAGCGCCCGGCCGCGACCGAGGAGCTCCTCGACCTCGGAGTCAACGTCTCCCAGGTACATACGGACTTCATGATCGGCGGCGCCGACGTCGACGTGGACGGGCTCGACGCGGCCGGCGGCACGACGCCGATCATCCGCGGCGACGTCTGGCAGCTCTAGGCGGCAGCGGCGAAGAGCCGCTTCTCCGCGCGGAGGTGTGACGGCCAGTCGAGCGTGCCCGCGTCGGCGAAGCGGAGATAGTCGTGGAGCGCGTCGCGCATCGCGTCGACGAAGCCGTCGGTCCGGCGCAGGTCGAATCCGTCCTCCCACCACAGGTCGACGATCTGCACGCGGTCCTCGGCACGCTCGATCCGCGGCTCGATCCGTCCGACGAGGCGATCGCGGAACACGATCGGGAGCACGTACCAGCCCCAGCGGCGCTTCTCGGGCGGGAAGAACCCCTCCCACACGTACTCGAAGCCGAACAGGCTCGCGAGGAGCGGCTTGTCCCACAGGAGCGCGTCGAAGGGGGCGATGAACGCGACCGAGGGGGGCGGCTCCGGGGGCGCCTCGAGGAGCGCGAGCTCGTCGGCGAGGACGAAGCGCTTCCCGCGTACGCCCTCGACGTCCACCGGCACGAGCGCCCCGAGCTCGACGAGCTCCACGCGGAGCTCGTTGCGACCCGGGTACTCGGGCGTCGCCTTCGGCGGGGCGATGCGCGCGAACGTGTCGCCGGCGCCCCCGGCCGCGAGCAGGCCGTGGGCGCGATAGCGCGACAGCAGCTTGTGCCGGACTTGCTCTCGCACGGGAACCTCGTGCGCGAGCAGCTCGGCCGGAAGCAGCCGCTCGACGAGGTCGTAGTAGCGGAGGTTGCCGTCGCGTCGGGCGAGCCCGAGCACACCCGCGACCACGAGGGACTCGAGCACGGCGCGCACGACGTTCTCCGGCATTCCGAACCAGTCCGTGGGCGCGCCGTGCTCGGAATCGAAGTCGAGTGCCGAGAGCGGACCTGCTGCACGGATGCGCTCGAGCACGCGATCGGCGACGCCGGCGTTGTCGGCGAGGATCGCCGCGTGGAAACTGGGTCCCTTGCGGCCCCAGCCCAGACGGAACCACGGGTACTCCGTCGACGGCACGAACGAGAGCGCCTTGTTCGTCACCTCGAAGATCTCACGCCGCTCGTAGAGGGCGTCGCACCAGGCCGGCTCGTAGCCCGCAACGCGTGCGTGGAGCACGAGGTCGTGATTGCGCCCGGCCACCGCGAGCGGGTCGAAGACAATCGAGCCGAAGCGGTGGAACACCTCGAGCACGGCCTTCCGGCCGCCTTTCAGCGAGCGGGCGGGCGAGAGGAGCTGCCGCGCGACGAGGAAGCGCCGCGCTGTCTCGGCGCTGACCTGCACGCTCCGACGCTACCCGCGCCGCGGCGCTCGGCGAGCGGAGTCCTGTCGACTATGTTCCAGGCATGACCGCGACGCGCGCCTCGCTCGCGCTCGCAATGCTCGTCGGTGCCGTCCCCGTGACGGCGTCGGCAGCGGTCGGGCCGGGGCCGGACTCGACGGTCGTGCGGAACGGGAAGAACCGCGTGTCGCTCTCGATCTCCCCGAACCACGGCGGGTTGGTCGACAACACGTTCAAGGTCCGCTGGACACAGGGTGCGAGGCGAGTGCACGGGACGGTGCGCGCCGTGTTCACGATGCAGGAGATGGCGATGCCGTCGCTCCGGCTCGCGCTCCGGCGAGGCTCCGACGGCGTCTATCGCGGCACTGGGCGCATGCTGACCATGCCCGGTCGCTGGGAGATCCGCCTGCAGTTGCGCGAGCGAGGGCCGCCGACCGAGGTGGTCGTGGTCGACCACGTGACCCTGGGGTTCGACTAGGAGTTTCCGTCGACCGCAGGCGAGGCAAGAAACCAGCAGTCCGAGTCCGAGGAGGTAGCGCGATGGATGATCAGCCGGCAGAGGGACGCTCCACTTCGAGGCGGTTCTCGCGGAAGCGGTTACTCCAGGTGGGCGCGGCAGGAGCCGCGACGGCGACGACCGGCGGACTGCTCGCCGATTCGGCTGCCGGCGCGACCCCTGCAACACCTGTCCTGCGCTTCCTGACGAAGTGGGAGTTCGACTTCGTCACCGCGATGGCGGAGACGATCTGGCCGACTGACGATCTCGGTCCCGGGGCGAAGGTCGCGGGCGTGGGCTACTACATCGACGGCCAGCTCGCCGGTGGCTGGGGACAGGGTCACCGCTTCTACCTCAACGGCCCCTTCTTCCCCGCGGCCGACAGCGGCCACGGCTGGCAGGTGCCGATGACTCCCGCGGACGTGTACCGCGCGTTCCTGCCCGCGTACGACCAGTACGTCCGCACGACCTACGGGAACGCCTACGCGAGTCTTCCGGCGGCGACCCAGACGCAGGCGCTGAACGACCTGCGAACCGGGAAGGCCGTGATACCGCTCAGCGGGTCGACCGCGTTCTCGAGCGTCGACTTCTTCAACCTCTTCCGGCAGAACGTGCTCGAGGGAATGCTCGCCGACCCCGCCTACGGGGGCAACCGTGACATGGTCGGCTGGAAGTGGATCGGATTCCCGGGCGATCCCATGCGCCGGGGCGACGTCTACTACAAGTACGTCTTCACGAACAAGACCTATCCGTACGAGCACAAGCCGCTGCCGATGAAGCCGTACAAGGGAGGCAAGTGATGGCACTCAAGAAGGTAGACGCCGTCATCATCGGCGTCGGCTGGGTCGGCGGGATCATCGCCTCCGAGCTGACGAAAGCCGGCCTCACGGTCGTCGGGCTCGAGCGGGGGCGCACCGCCGCCCGCTCGACGGCCAGCTTCCAGGACGACCACGACGAGCTGCGCTACGCGATTCGCAACGAGCTGTTCCAGAACGCGGCGAACGAGACCTGGACCCTCCGACACAACCTCGGCGAGAACGCGCTGCCGATGCGGCAGCTCGGGTCGTTCCTGCCCGGCACGGGTCTCGGCGGTGCCGGCGTGCACTGGAACGGCCAGACCTGGCGGTTCCATCCGCGGGACTTCACCGCGTACTCGAGCACGGTTCAGCGCTACGGCAAGTCGGCGATCCCCGCCGGGATGACGATCCAGGACTGGGGCATCACGTACGACGAGCTGGAGCCGTACTACGACCGTTTCGAGTACATGGCCGGCATCGCCGGCAAGGCCGGGAACATCAAGGGCCAGCTCATCGCCGGCGGAAACGTCTTCGAGGGGCCGCGCTCGCGCGAGTATCCGGTGCGGGCGCAGGGGGCGACCGAGCTCAGCTCGCTGTTCCAGAAGGCTGCGAACGATCTCGGGTACCACCCGTTCCCGGGGCCGTCCGCGAACCTCCCCGTCCAGTACAAGAACCCTGACGGGGTCACGCGCGGCCAGTGCACGTACTGCGGGTTCTGCGAGCGGTTCGGCTGCGAGGTCGGGGCGAAGGCGGACCCGACCGTGACCGTGATCCCGCTGGCGCTGAAGACCGGCAAGTTCGAGATCCGCGGCTACTCGCACGCGTACGCGGTCAAGAACGACGGGAAGACGGGCCAGAGCGTCCTCTACTTCGACGCGTCGGGCCGCATCCAGGAGCAGCCGGCCGACGTCATCATCCTCGCCGCGTACGTGTTCAACAACGTGCGCACGCTGCTGATGTCCAACCTCGGCACGCCGTACGACCCCGTGAAGGGAACGGGTGCCGTCGGCCGCAACTACTGCTACCAGACGGGTGGAGGCGGAGCGACCGGCTGGTTCACGGGCAAGCGGTTCAAGCGGTACATGGGGTCGGGCGCGTTGTCGATGGCGATCGACGACTTCAACGCCGACAACTTCGACCACTCGGGCCTCGGGTTCATCGGCGGCGGCTCGATCACCTCGGGGCAGACCGGTGCGAGGCCGATCCAGAGCCTCACGACACCGCCGGGCGTGGCGCCGTTCGGCCGCGACTGGAAGGTCGCGATCCAGAAGTACTACGCGAGCGTCATCAGCGTCGGTTTCCAGGGAGAGTCGCCCGCGTACCAGACGCACCACCTCGACCTCGATCCGAACTACCGGGACAGCTTCGGCAATCCGCTGGTCCGCATCACGTTCGACTGGGAGGCGAACGAGCGCAAGATGATCGCGTATGCGGGCACCAAGACCCTCGAGATCATGAAGGCGATCAACCCCGACATCATCTCCGGGGGTCCCGGCTCGCTGCCCGCGCACTACGACTCGTCCGTGTACCAGTCGACCCACAACACAGGCGGCGCGATCATGGGCGCCGATCCGGGGACGTCGGTCGTCAACTCCTACCTGCAGATGTGGGACGTGCCGAACGTGTTCGTCGTCGGTGCCTGCAACTTCCCGCAGAACGCGGGGTTCAACCCGACCGGAACGGTCGGCGCGCTCGCCTACCGTGCCGCCGAGGGGATCCTCAAGTACCACAAGACCGGCGGGAGCCTCGTGTGACGGAAGTGAACGACGGGCCCGAGCTGGAAGTCCCGGAAGAGCCCCAGCTCGGGCCCGACGACCTCGAGCACTACACGGGTGAGTGGGTCGCCATGCGCGACGGCCGCGTGATCGCGCACGACCCGGATCTCGAGCAGCTACGGCTGAACCCCGAGGTGCGCGAGACCGACGACGTGTTCCCGATCGGCGATCCGCCGTCGGGCTTCTACCTGATCAACGTGTAGCCCGAAATCGAGAGGTGCACCTGGCCGGAACGTCGAGCTCGGACGTCCCGGCCAGGTGGCCGCGATCGACTTACGCGCGCCGGAATGTGCGCCTGACGACCGAGCTCGTCAGGCCGTCCGAGTCGCGCGCCTGCAGGGCGATCGTGTACCGGCCCGCTCCGCGGAACCGCTTCGCCGGCAGCCAGCTGCGCGTGTAGGCGCCGCACGGGCGCGGCGGGACGCGCGTCGCGAATCGACGCAGCGAGGGCGTCACTCCGGGCCGTGTCTCCTTCACGAGAATCGCGAGGTTCCGCGGCGTGTCGTCGCAGACGCGGAAGCGCACGTAGACCCGCGCTCCGCGAAACGTCACGCCGAGCACGCGGAGCGTCGGGCGCTTGCTCGTGACGGGCGTCGTCGGCTGGACGACGGCGGTCGGCGCGGACGTTGCGGTGCCCGAGCGCGAGCCCTTGCGCGCCACGACCTGCACACGGAGCCGGAACCCGAGATCGAGGGTTCGCACGCCGTAGGAGCGTCCCGTCGCGCCCGGCACGTCCACGCAGCTCACGGCATCGATGTCGCAGCGCTGCCACTGGAACGAATACGAGGTCGGCGACCCCGTCCACGTTCCTTCGTCGGCCGTCAACTCCTGGCCCACGCGGGCATCGCCGGTGATGGTGGGTCGAGCGGTGTTGTCGAGCGGAGCGGCGCTGGAGACGACGACGTCGCTCGGCTCGGAGCGTGCCGGCGACGAGCCGTCCGCGTTCGACGCCGTCACGCGGACACGCATCGTGTGCCCGAGATCGCTCTGGCCGAGCCGGTACGTCTGGCCGTCCGCCGAGAGCAGGAGACAGCTGTTGCCGGCCTGGTTGCAGCGCAGCCAGCGGTAGCGGTACGTCGTCGGGCTGTTGTCCCACGTTCCGTTGTGCGCCGTCAGCACGTCGCCGACGCTCGCCGTTCCGGTGACGGTCGGCGGCGCGACGTTCGCCGGCGCGGTCGACGTTGCGGCACCTGCGGTCGAAAGCAACGCGGCGCAGACGAGCGCAGACACTCCGCCGAACGTCGCCAGTCGCCGTAGCAGTGTCGAAGTTTCCACGGTTCCCCCTGTTCGTCGTGACGAGAGCAAGGGGTATTCCCACGGTGGCGCCCTGCAGAAACGCCTGGTCAGAGGGATTTTCGAGCATGCACGTCGACGCGTGGTTTGCCGGAGCGGTTTCGGAGCGAAGTGCAGGCGAATCGACAGTTCCTCCTTCCGCACTGACGCTTCTCGCTCCAGGCCACTGCGCTTGGCGGAGCGAGAGGAGGAAGGCGATGTCTCCGAGTAGCGGCAGAAGCCGGGTGACCTTCGCTTTCGGTCGTGCCATGGAGGTTCGCTACCTCGATTGCGTGCCGAAGGTCGGCGACTACGTCACCAACCGACGTGAGCTCTGGGTCGTCTCCCGTGTCGAGCCGGACCACATCGACCTTCTCGTCACCTGCGTACGGCCGCGCGTCGACGAGGCAAGAACGCGGCCGGCCTGACTTTCATCTCGAAATGCCACCTCCGCACACTCCGACTCGAACGGTAGAACTCCGTCTATGCCCAAGACGAGCCGCGAGCGGGACGAGGATGCTCGTCAGCAGCGGTTACAGCACATGCGCGAGCAGGTCGACTCGGGTGATCTGACGATCCGTCAGATGACGCCGTCCGAACGAGAGCGCTGGGCGGAGCACTCGGCCGAAGCGGATCGCCGTGCGACGCCTGAGCAACGCGCGCGACGCGAGACCGCGCGCGCGAGGAAGCGAGCGACGCAAGACCGCGCGACCTAGCGTCTCTACGCGACCGCCTTCACGGCCTCGGCGTGCCGTATCTCGACTCTCGGATGCTCGGCGACTCCGGCGATCTCGAGACTTCGCCGGACGGCCGCCGTCGGATTGACGAGGATGACCGAACGATCGCCGTCTTCCGATCGGGCCACGTCGAGGATGGCGTGGAGCCCTGAGCTGTCCAGGAAGGTGAGCGTCGCGAGATCGAGGTAGATCTCGCGCTCGGCTGCAAGCTCCAGGAGCGCCTCGGTGAAAAGGGGCACTGTCGCGAGATCGAGCTCTCCGTCCAGGCGCACGCCGGGGACGCTGAGCAGAGGCGAAATCTCGAGCACGGACACGATGGTCTCCTCCTCTCGGGACTGCGATACGATAAAGGACGACCCGAAAAGTACGAAATAGATGTCGCGTATGTCAAGTCCTGAAACACGAGCCTGGCGCTTCGTCACGAGCCACACGCAGGTGCTCCTCTGCCTGCAGCGCAATCCACGGGTGCGCATGCGCGACATCGCCGAGACCGTCGGGATCACGGAGCGTGCCGCGCAGCGGATCGTCACCGACCTCGTTGACGCCGGATACGTCTCCCGCCAGCGCGAGGGTCGGCGCAACCTCTACGTGCTCAATCGCGAGCTGCGGATGCGTCACCCGTCGCAGTTCGATCACGACATCGGCGAGCTCCTCGACCTGTTGCGCCTCGACGAGGACCCGGGCGGCTCGGAAGCGACGAGCTGAGCGCGCGGTTCAAGGTGGCCGGCTAGCGGCGACGCATTCGGCCGAAGTACCGCGCGAGGCGCAGGCGCTCCCCGTACACACGGCGCAGCTCGCGCGACTCGATGCGGTTCAGCTTCGGCCAGCGTCGCATGAGGCGCGTCACGCGCTTGTCGCGAGCATCCGCGGCCGCGTCGAGCTCGTCCTCGTCCAGCGTCGACAGATCTTCAGGCAGCTGCTCCATCCTCGCGAACCGGGCTACCCGGGCGCGTGGTGCCGGAAACGCGACGGGGTTTTTCGACGATCCGATCGGGGCACGTCAGTGTCGATTCCCAACCAGGAGGTCGAGATGCCCAAGAAGGGTGACGTGCACGTCGTTTCACGAGAGGACAACCGGTGGGCGGTCGAGGTGGAGGGCAACTCGCGAGCGTCGTCGCTCCACGACTCGCAGACCGCGGCAGCGTCGGCGGGACGGACGCTCGCGAAGCGCAACGAGTCGGAGCTCCTCGTCCATGGCAAGGACGGGAAGATCCGGGAGCGCAATACGTACGGGAAGGATCCGCGCTCGTCGAAGGGCTGAGCTGTGAGCCGGCTAACGAGCCGGTCTCCTGTGAACGTCAAGCGGGCGAGCGGAAGTACTAGCTCTCGGCGGACATCCGGTAGCGGAGGAACATCGTGCCATTCGCGAAGCGTCGTTCGTCGACGAGCCGGAGCTCCGCGTGGACGCCGTCCGGAAGCGCGCGCTTCCCACCTCCGACGAGGACCGGCACGAGGAGCAACTGGTACTCGTCCACGAGTCCCGCGCGGATCGCGTGCCCGGCGAGCTCCGCTCCCCCGACGGCGAGGTCGTGCTCCGCGTCCTCCTTGAGCAGGTGCACGGCCGACGAGTCCCACTCTGGCTCGATTCGCGTTCGTGCCGTCTCGGGCGTCTCGAGAGTCCGCGAGTAGACGACCTTCTCGGCCGACTGCCAGAGCGCCGCGAAGTCCTGCACGACCCGCGGCTCCTCGGCCAGGTCAGGCGGGCGCTCCCAGTAGGTCATCGTCTCGTACATCCGGCGGCCGTACAGGTACGTCGAGACGGGCCTCATGAGATCGTTCACGAACGCATGCACCTCCTCGTCAGGCGCCGCCCAGTCGAACGCGCCCTCGGCGTCTTCGACGTAGCCGTCGAGGGATGCGATTGCCATGTAGATCAGGCTGCCCATGTCCCTAGAGACTGCCCGCCTGCGCGAAGATCATCGCTTCTCGAGGCGCCAGCCGGCCGAACGAGAGGAGCGACTGCGCCCTCTACGTGCCCTGGTCTTCGTCCGAGCCGTCGCCCTTCGGATCGGCCTCCGGGTCGGGGCCCGTGTACTTCTCCTCGTCGATCTCGGGCGATTCGGGTTCGTCCGGCTCCTCGATCTCGATGGGCGCTTCCTGCGGTACGTGACTCTCTGACATCTGAACGTGCCTCACTAACGTCGTCGTTTACTTGCTCTTGCTCTTCCGCTTGCTGCGGCGGATCACGCGGTTTGCCTTCGCGACGACCTTCTCGTAGGCCGACTTCGACAGCTTGCCGCGCTTGCGCTGTTGCTTCGCGCGCGCTTTTGCGTTGACGGCATGGGACTTGTCGGGCATCGGGTACTTGCGCTTGCCGGGCAGCCCGAACTGGGATTTCTTGAGCTTCTTCCGCTTCGCAGCCTTCACAGTCAACCCCCATCGCGCTCTGATGGCTCGTCGGAGTCAGATTTCCACGTCGGACCCCGTTCGTAACCCCGCCAGTGATGGCGGCCGTGCCGCCAACCTCGGTAGATGTAGGTTCCGAGCGTCGCTCGTCCAAGACCATGAACACCGAAGCGTTCGGGCAATGGATGCAGATTCCGGTGGTGGGTGCACCGCTCGCTGGGGGCGCGTCGACGCCGAAGCTCGCGGCAGCCGTCTCGGAGGCCGGCGGCCTCGGGTTCATTGCCGCCGGCTACAAGACAGCCGACGACGTCGCGCGCGAGATCGCAGGCGTGCGCGAGAGAACACGGCGTCCGTTCGGCGTCAACGTCTTCTTCCCGGTGCGGTTGCCCACCGATCAGGCGGCGATAGACGAGTACACGACGGAGCTCGCTCCGGAAGCCGACCGCTACGGCGTGCCGTGTGGAGACGCACGCTGGAGTGACGACGGCTGGGACGCCAAGCTCGAGCTGGTTGCGCGCGAGCGGCCGGCTGTCGCGTCTTTCACATTCGGATGCCCGGACCGGTCAACCGTCGCACGTCTCCGAGGGCGAGGCATTGCTGTGTGGTGCACCGTGACGACTCCGCCGGAGGCAAGGATCGCGGCCGCTTCCGGTGTAGACGCATTGGTGGTTCAAGGCTCAGAAGCGGGGGGTCACCAAGGCTCGTTCGACGATACGGACGACGCACCCATCGGGGTTCTCACTCTGCTTCAGCTCGTGCGCAAAGCGACCGACCTGCCGCTCATCGCTGCCGGCGGGATTGGCAACGGCCAGGGAATCGCGAGCGTGTTGGCAGCAGGTGCCTCCGCTGCACAGATCGGAAGCTGCCTGATGCTGACTCCAGAGGCCGGAACCAGCCCACCGCATCGAGAAGCGTTCGCCGGAGATGCACCGACTGCGCTCACGCGCGCTTTCAGTGGCAGGCGCGCTCGCGGGATCGTTAACCGGTTCATGCGCGACCACGACGACGCAGCACCGAAGGCATACCCGCAGATCCACTACTTGACGGCGCCGCTGCGTGCAGCCGCACGGGATGCCGGCGACGTTGGCGGGATTCATTTGTGGGCCGGGCAGGCGTACCCGCTTGCCGAAGTGCTGCCCGCTGTGGAGCTCGTGACGCGCTGGGCGACCGAGGCGTCCGCGGGCTTGACCGGCTCAGTCCGATGAATGGGCCCAGACCGCGAACTCGTGCCCCTCGTCGGTCTGCACGGCTGCGTCCGGGTTCCAAGGGATTCGAGAGTCCTCGAAGCCTTCTCTGGCAACACGAACATAGGGTCTAGTTCAATGCCCCGTACTCGCGCTACGGCCTTCTGACGCCCGCCGCGGTCCTCTGTGGACCTCTTAGCCTTTCGGCGGGTAAGGATCCTTTCCGTACGTGTTGCGCTCTCTGATTTTCCCGTCGCCACCGTGAACCTGCGAGCGAGGTTTTCCAAAACCCCCGACTTCGATCCTTGCCAGCTGTTTGGTGCAGCACCGACACCTACGCGTGCGTGCGGCGTGCGCGATCACGTCCGTTTGTGGTCGCGGAGCGAGGGGAATGAAGCCGTAACTCAATAGGGGGAACAGGTGCATGAGGGAGTCGTTGTGGTCCGCTTCCCGAACGGGGATGCGGAGATCTATGCCGGATCAGTCGTTCCATCGACCGGCGACCGCCTGAGCAGAGGCGAGACGGAGTGGGTCGTCGCCCGGATCGATATCCCTGCGGCGGGGCGGACCACAGTCACCGTCGTGGCCTCCGAAGTGCAACGCGATCAAGGATGGCCGACGCCGTACGAGTTCGTGCATTTGTCGTAGAGAGCCCGTAAGACGATGACCAGCATCTGGCTTGCCGCCGTTCTTTTCTTCGCAGCCGTCCTGCTCGTCTTGGTGCTGGCAATGAGGAGTTAGCGTGCTGAGCGCCTTCTTGTTCGACGAAGAGCAGTCGGATCGAATTGACGATTGGCAAGCAGCGTCCGGAAAGCTTGACGACGACCAGCTGCTCTGGATCGCACTTCGGGATCCAGCGGAGAAGGAAGAGACCGCAGTCATCGACGCGCTCGGCTTGGGGGAAGAACTCGCGCGGCGTCTGCGCGACTCCCCTGGACAGGCGTCAATCACCGACGATGGCACTCACCTGTATGTGACCCTCGTCGCCGTCGCAGGCGACGAGGATGCGCCGGCACTCGTTCCGATCGAGTGTGTCCTCGGAGAGAACTGGGTCGTTAGCGCCCACGAGGAAGAGATCGCGATCCTCGAAGAGTTTCTCGAACGCGCCGAAGGCGGCGGTGCCATTGGTGCTCTCGATGCCCCCTCGTTCGTCGCCGCCGTTTGCGAGTGGGTAATCGCGAGCTACCTTCGCGCCTTTGAAGCGGTCGAGGGAGAACTCGAGGAACTCGACGCGAAGATCATGTCCACGACACCGGGCAGAGATGTCTCCGCTGAGCTGGATCGCCTCGTCGAATTGCGACGGAGGATCGGTTCGCTGCGCCGCGCTCTCGCACCCCATCGCGAAGTCGTCCTATCGATGGGGCATCCAGAACTCGACGCGATCTCCAGCGAGCGCTCTGGTCAGCTCTTCTCAGATCTGGAGCGCCGCGTGACTCAAGCTCTCGACGCTGCCCGTGACACGAAGGAGTCGACCTTCGGCACGTTCGGTCTCCTCGAGGCCCGAATCGGACAGCGAACGAACGACATCATGAGAGTGCTGACGCTCGGCACAGTCATCCTTCTGCCTGCGAGCGTCCTCGGCGGCATCATGGGCATGAACTTCAAGGTCGGCCTTTTCGACTATGCGTGGCTCTACTGGGTCGTCATCGCGGTGATGTTCGCGATCGCAGCCCTCGTCCTGGTCTTCGCGCGAGTCCGTGACTGGATCTAGGTGGTTTAGGCGAAGCACGAGACGTCCTGGCGGACGCGAAAGGAGAAAATGTGGTGGCGACTGAGGGCGTAGGCGACCGTCGCCACCGACCTACGAGATGCGACCTAGTGACCGTCCCGATCGCTATCGCCAGGGATCACGTCTTCCACAGCGTTCGACACTCGTGCGCGACGTCGCGAACACCATCCTTGACTCGGTCGTCAGATCCGACGGCTGCCTGAACGCACCGCGCGAGCTCCCGCCCCGCGCGCGTGCGCTTTCAGTCCTGACGAACGCTGCTGAATCGGCGGCCTCGTGCCGTTGGCCATAGCGATAAACGCCTCGTAAGGCGTCGTAACCACCGCTGCTGCAAAGACCAAAGCCGCGCCGATGAACGTCGTGATGACAACCCGTGGCCGCATGCCCCTCCTTGGGTTGTGAGCGACGCAATACTAACGATTCGCTGAGCGACGCGAGCGTTTCTTGATTCTGCCGCGGGGTATCGGGAACAGGACGGGAGAGGGGTAAATGCTCCGAGGCGGCTTGTCCCTCCAGTGCGGTTGTCTCGTGAGTTGACGTCGGACAGCGCTCCTCTCCCGCCCACCGCGGGCCTTACTCGTCAAGAAGGGGCCGACGTCTCGAGACGCAAGATTCGCGCCCGTCCGGCGTCTATTGACCGGTAGGTCCTACTACGAAGGGGGAACTTCCAAGTGACCGACATCCTGTTGCGCCCGATCGTCGCGATGCAAATCGCTGTGCATCGTCTTCGGGAGCGGGAGGATGGCCAGACGACGACCGAGTACGCAATCCTGCTCGGCTTCCTCGCGATCGCCATCATCATCGCTCTGTTCTTCCTGCGGAACGTGCTTCGTAGCCTGTTCTCGAGCGCCGCAAGCAGCGTTTCGAGCGCGCCGGACGGCTAGCTCGAGGCAATACCTGAGTGGCGGGCGCTCGACTCAGCTATGCGTCGGGCGCTCGACCACAAGGGTGGTCGTGAGGGCGGAGGCCACGGACCACCTGCGGCTTGGGTTCAACGCAGCCTCCGCCTCCGACTAGCGCCGACGACGCTAACGGCTCGCGAATGAGCCATGTATCACCCGGAATCGGTAGCGACCTCGGTGCGGCCCGGCTATTCCCCCCGTTCTGGGATGGCGACACTGCGCCCTTTTCTAACCCACGGATACGCTCGCCGAGATGATGCTCGCCGGCGTGTCGGTGCGAGACGGTGACGTCGTCGCTGTCAAGCGTCTCGGCCGTTGCCTCAAACCCGGCACGTCTGAGCAGGTCTGCGAGAAGTGCATACGACCAGCAGGCGGAGGTGGTTGCGCTGACGATCCGCGAGCGTGAGGAGATCCTCCGTGCGCTGGACGATCCTTCGCCCTCTCTCGCTGAATTCCGAGGAGTGCTTCTCGTCGAGTACGAATGGCGCGTGCGCGAAGGGCTCGTCTAGCGAGCCTCCTCCCTGTGTTCCACGACAAGGACTGCGACATCGTCGTCAGTCGCGTTGCCCCCAATCAGTGCTGCGATGAGTGACTCGATGACCTCAGCGGGTCCGAGCTGTGCGGCGATCGCAGTCAGGCACGCGGCTGCTTCGTGCATTCCGTCGTCGATCGATCGTTCCCGACGTTCGATCAGCCCGTCGGTGTACACGACGAGTAGCGCTCCCACGGGAAATGCTGCTGTACGTGCTGTCCGGGGCGGCTCGACTGCGACGCCGATCATTGTCCCGTTGGCGTCGTCGAGCATCTTGACCGTGCCGTCAGGAAGCCGGAGCATCGGCGGCGGGTGTCCGGCTGTCGCGTAGGTAATGGTCGATGCAGGCACGTCCACGACTGCAAGCGCGGCGGTCGCGAGGAGAGGTGAACCGCTTCGACTGAGGAGATCGGTCAGCTCGGTAAAGATTTGCGATGGTGCGACTCGGGCGTGGAGTAGTGCGCTGATCATCCCCCGGACGAGTGCCATGTCGGCGGCGGCAGTGATGCCATGACCGACTACGTCGCCAACGATGAAGGCCACTCGTCCCGAGCCAAGAAGCAGTCCTTCGTACCAGTCGCCGCCGACAGTTGCCTCAGATCCCGAGGTGAGATACCGCGCTGATGCTTGCACCCCCTTCAGCACGGGGAGGCTAGGAAGCAGCCTGTCCTGCAGCGCAACGATCAGCTCGTGGTCCGCGTCGTAGCGCTCGGCGCGCTCCACCGTCTCCACACACAGGTGTGCCACAGCTCTCAGGGCGGACACCAGTTTGGGGCTGAAGTCCGTCGGGTCGGCCCACGCGAAACCGATGGCTCCGAGCAGTGTGCCGTCGAAGCGGTAGAGAGGCAACGAAGCTGTCGCTTGAATCCCAGCTGCAGTCGTATCGGCCCGTAGCCCGGAAAACTCCTTCTCGTACGAGGCCAGATCAGGCAGCAAGACCACGCGCCCCTCACGCGCGGCCGCGGCGATGGGGTACGCGGCATCGAGTGGGACGTCCGCGTACTGAGCCTCCAGTTCCGGGTTGAGGAAGGGGCTGTGAAAAAGCCGCAAGGACCCGCCTTCAGCGTCGAGCAAGGCGAGATTCGAGTATTCGGCTCCCACGCAGGCCGCCGCGCGCAGTGCGACGAATTGCGCGACCTCCAAGCCAGTGGCCGGAAGCGAGAGCGGATGCGCAAATCCCGACGCGACCGGAACGCCTGAAACGGGGTTCAGTACAAGGCGATTGGGCACTTTGGTTCTCAGGAAGATCGACCGGGGCCGGGCGATCCTAGTCACTCATGGTCAGATCGACCTGACGCGAGCTGAGCGGATGAGCCGTCGGCAAGCCTGAGGCCCGCCGACAGCTCATTCACTCGTGGGCACCTGTTAGTTCACGCTGGCTCGTGGGAGCGGTTAGCGCGTCGTCGCCACGAGGGCGAGCGCGAGGAACATGCCGACGACCACGCCTGCAGCGCCGGCCGTCATGGTCGACCAGATGCCGGCATGTGCGGTGGCAGCTTCCGCGTACCAGTCTGAGACCTTCTGTTCGAGCTCCTCGAGCGTCGCCGCCCCGATCACGTCGACTGCACCTGCCATGCGCTCTCCTCTCGTTCGCCCTACGTTGCGCGGGAGCGCAGCCCTGGGTCATGCCCCCGGCATGAATCGAACAGCGCACGCGGTTTAGGAAACGTCGTGTGATCGCGCACAAGCAGCGCAGAAGCAGCGCACGATATGAGTACGCGCCCCCAAACCCCCGTTGTCTAAGGAGACACCAGTCGCGGGTCAATGGCTTCGGGGCCACGGGGGCCATGCGTGCCGTTGCGTCAGCAGCGGCAGAGCGGTCACAGTCTTCGAGGCACGGCCGTCCCCAAAGCTTCATTGTCTCGACCATTGACTTTTTAGATCGTCGACGGCAGCGAGTTCGAGGCGCAGGGTCCTGACATCGGACTCGAGAAGATCACCGAATCGCAGGGAGACTGCCGACTGCGCAGTCACGCGTCCCGTGCCAGGCGCCTTCTCACTCTGTCAACCCAGGAGTCGAGAACCCCCAACCATAGAGGCACCCCAGGGGTTGGCGTCGCGGGGGCTGCCGTCGGGTCTGAAAAGAACCGTCCTCCGCCGAGGGTGACGTTCGCGACCATCGGCTTGTCCGTGAGGTGGCGTTGGTGAAAACGCACGCGCGGAAAGCCGTGCTTTCGCAGTAGCCGTCGCCACGCGCTCGAGAGCGAGTCGGGGTTGACAGCCAACCCATCCTTTCGCGTGACCACGAGGTCAGTCTCCTGCCAGCCTTAGCTGAGTCGGTTCTTCAAACTGGCTTGCACACCGCGCTCGCGCGACCCTGAAACAGCCCTGCGTCCCTGCGGCTGCCCTGCCAATCGGGCCGAAATCGGGTCGAAGCGGGCGATCCCGGTCGCGCATAGTCACTCCGACAAAAACGAACAATTGCGGGCACTTCATCGCATGTGAAAGTGTTGTTTTCGTCAAAGGCGACTCAGTCGCGCGGTGCCGAATCCTGTCCGAAGGAGCGTGCTCACATGGAGCAGTCTGACCTTCTCCAACGTCTGTCACTGATCGCGCCGGAGCCGAACCCGGCTCTGTTTCAGCACGCGAGGGAACGAGCCGAGAGTGTTCAGAATCGGATCGCGGATCGGATCACAGCCTTCGCGGGGTCGATGCGCTTCGTCTACCTCCACGTCATTTGGTTCGGGTGCTGGATCGGTTTTAGCGTCGAGGGTTACCCGTACGGCCTCCTTACGATGATCGTGTCCTTGGAGGCGATCTTCCTCTCGACGTTCGTGATGATCAGCCAGAACAGAGCTGATGCCAAGCGCCAAGTGATCGCCGACCAGCAGTGGCAGACGGTGAAAGAGGAGGACACACAAAACCAAGAGCTCCTCAAGCTGTCCAACCAGATCCTCGAGCTGACGCGGGCGATTCACGCGCGAACCACGTAGCACCGGAAGTCGTCGGCGAGCTCACCCCGCTGTCCGGGCGCTTGCGGGTCCTCCGCGCGGCTCCACGCCATGTGACTGGGAAGCCAGGAGGCAGGCTCACAGTCACGAACATCCAGCAAATGGCGATGCCTCAAGAGCACGTCGTGACCGTCCGCGCGCGAACCGTTGCCATGGTGCTGGCGCTCTCGATCTTGGCGGTCCTACTGCTCCTTCTCGTCTACTTCGCGTGGCACGTCGTAACGTGGATCCTTCTCGCGGCCTTGCTGGCCGCTGCCCTGAACCCCGCGGTCGAAGCGCTGGAGCGGCGCGGTTTGAGCCGTGGACGCGCTGCCACAGTGGTTTTCGCGGCCGCACTCCTCGTCGTGACGGGACTCGGGTTCCTCGTTATTCCCCGCCTCGTCACGCAGTCAGCGGACTTCGTCGACGCGGTCCCGAAGTACGTCGATGACCTCACCGCCGGGCGTGGGCCGCTCGGCTTTCTGCAAGAGCGCTACCGGATTGTCGACCGAATTCAAGCCGCGATTGACAAGCAGGGTGCGGCGGGCGTGCTCGGGCTCAGCCGCCCGGCGCTCGGGATCGTGCAGAGCGTCGTCACTGCTGTCGCGGGCGTCATCACCGTCATCTTCCTCACCTACTTCATGCTTCTCGAGGGGCCGCGGACGATCGCAGGCGCGCTCGGCCTGCTTTCCGATCCCGCGCGCGTTCGTTTCGAGCGTGTAGGACAGGAGATCTACCGAACGATCAGCGGGTATGTAACGGGCAACCTGCTTATCAGCGCGATTGCTGGGACATTCGCCGCCATCGTGCTCTTCGCCGTCGGGAGCGGATACGCGATCGCGCTCGGTCTACTCGTCGGCATCTTCGACCTCATACCGTTGGCAGGGGCAACGCTGGCGACGATCATCGTCGGTGGAGTCACGTACTTCGAGATTGGCTGGCTTCGGTGCCTCATCGTCGTGGTGTTGCTGATCGCCTACCAGCAGGTCGAGAACAACCTTCTGCAGCCGCTCGTCTACAAGCGGATGGTTCAGCTCTCGCCGCTCACGATCCTGTGTGCCGTTCTTGCCGGGGCTGATCTCGCAGGCGTCTTCGGCGCGCTCGTGGCGATCCCGATCGCAGGGTCGCTGCTTGCTGTGGGGCGCGAACTCCTCGCATATCGCCGAGAGCAGCGCCTCGATCCGGGAGGCGCAGCCGCTTGAGCAACCTCGGTCACGCTCCGTGTAGCTGAGTCTCGACGTCGACTCTCGCCGCGCTCGGCTGAGAAGCGATCCAGTCGGCCCGGCGGCCGCGTGGGTCTACGACGTCGGATTCGGCCTTCCGTCCGCCTACTACCTGGCGGCACTCGCCGCCATCCTCAAGTCCGAGGTGGGCACCGGGTGCGCAGGTCGGTGCGCTCCTTGTCTTCAGTCTCGTGGCGTTCGCGGTCGCGCAGATCCCGCTTGTGAGCTTCGCGCTCGCGCCCGAAGAGACGCGCGCGCGTCGATCAGCTGTACGCCTGGGTACACACTCACCAGCGGCTCGTCGTGGCGATCGTGGCGAGCACGGTCGGCGTGTACCTGATTCTCATGGGGATCAGCAAGCTCTGACGAGAGCTCCGCTCCCCCTCAAAGGACATTCCCGATCACTGGCCCACGACACGGCCCTCTCGCTTGCGTAGCCACTACGCTGATCGTGACTGGTCACGTTGCGGTGTACGCCTTCCACATACTGGCCGCGGCGCTTAGCCTGTCTCGTGCCAGCGATCAGGAGGTATCCCAATGGAAGCTCGCACGGGCCACCGACCGCCCATCATGTTCATTCACGGCGCATGGCTCTCAGCCCGGAGCTGGGAGAACTTCTCCGAGTTCTTCGAAGCTCGCGGCTATGACGTCTCGGCGCCCGAGTGGCCGCGCAAGGAGGGTGACGTCGAGGCGCTTCGCGAAGCCACCGACAAGATCGAAGGCCTCGGGCTCACCGAGATCGTCGACCACTACGAGGAGCAGATCCAAGGCCTCGATGAGCCCCCGATCCTTGTCGGCCACTCCTTCGGCGGGCTGATCGTCGAGCTACTGCTCGATCGCGGACTGGGACGGGCTGGGGTCGCGATGAGCCCCGCACCCCCCAAGGGAATCCTCGTGCTCCCGTTCTCGTCGCTCAAGGCGGCGTCGCCGGCGCTCGCACATCCCTCGAGGTGGCACGGCGTCGTGCCACTCACGCTCGAAGAGTTCACATTCGGCTTCGTGAACACGTTTACTCCAGAAGCCGCCTCGAACGCCTACGAGCGCTACGCGGTTCCCGAAACGGGGCAGATCTTCTACGAGGCGGGCTTCGCGAACTTCCATCTGCATCCACCGACTGAAGTTCACTTCAAGCGCGACGAGCGTGCGCCTCTCCTCATCGTCGCCGCGGAGAAGGACAACACCGTCCCGGCCTCACTCGCCAAGAAACAGTTCGACAAGTACGACAAGTCGGATGCGAAGACGGACTACATCGAGTTTGCCGATCGTCCGCACCTGATGATGGCCGCGGACGGCTGGGATGAAATCGCGGATCAGATCGAGACGTGGATCGAGGGCGTCGTTAGCGAGCAAGCTGCCGCAGCCACACGGAGTACATCCGCATAGTCCAGGTTCTCTGATGGCTCACGTGAGCGGGGCCATGCTCTCGACAAGCCCCGAGTGGTCGGGGGCGATTCTCCCTGTAGAACGAGCCTGGGCCGCCATGTCGGCGCCTCATCCGTGACGGCGCACCAGCGAGTCACGCTTCTCGCCGCGATCGTCGGATCCGCGGTCGCGACAATCGACGGATCGATCGTCAATGTCGCGTTACCGGCGATCGAGCGAGACCTTGGCGGAGGTCTGTCGGGTCAGCAATGGGTGTCGAACGCCTACCTCCTGACCCTCGGGTCGTTGATCCTGATCGGTGGCTCGATCGGGGACATCTACGGGGAGCGGCGCGTGTTCACGATCGGACTCGGAGCGTTCGGCGTCTTCTCCGTCGCCTGTGCGCTCTCCCCGACCATCGAGGTATTGATCGGGGCACGGGCACTACAGGGGGCGGCGGCGGCGCTCATGGTTCCGAGCTCGCTCGCGATCATCGTCGCGGCGTTCGCACCGCGCGAGCGGGGGGCGGCGATCGGAAGCTGGACGGCGTGGGGCGGAATCGCCGCGATCGTCGGCCCTCTCGCTGGAGGAGTGATCGTCGATCGAGTCTCGTGGCGTTGGATCTTTGCGCTCAATGTCCCACTCGTCCTCATCACCTTCGCTCTCGTGCTCGCGGCTGTTCCAGCGACGAAGCGTGCTGTTGCGCGCCGGGTTGACTTCCTCGGCGCTGGACTCTGCGCAGCTGCCCTCGCCGGGATGGTGTTTGCCCTCATCGAGCAGCCTCACTACGGCTGGAGCAGTCCGGTCATTTTCGTTCCTCTATTCGCGGGAGTCGTGTCCTTTGTGGCCTTCGTGGCCTACGAGCGCCGTGTGGCCGAACCGATGCTCGAGCTCCAGCTCTTCTCCCGCCGCAACTTCGCGATCGGAAATGCCGAGACGTTCGCGATGTACGCGGGCCTCGCCATTCTCTTCTTCTTCCTCACGATCTTCCTGCAGCAAGTCGCCGGGTACAGCGCACTGGAGAGTGGCCTCACGATCGTGCCGGTGACACTCGTGATGTTCGCCCTCTCGCGGCGTTTCGGGGGCCTTGCGGACCGCCTCGGGCCACGTCTCTTCATGGGCGCAGGACCGCTGATCGCGTCCATCGGAATTCTCCTGCTCCTTCGGACCGGGCTGGAGACGAACTACGTGACTGATCTTCTGCCGGGTCTTCTCGTGTTCTCCGTCGGACTGTCGCTCACGGTCGCTCCACTCGTCGCGACGGTCCTAGCGGACGCGGACGAGAGCGACGCCGGCATTGCCTCAGCGATCAACAATGCGATCGCGCGAGTCGCGGGCCTCGTCGGGGTGTCCGTCGTCGGCGTCGTGGTCTCGAGCGGGCTCGTGGCTGACACTCTCGCGGCGAATGACGAGTCGGTGCGGGCGTTCCACCAGGCTGTCGTGATCTGCGCGATTCTCGTAGCGGCGGGAGGCGTGCTCGGTGCCATCGGCATCGTCAATCCGCGGCGGCCCATCGGAGCGCGGCGATGTCCGGGGGGGCAGCTCGTCGGAACACCCCGGCAAGCAGTCGACTCCAGTCTGCGAGCGGAGACGACGGATCAGCTCGTGCCGCTGGAGTCGTAATGGCTTCTGCAGATTCGAAGCTTGTGTCACCAGACGTTGCCGGTGCGGTTGCAATCGGTTCGCGTTAGCGTCGGTCTGTGGGTGAGCTACACGCTGAGCGTGAGCAGCGGGTCACGCCGCTCGAGCTCTTCTTCGACCTCGTGTTCGTGTTCGCGTTCACCCAGGTCACAACGGTGCTGTCGGACAATCCGACATGGAGCGGTCTCGGGCACGCTCTCCTGATTCTCGGCGCGCTCTGGTGGGCGTGGGCGTCCTACGCATGGTTGACGAACACGGTCGATCCCGGTCTCGGAGCGGTGTCGGCGGCGATGCTGGTCGCGATGGCAGCGATGTTCGTCGCCGCACTGGCGGTTCCGGACGCATTCGGCAGCCATGGAGTCTTGTTCGGTGCGGCCTTCCTGATGGTGACCGTGATGCAGCTGACGCTGTACGCACTCTCAGCACGTCGTGACCCGGATCTGCTGTCGGCGATTCTGCACACCGCTCCGTCTGCCCTCCTCGGCGCGTCTCTGATCATCGTCGCCGGATTCGTGGCCGGCGGGCTCAAGCCCGTCCTCTGGCTGGCCGCACTCGCCGTTGCCTACTTCGTGCCGCTCGTTGTCGGGAACGCACGGCTGGCGTGTCCAGCCGGCCCACTTCGCCGAGCGTCATGGCCTGATCGTGATCATCGCGATCGGCGAGTCCTTGATCGCGATCGGGCTCGGCGAGAGAACGAGCGGAATCAGCGCCCAGGTGATCCTCGCCGCCGTGCTCGGGTTTGCGGTCACGACCGCGTTCTGGCTCGCGTACTTCGACTTCTTCACGATCCGCGCCGAGCAGCTGCTGACGGACCGGGGCGACAACGACCGCGCTGCGCTCGCGCGCGATGTCTACACGTACCTGCACTTTCCGATGGTGGCGGGAATCGTCCTCTTCGCATTCGCCATGAAGACGACACTCGCCGACGTAGACGGCACCCTCGCCACCATCCCGGCGCTCGGACTCTGCGGCGGCTGTGCCCTGTACCTGCTCGCCTTCGTGATCCTGCGCGTGCGCTTGTCGCGCACGCTGCGCAGTGGGCGCTTGCTGGCCGCGGTTGCTTTCGCCGTGCTTTGGCCGGTGGCGGTCGTCGTGCCAGCGCTCCTCGCGCTCATGTTGGTGGCGATCGTCTGGGCCGGGCTTCACGCGTACGAGATCATCTGGTGGCGCGAAGCTCGTGCGCAAACGCGCTCGCTCCGAGCCAGCGCATGACCAGCGGAGCCGACGCCGCCTTTTCCGCGCGGACCGCGTGGTCGCGCAGCATCCGGACGCCACTCCGCGAGTTCCTGCATACAGAGACCGGAGGTGCGGCCGTTCTGCTTGCGGCCACCGTGGTCGCGCTCGCCTGGGTCAACGTCGACAGCTCGTCGTACTCGAGGCTGTGGGAGACGAAACTCTCGATCGACCTCGGCGGCTGGGGACTCTCGCTCTCGCTTCGCGAGTGGGTCAACAGCGGGCTCATGACATTCTTCTTCTTCGTTGTCGGCCTCGAGGCACGGCGCGAGATCGATCTGGGCGAGCTGCGTGAGCGACGGCGGTTTCTCCTGCCGTTCGTCGCCGCTCTCGGCGGCATGGCGGTGCCCATCGCGATCTACCTGGCGTTCAACGCAGGCAGCTCGTCCGCCTCGGGATGGGGGGTCGCAATGTCGACGGACACGGCCTTCGCACTCGGTCTACTCGCGCTCGTGGGGCCACGTTTCCCGGATCGCCTCCGCGCCTTCATGCTCACCCTGGTCGTTGTCGACGACCTCGTTGCCCTCACGGTCATCGTTCTCGTCTACTCGGGCGAGCTCAAACTGTCCGCTCTACTTGTTGCTGGTGGCCTGTTCGGGCTCGTACTCGTAGCCCGCGCCCTCCGCGTCAACCGCGGACTTGTCTATTTCGTCCTCGGAGCCGCGACCTGGGTGGCCCTGCTCGAGTCCGGCATCGAGCCGGTTCTCGTCGGTCTCGCGATCGGCCTGCTCGCATATGCGGCGCCGCCCGAACGTTCCGCGCTCGAGCGCGCGAGTGAAGCGTTCCGTGAGTTCCGGGAGCAGCCGACCCCGGAGCTTGCGCGCACTGCGCGCGAACAAGTGAGGACGGCGACGTCGCCGAACGAGCGTCTTCAACTCTTGTGGCATCCCGTGTCGAGCTACGCCGTCGTGCCTCTATTCGCGCTCGCCAACGCAGGGATCGTGATCGACGGAGGCTTCCTGAAAGAAGCGTTCACCTCGCCGATCACACTCGGAGTCCTCGTCGGCTACGTCGTAGGCAAGCCGGTCGGCATCTTCGGATCAACGTGGCTGGCAACACGCATGAGCCGAGGGGCCTTCCAGCCCCCCGTGGGTTGGGGCGCGGTCGCGGGCGGCGGCACGATCGCCGGTATCGGCTTCACGGTCGCCATCCTCATCTCGACGCTCGTGTTCGACGGCCGCGAACTCGAGGAAGCAAAAGTCGGAATCCTCGCCGCCGCGCTGTCGGCGGCGATACTCACGTGGCTCCTCTTCCGGGCGACCGCGCTGCTTCCTCGGCGCACTCGCATCCGTGCCCTACTCGGGACGGCGGATCCGATCGTCGACCTGTACATCGACGTCGATCCGGAGCACGACCACCTCCGCGGACCGGTCGACGCTCCCGTCACGGTCGTCGAGTACGGCGACTTCGAGTGTCCCTACTGCGGTATGGCCGAGCCCGTTGTTCGGGAGCTGCTCAGGGACTTCGGCGAAGTCCGCTACGTCTGGCGGCACCTTCCATTGACCGACGTCCACCCGCACGCACAACTCGCTGCTGAAGCCGCAGAGGTCGCCGCGCACGGGGGGGCCTTCTGGGAGATGCACGATCTCCTGCTAGCTCATCAGGACGCGCTCGAGCTCGACGACCTCGTCGACTATGCGACCGAGCTCGGTCTAGACGGCGAGTCGTTCGCTGATGAGCTCCGCGACCACAGGACCGCCGCGCGCGTGGCAGACGACGTGGACAGTGCCGACCTCAGCGGCGTTTCCGGCACACCGACATTTTTCATCAATGGTCGTCGTCACTACGGCGCGTACGACATCGCGACGCTCTCGGCCGCGGTCCGAGCCGCTCGAGCGCGCGTGCTCGTCGCCGGATGATCGCACGGCATCCTGGTCAAGGAAGAGATGATCGACCGACCAGCGCCCTCCACCGTCGTCCTCGGACTCCAGATCCATCTCCCTCGTGATGAGAAGCCAGCGCCGCGGCGCGCTTCCGAGGTCGCCTAGAAGGATGCTCGGGAATCGGGCGATGAGGGCCTGAAGAAGATCCTCGGAGGCGTACCCTTGCTCCGTCATCTCGACGAGGCGATCGCCTTGGACAAGGAAGATCCCTCCAGTCATTGATTCGCAGTGTAGGTCGCCTTAGAGAACCGCCCACGTTGCCTAGATGGAGTGCCCCCGGCAGGAGTCGAACCTGCGCACGTGGTTTAGGAAACCACTGCTCTGATCCGCTGAGCTACGGGGGCGCCCCGGTACCGTAGAGCAATGGGGGGACGCCGGTTTCCCTGCGTTCATGGGGGATTTGGGCTCTTCGTGCCACACAGCTCCGCGGCTCCACCTCTCATGAGCCATCGGCACGTTTCCTACACTCGCCTTGATGCGGACGCGCGACCACGACGTCGACTTCGAGGATGCGGTGACGGAAGCCCTGGACTCCCTGCCCGACGACCTGCGGGGCTTTATGTCGAATGTCGAGCTCGTCGTCGAGGACGAGCCACCGCCCGGTTTGCCGTTACTCGGGCTCTACCAGGGGGTGCCCCTAACCCGCCGCACCAGCTTCTACGCCGGCGTTCCGCCGGACAAGATCACGATCTACCAGGGGCCGATCGAGCGGTTATACGGAAGGGATCCCGAGCGACTCCGGAGAGAGATTCGCCGGGTTGTACTCCACGAGGTCGCACACCACTTCGGGATCAGCGACGAGCGTCTTCACGAGCTCGATCGCTACTGAGGGGCTCGTACTCGGTTGGTTAGGCACCACGGAGGAGGCGATCTCGCGCGTCTTGGTGACAGCGGTCTCGGGAGCATGAAGGCGTGACCGGCTAACTCGACCCCACCAGATCCTGTGACAGGCGACCTGGGATGATCGCGCGATGCCCAAGAGACGCGCGATTGCTGCGCTTGAGGCGGTACGTGGCGTCCTAGGGAACTCTGCGATCCGTCGCCTCGAGATCGCCTGGACCGCGGGGATGGCCGCCGACGGAGCGTTTCTCGTCGTCCTCCTGGTAGTCGCTTACAACGCAGGGGGTGCTCTGGCTGTGGGCATTCTCGGCGCGATTCGCGTCGTTCCGTGGATCGTCTCCGCTCCGTTCGCGCCTCAGCTGGTTGTCCGCTTTCAAGGGGATCGAGTCCTCGCCGGGATTAATGTCGTTCGCTCAGTCGCTGCTATCGCAACGACCTTCGTCGTGGCAGCGAGCCTGCCAATCGAGCTGACCTACGCTCTCGCCGCTGTCGTCGCCGGTGCGGGTTCGCTCGTGCGGCCGATCCAGACCGCGTTACTCCCGGCGTTGGCACGCTCACCGCGAGAGCTGGTCGCCGCCAACGTGGCGTCAAGCATGGGCGAGGGCCTTGGAACGTTCGCCGGTCCTCTGCTCGCCGCCCTCTTGATCGCAACGACCGGATCAGTTGCCGCGAGTGTCTTCGTCGCGGCGATCTTCGCGGCCGCGGCTGCTGCGGTGACGGGCATCCGCTTCGAGCGGGCGGTCGACGCGCGGGGCGGAATTACGTCCGAGTCGATCCGGGGACTCCGTCTTTCGGAGGCCCCCGCTGTACTCCGCGGGTACCCGACGGCGCTGGTCGTCACAAGCGACTTCGCAGTGCAGAGCATGGTACGCGGACTTCTCATCCCGCTAATCGTCGTCGGTTCGATCGAGCTGCTCCACATGGGAGACACTGGAGTGGGCCTGCTCACTGCCGCGATCGGCCTTGGGGGACTCGCGGGTGCCGCCGGCGCTCTCGGGCTGCACGGGGGCAGCGGGCTGGGCCGAGTCTTCGTCCTTGCGCTCGTAGGATGGGGCGCTCCGCTACTGCTCATCGGTGTAGTCCCTGCTCCGCTCATAGCCATAGCCGCCCTCTTCGCCACCGGCACAAGTAATGCGATGCTCGACGTCTCGGGGTTCACCCTCATGCAGCGCGACGTGCAAAACGAGCACCGGGTCACGGTGTTCGGCGCCGGCGAGAGCCTCTGGGGAACCGGTTTTCTGGTCGGAAGCTTGCTCGCACCTGCCATCGTTGCGCTCTTCGGCGCGCGGGGTGCGTTCATCGTCGCGGGCGCGATCCTCCCCATCACCGCGATCGCGACATGGCGTCCGATCGTGCGGGGATCCCGGGCTGAAGCCGGCGCCGAGGAGAACCTCATGCTCTTGCGTCGAAACACGCTCTTCGCGCCACTGCCATTGACGGCACTCGACAGGCTGGCCGAGAGCCTCACCGCCGTTGCATTCGCGAAAGGCGACGTCGTTATGCGAAAGGGCGAGCCGGGCGATTTCTACCTCCTCGTTGCCGATGGAGAGCTCGAGGTCTTGGACGAAGGACAGCTGCTGCGGACGTGCGGTCCGGGAGACGGTGTCGGTGAGATCGCCCTGCTACGACAGGTGCCGCGGACGGCCACCGTGGTCGCAGGAACGCCGGTCAGGGCGTTCGTCATCGATGCAGCTGCGTTCCTAGAGGCAGTGTCCGGGCCAGCGGCCGCCGCGGTCGCCGAAGCCGTGGCCACGACGAGGCTCGCAAGCTCCCAGATTCCGTAGCGCCGCTTCAGGCTGATCGCAACTCGCCCTTATCCGCCGGGCATGGATCGACATGCGTCCGCGGTTTAGGAAACCTCTGCGCGGTGAGGGAGCCTCTGTAAAGTGGAGGAAACCGCGAAAGGCGTTTTCCCTGTGCCCATGCGGGATTGCGCCGATTCCGCAGAGCATGAAGCCGCTGCTCTATCCACTGAGCTACGGGGGCGCCGGCGAAGCGCAACGGCGCTCGGGGCGATCTACTCCCGCGCGACCCAGAGACGCAACCGGTCAGCGAGACGGTGCCCGGATCTCGGGCGCCGCGTCGAACTGCCCGTAAACCTCGTGCATGAAGTGCGCGGTCGTGATCATCCGCAGGTCGAGCGTGCGCAGCGTCTTCGCCTCGAGGACGACCGTGTACCAGCCGGGCGTCTGCGGGTCGTAGAAGCTCACGCGCAGGCCGCGTCTGCCTCCGACGCTCGTCGTGCCGAGGACGTGCGCGTTCGTGGCCGACTCCCACGGGGGTGTCGGCTGGGTGAGCGGTTGCTGCGGCGAGCGCTTCCAGCGGCCGCCCGGCGGCTTGTCCCAGCGCTGCCTGCCCACCACCACCGCGGAGTAGCCCTTCACGATCTTGTAGGCGAGACGGTCGGGAGCCTGCGTGCGCCAGGTGCTGACGACGACGTGCTCCGGATCGGACGCGAGGCGGTCGGTGAACGAGACGGATTGCAGAGCGCGCCATGTGCGTCGCGACTTCGCGACCATCCCGGCGGCGCTCTCGGGCGGCCAGGCGGCGGGAAGCACCACGCGCCAGCGCGTCGTGAGGGAGCCCCGTGTCGAGACCTCGACGAAGCGAGGCTTCCCACGAGCGGGGAACTCGGCGCGGTAGCACCCGGCTCCGCAGGCGGTTCCCGACGCGCTCGCGGCGCCGAGCGAGAGCGTCGTCGTGAGGTCGCGTACGCCCGCTCCGTCCGGGCCGACGACCGACGCCTGGACGCGTACGCGGCGAGTGCCCGGCACGACGCCGAGGGCCAGCGCGTCCGGCCCCGCTTCCCGGCTGAAGACGACCGCGCCCGCAGGCGGAGCAGGAAAGACGGCGGCCGCGGGTGGCTCGGAGGAGGCGGCGCTCGTCGAGGGCTTGTTCCGGCGATCGACGTAGGCGATGAGGAGGAGCACCGAAAGAGCCCACACGCCGAGCACGACCGCGATAAGCCGCCAGCCTGCGTTCTCGGGCTGTCGGTCGACGGACTGCGGCGAGGTCGTCATGTCGGGCTCGTTCAGGGTAACGGCGGGATCATGAGCCGAAGCCGCTGGAAGCCGGCTGCTCTCAGGTCTAGACTCGGGGCGCGTGCGCAACAACTGGTTCCTCGCCGCTCTCCTCGTCGGTATCGCCTCGATCGTCATCGCCGCGATCGCGATGCGGCTCTCGTAACGAGTTAAGAAGCCGAAGTGGTCGGCTCGGCGCCCTTGCGGAGGGGCCGAACCGCGCGGATACCATCTCTGCATGCTCTTCCTCGCCGCCTTCATCGTTCCCATGGTGCTCGGCTTCTGGGCCCAGCACCGCGTGAAGTCCACGTTCGCGCGGAACCTCGAGGTCCCGGTCGCGAACGGGCTGACTGGCGCCCAGGTGGCGCGCCGCATCCTCGACGCGAACGGCCTCGACGACGTGCCGGTGGAGGAGACGCCCGGGTCGCTGTCCGACCACTACGACCCACGAAGCCGCTCGGTGCATCTGTCCGAGCCGGTGTTTCGCGGAGTCTCGGTGGCCTCGACCGCGGTCGGCGCCCACGAGGTGGGTCATGCGATTCAGCACCAGCAGGCCTACGGCTTCTTCCGCTTCCGCAGCGCGATGTTCCCCGCGGTGCAGTTCGCGTCGAACATCTGGATGCTCTTCCTGCTCGGTGGGCTCTTCCTGCAGCTCACGGGCTTCATCCTCATCGCGGTCGTCCTGTACTCGATCGCGGTGCTCTTCCAGATCGTCACGCTGCCCGTCGAGTTCGACGCGTCGCGGCGGGCGAAGCAGCAGCTCGGCGACCTCGGGCTTGTCGCGGCGAACGAGGCGACGGGCGTGAAGGCGACGCTGACGGCGGCGGCCTGGACGTACGTCGCAGCAGCGCTCGCTGCAGTCGCGGTGCTCCTGTACTACCTCTCGATACTGGGCAACCGGTAGCCGGGAATCGGTAGCCCCGGGCTACCGCTCCCGAGGCATCCACCCGAACCAGCGAAGCGCGACGGCAAGGCCGGCTGCGCCCCACGCGAGCACGACCGCGAGCGCCTTCGGATCGGAGAAGAGCGACGAGCCGTCGAGGTAGACGCCGTCGACGATGTCGAGGAAGTACGTGAGCGGGAGAACGTCGGCGATGGCCTGGACGACCGGCCCGAAGTCACGGTGTGCCCCGAACGAGCCCGAGAGGAACGCCATCGGGAGGACGATGAGATTGACGCCGGCGGAGACGCCCTCCGCCGAGCGGATGAGCGCAGCCGCCGCGAGCCCGAGCCCCGCGAAGCACGCGACCCCGAGCACGATCGCCCCGACGAACCCGAGCCAGTTCGCGGGCATGCGCGCGTCGAACGCGAGTCCGCCGAGGATGAGCAGGCCGACCGCCTGCAGCGTGAACGTGACGAGCGTCGAGAGCAGTACCGCGGCGAGGTAGACGGCCGGCGGAAGAGGTGTCGCACGCAGTCGCTTCAGCGTCCCCGCTTCGCGTCGCCCGACGAGGATGATCGCGAGCCCGGCGAGTGCCGTGTTCGCGGCGCCGTACCCGAAGAGCCCCGACAGCAGCACGTCGGCCGCGGGCAGCCCGTCGATCTCGCCTCCGTAGACGGCCGCGAGCAGCGCGTACAAGAGCAGCGGGAAGATGAACACGAAGACCGCGGCTTCGCGGCTCCTCCAGAAGACGCGCTGCTCGAAGCGAAGCTGGTGCAGCAGCATCCTCATTCCAGACCCGCGTTCTCCTCGTCCACGAGCTCGAGGTAGACGTCCTCGAGCGTCGCGCGCCGCACCTCGAGCTGCTCGAGCTCGGCTCCCTCCGCGAGGGCTCGAGTCGTCAGCTCGTTCAGGTCGCGTACGGGGTCGCTCGACTCGACGACGACGAGCTCTCCGTCGCGGCGATAGCGGATCTCGGTCACCCGCGAGTCGCCGATCAGCTCGGACGGCGTCCCCTGGCGGACGATCTCACCGCCGCGGAGCACCGCAACCCGGTCCGCGAGCTGCTGTGCCTCGTCGAGGTAGTGGGTGGTCAGGAGGATCGTCGTGCCGAGCGAGCGGAGCGCGCGGATCATCTCCCAGGCCGCGCGGCGGGCCGCCGGGTCGAAGCCGGTCGTCGGCTCGTCGAGGAAGACGAGGGCAGGGTTGCCGACGAGCGCGACGCCGAGATCGAGCCGCCGCTTCTGCCCTCCGGAAAGCGTCTTCACTCGGGCGTCGCGCTTCTCGCCGAGCCCGACGAGCTCGACGACCTCGTCGACGTCGCGGGGATTCGCGAAGTACCCGCCGAACATCTGATGCGTCTCGCGGACGGTGAGGTTCGGGCTCAGTTCCGACTGCTGCAGGACGACGCCGATCCGCTCCCTGAGCTCGCGCGACCCGCTTCCCGGGTCGTGCCCGAGCACGGAGGCCTCGCCGCCGTCCCGGTCGCGGTAGCCCTCGAGGATCTCGACCGTCGTCGTCTTGCCGGCGCCATTCGGCCCGAGGAGGCCGAAGACCTCGCCCTGGGCGACGTCGAAGCTGATCCCGCGGAGCGCCTCGACGCTGCCGTAGGACTTGCTGAGCTCGCGGACGACGATGGCGCTCGGCACCGCCGGAGACGATATGCACGGGCGCGGGCTAGGGTGCGCCGGTGCCGCCGCTGCGCTACGTCGTCGTCGACGTCTTCACGGACACGCCGCTCGCCGGGAATCAGCTTGCGGTGTTCACCGACGCGCGCACCCTCGACGCGGAGACGATGCAGGCGCTGACGCTCGAGATGGGATTCTCGGAGTCGACGTTCGTGCTTCCGCCCGAGGGAGACGGGCATGCGCGCATCAGGATCTTCAACCCGCGGGAGGAGATGCGCTTCGCCGGCCATCCGACGCTCGGCTCGGCGTTCGTCCTCGGCGCGCCGCTGCAGCTCGGCGTGATCGTCCTCGAGACGGGGGCTGGTCCCGTCGCGGTCGTGCTCGAGCGCGACGACTCGGGCCGGATCGTGTTTGGTCGCATGGAGCAGCCGCTGCCCGAGGTGCGTCCCGTCGCGGACACGGAGGCGGTTCTCGCCGCGCTCGGCGCTGAGAGCGCGGTGGCGCCGGTCGAGCTTTACGACAATGGCGCGACGCACATCCTCGTCGCCGTTGCGAGCGAGGACGACGTCGTCGCGCTGGAACCAGATCGCTCGGCGATCGCTGCACTCGGCGTGACCGGGGTGAGCTGCTTCGCCGGCAGCGGGAGCACCTGGACGACGCGGATGTTCTGGCCTGGTGGGGAGGACGCTGCGACTGGCTCTGCTGTCGGCCCGCTCGCCTGCCACCTGTGTCGTCACGGGCTCGTGCCGTGGGGCACCGAGCTCGAGATCTCCCAGGGCGCCGCGATCGGTCGCCCGTCGACGCTGTATGCACGCGCGGAGGGAGCCGGTGCGACGATCGAGCGGGTGGAGGTCGGCGGCAGCGCAGTCGTCGTCGCGCGGGGCGAGTTCCGGCTCTAGCCTCCGGCCAGGAGTCGGGACACGGTCTCGGCGGCCACCCGAGCGGCCTCGACGGGCTCGGCGCCGGCCGCGCGCTGCACGACGTACGCGACGGAGTAGGTGTCGCCCGCACCGGTCGGATCGACCTCGCCGTCCACCGGGATCGCGGGGACGTGCTCGACGTTCGCCGGGGTGACGACCCACGCGCCCTGCGAACCGAGTGTCAGGATCACCTCGGGTACTCCGAGCGACTGCAGGAGTCCGGGCTCGGCGCTGCCGACGAGCGTCTCCGCCTCCTCGTCGTTCAGTTTGAGCACCTCGACGTGACCGAGGACGTCGCCGATGTGCGGATCCGTATGCAGCGGGCCGACCGTCGCCGTGCGAACGAGCCCCTGGAGGTCGACGAGGAGGTTTCTCCCGTCCCCGGCGAGGGCCGCAAGCGTCTCCGGCGAGAAGTCCGTCCGAGTCAGTGCGCAGACGTTGACCCAGGTGGCGTCGCCTGCGGCCAGGGCGGCCTGCTCCGGCGACCACGGATCGCCGACCGCGTCCTGCCACATGATCCGGCGGTCGCCCTCGTAGTGGAAGCTGTATGCCGTCGTCGCCGAAGCCTCGACCCACGTCACCGGCAGGCCGAAGGCCTGGAGCGGCGGGAGCAGCGAGTCGCGGTCCTCGGCGCTGCACGCGGCGCTGACGCGGGCGTCGACGCCGAGATGCGCGAGCGCCCGCGTGCTCCAGAACACTCCGCCGCCGGGACGCGGCTCGCCGCCGGCGACGACGTCCCGCGTGATGTTTCCGAGCGCGGCGATCGTCATGCGGGCGCGGCTCCGGTCGCCGTCCGCCGGGACACGATCGCGACGACGCTCGCGATCCCGAACGAGACGAGGAAGCTCGGCACCGTCGCGCCGATCCCCCACGCGGGAGGATGGAGCCGCTCGACAGCGTCCACCCACCAGGAGGGACCGGTCGGGAACAGCCACTGGTAGAGGGCGAAGCCCGTGATCCACGCTGCGATCAGTCCCGGGCGCCAGGACGGCGACTCGAACACGTCCTCCGGCGCGTAGTGCGCCCCCGCGGCGAGCCAGTCCGCGACGAGGACGGCGAAGAGGGGCACGAAGACCGAGCCCAGCAGGAGCAGGAAGCTCTGGTAGCTCGTGAAGTCGACGACGAGTGCGCCGACCGTCGCGATCGCGGTCACGAGCACGATCAGGAGCTCCTGCCGCGCGCGGGGCACGGCGTTCTGCAGGGAGACCGCGGCGGAGTAGGCGTTCGCGAACGCCTCGTCCGTCTCGGTGACGAGGAGTGCGAAGAGCGCCACGATGGCGGCGAAGCCGCCAGCGACGACCGCGGCGGGCAGCTCAGCCGGGTCGCCGAGCCCGCGCGAGAGCACGAGTACGGCCCCGAGCGCGAGGAGCCAGACGTCCGGGACGAAGTACCCGAGGCCCGTGCCTGCGAGCCCGCCGCGTCGCGTCCGCGAGAAGCGCGTGTAGTCGGCTGCGTACGGGATCCAGGAGACGGTGATCCCGACGACGACGTCCGCGCCCTGCCAGACGGAGAGCCCGCCCTGGCCGTCCGCATGCCAGATCGCTCCGAGGTCGGCGCCGTCGAGAGCCCACCAGGTGAGGTAGAGGAGCGCGAGCGGGACGGCCCAGACCGCGAAGCGCCGGACGAACCTCCGCACGAAGCCGATCGGGCCGAGGAGCGCGAGGGCGAGCGTGCATGCCCCGAAGACGAGCGTCCAGAGCCATTGCGCCCGGAAGCCGAAGAGCTCGTCGGACAGCGCGGCCGCCGCGGTGGCGATCACCAGGAGCTCGAAGATCGTCCAGCCGACGCCCTGCAGGACGTTGATCGCCGTCGGCAGCAGGGAGCCACGCTGGCCGAGCGGGGCGCGCAGGAGCGCCATCCCCGGGACGCGTGCGTCCGCGCCGATCATCCCGGCGACGGCGAGCATCGCGTTGCCGATAACACAGCCGAGCACGATCGCGACGAGTGCCTGCGGCAGCGACAGCGCAGGGACCAGGATCGCGCCGGCGACGATGACGAGGAGCGAGACGCCGAGGTTCCCCCAGAGCAGACCCGTCTCGACGCCGCTGAGGATGCGGAGCCTCGACGGGACGGGATCGATCCCCCAGCTCCCCTCGATCTTCTCCGGCGCCGCCATGGCGACCGAGGGTAGATCATGCGCTCGTGATCCCCCGCTACTTCGTCGTCGCCGAGGCGCTGCACGGACTGCAGAACCCGACGTCCGAGGAGAAGATCCTGCTCCTCGGCGAGCGCCTCGACCTCGGTCCGGAGTCGAGCGTCCTCGACGTCGCGTCAGGCCGCGGGGGTCCGGCCCTTCTCCTCGCCGAGCGGTTCGGCTGCCGCATCCATGGGGTCGAGCTGTCGCCGGATTTCCGCGCGGTCGCGCTCGAGCGGACCGAGGCGGCCGGGCTCGCGGATCGCGTCGACTTCGAGCTCGCGGACGGCGCGCAGGTCGTGCACGAGCCCGAGTCGTACGACGCGGCGCTCTGCCTCGGCGCGAGCTTCGTGTACGGGAGCCTCGCCGACACGGTGGACGCACTCGCTCCCGCCGTGCGACCCGGTGGCTACGTCGCCGTCGGCGAGCCGTACTGGCGTGCGCTACCGCTGCCCGCTGACTACGTGGATCGCGACGAGCCGTGGACGACGCTCGAGGGCACGGTGACGATCTTCGAGACCAGCGGCCTCGCCGTCGTTTCCGTGATCGCGTCCTCGGCCGACGACTGGGATCGCTACGAGACCCTCCACTGGAAGGCGGTAGAGCAGTGGCTGGCCGACAACGCTGCCGATCCCGACGCGGACGACATCCGAGCCCGCCACGAAAGGTGGAAGCGAAGCTACCTCCGCCACCAGCGTGAGCTTCTCGGCTGGGCGATCTTCGTCGGCTGGAAGCGGCCCTAGGAGGCGAGCAGGCGCCGCAGCACGAACGGGAGGATTCCGCCGTGCCGCAGGTACTCGCGCTCGCGCGGGGTGTCGAGACGCACGGTGGCGCGAAACTCCTTGTCGTCCGCGCGAATCGTCACCTCTCGTGCTTCGCCTCCGTCGAGACCGACGACCGAGAACTCCTCGCGGCCCGTCAGCCCGAGCGTCTCGCGGCTCTCGCCCGGGAGGTACTGGAGCGGCAGCACGCCCATCATCAGGAGGTTCGAGCGGTGGATGCGCTCGTAGCTCTCCGCGATGACGGCGCGCACACCGAGGAGCTTCGGGCCCTTCGCAGCCCAGTCGCGCGACGAGCCGGATCCGTACTCCTTGCCCGCGAGGACGATGAGCGGAGTTCCCTCCGTCCGGTAGCGCTCGGCCGCCTCGAAGATCGTCGTCTCCTCGCCGGAGGGCACGTGCACCGTCCACGTGCCCTCGGAGCCAGGTACGAGCTGGTTGCGCAACCGCACGTTCGCGAACGTGCCACGCACCATCACCTCGTGGTTTCCGCGCCGTGATCCGTAGGAGTTGAAGGCCTTGCGCTCGACGCCGTGCTCCACGAGGTAGCGGCCGGCCGGTGAGTCCGGCTTGATCGACCCGGCGGGGGAGATGTGGTCGGTCGTGACCGAGTCCGCAATCGAGACGAGGCAGCGCGCGCCGACGACGTCCTCGACCGCGTTCGCGCTCTCGGGCATGTCGTCGAAGTACGGCGGCAGGCGCACGTACGTCGAGTCGGCTTCCCAGGCGAACAGCTCGCCCTCGGGGACGGGGAGCTCGCGCCAGGTCTCGTCCCCCGTGAACACGTCGGCGTAGGTCGCGCGGAACATCTCCTCGCCGATCGACCCCGCGACCGTCTCTCGCACCTCCTCCGGCGTCGGCCAGACGTCGGCGAGGAAGACGTCTTCGCCGTCCGATCCGACCCCGAGCGGCTCCGTCGCGAGGTCGACGTCCATCCGTCCCGCGAGCGCGTACGCGACGACGAGCGGCGGCGACGCGAGGTAGTTCGCCTTCACCTCGGGGTGGATGCGCGCCTCGAAGTTCCGGTTCCCCGAGAGGACGGCGCACACGACGAGGTCTCCCTCGGAGACGCCCCGGGAGATCTCCTCGGGCAGCGGGCCGGAGTTCCCGATGCAGGTCGTGCACCCATAGCCGACGGTGTGGAATCCAAGCTCCTCGAGGTAGGGCGTGAGGCCTGCCTTCTCGTAGTACTCGGTCACGACCTTGGATCCGGGCGCGAGGCTCGACTTCACCCAGGGCTTGCGCTGGAGCCCGCGCTCGACCGCCTTCTTCGCGAGCAGCCCCGCTCCGATCATCACCGCCGGGTTCGACGTGTTGGTGCAGGACGTGATCGCTGCGATGACGACGGCGCCGTGGTCGAGCTCGAACCGCTCACCCGCGAAGGCGACCTCGACGGCGGAGCGCTCGGCGAGGACGATCCGCGGGCCTGTCGACACCTCCGCGCCGAGCTGCTCCATCTCGTGCCCGGGGCCCGAAGACGCGAGCGGGTCGCTCGCCGGGAAGGTCTCGGCGACGGCTTCGTCGTGGCCGTTGCCGTAGTCGACGCCGAAGGTGGGCAGGGCTTCGACGAACGCCTGCTTGGCCTCGCGGAGCGGCACGCGATCCTGCGGCCGCCGCGGTCCGGCGAGGGACGGCTCGACCGACGAGAGGTCGAGCTCCACGATCTGCGAGTAGGTCGGCGGTTCGTCGGGCTCGTGCCAGAGCAAGTTCTCCTTGCAGTACGCCTCGACGAGCGCGATCCGCTCGGCCGGGCGTCCCGTGAGGCGCAGGTAGCGGAGCGTCTCGGCGTCGACCGGAAAGAAGCCGCAGGTCGCGCCGTACTCGGGCGACATGTTCCCGATGGTCGCGCGGTCCGCGAGGGGGAGGGTCTCGAGCCCGTGGCCGAAGTACTCGACGAACTTCCCGACGACGCCCGTCTCGCGCAGGATCTGCGTGATGGTGAGCACGAGGTCGGTCGCGGTCGCGCCCTCGGGCAACGCGCCCGTCAGCCGGAAGCCAACGACCTGCGGGACGAGCATCGAGATCGCCTCGCCGAGCATCGCCGCCTCGGCCTCGATCCCGCCGACGCCCCATCCGAGGACCCCGAGCCCGTTGATCATCGTCGTGTGCGAGTCGGTTCCGACGAGGGTGTCGGGGAACGCGACCCCGTCCCGCTCGTCGACCACGCGGGCGAGGAACTCGAGATTCACCTGGTGGACGATCCCGGTGCTCGGCGGGACGACCCTGAAGTTGTCGAAGGCGCTCTGCCCCCAGCGCAGGAAGGCATAGCGCTCGCGGTTTCGCTCGAACTCGAGCTCCGCGTTGCGGAAGATCGCGAGGCGGCTCGCGAACTCGTCCACCTGCACCGAGTGGTCGATCACGAGCTCGACGGGCAGGAGCGGGTTGATCTTCCCGGGATCGCCGCCGAGGTCGTGCATCGCGTTCCGCATCGCGGCGAGGTCGACCACCGCGGGCACGCCGGTGAAGTCCTGCAGCAGGACGCGGCTCGGCGTGAACGAGATCTCCCGCGAGGGGTCGTCACTCGCCACCCAGCCGGCGACGGCCTCGACGTCTGCCGACGTCACCGCGACCCCGTCCTCTCGCCGCAGTACGTTCTCGAGGAGGATCCGCAGCGTGTAGGGGAGGCGCCTGACGTCGTGGCTCGCGTGCAGCGCGTCGATGCGGAAGAGCTCGCGCGACTCTCCTCCGACCTCGAGGGTCGAGCGGGAGCCGAACGAATCGGGATGGGTCATCGCCTCCGATTCAAGCAGCTCGCGTCGGTCCAGCCGTTTGAGGCCGCGCTCGGTGAGCGTCCGCCGAGTCGGGTCGAAGTGTCGCCCGACCGCTTCCGCATAGGGGCGGCCGACCCGGCGCGCATAGGCGCCGAAGCCCTCGTCCCGAACCGGGCGAAGATCGTCGGAGTAGGGATCGAGAACGTGCTGCCGGCCCACCTTGCGTGCCGAGTTGAAGAACGCAAGCCCGACGCCGAGCGAAACCTCGAGCAGCGGTCGCCGCTCCCGCTCCGCTTCGGCGACGAGCCCGCGATAGGCCGCGGCCAGCTCGGGCGGCGTCGGCAGGCTCTTCGCGTCCGTGCGCAGATCCGCGAGCGACCGCCGGAGCCCCTCGAGCTCGAGCGGCGGGATGTCGATGAGCCGCGCCGTCGTTCCGCTCGCGCCCTCGAGGGCGGCGAGGAGGTCTTCGACCGACGCGAATCCGGCCCCGCGTGCCAGGACGCCCGCTGCCTCGAGCTCGGAGACGAGCGAGTCGAGGTAGACGCGAGTCCCACGCGACACGTCTGCGGCTCCGGCGAGCAGCCAGAGCGGGGAGAAGCCGAAGGCCAGGATCGAGCCCAGCTCGAGCACGTTCCCGCCCGTCTTGCGCACGGCGAGCCGTTTCGGGGAGCTCTCGAACTCCTCGACGACCTCGTCGTCCGCGCGTTCTACGCCCCCGACCAGCTCGACGGTGATGCGGAGGAGGTTGCGCGCCGTCGCCTCGTACAGCCGGGATCGCCGCACGAGTCGCGGCAGCACGAGCTCGGCGGTCTCGTGCAGCGTTCCACCGAGCGCAGCCGCGACGGCGCGCACGAGACGCTCGGGGAACGAGAGAGCGAACGGGCCCGGGCGGCGCACTACTGCGCCAGGGCGTCGGCCGACGTGCTGCCGATCGCGATCCCGCCGCAGGCGGCGACGTCTCCGCGGAAGGGCCAGGCGCGCTTCACGATGCTTGCGGGCGCCCAGAAGCCGAGCTCGACGAGCAGCAGGGCACGGAGGAGTCGCACACCGTGAGGGTACCCCCCTCCAACTACGATGGCCGCATGCAGGCCGAGGCGATCCGCGCACTCCTTGTCGGTGCCTTCCCGGGCGCCTCCGCGGTCGAGGTCGAGGACCGAACGGGCACCGGCGACCACTTCCAGGTCACCGTCGTGACCGCCGACTTCGACGGAGTCGCCCTTCTCGACCAGCACCGCCGCGTGAACGAGGCGCTCGCCGCGCCCCTCGCGGACGGTTCCATCCACGAGCTACGGATCAAGACGAAAGGAACCGCATGAAACCCCTGAACGAGCAGATCTCCGACGTGATCGAGCACGAGCCCGTCACCGTGTTCATGAAAGGCACGCCACAGCTGGTCATGTGCGGAAACTCGCATCGCGCGCTGCAGGCCCTGCACGCCGCCGGCGCGCCGATCACCGCGGTCGACGTGCTCCCGGATCCGCGCATCCGCCAGGAGCTGTCCGGGATCTCCGGTTGGCCGACGATCCCGCAGGTGTTCGTCAAGGGCGAGCTGATCGGCGGCGCGGACATCACCGAGGAGCTCCTCGCCTCCGGCGAGCTCGCGCTCAAGCTCGACGACGCGCTCGGCGCCGAGCGCTCACAAGACGTCAAGGTGGTCGCGCTCGAGCTCGCGTGACATATGCCGGGCGCGGAGAGCCTCGGCAACTTCGCCTTAACGGCCGCTAACCCGCGATTCACGACCCCAGGGCTATAACCGACGGGCAATGCCGTCCGCCGGAGTAGGCCGTTTCGTCGCGCTCGTCGCCGCTGCAGTGCTCGGCGGCGGCGTTGCGATCGGAGCGGTCGCCGTCACGGGAGGCCTCGACTCGTCGACGACGGTCGTGACCGAGACCACGTCGAGCCCGACCTCACGATTCGGCTCCGCTTCGTCCGGCGGCATGACCGTCAACGAGATCTACCGTCGCGATGCCCCAGGTGTCGTCCGCATCAACGCGACGACGAACTCGACGGCCACCCCAGGCACGGGGAACCCATGGGGGACGCCGCAGCAGTCGGCGATCGGCTCCGGCTTCGTCATCGACAAGACGGGCCACATCGTCACGAACTACCACGTGGTCGAGGGTGCCGACATCGTCACCGTCAGCTTCTCCAACCGCGACACGGTGAAGGCCGAGGTCGTCGGCACGGACCCTTCGTCCGACCTGGCGGTCCTCAGGGTCGACACGTCCGCAAGCGGGCTGACGCCGCTTCCGCTCGGTAACTCGGACGCCGTGCAGGTCGGCGATCCGGTCGTCGCGATCGGGAACCCGTTCGGGCTCGACCGCACAGCGACCGCAGGCATCGTGAGCGCGCTCCAGCGCCTCATCACGGCGCCGAACCGCTTCACGATCGACCACGTCATCCAGACGGACGCGCCCATCAACCACGGCAACTCCGGCGGCCCCTTGCTCAACGCCCGTGGTCAGGTCATCGGCGTCAATACCCAGATCGAGACCGGCGGTGACACCTCGACCGGAAGCGTCGGCATCGGGTTCTCCGTTCCCTCGAACACCGTCAAGGACGTCGTCGCCCAGATCCTCCGCACGGGCCGCGTCGACCACGCTTACATCGGGATCAGCGGTCAGGCGGTGACGTCCGACGTCGCCGGCACCTACAACCTCCCGGTGAAGACAGGAGTCCTCGTCGAGTCGGTCACGAACCAGAGCGGCGCGGACAAGGCCGGCCTGCGGGGCGGCCAGCGCCAGGTGGTCGTCGCCGGCGAGACATTCGTCCTGGGCGGCGACATCATCGTCTCCTTCGACGGCCAGAAGATCTCCTCCATCGAACAGCTCCGCGACGCGGTCGCCGCGCACAAGCCCGGCGAGAAGGTCAAGCTCGTGATCTACCGCGGCGCGAACAAGACGAGCGTGACTGTCACGCTCGGACGGCAGCCCCAATCCCCCCAGGGCTAGCCGAGAGTCAGGCCCCGGTCATCCGGGGCCTGCTCACCCACGTCGGCATGGGGTCCGACCGCCTGCCCGGACCCCAGCCGACCTTCTTTACGCAGATTGGAAACGCCTAGCGGCGTTTCCAATCGCGGGAGTCAGAGACGCTCGTTGTGTGGCTCCTCTCGCCGCGACACTCCTAGGGCGTCCACTGCGTCGGTGCTTTCCAGCGCTCGGTCTGTGAGCTCGTAGCCGCGCGCGATGAGGGCGCGCTTCGTCTCGTTCGGCCACGGCTCGTCGGCGCGGAAGGTCGAGTCGAGTCCGTCGGCGCCCGCCGTGCCGCGCACCACGAGAGTGGGAAGCAGCCGGTCGTGACGGAACGGGAACCGCGCCGCGGAGAAACGGGCGTCGAGCTCGCGCTCGAGGCGCTTCCTGCGCCAGGGCGCTGCCGCGGCAAGCGCGATGCCGGTGACGTCCTGGCGGAGGCTCTGCAGCTCGGCGACCGAGGTCGCCCGCTCTAACGCGAGCCGCTCCTCGACGACGGCGTTGCGGGCGAACGCGACGCGCATGAGCCGGACGATCAGCTCGCCGTAGTGCGCCGGCTCGCCTCGCGCGGCGCGTTCCTGGGCGAGACGCACCTCGGCGAGCAGCGCGCGCACCGGCGGCACGGCGCGGAAGCGATCGAGGCGCTCGCGCGTGCGCTCGAGGAACGCGAAGTCGGCGGGCGGGTAGCTCGGGATGTAGCGGAAGCCGGCTATCGCCTCGACCTCCGGGTTTCGATACGCGTGCTCGAACGGGAAGTTCCGAACCCAGCCTCCGTCGGTCGCGATGCGTCCAGCGAGCTCGATCGGAAGGACGAGGCCGCTGATTGCCGCGGACGCGAGGATCGCCCGACCCATGATCTCGGGCGGAGTCGAATGCGAGCCGTACTCGAGCTCGAAGTCGCGGGCCTCGTCGCCCTCGGGGTTGTCGCCCAGGTCGGTCGCGTACACGACGAGCTCGACCTCGGACCGTGCGAGCGCGTCGCCCAGCTCCTCGGGCGACCCGATGCGCTCTGCGATCGTCGCCGGGAGCGTGTAGTCGTGCAGGCCGCCCGGGAACTGCCAAACAGGACGCGGCCGGAAGGCGTCCCCGGGCTGGATCGCGAGCAGGAAGTCCTCGAGGTCGTCGAGGCGTCCGAGGGCTCCCATCGTCCCCGCGAGCGCTCCCGCTGACGTGCCGTAGATCCAGCCGACACGCGGCCACAGCGGTGTCTCCGAAAGCCGGCGCAGGAACCCGAGCTCGAGGAGCACGCCGTTGATCCCCCCGCCCGAGAGCACCACGGCGACGTCGCGAGGGGGCCGATCGGGCACGAGGCTATTGTGCCCCCGTGGAGGAACTGCGCCCCGGCGCCTCCGTACTCTCGGACGTCGAGCTCGAGGCCGACGAAGAGCTGTGGGAGGGCGACGACGACGGCGACCACAGCGGCTGGTTCTGCGTGCGTACGAGCCCGTTCCCGTGCCCCGCTGAGGGGTGCTCGTTCGTCGCCGAGTTCATGACGGCCGCGCACCTCGTGCTCGTGTGGGAGCAGCGCGACGACCCGAACCTCCTGTGGCATGCGCAGCGGGCGAAGGAGGTCGGTCGGAATCCTCGGATCGTCGGCTACGAGGCGGCCTTCGGCCCGAGCGCGTCCTACTACGCGTGGGAGGCCGCGGGGCGGCCGGTGCACGGAGTGAAGCGCTAACCGGTCGGCACAGGTTGCCGGTGTCGTAGGAACCGACGATAGACTCTCCCCGGTGTCGAGCGACCTCGTCGGTTTCCAGCCTGGCGGCAGAGCGCCGGCGCCTCCGCCGCTCGACCTCGTCCAGGACTTCGTCAACACCGAGATCCCCGAGTGGGCCCGAGACGACATCTCGACCCCGGACGCGCTCGGGGCATGGTTCCGCGGTCGCGGCCTCATCGACGAGGAGGACGATGTCGACGCCGAGACGTTCGTCGCCGCCCGCGCGCTCCGCGATCTCCTGCGCGAGCTCGCGCTCCTGAACACGCTCGAGCGCTCGCCCGACGCGCGCACCCGAGCCGACCTCGACCGGATCGCGGACGCGATCGATCTCCGCGTTCGGCTGGACGTCGGCGGAACCTTCGTCGTGGATGCGGGCGGACGGGGTGGGGGGCGCGGCCTCGCCGCGGTCCTCGCGCACGTGCTCCAGGCTCAGGCGTTAGGAACCTGGCCGCGCCTCAAGGCGTGCCAGCACGCGACCTGCGGCTGGCTCTTCTACGACGGGTCGAGGAACGCGTCGTCGCGCTGGTGCTCGATGTCCATCTGCGGCAATCGCTCGAAGACCGCGGCGTACCGCCGCCGGATGCGCGCGCCGTGAGGTCCGCGGGGTACGTCTTCGGACTCGCGCGCCGCCGGCTGCGAAGACGTGACAGCGGCGTGGTCGTCACCGCCCTCGGCCTCGTCGTCGCGACCGCCGTCCTCGCCGGTGTGCTCGCCGGCGTGACGATCGCGACGGATCGCTCGACCGCGCAGGCGATCGAGCGGATCCCGGCTGCCCAGCGGTCGGTTCGCGCCGTCTGGTTCGGAGTCCCCGCGGGAGGCGGCGAACGTCTCGCCGCTCTCGACGACGACGTCGCCCAGGCGTTCGACGGGATCGGGCTGGCCGGCCCGGTTCCGCTCCTCCTCTTCCGTGAGAGCACGGTGGCCGGGCACTTCGTGGGCATCACCGCGGTCGACGGCGTGGCGCCTCATGTGATCCTGCGTTCGGGCCGCCTGCCGCAGCGCTGCACTCCGACGCGCTGCGAGGTTCTCCGGCTGCGCGGCCGCGGGGCGCTCCCCAACGCGCCGGGGCTCCGACTGGTTCAGGTCGGCACGGCCACGCTTCGCTCGCGGCAGCTGTTCGGCGATTTCCTTCGGCCGACCGACGCGGCGACGCTCGACGCGACGCGCGCGCCCGCTCTCCAGCGCTCCGGGCGCTACCACCGGCCACCGCCTGCACCCCTCGTCCTCGCCGAGGGTCGCGCTGCCCTCGAGCGTGCCGCCCCGCTCGCGCCCACGTACCGCACCTACGCGTGGGTCTGGCCGCTCGCGGCCGGGAAGCCGAGGCTGTGGGACATCGACGGCCTCGTTCGCCGGAGCGAGCGGGCACGCGTCGAGCTCGGCGATCGGTCGCCGTCCTTCGCGGTCGACGCGCCCGTCGAGGAGCTGCGCGCGGCGCAACGCGCGGCGGACGTCGCCGGCACCCGCCTGCTGCTGGTCGGCGGAGAGGGCGCCGCGCTTCTTCTCGCGTTCACGGTCCTTGCCGCGCGCGGTATGCGCCGAGACCTCGACGAGGCCAGGCGGAGGCTCGTGTGGTTCGGCGCGCGTCGCTGGCAGCTCTGGCTCCTCAGCGGGATCGAGAGTGCCGTCGCCGCGCTCGTCGGCGTCCTCGTCGGGTGGCTCGTTGGAATCCTCGCCGGCGCAGTCGCCGCGCGTCTCGCCGGCGCCCCCGTCTCCGATGTGCTGCGACAGAGCGTCCTCTCGCCCGTCGGCCTCGCCATCGCGCTCGGGACCGCGCTGCTCGCGGCGGGGCTCGTCTGGCTCACCGTGTCGATGCCGACGAGGACGGCGCGCTTCGGCGGCCTCGATTTCGTCGCCGTCGCCGCACTCCTCGTCACGGCGGTTGCCCTCGCGGGAGGGGTCGCCGACGAGAATCGCCTCGCTCAGGGTCAGGCCTCGGCACTCCTGCTCCTTCTTCTGCCGGGGCTCGTCGCCGTCGCGGCGGCGATCGTCGTCGCGCGGCTCTTCCCCGTCCTCTCGCGCTGGTGGGGCGACCGTGGACGCGGCTCCGTCGCGACCCGGCTTGCGGCCGTCGGGCTCGGCCGCGGGCCCGGAGCAGCCGTTGCGACGGTCGCGTTCCTGACCATCGCCTTCGCGCTCGCGCTGCTCGCCGAGGGGTACCGGGCGACGCTCGCGCGTGCGGATCGCGAGCAGGCCGCGTTCCAGGTTCCTCTCGACATGACCGTGAAGGAGGATCTCGAGAACCTCGTCCGCGTCTTCGACGTCGCTTCGCCCGCCCGCTTCCGGCAGCTCGCGGGGAACGGGGGCGCGGCCTACCCGGTGCTCCGCGTCACGGGCGGCGCGGGCCGCGCCGAGCGCGTGAGCGGTGTGACCGTGCTCGGGCTCGACCAGGGCGCCATCGAGAACGTCGGCGTCTGGAGGCGCGAATGGTCGGACGGTCGGAGCCTCTCTCAGCTCGCGTCGCTCGTCGATCCGGGCCGGCCGGTGGAGCAGCGGGGCGTTCGTCTTCCGGACGGCCGGATCCGGTTCAGGGTCGGACCGAGCCTCCTCTCGCTCGCTGCACTCGTACGTCTCGACGGGACGTTCCGGCGCATCGTCGTGGGCGCCGCGAAGCCCCGCAGCGCGTCCGTCATCGAGGCCAAGGTTCCACCCGGGTCCACGCTCGTCGCGCTCGAGCTCGTCCCGCCGCCGCGCATCATCGAGCGAGGAGCAGATGCAGGCATCGCGTTCATCGGGTCGCTCCGTCTCTCCGGTCCGCTGGCTCGACAGCTGCAGGGCTGGATCGGCGTCGGCGGCCTCGACGTCCGCACGACGCCGGATGGCGTCGTCGTTCGCGCTCCGCTCACGCTCCAGCGAAGCTCGATCCTGCGCCCGGAACAGCCGACCGACGATTCCCCGCCGTCAGTGCTCGTCACTCCGAGACTCGCCGAGCTCGCAGGCGGCGTCGGCGGGACGCTGCCACTGCAGATCGGGGGCGGAACGGTTCCGGTGCAGGTCGCGGGGGTCGTCGATCGCTTCCCGGGAGCGTCGGGCGAGACCGTCGTCGGCGACCGGGTCGAGCTGCGAACGGCCATCGACACGGTCGCTCCAGGGTCGGGGCGGGAGAACGAGGTCTGGCTGAAAGTTCCGCCGGGCCGCGAGGGGACGGTGGCGGATGCTCTCGAGCGTCCGCCCTACCGTGCGCTTGCGACCACCGTTCGAGCCGATCTCGTCAGGCAGGCGCAGCACGACCCCCTCGCACACGGGACGCTGCTCGCGCTGCTCGCGACGGCGGTCGTGGCGCTCGTCCTCGCCTCGCTGGGGCTCGCGCTCGCGGTGCGCGCGGACCTGCGCGACGATCGCGGAGAGCATTACGACCTCGAGTCGCAGGGCGCGTCCCCGACCTTCCTGCGGCGCATCGTCCGCGTCCGGGCCGCGACGCTCTCCGCTGCGGGGCTCGTGGCGGGGCTCGCTACGGGCGCGGTGCTGCTCGCGCTGGTCACGCGGGTCGTCTCGGTGACCGCGCGGGGAGGGAATGCCGAGCCGCCCCTTGCCACCGTCGTCGACCCCGCCCTGGTCGTCGTCGGCATCGCGGCGTTCGCGCTGCTCGCCGCCCTGCTCGTCGCCGGTGCGACTCGACGCGCGTTTGCCGGCGCGCGTGGTCCGGCGTATCGGGAGACGGAGTGACGGCGCCGGTCGTCGACGCCCGCGAGCTGTTCGCCGTGTACCCGTCCGCGACGGGAGGTATCGCGGCGCTCCAGGGCCTCACGCTCGCCGTCGAGGAGGACGAGATCTGCGTGGTGCTCGGGCCGAGCGGCTCGGGCAAGACGACCTTGATGCGCGTTCTCGCGGGGCTCGCGAAACCGTCCGCGGGCTCGCTCGTCGTCGCGGACCTGGACCTCCTGCACGCGACGTCGCGCGAGCTCGGGCGCTACCGCAGGGACGTGCTCGGCTACGCGGATCAGCACTACTGGCGCGCGCTCGCGGGCGAACTGACCATCGAGGAGCTCGTCGGCCTTCCGCTCGGACTGGCGGCGTTGCCCCTCGCGGCGCGGCGCTCACGCGCGCACGAGCTGCTCGAGCGCGTCGGCCTCCTCGATCGCGCCGGGGCGCAGCCGAGCGAGCTCTCGGGCGGCGAGCAGCAGCGCGTCGCCCTCTGCGCCGCGCTCGCGCATCGGCCGAAGCTGCTCATCGCGGACGAGCCGACGGGCGACCTCGACGCGGAGGCGGCGCGCGAAGTGCACGCGCTCCTCGCCGAGCTCGTTGCCGAAGAGCGCTCGTCGGCCATCGTCGTCAGTCACGATCCGGCGTCGACGGCGATCGCCGATCGCGTCGTGCACATCCGTGACGGTCGCGTCGCCGAGGAGCGCCAGGGCGAGGTCGAGACCGCGGTTGTCGGCACGGGCGGCTGGTTGCGGATCCCGGAGGAGACGCTCCGCGCAGCCGGGATCCACGATCGCGCGCGGATCGTGCTCGGGGACGGTTCGGTCGGCCTGCACCCGGTCGTCGGGCGGGACGGCGCGGCGGTCGAGCCCGCGGTCAGCCTCGAAGGAGCGCGAGGGGAGGTGCTGGATGTGCGCGGAGCGACGCGCCGCTACGGGAGCCAAATCGCGCTCGACGCGCTCGACGTGACGTTCCTCCCCGGCGAGCTCACCGTCGTCGTCGGCCCCTCCGGCTCCGGTAAGTCGACGCTCCTCTCGCTCCTCTCCGGGATGGACGTCCCCGACGAGGGGGAGGTGCGGCTGGGCGACGTGGTGGTCTCGAGGCTCGGCCGCGAGGAGCGCGCCGCGCTCCGGAGTCGCTCGATCGCGGTGATCGGGCAGGCGCCGGGCCTCTCGGGCTTCCTCTCCGCCCGGGAGAACGTCGAGCTCGGGCTCGCCCTGCGTGGAATCGAGGGCGACGAGGCGAGCGACCGCACCGCGGAGTCACTCGCGGCGGTGGGGCTCGCGGCCCACGCGGAGCGGCGCGTCGACCTCCTCTCCGCCGGTCAGCGCGAGCGCGTCGCGCTCGCGCGTGCGTTCGCGGCCCGGACGCCGGTCGTGATCGCCGACGAGCCGAGCTCTCGGCTCGACGCCGTGACGACTGTGGAGATCGGATCGCTGCTCGCCGAGCTCGCGCACCGGACGGAGACGACCGTCGTCTGCGCCACCCACGATCCACTCCTCATCGGCCTCGCCGACCGCGAGGTGCGGCTGCAGGAAACGGCGCGGGTAGCATCGTCGTGATGGCGGCCGAGACGATCGTGGTGAGCGGCGTGCGCTGCGAGCGGTGCGTCGGGCGCCTCGCCGGCGCTCTGCGCGGGCAGGAGGGGATCGTCTATGCGAACGCCAACCTCATGGGCGAGGTGACGCTCGAATGGGACGAGGAGCGCACGAGCCGTGACCAGATCGTCGCCGCACTCACCCGCTCGGGTTTCCCCGAGCTCGTCGGAACGCGGGAATAGCGCCCCTCCGCGGGTCGTTCCAGGCACCTGTACACGCAGCGGTACGGTACGCCGGATGAGTGAGGCGAGCCCCGAGACCGACGCACGACGGATCGCGACGGAGGCCCGCGACCGTGCCAGGTTCGAGGAAGAGGCGCTCGCACTCGCCGATCAGGTGTACCGCGTTGCGAGGCGACTCGTCGGCTCGCGTGAGGAAGCGGAGGATCTCGTGCAGGAGACGTACGCAAGGGCATTTCGGAGCTGGCGGTCGTTCACGCCAGGCACGAACCTGCGCGCGTGGATGCTCCGGATTCTCACGAACCTCAACGTCGACCGGGGCCGCAAGATCCAGCGCACGCCCCAGACGCAGACGCTCGAGGAGACCGACTACTACCTCGCGAACAAGGTCGCCGCCGCCTCCGGTGAGGATGCGCTCGAGTCGGACGACGTCGTCGAGCGGCTGTCGCAGGACTCGATCGTGAACGCGCTCTCGGAGATCCAGCCGCAGTTCCGCGACGTCGTCGTGCTGGTCGACATCGGAGACTTCTCGTACGCTGATGCTGCACAGATCCTCGACGTGCCAATCGGAACGGTCATGTCACGACTCCACCGCGGTCGCCGCGCCCTCAAGCAACACCTCGCAGAGGGGGCCCTGTCGTGAGCGGCGATCCGTGCGGGCGCTGCGAGGAGCTCCTCCAGGACTTCCTCGACCGCACGCTCTCGGACTCCGAGTGGCGTGAGGCCGAGGTTCACCTCGAGGGCTGCGACTACTGCCGCCGCCGCTACCGCTTCGAGGCGAGCCTGCGGCGGTACGTGCGGACGAGCTCGCTCGAGCGGATGCCACCGGGCCTGATGGAGAAGCTCGCCGAGCTCCGCGGGCTCGACGCCACCGCGTAGCCCCGGCGCTACGGCGCAGAGACGACCTGAGAGCGCGGGGGCGCCTCGATCGTCACAGGCTTGTCGAACGCGACGTACGTGATCGTCTGGCTCGACCGACCACGGATGCCTGCCGACGCCGTCGGCATCGAGAAGTGCATTCGCCTGATCCGTCCGTCGCCCGCGACCCAGACGTCGTAGGGGACGTTGCCGAAATGGAGGCCCGTCGCATGCTCGAGCACCGTGACCTGCTTCCCGTATGCCGGAACCGCCTGAGCGGCGCGGTGGATGTCGATGACCGCGCGGTAGCGCGTCGTCGAGGTGCCGACGATCCGCTCGCTTCCGACCCTCGTCGTCGAGACGAGCCCCGCCTCGAGCGGCGCGAGCGTCTGCGAGCTGTTGATCAGCGACGAGAAGTCGAGGCCGAGCTTCGCGCCCTGCTTCGACAGGTCGATACGGATCCACGACTTGCCCTTGGGCAGCTGCGCGGTGAGGAGCGGCGAACGCATGTACATCACGTACGCGCCGGCTTCCTGCACGAGGATCGCGTCGAGCGTCGCGTTGCCGTTCGGCGTCTTGACGCGCATGGACATCTTCACGTCGGTGCCGCGCTGGACGCCGGTGCCCGACAGGCTCACGACCGGCTGGCCGGAGACGCTCGTCGTGACCTGCATGGTCAGCGTCGTGCTCTTCGCGGCAGCGGTGCGCTTGGCCGCGGCCACGATCGGGCTCGAGGACGCGACCGCGAGCGCCGGAACGGCGAGCGCGACGGCGGCGACGGCGAGGAGGCGACGCACGAGTCTCATGGTACGGATCGCCGCGTCGGGCGCCAGCTAGCCGTCGAGGTCCGCGGGCGTGTCGACGTCGCCGGGTGCGCCGAGGTCGTCGCAGGGAACGAGCCGGACGGGCCGGTCGCGCAGCCCTTCCGGCGGGATGCCGCTCCATTCGTCCCGTCCGAGGACGAGTGGGTGGCCGCGGGCGCCGTCGTACGAGGCCGCGACCACGCCTCCATGCGTGCGCCAATCCTCGAGGACGCGCTCGACCGCGGCGGGCGCGAGCGTGGGGCCGTCGGCGAGGACGACGACGACGGCCGCCACGTCGGGGCCGAGCGCCGCGAGGCCGCAGCGGAGCGACGCGCCCGGGCCGTCCGACCACTCGGCGCACCGGATCAGTCGTGTCCCGGGGGTCTCGTCGAGCTCGTGCGCTCCCTCCACGACCACGACCTCGTCGACTGACGTCTCGCCGAGCCGCTCGAGGACGCGGGGGAGCAGGATGCGCTGCTTCGGGCTGCCGAAGCGCGACGCCTCGCCGGCGGCGAGGACGACCGCGGCGACCGCGCTCATCAGCTCTCGTCGACGGTGACGGTGTGGAGGACGACCGGCTGCGACGGCGGGCCGTCTCCGACGCCGAGGGCGTCGATGCGCATCACCGTGTCCATGCCCTCCGTGACTTTGCCGACGATCGCGTAGTCGGGCGGGAGCCCGGCGTCGTCCGCGGTCACGACGAAGAACTGGCTGCCGGACGTTCCGGGCGCCTCGGTGCCGCCCTTCGCCATCGCCACCACGCCCTTCGTGTACTTCGATCCCGCCGGTGGCACGTCGACGGTGCTGTACCCGGGCCCACCGGCGCCGGTCTGGCTCGGATCGCCACCCTGGATGACGAAGCCCGGTACGACGCGATGGAAGATCGTGTCGTCGAAGTAGCCGTCCTTCGCGAGCCCGACGAGCGAGGCCGTCGTCTTCGGTGCGAGCGCGGGATCGAGCTGGACGGTGAGCTTCCCGCAGCTCGTGTCGAACACGAGCGAGTACGTCGTGCCCGCCTGGAGCTGTGCAGTGGGCGCGGTGTGCGAGCCAGGGTCGCGGGCGGCCGGTGCGTCGACGCTCTCGCAGCCTCCTGAAGCGGCCGTCGTCGAGGTCGTGTCGCTCGAGCCGCTACCACCGCAGCCTCCGGCGAGGCACGCGATGACAAGGAACGGGAGGAGCAGCAGCGCCCGCACGGCCAGCGATGGTAGATGCTTGTCGGAGATGGCCGGGCCGACACGATGCGCATGGGCCGAGGGCACGGACGAGTTGATGCTCGACCACCACGACCGCGAGTGGGGAGTGCCCTCGCACGACGACCGCCACCTCTTCGAGCTCCTGACGCTCGAGGGCGCGCAGGCCGGGCTCTCGTGGTCGACGATCCTGCACAAGCGCGAGGGCTACCGGCGCGCGTTCGTCGACTTCGACGCGGACGCCGTCGCGGGCTTCGGCCCGGACGAGGTCGAGCTCCTGCTGGCGGATCCGGGGATCGTGCGCAACCGACTCAAGATCGAGTCGACGGTGGAAAACGCCGCGTGCGTGCTCGAGGTGCGAGACGAGTGGGGAAGCTTCGACGCGTACCTGTGGAGCTTCGTCGACGGCGAGCCGATCGTCGGCGGGTGGAAGAGCATGGACGAGGTTCCCGCGGAGACGGAGCTCTCGCGGGCGCTGTCTCGCGACCTCAAGCGGCGCGGCTTTCGCTTCGTCGGCCCGACGATCTGCTACGCGCTCATGCAGTCCGCAGGCCTCGTCGACGACCACACGGTGGACTGCTTTCGCGCTAGGCGCGCGTCGTGACCGAGACCAGATCGGCGAGGTTGACGAGCTGAATCGCCGCGCGGAACGAGCGCAGGCGCTCTGCGTCCTCGAGGTCTGCGCACTCGCGCCATAGCTCCTGCGCGGTCACGAGCAGCTCCTGGATCCGCTCCGAGGACTCGTGCCGGCCATTGGCATTTTCGCGCGACGCATTCACCGCGAGCCCGATCGCGCCGATCGCGTCCTTCTGCCGGAGCCACAGCATCGGCAGCGCCATCGAGATGTACTGGTGGATCCGCGCGAGCGTGAGCGGCTGCACGAGCGACGACGGGCCCTTCGGGGGCGAGAGCGGCTCGAGCGGCTCGCCCTCCGTGATCCTGCGCGCGCTCCCGCCGAGCATGAGGCGGAGCTGCTTGTCGTCGAACCCGGCGAGCTTCGCCGTCCGCACCGAGGCGAGGAGTGAGTTCGGCTGTCGTCCGTACGGGTAGTCGGACGCGTACAGCACCTGCTCCGGCGAGATCTGTCGGTAGAGGTCGAGTAGGTCGAGGCCGCTCCAGACGGAGGTGTCGAAGAACACGCCTGGGATTCCGCCCAGTCGTCCGGCGAGCTCGGCCATGTCGGCGATGCCCGCGTGCGCGACGATGAGCCGCACACCGTCGTTGCGCCGGACGAGCGCCTCGAGATCCTCGGCGATCGGCGGCAGTCCGCGGCCGCCGTGGATCAGGATGGGCACGCCGCGCTCGACCGCGAGCTCGAAGATCGGCTGCAGACGCTCGTCGCTGAGCGCGAACGCCTGTGCGCGCGGGTGGAGCTTGATCCCGCGGGCGCCGAGGTCGAGGCAGCGACGTGCTTCCTCGACGGGCGTCGTCGTGAGGTCGAGGCGGACGAAGGGGATGATCGTCCCCTTCGAGCGCTCCGCGTACGCCAGCGTCCGCTCGTTCGCGACGCGAGAACGCCGGCTCGCGGTCGGGCTCGTCGAGGCAGAACGTGAACGCGCGCACGAAGCCGTAGCGGTCGAGGAGCCCGGTCAGCTCGTCGTAGTCGCCGACCATCCCGTCGATGTCGTTGCCGAGGTGCGTGTGGGCGTCGAAGAGTCGCGCGTTCTCCGGGAGCTCGCGCGCGGAGCACGTCGTCCCAGCTCTCGACGATCGTCCGCGCGCGCTCGAGCGCGGTCACTCCGACCTGCCGTTTCCGAGCGCCGCCCAGACGCGGGGAGCCGTCAGCGGCAGCTCGCGCATACGCGTGCCGGTGGCGGCCGCGACGGCGTTCGCGATGGCCGCGGGCGCGCCGACGACGGGCGCCTCGCCGATCCCCTTCGCACCGAACGGGCCGTCCGGCGCGGGAACCTCGACGATGAGCGTGTCGATCTCCGGGACGCGCTCGGCGCGCGGGATGGCGTAATCGAGGAAAGAGCCCGTCAGGAGACGGCCGTCCTCGTCGTGCTCGAGCTGCTCGAAGAGCGCCCAGCCCATTCCCTGTGTTGCCCCGCCGCGCATCTGACCTTCCACGAGAGCCGGGTTGAGCGCGCGTCCGACGTCCTGCGCGATGACGTGGTGCAGGAGCTCGATCTCGCCTGTCGTCGCGGTCGACGCGGACGTGCGAGATGTGACCCGCGACCGATGGAGCGCCCGCGCGTCTGCGCGGAGCCGCCGTGGCCCTCGATGGGCTCGTAGCGGCCGCCGAAGCGGAGCGTCTTGCTCGCGATCTCCGCGACGGTGATCGAGCGGTCCGGGGCTCCGACGGCCTGTACCACGCCGTCGACAACCTCCAGGTCGTCCGGGGCGATCTCGAGCTCCTGCGACGCTGCCGCGAGCACCTTCTCGCGCGCGGACTCCGCCGCTCGGAGGACGGCGGCCCCGACGGTGTAGGTGACCTTCGAGCCGCCGCTCGCGCCCGCGTACGGCCCGGACGCCGTGTCCGCCGTGACGACGCGCACCTTGTCCGGGTCGAGCCCGAATGCGGCCGCGGCGATGACCGCGAACCCCGAGCTGACGCCGCTCATGTCGGCCGCGGAGGTGACGACCGTCATCGACCCGTCCGTGTCGACGCGGCACACGGCGGCGGCGGGCTCGTTCCCACCGGGCCAGTGCCCGAGCGCCATCCCGATCCCCTCGCCCTCCGGCAGACTCGCACGGCGGGCCCACGAAGCGTGCTGACGCAGCCGCTCGAGGACCTCGACGGCCCCGATCGTCGGATATGGATTGCCGGTGATTGCGACGTCGCCCTCGACGACCGCGTTCTTCAAACGGAGCTCGAACGGGTCGAGCCCGAGCTCGACCGCGAGCTCGTCGAGGAGCGACTCGAGGGCGAAGGCCGCGGTCGGCGCGCCCGGCGCACGGTAGGCGCCGAACGTGAAGCGATTCGTCTGGACGCCGTAGCCCCGGATATCGTGGGCTTCCCAGCGGTATGGCCCGGCGACGAGCGACGAGGTGATGCCCTCGACGCCCCAGCCCGCGTTCGAGCCGCGGTCGACGATCATGCGGCCCTCGATCCCCGTGAGCGTCCCGTCCTTGCGGGCGCCGACCTTCAGGTGCGTGACCTGGGCGGAGGCCGGATTCGTCGCCTGGAAGTCCTCGCTGCGCGTGAGCACGAGGCGCACGGGGCGCTTCAGCGCGAGCGTCGCGCCGACTGCGAGCGGCTCGACGAGCGCGAACTTGCCGCCGAACGCGCCTCCGAGCGGCTCGGCGACGACGCGGATGCGCTCGAGCGGGAGGTCGAAGGCGCGGGCGAGCTCGGAGCGGGTGACGAATGCGCCCTGCGTGCTCGTCGAGACGACGAGCGAGCCCGGACGGCTCGAGCCATGCGGTGCAGACCTGGGGCTCGAGGTACGCCTGGTACACCCACGGCGTCCGGAACGTGGCCTCGACGACCGCATCGCTCCCTGCGAACGCGGCCTCGACGTCGCCGTCGTCGCGGGTGATGCGGTCGAGGACGTTCTCCGAGAGCTCCTCGGCACGCTCGTCCTCCTGGCCTGCGTCGACTCCTGCGTGGATCGACTCGAGGTCGCCTGCCTCGTCGTCGCTCGCCTCGACCACGCGTGCGAGCGGAGCACCCGGCTGCATGGCGGCCTCGACGTCGACGACCGCGGCGAGCGGCTCGTACTCGACGACGACCGCCTCGGCGCCGTCCTCCGCGGCGGCCTCCGACTCCGCGACCACGAGCGCAACTGGCTGCCCGGCGAAGACGACCTCCTCGCGCGCGAGGGGCTCCGACGTACGGTCGGTGCCGGGCGACGCGATAGGAAGGTCGGCGGCGGTCAGGACCGCGACGACGCCGGGGATCTCGAGGGCACCGGAGCCGTCGATGTCGACGATGCGGGCGTGCGGCTCGGTCGCGAGCACAGGCCGCGCGTGCAGGAGACCGTGGACGTAGCCGTCCGCCGCGTAGCGCGTCGCACCCGTGACCTTGTCGGGCGCATCGCCTCGCGGACGTGCGACGCCGATGATCGTGTCGCTCATCGATCCTCCTGAGCGCGCTCGCGCGCGCTGTCGAGCGCACGTCGCGCGAGGACGGCAGCGAGCTCGCGCCGGTACTCGGCGGACGCGAAGCGGTCGCCGTAGACGTCCGCCCCTGCGATCGCCGCCTCGGGCTCGCCGTCGAGGAGGAACGGCGTCGCGCCGACTCCGGTTAGCGCGACGTTCTCCTGCTCGGGGCCGACCAGCGCCGCCGCACCGACGAGCGCGAACCCGGACGCGGGATGCTCGAGGGAGGCGTAGGCGGAGCCCGAGCCGGGGGCGGGAAGATCGAGCACGACGTCGACGAGGAGCTCGCCGGGCTCGAGGACGGTCAGGAACGGTCCCACGAGCGCGTCCGCGAGCGCGACCTCGCGCTCGCCGGATCGGGAGCGGAGCTGCAGACGTGCGCCGAGGGCGAGCAGCACGGCTGGCATGTCGGAGGCCGGATCGGCGTGCACGACGCTGCCGCCGACGGTTCCGAGGTTGCGCACCTGGAGATCGCCGATGCCTTCCGCACACTCGCGGATTGCGGCGAGCGCCGGTCGGTCGAGGTCGTCGGAGCGAAGCAGCTCGGCCCACGTCGTGAGCGGGCGGATGTGCAGCTCGCCGCCGCGCGTCTCGATACCCCGGAGGTCGAGGCGCGAGATGTCGACCACGAGGGACGGCCGTGCGATGCGGAGCTTCATCACGGGGACGAGCGACTGCCCTCCGGCGAGTGCCTTCGCGTCGTCCTCGGTGAGGAGCTCGAGCGCGTGCTCGACGTCGTCGGCGCGCGCGTAGCGTGTCGCGGCGGGGATCACGCCGCCTCGCTCGCGGCCCGGATCGACTCGACGATCCCCTGGTAGCCGGTGCAGCGGCAGAGGTTGCCGCGGATCGCGTTGCGGATCTCCTCGTCGCTCGGAGCGGTCGAGTGCGCGAGGAGATCGGCGGCGGTGAGGATGATCCCGGGCGTGCAGAAGCCGCACTGGAGCCCGTGGTGCTCGACGAACGCGCGCTGCAGCGGGTGCATCTCGCCGTTTGTCGCCAGGCCCTCGATCGTCGTCACCTCGCGGCCCTCCGCCTGGAGCGCGAGGACGGTGCAGCTCTTCACCGCCGCGCCGTCGAGGAGGACGGTGCAGGCGCCGCACTGGCTCGTGTCGCACCCGATGTGCGCGCCGGTCAGGCCGAGGCCGTCGCGCAGGGCGTGAACGAGGAGCGTGCGCCCCTCGACCTCCAGCGACTGCTCCTCGCCGTTGACGACGAGCGTGAGCTCAGGCACCGGCAGGCAGGGCGGCGAGCTTGTCGCGCAGGTACGCGAGGTAGGGCTGGGGATCGATCGTCGGTGACCCGGTGAGCCGCTCGATCGTCTCCTTCGGCGTGAACTTGCGACCCAGGGAGTAGAGGTTGTCGCGGAGCCAGGCGGAGAGCTCGTGCAGCTCGCCCGCCTCCATCTGAGCGTCGAGGTCGGGGATCGCCTCCGTGACCGCCTGCCAGATCTGCAGCGAGATGACGTTGCCGAGCGCGTACGTCGGGAAGTAGCCGATCCCGCCCTGCGACCAGTGGATGTCCTGGAGCACGCCGTGCGCGTCGTCGGGCACGTCGACTCCGAGCATCTCCGCCATGCCGGCGTTCCACGCCTCCGGCAGGTCCTTCGCTGCGAGCGAGCCCTCGATCAGCCGCTGCTCGAGCTCAAAGCGGAGGATGATGTGCAGCGAGTAGGTCGTCTCGTCCGCCTCGACCCGGATGAGGCCCGGCTCGGCGCGATTGACCGCGGCGAGGAAGCTGTCGAGGTCGACGTCGCCGAGCTCGCCCGGGAACGTCGCCTGGAGCGGCTCGTACCAGTGCAGCCAGAACGGCTTGCTGCGACCCACGAGGTTCTCCCACGTCCGGCTCTGCGACTCGTTGAGACCGAGCGAGGGCGACCCTGCGAGTGTCGTCCGCTCCAGCGACTCGGAGATCCCGTGTGCGTACTGGCCGTGACCCGCCTCGTGCATCGTCGACCAGATCGAGTCGAGGCCCGTCGGGTTGAAGCGCGTCGTCATGCGGACGTCGCGGCGCGAGAAGGAGGTGCAGAACGGGTGCACGGTCGGATCGAGCCGGTACGAGCCGGGCTCGAACCCGAGCGTCGCGAGGATCTGCTCGCCGAACTCCTTCTGTCGCTCGGCGTCGAACGAGCGGTCGAAGAAGCTCGCGTCGACCTCGGGCGCCTCGCGGACGAGCTCCGACAGCACCGGGCGGATCGCGCCGAACACCTCGGCGACCTCCCGGGTCTCCATGAACGGCTCGAAGTCGTCGAGGAGCGGCGTGTACGGGGAGTCCGTCCACTCGAAGCACTCGACGTAGCGCCGCTTGAGGTCGAGGTTGCGCTCGAGAGCGGGGAGGAACTTCTCGAAGTCGTTCGTGGCCCGCGCGTCGATCCAGACCTGGTTGCCGAGCGCCGCGGCGCGGATCATGTCCGTTCGCAGCTCGGTCGGAACGCGGCGCTCCTTCTCCCAGTCGTGCCGCGTGACGCGAATCAGGCTGGCGTCGTCCGACTCGTACTCGAGCGACTCCTCGAGGGGCCGCAGCCGATCCAGCAGGCGCCCGAGCTCGTCGTCGATGAAGCGCTCGTGTGCGAGCCGGCCGAGCGAGGCCATCGCCTCCGCCCTTGCCGGGTGACCGCCCGCGGGCATCGTGACCTTCTGATCCCACCCGAGAACGTGAAGCGCACGGCGCAGGTCGGAGATCTCGGCAAGGCGCTCACGGAGCGCGCGAAGGTCCGCATCCACCTCGGAGGACTCTACCGACCGGGTTAGGATCGGCGGGTCGTGACGGAGCAGCGCACCGAGATCGCGATCGAGACGCTCTTCGACGAGCAGCGCACCTACCCCCCGCCGCCGGAGTTCGCGGCGCAGGCGAACGCGCAGCCGGAGATCTACGACGTGCCGTTCGAGGAGTTCTGGGAGCGCGAGGGCCGTGAGCGCGTGACGTGGTTCGAGCCGTTCACGTCACTCCTCGAGTGGGAGCTCCCGTACGCGAAGTGGTTCGGCGGCGGGAAGCTGAACGTCGCCTACAACTGCCTCGACCGCCACGTCGAGGCCGGACACGGCGACCGCGTCGCGTTCTACTACGAGGGCGAGCCGGTCGGGGAGCGCGCGTCCGTCACGTATCGCCAGCTGCTCGACGAGGTCGTGCGCGCCGCGAATGGACTGAAGGCGATCGGCGTCGGGAAGGGCACGCCCGTCGGGATCTACATGGGCATGGGCACCGGCCTTCCGGTCGCGATGCTCGCGTGCGCACGGCTCGGCGCTCCGCACACGGTCGTCTTCGGCGGCTTCTCGGCTGAGGCGCTCGCGGATCGCCTGAACGACATGCGCTGCGAGGTGCTCCTCACGCAGGACGAGAGCTACCGGCGTGGGTCGCTCGTACCGCTGAAGGCGAACGCTGACGAGGCACTCGCCTCGTGCCCGGGCGTGCGCAGGGTCGTGGTCGGGCAGCGGACGCGTGGCGACGTGCCGATGAGCCGAGGGCCGAGACATCACGTGGAACGAGCTCGTCGAGGGCCAGTCGACCGATGCCGCGTCGTGCCCGTGCGAGCCGATGGACTCGGAGGACCTGCTCTACCTCCTGTACACGAGCGGGACGACAGCGAAGCCCAAGGGCATCGTGCACACGACCGCCGGCTACCTCGTGGGGGTCGCGAGCACCCACCACTACATCTTCGACCTGAAGCCCGAGGAGGACGTGTACTGGTGCGCGGCCGACATCGGCTGGGTCACCGGGCACAGCTACATCGTCTACGGCCCGCTCTGCAACGGCGCCACCAGCGTCCTGTACGAGGGAACGCCCGACTTCCCGGACAGGGATCGCTGGTGGGACATCGTCGAGCGCTACGAGGTCACGATCCTGTACACGGCGCCGACGGCGATCCGCGCGCACATGAAGTGGGGGCCGGAGCACGCCGCGAAGCACGACCTCTCGTCGCTCCGGCTGCTCGGAAGCGTCGGGGAGCCCATCAACCCCGAGGCGTGGATGTGGTACCGCGAGCACGTCGGCGGCGATCGCACGCCGATCGTGGACACGTGGTGGCAGACGGAGACCGGGATGATCCTGATCACCCCGCTCCCCGGCGTGACGACGACGAAGCCGGGCTCGGCCACGCGGCCGTTCCCCGGAGTCGACGCCGGAGTGGTCGACGATGCCGGACGCGACGTCGGCCCGGGAGGGGGCGGCTACCTCGTCCTCAAGCGGCCGTGGCCGGCGATGACGCGCGGGATCTACGGCGACGACGCCCGCTTCCGTGAGACGTACTGGGAGCGCTTCCCCGGGATGTACTTCGCGGGCGACGGTGCGCGCGTCGACGGGGACGGCGACTTCTGGCTCCTCGGCCGCGTCGACGACGTCATGAACGTCTCGGGGCACCGGATCTCGACGATCGAGGTCGAGTCCGCGCTCGTCGACCACCGCAGCGTGGCGGAGGCCGCCGTCTGCGGTCGCGCGGATCCGCTCACGGGCCAGGCCATCGTCGCGTTCGTGACGCTGAAGGGCGGGGAGGACGGCTCCGTCGAGCGTCTCGAGGAGCTGCGCAACCACGTCGCGACGAAGATCGGGCCGATCGCCAAGCCCGCGAACATCGTCTTCACCCCGGAGCTCCCGAAGACCCGCTCCGGGAAGATCATGCGCCGGCTCCTCCGCGACGTTGCGGAGAACCGTCCGCTCGGCGACACGACGACGCTCGCCGATCCGGCCGTGGTCTCGGAGATCGCCGACCGCGCGGTCGCTCAGCCGACCGAAGACTGAGGCGCTACGCGGGGCGGTACGTCCCGAAGCTCCAGATGTTCCCCTCTGGATCCCGCACGGTGTAGTTGTGCGAGCCGTAGTCCGTCTCCTCGAGCTCCTGGATCACCTCCGCACCCGCCTCCAGGGCGCGCTCGTGGTGCGCCTCGATGCCATCGTCGACGATCATGTAGACGCCCTGGTTGGCCGCTCCGAGCTCCCGCGCGGTCTTCAGCCCGAGGCGGTTCTCGCCCGCGGTCCCGAGCATGACCAGGCCGTCGCCGAAGCGGAGCTCGGCGTGCACGACGTCGCCGTTCGGCCCCTCGTGGACCGACGACCGCTCGAACGCGAACGCCCGCTCGAGCCAGTCGATCGCCGTCGTGGCGTCCTCGTACCTCATGAATGGGATGCAGTTCACCTTCGTCCTCCTCTCGGGTCGATCCGAGCGTACGAGCCCGGCTCGTGCGCGTCTTGGACGAATGTGACCGCTAGACGACGAGGCCGGCGGTCGGGGCGATGCGTGGCGCGAAGGCGGCCGGCGACGTGCCGGCGAACTGGCGGAAATCGCGATTCATGTGCGCCTGGTCGAAGTACCCGCACTCGAAGGCGACCCCGGCGAGCGTCGTTCCTCCGCCGCCGATCCGAGCGACCGCCCGGTCGAAGCGCATGATCCGCGCGACCGTTTTCGGGGGAAGCCCGATCTCGTCCCGGAACCGGGCCGCCAGGTGGCGCCGGCTTCGACCGAGCCGGTCGCAGATCCAGCCGATCGGCGCACGGCCGTCGGTCCGCTCGAGTGCCGCCCAGGCCCAGGCGACGTCGTCGGTGGGCTCGCGTGCGTTCGCGAGGCGTCGTGCGAGGAAGTCGTCCAGGAGCTCGAACCGGGTCTCCCACGAGTCGCGCTCCTCGAGCCGATCGACGAGCGGTGCGAGCGTGCTCGCGACCGCGTCGACGGAGACGATCCGGTTCGCGAGCTCGGACATCGGGGCGCCGAGCAGCGTGTGCGCGCCGAGAGGCGTGAGGTTGACCTGGACGCAGCTCGCCGGGCCGCTCGCGGCGACGTACGTCGAGTGCTCGTGCAGGCCAGCGACGAAGCTGTCGTGCAGCTCGCGCCTTCCGCCAGGCTCGTCGGCGGCCGCCCACGAGCTGCCGAAGTTGAGGATGAGCGGCACCACCGTGGTCGGCACCTGCTGACGCAGCAGTCCTTCCGTGGCGCCCCGCTCGACGTATCCCTCGTACTCGACCACGTGTCGGCGCAGACCCGGAGCCGGGAGGGAGCGGACGAGCTCCCACGTACCGCTGTCGGACTCGTGCCGATTGGCGCGCAGGCGTCGTGCCATGCGCCCAGCCTAGACCGCGACGAGTGCGCTCTCGAAAGCGGCAAGCGTGCGGTCGACGTCCGCTTCGGTCGTTCTCCAGCTCGAGACGGCGATGCGGATCGCGGCACGACCGTCCCACGACGTCCCGCCCATCCACGCCTCGCCGCTTCGTTGCACGTCCTCGAGTACCGACTGGGTCGTCTCGTCGTCCTCGAAGCGGAAGAGCACCTGGTTGATGACGACGTCGTTGAGGAGGGTGCAGCCGGGGAGCTTCTCGATCCCCGCCGCGAAGCGCTGCGCGAGGTCGCAGCAGCGGTCGACGAGGTCTGCGACGCCGCTCCGGCCGAGCGAGCGAAGCGCCGCGTAGACCGTGAACGCCCGCGCTCTCCGTGAGGACTCTGGCGTCCAGTCGACCGCGTCGCGGATCCACTTCCCCTGGCCCTCGAAGTACGACGCCTTCATCGTCATCGAGGCGTTGTGCGCCGCGGGATGCGCGCAGAGCACGAGCCCGCAGTCGTAGGGCACGTTCAGCCACTTGTGGCCGTCCGTCGCCCACGAGTCCGCGCCGGCCACGCCCTCGACGAGGTGGCGCCTGCTCGGGCTGGCGGCGACCCACAGGCCGAACGCGCCGTCGACGTGCAGCCAGGCGTCGGTCTCGCGCACGATCTCCACGATCTCGGCCAGCGGGTCGTAGGAGCCGGTGTTCACCTCGCCTGCCTGCGCGCACACGATCGCCGGACCTTCGATTCCCGCCAGGGCGTCGCGCAACCCGTCCGGCTGCATGCGGCCGAGCGCGTCCGCCGGGACGACCACGAGCTGCGAGCTGCCTATCCCGAGGAGGCGGAGCGCACGGTCGACCGTGACGTGCCGGAGCTTTCCGACGACGACGGTGATCGGTGGAGACCCGGCCAGGCCGCTCTCGCGGACGTCCCACCCGCGCTGCGAGAGCACCTGGTGCCGCGCCGCAGCCAACGCGGTGACGTGCGCCATCTGGCAGCCGGTCGTGACGGCGAACGAGGCGTCGGCGGGGAGCCCGAAGATCTCCTTCAGCCAGTCGCCGGCAATCTCCTCCACGACCGACGCCGACGGCCCGAGCACGCCGAGCCCCGCGCACTGATCCCAGATCGTCGTGAGCCAGTCCGCCGCGATCGTCGCGGGAAGCGCGCTGCCCGTGACGTAGCCGAAGTAGCGCCCGCCGGCGGTCGCAACCACGCCGCGGTCGATCTCGCGCGCCATGAGCTCGAGCACCTCGAGCGGGTCGGACGGCCCGTCGGGGAGCGGGCCTCCGAGCGCCTCGGCCACGTCCTCGGTCGAGTCATGCGGGAACACGCGCCGCTCGTCGAGCGACTCGAGGAAGTCCGCGGCGATCTCGGAGGTGCGGCGGAGGAGCTCGCGCTCGTCGCTCATGCTGCGAGCAGCTGCTCGAAGCGGGCTGGATCGTCGAACGGCCCGACGAGCGCGAGGTAGAGACGCTTCTCCTCGAAGAGGTCGCGCGCGACGCGCTGGACGTCCTCGACGGTCACCTCGTCGAGCTTCCGCAGCAGCTCGTCGGGGTCCTCGATCTCGCCCTCGAGCACCTCGTGGCGGAGCCCGTACTGGATCGTCCCCTGCGGGCTTTCGAGACGGAGCACGAAACGGCCCTTCGTGTACCCGCGCGCCTTCTCGAGCTCGTCGGCGGGAACGGGCTCGGCCGCGATCTTCCGAAGCTCGCCGAGGATCGTCGTGATCGCCTCGTCGACGCGGGCGACGTCGACCCCTGCGCTTGCGTAGAACGTCCCCGCATCCGTGTACGCGGTCGACCCCGCGTGGACGTAGTAGCCGAGCCCACGGCGCTCGCGCACTTCGGTGAAGAGCCGCGACGACATCCCGCCGCCGAGCACGACGGCGAGCAGCTGGAGCGCGTAGCGGTTCGGGTGCCCGAGCGGGTACCCGCGGACGCCGAGGATGAGGTGCGCCTGCTCGGACGTCTTCGTGTGGAGGAGCACGGGAGAGCTGTCGGGAGGAAGCTCGACGTGCGCAGCCTCGCCTGTGGGGCGCGCCTCGATTCCACCGAGAAGCTCCTCGAGCCGCTCGTGCAGGCCGTCGCCGATCCGTCCGCCGATGCCGACGACCATGCGCTCCGGTCGGTACCAGGTGTCGAGGTACGAGGTGAAGGTCTCCCGCGTCGCGCCCTCGATCGTCTCGCGCGTGCCGAGAATGTCCCAGCCGAGCGGCTGGTCGGCGTACAGGAGCCGGTCGTAGACGTTGCCGACGTAGCGCTGCGGCGTGTCGAGGTAGACGTTCATCTCCTCGAGGATCACGCCCTTCTCCTTCGCGATCTCGCCCTCGTCGAAGCGGGAGGAGAGGAGCATGTCGGTGAGCACGTCGAGTGCGACGTCGCGTGTCTCCGAGCCGCAGCGGACGTAGTAGCCCGTCAGCTCCTTGCCCGTGAACGCGTTGAACTCGCCGCCGATCGCGTCGATCTCGGTCGAGATCGTGCGCGCCGTCGGCCGACGCTCGGTGCCCTTGAAGAACATGTGCTCGGCGAAGTGCGCGATGCCCTTCGACTCGGGCGTCTCGTAGCGCGAGCCCGCGGCGAGCATCACGAAGCAGGAGACGGAGCCGACCTGCGGGAAGGGCGCCGTGACGACGCGCACCCCGTTCCCGAGCGTCGTCTTCTCGAAGATTCCCACCGCGCGCGATGGTATATCCGCGGTTCGTGCCGGGACAGCTGACCAGGAACGCCATTGCCGCACAGCCCGGGTGGTTGCGCGAGGTGCCGGAGCGCGTCGGCGAGCGCAGGCTCCCGGCGGGCGCCCGCGTCCTCTTCACCGGCTGCGGCACCTCCTTCCACGCGGCACTCGCCTGCGGCCCGGCGGCCCAGGCGCTCGAGGTCGTGCTCGGCAGCGCGCCCGAGGCGGACGTGCTCGTCGCGATCTCGCACGAAGGCGGTACCGCGCTGACACTCGAGGCCGTGCGGGCGTTCCCGGGCGAGACGTGGCTCGTGACCGGCGCGGCCGACAGCGCCATCGCTCGAGAGGTCGACGAGGTGGTCGTCGCGACGCCGTCGATCGAGGAGAGCTACTGCCACACGGCCAGCTACACCTGTGCGGTCGCAGCCGGACGCGCCCTCGCGGGCGAGGACGTCGGCGGACTGGCGGCCGACGTCTTCCGCGAGCTCGACGCCGGGCCGGTCGACGTCTCCGCGCACGATCGCTTCCTCGTCGCGGGTGCCGGTCGAGACCTCCCGACCGTGCTCGAGGCTGTGCTCAAGCTCCGCGAGGGCGCGCACGTCGCCGCCGAGGCGCACCAGACGGAGCAGCTCCTCCACGGGCACCTCGCCGCGATCGATGCTTCGGTCCGATGCTTCGTGCTCGAGGGCGAAGGACGCGCCGCGGAGCGAGCGGTCGACGCGATGCGCGCGCTCGGCGAGCTCGGATGCGATGCGCTGCTCGTCCCGACCGCGCATCCGGTCGTCGACATCGTGCGCTTCCAGCGACTCACGTGCGACCTCGCGGATGCGCGAGGCGTCGACCCGGACATGATCCGCTGGGACGAGGATCCGTGGAACCGCGCGCGGCAGGCGCAAGACTTCACGGCCGATCCGTGAGGCGGTAGACGAAGCGGAGCGCCTGCCAGCGCTCGTCGATCGAGCACGACTTGTTGTCGACGAGCCCGTGTGTGAGCCCGACCTCCTGCACGACCTCGAACGTGAGGTCGCCCTCGAGCTTCGCCGCCTTCTTCGGCCAGGCGATCCAGAGTCCGTCCGCAGGGTCGAGCGCTGCCTTCAGGCCGGGGAAGCGCCGCTCGAGAGCCTCTCGCGTCGTGCTGAAGTAGACGACGACTCCTACGCCCGGCTTCGCGCCGAGCTTCTGCGACAGCGGCGTGCCGGAGTAGTCCTTACCGGCGGCCATGCCACTCCGCGAGGAGCTCGGCCTCACGCTCGGGGGCGAGACCCGCACCGTCCTGCGGCTCGGCGTCCACGAGGGTCCCGCGCGCCGTCTCGACCAGCGGCCGGCAGGCGAGCCCCGCCGCGAGCGCGCGGCTCACGTCGACGCGGTGGATCCCGTCGAACGCCGGGCTCGCGACCCAGAGTGGGAGCTCCATCCACTCGCCGACCTCGTGCTCCGCGAGGAACTCGGACGCCACCCAGGTCACGTGGGCCTCCGTTGCCGCCGCCTCGAGGCAAGCGTCGAGCAGCTCGGCCCACGTGAACCCGGGATGCGTCGCGTTGTAGACGCCGCTCGTTCCCAGCTCGCACGCCGAGACGATCCACGCGCCGAGGTCGCGGGCGTCGATCGCCTGGAGCGGGCTTTCCGCCGGCGCCGGCGCGAGCACCTCGCCGCCGCGTGCCACGCGGTGGGGCCAGTACGTGAAGCGACCCGTGGGATCGTGAGGGCCGGCGATCAGCCCGGGCCGAACCACGAGCGCGCGGTCGCCGAACGCATCGACGACCGCTCGCTCGCAGAGAGCCTTGAGCGCCCCGTAGCTCTCGTCGGTCACCTCGTCTGCGGAGAGCTCGCCGAGCTCGGCGACCGCGCTCCCCTCGTCGACCGGCGCGCTCAGGTCGGCGTACACGGAGACGCTGGAGACGAAGCAGTACCGACCTGTGTCCGCCAGCGCGTCACATGACGCGGCGACGTCCCGCGGGAGGTACCCGGACGTGTCGACCACCGCGTCGAAGGTCCGGCCGCGGAGCGGCACGAGGTCACCGCCGCGCTCGCCGACGAGCCGCTCGAGCTCCCCGTACAGCTCCGGGTTCGTCCGCCCACGGTTGAAGAGCGTGACCTCGTGGCCGCGAGCGACGGCAGCGTCGACGACCGCGCGTCCGAGGAACTTCGTGCCCCCGAGGACGAGGATCCTCACGCGAGCTCCGCGAGGCCGGCGAGCAGCCGGTCGACCTCCTCCTCCGTGTTGTAGTGCACCATCCCCGCCCGCACGGCGCCGTCCGTGAGCCCGAGGTGCTTCATCGTCTCGACGGCGTAGTAGTCGCCGTGCCAGACGGCGACGTCGCGCTCGGCGAGGGCGACCGCGACGGACTCGGGGCTCCGGCCGTGGACGTTGAAGCAGAACGTCGGCACGCGGCCGTCCATCGTTCGCAGGCCGTACAGCTCGACTCCGTCCGGGAGGCCCGCCAGGAACTGCTCGCCGAGCGCGCGCTCGTGCGAGACGATCGCGTCCCAGCCGAGGGAGTGGACGTAGTCGACCGCGGCGACGAACCCGGCGAGGAGCTCGTGCTGGCTCGTCCCGAGCTCGAAGCGGTGGCCGACCGGGTCGTTCGCTGCCGGCCGCACTTTGTACGGTCGCCACGACTCCAGGAGCTCGCTCTTGCCGAACGCCAGGCCCATGTGCGGGCCGAAGTACTTGTACGGAGAGCAGATCAGGACGTCCACGTCCCAGGCCGTGACGTCGATCGGGCCGTGCGGCCCGTAGTGCACCGCATCCGCCCACGCGAGCGCGCCGGCCGAATGCGCGAGCTCGACGATCCTGCGCACGTCCGGCGCCGTACCGACCGAGTTTGCGGCGACCGGGAAGCCGACGACGCGCGTGCGTCCGGAGAGCTTCGACTCGAGGTCCTCATAGTCGACCTCGAGGTCGTCGGTGAGGGCAGCCACGAGGACGACGATCCCGAGATCGTGCGCCAGCTCGAGCCAGGGCGAGACGTTTCCGTCGTGGTCGAGCGCGGTGACGACGATCTCGTCGCCCTCCCGTAGGGTGCGCGCGAAGGCGCGAGTGAGGAGGAAGTTCATGGCCGTCATGCTCGGGCCGAAGGCCGTCTCGTCGGGAGAGCAGCCGAGGAACGCGCCCGCCCGTTCGTGGGCGCTCGCGACGAGCTCGTCCGTGTGCCTGCTCGTTTCGTACGGCGCTCCGATGTTGGCGTTGTCTCTGCGCAGGTAGTCGGCGATCGCATCGATCACCTCGTCCGGGCATTGCGTGCCGCCCGGCCCATCGAAGAACGCGAGCCGCCGGTCGAGCGCCGAGAACCGTGCGCGCGCGGCGGCGACGTCGAGCAGCGTTGCGCTCACGACTCCACCTCCTTGCCGTTGACGACCCAGCGGTGCCGTGGCCGTGTGGTCAGAGAGTTCGACACGAAGCAGCCGTGCTCCGCCCTCGCGAGGAGGTCGCGCACCGCGTCGCCTCCGGGTGCAGGCTCGAGCTCGACGGCCAGCATCGTCTCGATGTCGACGAACGCGTACAGGCCGTCGTCGCTGCGCTTCGTCACGGTGCCGTGGGCGCTGCCCGCCGCGTCCACCTCGAGCCCGGCACGACGCGCGGCGTGCCCCATGCTCGCGAGCGTGCAGCGGACGAGGCCCGCGAGCACGAGGTGCTCCGCCCACCACTCGTCCTCCCGCGCGATCGACGATCCGCCGAGCCCGCTTCGCGCCGCGCCGTCGCGGTCGACGCTGACGTCGAACTCGAGCACGCGCGCACGGACGGGCACGCGGCTGAGCCTAGCCGCGCTGCTGTCCGGACCGTCGCCTAGCCTGCGCAGCGAATGGAGCGGCTCCGGACGCTCAGCGAGGCGGAGTGCTACGAACGCTGCTACGGCTGGCGGTACACGGAGGACGCCGTGAAGGTGCTTCCGAGCGGCGCGACACAGCCGTCGCCGCCGGGGGACATGGGCGAACGGCTCCGCGCGCTGCTCGAGCTCCGGCTCGACTCGCGCGAAGCCGAAGCGGCCTGACCGACTCCGCCGTTCCCGACGTGCTCGCTCCTGGCGTGCGCGTCGTCTTCTGCGGGATCAACCCGGGGTTTCGGAGCGCCCGTGCGGGAGCGGCGTTCGCGAATCCACGCAACGACTTCTGGCGCCTGCTGCACGCGTCGGGCTTCACCCCGCGCGAGCTGGCCCCCTCCGACCAGGGTGAGCTCCTCCGCTACGGCGTCGGCCTGACGAACGCGGCGAGGCGGACGACGCGCGGCTCGGGCGACCTCAGGGCGACGGACTTCGCCGGAGCGCGCCAGCGGCTCGAGGAGATCGCGAGCACCCTGACACCGCGCGCGATCGGATTCGTCGGCAAGGCCGCCTACCGCGGCGTCTTCCGCGAGCGGCCGGAGCACGGGCTACAGGATCGTCGGCTCGCCGACATCGCGCTGTTCGTCCTCCCCTCGACCTCTCCCGCGAACGCCGCCGTGCCCTGGAGCGAGCGCCTGCGCTGGTTCACCGAGCTGCACGAGCTCGTCGCGTGAGCGTGCCACGTCTCCGTCAGGCGGTGCGAGCCGTTCTGCTCGACCCGGACGACCGCGTCCTCCTCGTGCTCTTCGACTTTCGGCACGGTCTCGTGTGGGCGACGCCCGGTGGAGGGATCGAACCGGACGAGACGGACGAGCACGCGCTGCGGCGAGAGCTCGCCGAGGAGGTCGGTCTCACGGAGTTCGAGCTCGGCCCCCCGGTGTGGTACCGGACGCACCTCTTCGAGCTGTCCAGCGCGTACGACGGCCAGCACGAGCGCTGCTACCTCGTGCGCACCGGTCGCTTCGAGCCGGCGCCGCGGTTCTCGTGGGAAGAGCTCCGCGAGGAGGGGATGACGGAGGCGCGCTGGTGGTCGCTGGACGAGCTCGAGTCGAGCGAGCGGCTCTTCGCGCCTCGGCAGCTCCCGGCGCTCGTTCGTGACCTCGTCGACCGCGGGCCTCCGAGCGCGCCGATCGACGCGGACGCGTAGCTCAGCCCCGGTAGCGGTTCGTGATCGGCGTCCGGCGGTCGCGCCCGAAGGCCTTCGGGCGCAGCTTCAATCCGGGCGGCGCCTGGCGGCGCTTGTACTCGGCGCGATCGACGAGGGCGACCGCGCGCTCGACCACAGCCGGGTCGAACTCCGCGGCGAGCTCCTCGCGCGAGCGGTCCTCCTCGACGTACGCCTCGAGGACGGGATCGAGCTGGTCGTACGGCGGGATCGAGTCCGCGTCGCGTTGGTCGTCGCGGAGCTCCGCGCTCGGTGCGCGCTCGATCGTGCTGCGCGGGATGAGCTCGCGTCCGGCCTCCGCGTTCAGGTGCTCCGCCAGCCGGTAGACGTCGGTCTTGAACACGTCCTTCAGGAGCGCGAAGCCGCCGACCATATCCCCGTAGAGCGTCGAGTAGCCGACCGCGAGCTCCGACTTGTTCCCGGTCGAGACGACCAGCCAGCCGTAGGTGTTGGAGAGCGCCATGAGCAGGACGCCGCGCACGCGCGCCTGCAGGTTCTCGGCGGCGAGGCCCTCGAGGCCGCCCTCGATCTCGCCGGCGAGCGCAGCACGGAACGACAACGCGACGTCCTCGATCGGGATCTCGCGAAACTCGCAGCCGAGGTTCTCCGCGACCTGGCGCGCGTCGCCCCGCGTCCCCTCGGAGCTGAACCGCGACGGCATGGAGACGCAGTGGACACGCCTCGGCCCGAGCGCGTCGGCGCAAAGGGCGGCGGTCACCGCCGAGTCGATGCCGCCGGAGACCGCGACGACGACGTCGCCGAAGCCATTCTTCTCGACGTAGTCGCGGACGCCGAGCGTCAGCGCGAGCCGCATCTGCTCGAGCTCGGGCGCGAACGGCTCGACCGTTCCGGGCGCCTCGTCACCGTGGTCGGACGCGGCGTCGAGCTCGATCGTCTCGAGGCGCGGTTCGCGCTCGCGCGTCCGTGCGAGGTCGCGCCGCCGTGCGTCGCTCAGCCGGCGCGCGATCGCGTCCGAAGGATCGACGTCGACGACGAGCAGGTGCGGCTCGAAGCCGGGCGCCCGCGCGACGACCTCGCCGGCCTCGTCGAGGACGACCGAATGCCCGTCGAAGACGAGCTCGTCCTGGCCGCCGACGAGGTTGCAGAAGGCGAAGTAGGCGCTCGTATCGCGCGCGCGTGTGACGAGCATCTCCTCGCGATCCTCCGCCTTGCCGACGTGGTAGGGGGAGGCCGACAGGTTCACGACGAGCTCGGCGCCGGCGAGCGCGAGGTCGGTCGCCGGCGGGCCGGGCTGCCACACGTCCTCGCAGATCGTGATCCCGACTGAGACGCCTCCGATGCGTAGAACCACGAGATCGCGGCCCTCCGCGAAGTAGCGATGCTCGTCGAAGACGCCGTAGTTCGGTAGGTAGTGCTTGCGGTAGACGCCGCGAACCTCGCCGCCCGCGCACACGGCGCACGCGTTCGCGAGGTCGCCGTCGAACCACGGCGTCCCGACGAGCGCCACGATGCCGTCGGTCTCCGCCGCGATCTGCTCGACCGAGGCGCGCGCGGCACGGACGAATGCCGGTCGCAGGAGGAGATCCTCGGGCGGGTAGCCGGTCGTCGCGAGCTCGGGGTACACGACGAGATCGGCGACTGCGGATCGCGCCTCCGCGAGCGCCTCGAGGATGAGCCCGCGATTGCCGTCGAGATCGCCGACCACGGTGTCGAGCTGGGCGAGAGCCAGTCTCAACGGAGTTTTCGCCTCACAGTCACAAACCTCAGTCTAACGAGTAGGCTGGCCGCGATGGAGATCACGATCGAGCGTCGCTTCCGGGGTCCGTTGACGTCGGCGAACGGAGGCTATGCGTGCGGCCGGCTCGCGGCGTTCGTCGACGCGAAGGAGGTCGAGGTGACGCTCCGGCTCCCACCGCCGCTCGAGCGGCAGCTCGCCGTGGAGCTCGACGGCGAGGCCGCGAGGCTCCTCGACGGCGACGCGCTCGTCGCGGAGGCGAGGCCCGCCGTTGTCGATGTCGACGCCCCTTCGCCCGTGTCGCTGGCGGAGGCCGAGGCCGCCCGGGATCGGCACGTTCGCGGCGAGGGGGAGGAGTTCGGCGAGTGCTTCGTGTGCGGCCTCCGCCGGGACGGGCTGCAGGTGCACGTCGGCCCGGTGCCGGGCCGCGAGCCGCTGCACGCGACTCCCGTCGTCCTCGACGAGCCGGCCCCCGAGATCGTGTGGGCGGCGATCGACTGCGCGGGCGCCTACGCCGTCGGGGCGGAGGGTCGCGGTGACGTCGTGCTCGGGAGGATGACCGCCCGCGTCGACCGCGTCCCGCGTCCGGGCGAGCGGTGCATCGTCGCCTCGTGGCCGCTCGGCGAGGACGGCCGGAAGCTCTACGCCGGCACGGCACTCCTCGGCGCGGACGGCGACGTCCTCGCGCTAGCGCGCCAGGTCTGGATCGCGCCCCGCGGCTAGCGGGGAGTCAGCGCGAGCAGGAGCCCGCCGTCGTCGTCGTAGGCGGGGAAGAAGTCGACGACGACGCGCTTCTCGATTCCCGCGCGCGTGCGGATGTCGAGCTCCTGCCCCATCTTCCGGACGCCCCACTCGCGGACGACCTCCATCGGTGCCTCGTCGGAGAGGCCGAGTGCCTCGCCGACCTCGCGGCCGATGAGATCGGCGTCGCGGTACCCGGTCAGCTCGAACACGCCGCGGCCCGCGGCGAGCACGCGCTTGTCCTGGTCGCACACGACGAAGCCCGTCTCGGGCGCGGGGTAGTAGTCCTCGAGGAGCTCGTAGAGGAAGCCGAACCCGCAGCTGCGGCACTGCACGGCCTGCATCGAGAAGCCGTCGTATCCGTCGAGATCGACGGAGCGCTCCTTGCAGTTCGGGCAGATGAAGAACGGCACGCCGCCGCGCAGCGTAGGGGACGCGGCAGTTCAGACCGCGTTACGCCACCGGTCAGCGGCGCAGGCGGATCGCGTTCAGGTCGTTCGCGGCGATCTCGTCGGAGCGTGCGATGAGATCTTCGACGTCGTCGTGCTCGGCGTGCAGGTAGCGCCCCGCGAGCGCGTCGGCCCGGCCCGATGCGAGGACGCGGACGAGGCGAGGCGCGAGCTCGGGCGGCGTCCACGGCGCGTCGTCACCCAATGCGCTGCCGATCAGCTCCGTGCGGACGAGCCCGGGGCTGAAGAAGAACACCGGGAGCCGCCCTGCGAGCTCGCCGGCGAGCGTCTCGCCGTAGCGGCAGACGGCCGCCTTGCTCGTCGGATATGCGGTTGCGCGTGAGCCCGGGAGGTATGCCGCTCCGCTTCCGGTGATGACGATGCGCCCGCGTCCGCGCTCGAGCATCCCGGGGATGACCTGCCGGCAGCACAGGTGTACGCCGAGGACGTTGATCTCGAGGACGTGCCACCAGTCGGCGACCGGGATCTCCCAGGTCGGGCCCGACGGGCCGCCGATCCCGGCATTGGCCGCGAGGAGGTCGACCGGGCCGAGGCGCTCCTCGGTCTCGGCGACCCAGCGCTCGACGTCGTCGGGCTGCGTCACGTCTCCCACGAGCGCGAGCCCGCCGATCTCGGCGGCGACGCTCTCCACCTGCTCGGCCGTTCGCGCCGTCACGGCGACCCGCATCCCGGCCTCCGCCAGCTCGCGCGCGATCGATGCTCCGATGCCGCGTCCGCCGCCCGTGACGAGCGCCACGCCCTCGAGTCGGTCAGACGGCACGGGCGATGTCCTCCAGAGCCTCGGGGTTCTCGAGGGTCGACAAGTCTCCGGGATCTTGCCCGAGAGCGCTCGCCCGGACGGCCCGTCGCACGACCTTGGCGCTCCGCGTCTTCGGCAGGGCGGACACGAAGAGCACGCGCTCGGGAGCGAACGCCTTGCCGAGCTCGCGTGCAACCACGCCCGAGACGTCGTCCGCGCTCGCGTCGGCGCCGGGGGCGAGGACGCAGAAGAGCCACGCCACCTCGCCCTTCACCTCGTGCGGCACGCCGATGGCGGCCGCCTCGGCCACAGCCGGGTGTCCCACCGCCGCGGACTCGAGCTCCGCCGGCCCGATCCGCTTGCCCGCGATGTTGAGCGTGTCGTCCGAGCGCCCGTGCAGGAACCAGTAGCCGTCCGCGTCGACCGACGCCCAGTCCCCGTGCGTCCAGACGCCGGGGAAGCGGCGCCAGTACGTCTCGAGATAGCGCTCGGGATCACCCCAGATGCCGCGCGTCATCCCGGGCCAGGGTCGCCTGCACACGAGCTCGCCCACCTCGCCCCGGATGGAGCGACCCGCCTCGTCGACGACGTCCATGTCCTCGCCGAGCGCCGGGAAGCCGACCGAGCACGGCTTCGTCGGCTCGAGCATGGTCACCGAGAGAAAGCACGCTCCGACCTCGGTTCCGCCCGAGCAGTTGACGATCGGGATCCGCCCGCCCCCACACACGTGCTCGTCGAGCCAGTCGTACGGGCCGCGGTTCCACGGCTCGCCCGTCGTCACGACGGAGCGGAGCGACGAGAGGTCGGCCTCGGGCTCGCCCTCCGGGATGAGCGCTCGCACGAGTGTCGGGGAGACGCCGAGCATCGTCACGCGCTCGTCCGCGACGATCCGCCAGACCCGGTCCGGCGGGCGGTCGGGCGCACCCTCCATGAAGACGACGGTCGCGCCGCACGCCATCGCGCCCGTGACCGTCCAGGGCCCCATGATCCAGCCCATGTCGGTGGCGAAGAGCACGCGGTCGCCGCTCCGCAGGTCGGCCTGGTACGCGGTCTCACGCGCGATCGAGAGCAGGAAGCCGCCCTGGACGTGGAGGGCGCCTTTGGGACGCCCGGTCGTGCCCGAGGTGTAGGCCAGGAGATACGGAGCCTCGCTCTCGACCTCGACCGCAGCGAGAGTCCCGGGTTTCCCCGCCACGACGTCCTCCCACCACATGTCGCGTCCCGACTGCATCGGGCAGTCGACACCGGCCCGCCGCCACACGAGGACGTGCTCGACGTTCGGCGCGTCAGCAAGAGCGTCGTCGAGGACCTCCTTCATCGGGACGAGCCGGCCGCGGCGGTACGACGCGTCGGCGGTCAGGACGACCTTCGCACCGGCGTCGGCGAGACGGGCGGAGACGGCAGGGCCAGCGAACCCTGAGAAGACGGGAACCTGGACCGCGCCGATGTGCGCGCACGCATGCGAGGCGACGGCAGCCTCCGGCGCCATCGGCAGGAACGTCGCGACGGCGTCGCCCTCGCCGACCCCGAGCTCGAGCAGCGCCTCGGCCAGGCGCCTGACCTCGAGTGAGAGCTCGGCCCAGGTCAGCGCCCGGCGCTCGCCCTCCTCGGGCACCCACACCGCTGCCTCGCGGTCGGGCGTCTCGCGCGCCCACCGGTGCACGCACGCGTCGGCGACGTTGAGGCGAGCTCCCACGAACCACGTTGTCCACTCGATCCCGCGCGAGTCGTCGAGCACCGCGTCCCAGTCGCGGACGAGCGGTATGCCGAGGTCGTCGACCACCGCACGCCAGAAGCGTTCGGAGTCGTCGATCGAGACGCGGTGGAGCTCCTCGTACGTCGCGCAGCCGAGGGCCTCAGCGAGCCGGGCGACGTTCGCCTTGGCGAGTTGCTCGTCGGTCGGAGTCCACACGAAGTCACCCGAGGCGCTCTGGCTAGTCTCTCCGGGCATGAGGGGCCGGATCTTCGCAGAGGAGAATCGGAAGTGGCTGACGCTCGCCTCGGTCTCCTTCGGGCTCTTCATGATCATGCTCGACAACACGGTGGTGAACGTCGCGCTGCCGTCGATCCAGCGCGACCTCGGCGCCAAGCTCTCGGAGCTGGAGTGGATCGTGACCGGCTACGCCCTCACGTTCGCCTCGCTCATGCTCGTGGGCGGCAAGGTCGCCGATGCGTTCGGCCGTCGCCGTGTCTACGTGCTCGGCATCGTCGTCTTCACCGTCGCGTCCCTCATGTGTGGCCTCGCAACCTCCTCCTCGATGCTCATCGGCGCACGGGTGCTGCAGGGTGCGGGCGCCGCTCTGATGAACCCCTCGACGCTGTCGATCATCGCGGCGACCTTCCCGCCGCGCGAGCGCGGGACGGCGATCGGCATCTGGGCCGGTACGTCGGCGCTCGCCCTCGCCATCGGCCCGCTCGCGGGCGGTCTCATCACGGAGCACCTGGACTGGAGTTGGATCTTCTTCATCAACGTCCCGATCGGCCTCGTCGCCATCGCCGCGGCCTTCCTCTTCATCGACGAGTCGCGGGACGAGACGCACGCGAGCCTCGATCTTCCGGGGCTCGCCACGTCGGCGCTCGGCCTCTTCGCCTTGACGTACGGCCTGATCGAGGCGAACACGTACGGCTGGACCTCGCCTCGGATCGTCGGCTCCTTCGTTCTCGCCGTGCTCGCGATCGCGACGTTCGTCGTGCTCGAGCGCCGCCGCAGCGACCCGATGCTCCCGCTCGAGCTCTTCCGCAACGGGACCTACACGGGAGCGAACCTCGCGATGCTGCTCGTCGCGCTCTCGATGTTCGGCGTGTTCTTCTTCGTGTCGCTGTACATGCAGAACATCCTCGGCTACTCGGCCGTGCAGGCGGGCGCAGCCTTCCTGCCCATGACCTTGCTGATCATCTTCATCGCGCCGCTCGCGGGGAAGACGAGCGACCGGCTCGGGTCGAGGGGGCTCATGACGACCGGGATGATCCTGCTCGCGGTCCAGCTCCTCATCTTCTCGCGGCTCGGAGTCGACGCCTCCTTCTTCGACCTCCTGCCGGCGCTCGTGATCGGTGGCGTCGGGATGTCGCTCACGATGACACCGAGCGCGGCGGCGGCGACGCGCAGCGTGCCCGTCGACAAGGCCGGCGTCGGTTCGGCGGTGCTCAACAGCGCCCGTCAGGTCGGCGGAACCATGGGCATCGCGATCATGGGGGCGATCATCGCCGCCGAAGCCGGGGGCGAACGCACGCCGCAGGCGTTCATGAACGGCTTCCAGATCGCGCTCGAGGTGGCGGCCGCGATCGCGCTCACCGGCGCGATCGTCGCGTACGTCCTCGTCCGTCCGCACGAGGGTGCGGGCGAGCGCGGTCACGCCGCGGCGAGCTCGGCCGCACCGAGCGTCGAGTAGGTCCCGCATGAGGGTCGAGGGGCCCACGAGGGAGGAGCTCGAGGCTGCGCACTGCTGGGAGGCGGAGGACCGCGTTCCCGGGTGGCCGGCGATGACCGAGTTCCGCCGTCTCCTGCGCTATCGGCAGGCGACGTGGCGTGGGGCCGAAGGGCATCCGATCGGCACGCAGCCGCTCGTCCCGAAGGACGGGAAGGCCGTCGCGCCCGCTCGGAAGCCGGATGCCGCTCGAGTATGCGCGGGAGACCGGCGCGAACTTCGTCACCGACGCCGCGCTCGCTGCCGTGCGGGCGAGAACGTCGGTCACCGAGCCGCAGCAGAGCTTCGACCACCAGCGGCTGTGGGCCGATCTCCTGTGGTCGCCCGCGCTCGCGTTCAACCTGTTCGGCGACCTCGCCGCAGATCCGGCGCGTGCGACTCGCGCACTGCGGACGCTGTGGCCGGATACCCCGGGCCGCGTCCGCGACGTCCGCTTCGCGCACTCGCCCGGCCGTCTGGATCCGGCGTACCTCAACAGCCTGCGCGCCTTCGATACAGCGTTCGTGCTCGACCTCGACGGCGCGGCCGGTGTCGTCGGTGTGAGCGTCCGCTACCACGAGTGGAGCAAGCCCGAGACTCCGAAGCCCGAGAATCGTGCGCGCAACCTCGAGGTCGCCGAGCGTTCGGGCGCGTTCGCGCCGGGAGCGACGGACGCGCTCGTGGAACGTTCGGGCCTCGCGGTCACGTGGCTCGAGCATCTGTTGCTCCTCTCGATGCTCCAGCACGAGAGCGGCGCCTGGTCGTGGGGCCGCTACGTGGTGGTGCATCCGGCCGGGAACACCGACATCGGCGACGCGTGCGCCCGCTACCGAGAGCTCCTCGCCGACGACTCGACGTTCGCGTCGCTGACGCTGGAGCAGTTGCTCGATGCGAACGTGCTCCCAGCCCGATCTACAGCGGTGATCCGCGACCGTTACCTCTTGGACGGCTGAGTCGCCGTTGCGGCGGAACGCCGAAGGCCGATTCACTCGGCCGTAGGCAGGCGCCGCGCGAGCAGTCGAAGCGCAGAGGGAAGGGGGCCGGCCGGGGAAACCGCAGGTTGCCCCCGCCAAACGAAAACGCCCCCGGCTGCGGCTCCGGGGGCGTTTCCCGTTCGAGGCGACCCCGTCCCGGGGCGGCGAGGCCGGCGAATCGTGACTCTGCGGCCCAGTCACGCTCGTCCTGCGCCTGCCGGAATCCGGCGGTGGTGCCCGCGCATCCGATCTGGCGTCCGATCGTCTGCGGTGTGGGCCTGACTATAGGAGTCGTGTCTGGAAAAGTCAAGTAGTCAGGTCAAGTGATTTCGGCTACGGTTAGTTCACTCAGAAGCGGTAGCCGCGCGTCCCCCGGGAAGGGGAGCGCGCCGAGGTCGAATCCGAATTGACTGAAACGAGAATGCACGAGATCGTCCTACCGGCGGTAGCCGACACGCCTGTCGCCGAAGTCGGCTCCTCCGTCGGCTGGCCGGGATCAGGAGCTCGCCTCGGCGAGCGGGTTCGCTCGCTCCGCGTCGCCGCTGGTCTCACGCAGACGCAGCTCGCGGGGGAGCGGTTCTCGAAGGAGTACATCAGCCAGATCGAGCGCGGCAAGACGCGGCCGACCGAGTCCACGGTGGCGTGGCTCGCGGAGCAGCTCGGCGTCGATCCCGCCTTCATCGCGTCCGGCGTCGCGGCCGGAGACCGTGCTCGCGTCGAGGCGGAGCTCGAGCGCGCAGAGGCGCTCTCCGCGTCCCACCGCTACGACGAGGCGGTCGACTCCTTCCGCGCGACGCGGCCGTCGGTCGACGAGGTCGGCGCGGCGACGATCCGCGTCCGGATGCTCGCCGGCGAGGCGTGGGCGCTCCAGGAGCGTGGCGACGTGCGGGAGGCGATCGAGCTCCTGCGGCAGGCGCGGGAGCTCACCGAGCGTCCGGAGTTCTCCGACCTCGACCGCGCCGACGTGCTCTTCCGGCTCGCGGTCTGCCGCTACAAGCTCTCGAGCATCTCCACGGCGGTCGGGCTCTTCGATCAGGCCCTCGAGCTCGCCGAGCGCTCCGAGCTCCCGGGCGATTTCCTCCGCTCCGACATCCTGCAGTGGCGCTCTCGCTGCCGTCGCCGGCTTCGCGACTACGTCGCGGCGCGCGACGACGTCGAGCGTGCGCTCGAGCTCGCGCAGGAGCTCGGAGACCGCGAGGCGATCGCGCGCGCGTACTTCCAGGCGTCGCTCGTCGCGCAGAGGCAGGGCCATTACGTTCTCTCCCGCACCTACGCACAGCGGGCGAAGGAGCTGTACCAGCAGGCGAACGACGAGCGAAACGTCGGCCGTCTGCATCTCATGCTCGGCGGGCTCACGCTTCTCCTGGGAGACGAGGAGAACGCCGTCGAGCACCTGAAGGCGTCCTACGCGAAGGCGCTCGATGCCGACTCCCCTGCAGACGCCGCGCAGGCGCTCGAGGGGCTCGCACGGGTGCACCTCGACCGGGGCGACTACGACCAGGCCGAGGTTCTCGCGCGGAAGGCGCTGGAGCTCGTGCAGGGTCGGGAGGACTACCTCCACGAAGTCAGTCCCTCGCAGCTCGTGCTGGGTCGAGCGTTGCTGGAGCGAGGACGGCTGGACGAGGCGGAAGCGTGCTTCCGGGCAGCCGACGACGCCGCCGAGCAGATGGCGTCGATCAGCCACCGGACGGAGGCCTGGGTCGCGCTCGGGGATCTCGCGGGACGCCGAGGGGACGATCGCGAGGCCGCTCGGTTCTATCGGAACGCCGCCGAGGCGCTCCAGGAAATCCGCTTCTGAGGAAGGAGGTCGCCATGAAGCCGAGACTCCTGCTCCTGCTCGTCAATCTCGCGTTGCTCGCCGCGTGGCTCGGACAGTTCTGGCCGTCGCACTCCTGGCCCGACGGCAACTAGAAGACCCCGGGCTACTAGAAGACCCCGGGCTACACTCGACCGCGTATGCGCGTCGCCGCGGCACTGACTGTGCTGTCGTGCCTGCTCCTCACCGCCTGCGGTGGCTCCGGGAACGGAGCGAGCGCGGCCGCCGGGGCAGGCGAGACGCTGGAGCAGCTCTGGCGCGCGCCGGGTGAGGACGTCGCGATCGTCCCGGGAACCCAGAACTACGTTCCCGGGAACGTCCGTGTCTCGTTCCTCGTCGTCGACTCGAAGGGGCGCGCGATCACGCTGCCGAGTGCTCACGTGTGGGTCTCCGACGACCTCGACAGCGCGCCGTTCCTCGAGACGACGGCGAAGATCGAGCGCATCGGGCTGCCGGGCGAGGTCACGGGCGACGCAACGCACATCTACGTGGCGCACCTGCACCTGCCGCGCGTCCACAAGTACTGGCTGCTTGCCGAGCCCGACGGCGGACCCAAGCGCGTCCAGGCCCTCGGGAACGTCGTCGTCGTCAAGGACGACCCGCCGCTCGACGTCGGTGATCGCGCACCCGCCTCAGAGACACCTACCCTCGCGTCGACGCATGGCGATCTCGGGGAGCTCACGACCCGGACGCCGCCGGACACGAAGCTGCTCCGGTATTCGGTCGCAGGCTCGCTCCGAGTGCACGCGCCGTTCGTGGTGACGTTCGCGACCCCGAAGTTCTGCTCGAGCCGCCTCTGCGGCCCCGTGGTGGACGTCGTCGAGCAGGTGGCGACGGAGCTCGAGGACACGCCGGTGCGCTTCATGCACGTCGAGGTGTACGCGGGAAACGACCCGGCGAACGGCTACAACCGGTGGATGAAGCAGTGGGGGCTGCAGACGGAGCCGTGGACGTTCCTCGTCAGCCGCGAGGGGGTCGTCGTCGCCCGCTTCGAGGGGAGCGTCTCCGTGGAGGAGCTCGAGGCGGCCGTGCGCTCCAAGCTCGTTCGCGGCTGACTAGCCCCTAGGCCTCGTCGCCCAGTCGCTCGACGACGACGTTCGGTACACGCGCAACCGCGCTCAGGCTGAGGACCGCACGCACGAGTGTCGCGATGTCCTCGGGCTGGATCTGCTCGTCGTCGGGAAGGCCCGTCCACTCGGTCATGCGCGTCGCGACGAAGCCCGGCGAGATCGCGGTCGCGCGCACGCCGTGCTCTGCCTCCTCGCGGTTCAGTGAGTTCGTGAAGGCGATGAGCGCGGCCTTGGTCGCGCCGTAGACGGCGAGGCCGGGAGTTGGGATCGTCCCGGCGATCGACGCAAGCGTGATCACCTGGCCGCGGGACGTGCGCAGGTGTGGGAGCGACTCCCGCGTGACGACGAGGGTCGAAAGCAGGTTCACGTCGAGCTGGAGGGCGATCCGCTTCGTGTCCTGCTCCGCGAACGAGCCGCCGATCCCGATCCCAGCCGAGTTCACGAGCACGTCCATGCCGCCGTGCCGCTCGGCATGCTCTTCGACCACCCGCACGCACTCGTCGGGATCGCCGAGGTTCGCCGGGACCGCGTGCGCTTCCAGCTCGCCGGCCGCGGCGGCCAGCGGCTCCGGGCGGCGAGCAACGAGCGTGAGCTCGTAGCCGTCCTCCCGGAGCGCACGCGCGATGGCGAGCCCGATTCCCGACGAACCCCCCGTGATCAGGGCTGATCTCACGCCGCGAGTCTAAGGCGCTCGGCGGTACGGCACGAGGGCGGGGCACGGCCTCGTTTCACCCGCCCCGTCTACAGTGTTCGGCGTGGAGACCGTCGCCCTGACGTCGCTCGCGCGGGCGGGCGGATGTGCGGCGAAGTACGCAGCGGGGCGGCTCGAGACGCTCCTCGCGGGGCTCGTTCCCGCGGATGCCGAAGATCTCCTCGTCGGGCTCGACCCCGCAGACGACGCCGCCGTCTATCGACTCGACGACGACCGCGCGATCGTCTTCACGGTCGACTTCTTCCCGCCGCTCGTCGACGACCCGCGAACGTTCGGCGCGATCGCCGCGACGAACGCGCTCAACGACGTCTTCGCGATGGGCGGCGCGCCGCTCCTTGCGCTCTCGGTGGCGGCCTTCCCGGAGGAGCTTCCGGTCGAGGTGCTCGCCGACGTGCTCGCGGGCGCCGACGAGCGCGTACGCGAGGCCGGGGCGATCCTCGCAGGCGGCCACACGATTCGGGACGTCGAGCCGAAGTACGGGCTCGCAGTCGTGGGGATGGTGCACCCGAACAGGATCTGGCCGAAAGCGGGCGCGAGGCCGGGCGACGTCCTTCTTCTCACGAAGCGGCTCGGAACCGGGATCGTCCTGCAGGGCGTGCGCGACGGTGTCGCTCCGGCCGGCGCGCTCGATGCGGCAATCGACTCGATGGTCGAGCTGAACAAGGCGGCCGCCGACGCGATCCGTCCGTTCGAGCCCAACGCGGTGACCGACGTGACAGGTTTCGGGTTGCTCGGCCACGTGCACGAGCTGGCGTCGCGCAGCGGAGTGCGCGCCACCCTCGACGCATCGGCTCTTCCCGCGCTTCCGGGCGCGCTCGAGCTCGTGGCAGACGGAGTCCGGACGGGAGGCGATCGCCGCAACCGCGACTTCGCCGGAGCTCATGTCGCGAGTACGGCCGGCGCCGATGCCGAGGCGCTCGCGTACGACCCGCAGACGGCCGGTGGGCTCCTCGTGTCGCTTCCGGCGTCGCGGGCGGCCGTGCTCGAGGCGACCTTCGCCGAGGCCGATCTCTTCTGCGCTCGAATCGGTCGGGTCGAGGACGGCGTCGGGGTGGTTCTGGGCTAGTGGCGGTCGCAGCCGTTCGCGTGCGGACGCTCTCGGCGGTGGCATTCCTCCGGCTCGCCGTCGCCTCGTGCGTCGCGCTCTTCCTCGTCATCACGTCCGGTGCGTTCGTCCGGCTGACGGGCTCGGGGCTCGGGTGCGAGAACTGGCCGCGGTGCGGCTCCAAGCCGTATCCCGAGCAGGGGTACCACGCATTCGTCGAGTTCGGAAACCGGATGGTGGCGCTCACCGGGATCGTGCTCACGCTCGTCACCTGGCTGGCATCCCGGCGCGTGCCGGAGCTCTCGCGCTGGGCCCGGATCGCAGCGCTCGGAGCGTTCCTCGTGGCAGCGGCGCAGATCCCGATGGGGGGGATCACGATCATCCTGCACCTGCACCCGCTCGCGGTGATGACGCACTTCCTGCTCGGGCTCGCCGCCTTCGCACTGACCGCCGTCGTCGCGATCGAGGCGTGGAGCGCCCGCGACGGTCTCGCGGCCCCCGCAGGCCCTCGCTGGCTGCGCCTGTTCGTGACCTGCGCGGGACTCCCGGTCTGCGCTGCGCTCATCGTCACGGGCGCGGTCGCGACGGCCTCCGGCCCGCATCCGGGGTCGAGCGCGAACGTCCACCGGCTCGGGCTGCGCGTGGACGACGTCGTATACGTCCACGTTCGCGTCGCGACCGTCTTCGGCGTCGGTGTGCTGCTCGTCGGCTGGTTGCTCCGCCGCTACTGCCGCCGCTATCCGGGACTCTCGGTGATCTGGATCGTGCTCCTCGCCGCGCTCGTGTCTCAGGCGATCGTCGGCGAGGTGCAGTACCGGACGGGACTGCCCTGGTGGCTCGTGCTCGTCCACGTCGCGCTCGCCGCCTCCATCTGGGCGCTGAGCCTCGCGCTCGCGTTCGCCCTCTGGCGACCGCCCCGCCCGCTGACCCGACAGTAGGCTTGCTCGATGGCCCGTGAGCTCCGACTCTACGAACGGCCGTCGACGCTCGAGCGGCCGGTGCTCATTGGTGCGTTCAGGGGCTGGAACGACGGCGGGCAGGCAGCGACGCTCGCCGCCGGCTATCTCGCGAAGCTGTGGGGAGCGCGGAAGTTCGCCGACATCGACCCGGAGCTGTTCGTGGACTTCCAGGCGACGCGCCCCCAGGTCTCGTTGGAAGAGGGCCGGACGCGCAAGATCGAATGGCCGGAGAACACCTTCTTCCGCGCGAGCATTCCCGGTGCGAACCGCGACGCGATCCTGCTGGTCGGCGTCGAGCCGAACTACCGCTGGCGGACCTTCAGCGAGATCGTGACCGAGCTCGCACGCGATCTCGGAGTCGAGCTCGCGGTCACGCTCGGCGCGCTCGTCGCCGACGTCCCGCACACGCGCCCGTCGCCCGTGACGGGCGCCGCGACCGATCCACAGCTCGTCGACGAGCTCGGGCTCCAGCTCTCGCGCTACGAGGGCCCGACCGGGATCGTCGGGGTGCTGCTCGACTCGTGCCGACGGGCGGGGATCCCGTCGGTGAGCCTGTGGGCGGCGGTGCCCCACTACGTCCAGCTCGCGCCAAGCCCTCCGGCCGCGAAGGCGCTCTGCGAGCGGCTCGGCGGAGTCCTCTCGACGGAGATCGACGTGAGTGAGCTCGAGGAGGCCTCGGACGAGTACGTCGAGCAGGTCTCGCAGGCGGTGTCCACGGACTCCGACACGTCGAGCTACGTGGAAGAGCTCGAGCGACGTGCGGACTCCCTCGAGCTGCTGGAGGACTCGTCCGACCTGCCTTCGGGTGAGGCGCTCGCCCAGGAGATCTCGCGCTTCCTGCGCGAGCGCGACGCGAACGGCGACTCGCCGGAGTCGGGCGGGCCCGGCTGACGTGAGCTAGGCGGCGTCCTCGGAGGACTCGTCCGCCGGCTCGTCGGCGGGCTCGACGACGCTCAGGGGAATGGGCTCGTTGCGTGCTCTCGACGCCGCCCTCCGCCGACTGCGTCTCTGCCGGCGCTCCTCCCTTGCGCTTGCGCCGACGCCGCCGGGACTTGCGGGCGGTGAGCTTCGGCGCCGGGAGGTTGTCCGCGAGCGCGTTCGCGATCTCGTCGATCGTGCCGAGCTCCTCGCGCGCATGGTCGAGCGCGGAGTTCGCGCGCGGTGTGTAGCCGTCCGCCGACGCGAGCAACGCGGCGCCGACGGGAAGCGGCATCTCGCCCGCCACGTGGACGAGCCGCTTGACGTTCTCCTCGTGGCGGTAGCCCCGAGAGTTGGCGGCCGCGCCGAGCAGGCGCTTCGCCTCCGGGAACTCGGTCGAGACCCTGCGGTCCTGCACCTTGCGCGTCGCTCGCGCGAGTCGCCACGTCCAGCGGGCCAGTATCTGCTCCGGCGCGAGCGGCTTCCCCTCGCCGATCGCGCGGAGGAGGACGCGGACACCCGCGGAGCGATCCTTCTCCCAGGGCGGTGCCTGGGTCACGAGCGTCACGAGGTCGTCGAAGTCGGCGCGGTCGATCGGCGTCGCGACGCGATCCATCAGCGCGGTCATGCGGAGGCGCCGATTCGGGTTCTCCGCGGCGCACGTGGAGAGGAACTGCTCGAGGGCGCCCTTGTCCGCTCTGCCCTCGGCGAACTTCTTCGCGAACTCCGCGCGCTGGTCGAAGCGGATCTGGCGTCCCGCGATCGTGGCCCAGAAGCGCTGCTCCTCGGCGTCGAGGTACTTGGGATCGATCCGCTGCCACTCGCGCTGGATGACGTTGAGTCGACGCGCGACGTCGGGGGTGACTGGCACGAGCCACGGCACCGGAGAGAGCTTGCGGCGCGCCCGGCGCTGCTGGCGCCGGCGCGGTGCGGGCGTGACGCGCGCGCCCTCGCGGTAGAAGTCGGAGTCGAGCAGCGCGTGCAGCGAGATGACGCGCTCGGAGTGGGTCGCGCCCTTCGGGACGAAATCGACGACCACGCCGGCTTCTTTCCGGGGATGGATGCGCATGATCCGGCCGATGCGCTGCTGGTAGACGCGCCGCGACGCGGTCGGAGCGAGGTGCATGCAGACGGTCGCGCGCGGTGAGTTCCAGCCTTCCGCGAGGAGCTGGGCGTTGATGAGGACGTTGATCTCGCCGCGCTCGTAGGCGGCCAGTGTCTCGGCGAGGCGCGCGGGTGGCGTGCGGCCGGAGACGGCCTCGGCCTTGAGGCCTGCAGCGCGGAACTCCTGCGCAAGGTTGTACGCATGCTCGACGCCCGCTGCGTAGACGATGCCGGGGGTCGCGCCGAAGCGCTCGCGGTAGAGGCTCGCCGCAGCCTGGTTCAGCGCCTGGTGGTCGAGTGCCGCGGCCAGCGCGCGTTCCTCGAAGTCTCCGCCCACGATCGGCACCGAGTTGATCGCCGCCGCGGGTGGGACTCGCAGACAGCGGAGCGGCGCGATGAGCCCGCGCCGTGCGGCGTCGCCGAGCGGGAGGTCGTCGACGGATGCCGGGAAGACGTCCGACACCTGCTTCGCGATGAGCTGCTCGGTGGCGGTCATCCCGATGTACAGCGGCTCGGAGAATGCGCGGATTGCGGCGCTCGTCTTCTCACCGAGGGCCGTGTGCGCCTCGTCGCAGATGACGAGGTGGTACGCGCTACGACTGAGCTCAGACCCATGCCGGGCGAACCACGCGTACGTCTGGATGGTGATCGGGACTCCCGGCGGCGCCTTCGCGCCCGCGAGGATGGCGTCGGTGAAGCGGCCGCCGTAGCCCTCGGTCGTCAGGTCGACGGTGAACTGGGAGACGAGCAGCCGACGGTGCGTGAGGATGAGGATCCCGAGGTGGCGCGCGGCCTCGACGAAACCGGCCGCGGCGATCGTCTTGCCGGAGGCGGTCGGATGCCGGAAGCGATACCGCCGTACTGCTCCGGGGTCCGCGCCGGCGAACGTGGTCTCGTCGACTTCGTCCTCGACGTAGCCTGCATCGACGTCGTCGTCGACGTCCTCCTCGATCTCGACCGCCTCGGCGTGCGCGCCGTTCGTCGAGCCGGTGCCGTTTCCGTTCTCCTCCACAGCTCGCTGCGTCGACGCGATCAGCTCGGCGAGCATCCCCGCGAGCGCGTCGACCTGGTGGCGCCGGAGCTCGGTGCCCGCAGCCGTTCGCGGCGTCGCCTCCGTGAGCACTCGCTCGAGCCCGAGCATGAGGCCGTAGCGCACCTTCCAGCCGGACGACGGCTCTCGGAGCCCGGCCTCGATCTCCGCGATCGCGTCATCGAGTGCGGCGCGTCGCGCCGTGCCGGGCGCGAGCGCCAGCGCGGCGTCCTCGTCCGGCATGAGGAACGGCTCGCCGAACCAGGACTCGGCGCGACTCGCTGCGCTAATCAGGTTCTCGGATGTGTCCGACGTCAGCGTCGGGATGGTCTCAGCCTCGTGCATTCACGCAGCACGTGTTGCCGTGCCGCTCCTTCCGAAGGATTGACGCTCGCTCGTACGCCGGCGAGCGGTACTCCCCGGAGCATACCTCAGACCCCGGGTGAGCTCCCGTGTCTTGTCAGGAACGTGTGTGGCCGAACTCGGCGAGCTTCCGGCCGGCGACTCGCTCGGACACTCCCGTCTCGTCGAGATGTCGCGTGATTCCGCCGAGCCAGAACGGGAATCCCGCGCCGAGCAGCAGGCAGGTGTCGACGTCGGCGGCCTCGTCGACGACGCCATCCTCGAGGATGTGTCGCACCTCGTCCGCGAGTGCCTCGAGGACCGCTTCGTGCAGATCGTCGACCGACCGGGGCGCGTCCTCGACGACCACGGGCTCGCCGCCGTCGGCGAGGCTCTCGAGCGTCGCGGACAGCGGGAAGCGGTCGGGCCAGGCGTCGTGCAGCTGGTGCCGGACGTGATTCGCCACCTTCGGGCCGACGAGCTGAAGGAGAACCGAGGGCGCCATCGGCAGCCCCAGCCGCAGCACCGCCTCGTCCGTCTCCTCGACGGTGTTGCCGCGGTCGAGCGCCTGCGTGATCACGGCACCCTGTCGGCCGAGGAGGCGGTTCACGACGAAGCCGGGCGCGTCGCGCACGAGCACCCCCGTCTTCCGGAGCTTCTTCGTCACCGCCCATACTGTCGCGAGCGAGACGTCGTCCGTTCGGGGCGTGCGCACGAGCTCGACGAGCGGGAGCACAGCCACCGGGTTGAAGAAGTGCATCCCGACAAGGCGCTCGGGGTGTTCGAGCTCAGCACACATCTCCGTCACGGAGAGCGACGAGGTGTTCGTGGCGAGAACACACTCCGGTGAGACGACCCGCTCGAGCTCCGCGAAGACTTCCTGCTTCACCGAGAGCTCCTCGAAGACGGCCTCGAGCACCAGGTCGCAGCCGGCGAAGACCTCCCAGTCTGCGCCGCCGGTGACGAGCGAGCCGAGGAAGCGCGCCTTGCCCTCGGCGAGCCGGCCGCGGCGTACGAGGTCGGCGAGCTCGTCCGCGATCCAGGCGATCGCGTCGTCCACCTGCTCCTGCGTGAGGTCTCGTAGGACGACAGGAACCTCGAGCCGCCGCAGGAAGAGGAGCACGAGCTGCCGGGCCATGAGCCCTGCACCGACGATTCCCACGCGCTGAACCCGCCGCGGCTCCGCCTCGGGCGCACCCACGCCGCGCTTCGCGCGCCGCTCGACGAGATCGAATGCGTAGACGGACGCCTGTGCCTCCGGCCCCGGAAGAAGCTCGGCGAGCGCGTCCTCCTCTGCCCGGTAGCCGTCCTCGAGCGACCACGTCGCCGCGCCCTCGATCAGGTCGAGTGCGCGGTACGGGGCCGGAGCGGCACCGTGTACCTGACCGTCGAGCCGGGCGCGCGCCTTGCGGCAGACCTCCGAGGCGTCGGAGAGATCGACGCTCGGTCGTCGCTTGCCCGCGCCCTCTTCGACCTTCTCGAGCAGGAACGCCAGCGACTCGTCGACGAACTCGACCGGCTCGAAGAGCACGTCCGCGAAGCCGGCCTCGAACGCCTTCGGCCCGGTGATCATGCGGTTCTGGCGGAGCGGATTCTCGACGACGAAACGCACGGCCTCCTCCGCACCCACGAGCTGCGGGACGAGCTGCGTTCCGCCCCAGCCGGGGATGAGTCCGAGGAACACCTCGGGGCAGGCGAAGTGCCGAACCGACGACGAAATCGTCCGGTAGTCGCAGTGCAGCGCGATCTCGACGCCGCCGCCGAGCGCCGCCCCGTTCACTGCGGCAACCGTGACGAACGGGAGCTCGCGAAAGCGGCCGAAGAGCTCGTGCCCGGCCTGACCGCCCAGGCGCGCGCGCTCCGGTGTGATGTCCCCGAACTCGTCGATGTCCGCGCCGGCCGCGAAGACGAACGGCTTCCCGGTGAGCAGAAGCCCGCGCCAGTCGCGCGTGCGGAGCCGGTCGAGCACGCCCTCGAGCGAGCGGAGCGCCGCCTCGCCGAACGTGTTCGGCTTCTGCCAGTCCGCGCCGTTGTCCATCGTCACGAGGGCAATCGGGCCGACGCGCGCTTCGACGCGCTGGAGCTTGAACTCGGTCGCCGGGCTAGCCATCGGTCTGCAGGTTCTCCCAGAGCAGCGCGGCTCCCATGCCGAGGCCGATGCAGAGCGCCGTGAGCCCGTAGCGCGAGCCGGGCCGGTCGCGGAACCCGCGGGCGAGCTGCGCCATGAGCCTCACCCCAGTGGCCGCGAGCGGGTGACCGCAGGCGATCGCGCCGCCGTAGGGATTGAGGCGCGGATCGTCGGGCGCCACGCCCATGCCGTCGCACCAGCTCAGCACCTGCACTGCGAACGGCTCGTTCAGCTCGAAGAGGTCGACGTCGGCGATGTCGAGGCCGGCGCGCTCCAGGACCGTGCGCGTCGCCGGGACGGGCCCGAGGCCCATGAGCTCGGGCGCGACTCCCGCGTACGCGAAGCCCGCGAGGCGCATCCTCGGCGCGAGCCCGAGCTCGGCTGCGGCCGACTCCGAGGCGATGAGCGCGGCGGTCGCGCCGTCCGTGAGACCTGCGGAGTTCCCGGCGGTCACGCGGCCGCCCGCGCGGAACGGCGTCCGCAGTGTCGCAAGGGCTTCGAGCGTGGTGTCCGGTCGGAGGAACTCGTCCCGGTCCGCCACCTTCCAGCCTTCCTCCGTGAACACGGACATCGGGACGACGATGTCGTCCATCACGCCGTCGTCCCACGCCTTGCCGGCGCGTCGCTGGGACTCGACCGCGTACGCGTCCGCTGCCTCCCTCGTGAGGTGCGGGAAGGCGTCGTGCAGGTTCTCGGCGGTCTGGCCCATGACCGCGGCGGAGTCGTCGACGATGCGCTCGGCGACGAAGCGGGGGTTGAAGTCGACGTCGGCGCCCATCGGGTGATGGCCCATGTGCTCGACGCCGCCCACGAGCACGACGTCGGCGGCTCTCATCGCGATCTCGCCTGCGCCGGCCGTCGTCGCCGTCAGTGCTCCGGCGCACATCCGGTCGACAGCGAATCCCGGAACCGACGTGGGGAGGCCGGCGAGCAGCGCGACGTCTCGCCCGAGCGTCAGTCCCTGGTCGCCGACCTGCGCCGTCGCGGCGAACACGACGTCGTCGATCCGCTCGGGAGGGAGTTGCGAGTTGCGGCGGAGCAGCTCACGCACCGCCTTGACCGCCATGTCGTCCGCGCGCGTCCGCGCGAACAGCCCGTCCGGAGCAGCGCGGCCGAAGGCCGTCCGGACGCCGTCGACGTAGACCACCTCGCGAAGCTCCGGCACGGCGAGACGATACTTCGGCGGCGATGGACGACTGGGCCGAGCAGGCGGAGAGGGCGAAGAGTCGGTTCGCGGACGGAGCAGCTCGCCTCCCGTCCGAGCCGGACGAGCGACAGCGGCAGCTGACGCGCATGGGGAACGCTGCCTGGGCGGCCGGGCTGTCGCTGCTCATGGCTGGCTACGCCGACGAGGCGCGCGACTGGCTGCTGCGCTCCGCGGAGACTTATCGGCGGAGCTGGGACGACGCCCCGCCGGAGAGCTGGGGACGGCCGCTCGGAGCACTGAAGTCCCGCCTCATCGCGGGCGACCTCACCGGCGCTCGTGCCGACGCCCAGTGGCCCCTCGCTGCCGGTGCAGCCGAGTCGGAGAGCCGGATCGGTCGCTACTGCGCCGCGCTCGCCTGCCTCGTTCTGGGAGACGACGAGCAGGCCGCTGGCTTGGCGACGACCTTCGAGGGCGCGGATGCGATTCCCCACGCCGTCGCGGCGACGCTCGTCGCGCTCGCGGCGCATGACGGGGGAGCGTACGAGTCGGCCGTTCGGGCGCTGCTCGTCGACTTCGAGGCACGCGGCGACTTCCTCGAGGACACGAGGGTCGCCGACACGGTTCTGGCCCTGCAGGCGCTCGCCGCGGAGCGCGGGCTCGCCGTCGAGCTCGATTCGCCGCTCCTGCCGAGGGGCTAACTCTCCGACGCGAGCTCGCGGGCGCGCACCATTGCGGCCTGGATCGCGTTCAGGAACGCCGCCCGGACGCCTGCCATCTCGAGCTCGCGGATCGCCGCGATGGTCGTCCCGCCCGGCGACGTCACCATCTCCCGGAGCTCGACCGGGTGCATCTTCTCGTCGCGCAGCTGCTTCGCCGTTCCGAGCATCGTCTGGACGACGAGCTGCGTCGAGATCTCGCGCGACAGTCCGAGGAGGATCCCGGCTTCGATCATCGCCTCCGCGAGGAGCGCGAAGTAGGCAGGGCCCGAGCCGGACACGGCGGTGATGGCGTCGAGCGCGTCCTCGTGGACGCGGACGACGGCGCCGAGATGCGAGAGAGCCTCCTCGGCGAGGTCGAGGTTCGAGTCGTCGGCGTGAGCGCCCGCGCACAGTCCCGCGATGCCCTCGTGCACGGTCGACGGCGTGTTGGGCATCGCGCGGACGACGGGGACGCCCGACGAGAGGCGGCTCTCGATGCGCGAGGTCGGGATTGCCGCTGCGACCGAGAGCACGGTCTGCTCGGGGAGGATCAGCGTCCCGATCTCGCCGAGCAAGCCCTCGATGTCCTGCGGCTTGACCGCGATCACGACGAGCGCCGCTCCGGCGGCCGCGTCGTGGTTCGAGAGCGTCGCCTCGATGCCATAGCGCTCTCGTAGCTCGGCGACGCGCTCGGCGCTCCGCGTCGTCGCCGCGACCTCGGAGGGATCGCGCCAACCGGCCGACAGCAGGCCCGAGATCAGCGATTCTCCGATCCGCCCGGCGCCGAGGACGGCGATCCTGCGGGAGTCCACCATCGGCTGAGTGTACGGCGGCCCCTCAGGCGGCGCGGCGTGACGCCGAGCGCGCGAGCCGGGCCCGATCCATGCTCGCGCCGGGGACGAGCCCGCGCGCGAATCCTCTGAGGAGGAACATGCTCGCGAGGCCCTGCCACTCGCCATACGGCTCGAGGATCGCGGCTGTCTCGCCGGGCTCGGGCCAGCTTCCTCGAACCGACGCGAGGAGCTTCACGAGCGCGAGATCGTCGACGAGGCCGGTGTCGTAGCGGCCGAGCCCCTCGAGCGCGACGACCCCGACCGACCACGGGCCGATCCCGCGCTCTCGTCCGAGCCGTCGGAGCGCGTCCTCCCGTCCGCGCAAGCCGTCGAGGTCGATCGTTCGAGCCAGTCTCGTCAGCGTCGCCGCTCGGCTCGGCGCGAGCCCGCAGGCGACGATGCGCGCCGGTGCCAGCCGCCGTAGTCCCTCGCGTCTCGGCGGATCCTCGTCACACGCGCGGAGAATCGCACGCTCGATCTGGAGCGCGCGCCTTGCCTGGATCAGCTGGCCGCAGACGGCGTGGATCACCGCGTGGGTGACGGTCGCCCTCCTTCGCGGCCTGAGGCCCCGAAAGCGCCGTACGGACGGGCCGAGGAGGGGGTCGTGCGCGAACGCGCGGTGGAACTCGCTCGTGTCGTCGTCCAGCGCGAGCACGAAGCGCGCCTCGTCGACTGCGTCCACGCAGGAGGCGCGAACGACGATCCGGCCGTCCGGGAGCTGGCGAGCCGACGCCCACTGCTCCTCCGGCAAACGCGCGCTCCAGGTGTCGGTTCTTGCGGTGAGACGAAGCGAGTACGGACCGACCGCGTGCAGCGTCGCCTCGACCATCGCGGCAGACTACTCGCCTCCGCGGACCGGATACTTCATCCCGATGCGAGTCGCCGACGCCATCTCGCTGCGCTCGCGTAGGCGCAAGCTCCGCCTCTTCCTCGACGAGCTGCAGCCGACCGCCGAGACCTCTGTCCTCGACGTCGGCGCCGACGAGCTCGCGTTCGGCGAGGGCGATGGGTGCCGCACGCTCAACTTCTTCGAGGAGCACTACCCGTGGCCGGAGCAGATCACGGCCCTCGGTCTCCAGGACGGGGACGCGTTTCGTGCGCGGTATCCGGGAGTTCGCTACGTCCAGGGCGACGCTTGCGCGCTTCCCTTCGCCGACGGCGAGTTCGACGTGGTGTTCTCGAACGCCGTGATCGAGCACGTCGGGGGCCGAGAGCGCCAGCATCGCTTCGTGTCCGAGGCGCTCCGGGTCGGACGGAGCGTATTCGTGACGACGCCCAACCGACGCTTTCCCGTCGAGGTGCATACGCGGCTGCCGTTCGTCCACTGGCTGCCCGACTCGCTCTCGCATCGCGCGTACCGGGCGGCAGGGAAGGACTCCGCCACGGATGTCCGGCTTCTCACGCGGCGCAGCTTTCGCGCGCTCTTTCCCGGCCGTGTTCGCATCGTCAACCTCGGGCTCACGCTGGTGGCGATCGTCGATTAGCGCGAAGCGCTTCACCGGCATCGCCCTGGCCGTCCTCGTCGTGGGGCTCACCGTGCACAACGTCGCGATGGCCCAGCTGTGGGATCTCGGCGTTCGCGGATCCATGCTCGACGTCGTCGCGGCCTGGAAGGACGCGCTCCTCCTCGTCGCGCTCCTCCTCGTCGCGTGGCACGTGAGACGTCGGCCGACGGTGAAGATCGCGGACGTCCTCGCTGGCACCTACGCGGCGATCGTCGTCGTGTACGCCCTGATTCCACAGCACGTCCTCGGCGGAGACGCGACGACGCGAGGCGAGGTGCTGGCGCTGCGGCACCACCTGCTGCCCGTTGCGGCCTACGTGCTCGGCAGGCTTGTCTGGATCGCATGGGGGGAGCGGCGCCAGCTCGGCGGAGTGATCGTGCTCTCGGCGCTCGTCGTCGCTGCGGTCGGGCTGCTCGACCTCGCCTTCGTCTCGCTCCAGGCGTGGCGCGACTCGGGGGTTCCGAGCTGGTACCGCGAGCAGCTCGGCCTCGAGTACAAGGGCCTGTCGGGGCTTCCCGAGAACTGGGTCTACAACACGGGAGACGAGAACAACCCGATGCGTCGGCTGGTCTCGACGTTCCTGTCGCCGCTCGCGAGCGCGTACGTCCTCGTCGTTGCACTGATCTACCTCGTATCGAAGCCCGTGCGCGTGTGGTCGACGATCCTCGCGCTGCTCCTGTTCGCGGCGCTTCTGTACACGCACACACGTGCCGCCCTGGGGGCGCTCGTCCTGGGTCTCGCCGTGCTGGCGCTCGCGCAGCGGCGGATCCTGCCGCTCGCCGCCGCCGCCGCCGCGATCGTCGTGAGCGCGGCGTTCCTCGTCGCGTATCCGACGATCGGCCCGTCGACGAGCTACACGCAGGAGGAGCTCGAGTTCCTGCGGGAGAACGCGCAGCAGCAGGGAGACACGACGAGCGACCCGTTCTCGGGCAACGAGTCGTCGACCGCCAGTCACTTCCGCAACCTCCGCGACGGGATCCGGGTGGTCGTCCGGCACCCGCAGGGCTACGGGCTCGGGAACGCGGGCGTGACTGCGAAGCGAACCGGGCTCACGCCGCTCGCCGGGGAGTCGACGTACACGGAGCTCGGCGTGGACGCGGGGGTCGCGGGCGCGCTCGCATTCGTCCTCTGGAACCTTGCGATCCTCGTAGGCCTCTGGCGCAGGGAGTCCTGGCTCGCCGCCGCCTTCCTCGCCGTCCTCGTGATCGGGCTCCAGACGGACGTGATCGGCATACCCTGGATCGCCGTGACGGTCTGGGCCGCGGCCGGCCTCACGCTCGGGCGTCCGCGCCCGGTCCGGGGCCTCGAGGTCTCGACCATGCCGCTCGTCGTGGGAGCGGGTGCGGTTGAGGGCGAGATGCCGCACGAGGACACCACGCTTCCGGGCGCTACGGTTCCGCCGTGAGCATCGATCCCCGCGTCGACATCGGTCACGTCCATCTCAAGGTCGCCGACATCCAGCGTGCGCTCGACTTCTACGTGGGCGTGCTGGGGTTCGAGGAGCAGGCCCGGTACGGCGACCAGGCCGTGTTCATCTCGGCGGGTGGATATCACCACCACATCGGGCTGAACACCTGGGAGTCCAAGGGCGCGTCGCCTCCGCCGCCCGGGCACACCGGCCTGTACCACGTCGCGATCCGCTATCCGGACCGCAAGGCCCTCGCGGACGCGCTTCGCCGGCTCGTCGAGGCAGGCATCCCGCTGTCGGGTGCGTCCGACCACGGCGTCAGCGAGGCGCTGTACCTGCACGACCCTGACGGGAACGGCGTCGAGCTCTATCGCGACCGTCCACGCGAGGAATGGCCGATGCGCTCCGACGGCGACGGGGTCGACATGTTCACGCGCCCGCTCGACGTGCGTGCGCTCCTCGCCGAGGCCGGCTAGAAGCGCCGCTCGGCTGCTACGGTTTCGGGGTTAAAACCAGAGCGAGTCCGGTTCGCGCGTGCGCTTTCCTTACCCGTTCGTGAGTTGGTGAGGGAGGTGTTTCACATATGGCAACTGGAACCGTGAAGTGGTTCAACGACAGCAAGGGGTACGGGTTCATCACCCCCGACGAGGGGTCGAAGGATCTGTTCGTGCACTTCAGCAACATCTCCGGTGATGGCTTCAAGAGTCTCTCCGAGGGTGCGCGCGTCGAGTTCGAGCCGCGCGAGGGTCAGAAGGGCCCCGAGGCGACGAACGTCATCCCCGTCGCGTCGTAGGAACGATTCCGTGCCGTGGCCGCTCCGCGCGGCCACGGCGCATCTCCCCCGACACAAGGAGCTCGGATGAAAGAGAAGGAAGAGAAGCTCGAGGTCGAGGGTGAGGTCATCGAAGCCCTCCGCAGCAGGATGTTCCGCGTCCGCCTCGACAACGGCCACGAGGCCCTGGGGTACATGGGCGGCCGCATGAAGCGCTACCGCATTCGTGTGTTCCCCGGCGACCGCGTTCGCATCGAGCTCTCCTCGTACGACCTGACCCGCGGTCGCATCGTCTACCGGCTCAGCTGAGCCGCGTTCTTCCGCAGTACGCGAAGATCCCCTAGGCGCTCGCTTCGCGCGATCGCGCGTAGCGGCTGCCCATCGTCGCGAGGTTCCGCTATACCTGGGCTGTGGCCGTAAGCAAGCCCGTCGAGCACCTCGAACGGGTCGTGATCCGGTTCGCCGGCGACTCCGGCGACGGGATGCAGCTGACCGGCGATCGCTTCACGAGCGAGACCGCCGTCTTCGGGAACGATCTGGCGACGCTTCCCGACTTCCCGGCGGAGATCCGCGCGCCTGCGGGCTCGCTCCCGGGAGTCTCCGGGTTCCAGGTGCACTTCGCCGACCACGACATCCTCACCCCGGGAGACCAGCCGAGCGTCCTCGTCGCGATGAACCCGGCCGCGCTCAAGGTCAACATCGGCGACGTGGCCAAGGGCGGCACCGTGATCGTCAACACCGACGCGTTCAACGACCGCAACCTGCAGAAGGCGGGCTATGCGGCGAACCCGCTCGATGACGGCTCGCTCGGCGACTTCCACGTGCACCCGGTTGCGCTCTCGTCCATGACGATCGAGGCGCTCAAGGGCATCGATGGGGTCACCTCGCGCGAGGCCGAGCGGTCGAAGAACTTCTTCGCGCTCGGCCTCATGTCGTGGCTCTACCAGCGGCCCGTCGAGGGGACGCTCGGGTTCATCGAGGGCAAGTTCGCGAAGCGGCCGGAGATCGTCGAGGCGAACACGCGCGCGTTCAAGGCGGGCTGGAACTACGGCGAGACCTCGGAGGACTTCGCGGTCTCGTATGAGATCGCGCCTGCGCAGATCGCCCCTGGCACCTACCGGCAGATCTCCGGGAACACCGCGCTCTCTTACGGGCTCGTGGCGGCGAGCAGGCTGTCTGGGCTTCCGCTCTTTCTCGGCGCCTACCCGATCACCCCTGCCTCCGGGATCCTCGAGGAGCTGGCGGCGCTCAAGGAGTTCGGAGTCCGCACGTTCCAGGCAGAGGACGAGATCGCCGCCTCCGGGGCGGCTCTCGGGGCGGCGTTCGGCGGCGCGCTCGGCGTGACGACCTCCGCCGGGCCAGGGATCGTGCTCAAGTCCGAGACCGTGGGACTGGCGGTGACGCTCGAGCTGCCGCTCGTGATCGTCGACGTCCAGCGCGCGGGTCCGTCGACCGGAATGCCCACGAAGCCCGAGCAGGCCGACCTCCTGATGGTGCTCTTCGGACGGAACTCGGAGTCGCCGGTTCCGGTCGTGGCCGCCGCCACGCCGTCCGGCTGCTTCGAGGCGGCGATCGAGGCCGCGCGCATCGCCGTCACGTACCGCACGCCGGTGTTCCTGCTGTCCGACGCGTACCTCGCGAACGGCTCCGAGCCGTGGCTGATCCCGGACGTGGGCTCGCTTTCGCCGATCGATCCGGCCTTCGCGACCGAGGGGCCGGACGGCGGCCAGTTCCTGCCGTATGCGCGCGACGACTCGACACTCGCGCGTCCGTGGGCGATCCCGGGTACTCCCGGCCTCGAGCACCGGATCGGCGGCCTCGAGAAGGAGGACGTCACGGGCAACGTCTCCTACGATCCGGAGAACCACGATCGCATGGTTCGACTACGCGCGGCGAAGGTCGCCGGCATCGCGGCAGACATCCCGGAGCTCGAAGTCGACGACCCGGAGGGAGCGGACACGCTCGTGCTCGGCTGGGGCTCGACGCACGGGGCGATCGGCGCCGCCGCCCGGCGCGTGCGCGCCACGGGTCGGAAGGTCGCGACGGCGCATCTCCGCCACCTCAACCCGTTCCCGCGCAACACCGGCGAGGTCGTGCGCTCCTACGAGAAGATTCTCGTCCCTGAGATGAACCTGGGCCAGCTGCGGATGCTGATCCGAGCGGAGTTCCTCGTCGACGCGGCCGGGTACAACAAGGTGCGCGGCCGCCCGTTCCGGGCGGCGGAGCTCGCCGACGCCATCACCGCGCTGGTGAACCAATGAGCGACGGCAACGGCAACCTCGTCCAGCTGAGCGCGAAGGACTTCAAGTCCGACCAGGAGGTCCGTTGGTGCCCCGGCTGCGGCGACTATGCGATCCTCAACGTCGTCCAGGGCTTCATGCCGGAGCTCGGCCTCTCGCGCGAGCGGATCGTCTTCGTATCGGGGATCGGGTGCGCTGCGCGCTTCCCGTACTACCTGCAGACCTACGGGATGCATTCGATTCACGGGCGCGCGCCTGCGATCGCGACCGGACTCGCGGCGACGCGGCCGGATCTCAGCGTCTGGGTCGTGACCGGCGACGGCGACGCGCTCTCGATCGGCGGGAATCACCTGATCCACGCGCTGCGCCGGAACGTCAACCTCAAGATCCTCCTGTTCAACAACCGCATCTACGGGCTCACCAAGGGCCAGTACTCGCCGACGTCGGAGCTCGGCAAGGTGACGAAGTCGACGCCCATGGGATCGCTCGACTATCCGTTCAACCCGCTCTCCGTCGCGATCGGCGCCGAGGCGTCGTTCGTCGCGCGCGCGATCGACACGGACAAGAAGGGTCTCACCGACGTCCTCGGGGCAGCTGCACGGCACCGCGGGTCGGCGTTCGTCGAGATCCTCCAGAACTGCAACATCTACAACGACGGCGCCTTCGACTACGTCCGCGAGGAGAAAGGGAATCGCATCTACCTCGAGGACGGGCAGCGGATCCGGTTCGGCGCGGAGGGGGAGAAGGGCCTCGTCCAGTACCCCGACGGGACGCTGCGCGTGGTCGACGTTGCCGAAGCGGGTGAGAACTCACTCCTCGTCCACGACGCGGCGAGCCAGCAGGCGAGCCTCGCGTTCGCGCTCTCGCGCATCACGTTCGACACCGACGGGGCCGTGCCGCTCGGCGTCTTCCGCAGCGTGCAGCGGCCGGTCTACGACGAGCTCATGAGTGCACAGCTCGACGACGCCCGTGCGGCGCGCGGCGAAGGCGATCTCTCCGCGCTCCTGCACTCGGGCGACACCTGGGTCGTCGACTAGGTCTCCCGAACGAAGCGCACGATCCGCTCGGCGATCTCCTCGCCCTTCTCCTCCTGCAGGAAGTGGCCGGCACCCGACACGATCTCGGCAGGGCCGGCGCCGGGGATCCGAGCGGCGAGCCGCTCGGCCGCGGCCGACGTGAAGATCGGGTCGGAGTCGGAGAAGAGGACGAGCGCGGGGCGCTCCCAGCGCGCGAGGGCGTCCGACACCTCGAGCATCTTCGCCGCGCTCGGATGATCGAGGTCGGTCGGCACGAGCTCGGGGAAGGCGAGGACGCCGGCCTTCGACTCGGGGGTGGGGAACGGCGCGTTGTACGCCTCGATCACGTCGTCCGCGAGGTCGGTCACGGCGGAGATCTGAATCAGCTGGCCGGGGACGAGGTCGCTCCCGACGCGCCGCATGAACTCGCGGAAGCGCAGCCACTCCGGCGACGGCGCACGCCCGGCGCCGACCCCGGTGTTCAGGATCACGAGCCGGTCGACGAGATCGGGTCGCTCCACCGCGAGCCGCAGCCCGATCGGGCCGCCCCAGTCCTGGACGACGACGGTGGCGCTCCGGAGGTCGAGCTCGTCCGCGAGGCGCTCGACCGAGTCGTAGTGGAAGTCGTAGGAGTAGTCCTCGACCCGCGTCGGCTTGTCCGAGCGGCCGAAGCCGAAGTAGTCGGGAGCGATGACTCGGCCTATCGCGGCGAGCGGCGAGATGAGCTTGCGGTAGAGGAAGCACCACGTGGGCTCGCCGTGCAATAGGAGCAGCGGTGGCCCGTCGCCCTCGGCGACGTAGTGCATGCGCAGGCCGTCGAGCTCGACGTAGTTGGGTTCGAACGCGTACCCCGGCAGCTCCTCGAAGCGCTCGTCGGGGGTGCGGTAGAAGTCCACGCGACGATCATGACGACTCACGGAGGCGGCGATGGCGAACATCTGGAGCGACGAGTGGGAGCACGAGAGCGACGAGGAGTGGGCATCAGGGAAGTCGACCCGACTCGTGCGCGGGGAGAAGCTCGGCGCGACCGTGTACGAGATCGCTCCGGGTCGGACGAGCGGCCTCTACCACTTCCACCACGGTGCCGAGGAGCTGCTCGTCGTCCTCGGAGGAGCACCGACGCTGCGCTCGCCGGGCGGCGAGAGCCTCCTGGGCGAGGGCGACGTCGTGCTCTTCCCGGTCGGCCCGGACGGCGCGCATCAGCTCCTGAACCGCACCGACGCGCCCGTCCGGTTCCTCTTCGTCGCGAACCGGCCCTCGCCGGAGGTCGTCGAGTATCCGGACACGCGCCAGCTCTCGGCGATGGCCTTGACCGACTCGCAGCTCGGCGGGCCGCTGTGGGACATCCGGACGCTCGAGGCGCCGGCGGGCGAGTGACGCGCTAGCCGGCTTCGGAGAGCGCTGGGCGTGCGACTCGCGCTCGCTGCCGGTTCGCGACGCCGATGCTGACGAGCGCGGCGAGGCCTGCGACCGTGAACGCGAGTGCGGTTCCGCCGACGTCTGCGAGCCAGCCGGCGAAGAGCCCGCCGATCGGAGCGGTGCCGACGAACGCGAACAGGTAGAGCGAGATCAGGCGCCCGCGCAGGTGGCTCGGCGCGGACAGCTGGACGAGGGCGTTGGCATTGGCCGAGAAGAGGGTGAAGGCGACGCCGATCGCCACGAGCAGCGCGCCCGCGAGCAACGGGTTCTGCACGGGCGCGAGGAGGAGCGCGAACACGCCGAACGCGCCCGCACCGATCGAGAAGAGGCCCCAGCTCGCACGGTGGAAGGTCGCGGCGACGAGCGCCCCTGCGAGCGCACCGAGCCCGAACGCGGCGGAGAGCAGTCCGAAGCCCTCGGGGCCGACGTGGAGCGTGTCGGCTGCGAGCAGCGGAACGAGCACGTGGAAGTTGAACCCGACTGTCGCGACGACCGTGACGACGGCGAGGACGAGTCGGAGCTGGGGATCGTGCCAGGCGAAGGAAAAGGCCTCACGAATCCCGCCGACGATCGTGGCGCTCGTGTCGCGCACGACCGGATACAGCTCGTCGTCGCGCACGATGGCGAGGGCGGTCAGCACAGCGAGGAAGCTCGCCGCGTTCAGGAGGAAGCAGACACCGGTGCCGCCGGCCGCGATGACGAGCCCGGCGATCGCCGGCCCGATCACCCTCGACCCGTTGAAGAGCCCGGAGTTGAGCGCGACGGCGTTCGGGAGCTCACGTGGCCCGACCATCTGGAACGTCAGCGACTGGCGCCCGGGCGCGTCGAACGCGAGGGCGGCGCCGCCCACGGCGGCGAGCAGGTAAACGAGCGGCAGGGTCGCCGTCCCGGTGAACGTCACCACCGCGAGCGCGAGCGAGATCACCATCGCGGACGCCTGTGTCGCCATGACGAGCTTGCGGGACTCGACCCGGTCGGCGACGACGCCGGCGACCAGCCCGAACACCGTGAACGGGACGAAGCGCCAGAAGGCGAGCGCGCCGAGCGCGAGCGGCGAGCCTGACAGCTCGATCACGAGCCAGGCGAGCGCGACGTTCTGCATCCACGTTCCCGCGAGGGAGACGACCTGGCCCGTGAAGAAGATGCGGTAGTTGCGGTGACGCCGGAGGCTGCGGAAGGTTCGCGAGCGGAGTGCGAAGACGAGAGTCGTCATGGCTCGTCGACCACGAGCCGTGCGAGGGCTGGGATCGCCGCCGCGATCGCGTCGAGCTGATCCGGCTCGAGCGTGCCGAGCCGGCCCGTGAGCCAGGTCGTGCGGCGCGCGCGCACGCGGCGGAGCAGACGGGCGCCTTCGTCCGTGAGCCGCAGGCCGATGCGACGGCGGTCGTCCGTCGAGCGAACGCGCTCGAGCAACCCGGCGCGCTCGAGCCGGTCGACGTGCCCCGACATGGCGGGCGGGGAGATGCCCTCCTCCGCGGCGAGCTCAGCGAGGGAGAGACCGGGGCTCAGCTTCACGAGCCAGAGAAACGTGACCTGGCGCGCTGTGATCCCGAGCTGCTCCGTCTCCTTGCGGAGCTCGCGAGCGAGCCTGAGGAGCACGGGGCGGAGTTCCGCGGCGATCGTCTCGGGGCTAAGCGTAACCTCGCTAACCATTAACGTAGCGAACTATAGCTGAAGAGAACCTACCCCGTATGGTTCACGCAATGGACAAGCCGTCTCCGAGCAGACGTCTGCAGGGATCTGGAGTCATGGCCAATCCGCTCGTACAGGAGCTCCTCGCGGCGCGGCTCGTCGCCGTCCTCGCGACCCACGATCCGGCCGGGTTCATTCACGCGGTTCCCATGTGGTTCGCGTCGACGGACGAGGCCCTCGTTCTCGCGACCTCGTCTCGAAGCCGCAAGGTCGCGTGCCTCGAGACAAATTCGGGCGCGACCCTCGTCCTCCATGACTCGCGAGCCGGGTACGACGTCTGCGGGGCATCCATTGTCGGACGCGTCGAGATCGTCCGCGGTGCCGATGCTGGCCCTCTGGTTTCTCGCGTCCACGAGCGCTACGTCGCAGCCGAGGCGGAGCGTGATGCGAGCGTCGCGGCGTACCTCGGGTCCGACGACCTGGCGCTCCTTCTCTGTCCGGATGAGGCGACCGTGTGGGACGAGCGGGCGAGCTCGGCCGCGCTCGCGCTCCGGACCTCCGGCGGAGCGCTGCCGCTCGTGCCGACCGATCGGCGGGAGCCGTAGAGCCGCAGTAGGGTCAGCACGATGCCCGACTCCGAGGCGAAGGGCTACGTTCGAACGCTCGTATACGCCGGGCTGCTCGGCGTGCCCGTTGCGTTCGCGGCCGCGCTGTTCCAGACGGCCATCCACGACCTGATCCACCTCGTCTGGGACGTGATCCCGGACGACCTCGGCTGGAGCGAGCCTTCGTGGTGGTACGTCATCCTCGTCCCGGGACTCGCGGGGCTCATCGTCGCAGCGGCCGTGCGGCTTCCGGGGCACGGTGGGCATTCGCCACTGGAGGGTCTCGGGGCGGAGCCGATCGCCCCCGTCGAGCTGCTCAGCATCCTTCCCGCCGCCCTCGCGACGCTCGGCCTCGGGCTCGTCCTCGGCCCCGAGGCGCCGTTGATCGCACTCGGCTTGGGACTCGGCGCGCTGTTCGTACGGCTCGTCCGGCTCGAGGGCACGCAGGCCCAGCTTCTCGCCATGTCGGGGGCCTTCGCGGCGATCGCCGCACTCTTCGGAGGCCCGCTGGTCGCAGCCTTCCTCCTGTTCGAAGTAACGGCCGCAGGGGGGCGGATCCCGGCGCAGCGCATCGGGCAGGCATTGCTCCCGGGCTTCGTTGCGGCGGGGACGGGCGCGCTCGTGTTCACGGGAATCGCGGGGTGGAGCGGGCTCCACCAGGCGAACCTCGCGCTGCCCTCGCTTCCCGTGTACGACAGCGTCCGGATCAGCGATCTCGCCTGGTGTCTGCCACTGGCGGCCGCCATCGCGGTCGTCGTCGCCGCAGTGCGTCACCTCGGACACCGGGTCGCGACCCAGTCGGCACTCGGGCCGCTTGCGCTCCTCGCCGGCGCCGGACTCGTCGTCGGCGTGCTCGCGGTCGTGTTCCGGGCGATCGCCGACCGCCCGGTCGACCTCGTCCTCTTCTCGGGTCAGACGGAGCTGCCGGCAATCGTCGCCGAGGGATCCGCGGGTGTGCTCGCGCTCTTGGTGCTCGCAAAAGGGGTCGCCTACGGGCTTTCTCTCGGGGCCGGGTTCCGGGGCGGGCCGGTTTTCCCGGCGATCGCCCTCGGAGTTGCCGGCGCGATGTTCGCAGCCGACCTACTGCCCGGCCTCCACACGACCCCGGCGGTTGCCATCGGAATCGCCGCGGGCACGACGACCGTCCTCCGCGTGCCCTTCACCGCGGTCCTCCTCGTCTCGCTGCTCCTAGGCACGTCCGCCTACGACGTCGCTCCGATAGCCGTCCTGGCGGCCGCGGTGGCGTGGCTCGTCGCCACGGTGTTGCCCAATCCTGAAGATCGCGCCCGGGAGCGGCGCGCGGAGGCCGCCGCCGCGGCGGCCTGAGCGCTACTTCGGCTCCGCCTCGAGCTTGTAGCCGACGCCGTAGCGCGTGTGGATGAAGGCGTGCCGTGGCGCGCGCCGGTCGATCTTCTCGCGGAGCTTGCGGACGAAGACGTCGACGGTTCGATCCCGGTGGGTCGCGCGCCTGCCCCAGACGCGCTGCAGGAGCTCGTCCCTCGTCAGCACGCGTCCCTGCTCCCGGGCGAGCGTGTACAGCAGTCGGAACTCGGTCGGCGTGAGGTCGGCGCTCGACCCGTCGACGTAGGCCTGGACGTTGTCCGGGTCGAGCCGGAGCTCCTCGATCTCGATCGTGTCGCCGCGCTTCGGCTCCGTCTCACTGACCCCACGTCGTGCGGCGGCGCGCACGCGGGCCGCGAGCTCCTGCATGGAGAACGGTTTGACGAGGTAGTCGTCCGCGCCGATCTCGAGCGCGTGCACCCTGTCGTGCTCGGTGCCGCGCGCCGAGACGACGATGATCGGCGTGCCGATCCCCTCGGCCCGCGCCTGCTCGATCACGCGCCAGCCGTCGATGCCCGGAAGCATCAGGTCGAGCACGCACACGTCGGGCCGCTCGTAGCGCAGGCGCGCAAGCCCGGTCTCGCCGTTGGCGACCCCGACGGCGTCGAATCCCGCCGTCTCGAGGTGCCGCGCCATGCCACGTGCGATGACGTCGTCGTCTTCGATGATCAGGACTTTCGCCATCCGGCGACACCATAGTGTCCGGCTCTCCACGTGCCCTGGGCGGACGATCGGTGACGGTCTGGTAACCGGCTGGTGAAGCCGAGGACGCTCGTCAGGCCGCTGCGAGGCAGTCCGCGATGGTCTGTCGCAGCGACGCACCGAGCTCCGGGGACTCGCGCTCGAAGCGCCACACGTCTCGGTTCATGATTGCGACGAGTTCCATCGGCGTCGTCGCCGTGACCGAGGCGGTACGGCGGCCCCCGGAGAGGACCGCGATCTCGCCGAAGACGTCGCCCGCGCCGAGCTGGCGAAGGACGACACCGTTACGGCTCACCTCGGCGTTCCCGGTCGCGATCCCGAACATCACGTAGCCGAAGTCGCCCTCGCGCACGAGCTCGGTACCGGCTTCCACCGCAACCTCGGTGCACACCGTGGCGAGCCGGCGGCGCTCGTCGCCGGTCAACTCGGCGAACAGCGGGATGGAGGTGAGTGCCGCGTCATCCACGGATTCGAACGTAACAGCGTGCCCATGACCGCAGGGTGTCCGCGCGGTTCTCATCCGGTGAACGGGGAGAGGGCTGTGGCCGGCCCCTCTCGCGAGGCCGGCCACGTCAGCCCGTGACGAGCTAGCCGTTCGCGTCGGCGTCCGTGTCGCCGTTCTCGTCGGCGTTCTGCTCGGTCGTCGGAGCGACCTCGACGAAGATCCGCTCGCAGCTCACGAGCTTCGTCGTCGGGCGCTCCGAGCGGAGGACGAAGGCGGTGTCGTCGCCCCGCCCGCAGTCGAGCAGGTCCGGGTCACCGTCCGAGGCGAGCGCGTGCAGCGTGTCGTCGCCGTCGCCGCCATAGAGGCGATCGGCGCCCGAGCCGCCGAACAGCACGTCGTCGCCGTTACCGCCGGAGACCCTGTCGTCACCCTGGTTTCCCGAGACGCGATCCGACCCGTCTCCACCGGAGAGGTCGTCGGCTCCAGAGCCGCCCCAGATGCGGTCGTCTCCGTTCGCGCCGGAGATCGAGTCGGAGCCTCCTCCACCGTAGGCGACGTCGCTGCCGTCGCCGGCCTGCGCGCGGTCGTCGCCCGCGCCCGCCCGGATCAGATCCGCACCGTCGCGCGCGTAGACGGTGTCGTTGCCCGCGTATGCGTGGATCTCGTCGGCGCCCACCGTCCCGCGGAGCGTGTCGTCTCCCGGGGTGCCGAGAATCGTCGCAGCCGAGGCCGCGGCGGCCACGATCAAGGCGCACGTGAGCCCGATCGCGACCACGAGTGTCTTGCCCTTCATACCGTCACTCCTTCCGTCGGGGTACGAAAGGGATTCACCGACATGTGAGTTTGGGCGAGGTGAGCCGCGAGCTAGCGTTTCGAAAACCTTGTGTTAGAACGTTCTTCGATAGGGATCGACGCCGACGCAGTTCGGGGCCGCGCTCTCGTGGAAGAGAGCCGCGAGGCGATCGTCGTGCTGGACGAGTCCGACCGCGTGCTGCTCGCCAGCCGCCGAGCGCGCCAGTCGCTCGACGACCTGCGCGAGGGCGAGCCGTTGCCTCCCGACATCCTCACGGGGGAGCGGGGCGTCATTCCGCTCGTCGTCCCGTACGAGGTCGGCGGACGCCGCGAGCGCCTTGTGTACCTCTCGCGTGAAGGCGACCTCGCCGCCTACGAGGAGCTGCGATCGGGGTTCACGGCGGCCGTTTCGCACGAGCTGCGGACGCCCCTCGCGCGGCTGCTCACCCTCCTCGAGTCGACCACGCTGCCCGGTGAGGACGTCCCGGCACTCGTCGACCTCGCCCGTGCCGAGATCGTCCAGATCACGGAGCTGATCGACGAGGTGCTGTTCCTCAGCGAGCTCGAGTCGGGCGCGCGCGTCGTCGCGCTCGGGCCGACTCCGGTACTGCCCGTGCTCGAGGAGGCGCTCGCCGAGCTCGACGAGCGGGCAGAGCGCGCCGGAGTCGTCCTGCGGCTCGAGTGCCCGCCGGGGGTCGAGCTCGCCATCCGCCCGCGGATGCTCCGCGTCATCGCGCGGAATCTCGCCGAGAACGCCATCCGCTACGCCGGCCCGGGCGCGACGTTCACGCTCGCCGTGGAGCAGATCGGCTCGACCATAACGCTCGCCGGGCGCGACGACGGCATCGGCGTGGACGAGCCGGAACTGCCGCGGCTCTTCGAGCGCTTCTACCGGGCAGACCGGGCGCGTGCGTCGCGCGGGACGGGGCTCGGGCTCGCCATCGTCAAGCACATCGTCACGCAGGCAGGCGGCACGGTCGAGGCACGTGGAGCGCGAGGACGGGGGCTCGAGATCCGCTGCGAGCTTCCCGCAACCTCGTAGCTTCACCGGATCGCCACCACATCTTCACCAGCCTCGCGCACGCGGCGCGCAGGACGGACGGGACACTGACGGCATGTCCCAGGCGGCCAAGCGGCGCCCTTGACCGTGGTAGACGAGACGGCCGCCGCCCCTGTCGACAGCCGGAGGATCGCAGAGCTCGCGGGCAGCGCGAGCGACGTGCGCTCCCGGGAGTCGGTCTTCCGCATCGACGGCCTGTCGGTTCGCTACGGCGACGCGCTCGCACTCGAAGGTGCGACGCTCGACGTCCACGAGAACGCGGTCACGGCCTTCATCGGGCCCTCCGGCTGCGGCAAGAGCACCTTCATCCGATGCCTGAACCGCATGAACGACCTGATACCGGGCGCGCACGTGTCCGGCGAGATCCTCTACCACGGCCGCAACCTCTACGCGGCCGACGTGGATCCCGTCGAGGTTCGGCGCCGGATCGGCATGGTCTTCCAGAAGCCGAACCCGTTCCCGAAGTCGATCTACGACAACATCGCGTTCGGGCCGCGCATGCTCGGCATGAAGAAGGGCCTCGACGACCGCGTCGAGCGAACGCTCGTGCAGGCTGCGCTCTGGGACGAGGTGAAGGATCGCCTCAAGGAAAACGCTCTCGGCCTCTCCGGCGGCCAGCAGCAGCGGCTCTGCATCGCGCGGGCGCTCGCCGTCGAGCCCGACGTCATCCTCATGGACGAGCCGGCCTCGGCGCTCGATCCGATCTCGACGACGCGCATCGAGGATCTGATCCACGAGCTGAAGCGCGAGTACACGATCGCGATCGTCACGCACAACATGCAGCAGGCGGCCCGGGTCGCCGACATGACCGCCTTCTTCAGCGTCGAGGTGCGCGAGGACGGGCGCCGGCGTCACGGTGTCCTCGTCGAGTACGACCTGACCACGAAGATCTTCACGAACCCCGCGGACAAGCGCACGGAGGACTACGTCACGGGGAGGTTCGGATGAGAACCGAGCTGCAGGCCGACCTCGATTCCCTGGAGGCGAGCTTCCAGGAGCTCGGCGACGTCGCGTCCCGGGCGATCCGCGGCGCCGTCGACGCCTTGCGCACGCAGGACGTCGAGCTGTGCGACGAGGTGATCGCGTTCGACGACGAGATCGACGACCGGCACATGGCCATCGAGAACCAGATCCAGCTCGTGCTCGCGCGCCAGACACCGGTTGCGTCCGACCTCCGGCTCGTGCTGGCGCTGCTCCACTCGACGATCCACGTCGAGCGCATGGGCGACCAGTGCGTCACCATCGCCAAGCTCACGAAGCTCTCGAGCCATCTCGACACGAAGCGCGCCGTGATGGACGGCCTCGTCGACATGGGTGAGCGCTGCGTCGAGATGGTCCGCGTGGCGCTCGACGCCTTCGCGGCGCGGGACATCCGCGACGCCCACGGCCTGCACGACCTCGACGAGCTCGTCGACCGCGCGAACCGCCAGGTCTTCGACGACGTCCTCGTCTTCGTGCACGACGCGAGCGCGCTCGAGTGGGGGATGCGGCAGATCACCGTCGCGCGCTGCTTCGAGCGCATCGGCGACAACGCCGTGGACATCGGCGAGCAGACTGCCTTCCTCGTCTCAGGCGAGCTCCGGGAGTTCACGGACGCCTCGCACTGACTTCACCACGGTGTCACCAGACGTTCACCCCCGGAAGCCACACGCCGGGAACCGTGGAGACCACACTCGCGGTGCCTCCGTCAGGAGGATCTTCGATGGGAGAGAAAGGGGTTTGACTCGATGAAGCGCATCACTCTCGGCGGGCTCGTGCTGCTCGCCGTCGTCGCACTCGCCGTGCTCGGCGGCCGGACGCAGTCGGCGTCTGCGAAGCCGCAGGCGGGCTCGCTCGTTGGAACCGGATCGACCTTCGTGTTCCCGCTCGTCTCGAAATGGATTCCGGCGGTGGACAACGCGCTCGGGATCAAGCTCACGTACTCGGCGACCGGCTCCGGTGCCGGGATCGCGCAGGTGACGGCACGCACCGTCGACTTCGGCGCCTCGGACGCGCCGCTCTCGCCGGACCAGGCGACCGCGTGCAAGAGCTGCGTCGTCATCCCGTGGGGTCTCGCCGGGATGTCCGTGCCGTACAACGTCCCCGGCCTGAACGGCCGGCTCCGACTCAACGGCACGGTTCTCGCGAACATCTTCCTGGGCACGATCACGAACTGGAACGCGTCGGCGATCAAGGCGCTGAACCCGAAGCTCAAGCTGCCCGATCTTCCGATCAAGCCCGTCTACCGTTCGGACGGCTCGGGCTCGACCTACGCGTTCACGAACTACCTGTCCGCGGTCAGCCCGCAGTGGAAGAGCAAGGTCGGGACGAACACGAGCGTGAACTTTCCGACCGGCACCGGGGCGCGCGGAAGCTCGGGCGTCGCAGGCGTCGTGAAGTCGACCGAGGGTGCACTCACCTACGTCGACGCGGCGTACTCGATCCAGAACAAGTTCCAGTTCGCCCTGATCCAGAACCGGGCCGGCGGATTCGCGACGCCGGGCGTGCGCGGCGTCACCGCTGCGCTCTCGCAGCTTCCGGCGAAGGTCACGAACCTCTCGCAGCTCAAGATCGTCGACCCGCCGAAGAGCGCAGGAAAGCGGGCGTATCCGATCTCGACGTTCACCTACGTCATCGTCCCGACGAACTCGGGCGACAAGGCCGCGGATCTGCGCAAGCTCATCTACTGGACGGTCACCTCCGGTCAGAAGTTCGGGCCGCCGCTCTACTTCGTGCCGCTTCCGAAGGCCGTCAACGGCTTCGTCTACCGCGAGATCAAGAAGATCCAGTCGGGGGCGTAGGGAGCGCGTTTGACCACGACGACGTACGACACGGCGCCGGAGAGCGATCTCCGGCGCCGCGGTATTCGGCCGGGCGACGTCGTCTTCAAGGGGCTCGCGGTCGTGGCCTCGCTCGCAGCGGCAGCGCTGCTCGCGCTGATCGCCTACAAGGTCCTCCGACTCGCCTGGCCGGCGATCCAGGACTTCGGGATCAGCTTCGTCTGGACGAACGCCTGGGATCCGGTAAAGGGGCAGTTCGGCGCGCTCATCTTCGTCTACGGGACGGTCGTGACGTCGCTGATCGCGCTCGCGCTCGCGACCCCGATCTCGATCGCGATCGCGCTCTTCCTCACGGAGATCGCTCCGAAGAAGGTCGCCGCCCCGATCGCGACGATGGTGGAGCTGCTTGCCGCGATCCCGAGCGTCGTGCTCGGGCTGTGGGGCATCCTCGTCTTCGGGCCGTGGGTGCGTGACCATCTCGAGCCCTGGCTCAAGGACACGCTCGGCTTCATCCCCGTGTTCTCGGGCGAGCCGTCGCAGGCGGGGATCCTGCCGGCGGCGCTCGTGCTGACGATCATGGTCGTCCCCATCACCTCGGCCATCTGCCGCGAGCTCTTCCTGCGCGTTCCAAGGGATCTCACGGACGGTGCGCTCGCCCTCGGCTCGACCCGGTGGGAGTCGATCCGGGGCGTGATGCTGTCGTACGCCGCGCCCGGGATCGTCGCGGCTGTGCTGCTCGGCCTCGGCCGCGCCTTCGGCGAGGCGATCGCCGTGAGCCAGACGATCGGAAACCACAACGCGATCCCGACCTCCTGGTTCGAGCCCGGAGACTCGCTCGGGAGCAAGGTGGCGTCCGAGTACGTGGGTGCGACGAGCCTCGAGCAGGCGTCGTCGATCCTCTACCTGGCGGCGATCCTGATGGTCATCTCGCTCGTAACGAACGTCGTCGCGCAGGTCGTCGTCGTGCGCTTCGAGCGGGCAAGGCGGGCGGTATGAGCATCGCGCCGACCACGGTCGACCCGTACGACATCACGGTTCGCTCCAACGGGCTACGGCGCCGCCGGATCACCGAAAGAATCTTCGGCAGCCTCGCCTTCCTGGCGGCGCTCCTCGCCTGCGGGATCCTCGCGCTCGTCCTCGGGACGCTGGTCTACAAGGGAGCGAGCCAGCTCAGCCTGGACTTCTTCACGAAGCCACGGCCGCTCTTCGGCGAGAAGGGAGGCATCGCCGATGCCCTGGTCGGAACGGCGCTGATCGTCGGGATGGCGATGCTCATCGCCATCCCCGTCGCCGTACTGGTCGCGATCTACATGGCCGAGTACGCCGGCCCGCGAGTGTCGCGCGGCCTTCGGATCGTGCTCGACGTCCTGAACGGCGTGCCGGCGATCGTGGTCGGCGTGTTCGTCTTCGGGCTGCTCGTCGTCGGACATGGCCAGAGCGCGGTGTACGGCGCATTCGCGCTCGCCATCCTCATGCTCCCGATGGTGGCGCGGGCGACGCAGGAGATCCTGCAGGTCGTCCCACAGAGCCTTCGGCACGCCAGCCTGGCCCTGGGGGTGACGAAGTGGCGAACGACGTGGAACGTCATCCTCCCGGCCGCGATCGGCGGCATCCTCACCGGGGTCGTCATCGCGGTGGCGCGCATCGCAGGGGAGACGGCTCCTCTCCTCTTCACCTCGTCCATTGCGGCGAACGCGGTCTCGGTCGACGTCCACGGTGCCCTGCCAACGCTGCCGGTCCTGATCTACGTGAACTCCGACTCGCCGGATCCGGGTGAGCAGGCGGCGGCCTGGGCGGCGGCCCTGGTCCTCATCGCCTTCGTCCTCGTCATGAACATCCTCGCCAAGCTCTTCGCCGGTCGTAAGCGCAGGCAGCTCGAGGGCTCCTAGCGCGGCCCAGAGACGAGTTCGCGGCGCACCCTTGACCGCCGCCGGGTCCATGCCCAGAATCACGCCCGAGCAGGCGAAAGCGGGACGGAGGGTGCGGTGCTGCTGTTGAGACACGCGAGTGCGGGTGAGAGGCTCTCGTCGCCGGGGATCGACCGGTTCCGACGGTTGGACGAGGCTGGCCGCATGGCTGCCCGTCAGCTCGTGTGGGCCTTTGCGGATCGCGAGATCACGGCAATCGTCTCGAGCCCGCTTCCGCGCTGCGTCGAGAGCGTGATCCCGCTCGCCGAGAGCCGCCGTCTCGTCGTCGAGCACCGCTGGGAGCTCGAGCCGGACGTTGGACTGGACGACCTGCGGATCCTGCTCGACGACCTTCCGGACACGGCGCTCGTCTGCACGCACCGAGAGGTCTTCGAGACGCTCCTCGGGTGGGACGTCACGTGCGAGAAGGGTGGCGCCTGGTTGCTCGAGCGGATCGGCTCGGAGCTCGCCCCGACGCTCTACCTGGCCCCGCCGGCGAGCGTCGGCGCCGGCCAGCGCCAGGCCGTCTCCTAGGAGGTCGCCCGGCGCTCGCGGGCGCCGCGTCGCGCACGCTTGAACGACCGCCGCATCATCGTCTCGTGGTGCGAGTGCGGCTTGCCGGACTTCGCGGGCGAGCAGCGTGCCCACTCGCCGTCCGGCCCGAGGATCCACGCGTTGACGTCGTCCTCGAGCGCGCTGTCCAGGATCGCGTTGATCTCTGCGCGGACGCGGGCGCTCTCCACGGGCATGAGCACCTCGATCCGATGGTCGAGGTTGCGCTGCATGAGGTCGGGGCTGCCGATGTACGTCGCGACGCGGTCGCCGGCCTCGAACGAGTAGATGCGGCTGTGCTCCAGGAAGCGTCCGACGATCGAGCGGACGTGGATGTTCTCGGAGAGACCCTCGACTCCGGGGCGGAGCGCGCACGTCGAGCGGGCGACGATCTCGATCGTCGCCCCTGCCTTCGACGCCGCGTACAGCTCGTCGACGATCTTCGGGTCGACGAGGTGGTTGAGCTTGAGCCGGATGCGCGCGTGCTTGCCGTCCGCGGCCGCGCTCGCGACCCCGCGGATCTCGTCGACGAGGCCGCTGCGCAGGGTGAAGGGAGCGACGAGGAGCTTCCGGAAGTTCTGCGGGCGCCCGAAGCCGGTGATGTAGTTGAAGAGGTCGGCGACGTCGGCGGTGATGTCCTCGTCGGCCGTGAAGATCCCGAGATCCTCGTACGCGCGGGCGGTCGCCGCGTGGTAGTTCCCGGTTCCGATGTGCGCGTAGCGGCGGAGAAGGTCGCCCTCGCGTCGGACGATGAGCGTCATCTTCGCGTGGATCTTGAGGTCGGGGAAGCCGTACGCGACGTGCACGCCCGCCTGCTCGAGCTCACGCGACCACTCGATGTTGCGGAGCTCGTCGAACCGCGCCTTGAGCTCGACGAGGCAGACGGACTGCTTCCCCTGCTCGGCGCACTGGATGAGTGAGCCGACGAGGACGCTCTCGTCGCTCGTGCGGTACACCGCCGTCTTCATCGCGTTGACGTTCGGGTCGCGCACCGCGGCCTGCGCGAACACCTCGAAGCTCGCGCGATAGGAGCCGTACGGCTGGTGCACGACCACGTCGCCGCGTCGGATCTCGTCGAAGATGCGCGACTCCTTCGTCTGGGCGGCGGCGAGGCGAGCCGGAATCACGGGAACCCAGGGTGCGGGCTTCAGCTCGGGGCGGTCGAGCGCCGCGAGCTCCCGGAGCTCGGAGAGGTCGAGCGGGCTCTCGACCCGATAGATCTGGGTCTCGTCGGCTCCGAGGCCGCTCTGCAGGCGCGCCACCATCTCCGAGGACGCCGACGCGCTCACCTCGACGCGCACGACGTCGCCGAAGCGCCGGCGGCGGAGCTGCGTCTCGACGGCCTCCAGCAGGTCGTCCGCGTCGTCCGAGACCTCGAAGTCGGCATCGCGCGTCACGCGGAAGACCGCGCGCTCGACGACGCTCACCCCGGGGAAGAGCGCGGGCAGGAAGTGGGCGATGATCTGCTCGAGCGGGACGTACAGGCCCTTGCCGTTCAGCTCGACGAACCGCGGGAGGCCCTCCGGGATCTTCACGCGCGCGAACCGCTCCTCGCCGAGCTCGGCGTCGGACGCGAAGATCGCGAGTGAGAGCGAGAGCCCCGAGATGTAGGGGAACGGCTGACCGGGGCCGACCGCGAGCGGGGTGAGCACGGGGTAGATCTCGCGGTTGAAGCGCTTCTCGAGCTTCGCGACGTCCTTCGCGTCGAGATCCTCGATCCCGCCGACGACGATGCCGTGCTCCGCGAGCGCGGGCCGGAGCTCCCGCTTCCAGAGCCGCGACTGGAGCGTCGAGAGCTCGAGGACTCGCGTGCGAATGCGGGCGAGCGCCTGCTGCGGGGTCAGTCCGTCGGCGGAGCGAACGGCGAGGCCCGACTCGGCCTGGCCGAGGAGCCCCGCGACGCGGACCTGGAAGAACTCGTCGAGGTTCGACGAGAAGCGGGAGCAGAACTCGACCCGCTCGAGCAGCGGGAGCGAGTCGTCGGATGCGAGCTCGAGCACGCGCGCGTGGAACTCCAGGTGCGACAGCTCCCGGTTGAGCAGCGTGTGCGTCTGCTCGCCTCGCGCTTTCGTCGACATCGCATTCTTATCGGCACCGCGTGGCACGGCGTAAGCATGCCGGAACCCGCGGGAGGGGACGAGAAATCGCTCTATGCGTGTGCGGGCAGCAGGCGGCGCGTCTCGTAGCGGCGGCCGAGGAACGCCGCCGCCGCGATCGCGCCTGCGAGGACGAAGACGACGAGATCGCCCGCGGGCATGCGGGTGACGACTTCCATCAGCGCGCCCACCAGCGCTGCTGCCGGGAGCGTGAGCACCCAGGCCGTCGCGATGTTGCCGGCGATTCCCCAGCGGACGTCCTTGAGCCGGCGGCTCGCGCCCGAGCCCATGACGCAGCCGGTCATGGTCTGCGTGGTCGAGACGGGAAACCCGAGGTGCGCCGTCGTCCACAGGATGCCCGCGCAGGCCGACTGCGCGGCGAAGCCCTGCGGCGGGTCGATCTTCGCGATGCGCGTGCCCATCGTCTTGATGATCCGCCAGCCTCCTGCGTACGTGCCGAGGGCCATCGCGGTCGCGGAGGACACGATCACCCAGTACGGCACGTCGAACTGCTCGGCGTTCAGGTGGCCCGAGGCGATGAGCGCCAGCGCGATCACGCCCATCGTCTTCTGGGCGTCGTTCGTGCCGTGCGTGAACGCGACGAAGCTCCCCGAGACGATCTGGGCGCGCCGGAACACGCGGTTCACGCGGCTCGGCGAGCGGCGGCGGATCACCCAGAGGATTGCGAGCATGAGTGCGAGCGCGATCGCGAAGCCGAGGATCGGCGAGAGCACCCCGGGCTTGACGACCTTCTCCCAGATGCCGCTCCACTGGATCGCGCTCCAGCCGTCGGCCGCGATCGCGGCGCCGGCCACGCCGCCGATGAGCGCGTGGCTCGAGCTCGAAGGCAGCCCCAGGAGCCAGGTGAGGAGGTTCCAGGTGATCGCCCCGACGAGCCCGGCGAGGATGACGCTGAGCGTTACGGCTCCCGGCTCGACGATGCCGGTGGCGATGGTCGCGGCGACCTTGAGCGAGACGAACGCCCCCGCGAAGTTCAGCACCGACGCGATGAGCACCGCTTTCCGCGGCGAGAGCGCCCGCGTCGAGACGCTCGTAGCGATCGCGTTCGCCGTGTCGTGGAAGCCGTTCGTGAAGTCGAAGAAGAGCGCGACGGCGACGACCGCGGCGAGCGTGAGATTCTCCATGCGTCGGCCTAGGCGTTCTTGACGACGATGTTCGCGATCACGTTCGCCGCGGTCTCGCACGCGTCGAGACCGCGCTCGAGCGCCTCGTAGATGTCCTTCCAGCGGATGACGATGAGTGGGTCGATGCGCTCGCCGCGGAAGAGCGTGGCCACGGCGTCGCGGAGCACCCGGTCGCCCTCGTCCTCGAGGCTCTTCAGCTTCACGAGCGCCTCCTGGACGCCGTGCATGCCCTTCAGGTTGTCGAGGGCGAACGCGAGCTGCTCGCAGGCCTGGACGATGATCCGGCACTGCTCGACCGCGTGCCGAGTCGGCATCTCGACCCCGTACAGGCCGAGGAGCGCGCTCGCCTCCTCGAGGTAGTCCACGACGTCGTCGATCTCGGTCGCGAGCTGGTAGATGTCCTCGCGGTCGAAGGGGGTGATGTACTGCGTGTTCAGGAGCGTGATGAGCTCACGCGTCACCCCGTCGCCCGCCGTCTCGACGGCCTTCACCTGCTCCTGCGTCACACCCGAGCTCGGGTGCTCGCGGAAGCGGCGCTCGACGAGGCGTGAGATCTCGAGTGCGTTTGCGCCTGCCTTGCCGAACAGCGCGAAGAACTCGGAGGTCCGCGGGGTCAGGCTGAACCGCATGCGGGCGGGACGTTAACCAACCGGCGACATTTCGAAACCTCGAGTCGTCAGGCGAGGGCGTCGACGACGAGGCTCTGGAAGTGGGCGATGAGCCTCTCCGACTCCGGGAGCAGGCGCCCGCCCTCGAGCAATCCCGTCCGCACACCCGCCTGAACCCGTTCGACGAGCCGGCGGTCCTCCACACCGACCTGTTCGTCGAATGCGAGCGACTCCTCGATCCACGCCTCGTCTGCGTCCTCAGCGACGAAGTAGTCGAGGAAGCGGTACGTGCGCTCGGCGTCGAGCGGGACGATCGGCCCGATCGAGAGGTTGGGCCGGCCGGGCATGACATTGAGGGCGGTGCCCGGGAAGAGGAGGTGGAACTGCCCGCGCTCGACCTCGCCCGTCGGGTCGTACGCCCCCCGCGGCTCGGGCCGGGGCGGGCTTTGCTGCGACATGCGTCCCGCATGCGCCTCGAGCAGGTACGCGTCCGGCGACACGTCCATCACCGCGGAGAAGCCGGGGTGCGCGACCTGGCAGTGGTAGCACTCGAGGAAATTCTCGACGCTGATCTTCCAGTTGCACGCGAGCTCGGACTCCGACCGCTGCAGGAAGCGAAGCGCCGAGACGTCGATGCCCGCCGCGGCGACCTGCTCGGGCACGCCGTCGAGGAACTCCTCGAACGGCGTTGCGTGCGGGTCGGGACAGACGAAGACGAGGGGACCCCACGTGCCGAGCGGCAGCGCCACGAGCCCGAGCTCGGCGAGATCGGCCTCGCCTTCGTTCGCCAGGCGCGGCGCCGCGGTCAGGCTGCCGTCGAGCGCATACGTCCACGCGTGGTAGGGGCACTGGATCGTCGCGCGCGTCCCGGTGCCCTCGCACAGGAGGGAGCCGCGGTGGCGGCAGACGTTCAGGAAGGCGCGAAGCGCACCGTCCTCGTCGCGTACGAGCAGGACCGGGACGTCCCCGATGCGGGTCGCGACGTAGGAGCCCTGCTGCGGCAGCTCGTCGGTCCGGCCGACGTATTGCCACGAGCGGCGGAAGATCCGCTCCTGCTCGAGCTGAAGCACCGCGGGATCGGAGTACCAGCTCCAGGGCAGCGTTCTCACGTCCGTAGCGCTCACCGCCCGAACCGTAGTGATCGCCCGTCGGCACCGGGGGTAGGATCGCGCGCGCATGAGCGCACTCCTCCAGGAGGCGGAGGGACGGCTCGCGCCGCTCGCCGTCGCGCGCAATCTCGCGTGGTGGGACTCGCAGGTCGCGGCGACGGACGAGAACGAGGAGCGCCGGACGCGCGCGGAGCTCGCCTGGTCGGACGCCCTGGCCGACTCCGAGCTCTTCGCCGCCGTGGAGCGCGCGCGGGAGGGCGCACGGGACCCCGAGGCGCGACAGCTCGAGCTCCTGCGCCACCTCATGCTCACGCAGCAGGTCCCCGCCGAGCTGCGGGAGCGAATCGTCGAGCTCGAGTCGTCGGTCGACGTGCGGTTCGCGCGCCATCGAGGTGTCGTGCGCGGCGTCGAGGTGGACGACACCGAGATCAAGCGCATCCTCCGGCAGAGCGACGACCCGGGCGAGCGGCGCGAGGCGTGGGAGGCGTCGAAGACGGTCGGCGCCGAGGTTGCCGAAGACGTGCGTCAGCTCGCGCGTCTGCGCAACGAGGCCGCACGCGGACTCGGGTACCGCGACTGGTTCGCGCTCTCGCTCGCCGTCGACGAGGTCGACGAGGGCAAGCTGCTCGAGACGCTGCGCGACGCGGATGCCGTGACGCGGGAGCCGTTCGCGCGCTGGAAGTCGGCACTCGACGAGCGGCTGGCCGCCCGTTTTCGGTGCGCGAGGTCGGAGCTTCGTCCCTGGCACTACGCCGATCCGTTCTTCCAGGAGCTGCCGCCGGACGGCGCCGTCGACCTCGACGCGCTGTTCGCCGGGCGCGACGTCGTCGCGCTTTCCCGAAGGACCTTCGAGGGGATCGAGCTCGACGTGGCCGGCGTCCTCGGCCGTAGTGATCTCTATCCACGCGGCGGCAAGTGCCAGCACGCCTTCTGCATCGACGTCGACCGCGGAGGCGACGTCAGGATTCTCGCGAACGTCGTTACGAACCACGAGTCCGCGGAGACGATGCTCCACGAGCTCGGCCACGGCGTCTACGACCTCGGGCTCTCGGCCGACCTTCCGTGGCTCCTGCGCTCCACTCACGTCGTGGCCACCGAGGGGTCGGCGATCCTCTTCGGCTCGCTCGCCCGCAAGCGCGACTGGCTCGAGCTCGTCCTCGGGCTCGGCGCGGGCGAAGGCGCCGAGCTCGCCGATCGGCTGAGAGCGTCGGAAGCCGCGGAACTGCTCGTGTTCGCGCGCTGGGTGCTCGTGATGAACGCATTCGAGCGCGCCCTCTACGCCGATCCCGACGGCGATCTCGACGCGCTCTGGTGGGACCTCGTCTCGCGCTTTCAGGGAGTCGCGCCGCCGGACGGCCGCAGCGCTCCCGACTGGGCGGCGAAGATCCACGTCGCGGTCGCTCCCGTCTACTACCACGCCTATCTGTACGGGGAGATCGTGGCGCTGCAGGTCGCTGCGGCGCTCGAGGCGAGGGCCGGCGGCATCGTCGACCGACCGGCTGCCGGCGCGCTGCTCCGTGACGTCTTCTACGGCCCTGGTCAATCGGTTCGCTGGGACGAGCTCGTCGAACGAGCCACCGGCGCTTCGTTCTCGGTCGACGCGCTCGCGCGCGAGGTCGCGTTGGCGGACGCGTGAGCGACGCCACGGCACTCGTCACCGAGCCGTCCGCGTGGGAGACGGAGCGGAAGACGAGCTACCTCGAGCTCTTCTTCGACCTCGTCTTCGTCTTCGTATTCACGCAGGTCACCGCGCTGATCCTCGAGGACACGAGCCTGCGCGGCTTCGCGCGCGCGACGCTCGTCCTCGCGATGGTCTGGTGGGCGTGGTCGGCGTACACGTGGATGACGAACGCGATCGACGTCGAGAACACCGTCACGCGGCTGATCATCCTCGCGGCCATGGCCGCCGCCTTCTTCATGGCGCTGGCGGTGCCGCACGCGTTCGGGGACGAGGCCGTGTGGTTCGCGAGCGCCTACTTCGTCGTCCGCATCCTCAACGTCACGCTGTACCTCTGGGGCGTTCGAGGCGACCCGATCGTGTTGCGCTCGTTCGCCAGGCTCGCTCCCTGGTTCCTGGTCGCGGCCCTCGTCGCGCTCGCGGGCGGCTTCGTCGACGCTGACTACCGAGCCTGGGTCTGGCTCGCGTCGCTCATCATCGACGTGGTGGGAACGTTCACCATCGCGCGGGTCGAGTGGCACGTCTCGCCGTCCCACTTCGCGGAGCGGTTCGCGCTCATCGTCATCATCGCCCTCGGCGAGTCGATCGTCTCGATCGGGGTCGCGACCGCGGACGTCGACCGCGACGCGACGTACGTCGCCTCGGTGCTCGTGGCGCTCGCCGGCGTCGCCGCGCTCTGGTGGGCGTACTTCGACTTCACGGCGACCGCGGCCGAGAGGTCGCTCCGGCGGGCCAAGGGACACGCGCGCGGACAGCTGGCCCGCGACGTCTTCACGTTCTTCCATTTCCCGATGGTGCTCGGGATCATGCTCTACGCGTTTGCGGCGAAGAAGGTGCTCGAGCACCCGCTCGACCCGCTCTCGAAAGCGGGCCGCTGGGCACTCGGCCTCGGGATCGCCATCTTCCTCTCCGGGTTCGTACTCGCGCGACTCCGGGCCATCCACCGCGTCGCATGGGAGCGGATCGCGGCAGCGGCGGTCGCGCTCGCGGCGGCGCTCGCCCTGCGCGACGCCGACGCGATCGTGACGCTCGGCGTCGTCGTCGTGATTCTCGCGCTGTCCGTCGTCGTCGAGACCGCGAGGTTGCGCGAGATCCGTGCCGAGATCAGGGCCGTGTAGCAGTGGGCGAGGCAATCGGAGGGATGCTGCCGGCGGGCGACGAGGAGCCGGCGATCCCGGGCTGGATGGAGAAGGTCGACGCGTTCGGGCCCGCGAGGGCCGCGGCGACGGGAATCGCGCTCACGGCGTTCAACCCGAAGAACCTCATCCTCACGCTCGCCGGTACGGCTGCGATCGTCGAGGCGAGCATCTCGGCGGGCGAGCAGGCGATCGCGCTCACGGTGTTCACGGTGCTCGCGTCGCTCGGTGTCGCGACGCCCGTCGTCATGTACTTCGTCCTCGGTGAGCGCGCGCGGCCGCTGCTGGCCCGCCTCAAGAACTGGATGGCCAGGTACAACGGCGTGATCATGGCCGTGATCCTGCTCCTCATCGGCGCGAAGCTCGTTGGGCGACGCGATTCGGGATTTCTCCGGATAGAGGCATGGCGGCCGGGATGAGTCAGCAGGGCAAGGGCGAGGCGTTTCGTGCTCTTCACGAGGGCGACCCCTTCGTGATCCCGAACCCGTGGGACGTGGGCTCGGCGCGCGTGCTCGAGGCGCTCGGCTTCGAGGCGCTCGCGACGACGAGCTCGGGCTTCGCCTTCACTCTCGGACGGCTCGACGGGCGCGCGACGCTCGACGACGTCGTCGCCCACGTGGGCGAGCTCGATCGCGCCACGCTGCTCCCGGTCTCGGTGGATCTCGAGAACGGCTACGGGGAGTCGCCCGAGAGCGCAGCGCTTGCCATTCGCCGCGTCGCCGAGGCTGGCGCGGTCGGAGGCTCGATCGAGGACTACGACCCGTCGGGCGGGCTGTACGAGCTCGCGCTCGCGACGGAGCGGGTCTCGGCAGCGGTCGATGCTGCACATGCCCTCGACTTCCCCTTCACGCTGACGGCACGCGCGGAGAACCACATCCGCGGCAATCCCGACCTCGGCGACACGATCGCCCGACTGCAGGCGTTCGAGGCGGCCGGAGCGGACGTGCTCTATGCACCAGGACTGCGGACGACCGACCAGATCCGCGCCGTCTGCTCCTCGGTCGGCAAGCCGGTCAACGTCCTCGCCCACCGTGGGCTCACCCTTGCCGAGATCGTGGATGCCGGGGCGCAGCGGGTCAGCGTGGGAGGGGCGCTGACGTGGGTCGCAGTGGGCGCGTTCGCGCGTGCGGCGGAGGCGATCCGCGACCGCGGTGACTTCTCCGTGCTCGATCAGAGCCTGCCGCTGGGCGACTGGCTTGGCTGAGTCATTGCATCAGGGATAACGGCGCGGCGCCGGCCCGTCCGGGACGAGCCGCCCAAGGGCGGCCCGGTGACGGGCCACGAAGCGGTACGCGGCATCGGGGACGCGTCCGCGAATCCAGCCGTAGCCGGCGAGCGAGCCGTCGCGGCGCACCAGGCGCCAGCTCGCGAAGCGCTCGCCGTCGGGCAGCGGGGCGAGGAGGGGGCAGGCGGCAGCGTCGTCGAGCGGCAGCACGGCAAGGCGTCGACGGTCGATCCTGACGACGACCCGCGCCGCCCAACGGCAGAGGCGTCAGCCGGCGTCGTACAGGAGCACAGGTCGGTGGAGTCCGGCGCGGCTCATCGCCGCCCGCCGACGAACAGCCAACCCGTGGCGTCGATTGCGCCTTCGGCGATGAGCATCCGCTCGAGCGGCTCGAGCGTGTCGTCGAGTCGCCAGCTGTAGAGGTACGGCCTCCACTCGAAGAAGCGCTCATGGAACCGTCCCGCAAGCGCGGCCCGGAGCTCTTGCGTTCGATGGAGGTCGGCGAGGTGCTCGCGGTTGTCACGCATCCACTCCGCGTAGTCGTCCGGAACCTCGGAGTCCGACCTGCCGACGCTGGCGAGTGCCCGGCGCTGCTCGTACCACCAGCGCGCCGTCGCTCCGGCGAGCCGCTCGCTCGCCCATTCCTGGACGACGAGTGGGGCTCCAGCCGGGAGGAACGCCGCGATCCGATCGAGCGCTCCGATGAGATCTGGGATGTGATGGAGCGAGAGGCTCGCGACGACCGTGTCGAAACCCGCATCGTCGGAGAAGTCCTCGAGCGCAACCCGTCGGAAGATCGCTCCCGCGGGCGCCTCCGGGTCGATCGCGACGATCTCGTGTCCGCGTTCGGCGAGCGCGAGTGCGAGCTCGCCGTGTCCGCAACCGATCTCGAGGATACGCGCGGACGGCACCGGGACGTGCTCGACCACGAGTTCGAGGAAGAGCCGATTCCGGAGGGTCATCCCGCGCCGATGCGGTACCCGGCGGCGACCTCGGGAGTGAGGTAGGCGGCGGAGGGACTGCCGGCAGGCGTGAAGAGGCCGACGATCGTCATCTCCGTGTCGGGGCTCAGGTTCTCGACGATGTGCACCTGCCGTGGACGCAGGCGGAACGCCGCCCCGCTGCCGAGCTCCGACGTCTCGTCGTCGAGGTGCAGGCGACCCGGCCCGTCCGGCACCCAGACGATCTCGTCGTACAGGTGGTAGTGCCACGGTGCGCGCCCGGGCGGGATGAATCCGGCGAAGAACGTCGCACGCGTCGACCCGTTGTGCGGGCCGAACAAGATCTGGAACGCCCGTGACCCGCTCGCCCTCTCCGCATCGGAGCGCTCGAGCACGACGACGGTCTCACGCGGCCCCATCGGTGCGTGCAGATCGACCTCTCCGCCCACCGTCGCCACCACGAGCGAGAGCTCGGTCTCGGTGTCCACGTGCGCCTCCTCGCCGGCGAGGACGAGGGCGGCGTGGTCCGCCCGGAGCTCGTGCTCGTCCGACCCGAGCCGGAGCCTTCCCGACCCGGCGGCGACGTAGAGCAGGGTGTCGCGCGCCTCGTCGCCCACAGCGACCGCGTCGCCCTGCGCGATCGACAGCGAGCGGAGCGCGAGCGGCGAGTCGGCGATCGGCGCGACCTCGTCTGCCACGGGTCTCATCCGAGCACGAACGCGACCTCGTCGACGTAGCACCACGTCCACTCCTCGAAGCGCTCCGCCGAGCGGATCAGCGGGTGCTCCGACTCGCGGTAGTGCGCCGTCGCGTGCCGGTTGGGCGAGTTGTCGCAGCAGCCGACCTTGCCGCACGCGAGGCACATGCGCAGGTGCACCCACGGGCTCCCGATCTTCATGCACTCCTCGCATTGGAGCGGTGGGTCGGGAAGCTCGGTCACGGTGATCGTGTCGAGGTGGGAGCAGACCTGCTCGGGACTCACGCGATCACCAGGCCTTCGATCCCCGGCTCGGGGTCGGGAAGCCGTGGGTCCATGCGCTCGAGCGTCTCCACGAGCAGCGACGCCACGGCGGTGCTCTTCACCCAGTTGCGGTCAGCTGGGACGACGTGCCACGGGGCCCACTCCGTCGAAGTCTCGGCGATCACCTCGTCCCAGGCGGCGAGGTACTCGTCGAAGCGCTCGTGGACGTCGAGATCCGCCTTCCGGAACTTCCAGCGCTTCTCGGGGTCGTCGACGCGCTCCTGGAAGCGCGCGCGCTGCTCGTCCTTCGAGACGTTGAGGAAGACCTTGACGAGTGCCGTCCCCTCGTCGACGAGCATGCGTTCCCACTCGCGGATGTGTCCGGGCCGCCGGCGCCACACCTCCTCCGGAAAGAGCTGCAGCATGCGCACGGCGACGACGTCCTCGTAGTGCGAGCGGTTGAAGATCCCGATCTCGCCCCGTGCTGGCAGCGCCGCGTGGACGCGCCAGAGGTAGTCGTGGGCTCGCTCGGTCTCGGTCGGCGCGCGGAACGAGACCACCCGAACGCCCTGCGGGTTGACGCCCGTGAACACCGTGCGCACGACGCCGTCCTTGCCCGAGGCGTCGAGTCCCTGGAGGACGAGGAGGACGCTCCGCTTGGACTCGGCGAAGAGGCGCGTCTGGAGCTTCGTGAGCCGGTCGATCAGGTCGGCTCGACGCTTCTTCGCGTCCACTTTGCTCTCGAGTCCAGCGGTGTCCCTTGCGTCTCGGCTAGCCAGGTCCGGGCTCGAATCCGGTGCGACACGGAGGTCGGCGAGCACGCGCCGACTCTAGCGCTCCGCTCGCTCGCTCCTCCGCTCGAAGCGGTCGTCCGACGTCCGGCGGAACACGCGCTCCGCGCGGCCGTTCTCGAACCAGCCGGAGCGCACGACACCGTTCGGCGTGTCGAAGAGCGGGACGTACGGCTTCAGGTCGAGCACGGGCGTCCCGGCGAGGAGATCGATCCCCTCGACGACGACGGCGAGCTCCTCGACCCGCACGATCGCGGCGAGGGAGAGCCCGACCGGGTTCGGCCGATGAGGCGAGCGCGTCGCGAACGTCCCGTGCGTCGTGTCGTCGAGGAACGTCGGGACCGCGACGTCCCAGCCGACGCTCTCGTGCAGGTGGGCGACGACCCAGACGTGCGTGAAGTCGGCCAGGTCGTCGAGGCAGCCCCGGTGAGACTCGAAGATCTCGATGATCGAGTGCCCGGTCTCGTCGGCGATCGGCTGCAGAGGCATGCCGTCGAGCTCGAAGTGCTGCGAGGCGATACGCCCGATCGGGCGGTAGATCACGGGCTCGACCGTGCGCGCGTCGAGCAGCGCGTCGACGAACGCGGCCGCGCCGCGTGCCACGGAGAGGCGCCACAGCGCGAGCGTCCGCTCGAAGCCGTTCGTCCCGTCCGCTTGCCGCTCGAGAGCGTGCTCCGTCTGCGCCAGCACCTCCGCCTGCTTCTGGACGAGCGCCGACACGTCGATCCCCGCCCGCTCGTGGAACAGCAGCTTGAGCATCAGCTCCGAGCGCAGGTCGCGGACGTGCAGGACCGGGGTGCCGAGCCAGCGCTTGAACGCCGCCCTCCCGCGTGCCGACGCGCCGAGTGTCGTACGCGCAGGGCCCACGTCGCTCGGAGCGGTTCCCCGTGCCTCGACGAGCCCGGCCTCGCGCAGCTGTGTGAGCGCGCGGTAGGTCAGCGGACGGGTCGAGGAATGCACGTGCCCGACAGCGCCGGTCGGCGCGAGCTCCTCGGCGATCGCCCAGCCGTGCCGTGGACCCTCGCAGAGCAGGCCGAGCGCCGCCCACTCGGGAAGCGACGGCTCGTCTCGCGGTGGTCTGCCCATCTCGATCTCCCTCGACGGTATCCGTAGTCAATCAATAACTACTCCTGTAGTCTGGCCCGCGTGAATCGACGTCGCTTCGTGGTTAGCGCGGCCGGCGCGGGACTCGTCGCGCTGTCGGCGCCCTGGGGGGTTGCTGCGGCGGCGACCGACGACGACTTCGCGTTTGCGTACTTCGGCCTCTCCGCGGAGTACCTGCTGGCGGATTTCTACGGCAAGGCGATCGAAGCGAAGAAGATCGACCGCGAGTACCTGAACACGCTCAAGACCGGCCGGACGTACGCGAGGCAGCACGCGAAGTCGCTCACCGACCTGCTGGTCGGCGGTGGCACGGATGCGCCGACGGCCCAGGACTTCGACTTCCAGTGGCCGAAGGCGGTCTTCGCGGACGGCGCGAAGACGCTCGAGACGGGCGAGACGATCCTCGGCACGCTGCAAGGCGTGTACCAGACGGCGGCGGCGACCTCGACGGAGCCGACGTTTCGCGTTCTCTTCGCGAGTCTCGCCTCGGCCAGTGCGCAGCAGGTGGGCTTGCTGCGCGCGATCGCGGGGCGACCGGCGGCCGAGCCGTTCCCGGTCGCCCTCGATCTCGAGGCCGCGAGCGACGCGATCGACAGCTACCTGGGATAGGGAGGGGTCATGGCACGTCGCACGAGAGCCGCCGTATTCGCCATCGTCGTCGTCGTGGTGGCCGCCCTGGCGGGCGCGGCGAAGCCGCAGAGCGAGCAGCTCACCATCTACGCCGCCGCGTCGCTCACGGACGTGTTCCCGGCGCTCGACTCGTCGCAGAGGTACAGCTTCGCCGGCTCGAACGCGCTCGAGACGCAGATCCGCAACGGCGCGCCGGCGGACATCTTCGCGTCGGCCTCGCCCGTCAACACGCAGCGGCTGTTCGCCGCCGGGCTCGTCGACAAGCCGGTGACGTTCACGGCGAATCGCCTCGCCCTCATCGTCCCGAAGGACAATCCGGCGGACATCCACACGGTCTACGACTTGAAGCGCAAGCCCGTGAAGCTCGTGATCGCGGGCGCGGCCGTGCCCGTCGGCGGGTACACGCGCACGGTGCTCAAGAAGATGGGCCTCACGTCGGTGCTGTCGAAGGTCGTGAGCCAGGAGACGGACGTGCGTGCAGTGACCGGGAAGGTCGCGCTCGGGCAGGCGGATGCCGGCTTCGTCTACGTGACGGACGCGCGCTCGGTCGCCGACCGCGTGACGGTGATCAAGATCCCGGCGTGGGCACAGCCTAGGGTTCGCTACGAGATCGCGATCGTCTCGAAATCGTCGAAGAAGGCGGCGGCGCAGGCATGGATCAAGAACCTGCTCTCCAGGAAGGGCCAGGCCGTGCTCAAGCAGTTCGGCTTCCTTCCGCTTCCGCCCGCCTAGTCGGCGATACGGCATTCCGGGCCGCGCTCGTCCTCGCGACGAGCGTCGCCCTGCTCTTCCTGCTCCTTCCCATCGTGGCCGTGTTCCTGCAGGTTCCGCCGGGCGACCTCGTATCCGCTCTCGGGACGCAGGCTGCCCAGGATGCGCTGCGCGTCACCGCGGAGACGATCACGGTCTCGATGGTCGCCATCCTCGTGCTCGGGACACCGGCGGCCTACTGGATCTCCGGGCGTCGCGGCGCGCTCCGCGACGGACTCGTGACGCTCGTCGAGCTCCCGCTCGTGCTCCCGCCCGCCGTCGCCGGGATCGGGCTGCTCGTCGCCTTCGGGCGCGTCGGGCTCCTCGGCGGGACGATGGACGCGCTCGGCATCGACATCGCGTTCACGAAGGTCGCGGTCATCCTCGCCGTCACCTTCGTCGCGAGCCCGTTCTTCCTGCGGACGGCGATCGCGTCGTTCGAGTCGGTCGACCCGGCGCTGCCCGCGGCTGCACGGACACTTGGCGCGCGCCGTGGGCGCGTGTTCTTCCGTGTGATGCTCCCGCTCGCGCGCGGCGGCCTCGGCGCTGGGGCGGCGCTCGCGTTCGCACGCGGGCTCGGGGAGTTCGGAGCGACGATCATGTTCGCCGGCTCGCTCCAGGGCGTCACGCAGACGCTGTCGCTCGCGATCTACGAGCAGTTCGACATCGACTTCGACGTCGCACTGGCGATCAGCGCGCTGCTGATCGTGCTGAGCGCCGTCGTCCTGCTCTCCGTCAAGCTCACGACCAGATGGCGCTCCGGCTCCGCTTCTCTCACCGTCTTCGCAGCTTCGACGCGTCGGCCGACCTGACCGTCGAGCGCGGCGAGACCGTCGCGCTCGTCGGGCCGTCAGGTGCGGGGAAGACGACCGTACTGCGCGTGGTCGCAGGGCTCCTGCACCCGGACGACGGCTTCGTCGCGATCGACGACGATGTCGTCCTCGACACGGCGCGCCGCGTCGATCTCGCGCCCGAGTACCGGAGCGTCGGCTACCTCTTCCAGGAGTACGCGCTGTTCCCGCACCTCGACGTGCGCGGGAACGTGCGCTTCGGCGCCCGGCGCGGAGCGGACGTGCAGCCGCTCCTCGAGCGGTTCCGGATCGGCGAGCTCGCTCATGCCCGCGTCCACGAGCTGTCGGGCGGCGAGCGGCAACGGGTCGCGCTGGCCCGCGCGCTCGGGAGCGACCCCGCCGTGCTGCTGCTCGACGAGCCGCTCTCCGCGCTCGACACCCACACGCGCGCCGGGGTGCGGGCCGAGCTCCGCGAGCTGCTCGACGCGCTCCAACTTCCCACGATCCTCGTCACGCACGACTTCGAGGACGCGGCGACGCTCGCGCATCGCGTCGGCGTGATGAGTCAGGGCGAGATCCTGCAGCTCGGATCGCCAACAGAGCTCGTCGCGCTCCCGAGCGACGCCTTCGTCGCCAGCTTCACGGGCGCGACGGTGCTGCCGGGTCAGGCGGTCGAGACGCGTGACGGCCTGACGCGCGTGGCGCTCGACGGCGGCGTCTCGCTGTGGAGCTCCGACCTGGCGAGTGGATTCGTCAACGTCGCGGTCTATCCCTGGGACGTCTCGGTGGGAACACACGTCCCCGACGACTCGCGGCTCAACCACGTCAGCGCCGCAGTCGTCTCGGTCGCGCCTGCGGGGAACCGCAGCCGCGTCCGCATCGGACCGATCGTGGCGGAGATCACGACGGCGTCGGCCGAGCGACTCGCGCTCGCGCCGGGCGTGGTCGCGGTTGCCTCGTTCAAGGCGACCGCAGCCCGCGTGTTTCCGCGTTGACGCTAAAGGCGGCCGCCCGTGCGGTCGATGACCGGGGACCATGCTGAACTCCGTCCTCTCTCGGTTGACCTATGCGAATGTCATCGCAACGCTCGCGCTCTTCGTCGCGCTCGGCGGCACGGCTGCTGCCGGAGCGCATGTGTGGGTGACAGGAGCCGACGTTCGCGATGGCTCGCTCGCCGGAGCCGATATCGCCAACCGCTCGCTGTCGGCGAAGAAGCTCAAGTTGCAGACGGTCACCGGAGCGCTCGTTCGCGACGGCTCGCTGCGCGCCGCCGACTTCAACGCATCAGATTTGAAGGCGATGGTCGGAGCGGCAGGGGCGACGGGGCCTGCCGGCCCGGCGGGACCCGCGGGCGCGAAGGGCGACGAGGGCAAGAGGGGCGATCCCGGCGAGGGCATCCTGCACGTCTCGGCGAGCGGAGCCGACGCGACGAACTACGTAAACGACGACGTCCTCGTCAGCCAGACTCTGCCCGCTGACGGCGGCTGGCTTGGCTGGGCGCAGCTCGACGCAACGAACACGAGCGCCAGTGACGACAACTTCAACTGCGGGTTGTTCGTAAACGGACAGCAGCTCGGGGGCGGCGGCGACTGGATCCCTGCCGGGACGACGAAGCACATCAACGCGATCGGCTTCGGCCCCGCCGGCCCGGGTCAACCGGTCGAGGTGTGGTGCGAAAGCGGTGGCAACGGCGGGACGTTCAACGTCACGAACGTCAGCGCGAGGTTCGCCAAGATCATGTAGCGCACGGCGCGTCTCGCTCGGGCCGGTCGAGCGTGACGACGACGTGACCGTCCTCGAGGCGAACGGCATAGCGGCGAACGCGTAGGCGGTCGTCGACGAGCGAGCGGCCGCTCGCGATGTCGAACTCCCACTTGTGCCACGGACAGCGCACCACGCTGCCGTGGGCGCCGAGCGACACTCCGCGCTCGTTCGCGTCGAGCGGCGTCGCGACCATCCCCGAGCAGAGCGGCGCGCCGCGATGGGGGCACCGGTTCGCCAGGGCGTAGAGCCGTCCGGACACGCGGTAGAGGCCGATGCGGTGGTTGCCGATCTCGAGCATGCGAACTGCGCCCTCCGGCGGCGCGTCCGCCAGCGGAAGTCGCGTCTGGCGCGTCTCGGCGGTCACGCCGCGACCGGCGTCGGGAGACGGAAGAACGAGCTCGCGTTCCGCCAGCGGACGTGGTCGCGCCACTCGTCCGGCAGCTGGCGAAGCGTCTGCTCGGGCTCGTCGAAGTCCCAGTGCGGGAAGTCGCTCGCGTACATGAGCGTGTCCCACGGCCGGAGGAACTCGATCGCGGAGAGGAGCTGCCCGACGTCGTCCGGCGACTCGAGCGGCTGGGAGGCGAAGCGGACGTGATCCCAGACGTACTCGGAGGGCCGCCGCTTGCACCACGGGATCTCGCTGCGGCAGGCGCGCCAGTTCGTGTCGAGGCGCCAGAGGAAGCCGACGTAGGGGACGAGCCCGCCCTCGACCATGGCGAGCCGCGTGTCCGGGAAGCGCTCGAACACCCCGTGACAGAGGATCGAGACGAAGTGGCCGTACATCCCGGCTCCGCAGAGCGTGTGGTACTCGACGTAGTAGTCGGGCATCCCGGCCGGGGTGATCGGCGGCGAGATGCCGACGCTCTCGAAATGGGTGTGCACCGCGACCGGCAGCCCGAGCTCGTTGGCGGCGGCCCAGAGCGGGTCGTAGACCGGATTGCCGTACGGGATGCGGGCGCCGCCCGGGAGGAAGATCCCGACGAACTCGTCCCGTCCTCCGAGCCGCCGGATCTCGGCTGCCGCAGCCTCGGGATACTGCGCCGGCACGACGAGCATCCCGCGCAGGCGGGGCTCCTCCTGCAGCCAGTGCTCGAGCAGCCAGTCGTTGTACGCGCTGCACAGGCGCGCGGCGAGGTTCGCGTTCGGCAGGACGGAGAACGCCGCGGCCTCGTCCGGCTCGACGATCCCGAGGGTCACGTCGTAGACGTCGAGGTGCCGCTCGCGGAGCAGGTCGAGGGAGAGATACGCGAAGCTCGCGTCGTGCCCGGCGGTGCGCGCGTACACGTCGTGGCGGAACCAGCCGGTGGGGTGGTTCCAGGGATAGGACGGCATCGCGAGCCCGTTGGTCCCTGAAGCGATCACGAGCTCGCGGGTCGGCGGGTCGAGGTAAGGAATGAGGTCGGCGATCGTCTCGTAACCGACGTGGATGTCGCAGTCGACGAGCATGCGCCGATAATGCCACCTGTCCATCCAGTGCGCTAGGGTGTTCATATAGTGAGCACCACAGGCACGCCTCGCACGAAGTCGCTCGGACGCGCCGTCGAGCTCCTGGAGGCCGTTGCGGAGCGGCCGTCGGGGTCCTCGGCATCCGAGCTCGCACGGGCCGTCGGCCTTCCCCGCTCGACGGTCACACGGACTCTGCGAACGCTCTCCGACTCCGGGCTCGTGGAGGAGCGGCCGGACGGGGACGGCTGGGTGATCGGGCACGCGCTCGTACGGCTCGCGCGGGGCGCAGATCCGCATGCGCGCCTCGTCGAGGCGGCGCGGCCCGCGCTCGCTGTGCTCCGCGACCGCACCGGAGAGTCCACGCTCCTGGCGGTGCCGCACGGCCGGCCGGGGATCGAGATCCTCGTGCAGCTCGATCCGAACCGTCACGTCGGCGTCGCGGACTGGGTCGGGGTGGACGTGCCGCTACACGCCTCGTCGGCCGGCAAGCTCGTGCTCGCGGAGCTCGACGACGCGGAGCTCGACGTCTGGCTCGGCACGCCGCGCGCGTCCTTCACGGCCAGGACGATCGTCGACGCCGATGCAGTGCGGACCGAGCTCGCGCGTGTACGGCGACAGGGCTGCGCGGAGCTCGTGGACGAGCTCGAGGATGGGCTGACGTCGATCTCCGTTCCCGTCGGCTCGCATGGGCGGCTCGTCGGCATCGTGGGCCTCAGTGGCCCGACGTTCCGCCTACCGCGAGCGCGACGCCGCGAGCTTGTTCCCGTCGTGCAGGCGACTGCGGCGGAGATCGAGCGCGCGCTCGAGCGGTGATCTCGTCAGTCCGGAGAGGACGCGCGCGCGGCGGTGCCGCCGCGCTGTTCCGTGCAAGACTCGCCTCGTGTCCGCGGAGCTGCTGGAGGGTGGGTGCTCATGCGGGGAGATCCGGTACCGGCTCACGTCCGATCCCCTCTTCGTGAACTGCTGCCATTGTCTGAACTGCCAGCGGCAGACGGGAAGCGCGTTCGTGATCAACATGCTGATCGAGGACGACCGCGTCGAGGTCCTCTCCGGAGAGCCGGAGGCGGTCGAGGTTCCGCGCGACGACGGCAGCTCGCAGACGATCTACCGCTGCCCCGCGTGCAAGGTCGCGCTGTTCAGCCTCTACACGCGTCCTAACGTGCGATTCGTGCGGGCCGGGACGCTCGACCGTCCGTGGGAGGTCAGCCCGGACGCGCACATCTTCACCCGCTCGAAGCTTCCCTGGGTGGTGATCCCGGACGGGGTTCCGGCCTTCGACGTGTTCTACGACGCACGCGAGCTGTGGCCAGCGGAGAGTCTCGAGCGGATCCGCGCGCTGAACGCGTAGATCGTCGCCCTACGACCAGAACGCGTCCCAGGCCGGGAGGTCGTAGACGTGCTCGTGGCCGTCCACGATCAGGCCGGCCTCGAGCTCGAAGACGACGCAGGAGTAGACGTCGAGCGTCTTGCCGGCGCGCTCGGCGGTGTTGCGCTGGATCCCGATCACGCGGTCGTCCTCGTCGGTGAGGACGCGCTTCGGCTCCGCCCGGAACGTGCCGCCCGTCTCGACCGAGTAGCGGCCGAGACGGGCAACCACGGCATCTCGCCCGACCACGTCGCCGGCGAGGGGGCTCCGCCCGGGCGTGTACCACGACACCAGCTCGGCCAGGAGCTCGGCGAACGCCCTCAGGTCACGGCCGTTGAACGCCTCGTACCCTCGACGGACGATCGCTGCGTTCCCGAGCACGTCCTCTCCTCGCGTGAGCTCCGACTAGGCGTCGAACCGGCCGACGAGCTCCAGCACCTGCGGCCGGCTCTTGTGCCCGGCCTCCTGCATGATCGGCGGCACCTCGGGATCGGAGGCGAAGTTCTGCCAGCCCTCGAGATCCCAGTCGAAGATCGCCCACATGCGGTCGGACTGATTGGGGTCCTGGAAGACCGTCGAGCCCTTCGACCCGTGCAGCTTCCGCTTCTCGGCGCCCTTGGTGGAGTAGATCTCCACGAACCGGTCGAGATCCTCGACGGTCGTCGTTGCCAGGATCATCTCGTCTCCTTTCGCGTTGCGCGTCACTCCGACGCGATCGAGACGAGTCTGCGCCGGACGGTCGCCGGCGACATCGGGCGAACGCCCTACTGCGACGCGCCGTGGACGAGGTCGTGCTCGAAGGCCCAGACCGTGGCGGCTGCGCGGCTGCGAACGCCCGCCTTCCGATAGACGCGCTCGACGTGGTGGCCCACGGTCTTGGCCGAGATCCCGAGCCCGTCGGCGATCGCCTGGTTCGACTGCCCGAGCACGAGCGCGAGGAGAACCTCCAGCTCGCGCTTCGTGAGTCCCCCGGGTAGCTCGCGCGGCCGCTTGGGGACGCGGTGTCCCGCGGCCGCCAGCACCGCGTCGGCGGCCTCGGCATCGAGCCGTCCCTTCTCGGCCTCGCCCATCAGCTCCGCCTCCGCGGTCGCCGGATCGAGTGCCGGCCTGTACGGCCTCGCCTCGCGCATGGCGACGTAGCAGTCCGCGGCGGCGAGGATGCGCGCCGTCGTCACGAGCGCCGACGTTCGGAGGCCGTGGTGGTAGCCGGATCCGTCGAGCCGCTCGTGATGGGTCGCGGCCAGGGTGCCGATCGGAGCGAGAGCCTGCGACTGTGCGAATGCGCGCTCGGTGAAGTGGGGATGCAGCCGTACCCGCTCCCACTCGCCGAAGCCGAGAGGCCCGGGCTTCTCCCAGATCGCGTTCGAGATGCCGACGCGACCGAGGTCGGCCGCGAGCGCGGCGCGCCGCAGGAACACGACGTCCTGCGGAGAGAGCTCGAGGCGCCACGCGGCCGCCTCTGCGAGGTCGGCCACGCTCGTGGAGTGCTCGCGGAGCCACGGCGACTTGAGACCGGTCAGCGCCGCGAAGGCGGCGAACCCCGCATCGATGCCCTCGGCGGAGAGGCGGGCCTGGGGGAAGGGCTCGCTTTCGAGCGCGTGCTCCCACATCCGCGTGTCGTCCAACTCTGCGCACACCTGGTCGAAGTGGCGGGCGCCGAGCTCGGCGAGGCGCGGGTCGTACGCTGCGCCGGCGCGGCGCTCGAGGACGGCGCGGGCGTCAGCGGCCCCAGCGGCCGTGAGGAAGAGGGAGTAGTCGCGCGCGACATGGAGGAGGCGGGCCGGCAGCGGGAGCTCGTCGCCGCCGATTCCGGGCGGCAGGCCCTTGCCGTCCCAGCGAGCGAAGACGAACTCGAGCGCCGCCTGGATCCCGTCGCCGAGGTCGAGCCAGCCCGCGAACCGCTGTGCGACCTCGCACATCGCCGCGAACGAGGCCTGGGCACGCGCCGGGTCGGAGAGCGCCGCCTCGATCATCTGCTCGCGCACGTCCGGCGGCCGTCCAGGCCCGACGTGGCCGCGGTAGAAGGCGAGCACCTGCTCCGGGTCGGACGGATCGATCAGGAAGAACGCGGCGCGATGCTCGATGTCCTCGCCGAAGAGGAGCGTCGCCTCGTGTCCGTTCGAGGTGCACCCGGAGCCGTGCAGGAGCGCGACGTAGTACGTGTCGGCGAGCTCTCTCGGAGAGGCGTTCGCGAGCTCGCCGAGTCGCACCGCGAGGACAGCGGTGCGCAGCGCGTGCTCGAGCGGCTGGCCCGTGCCGAGGTCGGTCGCGAGCGAGAGCACGCCGACGATCTCGGCCGCCCGGATGTGCACTTCCGGCGGTTGCGCTCTCTCGGAGGCGGACATCCGGAAACCATAAGGCCGCGTCTGGGCCGACGACGCGGTCTCGTCGGGGGACGTGCGCTGGTGCATTCCGATGCCCACCACAACGGAAACCGCATCGCCACTAGCGGGAGCGACGGGACTCGAACCCGCGACCTCCGGCGTGACAGGCCGGCGTTCTAACCAACTGAACTACGCCCCCGAGCGGGAGAAGTGTAGCCGCGTCTCGGGAGTACGAGCCGGGCGGTGGGCTCGCCTGGCCGGGAGCCGTCGGGTAGGGATCGGGCTCCCGAGGACGTACGTACACGCACGTGTCCACCGCCGACTGGATCGTCCTCGGTGTCGTCGCCCTCTCCGCGCTGTACGGAATCGCCACCGGCTTCCTTCGTGGCGCCTTCTCCCTTGCGGGGTTCGCGTTCGGCGCCTACCTCGGCGCGCGCGTCGCTCCACTCATCCTCACGGACGGCTCTCCCTACGTCCCGGTCGTGGCGCTCGCGGGCGCGGTCCTCTTCGGCACGATCATGCGCGGCCTCGCGGGGATGCTCGCGGCCGCGCTTCGCACGAGCCTGGGGCTCATCCCGGGGATGAGGCTCCTCGACCGAATCGCGGGGCTCGCCCTGGGACTCGTCGCAGGCGTCTTCCTGTGCTGGGCCGTGGGCGCCGTGCTCCTCTACCTCCCCGGCGAAACCGACCTGCGACAGAGCGTCCAGCGCTCGGCGATCCTCGGCGAGATCAACGACGTGTTTCCTCCCGAGCGGCTTCTCGAGACGCTCGAGCGCGTCGATCCGATCGGAGTCTTCCTCGGGCCGCCCGCGATCGTCGCTCCGCCCGACTCCAAGCTCGCGCGCGACCCGCAGGTCGCGAGCGCGGCGCGCAGCGTCGTCCGCGTCACGGGCGTGGCGTGCGGCCTCGGGATCGAGGGCTCAGGGTGGATCGCCCGACACGGTCTCGTGGTGACGAACGCGCATGTCGTCGCAGGCATCTCGACGCCGAGGGTCGACAGCACCGACGGGCACGTGTTCATGGCGCAGGTCGTCGCCTTCGACGCCCAGAACGACGTCGCCATCCTGCGCGTGCGCGGACTCCAGGGGCGGCCGCTTCCGCTCGGCGACCCGACGCGAGGCGCCTCCGTCGCGCTCGTCGGCTACCCGGAGAACGGGCCGCTCCGGCGTACGCCTGGGCGCCTGGGGGGCACTGCCGACGTGCTCAGCCGTGACGCGTACGGGCGGGGGCCGGTGCGGCGTCAGGTGACCGCGATTCGCGGCTCGGTGCAGCCGGGGAGCTCGGGCGGGCCTGGTATCGACGCCGACGGCCGCGTGCGCACGACGGTCTTCGCACGGCGGCCGCGCGAGACGGGCGGCTACGGCATCCCGCCCTCCGTGGTGCGGAAGGCGCTCGACGCCGTCCGCTCGCAGCCGGTGGCGCCGACCGACTGCACGGGCTGAGCGGCGTCGCTCACGCGAACAGATCGAGCGCGGCGTGCGGTTGCCGGAACGGCGGGATGAGGTAGACCCCGGCGGCGAGCTCTCGTGACGCGTCGACGAGCTCGCGTGCGATCGCGAGCCCGGTGTCGCCGGCGTCGGCCCCCGCGTCGCGGAGCCGGGCCTGGACGTGCTCGGGGACGACGATCCCCGGCACCTCGTTGTGCAGCCGCAATGCGAGCTGGTAGCTGCGGACGTAGAAGACGCCCACGAGGATCGGTATCGGACACGTCCCGCCGAGTCGCGCGAGGAACGTCTCGAGGTAGGAGAGGTCGAAGAGCACCTGCGTCATCGCGAATCGCGCGCCGGCCTCGAGCTTCCGCTCGAAGCGTTCGAGCTCGTAGTCGAGGTCGTCGGCCGCCGGGTTCACCGCGACGCCGACGAAGAACGAAGTCGGGGCGTCGATCTCTCGGCCGTTGTAGTCCTCTCCCGCGTTCATCCGCGTGAGCATCTGCGCGAGGCCGATCGAGTCGATGTCGTAGACGCCCTGAGCACCCGGGTAGTCGCCGCCCTCCGGCGGGTCGCCGGTGACTGCGAGGACGTTGCGGATCCCCTCCGCGTGGGCGCCGAGGAGCATCGACTCGAGCCCGGCGATCGAGGCGTCGCGCGGAGTGAGGTGCGGGATCGTCTCGAGCCCGACCACACGCTCGATCGTCGCCGACGCGATGAGGCCGCTCATGCGCGCTCGCGCCCGCGGGTTGTCGTTGACGTCGACGACGTCCACCGCGCCGGACTCGTGCAGCGCGCCCGCGAGCGCGAGCATCGCACTCGCGTTGCCGCCGCGTGGCGGGTCGATCTCCACGGACACCACGAACTCGCCTTCGCGCAGCTTGCGTTGGAGGAGCGTCTCGCGCGGCGGCTCGCCCGCGGGCGCAGCGGGCTCCGGTCCGCGGACGACGAGCCGTGTTGCGGGGCTGCGGTCCTCGTCGACGGCTGCCCGGATCGCGGCGATCTCCGTGGGCGTCGAGCCGCAGCAGCCACCGATGATCCGTGCTCCGAGCTCCCGCGCGTGGGCCGCGAACTCGGCGAAGTACTCGGGCGTCGCGTGCGGGAAGACGACGCGGTCGCCCGCAAGGCTGGCGAGGCCGACGTTCGGGAGCACCGCGAGCGGCTTGCCCGCTCCGCTCATGCGCTCGAGTGCTCGCAGTGCAGCCTGCAGGCCTGCACCATGGTTGGCGCCGATTGCGACGACGTCGAGGTCGGCGAGGACATCCGCAGCGCGCTCCGCCGACACGCCGCCGAGCGTGTGCGCGTCCTCGTCGAAGGTGAGGAGGCCGACGATCGGAAGCGCCGAGACGCTGCGGACGGCGGCGATCGCGGCGACGAGTTCGTCGAGGTCGTAGAACGTCTCGACCGAGAACAGGTCGACGCCACGGCCCTCGAGGAGCGCGGCCTGCTCGGCGAAGATCGCATGCCGGTCCTTCGCAGGCCCCCCGAGCGGACCGATGGCACCCGCGACGAAGACGTCCGCTCCGGAGACCTCCCGCGCGTCGCGGGCGATCTTCACGGCCGACTCGTTGATCGCGGCGACCTCGTCTTCGAGGAAGTGCTCCGTCAGCTTGCGGCGGTTCGCGCCGAACGTGTTCGTCTCGACGACTTCCGCTCCCGCGCGGATGAAGCCGAGGTGGAGCGAAAGGACGCTCTCCGGTGCGCGGAGGTTGGCCTCCTCCGGGCAGCGCAGACGCGGAACGGCGCTCGAGACCAACGTGCCCATGCCTCCGTCGGCGACGAGCGGCGGCCCGGTGCCGAGGCGTTCCACGAAGCGGCTCATCGCGCCATTCCAGCACGGCGCCCAGCCGGAGCCCGCGGTCAAGCGGCGCGGTCAACACCGCCCGAGGGACGGGTCAAGCACGCTCGGGTGACGCCGTACGGCGCCGAATCGAGCACAGTCCGGCTCGCCCACGGGGGCGGCGATGCGGCGGTCGCCCTCCCAGGGCGAGAGGGGAGAAGAGCCAGTTCCTCCACGGAGGAGCTCGCCGGGGACGGAGTGAGCGGGGGCTTGGCGGCTACCCCGCTCCGTTCCCTCACGATGTCCTTTCCGGACATGCCAGGGGTCAGACACGGTGTCTGACCCCTGGCATGTCTCGGAGCGCCATGTCCCAGTCGTGATCGTGGATCGCGGGGTAAAGCATCGCGGTGGCGGTGCCGATAGCGAGAGCGACTCCCGGTTGGGGACTGACGGCAATCAGCTCGAGCCTGGAGCTTCGAGAAAGGGGCGGCGGACGACGCCGCCCTTTCTCTGCGCGAGATCGGGATCGCCGAAGCGGCGATCCCGATCCGCGCGAAACCGCGACGACGATCGCTGCTACCGACAACCGTGGCTGTGGCTCGTTCAGTCCGGATGAATCGTCCGGCCCTCCATACCGCCCGCGACCACCACGACCTGGCCCGTCACGTGCCCCGAGAGGACGTCTGATGCGAGGACGACGACCTGCGCCGCGACGTCCTCGGGCTGCGCGACCTTCCGCAGCGCCATCGTCCGCGAGACCGCCCGCACCTGATCCTCGTCGACGCGGCCACGGGTCATGGGCGTCTCGGTCCAGCCCGGCGCGACTGCGTTGACGCGGCCACGCGGCGCGATCCGCGTGATCTCGTTCTTCAGCGAGAGGAGGAGCCCGCCCGTGATCGCCGACTTCGCCGCCGCGTAGTCGGCGTGGCCTGCTTCGCCGAAGATGCCGGCGGTCGACCCGACGAGGACGAGCGAGCCGTGTCCGGTGCGCTCGACCTCCCGCAGGAACGCGCGCGCGACGAGGAACGTCGCCGTGAGATTGGCGCGCACGGTCTCCTCCCAGCGCTCGAGAGGCAGAGCCCACACGGGTTCGTCCGCGCTCGGCCAGACGCCCGCGACCGCCGCGCAGACGTCGACGCGACCGAGCGCGGCGCGCGCGTCGGCGAAGAGCCGCTCGACGTCCGTCTCCGAGGTGAGATCCGCCTGCGCGACCGGCGCGTCGCCGAGCTCGGTCGCGAGTTTCCGGGCGCGCTCCTCGCCACGATGGAAGTGGACGAGCACGCGGGCGCCCTCTGCAGCGAACGAGCGTGCGCACGCGGAGCCGATGCCACCCGACGCGCCCGTGACGAGCACACCCTTTCCTCCGAGCCCCGTCTCGATCCGGCGTACGCTACTCGCGTGCGCGTCCACGTCATCTCGGACATGGAGGGCGTCGCCGGCATCGTGAAGTGGCAGCAGACGACGGGCGGCGAGTCGCTGTACGAGGAAGGGCGCAAGCTCTATACGGAGGAGATCAACGCGGCGGTTCGCGGCGCGAAGGCCGCAGGCGCGTCCGAGATCGTCGTCATGGACTGCCACGGCGCGGGCAAGGGCTGGACGTTCAACTCGCTCCTTCCCGAGGCGCTCGATCCCGGCTGCGAGTTCGTCGTGCAGGAGGAGTGGACGGAGTACACGGAGTTCCTCGAGCAGGGCTGCGACGCCGCCCTCTTCGTCGGCATGCACGCGCGGGCGGGCACGCGCGACGGCGTCATGAACCACACCATCTCGGGCCGCGACTACCAGAACCTCTGGTTCAACGACACGCTCGTCGGCGAGACCGGGATCAACGCGGCGCTCTGCGGCACCTGGGGCTGCCCGGTGCTCCTCGTCACGGGCGACGACGCCTCGTGCCGGGAGGGACGCGAACTGCTCGGCGAGGGGTTGACCACCGTCTCGGTGAAGCGCGGTCTCGGCGGCGAGTCGGCTCGCATGCTCACGCCGGCGCGGGCGCGGGAGCTGATCGAGGACGGGGCACGCCGAGCGCTCGGCGATCTGTCGGCCGTGGATCCCTACGATCCCGGGAGTCCTTGCGAGGTCAAGGCCGAGTTCAAGAACACGACGGGACCCGACCGTCTGCGCCTCCGGCCCGGCGTCGAGCGGATCGACGATCGCACGATCGTCTCCCGCGCCGACACCTGGTGGGAGGCCTGGAAGCAGTTCTACTTCTGACGCGGGACAATCGGCGCGGACCCAAGGACGCGTGCGGGTGCCCTGCGCATTGACATGTCACGAAGCCGGTGTCAGATTGCGCCGACGAGTCGGGCAGGCTCGTCGACGAGCGTTACTGCAACTCGCGGGCCGCTTGGACGTCAAATCTCACGTACACCGAAGCGGGGGACCGAAGGAGGGCATTGTCTATGAGGAAAGCCATTGTCGTGGCGGTTTTGGCCGTTGTCGCCGCCAGCGCGGTCGCGGCGTCGGTCGCCGTCGCAGGATCGAGCACGGTTGCGGCAGTCGCGGCCGGCCCGTCCTGCAAGGCGGCGCTGATTGGGCTGGACGGTCCGTACACCGGACCGGCGGCCTCGGCGGGGATCGACCAGCGGAACTGGGGGCGGCTGTTCATCCAGTACTGGAACGCGGGCAAGCCGATCCCGGGTGTGCCGAAAGGGTTCAAACGGACCAAGCTCGCGACTCCGATCGAGGTTGACACGCAACTCGACGCGGCGCTAGCAGCGACCGCTGCCGTTCAGCTGCGCTCCAACCCGGCCCTGCTCGCCCTCAACGGCTTCTCCGGAAGCCAGGAAAACGTTGCCGGCGGCCCGATCCTCCGGCGAGGGGGCGTGCCGTTCGTGTCCGGTTCGGCGACGCGTGCGAGCCTGACCGACCCGGTCACTCCGGACGGCCGCGTTCTGAAGAAGGCGAATGCCTCCGGAAAGGTCCTCGCCCCTGTGTACTTCCGTCGCGTCGTCCCGACGGACAAGTTTCAAGGTGCGACCGACGCGGCATTCGTGCTCAAGAAGATGGGCGTGACGTCGGGCGATACGGTCATGACCGTCGACCAGGCCGAGGCCTACTCCGTGCCCCTGATCAGCCTGATCTCGAGCATCCTCTCCAAAGCGGGTGTCAAGGTCGACCACGAGTCGCAGAGTGCGGCCCAGACGGACTTCACGGCCCTCTCCAACAAGGCGAAGGCCGAAGGCGCGAAGGTCGTCGTTCTCGGCTCTCAGGTCGCCTCGAACGCCCAGCTCTTCTTCCAGCAGCTGAAGTCGAGGGGCTACACGGGTGGATTCCTCGGCACCGACGGGACCTTCGACTCGACGAAGTTCACGGTGCCGGGCGCGTACATCTCGTCGTTCAGCCTCGACATCCACGACGTCCCGATCGCGAAGCCGTACACCGCTGCCTTCGAGAAGCAGTACGGCCAGACGAACTCGTTCGGGGCCCCTTCGTGGGTCGCGGTGCAGACGATCGCGATGGGGATCTCGGCCTCTTGCGCCGATGGCAAGACGAGCCGCGGCGAGGTCCGCCGCGACATCGGTCGGGTCAAGCTGAAGACCTCGCTCCTCGGCAAGCCGATCGCGTTCGACAAGTTCGGTGACGTGGTCGGTGGCGTCGGCTTCACGATGTTCCAGATCGGGAGCGGCGGTAACTACAGCGTCGTCCAGAAGGGCTAGAAAACTCCATACATGCCAGACATGCGGCCCATCCTCGTGATGGGCCGCATGTCGAGGTGAGAAGCTTTCCGGATGCACGTGCCCCACATCGTCGGCTTCTTTGCTCCGTACCAGCTGACGTGGAGCTACTTCTTCGATCAGATCGTGGCCGGGCTCACGCTCGGCAGCCTGTACGGGCTGATCGCGCTGGGCTACTCGATGGTGTACGGGATCCTGAAGCTCTTGAACTTCGCCCACGGCGAGGTGTTCATGATCGGCTCGTACATCGGCTACTTCGTCCTCACGGCGTTCGGGGGCGCTGCGAGCCCCAACATCCCGGTCGCGCTCCTGATCCCCCTCATGTTCGCGGCCGCGATGCTCGGCTCGGGCGGCCTCGGCGTCACCATCGAGCGCTTCGCGTACCGGCCTCTCCGGGTGAAGCGGGCGCCGCGGATCGCTCCGCTGATCAGCGCGCTCGGCGTCTCGTTCTGCCTACAGCAGATCGCCGTCATCTGCTTCGGGGCGACGCCGAAGCAGTACAACACCTTTAGCCTCGACGGCGGCAAGTTCTTCACGAGCATCACCATCGGACCCTTCGAGATCCAGTACATGCAGCTCTTCGTGATCGTCATCTCGGCAGTCCTTATGGTGCTGCTGACGCTCTTCGTCGCGCGGACCCAGAGCGGCCGTGCGATGCGTGCGACCTCGTTCGACCTGGAGGCGGCATCGATGATGGGCATCGACGTCGATCGCGTCATCGTGGTCACGTTCCTCATCGGATCCGCGCTCGCCGGTGCTGCAGGCGTCATGAATGGGCTGATCTTCCAGAACGTCGATCCGTACATCGGTTTCCAGGTCGGCTTGATCGCGTTTACGGCCGCCGTCGTGGGCGGGATCGGCAGCTTGCCGGGCGCGATGCTCGGCGGGCTCGCGATTGGAGTCGGCCGTGCGTTCGCGATCGGATTCGTCTCCTCCGCCTATCAGGACGTGATCGTGTTCGCAATCCTCATCGGCGTCCTGCTCCTCCGACCGTCCGGGATCTTCGGAATCCCGGAGCCACAGAAGGTGTAGGAGCCGATGGCGGACGACCCCGCACAGCCGCCTGAGTCGCAGTCCTCGACGAGTCCAGAGATCGGGGTCGACGAGTGGGTCGCCCGCTCCGGCGAGCGGGTCGAAGCGGAGCGCGGACTCGCGGGTCGCGCGCGTCTTCTGTACGAGCGTGTCCCCAAGCCGGCCATTTTCGTCATCGTTGCGACAGGCGCTGCGCTGATCCCCTTCCTGACCGCGCAGAGCGTCAACGACATCTACTACCTCCGAGTCGCGACGGTTGCTCTCGTCTTCGCGCTACTCGCTCTCGGCCTCAACGTCGCGGTCGGCTTCGCCGGCCTCCTCGACCTCGGGTACATCGCGTACTACGGCGTCGGCGCGTACGGCTACGCGATGTTGTCCTCGGACAAGTTCGGAGTCCACTGGCAGGCGTGGCTCGTGATCCCGCTCGTCGTCGTCATCGCGGGCGTGCTCGGCTTCGCGCTCGCGCTCCCGTCCCGACGTCTCGTCGGGGACTACCTCGCCATCGTGACGCTGTTCTTCGGCCAGATCTTCTACGTGCTCGTGACACAGGGCTACCGCGTCTCGTTCCTCGGCCTGAACAACGATCTCGGGCTGAAGGCAAACTGGGACCTGACCGGCGGACCGAACGGTATCGCGAACGTCGACCGCTTTCGCGTCTTTGGCGCCACGGCGTCCAGCGACCGCGCCTACTTCTACGTCACCCTCGTCGCGGTCGTCGTCGTCTTCGCCGCCCTCTCGCTCGCGAACCGCTCTCGGACAGGGCGTGGCTGGCGGGCGCTCAAAGACGATGCCCTCGCGGCCCAGGCCATGAGCATGCCCATCAATCGGCTGAAACTCATGGCCGTCGGCGTCGGAGCAGCGATCGCGGCGCTCGCCGGGACGATCAATGCTGCGCTCCTCCAAGGCGCCTTCCCGGAGAATTACAATACGCAGGCTCTGATCATCATCTACGCGATGGTGATCCTGGGAGGCGCGGGCAGCCTCGTCGGCGCGGTGCTCGGAGCGGTCGTCGTCGAGGTGATCCTGCTCGAGGGACTTCGTCCACAGACGCCCATCAGCGACTGGACGAACAACGGACGGTGGGTCGTCTACGGGGCCATACTGCTCATCCTCATTGCCAAGATCCGACCGTGGCGGCGACTCGCGGCCATTCTCGGCGGTGTCGTCGCATTCGGTCTCGCGGTGCACACGATCGTCGCCGTGACAACGACGAACGGGACCTCGGGGTTGGTCAACACGGGCCCGGGGACGTTCGGCTCGGGCGGCTGGATGGGTTGGCTCATCCGCCACTGGCTCGCGCTTCCGGCCGGCACATATCAAACGGGAACGCGAGTGCCGTTCAACATCGCATTCGTCGGGCTCATCGCTTGTGTCCTCGTTCTGACGCTGCTCCGCGGCTGGAAACGAGACCTGCTGCTCGTCCCGACGATCTGGCTTGCCGGCTTCGTGTGGGAGACGCGTCTCGTCGAGGAAGCCTCGGGCCCGACGCGGCTGCTTCTGCTCGGGATCACGCTCATCGTCGTCATGGTGGCGCGTCCGCAAGGACTCCTCGGGAAGCCACGGGTCGAGATCGTCTGATGGCCGATGTCCTCCTCGAGCTCGACGGCGTCTACAAATCGTTCGGCGGACTCCAGTGCATTACGGACCTCGACCTGGAGGTGCGAGCGGGCGAGATCGTCAGCGTCATCGGTCCGAACGGCGCCGGTAAGACGACGCTCTTCAACCTCATCACGGGGATCTATCAGCCGGACAAGGGCGACATCCTGCTCGACGGCGAGAGCCTGGTCGGGCTCGCTCCGCACAAGATCACCAATCGCGGTGTCGCGAGGACGTTCCAGACGCTCAGGTTGTTTCTCAACATGAGTGTCAAGGAGAACGTCATGGCCGCGACGTACGGGGGCACGCGCGCCTCGATCGTCGAGTCGATCCTCCGTCTTCCGCGAGCACGACGCGAGGAGCGGGAGACGAACGCCGTCGCGGAGGAGAAGCTCGGCTTCTTCGGCCAGCGGCTGATGGGGTACCGCTGGAACCAGCCCGCCTACAGCCTCTCCTACGCGAACCGGCGCCGCCTCGAGATCGCCCGCGCGACCGCGACGAATCCGCGGATCCTCCTCCTCGACGAGCCGGCTGCGGGGATGAATCCGGTGGAGACGCACGAGATCACGGAGCTCATCGGCGAGCTGCGGAAGAAGGGCGGCTACACGATCCTCGTCATCGAGCACGACATGCACGTGGTCGAGGGGATCTCGGACCGGGTCGTCGCGCTCGACCACGGCGAGAAGATCGCCGAGGGGACGTTCGACCAGGTCGCGACGAGCCCACGTGTCGTCGAGGCCTATCTCGGCACGTCGGCGACGGAGCGGAAATGAGTGAGACGAACGGCTCGCAGCCGCTGCTCTCACTCGACGGCGTCAACACGTACTACGGCCAGATGCACATCCTCCAGGACGCAAACCTGCGAGTTGGAGCCGGGGAGCTCGTGTGCCTGCTCGGAGGGAACGCATCCGGGAAGTCGACGACGCTCAAGACGGTGCTCGGGATCGTCCGGCCGCGCACGGGAACAGTCACGTTCGACGGCGAGGACGTCACCGACCGGACGACGAGCTACCGCATCGGCAAGGGAATGGCGATCGTGCCCGAGAATCGGCGGCTGTTCGGGCCGATGACGGTGCTCGAGAACCTGCAGATGGGCGCGTACCTCCACGGCGGCGGCGATCCGGAGGACTACGAGCGCGTCTACACGCTCTTTCCACTCCTGCACGAGCGCCGCGGTCAGCTCGCCGGAACGCTCTCCGGGGGCGAGCAGCAGATGGTCGCGATGGGACGCGCGCTGATGGCGCGCCCGAAGCTCATGCTCATGGACGAGCCCTCGATGGGCCTCGCGCCGATCCTCGTCGAACGGAGCTTCGAGATCATCCAGCAGGTGCACGCGGCCGGGGTCGCCATGCTCATCGTCGAGCAGAACGCGAACGTCTCGCTGTCGATCGCCGACCGCGGCTACGTCCTGTCGACCGGCCGCGTCGTGCTCGAGGGAAAGGCCTCCGAGCTGATCCAGCACGACGAGCTGCGCAAGGCGTACCTTGGCCGTGGGACGTGCCGAGTGTCGACACAGTGTCTGACCCCTGGCATTCCGCTCGGGACGAGTTCCCGATCTTCGAGCACGCGGTCTACGCGAACTCCTGCTCGCAGGGGGCGCTCTCGACCCGCGTGCGCGCCGCGGTCGAGGGCTGGATCGCGGGCTGGGACGAGAACGGCGCCGAGTGGGATTTCTGGGTCGAGCGGAACGAGGCCGCGCGAGCCGCCTTCGCCGGGCTCATCCACGCCGAGCCCGACGACGTCGCCGTCACGACCTCCGTCTCGCAGGGGGTGAGCGGGCTCGTCTCGGCGCTCGATCTCGCGGGCGAGCGGAACCGGATCGTCGTCAGCGAGTACGAGTTCCCGACGGTCGGTCAGATCGCGCACGCGCAGGAGCTCCGCGGCGCAGAGGTCGTCCACGTCCGGCCGGAGGACGACGGCCGCATCTCGCTCGAGCGCTTCGCCGAGGCGATCGACGAGCGGACGGCGCTCGTCTGCTGCACGGCCGTGTCCTTCCGCTCGGGCCACCGCCACGACGTCTCGGCGGTCGCCGAGCTCGCGCACGCCGCGGGAGCGCCCGCTCCTCGCGGACAGCTACCAGGCGGTCGGTGCGCTCGAGCTCGACGTCGGAACGCTCGGCGCCGACGTCGTCACCGCCGGAACCGTGAAGTACCTGCTGGGCTCGGCAGGGCTCGGCTTCATGTGGCTTCGACGGTCGCTGCGCGAGACGCTCGTGCCGACGCAGACAGGCTGGTTCGCCGACGAGGACATCTTCGCCATGTCCATCGCCGACTACTCGCCGCACGCGAGCGCCCGCCGCTTCGACAGCGGGACGCCGCCCGTGCCGTCGCTCTACCCCGGCGTCGCGGGGATGGAGCTGATCGCGGAGGCGGGTGTTCCAGCCATCGAGTCGCACGTGCGCGGCCTCGTCGACCGCTTCCTCGCCGGCCTCGACGAGCTCGGCGCGACGGTCGCTACGGCGCGCGGCGAGCACGAGTACGGCCCGCTGGTCTGCGTCGTCTCGACCGATCCGAACGCGCTCGTCGAGGCGCTCGCCGCGAGGAACATCGTCACCTCGACCCGCGATGCCAACCTCCGGGTCTCGCTCCACCTCTACAACGTCGAGGACGACGTCGACCGGATCCTCGAGGCACTGGCCGCTAACCGCGCTCTCCTGGCCTGAGTCATACTCGGCGGTCGTGGACGAGCGCGACTCCGCCTCCGACCTCGAGCAGACGATCGCGCGCTACAACGACGCCTGGAATGCCCACGACGTCGAGGCGATCCTCGCGTTCCACGCGCCCGGAATGGTCTTCGAGAACCACACCGCCGGCGACCGCGTCGAGGGCGCCGACGTCGGGCCGCACATCTCCAGAATCTTCGAGCGCATGCCCGACCTCGCCTTCACCGGCCGACGGCTGTACGCGCGCGACGGCCTCGTCGTCAGCGAGTGGACTGCGAGTGGAACGGACGGCGAGGGGCGACGAATCGAGTGGGACGGGATCGACGTCTTCCCGTTCGAGGGCGGGCTCATCCTGCGGAAGGACGTCTACTCGTCGTCCCACCGGCCCCGCGTGCTCGGGTAAGGCGTGGCCCGTCCGCGCGTCCACGAGGCGGCGGACGTGCCGCCCGAGATCGGGTGCGAGCTCGCGGAGTCCTTCGAGCTCGTCGAGTCGGCCGACGGCGCGGACGGCGTGATCGTGACGCCGGCCGTGAGGGTGGACGGGCGGTTTCTCGACGCAGCCGGCCCGCAGCTCCGCATCGTCGCGAACTACGCAGTGGGTCTCGACAACGTCGACCTCGCGGCCGCCCGCGAGCGCGGCGTCGTCGTCACCAACACGCCGGGCGTCCTCACGAACGCGACCGCGGAGCACGCGATCGGTCTCACGCTCGCCCTCCTGCGGCGAATTTGCGAGGGCGACCGCTCCCTGCGGCGACGGGATCCGTGGGAGTGGGGCCCGGACTTCATGGTGGGAGAGGGGCTCGAGGGGAAAGAGCTTCTCGTCGTCGGGCCGGGGCGAATCGGGCGCCGCGTCGGCGAGCTCGCGACCGCGCACGGCGCTCGAACCTCGTTCGCGGGCCGCGGCGACGACCTGAACGCAGCGCTCGCGACGGCGGACGTCGTCAGCCTGCACTGCCCGCTGACCGACGAAACCCGGCACCTGATCGGGGAGGACGCCCTCGCCTCCATGAAGTCGACCGCCGTTCTCGTGAACACGGCTCGGGGTGCCGTCGTCGACGAGCGAGCGCTCGTCGCCGCGCTCGTCTCCGGCTCGATCGGTGGCGCGGCGCTCGACGTCTTCGAGGACGAGCCTGCGGTGACCGAGGAGCTCCTCGCACTGGAGAACGTCGTCCTCACTCCGCATATCGCCAGCGCCACGCGGGATGCACGCCACGCGATGGGGATGCTCTGCGTCGACGCGCTGCGGGCCGTCCTGCTCGAGGGCCGAGAGCCGTCGAACGCGGTGTAGCGTCTCGCGCGATGCCGGCGTACGGCTCCGCCTCCATGACCGGTCGCCTCGAGCGCGTGCTCGTCCGTCCGCCGCTGCCCGAGGATGCGGAGAACTGGCGCGCCTACGGATGGCGTGCCGCCCCCGACGTCGCCGCAGCCGTCGCCGAGCACGAGGACTTCCGCGCGCTGCTCGAATCCGCCGGTGCCGAGGTCGTCGTATCCACGCACGACCCGGGCAACCCCGACGCGATGTACGTCTACGACCCGGTGCTCGTCGGCGCCGAGGGTGCCGTCCTGCTGCGCCCGGGCAAGGAAGGGCGCCGCACCGAGCCGGGCGCGATCGCGGCGAGCCTGGCCGACGCGGGCGTCCCCGTCGCGCACGCGCTCGCGGAGCCCGTCGTCGCCGAGGGCGGCGACACCGTGTGGCTCGACGAGCTCACGCTTCTCGTGGGGATCGGCTACCGCACGAGCCCCGCTGCGGTGCCGGCGCTCGCCGCGGCGTTCCCAGGCGTCGAGGTCGTCGCCTTCGACCTGCCGCACTGGAACGGCCGCGCCGAGGTCATGCACCTGATGAGCCTGATCTCGCCGCTCGACCGCGACCTCGCCGTCGTCTACACGCGGATCGCGCCGGTGCGGCTCCTCGAGCTCCTCGACGAGCGCGGGATCGAGATCGTCGAGGTGCCCGACGACGAGTTCGCGACGCAGGGCCCGAACGTGCTCGCGCTCGGTCCTCGACGTGCCCTCGCGCTCGACGGCAACCCGCAGACGCGGCGGCGCATGGAGGCGGCAGGCGTCGACGCCGTCGTCTACAAGGGAGACGAGATCTCGAAGAAGGGCGACGGCGGCCCGACGTGTCTCACTCGCCCGCTCTTGCGGGTATAGACCGTCGTCAGCTAGACGAATCGGACGGCTCGCCGAAGAGGCGTGCCGCGGCTGCGACGACCTCCTCGTGCGGCACGTCGTGGAGGTGCTGGGAGACGTTCCAGCGATGGCCGAACGGATCGTCGAGCTGGCCGTGCCGGTCGCCCCAGAACATGTCCTGCAACGGCTGACGTACGGTGGCGCCCGCGGCAACCGCCTGCGCGAACACCGCGTCCGCATCGGGAACCTCGAGAGCCAGCACGACCGCGGTTCCGCCGATCGACGGCGGCGCGAGGACTCCCATCTCGGGGAACTCGTCGGCGAGGTGGAGCATCCCGTCGTGCAAACGAAGCTGGACGCTCATCAACCGTCCGTCCGGGGTCGGGATGCGGCTCAGCTCGGTCGCCCGGAACGCGTCTCGATAGAACGCAGCTGCGCGTTCGGCGTCCTGCACGACGATATGCGGTGTGATCGGCATCGACGCAATGGTACGGCCTCTTCCGTTGGGTCGATCGTCCCTACGACTCGTCGAGCGACAGCTGTCGGTAGGTCGAGAGCCCGGAGACACCGACTCCGACCAACCGGAGAGCGCCGGGCCGATCACGCAGCCCGCGGTCGAGGAGGCCGCACGCCACGTCGCCGATGACGGCCGCGTCGTCCACTGCTGCTCCGAGCGTCGTCGAGCGCGTCCGGATCGAGAAGTCCCCGTATCGCAGCTTCGCTGTCACCGTCCGTCCAGAGAGGCCGGAGCCGCGAAGGCGCTCCGAGACGAGCTCTGCCAGACGACGCACCTCGTCGTGGAGTCGCTCGCGGTCGGAGATGTCACGGGGGAACGTGTCCTCCGCCGAGACGAGCACCGGCTCGAGCTCCAGCTCGAGACCGCGCGGATCCACCCCGCGGGCCCGGTCACGCAGGAGGGGGCCGAGCGAACCGGGGAGGAGCGTCCTGAGCTCCGGGTCGGCGAGCGCCGCGAGCGCGCCGATGGTCTCGACGCCGGCCGTGCGCAGGCGCGACTCGGCGCGCGGGCCGACGCCGGGAAGCAGCCGCACCGGGAGCGGCGCGAGGAAGCGTGCCTCGGTTCCCGGAGGCACGACGGTGATCCCGCCGGGCTTGCGGCGATCGGAGGCGATCTTGCACACGACCTTCGACGTGCCCACGCCGAGAGAGCACGTGAGGCTCGTGCGAGCGCGCACCGCGGTCTGGATCGCGGAGGCGACCGCCCGCGCGCGAGTGAAGTCCGCCGCCACCGTGCCCAGGTCGAGGTAGCCCTCGTCGATCCCGGTCCGCTCCACACGCGGCACGATCTCGGAGATCGTGTCCCAGACGACGCGCGAGTACTGCCGGTAGAGCGCGTGCCGCGGGCGCAGGAACACCGCGTGCGGGCAGCGTCGGAGCGCCTCTGCAGCGCTCATTGCGGAGCCGATGCCGAACCTGCGGGCCGCGTAGTTCGCGGTCGACACGACGCCGCGCCCGTGCGGATCGCCGCCGACGACCAGCGGCTTCTCGCGTAGCTCCGGGTTCTCGAGCTCCTCGACCGCGGCGTAGAAGGCGTCGAGGTCGAGATGGGCGAGGATGGGCACGAACGAAGGCTAGGGACATGGCACGTCTAGACACGTCAGGTGTCAGACACGGTGTCAGACACCCGGCATGTCCGAATCGGACAGTCGTCGGCCGCTCTATCGTTCGAGAGGTGATCGCGACTCCAGCGCCGGCCCCGCCCGCGATCGAGCAGCCAGCGCCGTACCAGGTGTCCTACGGGCTCGTGACCGGGCGCGCCGCACGCGGGACGACGCGGATCGTCGTCTCCGCGAACGGAAAGACGCTCCTGACGCGGCCGCTCCACCAGCGCCGCTTCTCGCTGCGGGTCGCGCTCCCGATGGGCGACGACACCGTGCGCGTGACCACGCTCGCACACGGACGCCGCTCGTCGGCGAGCGTTCACGACGTCTTCGGCCTGCCGCGCGGGTCACGTCCACGGGTGGTCTCGGAGCGAGAGGACGAGGTTCTGCAGCGCAAGCTCGAGAAGCTCCGCCGCGGATTCGGCGGCACCGCCGGGGTCTACGTCCGCAGCCTCACGGGAGGCTCGGGCGCGGCGTCGAACGCGGGCGCGCGGTTCCCCGCCGCGTCGACGCTCAAGCTCGCGATCGCGACGACGGTGCTCGCCCGGAGCCACCGGATCCCGGAGCGCGGTTCGTATGTCCGCGACCTCCTCACGTCGATGCTGGAGGAGTCGGACAACGAGTCGGCGAACGAGCTCGAGGTCTGGATCGGAGGTTCCACGAGCGGTGGCTCCGCGCGCATCAACACGCTCATGCGCTCCATCGGGCTCACGGACACCGAGATGTACGGCGGCTACGAGGTGCGCACACTCTCCGGCCGGATTCCGGTGCGCGACGACGAGCAGCCCGCCTACGGCTACGGCAAGCACACGACCGCGCGGGACCTCAGCACCCTGCTCCGCGCGATCTGGCTCGCGTCAGGCAACCGCGGCGCGCTGCGCTCCGGGGAGAGCGGATTCACTGCGGCCGATGCTCGCTACCTCCTGTGGCTGCTCGCGCACGTGGACGACGTACCGAAGCTCGATCGGGTGGAGAAGGGCGATCCGGGTGTCGTCGTGATGCACAAGGCCGGGTGGGTGAGCGACGCGCGCCACGACGCGGGGCTCGTCTTCTGGCGCGGAGGCGTGTTCGTCGCCGGCGTGATGACGTGGAATCCGCGCGGTGTCGGAACCTCGGCGGACGTCCTCGGCGGGCGTGTCGCCCGCGTCGCGCTAGGCCGCTTTCGCCGAACGGAGGGTTAACCCGGCGTCCGACGCGGCCTCGCTCGCGGTCGGTACAGTTTCTGAACCAACTACGGCATTCATACGAAAGCGAGAGCCCCGTGAGCGAGAACACGACCCGTCTGCTCCTCGTCCCCCTGGAAGACCTCGTCGTCTTCCCCAACATGAACGTCACCCTCACCGTCGACGTCGGCGACGAGGAGCGCGTCTTGCTCGTGCCCAAGCACGAGGACGGCTACGCGAAGGTCGGCACGGTCGCCGAGGTCACGGATCGCATCCGCCTTCCGGGCGGCGGCAACGCGGTCGCCCTCAACGGCCTGCACCGCGGCGTTGCCGGTGCAGCCTCGACCGATCCGCAGGGCCGCCTCTTCGTCGAGGTCGAGGAGCGGCCCGACGAGGAGTCGGGCGACGGCCGCATCCGCGAGCTCGAGCGCGAGTACCGCGCCGTCGTCGAGGAGATCCTCGAGCTGCGGGGCGACGACGGACGCATCGCCGCGTTCGTGCGCTCGATCAGCGAGCCCGGAGCCCTCGCCGACACTTCCGGCTACTCCCCCGACCTGACCTTCGAGCAGAAGGTCGAGCTGCTGGAGACGGTGGGAGTCCGCGACCGCCTCGAGCTCGCGCTCGGGTTCCAGCGCGAGCGGCTCGCACTCATGCAGGTCCGGCGTCGCATTCAGGAGGACGTCGAGTCCGGCGTCGACAAGCAGCAGCGCGAGTACATCCTCCGCCGCCAGCTCGACTCGATCCGCAAGGAGCTCGGAGAGGACGAGGGCTCGGTCATCGAGGAATACCGCACGAAGATCGCCGAGGCGGAGATGCCCGAGAACGTGCTCGAGCAGGCCGAGAGCGAGCTCTCGAGGCTCGAGCGGATGGGCGACCAGTCGCCCGAGGCGAGCATGATCCGCAACTACCTGGACTGGTTGCTCGCCGTCCCGTGGAGCAAGCGCTCCGAGGAGCGGCTCGACCCCAAGCACACCCGCGAGGTGCTCGACGCCGACCATGCGGGTCTCGAGGACGTCAAGGACAGGATCGTCGAGTACATCGCCGTCGCGAAGCTCCGCAAGGAGCGCGGCGTCGAGGTCGACAAGCGCTCCGGCGCGATCCTCACGCTCATCGGGCCGCCCGGAACGGGCAAGACGTCGATCGGCGAGTCGATCGCCCGCGCGACCGGTCGTGAGTTCGTCCGTATGTCTCTGGGCGGCATCCGCGACGAGGCCGAGATCCGCGGCCACCGCCGCACGTACATCGGCGCGCTCCCCGGCCGTCTGGTCCGAGCGCTTCGCGATGCGGGGACGATGAACCCGGTGATCATGCTCGACGAGGTCGACAAGGTCGGCGCCGACTGGCGCGGCGACCCGTCGTCGGCGCTGCTCGAGGTGCTCGACCCGGCACAGAACCACGCGTTCCGCGACCACTACCTCGACGTCGAGCTCGACCTCTCGGAGGTCATGTTCATCGCGACCGGGAACATGGCCGAGACCATTCCCGGGCCTCTCCTCGACCGCATGGAGGTCATCCGCTTCGACGGCTACACGACCGACGAGAAGGTCGCGATCGCGCGGGGCTACCTCTGGCCGCGCCAGGTCGAGCGGAACGGGCTGCGGGAGGACGAGGTCGAGATCTCGGACTTCGCGCTCGAGCTCATCGTGTCCGAGTACACACGCGAGGCCGGCGTCCGCCAGCTCGAGCGCGAGCTCGGGACGGTGCTCCGCAAGACCGCCACGAAGATCGCCTCCGACGAGGTCGAGCCGCCCGTCGAGGTGGGCGACGAGGCCGTCCGCGAGGCGCTCGGACGCCGCAAGTTCTATCGCGAGGTGGCCGAGCGAACCGCGGTGCCGGGCGTTGCGACCGGTCTCGCCGCGACCGCCACCGGCGGCGACGTGCTCTTCATCGAGGCGACCTCGCACAAAGAGGGCGACTCGCTCGTCCTCACCGGCCAGCTCGGCGACGTCATGAAGGAGTCCGCGCAGATCGCGCTCTCCTCGGTCAGGGCGCTCGCTCCGAAGCTGGGCATCGACGAGGAGCTGTTCGACAAGCGCTCGTTCCACCTCCACGTCCCCGCCGGCGCGATCCCCAAGGACGGGCCGAGCGCCGGCATTACGATGGCGACGGCGATCGCGTCGCTGCTCACCAGGCGGCCCGTGAAGCACACCGTCGGCATGACCGGCGAGATAACGCTGCAGGGGCGTGTCCTGCCGATCGGCGGCCTCAAGCAGAAGGTGCTGGCCGCACACGCTGCAGGCATCACCGACATCGTCATCCCGGAGCGGAACCGCGCCGATCTCGAGGACATCCCGGAGAACGTCCGAGAGGAGATCGCGTTCCACCCGGTGATGTCGATCGACGAGGTGCTGGGGCTCGCGCTCGACGACGTGCCGGTGCAGCCCAGTGTCTCGGTGTAGGCCGAGCCAGCCGATTCCCGAGGACGTCCGCCGCGCGGCGGGCGTCCTCGAGCGGCGCTACGCGGTGTCGATCATCTACGCGTCCCATCAGGGCTGTACCCGCTTCACCGAGTTCCGGCAGGCCCTGGGGACGATTCCGCCCGCGACCCTGACGCAGAGGCTCGCGGAGCTCGAGAACGCCGGTGTCCTGCGGCGTGAGGTGCGTGACACGCGCCCGCCGCACGTCGAGTACGTCCTCACCGCCGAGGGCCAGGACCTCCGCGCCCTGCTCGAGGCGCTCGCCGCCTGGGCTCGCGCCTGACGGCCGCATCTAGAGTCCTCCGGTACCCGAGGAAAGGGAGCGCGATGGACATCATGGACGAGGCCAAAGGCCTTCTCGAGAAGGACGGCGTCGCGGGTCTGGCGCAGAAGTTCAAGGACACCGGCCTCGACGAGCAGGTGTCGAGCTGGATCTCGACCGGCGAGAACATCCCGGTCGTCGGCGACCAGATCAAGCAGGCGCTCGGGAACGACGAGGTCGCGAGCATCGCGAGCAAGCTCGGGCTCACCGAGGACGCCGCAGCCGACGAGCTCGCCCGGGCGGTTCCGGCTGCCGTCGATCAGGCGACGCCGACCGGCCAGGCGCCCCCAGCCTGAGCGCGCTTCGGCTCGTCCTCTCGAGCGCGGCCGCGCTCGTCGTGTCCGCGTCCGCTTCCGGGGCGGCGCCCCCGGCGACGCCGTCCCTCGCGGCGCTCCTCGCCCGGCACGTGCCGATCCTCGTTCTGCATCCGGCCGAGCGCTTCTCGCCAGTTGCGGTCGACGGCTTCCTCGCGGACGCGGACCTCGAGCGCCGCGGCTCCGGCGGGTGGGAGCACGCCCCCGGCCCACTCCCCTCCGGGGGCACCGACCTCCGCCTCGACCAGCGGCTCTGTCGCGCCGTCGACGGTCCCGCGGCCGCCGAGTGCTACGCCGCCGCGCAGGACGCGCACTCGAACGCGCCCGTCGTGTACGGGGCGGCGTTCAGGCGGGCCGGTCGGATCGACCTGCAGTACTGGCTCTGGTACCCGTACGACGACTACAGCCCGGCGATCCCCGCCGGCGACGTGTGGCAGGTGCACGAGGGGGACTGGGAATCCGTCGCGGTGATCCTCGATCTCCGTGGACGTCCGCTCTCCGTCGCCTTGTCGAGGCACTGCTCCGGCGCGATCCGCCCGTGGACGCGTGCGCCTCGTCAGGGATTGCACCCGGTCGTCCACGTCGCCTTCGGGTCGCATGCGAACTACTTCGGAGCAGGCTCCTTCCCCCACGATCCGGTCTGTTGGCCCCGCGAGCTCCGTGACGTGGTGCGCGCGCTCGCGCTCGTCGACCACACTGGCGCGGGACGCACCGTTCGGCCCAGGCTCGTGCGCGTGACCGCCGCCCGGCCCGCATGGATGAGGTTCGCCGGAACCTTCGGCGAGGACGGATACGTCAACTTCCCGAACAACCCACCGGTCGCGTACGGCGCCGGGCCGAGAGGGCCGGCGTTCCACGCGCAGTGGCGCAATCCCGTATCCGTCGAGCTCAGCTGGCCGCGCGGCTGAGCGCTATTCCGGCCAGAAGTCCTCGATGTACTCGGCGTCCTCGTTCGAGCCGCCGGGCACGACCTTCGACACGATGATGAGCTCGGCCTCCTCCGGCTCCTCGTTCCACACGGAGCGCCACGTGTCCGCGTGGATGCGGATGGCGCCCCCGCGCTCGAGCTCGTGGATGTCGTCGCCGACCTTGAACTGAAGCTTCCCGGAGGCGACGAAGTAGATCTCCTCCTGCTCCTTGTGGCGGTGGCCGTAGGAACCCTTGCCGCCGGTGTGCTGCGGCATCCGCCGGTACGTGAAGGCGACCTGCTCGGCTCCGAGTGCGGTCGTCATCATCCGCATCTCGCCCGGGTAGTCGCCCAGGGCGTCCTCGACCTCGTGCAGGTGCTTGATCGTGTAGTCGGACATCGACGCCCCTTTCGCTCGGTCGCGCGACTCTAACGCGGGCGCCGGGAGGGCGGCGCAACGGCCCCGCAACCACGCCTTACGTTCTGCCAACAACCTGAGCGGCAAGCGAGCGTTCTAGCTTGTACATGGCCGCGACCGACCAACCATCCCCGTCGTTCGAGCTCTCGCCTGAGGACGAGCGCGTCGCGTCGTGGCGCTTCGATCAGTTCCGCTCTCTGGGCTTCGGTGACGAGGATGCGTGGCTGCTCGCCGACTCGGGTGCCGACCTGCAGCTGACCCGCTCGCTCGCCGGAGCGGGCTGCCCGCTCCACCTCGCACTCCGCATCGTCCTCTAGCGCGTCGGCTTGACACGCCCGGGAGCGGCTGGCATCGTGGCCGCGCTGCCGGACGCCGTCCGGCACGACGAGGAAGGGAGGCCGGAATGCTGAGCGCACGCTCGATCCACGCGAGTCGGTCTCTCGACTTCACCTAGACCGCTCGCAGGGATCCCGTCCGAGCGCGTCCGCGACCGCGGACGCGATCTCCCACGCGAGAACGGAGATACACGTGGCTGCAGTACCGAAGCTCGACGGCGTCGGCTTCCGACACTTCGGAGGCGCCGCCGACTACGAACACCTTGCACGGATCATCACCGTGTCGTGCCAGGCGGAGGGCGACGACCGGGTCGAGACGCCAGAGGCTCTCGCCTCGAGCTACGACCACCTCGACCGCTGCGACCCCTCGACCGACCTGCTGATCGCAGAGGTCGACGGACGCCCCGTCGGCTACAGCCGCGTCTGGTGGGACCAGGAGCCCGACGGGCCGCGCGTCTACCGGCAGGTCTGCTTCCTCGACCCGGCCTACGGTGGACGCGGGATAGGCTCCGCGATCTTCGCGTGGAACGACGCACGGCTGCGCGAGCTCGCTGCGGGGCAGGACGCGAAGGAGAAGGTGCTGGAGGTCTTCTCGAACGACGGCAACGCGGGTGCCGCGACGCTGATCCGCGATGCGGGCTACGAGGCGCTCACCTATTCGGCGCAGATGGTTCGACCGTCCGTCGACGACCTCCCCGACCATCGGCTCCCGGCAGGCGTCGAGCTGCGGCCCGTGCGCGACGTGGACCTCCGCGCCGTCTGGGAGGCCGACGTCGAGGCGTTTCGCGACCACTGGGGCTACTTCGAGCCGACGGAGGCGGACTACGAGCGCTTCCTCGCCTTTCCGTACAACGACCCGACCCTGTGGAAGGTCGCGTGGGACGAGGAAGGCGTGGCCGGGCAGGTCAAGTCGTTCATCGACACTGCGCAGAACGAGGCGCACGGGCGCGCTCGCGGTTACACGGAGGCGATCTCGACAGCGCGTCGCTGGCGCCGCCAAGGCCTCGCGAAGGCGCTCATCGTCGAGTCGATCCGCGAGCTCGCGGGACGTGGGATGACCGAGGTCGCGCTCGGCGTCCACACCGAGAACCCGAACGGCGCGTACGCCCTGTACGCCGGCCTCGGCTACGAGGTCGTCCTGACCTGGACGACGTACCGCAAGCCGCTCAGTGGAAGTGGCGCACCGTCGGGCACGGCAGGCCCGGGCTCGTGAGCGTGCCGGTGCCGGCGAGCCGCCCGGGCGAGCCGCCGACGTAGACCACGCGCACGTCCATCGAGAAGCGCACCGGCCGAGTCCACTTGGCGGGGATCGGCGCGTCGTAGTTCGAGGAGTTGTCCGGGGCGATGCCGCCGGCCCAGCGCATCCGCGGCGCGAGCGGGATCGAGACCTTTGCGTAGAACCGCTTCCCGATGAACTCCTTGCCGAGCCGCGGAGGCTGCAGCGTGTCGCCCCCGCAGACCACCTGTAGCCGAGTCGCCACCGTTCCCGCCCGGTTGAAGGTGACGAGGAGCGTTCCGCCTCCGCCGAGGACGTGGTCGATCCTCGTGACACGGAGAGCGCCGACGACCTCCGCCTGGGCGGTCGCGAGCGGCTTCGCGGTGACGTCGTACTGTGTGTTCCCGAACGCGTCCTGCGTCGCGGGCACGAGGTAGCCGCAGAACCGCTTCGTCGACGCGTCGACGTGGACGCGGAGCCCGCCCGCGATGCCGCCGGTCCACAGTCCGTCACGCGGGGCGACGGCGTTCGCCGTACTCGAAACCCTCGCGGGGCAGCTCGCCGCAGAGCTCGGGACGACCACGATCTGCGCCGTCGTGGACGTCGTGCCGGAGAAGCGGAGCGTGGCGGTCGTCCCGGGCGCCGGATGCTCGGGAACGAGGCGCATGCGGAATGACGCCCCGCCCGTCCCGGCCGCCGCGCTCGAGACCAGGACGGCGCCGAGTGCCACCGCCGTGAAGACCCTCCCCGTCCGCACGGCGCGAGTCTATGCCGGGCTCGTCGTGACTTCCAGCGGCGCGTCGGGCGCGTGGATATCCGCCGCGATGTCGAGACTTCCGCCGTGCTGCTCGCGACGCTCGACTTCCCGCCGAGGTCGGCCGAGTGGACGTTCTTCGTCGCGGCGCTCGTCCTCCTGCTCGGCCCGCTCGTCGCCGCGCGTCTGCGGCTGCCGGGCCTCGTCGGCATCGTGCTCGGGGGCACCCTCGTCGGGCCGTTCGTCCTCGACTGGATCGCGCGTGAGGGAATCGTCGAGGCGCTCGGGGAGCTGGGGCTTCTCTGGCTGATGTTCTTCGCAGGTCTCGAGATCGACCTCGACGAGTTCCAGCGGAACCGGAGACCCGCCCTTACGTTCGGCGCGTTCACCTTCACCTTCCCGTTCGTCCTCGGGCTCCTGCTCGTTCTGCCCTTCGGCTACGGGTTCGCGACCGCTGCGCTCTACGGCTCGCTCTGGGCCTCTCACACGCTCGTGTCGTACCCGATCGTGCAGGAGCACGGCCTGACGCGGCAGCGCGCGGTCGGGATGGCGTCCGGCGGCACCGTGATCACCGACACGCTCGCCCTGTTCGTGCTTGCAGTGGTCGTCGGCTCGCACGACACGGACGACCGGCCCGCGCTGATCGTCCTCCGGCTCGTCCTCGGGCTCGTCGTGCTGGCGGTTTACTGCGGAGTCTTCCTGCGGCTCCTCGGGCGCTTCGCCTTCGCCCGCCTCGGGGACGCGCAGACCCCACGCTTCCTCTTCCTCCTCGCTGCGCTCACTTCGGCAGCACTCGTCGCCGACCGGATGGGTCTCGAGGGGATCATCGGCGCGTTCTTCGCCGGGCTCGCGCTCAACAAGCTCGTCTCCGTGCACGGGGCGCTCATGGAGAGCGTCGAGTTCGTGGGAGGCGTCCTCCTCATCCCGTTCTTCCTGCTCTCCACCGGGATGCTTCTCGACCCCGCCGAGTTCACGAAGCTCGACGTGCTCCTGCTTGCGGCCGGGTCGCTCGCGGTCGTGTTCGTCGGCAAGTTCGCCGCCTCATACCTGAGCGGGCGGCTCTCTGGCCTCGGACGCTCGGAGGTGCGCCTCCTCTTCGGTCTCACGGTCGCGCAGGCGGCGGCCACGCTCGCGGCCGTCACGATCGGCACGGAGGTCGGCATCTTCACCGACAAGCTCCTGAGCGCGGCGCTCGTCGTCGTCCTCGTCACGGTGATCGTCGCCGGGATCGTCACGAGCTCGGCGGCCCGGAAACTCGCGCCGCCTCTCGAGCCGGAGCTCGCGACCGACACGGGCGACGTCATCGCCTAGCGGGTTGCTATCGACGGCGGGCCTCGGAAGAGCAGGCCCGCGGGACCGATCTCGGTACCACCTGAGACCGGGCGCTCGCGCGTCCTAGGGCAGACGCTCCTTGTGGTACCTCTCCTTGTCCTGCTCGTGCCACTCCGCCTCGTAGGCCTCGGCCTCGGCGAACTCCCGCTCGGTACTTCCCTTGGCGTTCGTGTCGGCATGAGCCTCGCTCGCAGCCGTGTTGCGACGCGTGGCCATGAAGCCGACCACGAGGATCGGTACGGCGACCACGGCGATGATGATCCACGGGATCACGCGAGGCAGCGTACCGTCCTCACACGGGGCAGGCACAAGAGCGAGGGCGAGGCGGGAGCAAGCATCGGCTCGGTCGTGTTGTGGCCCCGCCGGCTGGGTATCAGACTGACTCGACAGCATCACCGAGCGAAGGAGGCCTCATGGCAGGCAAGACGGATTTCACCGAAGACGAGTGGAAGCATCTCCAGCAGGGCGTCACGGGCGCGGGCCTGTACGTCTCGACGGCCCACCGCGACTTCACCGACAGCTTCGGTGAGGCGAGCGCGGTCGCGAAGCAGCTTGCGGCGCACAGGGAGAGCGACAGCCAGCTCGTACGCGACCTCTCGGGGACACACAGCACCGGTTTCGGCGTGGTTGCGTCTCCGAAGGAGGTCACGGAGGGGACGATGAACGCTCTCGAGGCGGCCGTCGCAGTGCTCGGCGCCAAGGCTCCCGACGAACTGCACGCGTACCGCGGCCTGGTGCTCGACGTCGCGACGGCGGTCGCGGAGGCCAAAGGTGGCGTGACGGACGAGGAGACCGCCGCGATCGCGAAGATCACAGAGGCGCTCGGAGCCGCCTAGAGCGACTCGGCGCATCGCCACAACGCGTCACCCACGAGAGCAGTTGACCCGCGAGTCGACCAGTTCGACTCCGAGGCTGGCGACCGAGCCACGCACGAGCGTGTCGACTGCTCACGGTGCTACACCGCGTGCCCGACCTCATGGCCGCAGGCGGGGCAGAGGTACACGACTTGTCCACCGTCGCTCCTGCGCGTTAGCGACGAGAACTCGCCACGCCAGCCGCACGCCGTGCATGCCGCACGCACCTTTGCCCTACCCGTGCGAACGAGAAAACGCGCACGACGGCTATTCGGCGGAAGCTTGTACCTGAACGCTCGCCAGTAGAGAGCGCCTCCAACGATGACTACGACTAGTAGTGCCGCGGTGGCCGACCAACTCAGCCCGAACGCAAGCCGGAAGACGAGCACGGCTGCCGCGAGCGTCGCAAGCATGCGGGGGGCCGCTCGCCGCCATGTCTGCTGCTGCGAGGTGGTGTTCACGACCCCATCATCATGGCTCTCTCAGCTTCTGGGAGGCGGCCGTCGGGTGGCCGCTCGGCCAGTGCGGTCGGCTTGTCAACCGCTGGTCAACTCGTCTCGCCAGTGTCGGCCCGCCCGGTGACTAAGCCGGCACCTCGTCCACCTGGAAGCTGAACATCATCCCGCTCTCGTGGTGTTCGGCGATGTGACAGTGCGCCATCCAGAGTCCTGGGTTCGTTACATCGAGGAGGATGTCCACCGTCTCGCCCGTTCGGACGAGCACCGTGTCCTTCCAGACGAGGTTCTGTTCGGGCACGTCGTCGCGCCCGAGGATCAGGAAGCGATGCTGCGTGTCCCGGATCCCGGCGACGCGATTCTGCTCGGGCTGCGCATGACGCGACACGTGCTTGGCGAGAACGGTATGTTCGGCGTGAGAGTCGGTCTTCATCATGGAACCGCCGTCGATTACTTCTGCTCGTTGCCGTGCGCCGGCCACTTCGCGAGCTATCCCGAGCGCTTCGCACGAGCGACGCAATAGCCGCTAGACGGAAGAACCTGCGAGGAGTCCGCGGGCTATCCCGCCGTCCCCGGCGGTCGTATCGAACGCCTCCTGCACGAGTTCGTAGGCGACGGCACTGATCAGCACGCCCGCGCCGAAGGCCATGATCAGACCGAGTAAACGCCGAGTGATCGCAACCCGGAGCGCGACGACGCCGCCGATCACGAGCGAAGAGCCGCCGACGAGGCCCCACACGAAGGCTTCGCCCATCACGCGGCCGCCGCGACATCTCTGGGTTCCACGCGTTCAAGCCTACGACGCCGACGAGGCCCCGGCGCCCGAGCGCAACCCCCGAGGGAGCGCGCTCCCACCTCCTTCGCAAGATCGGGGTTCAGCTTCGTTCGCTCGCCGCGCGGACGGTAGGGTCGCGGACTCAACGGCGAGGAGGAGTTGCGATGACACCGAGCACGCCCGAGGTGATCAAGGTCGGGGAGATAACCATCCGGTTCCTCGTCGAGGCCGAGCAGTCGGGAGGAGGGGTCGCGGTCTTCGAGGCCGAGGTTCCAGCGGGCGCGAGGGTCCCCGTCGCGCACAGCCACGACGGTTACGAGGAGACGATCTACGGCCTCGAAGGGGTGCTGGCGTGGAGGGTCGAGGGAGCGACGACGGAGGTTGGCCCCGGCGACGCGCTCCTGATCCCACGTGGTGCCGTCCATCACTTCGACAACGCCGGCGATGTGGACGCCAAGGCGCTGGCGATCGTCACTCCCGGCGTTCTCGGGCCTGACTTCTTCCGCGAGGTCGCGGCCATCCTCGACGCCTCGGTTGGGCCACCCGACGTGGCAGCGATCGCAGCAGTGATGGGCCGCCACGGCCTCACCGCTGCGCCCTGAACGCCGAACACCGAGGGCCAGTTCGTCGCCAGTGCCGGCTGGAAGCCTCCGGCGGCACGCTCCAGTGCTCAACGCTCGTCGCCAGCGGGGTGGCTACGCAGGACCCGACCAGCGGGCCGGAGCGCGGGGCAACGACCTGCGCATGCTCCCTGACGACGCCGCGGGCTCTGCAGTCTCGAACGCGCGCTCGTATGCCCGTGTGCAGCACCAGCAGCGTCCCTGTGGGTCGCGGTTCAGATCAGTCAGAACATGGCCCCGCTCGCAGACTCCCCATCGCTCGATGAACTCAGCGATCAGCCGTCGCCGGAGGGCGGTGCGGTAGCGCTCGAGCTCGTCGTTTCGCGACACCGCTCAAACGGTAGCGTCCGGTCCTGAGGGGTCGATCAGCGCCGTGAGAGCCGACTCCGCCGAGCAGGTCCCGGTCGGCTGAGCGCGTGCGACGGGTGGAGTAGGGCGACTGGACGGCGACTCGCACTGGGCGGATGATCCCGGCGCATGCGCGCTGTCGCTCGTCCAGCTGTCTCAGCTGCCGTTGCCTCCTTCCTAGCCACTCACTCATTCAAGGACCTGGCTGATGCCTGAACTCGACAAGTCCCATGCGCTCGGAGGAACGCACCCCACCCGGGTTAGGACTGTGTTCGCTCGCAATCTCGCAGCTCAGGAGCTACCGCAGAGCACCTGCACGATGAAGGTCTGCTCGCTGCTCGTCTGATTTCTCCCCCGTGCAAGCCAGCCCGTCGCCTTGCCAGCCGAGCTGTCGTAAACGGGGCCGCTGTACACGAGCGTCTCGTTGAGATCGCCTTTGCTCTTCCAGGTTGCGCCTCCCGAGATCGCCTGCTCATCGGAGTTGCACCGAGCGCCGATTTCAGTGCTGTTGTTCTTGCCGATCTTGGCCGAACTGCTTCGGAGGGTCAGCTTGCCGAGCTTCCCGGGTGGTCCCTGTGGACCTCTTGGCCCTTGTGGAAGCTGACCGGGCGCGAAGTCCTCAGACAAGAGGGATTGGTTTTCGACCTTGGCGCTCGTTACCGAGTTCGCGCTGATCTTCGAGTTCGTGACCGCGTTGGAGGCAAGTTTCGCGTTCGCCACCGCGTTGTTCGCGATCTTGGCGCTGCCGACCGCATTCGCGGCGATCTTTGCGCTCGTCACGGCATTCGAGGAGATCTTGGCCGCTGTCACGGCATTGCTCTTCAGCTGAGACGTGCCGACGCTGTTGTTCGGAACGGCGGTCGCGGCAGCGAGGCTCGTGCCGCCAAGGGTGAGAACGAGCGCCGTACATGCGACGACCATCGACGCCGACGGCAAGTGCAGCTTGCTGCGCATTACTTGGTCCTTTCGCCTAGGGAGATGGTGGGCACCATTGTCTCCCCATCTAGCTCGCTCCACGACACCCCAACGCGTAACGAAGTCACGAGTGGTTGCCGCTCCGGCTTGTCCGTTGACGCACCACTTCGGCTCCGGTCAGCGCATCGCAACTACGTCCCGGCGTGGCTACGCCGCTGTTTGATCGTCGACGTTTAGCTCTGAGCTCGCGAGCAGCGGCCTTTAGAGGAATGAGACGTGGCGCCGAATCCGGCCGAGGGGGTGGCTGGTGCGGCGCCACGTCGCGCTGTCTGCCGACGGTCGAACCCGACGGCTTGCGCATTGAGTGTCCTGCGGAACGAGTTCTTCGACAACCGACCGCTCGGGCGGTATCGACTAGACCTTTCGGTGCGTCTGCGACGAGGCGGCGTACTTCTCGCCGCCGTGCAGGCAGTAGCCGTTGTCGTCGTGTTGACGGCGCTGTTTCTCGCGCCGCTGCGCTCGACCGAGCATCAGCGAACACCCGCCGACCGCTCCGACCGACCGACCATCGCACTCGCGGGCAGGCCCTATTGCGCCTCGAGCGCTTTGCGAGAGAGGGGTACCGGACCGCAGGCGCGAGGATCCTCGGCTTGGCGGTCCTTCTCCGTTCTACCGCGCTGGCTATCGTGGGGCAGATGTCCGCGTCCCACCCGACACTGCCCAAAGATCGCAAGCATCGAGACAGTGCGCCCAGACAGGCAAGTAGACAAGGATCCGCCGACGAGTGGACCCTCGTCGAGTTTCGTCCGGCGCGGTGGCTCGTGTCCGCGCTCACCCTCTTGGCGCTCTGGCTCGGTGGCGCCAAGCTCGGCAAGCGAGGGTTACTCGCTCTGGCCTGGAGATTCGCTCCTCGACGGGTCAGGCTTGTTGCGGGAGGCGTCGCGGCAGTCGCTCTGGTCGTGCTCGCCGGAAGCGTGGCGGCACTCGCTCTCGCGCTCACTCAACTGGTCTAGAGGCCAACCTGAGGCGAGCAGGGCCCGAGGCAGCGCGGGCCGGTTTGACCGCGCTGCTCGACCGGCGTACGTCGCAGCACTTTCCGAGCCAACTTGTAGGCTGCAGAGACAACGAGAAGTGCCGCTGTGCGGCCTTTCCTCCATGGGCTCGAGCGGTTCGGTCTCGGCCGTCACCCGGATCCGCTCGCGAGCATTTCGTGTCTTCGTGTGGCTGCCGTCGATGACCGTCTCCCGTCCGAGCTCCTCCGCGAGCCGAGCGTGGGGCTCGCAAAGATCGCCCGCAACCCGCACAGACCGACACGCACTGCCGTCACGAAGCCTCGCTACGCAGAGAGAGTGGGTGCTGTTGATACTGAAAGTGTGACACCGTTTGTCCGGCGCGTCGCTCGCGTTCCGACGGCGTCGTTTGACCACGAGCAGTTCTCCCCCATGCAGTGCGCGTTGCCCTGGGCGGGATCAGGGAACCGATCCGGACGCGCAAGTTTCCCCCTGGTCGCGCATCTCCGATATGAGAACGGAAATCCCTACCGTGGGAGAGACGCACATGACCAGACTTCTAATCGTCGCCGCCGCCGTCTTCGCTCTCGCCGTGCCGACGGCGTTTGCGGCTCCACCCGCCGGCAAAGGCAAACCGGAGAGCCCGGGCAAGAGCGCCGGAAAAGGCAAGCCAGAGAGCCCGGGCAAGAGCGCTGCTGCGCCTGGTCAGTCCGTCGAGCAGAACGCTGCTAAGGCGTGCAAAGCCGAGCGTGGTACCAGCGATGCGAGCATCGCTGCGTTCAAGACGAAGTACGGCACGAACGCAAACACGGCGAACGCCCTGGGCAAGTGCGTCTCCGGGAAGGTGAAGAAGGCCGAGGCTCAGGCCGAGGCTGCAGAGAAGGCCGAGGAGAACGCCGCGAAGAAGTGCAAGGCGGAGCGCGGCACAACTGACGCGAGCATCGCTGCGTTCAAGACTAAGTACGGGACGAACGCCAATAAGGCAAACGCCTTCGGCAAGTGCGTCTCGACGCTCGCAAAAACACAGGGCTCCTCCTAGCGGTACCAAGAGTCGCCGTCGAGAGCGAGACGACCATCCGGTCGCGCGGGTTCAGGCAGGAAGAAGGAGACGGGAGAAAGGCCTCCTTCTTCCTGTCCGCTACGAAGACTCGACTTCTTCGCTGTAGCCCAGCCCAAAGCCGCCAGGCCGTACTCCCGCATGGCCTGAAGTGGCGCGAATCGCGTTGCCATCAGCTGAGAAGGCTCGTTCGAGGGATATCGGCTGCCCCGTGAGGGGGATACCGTGGGATAGAGGCGTTGGGGCTCCTTCTTGAACCAACGGGCGGCCGAGCGCAATGGCAACCATCGAGGAAGGGAACACTGTGCATAGCGCGTGGAAGAGCCGGCATGACCTGGCGGAGGATGCGTGCCCCGAGTGTCAGGGATCGACGTACGTCCCCGGCCCTATGGACGAGGGGCGCATGGTCGACGAGTGCCCGGAGTGCGAGGGCACGGGCAAGAAAGCAACAAAGAAAGCGGCATGACCCGCCTTGGCGGCATGACCGGCTTTGCCCATGGCCGCCACTCAAACGGCAAGGATTCCCGGTCACCCGCTTCGGATGAGACGGGCGGCTTGTCAGCGCGGATGCGCGAGCTCATTCTGCTCGCCACGCTTGAGGAACGGCGCAAGTCTCACGGAACCGAGCGCTGTGGCCCCGCGGGTGAAAGCCGCCGCACGGGCGACGAGAGGACTTCGGAGGGATCCGTCTCGCCAGCGCGGGGCCGCACGCACAGGATCAGTGACGCAGCCTGTGATCCTAGGAAACCCGGGTCACAATGACTCCCGGATCTTGATCTCCCCGGCGAGCAGGCCCCGGTCGCCCGAGACTTCGCGAGGGGGAGGGGGCCACCCTCCGTCTCAGCAGGATCTCGACTCTTCAGACGGAAGCGCATCGTGCCGTGTCCAGGTTCGACAGAGTTGCCCTCAGAGCACGCGAGAGGATCGCTGGTTCCGTGTACGGGACGATCGTCGTACTCGCCGCGCTGGCGGGCGAAGCGAGTGCCTACGAGCACAACCTCTGGAAACTCGACGCCCTCGTTCTGGCCACCGTGCTGATCCTCTGGGTCGCCCACGCCTACGCGCACGGACTTGGTGAGAGCCTCCGGCTTGAACGGCGGCTAACCCGAGCAGAACTTTCGGCGATCATCAGTCACGAACTTGCGATCCCGCTCGCGTCCGTTCTTCCGCTTGCCGCCATCTCGCTGGGCGCTCTACGAGCCTTCGATGACACGAGAGCTTTCTGGACAGCCTTCGCGTTGGGCGTCGCGACACTGGCCGTCCAGGGTGTGCGCTTCGCGAGGCTTGAGCGACTGAGTCTCGTCGGAACGGTCGCATCGGTGGCCATCAACCTCAGCCTTGTACTGATGATCGTCGCATTGAAGGTGCTCGTATCGCACTAAGTGACGTGTCCCCGAGCAGAACCCGATGCGCAGCACCCGAGGCGAGGGGTGTCACTGCCGATGTCCGTCGCAGCCCCAGACACTCGTGTCTGGCCAGCCTAGACTCGCCGGCCTCGTGCTGAGTTGACCCGCTGGTCCGATGTCAATTAGCGTCCGTGCCGTGAAAAGCGGCGGCGCTACTGCTCATCTTGGCCGCAGCGACGATGACCGCTGCCGGCCACGCCGCGAGCCGAAGCGCGACGGCGACCGTAGCCGCGCCGATGACGAGCTTCGTGTCGAAGGAGTACGGCTACTCATTCGACCTCCCCGGAGACAAGTCGCGCTGGATCGTCGGTCCAGCGCGGAGCCGCTGGACGGCGGGAAGCTTGTTACCAGGTGATCCCCAGTTCGACACTCTCGACGACCTTGCGAGCGGACGGTTTTTCATTGTCGGCGCTCGTAAACAGCCAGCGCAATCGACACTGGCTGATTGGACGCGCTACTTCCTCTCTTCGCAGGCACTGGCCTGCCGACGCACATCGCAAGTTTCGCGCTCGACCTTGGGCGGCGCCGCAGCCCGTTCGTACACCTTCTCCTGCTCTGACGCGTACGGGATCGGAATCGATGCAGTCCACGGTGAAACCGGCTACTTCATGGTGCTTTCGATCCGCGGAGCGGGGCGAGTGAGCTCGGCGCATCGGAGCGATTTCGAGCTCGCACGCCGCTCCTTCCGGTACGTCGGGTACTAACCCGTCCCAAGACCGCCTGGCGTGGTGAAGGGCGGAGAAGTCGTGGAAGCTCGGGCTGTCCAGAGCCCAGGGGAGGGGGTGGCTTCGCAGCGAGGGCGGAAGCGCTCCCTTGGCAGTCCTCTGGTATTCCGCGAAACACGCCCCCGCCAGCAGGCCCCATCGCCCGAGCACTTCGCGAGCGGGAGGGAGTGGCCCCCTACTTGGTGAGTAGGGGGTCAGCCTCGATTCGGCATGAATACTGGGTGGTTGCGACGCTGGTCAACCGTTGGTCAACCTCAGGAGGCGATCTTCACCTCGTCCAGCGCCTCGCGTAGCAGCAGTCGCTGATCCTCGTCCAGTGCGGCGACCCGCTCGCGCAGCAGCGTGTCTCCGTCCTCGGTGACCGCGGCGACCTCGCTTGCGAACTGGGTCGCGAAGATCAACCGCAAGTCGTCCCAGCCGAGCTTCTCGACGGCCTCGGCGGTGCGAGGTAGGCGAGGACATGGCGACTCTTCGGCCTGAGGCGGACGCCCGAGGCCCTCGCGAAGGAGAAGCTCGATCGCAGCGACTCGCGACCTAACGTCTGGGATCTTGACCTCCACTCGCTGCTTCTTGCCGCAGCCCGAACAGGCAGTGGTGACCCACATCTCTCTCGTCGCCCCGAGAGCGGCGTCGAGGAGTGCGGTCGAGATGTCATCGAGCGAAGCGGCCGCGGCCTCAGGACATGGAAGAGACGCGAACTCGCCTCGCGACCATCGGGTTCGGAGTGCGGCCAGTTGACCAACCGTTGACCAACGACGCCTGAACGGCACCTGCTGCGTCTGGCCCGACAACGAAAGCCTCGCCTGTGCGGGGCTTTCCTCCATGGGCGGTGCAGGACTCGAACCTGCGGCCACCTGCGTGTAAAGCAGGCGCTCTACCAGCTGAGCTAACCGCCCTTGCAGGGCGTCAGGCTACTGCGCTCGCGACGAAGCCCGCCAGCGTGTCGAGATACCCCTCGACGAACGGAGGCGGATCCCCGACGGCGAGTCGATGTCCTGCGCCCGCGAAGACCTCGACCCGGAGAAGCTCCGGACGGACGGCGTCCTCGAACACGGCCACGCTGTCCGCGACTGGGGTGAGCGGGTCCTCCGCGCCGAAGATCGCGAGCACGGGAACCCTGATTCGTTCGAGCGCGTGCCGTGGGTCGTAGTCCATCAGGGCGCGGACGAGCCTCCACTCCGCCTCGTCCGGGGGAAGCACCGGAAGCGAAAGCGTCTCGAACGCCTGCGGTGCGCCGATGCGCGCGACCTCCTCACGTGCCTCGGCGAGGGAGATCCTGGAGCGCATCAGGGCGACGACGCGGCCGTAGTAGCGGTCGACTGCCTCGCTCTCGTCCGGCGAGATCCCGGCGCGTGCCAGGTACGTCTGCGCGGCGAAGCGTTCCTGGGCCTCGGGCGTCACCCCTGGCCCCGAGTTCGTCACCACGAACGCGACGTCCGTGGAGCGCGCAGCCGCCTCGACGACGACCCAGCCCCCCTGGCTGTGCCCGAAGAGACCGACCGGCACGCCGGCGGCGTCGCGCACGGCATGGAGGCACGCGAGCGCATCGGCCGCCTGCTCCTCGATCGCAGCTTCCTGCCAGTGCCCGGTCGAGCCCCCGACGCCACGCTTGTCGAACGACGCCACGGCGATGCCGGTCGCGAGCAGGTGCTCGCGAATGGGAGGGAAGAGGACGTCGTTGTCGCGATCCGACGGTCCCGAGCCGGGATGCATCAGGAGCGCGACCGACGCGCCCCCCTCCGCCGGGTGCCACAACGAGCCCGCGAGCGTCACGTCGCCGTTCGGCACCATGAGCTCCTGCGCGCGGGCGTCCTCGGTCATGGCGGGATTCTCCACCCCGGATGCCCCCAACGGGATTCGAACCCGTGCTGCCACCTTGAAAGGGTGGTGACCTAGGCCGCTAGTCGATGGGGGCTGCGGCGGAGTGTAGAGCGGGCCGGATTCGAGGCGGCGCGGGCTAGTGGAGCTTGAAGAACAGCGCAGGCGACTTCGGCGACAGGCGATGCCGCAGACGGAGGACGCCCGCGTCGTCGGTGAGCACCTCGTAGCAGATGTTGCCGGTGACTCGAGTACCTGCCTTGACTCTCTGGAAGTCGTCGAGCGCCTTGGGAACGACGCCAATGCAGCCGTCGTCGAGCGCCGTGTACGCGAGCCCGAAGCGTCCGACCGCGGAGAGGCTGTATGCGGAGAAGACGCCTCGTGCGCCATGTCCGCCGTAGCTCAGCGTGAGGTTGACGAGGACGTACTGCTTGCCGTCCTGCGGGTGCGGGTTGGACTTGGCGGCGGCGAGGACGAGCTCCGTCGCGTTCGGGATGCTCCGGTTCACGCGCAGCTCGAACCCGCCCGGCAGCTTCGCCCAGGTCTTCAGCGGATACGGGTTGGTGCGGCTGCCGCGCGCGCCTCCGGCCGAGAGCGCGCTCGAGCACAGAACGAGCGCTGCGAGTGCGACGGCGACGACGGCGAGTCGACGTCGAGCTACGGGAAGAGGCTCCGTGTCCACGGTAGGTGGGACGTGCGCCGTGGAGATTGGTCAGTGGCACTCTCGGGCGGTGTGGTACCACGCTGCGGTGCACGCTTCACTCGTCGATTCCGTCCTCGGCCGGATGGGCGTTCCCCGACCCGATCCCGATCTGGCCGGACTGCGCTCCGTGTACGCCGCGTGGTGCGGCGCGGTTCCGTTCGACAACACGCTGAAGCTGATCCACACGAGCGAGGGTCGCGACGGCTCGCTCCCGGGCTCCACGGCTGAGGCGTTCTTCGGCGACTGGCTCGAGCGAGGGACGGGCGGAACATGCTGGGCCGGGAACGGCGCACTCCACGATCTCCTCTCGGCGCTCGGGTTCGAGGTGCACTGGGCGATCGCGACGATGCTTCCTCGCCCTGATGTCGTCGGGCCGAACCACGGTTCGGTGGTCGTCACCATCGACGGGGCGCGCTGGATCGCGGACGCGTCGATCCTGAGCGGCGAGCCGATCGCGATCCGGCCGGAGGGCCAAGAGGATGCGTCCGAGCCGCTACCTCGCCTCTCCTGGCTCGACGCCAAGCCGGCCGTCGTCTGGCGGATGCTGATGGCTCCCGACGGCTTCCCGTGCCGGATCGAGAGGATCGGCGCCGACGCTGAGGAGTGGGACGCACTCCACCAGCGAACCGCCGCCTGGAGCCCGTTCAACTACCAGCTCAGCGTCCGGCTGCTCCGCGGCCGACGCGAGCATCGGCGCGGCCTCCGGGCAGCGCTTCCGCTTCGAGCCGGACGGCTCGCTCGAGGCCTCGCCGCTCACCGCCGACGAGCGAGTGCGCTTCCTCGTCGAGGAGATCGGAATCGCAGAGGAGGTCGCGCTCAGGGTTCCGCCCGACCGTCCCGTCCCGCCGCGCCCCTAGACCGCCCTTCTACACTCGACCCGCGCGGGGCCGGTAGCTCAGTTGGCAGAGCAGGGGACTTTTAATCCCAAGGTCGTTGGTTCGATCCCAACCCGGCCCATCTAGAGTTGACTGCAATAGGGGGTCACCTTCCACGCAGATGCCGGCCACTTAGTGGGAGAACGAGTGGAGTACGGGTTCAGACGGGGAAAGCGCCTTCCATCTTGGCGGCCTGAAGCTTTCGTTCGGCGCGCTCCCAGTGGCCGTAGATGTCCGTCGTCACCTTGAGTGACGAGTGCCCGAGGTGCCGCGCGCCTCTGATCTTGCTCGCGCACACGCGGCAGGCGGATCGCGACAAGATCCGCGCCGATCGGATCGACAAGAGTCACACGAGGCTCGAGCGAGCCGCGAAGGCGGAAACCGACAAGCTCCTCGAGCTGCTCGGGTCAAACACTGAGCTCACGCTGCAGGACAAACAGCTGACGGAGCAGGTCGCAGACCTCACCAAGCAGATCCACGCGCTCCTCACAAAGCAGCACGAGCGCTAGCTGGTTCCCTACGCCGGCCCACCGACACCGCTCTCGTGACTCGGGACGCGTCCACACGCAGGCGCTCTCGCTAGAAGAAGAGCGCAAACTGCGCAAATCCGTCTGCGCGCGACTTGACCAAATCGGTTCTCGGCTCTAGCTTCCTCCACGCACCGAGCACGGAGCGCGAGTAGGTTGAAGCTCCGCCCGAGGGCCGTACGCGGAAGCGGAAGGTCAGCGGGCTGAGTGGACAAAAGCGCCACCGGCTCGGTGAATTCTTTTCGGGGCTCCGTTACCAAGGTGCGGGAGGCCTCGCGACTTTTACGTCTGGGGTCGGGCGCTGTAGGGTTGCGCGGACCATAGGAGCTAGAGCGAGTACCGGTTTTGGCGTTTGCCCCTTCCGCTGCACGTTCATGAGCAGTCGAGGGGAGGTGTAGATATGCCAACTGGAACCGTGAAGTGGTTCAACGACGACAAGGGCTACGGCTTCATCGAGGCCGAGGACGGCAGCAAGGATGTCTTTGTCCACCACAGCGCGATCACGGGCGAGGGCTTCAAGAGCCTCGCCGAGGGTGCGAAGGTGGAGTACGAGGTCGAGCAGGGCCCGAAGGGTCCGCAGGCGAAGAGCGTCAGCGCCATCGCTTCGGTTTGAGTGACAGGGGCGCACGGCTACTGAGCGGTGCGCCCCCTTCTCATCGGCGTGGTCGAGAGCTAAGTGCCACCGACCCAGGCGGTTGCCGCCTCACTTCGGAGTCTTTTGTCGCGGTCGGAGTTCTGTCCGCCTAGCGCGGGGCCGACGGGATCTCTAATCCCTGCAGCAGCCTGCGGGTTCACCTCCGGGCGTCGGCAGGCTCACCACCGGCGATGGCTCGCGCGATCTGGGGACGGGCACGCGAGTCTCCCTGGAACGCGGTATGCTGGTGTCCTACAGCTCCCCTCCCGCCGTGACCAAGCCTGAGCCATCGCGCCAGGCGGAGCGGGAAGGAGCGGAATGCCTCGCACCCTCACGATCCTCTACCCCGACGGACATCGGGAGTTCTGGTTCACCGACATGGTCTTCGAGCCAGGCGACCTCCTGGACCGGTGGGCAGCGTCCTGGGTGGTCGAAAGCGTGGGCGAGTTGAACGAGGCGGGCGAGCACGCCACTGTGGTTGTTCGACCTGGGGGCCGGACGGGGACGAGGCCGTAGCTGTGGCCGAGACGGGGAGCTATTACAGCGTGCGACTCACCCTGAAGGACTCGGATCAGGTCGACGAGTTCTACAAATACCGCGCCGAGGAGCTGCCCAAGATAGACGAGGTCATCGATGTCGTCCGCTTCCTGCGCGACCTCCGCCCGGCTCGTGCTCGCGTGACCGGCGTTGACGCCTACTACCAGCCCCGGATTACTGCGACCCAGATCGATTAGCAGGTCAGCATGGCTCGCGCGACCTCGGGCGCGGACCGATGTAGAAAGGTTTGAGGAAGCGGTACTCATGAGACGGGCCAGACCGCTCACGCGCACCTCTCCCTCGCATCGGTGATTCCTGCGAATGGCCGCACCTAAACGACCTGCGCTCAGGAACCCCTCAAACGAGGGAGTCCCGCGCGTCGAGACGTGGCGTCGTCGATTCAGCCCGTTCGGCGCAAGGGCGGCTTCTTTCGAGTGCGCCGCGGAACAGACGCCCTGGCCCGCCGTATCTCTATGGCCGGATGCTCGTCGATCGATGCGATCTCGAAGCTGCGCATGACTGACGCGGTTGGATCGAGGAATAGCACCGAACCTTTCCCGCGTGGTCGTGCAAGGCTCAGAAAGGCGTGCAAGCCGGCGCTGTCCACGGACATCAGCTCCGCGAGATCGAGCTGCAACTCTTCACCTTGCGGGAACGCGCGGAGCGTGTCTGTGAAAAGGGGGACCGTGGAGAAGTCCAGCTCTCCGGCTAGGCGGAGGCCGCTTCCGTCGGGAAGTAGCTCGATCTTGAGCCCACGTATCACAAGACATACGTTTCCCAGACGCCGCGTAACCTAAGCGCGAGTTCGCACGTGCTTTCGATTCGAACACGTGCGCCGCCGTGAGAGGCGTGTCTTTGGCGCCTACCCGCGGGATGCACATCGGGCGTGGGATTGAGGATCCCACGAGGCCGAGAAAGGCCGTTGTGGCGCAACTCGACGCCTACGCGCGTCATCCGCTGGCGAAGCTGTCGAGGATCTCGACTTCGGACGAAGTCAGCGCGAAGCCGAAGATGTCTGCGTTCTCAGCGATCCGTTCGGGCTTCGACGACCTTGGGATCGCGACGATTTGGTGCTCGATGTGCCAACGCAGCACGACCTGTGCCGGTGTGACACCGTGACTACCGGCGATTTGTACGACCGCGACTCGCGCAAGTTGATGTTCAGCAGCGGGCTGTAACCCTCGAGCTGCACACCACGGCGCCGGTGTGCCTCGAGCACGTCCGCATCGAAGAGCGGTGGGCTCCACTCGATCTGGTTGACCGCTGGCAATTGACCTGTCGCGCGCTAAGCTCGTCGATCTGCGAGACGGAGTAGTTGCTGACACCGACTTCCCGCGTCAGTCCTTCCGCCTGCAACTCGAGAAGCCGCTCCCACACGTCCGGACGCGCGCCCCCGCTCGGTGGCCAGTGGATGAGCCAGAGATCGACGTAACCGAGCGCCAGCGCATCGAGACTTGACTCGAGCGTCTCGCGCTCATGTCCTGCGCGGCTGGGCGGCAGCTTCGTCGTGACAAAGATGTCTTCACGGCGAACGCCACTTTGCGCTACCGCTTGTCCCACCTGTTCCTCGTTGCCGTACACGGTCGCCGTATCGATATGTCGATAGCCGACTTCGAGTGCTCGCAGCACCGAATTGACCACGCTGCTGCCTCGCAACTGCCACGTTCCGAACCCGAGTACGGGCATCTTCGAGCCCGAAGCGAGCTCGACACTTTCGTTCGCGATGGTAGGTGGTCCACTTATGTTTGCCGCCCCTCTGGTCATCGCAGTGCCAGTGTGCCGTAACGACTTCCGCGTCTCACTGGGAGGGATTGACCTCCGGGCATCTGTGTAACGGGTGAGGATCTCTAATCCCTGCAGCAGCCTGCGGGTTCACCTCCGGGCGTTGGGGGGAGGGCTCTCAGTTGGCCGCTGAGAGAGTCAGGCCCAGATCTTCGACGGCACGGATTAGCTCACTCGCAGTCATCTTCTGTATGACGTCCCACCCGTGGGCGTCTGCGTGCCCGACAAGGCGCTTGACCACTTCGTCTGCAACCTGGCCTGCATCGCGCGACATCCTCACTGGATCGACAGCGATGGAGCCGTAGTAGCGCCTCGGCGCGCCGCTGCTCGCGGCTGGCGACG
>CAWJYD010000010.1:0-616696 GCA_963846995.1 uncultured Gaiellaceae bacterium | reverse complement strand
CGTTGCGCAGCAGGTTTACGCGGTCGCACATCTCGAGCACGTGCACGTAGTTGTGCGCAATCACGATCATCGAGACGTCGCTTCTTCTTCCCGCAGCTCCTCGATCAGTTCGATAATGAGTGCGCCCTCGCGTGCGCCCATCGCGGCCAAAGGCTCGTCGAGGAGGAGGATCTTCGCGTCCGAGTGGGTCGAGCGGGCGATCGCGATCGCCTGACGTTGGCCGCCCGACATGCGCGCCACTTCCGCGTCGATGGACGGGACCCGGACGCCGATGTCGTCGAGGTACTCGAGCGAACGTCGCTTCATCACGCGGTTCGAGAGGAAGCGGAGCGGTCCGATACCGCGGGTCACCTCGCGGTTCAGGAACATGTTGTGGTAGACGGACATCCCGGGCACGAGGGCGAGATCCTGGAAGACGGTGTCGATCCCGAGCGAGCGAGCGTGCGTCACGGACTTCAGCTGCACCTCGTTTGCCGTGATACGAGATCTTCCCCGCGTCCGGCTTGTGGAAGCCGGTCAGGATCTTCACCAGGGTCGACTTCCCGGCCCCGTTGTCGCCGATCAGACCCGAGCACCTCGCCCGGCACGAACGTGGAGCGAGACGTCCTCGAGCGCCGTCACCACGCCGAAGCTCTTGCTGATGTTCTCGACCTTGATCGCGTCCGGGGCGTGCCAGCCGGACGTCTGCTGGGGAAGGGCCGCGCTTCTGCACTCACGCGATACCTCCCGACCACCCCGACTGTCGTATCCGCTCGAGGGTGACGTTCAACGCCATCGAGGCGATGATCGCGATCCCGAGGACGAAGTCGAACCAGTACGCGCTGATTCCCTGGATCGTGAACCCGAGATTCAGGACGGCGAGCACGAGCACGCCGAGGGCGGCTCCGATGATGGTCCCGGACCCGCCGAACAGCGAGGTGCCGCCGATGACTGCGGCGGCGACCGCGTAGAACATCAGCGGGAAAGCCTCCCTGGAGGGCCTGGATCGTGTCGATGCGCACCGACTCGAGGATGCCGGCGAGCGCTCCGAGGGTGCTGCAGATGACGAAGTTGCCGACCTTGATCGCGCGGACGTTCACGCCGCTCTCGCTGGCTCCGATGAGGTTGCCTCCCGTGCGACCGTGTGGAGGCCCCAGCGGGTACGCGTCGAGCAGGATCGTCATGACCACGATCACGCCGAGGGCCCAGTACACCGTCACGTAGGGAGGCGACCGAAGAACCGGAAGAACGTGTGGCCGCCCGGCGTCTCGACCGGAAAGGCACCTGAGATGTTGAGCGTCACCCGTTCAGGACGTAGGCCATCCCGAGGGTGGTGATGAACGAAGGGACACGGACGACGATGGTGATCAGCCCGTTGACGAGTCCGACGAATGAGCCGAGAGGAGGCCCAGGACGACAGCGAGCAGGATCGGCAGGTGCCAGTCGGTGGTCGCGAAGTAGAAGATCCAGGTCGAGAACGCGAAGACCATCCCGACCGAGAGGTCCATCTCGCCGCAGATGAGGAGCATCACCTCGCCGGCGGCGATGATCGCGATCGGGGCCGAGAACTCCGCGATGATCTGGGCGCTGTCCCGTCCGCCGAATGCTTCGGTCTCGGAGAAGTAGGCGACGAGGCCGATCAGGATGACGAGAATGCTCGCCTCTCGACGACGGACGAGCGCAGCAAACGCGCCGGCGGAAGCCGCGCGTTGTGGCGGGAGGTTGGGCTTTTGCGGCCGCCTGCGCCACTTAACCCTTTTGCGTGACCGGATACTTCTGCTTGCTGGGCTCCCTTCGTACCGAGTCTTCGTCGAAAGGTATGGCTTCACGTTGGACTTCGTCACGAAGAGGATGCCCGTGTTCGTATCCGACGGAGCCACTAGCCCCGACGTGTACCTGTAGAAGAAGAACTGCAACAGCGGGAGCCAGCCCTGGAGGTAGGGCTGCTGGTCGATCGTGAAGTCCAGGTGCCCCGCTTGGACCGCCTTCAGGACGGGTGGGCCCAGGTCATAACCACCGGCCTTGACGCCCTTCTTCGCGAGGCCGTACTTCGCCATGACCTGACCGATGCCCTGGGTCGAGCCGTAGTCGACGGCGAACATGCCCTTGAGGCTCTTGTGCCCGAGGTAGTACGCCTCGATCTTCGCGAGCTCGTCGGGAAGAAGAGCGCCGGTGGCTGTCGTCGTGGTCTTGATCTTGCCCTTCCCGAACTTCTTGATCGCGGCGATGGCGCCGTCGATGCGCGGCTGGATATTGAGCTGGCCGGGAGTTGCGATGAAGAGTGCCACGTCGCCGCTCCCGACGAGGTCCACGATCCGCTGGCCCATGTTGTAGCCCGACAGGTAGAGGTCCTGGCCGATGTAGGCCAACCGCTTGTTCGGGGCGTCGGCGTTGTAGCTGAGGACGGGAATGCCCTTGCCCAGCGCACGGTCGGTAGGGCCGTTGAAGGCCGTCAGCGACACGAGGCAGACCGCGATGCCGTCGGCCTTCTGCGCGATCCCCGCGTTCATCGCATTGACCATCTGACTGATGTCGGATGTCTGCGATCCCGTCCACTGGTACGAGCACCCGAAGACCGAGCAGGCGTCCTGGATGCCATAGATGGTCGGGACGAAGAACGGGTTCGTCGTCACATGGTTGACGAACACGAACTTCCACTTCGGATGTGACTTGATGAAGCTGTCTGCAGCGAGCGCGTCGGCGACGGCGCCCATCGCCGGGTTAGCCATGACCGCTGCTGGCACGGCGAGCGCAGCTGCGCCGAGCCCGGCTCGCTTGAGCATCTGGCGGCGGTCGACGATCATCTCGCGCCGCTCGTCGGCGCCCATGCCCTTCGGCTCCGGAACGCCGGGTCTTCTGACTCCACTGAACCCTCCTTTGCTCGTCGATACGACGAAAACTTGGCGAACCTAACACCTTTGCGACCAAGTGTCCAGCTTTATGGTTATCGTATGATGAAAGGCGCGGGAGGGTGAACACGACCCCTGGTGGCTAGTCGTCCGGTGCTCGAGAACGACCTTCGCGACGAGGCCCTCACGCTTGTCCATGAGCGCGAACGCGTCCTCGAAACGGTCGGCGGCGAAGCGATGGGTGACGATCGGCTCGAGCTGCACGAGGCCTCGCTCGAGCAGTCGAACGACGTGTGACCAGGCCGCCGTCGAGTACGAGCAGCTGCCGATGACGCGCATGTCCCCGAACATGATTCGGTCGGCGGAAGCTCCAGCACCTTCCCCTCGCCGGCGATCCCGAGGAGGACGATCCGGCCGCCGGGTCTTACGAGCCGCGTTGCGAGCTCGACCGCGTCGACGGCGCCCGCCGTCTCGACGACGATGTCGAGCCCGTCGCCCACCGCACGCTTGGTCGCCTCGACGGCGTCCTCCTCGGTGACGTGCACGACGGTGTCCGCACCGAGCGTCCGAGGCGAACTCGAGCTCCTCGCGACGCGCGCCATAGCCGACGAGCGCGCCCGGCGCGTAGGTCGCGCAAGGGTGAGTGCGAGTGACCCGAGCGTGCCGATGCCGATCACGCCGATCCTCTCACCCGGCTGCGGGCCGGCACGCTCGAGGCCGCGCAGCACGCAGGCGGCCGGCTCGACCAGGACGCCGGCGGCGAACGAGACCGCATCGGGCAGGCGATGGACGACATGTCGTGGCACGGAGACGTACTCGCCGTACCCGCCGGCGCGCGTGAACCCGATCTGGTCGTAGTTCAGGCACAGCTGGGTTTCGCCCTCCTTGCACCTCGAGCAGCGGGTGCACGGGATCATCCCCTCGCAGACGACCCGATCCCCGCACCACGACTCCGTCGACGCCTTCACCGAGCTCGACGACCGTGCCGCTCCACTCGTGCCCCGGCACGAGCGGGAAGCGCACCCAGCGCGGGTCGGTGAGTCCTCCGCGGAGGATCTCCAGGTCTGTGCGGCAGACGCCTGCGACGTGGCTCCGGACGACGACCTCGCCAACACCGGCACACGGTCGGTCGAGATCGACGTACGCCGCCGCATGGGGCCGCTCGAAGAGGACGGCCTTCACCCTGCGACTGTACTCCGGTCGACCTCGCGAAGCGCCGGATAGAGCGCGCGGTATCGCTGCTGCTGCTCGCCGTAGACGCGCGCCCACTCGGGGTTGGGCTCGACGATGTCCTTTGTGCGCACGGCTGAGGCGACTGCGTCGCTCACGTCCGCGAAGACTCCACCCGCGACGCCTCCCAAGAGCGCAACGCCGAACGCCGGGCGTTCAGTCGTCGCTGAGCTGGTGGTCCGAGCAGGTCATGTCGTACTTCTCGAAGATCGCCGCGATTGCCGCCCGGTCGGCGCGCCATTCCGGGTTGCTGGGCGAGTTTCTCGTAGAACCTGTGGCCGCCGCCGGGGGTGTAGATGACGATGACTTCACCCGGCTGGTCGGTCAGGTTGAGGAACGCGTGCAGGATACCCGAGGGGAGATAGGCGAAGCCGCCCTCGCTCAAGAGCGCCCATCACCCTAGCTCCGGTGGTAGGGCGCTCCCGACATTTGGTTCTAGTTCATTGGACGAAGCTGACGGTCGTGATGAACGGGTCACCTGTTTCGGGGACGATCGCATTGGGCTTGGTGCACGGTCCCGTCGCGAATCCGTTGGCGACCATCAAGGAGCAGGGGCCAGAGAATGTCCCTGAGAGACGTGCGTGCCCGTCATTCCTCGCGGAAAGTTGAACAGGAAGGGCCGGAATAGCAGCGTCCCGAGGTCGGGATCGGAGATGACCTGGGTATCGACGAACCCGTGTTGCGGGACGCCATCGACGGACACCGAAAACCTCCACAGACCGACGGCAGACGGCTCCACAACCCAGAAGTGACTGACGTAGAAGGGCTGGTTGGCGGGGAACGTCTGTGATCCCCCGAAGATGCTTATGCGAGTACCCGTCGGGGCAGGACCCGGGCGTTCTTGCGTGAATCCCGCTGGTCCCTCACGCGCACGCACGCCCACGCGTAAGAGATGAGGTGTGATGGCACCCCCACCCCCTCGAGCGCGACTCGGCACTCGGGGCCTGGTCGGGGGGTGGGTAGCCTCACCCTCTAATCACTTACGCGCGCACGCGCGCGCACGCGCAATAGAGGGCGCGGGGCCACCTACCGACCCCCGTGAACTAGTTCGTCCGGTCAAGGCCTGGTCGGGGGGCTGGAAGCCTTTCGGGCACGGCGGCGCAGGGACGGGGAACGACACGTGCTGCCTAAACGAGGCTTCCCTGCCGGGGCGCCCCATTGGCCGATTCACTCGGTTGAGCGATTCCCGCGGCCCGTGCCGACGATCGACAATTCGCACCCCGCGTGTCACCCCTCCTCTGGACGCAGAAGCAGGACGTCGGGCCGCCGTCGCGGGCCGGGACTGCTACAGCGTACGACGGGGCGCGAGGTCGAGTCTTGCTCTTCGGCGGCTCGACGCTTGCAGGGACCTCGTTCGGCGACACCTGGGAATGGGACGGCACGGATTGGACACAGGTCGAGGACACCGGCCCTGATGCGCGGGCGGGCCACGCCCTCGCGTACGACTGAATCGATCGCGGATCGTCCTCTTCGGCGGTGCGGCCGCAGACGGGACGCCGATGGGTGACACCTGGGAGTGGGACGGCACGAGCTGGACGCAGGTCGAGGACACCGGCCCAGACTCGCGCAGTGAGATGCAGATCGCATTCGACGCAAAGGCGACGAATTGCGTTCTCTTCGGCGGCCTTGCCGCAGCGAATGCACTTCGGAGCGACACCTGGCTCTGGGACGGCACGAAGTGGACGCAGGCACAGGACACTGGCCCGAGCGCGCGTCGCGCGCACGTCCAGGCGCACGACTCAGTGCGAAGCGAAGTTGTGCTCTTCGGTGGCGATAACGGCTCCGGCGCCGTCGGCGACACGTGGGCGTGGGACGGCACCGTGTGGACGCAGCGGGCACATTTCGGCCCGCCGCCGTCGGCGTCGGCGGCTCTTGTCTTCGACGGGAGTGTCGCGCTCCTCTACGGCGGAGTCGCCTCTCTCACCGATCCGAATGCCAAGGTCTTCGCCGGTACGTGGCAGTGGGACGGCGCACACTGGACGGAGCGTCAGGACATCGGGCCGGGCTCGAGGTCGTCGGTAGCGATGGCCTTCGACGCGGCGAGAGGGTGTGCCGTGCTCTACGGCGGCGTCGCGGTTCCGCCCGCGAGTTCGACGGCATCGAGTCATCTGCTCGGAGACACCTGGGAGGAGCAGGGCTCAGGCCCGCCCGTCCAGTTGACGGCGCTGACCGTCAACCCTGCGACGGTCGCCGCGGGTGACGCAACCACGATCGAGGCAGATCTCTCGCACCGCGCCCCCGCCGGAGGCGCCGTCGTCGTGGTGACCGCCACAGGCGCGGCGGGCGTGCCGAACGTCGAGGTTCCCGGCGGCGCGACGTCGGCGAGCGCGACATACACGGTTCCGGCCGACACCCCGCCTGGCGACGCGACGCTCACCGGTCAGCTCGCCGGCAGCTCGCAGACGGCGACGCTCCACGTCACCGGAGCGGGCGGCAGCGCGACGATGGCAGCGTTCACGATCACCCCCTCGACGATGCAGAGTTCACAGGGAGCAAGCCTCGTCTTCCAGGTCGACCTCACGGGGCCGGCATCGCAGGGCGGTGTCGTGGCGGCCGTCTCCTATCAGGGGAACAGCATGGGCACGATCTCCATCGCCGCCGGCTCGACGTCCGGGTCGATGACACTTTCGTTGGGAGGGGTGCCCGCCGGGCAGTACCAGTTCGACGCAACCCTTGGCGGCCAAACACTCTCGGCGACGCTGACGTCGGTCTAGTCCCCGTCGAGGCACGCGACCTCGCGCGTCCGCCACGGCCCGGCGCTGGATTCGATCGAACTCGTCGGCGCTCGGCGCATGCCCGGCTGGGATTGGCAATCCCGCTGAGAACGCGGTCCGGCGCATTGCGACGCCGCCGCGAAGCATCGTCGCCCCGTCAACCCTCCGTCTTCGCCTTGTTCCGGCTTCCCCGAGGACGTCCCCGTCTCTTGATCTCTCGACCCTTGGAGACGAACTGCTTCGCCTCAGACTCGGACAGATCGAGTTCCACCCTATTTCGGCGGCCGTCGGCAAATGTAAGGGTCATGGTGACCGCCTGATCCTCCGGGATCATCGCACCAGACAAATCAGATTTGATGACGGTCGTCACTTCACGTGCCATGAGTCTCCCTTCCGCGAGGCTTGGATCGCATCCTTCCAGAGACGCTTGCCTGGCGTCGGGCCACAAGGCCGCTTCGAGGCCCAGAGTGCCTCCGGAGTGCGATTGCTATGCCCTCGAGTGGTACAGCACGTCGGTCTTGGCCGCCATGACGAAATCGTTCCGATGCAGGCCTTTGATCGCGTGCGTCCACCAAGTAACCGTCGTCCGGCCCCATTCGGTCAGCAGCGCCGGGTGATGACCCACTTCGTCTGCAAGCTCGCCGACCTTGTTCGTGAATTCCAACGCCTGCGCAAAGTCGTCGAACGAATAGACGCAAGTCAGGCGCTTGATTGCATCAAGCTCCACGATCTCCCAATCAGAGACTTGGGGATGGAACTCGGCGATCTCGGCATCGGTCACGGTCGGTACGCCCTTGCGGCAGGCGACGCACTTCATCTGCACCAGTGCCTCCATCTCCCTATCTCCTGTTACTCGGCTCGCCCGAGCTTAATGAGGAAAGGGCAGATAGGGATCGCAGCTCTTGTGCTCGTCTGTATCGGCCTCTTCACTGGGTGTGCGTCCTCAACGCCTGCCGAGAACACTGCAAACGGCGAGTTGAGGGCCGCCCTCGTTCACGGCGTCGCACAGATCCGCGGCACGCACGACGAGGGGATGCTCCGCGTTAGTTTGCTCCACACCCTCGCACACCTTCGCTCTGTTCGCGCCTCGACGCCGGCCGAGGTGGATACGCTGCGGCTGGCGATTCGGGGCTTTGCGTCCACGCTACGGGGAATCAACAGTCGACTCGCGTTCACCCAAAACGACAGCGGCAACGTCGAAGCCGCAACGAGGGACGCAAGACGCGCCGACCGCTCGCTGAAGAAGGGCGCGAATCTCCTCCGAGCTGCCGGCCGGAGCCTTGGCATAGAAGTCGGGAGCCTCAACGGCTACTGAGCGCACTCGCTGCCCCCGTCAGGTCCAGGAGGCTAGTGAGAGGCGCTGCGGATGATGACGGCGCCCTCCGCCGAGCCTAGTGTGAGGTGTCCCGCTATGACCTCGCCCTCGCGCCCACGGACGGTGGCCAGCGCGACGGTCCCGTCGATCCCTTCGATCTCGGCCGGATCCGACCCGAGGTTCGCCGCCACGACGACGGCATCGCCGCGACGCCACGCCCATGTGCCAGCAGGCGCACGCAGCTCCTCGTACGTACCCGTTCGGAGCTCGGGCGTCCGCCTTCGGAGCGCGATGAGGTCGCGTGTGAAGTGGAGAGTGGAAGCCGTGTCGGAACGCTGGTCCTCGACGTTGCGGCTCGTGTCCTCGAGCGGCAGCCACGGACTCTCCCAGCCGCCCTGTCGGGTCCATGGCATCGGAGTTCGACAGGGATCCCGCGGTGGGTCGGCGACGTCGCGTACGAGCTCGGGTGGCACGTGGCCGTTGGGGAGCGCGAGCTCGTCGCCGTAGTAGAGGAAGGGCGTGCCCCGTAGAGTCAGCAAGACGAGCAACGCGCAGCGTGCTAGCGCCTCGTCGCCGCCGCACCAACGGCTCGTTAGACGGCCGGCATCATGGTTCGAACCGGTCCAACAGGGCCAGCCTCCTGTCGGCGCGGCTGCCTCCGTCGCTCGGACGACCCCACGCATCTGCTCCGCCTCGAGCTCCGCGTGGACGAATGCGAAGTTGAAAGCAAGGTTCAGCTCGTCCGAGCCGGACCCGTAGAACCGAGCCCACGCCGCGACATCGAGCACGTAGACCTCGCCGACGAGGATGCGCGGAGGCTCGTAGGAATCGCTCAGTGCGCGCCAGTCGCGCAAGATCTCGTGCGTCTCCGGGCGGTTCATCGAGAACACACGCCGCACGCCCTGCGCGCGAGTATGTGGGTCGTCCTCTTCGGTGGCAGGAGGATCGTCGCGCAGTTCTCGGTCCTTGATCAGCGCGTGGCACACGTCGATTCGGAAGCCGGCGATGCCTCGGTCGAACCAGAAGCGCAGGATCCGCTCGAACTCCGCTCGGACATCGGGATTCCACCAGTCGAGGTCCGGTTGCTCGCGCGCGAAGTTGTGCAGGTAGTAGCGGCCGTGGTCACTGTCGAGTGTCCACGCCGAACCGCCACCGAAGATTGCCTGCCAGTTGTTCGGTATCTCGTCTGCCCAGACGTAGTAGTCAGGACGCTCACGGAACCACCGATGGCGGTTCGAAGTGTGGTTGGGCACGAGGTCGAGCAGCAGGCGGATCCCGCGCGGCGTCGCCTCGGCGACGAGACGGTCGAGATCGGCGAGCGTGCCGAGATCGGGGTGGATGTCTGTGTAGTCCGCGACGTCGTAGCCCCAGTCGACGTTCGGGGACGGGTTGATCGGGTTCAGCCAGATCCCGTCGACGCCGAGCCATTCGAGGTAGTCGAGCTTGGAGACGATTCCCGGGAGATCCCCGATCCCGTCGCCGTTCGAGTCGGCGAACGACCTGGGGTAGATCTGGTAGAGGACGCCCTGGCGCCACCAGGGCTCTGCGTTGGCTATGCCTTCGTCCACGCTGGCGCCATAGGATGTCGCTGCATTCGGACGAGGAGAGCGATGGCCGAGATCACGTTCGCCGGAGTATCGAAGATCTACGACGACGGGACGCAAGCGGTCTTCGACCTCGACCTAGCGATCGAAGACGGTGAGCTGATGGTCATGGTCGGGCCTTCGGGCTGCGGCAAGACGACAGCGCTCCGGATGCTCGCCGGCCTCGAGGAGATCACCGAGGGCACGATCTCGATCGGTGACGAGGTCGTCAACGATCTCACGCCGAAAGAGCGCGATATCGCGATGGTCTTCCAAAGCTATGCGCTCTACCCACACATGACCGTGAGGAACAATCTCGCCTTCGGGCTCCGCTTCCGCAAGATGTCGAAGGCTGACATCGCCGAGCGCGTCGAAAGGGCCGCAGGGATCCTCCAAATCGAGGAGTTCCTAGACCGTAAGCCACGGGCGCTCTCAGGCGGACAGCGTCAGCGCGTCGCGATGGGCCGTGCGATCGTCCGTGAGCCCCAGGCGTTCCTCATGGATGAGCCTCTCTCGAACCTCGACGCGAAGCTCCGGGTGCAGATGCGTGGCGAGATTCACGACCTGCAGCGGCGGCTCAGCGTCACGACTGTGTACGTGACGCACGACCAGACCGAGGCGATGACGCTGGGCGACCGCGTGGCCGTGATGCAGCACGGGAGGCTGCAGCAGGTCGCGACCCCGCAGGCGCTCTACGAGCGCCCGGTCAACGAGTTCGTGGCGGGGTTCATCGGGTCGCCCTCGATCAACATGGTCGAGGCGGAGCTCCAGCGTTCGAACGGTGCTCTCGCCGTGACCTTCGGCGGCTACACGCTTGCTGTCGCCGACGAGCTCGCGCGAGCTCACACTAACCTCGGCGACTACGTGGGCCGCCCGATCGTGATCGGCATCCGCCCGGAGGACATCGAGGACGTGAGCGTGGATTCGGGTGCTCCTGCTGACAGGCGGCTCGCGATCACGTGTGACTACACCGAGCCCCTGGGCGCCGAGGTGCTCGTGTACTTCACCGTCGCCGCGACAGGAGTGGTCAGCGGCGTCGCGCACGACGCGGACCCGGCGCTCAAGGACGCCGGCGCCACGGGGAGGAAAGAAGGTACGCGTCTGGTGGCACGTGTTGATCCCAAGACGCGGATCACCGAGGGGAACGGCGCCGAGCTCGCCGTCGACACGAGCCGACTCTATTTCTTCGATCCGGAGACCCGGGCCACGCTATAGGTCTAGCCCTTGACGGCGCCCGCCGTCAGCCCCGCCACGATGCGCCGCTGCAGAATCAGCGTGAGAGCGATCAGCGGAACGGTCACGATCAACGTGGCCGCCATCACCTCGCCCCACGGGTACTGGAACGTTCCACCTCTGCCTGTCGTGAAGCTCGTGATGGCGACCGGGACTGTGTGCTTGTCGGGAGTCTCCGTAAACGACAGGGCAAAGAGGAACTCGTTCCACGACGCGATGAAGGCGAGCATTCCGGTGGTGACGAGCGCCGGCGCCACGAGCGGCAGCACGATACGCCAGAAGGTCTGGAATGGGGAGGCGCCGTCGATGTACGCGGCCTCCTCGAGGTCGCGCGGCAGCGCCCGCATGAAGCTCGTGAGGACCCAGACCGTGAGCGGGATCACGAGGATCATGTACGTCAGGATCAGCGCCTTCAGGCTGTTGTAGAAATGGAAGTTGTTGACCATGGTGTAGAGAGCACCGAGGATCGCGATCTGGGGGAAGATGGTCATCGAGAGCATCAGGTACATCATCAGGGTGCGCCCCCGGAACTTGATTCGCCCGAGCGCGTAACTCGCGAAGGCCCCGAGAGCAAGGGCGATCAACGTGACCGACGCGGCGACGATCGCTGAGTTGACGAGCGCCTGCTGGAAGTCCTTGGTCTCGAGCACGTAGCGGAAGTTCTGCAGTGTCGGGTGAGCGGGCACCCACTTGATCGGCGTGATGAAGAGGTCGCTCTCGGGGGTGAACGCCGAGCGGATCACCCAGTAGAAGGGGAAGAGCGCGTACACGAAGATGAGTGCGACGAGGAGGTAGAACGCCGTCCTCTTCACCAACCGCCAGACCGGACTCCGGCGTGCGGCCCGGCGCCACGTGACCGCCCGCGGCTGGACCTTGGTCGCCTTGGGCTCGGAGACGATGGTCTCGGTCATGTCATTGCTCCTGGACTCGGATGAAGGTCGTGTAGATCACGACGAACAGGCCAATGATTAGGAAGATCGCGACACTGATCGCGGCGCCATAGCCGACGTCGCCTTCCGTCACGATTGTGTTCTGAGCAACGATCGACATCGTCTGCGTGTCGGCTCGGGAGCCGAAGAAGACGTAGAAGATGTCGAAGACGCGCAGCGCGTCGAGCGTGCGGAAGATCAGCGCGACCAGGATCGCGGGCTTGAGGAGGGGGAGCGTTATGCGCCAGAACTGGTGCCACTTGCTCACCCCGTCCACGTCCGCTGCCTCATACAGGTCGTGCGGAATCACCTGCAGGCCGGCCAGCAGGAGGAGGGCGACGAAGGGAGTCGTCTTCCAGATGTCGACTGCCGAGACCGCCCAGAGCGCGGTGCTCGGATCGGCGACCCACGCAACGTTGTGCGAGAGAACATGGAGGCGTACGCCCGCGTCGTTGATCGGGCCGAAGATCTGGTCGTACATCCATTTCCACATCTGGGCCGAGACGACGGTTGGGATAGCCCAGGGCACGAGCATGACGGCGCGCATCACGCCCCGCCCCTTGAAGCTCGAGTTGACGACGAGCGCGATGATGAGGCCGAGGACGAACTCGAACGAGACTGTGACGACCGTGAACTTCACGGTCACGACGATCGAGTGCCGAAAAGCCTCGTCGTGGATGAGCTTCCTGTAGTTCGCGAGCCCGACCCATTTCGTCGGCTCGAGAACCAGAAACTGCTGGTTCGTAAAGCTCTGGTAGACGGTCTGACCGAGGGGATAGAACGCCACGAACGCAACGACGAGCAGCGCAGGCGCAAGCATGAGCCACGCGAGCCGCGTCTGCTTGCGCTGGAGAGCAGATGCCCGTCGACGCCTCGGCCGGCGCGTCGGGGCCGTGGCCTCGCTCACCGGACGGCGCCGAGACGGAAGAGAGGACGGGAGCCTGAGCTCCCGTCCTCCTCACGTCGCTTCGCGTCCGAGCGTCGACTCAAGCCCGGGACTTCCTTACTTCTTGACGAGCTGGTTCAGCTGCGAAGAGATCGTCGGCAGGACCGACTCTGCGCTCTTGCCGTTCAAGATCTGGTTGATGCCCTGGTAGATGTCCTGCGATCCCTGCGCGTAGTGCGTGCCGAGGTAGCGAGCCGGCCGCGTCACGCGCGTGACCTTGGCGATCGAGGGAATGAGATACGGGTTCGTCTTGACCACGGCCGGAATCGCTGCAACCGCCGGGATCGTCGGGACGTTCGAGTTGAAGATGGCGTCGTACCGCTCGACCGCCGGACTCGTCATCCACCGCACGAACTCGGTGGCGGCTCCGATGTGCTTCGAGTACTTCGAAACCCCGAGCTGCCAGCCGCCGACCGTTCCGACCGACGGGCTTGCCCCGGCATGGGGAAGCGTCGTCACGGCGAATTTGCCGTCGACGGGCGTGCCCTTGCTCGCCGAGTACGCATATGGCCAGTTACGCATGAAGGCCGCGCTTCCGGAGTCGAACGCGTTCCTCGCATCCTCCTCCTGGTACGTGGTCACTCCTTGTGGAGCGATAGTGCCGACCCAGCTGCGCTGGAGATTCAGGATCGCAGCGGCCTTCGGGTTATTGATCGTGACCTTCCCCCCGTCGATGAACTGGCCGCCCCCGCTGGACGCGATCCACTCGAGCGCGTCACAGGTCAGACCCTCGTACGCGTTTCCCTGGTACACGAAGCCGTAGAAGTTCGGGTTTGACGCGCGCTCGCCGTCCTGGATCTTCTTCGCCATGGCACCGAGCTGCGCCCATGTCGTCGGCGGCGACTGGTACCCGTACTTGGCGAGCAGGTCCTTGCGGTAGTAGAGGATTCCGAAGTCGCCAAACCACGGCATCGCGACGAGCCTTCCGTTCACGGTGTCGTTCAGCACGATGCCGGGGGCGTGCAGCTTCGCCTGCTGCCCCAGGGCGGGCTTGAGGTTGACGAGGTACGGCGCGAATGCTCCCGGCCACACGACGTCGAGCATCATCACGTCGATGGACGATGAGTGCGACGAGAAGTTCCGCGCCAGCTGGGAATAGGAGGCGCTCGAGTCAGAGGGGTGTGGCACGAGCTTGACGTTGATGCCCGTCTGCTTCGAGAACTGGGCCACGAGGTTCTGATCGCGGACGTGCGAGTTGCCCACCGCCGCGTCGCCCACGAACGTAATGCTCTGCCCACCGTACTTCGCTTTGATCGCCTTCGCGCCGAGTACGAGCGGAGGCTTGACGGCCGCCGGTGTTGATGGACCCGCGGTTCCGGCGCTTCCGGCGCCGGCGGTGCCAAGCGAGACGACGAGCGCCAACACTCCCGCTAGCCCGGCCACGCTACGCACTGTTCGATCCTTCACTTTCCTCATCCTCTCTAGGACGCGACGGCGGGCTTTTGCTCATGGGGCCCTCGGCGGTGCTTGGTGGAGGGCAGCTGACACAACAGCCGCTGTGTCGCTCGTCGCCGCTATCGCGTAAGCGATGTATGAACATGAGCAAAGCGATCATACGCCCCGAAGACGAAACTGAAACCGCGACGAAGTGGCGTGTCGGCAACGGGTCGAGGCCCGAGTCCGTCAGCGGGCTTCGGGGACTCCTCCGCCTGGGGCTGGGTTTGGATCGGTGGCGATGGGCGGCGACTCGAGACGCCCATCTTGGAAAGGACGTGGAAACGGGGCCGGCTTGCTTTCCGCAACCGTCGCTACCGCCCGTTTTCAGCCGCGTCAGGACGAGTCACCCCAATCAGTGAGGGCCCCGCTCTACATTGCGCTCGCATGCTGAGCCAGACCCCGCTGCGCCGAAACCGTGACTTCGTTCTGCTCCAGACTGGGCAGGGACTTTCGACACTCGGGTCCCAGTGCTCGGCACTGGCGTATCCGCTACTCGTACTCGCTTTGACGGGTTCGGCAGCCATGGCTGGCCTTGTCGGGTTCGCACGGGTCGTGCCGTATCCCATGTTTGGCATGGTCGCCGGCTTGATCGTGGATCGCTACGACCGCAGGAAGTTGATGCTGCTCTCGGACTTCGTTCGGACGGCGGCGCTAGCAAGCCTCGTGATCGCGCTCGGACTGGGACGCCTTGGACTCATCCAGATAGTGGTAGTCGCCTTCGTCGAGGGGGTCATGTTCGTCCTCTTCAACGTTGCCGAGATCGCTGCGCTGCGTGCGGTTGTCCCAACGCAGCAAATGGCGACTGCCGCCGTCGGGGAGCAAGCTCGGCTCTCGGTCGTTGAATCCGCTGGCCCACCGGTGGGTGGACTCCTCTTTGAACTCGGACAAGCCCTGCCGTTTCTCTTTGACGCCTGTTCCTACGCGTTCTCGACCCTCTCGCTACTTGCGATCCGTAGCCCATTCCGGGAGGAGCCGAGTGTCAAGCCATCGGAAGGAGTGAGCTCGCGGTTTACCGAGGGACTTCGATGGCTCTGGGGGCAACGGTTCCTACGAGCGTGTGCACTGTTATTCGCAGGAACGAACTTCGTCTTCGAAGCTCTGCTCTTGGTCCTCATCATTGTGGCGAGTCAACACGGGCTTTCGGGGTTCGGGATCGGGCTACTTGTCGCCGGTCTTGGCGGGTGCACGCTGGTCGGCGCAGCACTAGCTACGCGGCTGCACAGTCGCCTATCGATGCGTGCGCTCGTGCTATTTCTTCTCTGGTCGCAAGTCACCATCGCGGCGTTCCTCGTGCAGCCCAGGGTGTACGTGCTGGCGGCCGCCCTTGTGCCCTTCTGCCTTGTAACCCCGGCCGTGAACGCGGCCGTAATCGGTTATCGAGTCGCAGTCGTCCCCGACCAACTGACTGGCCGGGTCAACAGCATCGCTCGAACCGTAGCGCTGACGGCCTCGCCCCTCGGGCCGCTCGTGGCTGGGCTGCTTCTTGCCTCTCTGTCGTCGCGTGAGACTGTGGGTCTACTCCTCTCCGTCATCGTCATCCTTGCGCTCATCGCGACAACAAGCGCAAGTGTTCGCGAAGCACCTTCGCTCGACGAGCTGAGCGCGGTGTCGGCTAACGGGGAGGGCCTTCTCCTCGATCCGACTCACTTGTGACTTGCGGGTACAGCTTCGGGAGAGGAGCTGCCGTCAGCTACCCGTGACTCAGCAACCAGGCCCCGTGCCTCGCATCACGTTCGACAGGGTGGGGTAACCTCACGCCACTCTCTCTCACGGGTGCCTGCGCGTGCGCGCGAGGGAACCGTCGGCGCTCGGTTAGGGACGCCGCGCGACCAGGCCCCGCCTCGAGATGACGTTGAGGGGTAGGTAGGGCCTTCAACGCTCATCTGCTCCGCGTGCGCGCGAAGATGAGCTCGGAGTCTCGCGCGGCCGGCCACCCGTTCACGAGGTGCCGAGCGTCGGTCACGCCGACGGGGGTGCGCTTGTCCTGAAGCGCTACCGACGTATATGTATCCGAGTGAGAGCTACGCCGCGGCACCGTTGCTCGACCCGCTCGTGGCAGAGGGTAGGCGTCAATCGTGCAGATCGAGTTCCTGATCGGAGGGCAGCGCCACCGTCTCGGTGAGAACGACGCTCGTTGGCTCGAGGAACGCATCCGCGCCACCTGTGTCGACAGCAGTCACAGACCAGTCGACGCCGACGCGCTTGAGTGCCTCCAACTCGCTGACCTGCTGTCCGATGACCTAGAGAACGACGCGACTGAGCCAATCGAACTCGACCCTTCGCTGGTGCGAGGCCTCACCGAGCACGTCCTCGCGGAAAGTCCTGAGTACGACCCTGAGATTCAGGCGCTCTACGTCGCGCTCCTGCGGTACCGCGCTGAAAACGACTTCTAAGCGCGCCGATGCACAAGAGATGCTTGGCGTCGGGTTGACTCGTACGAGTTGGGCGCCGAAAATCAGATCGAGGGTTGGGGGACGAATTCCCGTTAGCGCGGGCCGCACAACTAGGAGTGCCGGGGCAAAGAGCCCGCGCTCCCCCACCAAAGGACAGGGCCTCTGGCGACCATTTAGGCAGCCGCGCTTGAGCGCGTCATGCTTCGGTGTGGGGTTGGGCCCACTGGTGAAAGCTGGTGACGTCACCCGGCGTGCGGGCAGCCACCCGGGCCCCATTTCGGCGCAAACTGCACTAAGTCCCGAGCGCACTCGATCCTCGCGTCGGTGCCTTCCCTGATGCCGCAGGCACACATGCAGTGCAGTCTCTTGCTTTGCGAGCCGGGCGTGGTCTGCGGCCGGTTTCCTCTCCCCAAAGCCGACTGCCCTTCCCGAGCCCGGCTCGCGCTAGTTCTGCGCGCCGTTCCCGCAGGCCGCGAACGCCGCCGACCTCGCTGACCCCCAGCTGACACAGCTGGCGCTCAGCGCGCAATCGCCCTGTCCATGCGGCATTCAGCGATCCGTGGTGTCGCGTGGTAACCGCGCGAGCCGGGCGGCATCCCCCGCGGCGAGGGCCGAGGTCGCGGGACTCCTGTCCTGGGGCGGCGCTCGCCAAGCGCGTCGTTGCCGAAGCTCTCGACGAAGGCCGTGGCGTGCAGGGCGCGATCCTCGCGCTCAGACCATCGAGACGGCTGATCCTGGCGTGGAAGTGACCGCCAAGCTCGAGCTCCCCGACGGGGACGCTCTTCAGCTCCTGCTCACCGCCGACGTCGCCCGATACGCTCGCCGCGTGACGACGGCCGTCGAGTCGGGAGCGCAAGGAGTTCGTTGGGTCCTGACTCCGCTGGCGCCGAGCGAGGAGGCGATGAAGGAGCGGCTCGAGGCCGCCGTGGCAGACGCGGCCGCGTTCGTGGAGCGATGGCCGGCGAAGTCGCTGGAGACGTTCGAGCCGACGAGCCTGCAAGCGCTGCTGCGCGAGCTCGCAGATATTCGGGCCGCCCGCTTCGAGGCCAGGCAGTGGGCATTCATGCTCACCAAAACCGACAGCGAGAACCCGGCCGTTCTCGACATCCGGGCATGGGTCGACAGCCGCTCGCCCCGCTTCGACGACGCGATCCGCCATTTCGAGCTCGCGTGGATGGCGCTTCCCGACGAGCGCGCCCGCTCGCTGGCCGAGGACGAGGCAGTGGCCCGCGACCGTCACTACCTCCTCGGCGTCCGGCGGTTCCGCCCGTTCATGCTCTCGCAGGCAGAGGAGCGCGTCCTGTCGGCCCGCGACGCGAGCGCGAGCACAGCGTGGCAGACCCTCCGCGACCGCACGCTCGGCCCGCTCTCGGCCCGCTTCGACGACGGCTCGGGCGAGCGGGAGTGGCCGCTCTCGGAGCTCGAGTCGGCCCGGCGCGCCCATCCCGACCGTGACGTGCGGCGGCGCGCGCAGGAGACGACAACTGCGCTCTTCGAACCCGTTCTGCCCGTGCTCGCCCACTGCTACGACTCGCTCGTCGCCGATCGGCTTGCCGTCGACCGCCTGCGTGGCCACGACAACCCCATGGATCAGACGAACCTCGAGAACGAGATCGACGCCGGCGTGGTCGAGGCACTACTCGCCGCGTCCGAGGCGCACGTCGAGATCGCACATCGGTGGTACCGCCGGAAGGCGGCGCTGCTCGGCCTCGAGCGGCTGGACGCCGTCGACCTGCAGGCCGCGGCCGTCGAAGAGCGGTTGCTGCCGTGGGACGAGGCGCGCCGGCTGGTCGTGGACATGTTCGGGGCCGTGACGCCCGCGCTCGGCAGGGAGGCCGAGAGGTTCTTCTCCGAGAAGCGGATCGACGCCGAGCCGAGGCGCGGGAAGCCGAGCATGGCCTTCTGCGTCTGGCCCAGCACGCGCGTGCCGGGCTTCGTCTTCCTCAACTGGACCGGGCAGCTGCGCGATCTGGTCTCCTCACGCACGAGCTCGGGCATGGAACCAATTGGGGGCTGGCCGCGCAGGTGCAGACGGACAACTCGCTCAAGCAGGGCATCGCCCTCGCGGAGGTCCCGTCGACGTTCGCCGAACTGCTTCTCGTCGAGCACCTCCTCTCGACCGACGAGAATCTGGGCCGCGCGCTGCTCGCACGGGAGTCGACCAGGCGGTCGGCGTCGCGTACATGGCCGCGGGGCACGCGCGTTTCGAGCAGGCTGCGTACGCTCTTCGTGCCGAGGGCCAGGCCCTGACCGCAGACCGGCTGAACGCGCTCTGCGAAGCCGCGGTGGCGAAGGTGTGGGGCGACGCGTGACCGACGAGCTCGGCTGCGGCCGGCTCCCCTGGGCATCGATGCCGCACTTCGTGCACGAGCGCTTCTACACCTACGCCTATACCTTCGCGCTCCTGCTCGCAGCCGGGCTGGTGGCCCGCTCGCGTGAGCCCGGCTTCGCCGAGCGCTACGAGCGTTTCCTCACGGCCGGCGGCTCGGCGTCGCCCGCGGAGCTGCTGGCTGTCGTCGGTGTCGACCTCGGCGACCCGGAGATCTGGAACGACGGGTTCGCGGTCCTGGAGGGGTTCGTCGAGCGTATGAGCTAGGGGGAGGAAGCGGTGCGCGAGACTCCTGCCGGCTCCCTCGCATACCGGCGCATTCATTTGAGGCTGCACTGACACTCTCAGCAGCGGTAATCCAGTCGGGGACCTCTCCTGACCATGGAGGGGGCCTTTGCCCGTGCGACCCCCGCCGGCACTTCTGAGCGCCAGTCTGCGCGGCTGGCGCTCAGCGCGCGATTCCAGTACTCGTGCGCGCTTGCGCGATCCATGGCAACCGGTGGTGACCGCTCGAGCCGGGGGAGCCACTGGCATCCCCCGCGGTGAGGACCGAGGTCGCGGGACTCCTGTCCTGGGCGGTGTCAGCGCGGTGGGGTCTGCTCGGCGGGAACAATCCCACTCCCTCTGCACGAGATCCGGACCGCAGGCCCGGAGTCGAGGTGCGGCGTTATGTCTCGCCGAGCTGGGCGTAGTCCGCGGCCTCGTCGAGACTCATCGCGCTGCCTGTCGTCCAAGCCTCTTGCCAGATTCGTGGGTCGGAGGCGGCCTTCGCGGTCTCGATGCTCGCTCGGACTTCGTCGTCGAAGGTCATCCCTTCCGGTGCAAGACGCGAGTAGTGGAGCTCGCCTGCGGCGGCAAGTCGCGCTGCCCGTGCTTGGTCTCCCGTGGCCGCGGCGATCCCGGCGAGGCAGAAGACCGCCCCCGCCGCGGCTATCTTGTCGCCGATCTCTCTCGCGAAGCGCAGGCTCGCGCGCGCGTGCGTCTCCGCGTCTTCCCAGCGCCGTTCGCGGTGCGCGACCGAGGCGAGCCCTAAGTATGCGAAGCACATGTGCCGCTTGTCGCCGATTGCGCTCGCGATCTCTGCTGCCTCGGTGTAGAGGGTCGCCGCGCGACCGGCATCACCCTTACCGAGCGCATCGTCTGCCACGTTCACCAGCGCCAGGGCGATGCCCGACATGTCGCCGAGGCGACGGCGCAGCTCAAGGCTCTCCTCGAAGTACGCGGCTGCTCGCTCCGTGTCCCCGAGCCAGGTCGTGGATCGCACCGAGATTGTTGAGCGCGACCGCGAGCACGTAGTCGTCCCCTGCCTGGCGAGCGAGGCGGACCGCCTCATCGCCGACTGCGAGCGCCGCCTGGCGGTCGGATCCACCGCTTCCCGCCCAGGCGAGGACACCGCCGACGTGCGCAGCGGCCAACGCAGCTGTCGAGGTCGCGCCGACCTCTCTCGCGCAAGACAGGCTCGCCTCAAGCAGACCGACCGCCTCGTCGTCTTACTGCTCGAAGGCGAGGTAACCGGCTCCGTCGAGGAGCTTCGCGCGCGTCTCCGAAGGCTCATCCGACCCAGCCTCGAGCGCGCGCTGGAGCCAGCGGCGCGCCTCGCCGAAGTGGCCGTGCATCCACCAGAAGAGCCACAGCGCCGCGGCGAGCCTCCCTGCGAGCTCGGTTTCGTCGTGGGCGAGGAGCCAGTCCAAGCTCTGGCGGAGATTGTCGTGGTCATCCTCCAGAAGCCGCAGCCAACTCTCCTGCTCGGCACTCTTCAAGAACGGCTCGGCACGTTCGGCGACCGCCAGAAACCACGCCGCATGATCCCGCCCGAGCGCTTCAGCCTCACCTGAGGCCTCGAAGCGTTCACGAGCCAGATCCCCAATCGTTTCCAGCATCCAGAACCGTCCGTCGCTCCTACGGACGAGACTCTTCTCTACCAGGGACTGCAAGCCGTCGATGTCGGCCCCGATGACTCCTTCGGCGGCCTCAAGCGTGCACCCGCCCTGGAAGACAGACAGGCGGGCGAAGAGCTGCTGCTCCTCCGCCGCCCAGCAGGTCGTAGCTCCACTCGATGGTCGCGCGCAGCGTCTGCTGTCGCATCTCGGCGTCCCTACCGCCTCTCAACAGGTCGAGTCGATCGGAGAGGCGCTCCAGGATCTGCGCAGGCGAGAGCGCACTTCGCTGCGGGCGGCGGCGAGCTCGACCGCGAGCGGCAGATCGTCGAGACGCGAGCAGAGTTCCGCGATCTCGGCCGTCGCTTCTAGCCGCGAGCGCTCGCAGAAGAGCGAGACGGCCTCCGAGGAGACGAGCGGTGGGACTGCGTACTCGACTTCGCCCTGCACGCGCAGGAGCTCACGGCTCGTCACTAAGCAGCGCCAGGTTCGGACAAGACTGCGACGAGCCCCGAAAGCTCGGGCGCAGCCTCGATCACCTGCTCCAGGTTGTCGAGAAGAAGGAGCATCTCCCGATCTCCGATGTGCGCGGCGAGTCCGTCCCGAGCTCCGAGCGTCTGCGCGATGGTGTCCGTCACGAGCGAGGGTTCACGCAGGGCGGCGAGTCCGACCCAGAACACACCCGCCTTGTACGCCGGGACGAGCTCGGAGGCGGCTTCCAGAGCGAGGCGAGTCTTCCCCGAGCCGCCTGGCCCCGTGAGCGTGAGTAGGCGTGCGCCGTCACGGAGCTCGCGCACAACGTCATCCCGCTCTCGCTCGCGACCGATGAACGAGCTCGCTGGCCGAGGAAGGTTCGTATTCGAGATCGTCTTGAGCGGCGGGAAGGTCTTCTCGCCGAGCTGATAGATCGCGACCGCGCCCTCGATGTCCTTCAGTCGGTGTTCCCCGAGGTCAGTGACCGAGAGCCCCTCGACGAGCTCGCGGGCCGACTTCGAGAGCAGGACTTGACCACCGTGGCCCGAGGCTGCGACACGAGCCGCGAAATGCACGTCGTCTCCGACGTAGCCCTCGTCGGTGACGAGCGGGGTGCCCGTGTGCAGGCCGATGCGCAAGCTGATCGGGCCAGCGGCGAGAGCTTGCGTCATCGCCTAGGGCGGCACTCGCGGCTCCCGGAGCGGATGGGAACGCAACGAAGAAAGCGTCTCCCTGCGTGTCTACTTCGACGCCGCCCCTGGCAGCGCACGCCTCGCGGACGACCCGGCGATGCTCGGCGAGCGCGTCCGCGTATGCCTCTGCGCCAAGCTCGCGCAGAAGGCTCGTCGATCCCTCAACGTCCGTGAACAGGAAGGTGACGGTGCCGGTCGGGAGATCGGATCGCACTCCGTGTGATCATCCGCCGCCGTGGCGCTCGCGTCTAGCTCGTCACCCCTCCCCTCGCGAGGCGCTCGGGCGGTGGGGCCCTGCTACCGAGGGGCGCCCCCGCTCGGTAGCGCTAACCACTGCCCCGCGCACGCACGCGCACGCGACGGCTACCCACCCCTCGAGCAACCTCTCGCGACGGGGCCAGGAGCCTCCAGCGCAGGCGGGAATACACCAGGCCGTCCCAACGTCTTAGCGATCAGAACGTCTGCTCTGGGGGAGTTAGCCGTGGTGGTCTGGCCCGTCACGGAAGCTCCCCCGGAGAGCAGTTCGTGCTCGGAACTGGAGACTCTCGCTAGCGGGACCGGTCATACCGTCCCGGCTCAGGTTCGTGCTCGGCTCGCGGAGGCAGCGGCTGCTTCGCTCGATGACATCTCGACCGCGCTCCTCGGCGAGGTCTCTGTTGGGTGTCTTGTCGGGGAACCCCGGCTTGCTGATCGGCTCCATCTTCAGGCCGAAGCCCTCAGCTCGCAGCCGGGAGCAATGTCTCGGCCTCGAGGACATACGCGCTCGCGCCGACTTCCGAGAAGAATGCGAGTGCCGGCGCGAGCAGCTGCGCGGCCTCCTGACGGCGTCCGTCAGCAGCTGCCTCCTGGGCGGCTCGCAAGCGAACCGCGGCGACGAAGGTCCGCGCACCAGTGCCCTCGAGGATCTCCGCAGCTTCGACGAGCTCGCCGGACGCGATCGCTCGCGCAGCGTGACTCCATGGGGTGCGAGGCGGGTCGTCGTCGGCTCCCGTGCGCACGGGAGCCCGTCCGAGGTGGCGACGCAGGAGCGTCGAACGAACGATCGTGGTGCCAGTCGCACGCTCAGACGCGTCCAACTCGTCGAGCAGGCTCTCGGCCGTGGCCTGGTCTCCGGTCCGAAAGGCGATCTCCGCTGTCGTGACGAGGGCAGGGTGGAGCGCCTGAGGATCGCGAATGGCTCGCGCATCCCGCAAGCTCGCATCGGCGTCCGCGAGAGCCCCACCGCATCGCCTCGCGCAAGGCGAATCGCGGCTCGGACTTGGAATGCCACCTGCTGCTGGTAGTGAGGGTCACTTGCGATCTCCTGATCGGCCAGCCCGAGCGCCTCGTCCCATCTGCCCGTCAGATAGGTCTCGTCCGCAAGGTTGCCGAGAAACCAGCGGATTGATGTCTGCGGGAGGCCCAGCCTCAGCCCGACGGCGAGGCCCTCGCGCGTCACCGCTTCCCCCCGGACGAGGTCGGCGGCGACGTCCACGAGATTCGATCCCAGGTTGATGTACGCACGGCTCACGCGAAGGAATTGGTCTTGAGCGCAAGCTCCACGCTTCGCTCCAGTCCTCCAGCCAGCGAGGATCGCCGAGCGCACCGCGCACGATGCCTCGGTTGTTGAGGGCGTCACCGAGCAGCTCGTCGTCTCCGAGCTCTTCGGCCATGCTGACCGACTGCTCGACGAGCTCGCCCGCCTCGTCATGCCGCCCGGCGAGCGCCAGGAAACGTCCGGTCTGCGCAACAACATAGAGCTTCTCGCGCAACAGGTCAGCGCCATCGACGAGCGCTCTCGCCCGATCGAAGTAGACGAACGCCGCCTCCTGGTCGCCGGCCTGCCAGACGAACTCGCCACGCGTGATCGTCGCCTGGGCGGCTGCCGCTGGATCGGAGCTCTCGAGCGCGGCGGCCGCTCGCTCGAGCTCGTCCGCTCCGGCGTCCGTGAAGTCTCCGGTGGCCAGAGCAAGGCCGATCGCGAGAAGAAAGTAGGGGTCTTCCTCGACGGAGGGATTCAACTCGCGCACCCGCGTGTAGAAATCGAGCGCCGCGCTCAGAGCGCCGATGCGCCAGGCGCGGTCTCCGGACTCCCGAAGCGCTCTCGCGGCTCGCGGCACGAGCCGCGCGTCGTCGAGGCCCGCTGCACGCGAGTACTCGATTGCCTCCAGCAGGTGGTGTGCCAGGATCTCGGACCGGTCATCCGCACGATCGGCGGGGAGGGTCTCGATCCAGTCGGCGACGCGCGCGTGACATCAGCACGAACCGCGCGAGACATCTGACCGTACGCGCCATCGCGCACAAGCGCGTGACAAAGACGAACTGCTTGGAGCCGGCGACGGCCGAACGATGCTCTCGTCGCACGAACTCCTTTCGCTCGAGTGCATGCAGCATCTCCTCGAGCCGCCATGGGTCGACATCGGAAAGATGCGAGACCGCGTCGGTCCAGAACACCTTCCCGAGGACTGCGGCGAGCTGCAGGAGCTCTTTCTCCTCGCTCGGGAGGGCATCGATGCGAGCGACAACGACCCCCTGCAGGGTCTCGGGAGCCGCCGCGGCAGCTTCGGCTCCGCTCGCCAGCATCCGTGCGTACTCCTCTGCGAAGAGCGGGTTGCCCTCGGCCTTCGCCAGAAGCGCGGCTTGCTGATCAGCGGGGAGTACCGGAGTACCGAGCAGCCCCGCAAGCAAGCGCGCGGTGTCCGCGTCGGACAACGGGACGAGCGAGACGGTTGTCGCGTTGCGCTTTCCGCCTCCCCAGCCGGGGCGCCGATCGAGGAGCTCGGGCCGAGCCGAGCAGATCACGAGAAGCGGGACGCCGGTCACCCTGTCGGCCAGCGAGTCGACGAAGTCGAGCAGGGCGTCGTCGGCCCAGTGGAGGTCCTCGAAGACGAGCACGACTGGCTGCGACTCCGCGAGCATCTCGACGAATCGGCGCCAGGCGGCGAACGACTCGCCGAGCTCCGTTTGCCCGGATCGCGTCTGCTGCACCCCGCTCAACGCGAGGAGGTGGCGCTCGACCCACGCCCGCTCGGTCTCGTCGGAGAGGAGGTCTCGGACAACCGCAGCGACCTTCGCGACGGCCTCGTCGGCCCCGTCGCTCTCGAGTATGCCCGCCTGTCCTTTCACGATCTCGGCGAAGCCCCAGAAGGCCGATCCCTCGCCGTACGGGAGCGAGCGACCTTGCCTCCAGACGATGAACTCCGGATCGGCGTCGACCACCTGGAAGAGCTCGCGCACGAGACGCGACTTCCGATCCCTGGCACGCCGACGACGGTGACGAGTTGCGGCTCGAACGCGTTCGCGCCCGAGCCAGAGCACCGACCAGGACGTCCAGCTCGTCGTTCCGTCCGACGAGCGGAGAGCGCGCGTCCGAGAGATCGATGCCGTAGCTGGCCCGAGGCCGATCGCGCGCCAATCGCTAGCGGCTCTGCCTTCCCTTCGCCTCGACAGGCTCCTCGACTTCGTACTCGATCGCGCGCTCGGTGGCGCGGAACGTGTACTCGCCGACGAGGATGCCGCCCGGCCGCGCAGCCGACTGAAGCCGCGCGCCCGTGTTCACGACGTCACCGGAGACGATCCCCTCGCCGACTCGGGCCGAGCGTCGAGCGCGACGAGCACCACCCCGGTGTTCACGCCGATCCGAACCTCGAGCGCGAGCGTCGGATCCGCCTCGTTCATCTCGGTGATCGCCTCCTGGATCGCCAGCGCAGCCCGCACCGCGCGCTCGGGATCGTCCTCGTGGCGACCGTGCTCCGAAGACGCCGACGACCGCGTCGCCGATGAACTTCTCCACCGTTCCCCCATGGCGCTCAGTTCATGCCGCAGACTTGCATGGAAGGGCGACAGAACCGCGCGGACGTCCTCCGGATCGAGCTTCTCGGCGCGCGCTGTCGAGCCGACGAGGTCGGCGAATACGACGGTCACGACCTTCCGCTCCTCGCGACGTGGTCGGTTCGGCGTAGCGGCGAGCGCCGACCCGCACTCGGAGCAGAACTTCGCGGTGTCGGAGTTCTCGAACCCGCAGGACGGGCACGCCGGCATGGCGCGAGAGTCTACGTTCGCTCCAGAGAACGCCCGCGCCCAACCTTCCGGCTCGCGCTGAGGTCACGGCGTTCAGTAGCCACCCGGCCCCTTGCAATCCGCTCGCTGGCGTGCAATGGATACCGAGTACGTCAGGTCAGGCGCGGCGCTGGACGGTCGGCCCGCACGCCGGCATAACCTGGGGGGGACGAGTCTTCCGGGGGTCGACGGAGAGGTTGCCGCGCCTGCCCCCCATCTAAGCGGTGGTTCCCCTTCACGTTGCCTTGTCCCGTCTGACATGATCCGGCCGCGTCGAGACGGGGCAAAGAGGGTGCCTGCCTACCCCTGAACTTGGCGAGTGCTGCCGGGAGGCTCCGGTGTATTCGGGGCCTCCCGCTCCTGAGGAACCCCCGGCAGCACCGCCTGGCGTAGCCAAGCGTCGACCACCCGCGGATCCGGTGCCTGCTCCGGCCAGACCATGTAGCTGAGTGCGAGCTGGGCCTCGCGCTGTGTTGCACCCTCCATGAAGCTCCGCAAGTTCATGCGGTGAGTGCATTTGACGTGTGCACGCCAAGTCCTGGCACGTCACGCGACGGCCACGAGTGGGAGCGAGTCGTCGGGCACGAAGACGGTGCCGCTGTTCTGCGGTTGGCCGCAAGTATTCGCGGTCGATCGGGAGTCGGAGTTGCGGTCGCATTCCGGACCCGCCCCCCGTGCAGGGCCGAAGCCGGATGACTTGCCGGCCTTCTGCGCAAAGCTCGTCGAGGAGCTGCGCGAAGGCGTGCATGCGCGTGCGAGCGCGAGCGCGCGCGTTGAGCACAACGCCGAAGCCCACCGCCGTAGGTGTGAGCCCGCAGACCAGAACTCCCTGTCTTTGACGGATGATCTTTGCTGACGGGCTCGCCCGACACCGAGTGGCGCTAGTGCCGAACCGTCGGTCGCTGCCCGAGCCGCCCGCTCTGGTACCAGTCGTCCCGGATCTTCCGCACGAGCTTCTTTGTGGCGCCGGGGTTTCGCCTTTCGACGACTCCAAGGACCACCGCGGCTGCTGCGATGACGACCGCCCAGGCTGTACGAGTCACCCGATCATCTCCGCGCCGCGACCATCACGCAGAATCGGGGTACGGGTCTTCGTTGCTGTCCCCGCCGGTGATGGTCTCCCAGCCGTAAGGCCCGTTGCACTTCGGGCACGGCGGCAAGGACTGAGCGGACTGAACGCCGAGCTCGTAGCCGCAGTTCGTGCAGCGGTAACTGCCTGCCGAAACGTCGCTTCCCACGGGTGCTGGGTTGGCCATCGCGAACCTCCTCGTAGTTGATCACGTGGGATGCCCGCCGACGCAAGCTCGGAAACGCCGACATTCCCGCACACTCGGGCAGGCCGGCGACGTGTTGCTCGGCGCTACGGCCGGCGTCAGGAGCGCAATACGTTGCCCCGGCTCCGGGATGCCCTGAGCTCGCGAATCGTGTTCAGGCGACTTCATGGCGACCCAACGGGCGGGGCGCACGTAGCTACGCCGCGAATGTCGTCTTCCGTCCGCGGCGCTCTCTTGGATTCCTCGCATGCCAGGGTGAGGAGGTCCGAGAGCGTCGCGAGGAAGATTGCCAACCGCTTTGAGGAGTACGGCTAGGAGTACCGGCGTGTCTCCGACGCTTGCCGCACGTTGCAGTCGGCTGCAGCCTCGACTCTGGATAGTTGCAGGCCATTTCAGCTCGTCGCCGCTCGCCGCAGACGTTTCGGCAAGACTTTTAATCCCAAGGTCGTTGGTTCGATCCCAACCCGGCCCATCGTTCCCTCGAGCCGAGAGCTGCAGCAGCGAAAGACGAGCGCGAAGCGCCTTCGGGTCATCCATCCCATGTGTACTCGTCGCCGAGCTGAGCTCGCGCCGAGTCGGGCGGAAACGGAATCCAGCTCGGGTAGCGGTCGACGAGCACACCGGCGTTCGGATTCGAGCGCACGACGAGTGACAGCGAGCTGCTCGTCCAGGGCCACACAGCCTGCCTCCGGTCCGACGGAGGACCTCGTCGACGAAGGCCGTGCCCGTCCGACGATCGACCTCCGCCCGGAAGGCATCGAGGCCACGCGTCCACGAGGTCAGGCTCGTCAAACTCGAGAGGAGGATGGCTCCGACGAACGCCGGCGGCAGGACGTGGAGCCAGCGAGCATCGATCGCAGCACTCTCCGGCCTACTCGCTCGGCGGGCAGTCGCCTGCCACCGCCAGAGCAGGAAGAGAAGCAGCAGAAACGCAGCAACGGCGGCACCGCCTCGAGCCTTGAAGGCCGACAGCGGTGACGCGTCGAGTCCGAGGACGGCAATCGAGCAGCAGCCGACTCCCGCAACGAGCACGACCCGGCGCGCGGTGGTTCCGAGCTCGACGGTGACAGCGGCGATCACGGCGACGATTCCTGCGATGCCGAGATAGAGCGACCAGGGGTCGAGTGACACGAGGTAGTAGAGGAGCGACTGGGAGTGCGTCGTGTTCTGTCCCGAGCGCGTCCCGTCGAGGGCCACGCCGACGGAGACTGCGGAGAGGAGCGCGACGAGTGCCGACCCGTACCTCTCCGTTTGCGAGCGCGCCACGACCGAGCGCCAGCCGGCCCAGAGCGCCAGGATCGTGCCCGTCAGCGTGGCCGTCTCGTAGCTGGCGACGAGAGCGACCGAGGTTGCGACGGCGAGGACGGCGAGACCCGTACGCCACACGGCCGGTTGCCACAGGAGAACGGCCACGAGGACGGTGAGAGGTACCGCGAGCACGCTCTCGTTCGCGCTGAAGAACCACGTCGTCGCCGCGCACAGGCCTGCAGTCATCGAGACTGCGGCGAAGACGTCTGCACGCGGCCGCGAGAGCACGACTGCGAGCGACCAGACGACGGCAGTGAAGACGATCTGCGCGACCCCGGCCACGAGCGTGAGAACGTGCGTGTTCACGACGCCGAGCCGGACGGCGAGGAGCACGGGGGCCTCGCGAACCGCCTCCACGAACATCCGACTGGAGGGCCCGTACAGATGGCCCGTCTGCAGCAGCTGCACGAGGTAGTACGAACCATCGGCGGACAGTGCGAGCGACGCTGCCGCGAGGCCGACTGCGGTTGCGACGAGCATCGCGGAGACGAGCAGCGCACTGGCGAGGGGCACGGGCCGCGTCACGTGAAGCTCATTATCGGCCCGGCGTCTGCAGATCGAGCTTCTCCCGACCGTCGTCGCTCCACGATCCGGGCGCGTGACCACGTGGCACGTCCCTCGGCACCTCCATCATTCCCGGCGACCCGCAGGAAAGGAGCGCTCGATCTCCACGGGGCTCGACGACGCGCTTGGCGCGCAAGAACGTGGATGGCGTGGCCGTCCCCTCGTTCGTGCGCTCTACGAGGACTGGTTCTCGCTCGTCGAAGCAAACCTGTCGACCGAGCCGGGCCTCTCCGTCGAGTTGGGAGCTGGAATCGGACGCTTCCACGAGAGATGCCCCTGGGTGCTGGCCACCGACGTCGAGCGCACCCCCTGGTCGGACGAGGTCGTCGACGCCGAGTCGTTGCGCTACGGCGACGGCGAGCTGTCCAACCTCGTCCTCATCGACGTCTTCCATCACCTCGCGAATCCTGGGCAGTTCCTCGACGAGGCGACCCGAACGCTTCGGAGAGGCGGTCGAGTCGTCATCCTCGACCCGTACTGCTCACCGGTGTCGCGGCCCCTGTACCACAGGTTCCACCACGAACGTGCCGACGTGCACGTCGATCCGTTCGCAGACGAGGCGCACCCACCCGACGACCCGCTGGCGTCGAATCAGGCGCTCGCCACACTCGCCTTCTTCCGCGAATACCGCGAGTTCGTCAGCCGCTGGCCGAGCCTCTTCGTGCTTACGCGGCAACGGCTTGCGCTTCTTGCCTATCCGCTGTCGGGTGGGCTGACCGGCCAACGCCTCGTCCCCGCTCGGCTCGGCTTCGCGCTTCGGCGGCTCGAGCCAGTCCTCGCTCCCCTTGCGCCGGTTCTCGCCTTCCGCTGCCTCGTCGTTCTGGAGCGGTGCTAGCGCCGTCCGGGCCGAAGCACCGCGACCCGGAACTTCCAGAACGCGAACGCCGTCATCTGCACCAGGAGCCAGCCGTGTCGCCAGCGGCTGATGTTCGTCGTCCCATACGTCCGGCGGTGGTAGCGAACCGGCATGTCGACGATCCTCAGATTCAGCCGCGCGGCGCCGAGCAGCAGGTCGAAGTCGCCGAACGGATCGAACTCGCCGAAGTAGGAGCGACCGGCGGCGATGCGCTCGTACTCCTCTCTCCTCAGGACTTTCGTCCCGCACAGCGTGTCCGTGACACGCTGCCGCATGATGCCTTTGAACAGCGCTGAGAAGAGCCGGTTGGCGATCATGTTCAAGAACTGCATCGCGCCGGGCTCGACGTCGTAGACGAGCCGCGAGCCGTTGACCAGCTCGCCACGCGACTCTGCGCTCGCCCGGTAGAACTTCGGCAGGTCTTCCGGGTCGACGCTCAGGTCTCCGTCGAGGATCATGAGAACGTCGTTGCGGGCCGCCGCGAACCCCGACCGGACGGCATTTCCCTTTCCCGAGCCACTCTGGGGAACGAGTCGAATCTCGCGGTCGGGGTGTGCGTCGATCTGCTTCTCGATCTCGGCTCGGGTCCCATCGGTCGAGCCGCCTTCCACGAAGATCAGCTCGGTCGCCGTCCCCAGATCCGGCATCCGGCGGATCAGCTCCGCGATGTTGCCCTCCTCGTTCCGGCAGGGACAGACGACAGACACGGTCAGCTCGTCGGATGCGTGCGCACGGGGGCGGGCCACGATCCAGTGGGTCAGGCAGAGGTAGTTCAAGGGCCAGACGTTGGCGACGAACCCGTTGAGGAACGTCGTCAAGAAGGGCAGCTGCTTCGGCATGAGGATGCGGCGCGTCTCTGTCACGACCTCGAAGTCGGTCACGTCGAAGAGACTGCGGACGTTCTCGGGGGAGACCCAGTTCCGAATCGGCTTCGCCTTCTTCAGGCGCAGCAGCTCGGCTGCGCGGATCAGCGGCTTCCAGAGCCGGCTATACGAGTGAACGATCACTCGCGTCCTCGGGTGCGAGTGCGCGCGAATGCGCTCGAAGAGAGCGACCAGGTCGTGCACGAACGTCAGGAGATCGGAGATGACGACGTAGTCGAACGTCTCGCCAAGGTCCATCGTCTCGCCGGCGATGCGCTCGAATCTGAGGTCGGGGTGACGCGCCCGCGCCAGCTCCACCATCTCGCGACTGATGTCCACCCCGACCCCGGCTGCCGGCCGGAGCGCCGCGAGGAGATCGCCCGAGCCGCTGCCGACTTCGACGACCCGGCTGCCTGGCGGAACCTGGAACTCGTAGAGCTGCCGGATCAGGCGGTGATAGGTCCGGTTGCGATGTTGCCAATGCTCGTCCTGCGGTGCGAACGCATCGAAGAACGCTGCGAGGTCGTCGTACTCCGGGCCGACCGTGCCCGACTCCTGGACGTCCGGCTGCGGTTCGGCGCGCACGACCCGGCGATGCTATCTCCGGCTCCAGAGTGCGTTGCGGGCGCGCCTGACGCGCGCGCTCGCCGGACGCCCCTTCGCGCGCGGCTCGTTGTCAGGCACACTTGCCGTAGGAGGAGGGGAACTTGGGGATTGCGTTCTGGCTCGTCGTGTTCGGCTTGGGCTTCTGGCTCTCGGTGGCCGTGCACGAGGCCGGTCATGTCGTCGTGGGAGTACGCCACGGTTGGGAGGTAGCGGGCTTCTACTTCAAGCCCTCGGCTCTCGGCGTCGGTGTGCGGATGGGGCATCGCTCGAGCAACCCGGTCGACTGGCACATCGGTCCCGTCGCATTGGCCGGCCCGATCGCCTCGTTCTTCGCAGCTGCGGTCTTCTGGAGCATCGAGCCGCTTCCGGATGGCGGCGGTGTGCTCGGAGCACTCGCTGGGATCAACCTTGCGATCGCTGTGGTTAATCTGCTGCCGACGCCGATCACCGACGGGGGGCACATCATTCGCGGGCTGTTCGGGCTGAGGCTCAGATGGCGGCACATGGCCGTCGTCTGGGTGCTGCTGGAGCTAGGTGGAGCCGCCCTGTTCCTCATCCTCGGGCACAGGGCAATCTAGGACCCGCGCAGCGACCGCTGTCTGCGATCAGGTGGCGAGGAAGTAGACGCTGCAGGCCGCGCCGAATGCGAGGCACCAGATCGCGAACGGGATCAGCGTGCGCGTCTCGTAGTAGCGCATGAGGAAGCGGACGCTGAGGTACGCAGCGGCGGCCGCGCACAGCGACGCGACGAGGGCCTGGCCGCGCACTCCGTCGCCGCTCGATCCGAAGAGTTCGGGCAGCTTGAGGATCGCTGCCGCGCCGATGATCGGTGTCGCGAGCAGGAAGGAGAAGCGGGCCGCGTCCTTGTGCGAGAGGCCGACGAGGAGGCCGCCGCCGAGAGTCGCCCCCGAGCGCGAGAAGCCAGGAATGAGCGCGAGCGCCTGGGCCGCGCCGACGAGGAACGCGTTCGGGAAGGAGAGGAGCTTCGCGATCCGGCGGTCGTCGTCGGCGTCGGTCACCGGCGCCCGCCGTCGCAGCGCCTCGGCGCCGAGCAGCATGAACCCGTTGAGGATCAGGAAGAACGCGGCCGACTGCGCCGACGCGAAGAGGCTTCGCAGCGGATGCTCGAGGAGCAGGCCGAGGATCCCCGCCGGGATCGTCCCGACGACGAGCAACCAGCCCAGCTTTGCGTCCGTGTCCGCCTCGCCGATGCCTCGGTCGCGCAGGCTCCGGCCGAGCCCCTGCACGATCCGAACCCAGTCGCGCCAGAAGAACAGCAGGAGGACGAGCGCCGTCGCGAGGTGCGTCGCGACGAGGAACGTGAGGAAGTACGGATCGTTCTGGTGGATGTCCCAGCCGAGCAGCTGGGGCAGGACGACGCTCGTGCCGAGGCTCGACACCGGGAAGAGCTCGGTCACGCCCTGGACGACTCCCAGGACGATCGCTTGCCAGTAGGAGATCGGCCCGGCGAGGATCACGACTCAGACGCGGCGCGAGCCCGTGAGCGCGCGCCCGTCTGGAACCACGCGAAGACCAGCAGTGCGGCGCCGAGGAGGAACGACGCGAGGCCGTGCTTCACGTGGTGGTGCCCCGATCCGGCCTCGTACCCGGGGATCCACGACGGCAGCGAGCCGGCCGGCTCGACCCAGTAGACGATCCCGAGCACGACGAAGGCGACGCCGAGGACGATGGCCACGCCGATCACCACCGGATGCCGCGTGTTCACCGCCGGTCCCTTCGGTTCCCCCGCACGGCCCGGAATAGTACGGAAGCTCGCGGGTCGTCGGTCCGACAGCGTGACGAGCGGGCCGGCGTCCCGGCCGCGGGATCATCCGTGGGCTGGAGGAGCGCCTAGGCGACCGAGCGCTGCTGCTCGCCGTCGTGGCTCGCATGCGCGTGGTCAAGCGGGTGCTCGTCGTCCGCAGACGTCTCGGGGTGCAGCGGCTCGTAGCTGTTCAGGAGCCTCCGCATCTCGGGATTCAGTTCCTTCTTCTCGCGCGGCGTCCCCCCGAAGAGGCCGCGCACGGAAAGCTTGGGCATACGCGTCCTATCGGCACGAGCACCCGGTTGCCTGAGCCGAAGACGGCGTGTCGGTCGCTGGGTCAGCGGGTAGACCTCAGGCGTGAGCTCCGAGGCATCCGTCTGCTCCGCGTGCGGAAACGCGGTTCCGGCCGACGCGCGCTATTGCGCGCGCTGCGGACACCAGCTCGACGGAGGAGAACCCGAGGTCGACCGTCGCGTCTACGGCGTCCTCGCCCCCGGGCCGTTGCTCGTGCTCACGGGCGTCTTCCTGGTCGGAGCCGTCCTCGCGCTGCTGGCGGGAAGTGTCGGCGCGGCCGTATTCCTCTTCGTGCTCGCCGTGGTCGCGTGCGTCTTCCTCCTCGAGGCGGCGAAGCGCGTGCCGGAGGCTCCGCTCGCACGGCGCCTGACGAAGATCCGAAGCGACGTTCGCGGGTGGGCGGTGTTCGCGCGCGAGTCCTCATCCGCATGGTTCGGTGCGGGTCGCGATGTCGCGCGGCTGAAGAACGAGCGTCGCTCGCTCCGACGCGAGCGCGAGTTCGCAATCCGGTCGCTCGGCGACGCGGCCTACCGCGGCGACGCGCCCGCGATGGAGACGTTGCGGGTGCGGTTGCGGGAGATCGACGACGGACTCGCCGAGCGCGAGCGCGCCGAGGCCGCGACCGTCGAGGCGGCGCGCCGGCACGTCTCCGAGGAGCATGCAGCTGCGCGGCCGACGGAGCAGTACACGGTCGAGGAGCTGACGGGCGACGAGCCCGAGCCCTAGCCGTACGCCCGGCCGTTCTGGCTAGCCTGGCATTTCCCCGCAGGCTCTCCGTCTTGACGGTTCCTTAAGCAGTGGCCTGCAGCATGGGACGGCTCATGAGACGACTCGGACTCGGATTTCTGCTCGTGCTCGCGCTGGCCGCGGTATCGGGCGCCGCGCGCGCACCGGCCGCCGAGCGGCCGGCGATGCCGGTAGCGGCGCCCGTCGCGTCGCTCGACCCCGCCGCGACCGACCGGCTCTGGCAGAAGCTCGTCGCGACAAGCACGGCGCGCGAGGCCCGCACCGCGCAGACGGCGTGTCGCCCACTCCGGGCCGTCTTCTACTCGGCGACCGACTACCTGCGCCTCGCGACGAAGCTTGCGGCGACCGCGTCCCCGTGCGCCGACTACTACATCTCGGTCCCCCCGCTCGTGGCCGACAAGACCAAGCCACGACCCGGCGCTGCGGACAAGATTCGCGCGCTCGGACCGAACTTTCACGCGATGGCCGAGTTCCACTTCACGACGTGGTCGAAGTGGGTCGCGAGCACCGGCTCGAGCTGGTACGTCGCCGGCACGACGGCGCGCGAGCGCATGGCGGCGGCCGGCTACGACTTCTCGAAGGGCGACACCTGGGTGCTCAACGAGATCTCGTCGGCCGTCCGCACGAACACGGGGCAGGCGCGTACGAACGTGCGCGAGCTCTTGCGCGGCTTGTACGAGGGAGACGGCACGCGTCCCACGCGCGGCGCGGTCTTCATCACCGGCCTGGGCCAGCAGACGAACAGCCTCGGCCAGTACCAGACGAACCTTCAGAACTGGCTCTCCGACTCGGGGTTCTGGGCGGACATGTCGACGTACGTCAGCGACTGGTCACAGGAGGTGTACGGCGACGTCCGCAACTGGGCCGTACCAGGGGCGGACACGGCGACCCGGCGCGACGCGCTCAACGACTACCTCCAGCATGCGCTCGTCCTCGCCGACGCCGGGCCACCGACGATCGACCCGGCGCGGACGTTCCTCGACGCGACCTTCAGCCCGCTCGCGAACGCGGCGTGGGAGCGCGACACGGCATACGGCTGGACGGCGGTCCCGGCAGCCCAGATGGCTGCGTACGTCTCCGCCGAGGTGTACTCGCTGCGGTACTTCAGCTCCGCGACGGGGCAGGCCGCCGACCACTGGGGCTTCGCCTGGGCTCCGCGGAACGGATCGGGCTCCACTCCGGCCGACTTCGCGGCGCAAACCGATCAGATCCTGACGCGCCTCGCGGCGGCGATCCGCGACTCGGGCCAGGACGACCCGGAGGATCCCGGCAGCGCCGCCTGCGTTGTCAAGGGCACGAACGTCTGCGTCGGCGACCTCGACGGCGCTCGCTTGAACGCCGCGTGGCAGACCTTCCGCGCCTGGACCCAGCCGCTCCTCAGCTTCGCCACGCCGCCGCAGACGATTCAGGCTGGATCGACCACGGCAGCGATGAGGCTCACGCTCCTCAGCAACGCAGGACAGCCGCAGACGGCGCTCGCGCCGCTCGCGGTGACCCTGAGCTCGACCTCGCCGGCGGGGCGCTTCTCGACCACCCCGACCGGGCCGTGGACGCCGACGCTGGCCCTCACGATCGCGGCCGGCTCCGGCACGAGCCCGGACTTCTACTACCTCGACACGCGCGCCGGGCCGCAGCTCCTGACCGCGGCGGCCACCGGAGTCACGAGCGGGGCGCAGACGGTCACCGTGCTGCCGGGAGCGGCTCTCTCCCTCGCCGTCACGCCGAAATCCGCGCGCCTGCGGACGCGATCGACGCTTTCATTCACGGCAATCGGCAAGGACACGTACGGCAACGCGGTGCCCGTCAGCGCTGCCTGGTCGGTGTCCCCGTCGACCTACGGCACGGTGTCGCCGCGCACGGGGCCGACGACGACGCTCACCACGTTGCGTGCCACCGGCCAGGCGTCGGTCACGGCGACGGCGGGCGGGCTTTCCGGCAGTGCGGTCGTCCGCGTCAATCCGAGCACCGTGCGCATCGCGGCGATCACGTACCGCCCGCGCTCGAAGGCGGCGCTCCTCACCGTGCGTGCGGTCGACACGACCGCACGGCCGGTCTCGAACGCCGCCGTCTCGCTGGTCGTCCGGCTCGGGACGCGGCGCGCCTTCACAGGTCGTGCGACGACCGGAGCTGCGGGCAAGGCGACGCTGCGGGTGCCGGTTGGCTCGGCGGGCTGCCTGAGGGCGACGATCCGGTCCGTCTCCGCGCCGGGCTTCGTCTGGAACGGGCGCACGCCGGCGAACCGCTACTGCGCGCCGTGATGGACCAGGCCCACCTCGCGTACGTCGAGGTGAGCCCAGCTCTGGCCGTCGTCAGCGTGTCTCGACGCTGACGAACTCGAAGTCCTTGTTCACGTACACGGTCACGGGAGTGCCGTCGGACTTCGTCATGTGCGCCTCGTAGGCGGCGTTGCCGTCGGCGTCGGTCTCGACGCGGACGATCGTCCCGCTCGGGGACCTTCGCCTTGGCGATCGCCGTCACCTTCGCAAGCGCGCCTCCGGTCAGCGGCGTCTCGTCGTTTCGCTGCATGCCCCACGGCCGGCCGCTCGGCGCGGGTGCGCCGGCCGCGGCGGAGCCGGAGAGCGCGGGGGGAGCGGGAGTGCTCGAGCTGGATGAGCTCGAGCCCGATCCCGACCCGCTCGCCGCGCTGGCGATGCCGTAGCTGCCTGCCGCGACCCCCACGGCTACCGCTAGCGCGACCAGGCTCTTCGGGACGCCGGTTCTGTCTCTGTCCATCGGATTCACCTCCTTCGCTTCATCGGGTGCGCCCGACACGGTCGCGGGCGCACCTGAGAGGCGACTGAGGCGGCTCTAAGAGCTCACGAAGAACTCAGGCGGGGCGGTAGACCTGCGCTTGGACGCCGTCGTCGCCGATCGCCCTCGTCTCGACGAGCTCGAGCTTCAGCCGGTCGATGCCGTCGGGGAAGAGCCGCTTGCCCCGGCCGAGCACGGTCGGAAAGACCATCAGCCGCAGCTCGTCGACGAGCCCGGCGCCGAGGAGCGTCCCGACGAGTCGGCCGCTGCCTGCGACGAGGATGTCGCCGTCCGTCTCCGCCTTCAGCTTCGCCACCTGCTCGACGGCATCGCCCGAGAGCACCGTCGTGTTCTGCCACTCGGGGTCGGTGAGCGTCTTCGAGACGACGTACTTGGGATCGGAGTTGAACTTGTCCGCGAACTCGCCCTCCAGAGAGGGCCATGCCTTCGAGAACCCGTCGTACGTCACGCGGCCCATGAGATGGGCCACCGCGCCCGTCATCTCGTCGGTCTTGAACGCCGCGAACTCGTCGCCGCTGTCGTAGTCGAACGTCCAGCCGCCGTGCTCGTAGCCCTCGGCGCCGCCCGGATCCTCGAAAACGCCGTCCACCGATACGAACTCCGTCACCACGATGCGTCCCATCGCTCCTCCTTCGTGTCGATCTTCGAGGGTAGGACGGCGCGGCGCGCCGGAGCTCATCGCTCAGGTCGCGCTCGACCGTTCGGCACTCGATTGAGCCCAGATGTTGATGCCGCTGTCCGTCGCGTGGCGGTCGATCGCGGCGAGCTCGTCGTCGGAGAAGTCGAGTCGCCGCACGGCTGCCAGGTTCTCCTCGAGCTGGACGACGCTCGACGCGCCGACGAGCGCGGACGTGACGCGAGAGTCGCGAAGCGTCCAGGCGAGCGCCATCTGCGCGAGCGTCTGGCCCCGCTCCGAGGCGAGCTCGTTCAGCCCGCTGATCTTGTCGAGCGCGTCGTCGGTGAGGAGGTCGGGCGAGAGCGAGCTCGGCCAGCTCGCGCGCGAGCCCTCGGGGATGCCGCCGAGGTACTTGTTCGTGAGCATCCCCTGCGCGAGCGGGGAGAAGGCGATGCAGCCGACGCCGAGCTCGCCGAGCGCGTCGAGGAGATCCGGTTCGATCCAGCGATTCAGCATCGAGTACGACGGCTGGTGGATGAGGAGCGGGGTGCCGAGGTCGCGGAGGATCGAAGCCGCCTCGCGGGTCTTCTCCGCCGAGTACGAGGAGATGCCCGCGTACAGCGCCTTCCCCTGCCGGACCGCGGTGTCGAGCGCGCCCATCGTCTCCTCGAGCGGCGTGTCGGGATCGAAGCGGTGCGAGTAGAAGACGTCGACGTACTCGAGCCCGAGACGCGCGAGCGACTGGTCGAGGCTCGCGAGCACGTACTTCCGCGAGCCCCATTCGCCGTAGGGGCCGGGCCACATGTCGTAGCCCGCCTTGCTCGAGATCACCAGCTCGTCGCGGTACGGCCGCAGGTCCTCGCGTAGGAGCCGGCCGAAGTTCTCCTCGGCGGAGCCGTACGGGGGCCCGTAGTTGTTCGCGAGGTCGAAGTGCGTGACCCCGAGGTCGAAGGCGCGGCGGACGATCGCGCGGCTCGTCTCGAACGGCCGGTCGTGGCCGAAGTTCCACCACAGTCCGAGCGAGATGGCCGGGAGCTGCAAGCCGCTTCGCCCGCACCGCCTGTACGGCATGCGTCCGTCGTAGCGTGCGGCGTCGGGGACGAACGCGTCGGGCACCGGGCGATCTTACGGAGGACGCGGGGCCAGGCGACGGCACCTGGCCCCGGCGGGTGTGCGCGCCTAGGCGCGAGCCGTCGTCGCTGTGCTGACGCCGAGGACGGTCGAGAACACGCGCGGACCATGACACATCTCGAGTGTCGAAGAGGTCGCTAGACGGCGTCGTCCGGGATGCCCGTCGACCGCAACGCGGCCGCGACGCGCTTGCTGATCGTCTCCTCCAGCGAGGCGGAGCGGCTTGCGAGCGTTTCCACGGAGTCGTCGTCGCCGACCGGCGCCTCGTCGGGCTCGAAGCGCTTGATGACCGACTCGAGCCTGCGCGCGACCTGCTGCTCGATGGTCGCGGCGAGCTTGTCGCCGAGGCCGTCGAGGTCGGGCTTCGCCACCGCGGCTGCCGGCTCCTCGGTCTCGTCCTCCTCCGGCACCGGCGCTCCCTCGATCTCGAGCTCGAAGATGCGCTCGGGTTCGTCGATCCCCTTCAGCTGGCGCTCGCCGCGCGGGACGATCTCGGCCCCTGCAGGGAGGGAGGTCACGAGCGCGCGAGTGGCCTCGGACAGGAGCACCTGGCCGCCACGGGCGGCCGTGCAGATCCGCGCCGCGCGGACGACGTCGAGCCCGAGGTAGCCCTCCTCGCCGACGTGCGGCTCGCCCGTGTGCAGGCCGACGCGCACCCGGACGACGGCACCGTGCGGCCAGTCGAAGGCGGCGTGGGCCAGCTGGACTTCCGCTGCTGCAGCGACGGCGTCGTGCGCGCGGGGGAAGGCGAAGAAGAAGGCGTCGCCCTGCGTGTCGATCTCCACGCCCTCGGCCGAGAACGCCTCGCGGACGATGCGGCGGTGCTCGGCGAGCGTGTCGCCGTAGAGGTCGCCGAGCTTGAGGAGGAGCGCCGTCGAGTCCTCGACGTCGGTGAAGGCGAACGTGACCGTTCCGCTCGGCAGGTCCGGCATGCGCGCATCGTAGGTGCGCGGTTCACCCGGTGGGGGCATTCCCCCCGGGGCGCGGCGGACATAGACCGTGTGCGGGGAGAGTCGCGAAGGAGGTGGAGAGGGAGGTAGCACGCAGGAGTGCCAGTCGTCGGCCGTGAGACTGCGGATAGCGGCCTGAGTCGCTAGCCCAAGGGGGAATCACCCATGAGTAAACGGTCGACCGGCGCCAGGTGTTTCGGCCTGGCCACGGTCATCCTGTTCCTGGTCGCGCTGTCCGCGGTGCCGGCGCTTGCCGGATCGAACAGCACGACCCTGCCGAACGGCGCCGAGTTGTCGGTCTCGATCGACAGTCCGGCCGACGGAACGCAGTACCTGGCGGATGGCGCGCCCGTTCCGGTACCCGTGTCCGGGACCGCCAAGATAGGTCTCGGCACACCGCAGGCCACGATCGTCTACGTGTTCGACGCGTCCGGGAGCACCGGGAACTCCGGAGGCGCCTGCGGGACCGTTCTCGCATGCGAGAAGTCGTTCTTCGCCGGACTGAACACGGCCGCCACGATCGGCGGCTCCGTCCACCAGATCGGCCTCGTCGTGTTCGGAGCCGACGCCGTCCAGGCCGACATGACACCCGGCGGCGCCGACGACAAGCTCGGAGACCCGGCCGACGGGAACACTGCCATCAACTCGATCGTCCTGACGAACGGCGGTTTCAACTACCAGGTCGCCCAGTACACGGCGAAGAACGGCGACGCAGACGGGACGAACTACGCCGCGGCGCTCCAGCAAGCCCTGGACGTGCTCAACGCGAGCTCCGACCCGAAGAAGTTCCTCGTCTTCGCGTCGGACGGCCTGAGCAACCTCGGAACGCTGACCGACTTCAACAACGCGCTGACGTCGATCGCGGCGACCGGAACAGTGGCGAACTCCATCGCCATCGGCTCGTCCGCGTCGTGCACCGGTGGTAGCGCTGGCAACCTCGCCGACATCACGGTCAACGGCGGCCAGTGCTTCAGCGTGCCCGACCCGAACGACCTCCCGGACATCATCCCGAGCCTCATCGGGTCCACGCTGACGAAGGTCGAGATGAGCGTCGACGGTGGGACTCCGACTGCAGTGGCCACCACACCCGCTACCCCGCAGCTCGGGCCGGCGATGGTCACGTACTCGACGACGACCGCGGGCCTCAACCCCGGCAGTCATCAGATCTGCGTGACCGCATTCGGAACGGACGTGACGGGCGGAAGCGCCAACGTCTCGACGTGCGTGACGGTGAAGGTGTACGACCTCGTGCTCACGCCGGCGACGGCGTCCAACGAGCTCGGCTCCGACGACACGCACACCGTCACCGCGACGCTGAACGGGCCCGCCGGATCCGTCGGCGGCTACCTCGTCGGCTTCGCGGTCAGCGGCCAGAATGCCGGGGCCACGGGGACGTGCGCGCCGGCGGACTGCAAGACGGACGCGTCGGGTCACGTGACGTTCACGTATTCGGTTCCCGTCGCGCCCTCCAGCCTCGGGCTCGACACGATCACGGCGAGCGTCACGCTCGGCAACCCGACGGGTGCGACGGACACGGAGACGGTGACCAAGCGGTGGGTCGACACGACTCCGCCGGTCGCCTCCTGCGTGCCGACCACCAACCCGTCGGGCAAGAACGTGCCGCCCGCGGGGTCGAACCCGAAGAGCGGGCAGAACCCGGACGGCTTCTACCTGCTGACGGCGGTCGACGCCGTCGACCCGAACCCGCAGATCACCGTGCACGACTCGGCGTCGAGCTTCGTCGCCGGGCCGTACGGAAGCGGGACGAAGATCAAGCTGACCCAGGCTCCGGGTGGCAAGCCGAACGCCAAGCCCGGGCCGGGCGACATCGACTGGCACATCACGCTGAATGGCGACGCGGTCGTGACCGCGACGGACGGCTCCGGCAACAGCGCGAGCGTCAGCTGCCTCGTTCCGCCTCCGCCGAAGTAGGCGCAGTCGTCACGAGCGAGACCGAGGGAGCCCGCGCAGGCGGGCTCCCTCTCGTTTGCGCTAGCGTCGCGGGATGTCCGCCGCGACGATGACGACGAGCGAGGGAACGATGGAGCTCGAGCTCTTCGACGACGACGCTCCGAAGACGGTCGACAACTTCACGAAGCTCGCGCGCGACGGCTTCTACGACGGTCTCGTCTTCCACCGCGTGATCCCGGACTTCATGATCCAGGCCGGCTGCCCGCGCGGCGACGGAACAGGCGGGCCCGGGTACTCGTTCGAGGACGAGTTCAACGACCATCCGGTCGCCCGCGGCTACCTCGCGATGGCGAACTCTGGGCCGAACACGAATGGGTCGCAGTTCTTCATCGTCACGGTGGACGAGGCACCCTGGCTCGACGGCAAGCACACGGTCTTCGGACGGCTCACCTCCGGCCAGGACGTCGCCGACCGGATCTCGACCGTCGATCGCGACGGACGCGACCGCCCGCTCGAGCCGGTCGTCATCGAGTCCGTCACCGTCTCCTAGGGACATGTCCTGTGTCAGACACCGTGTCTGACACCTGGCTCGGCGGAAGCGGACATGTCCGGGGCGCGCACGCAGGAAGATCCGGCTCCAGAGACCGTGGTGATCGTCACCCCGGCCACGCTCGCCTTCCCGGTGTCAGACACGGTGTCTGACACCGGATCGATCCCTTCGGACTAGGCTCCCGAGCCGTGGAGCTGGAGGGCAAGACTGCGGTCGTCACGGGCGCATCGAGCGGCTTCGGCGCCGCGACGGTGCGCAAGCTGCGCGAGGCCGGCGTGCGCGTCGTCGGCGGCGCAAGGCGAGTCGAGCGGATCGACGCCGATCTCGCTTTGCCGCTCGACGTCACCGACGAGGAGAGCTGCGCCGCCTTCGTGGGACGGGCCGCGGCGGAGCTCGGCGGGATCGACATCCTCTACAACAACGCGGGCCTCGCGCTGGGCCGCTATCCGTTCACGGAGTCGAACGCCGAGGACGAGGCGACCGTGCTGCACACGAATGTGGACGGCGCGATACGCATCACCCGGCTCGCCCTCCCGCACGTGCGCGACGAGGGCCACATCCTCTTCACGGGCTCGATCGCGGGACGGCAGGCGTACCAGAACGCGGCGGTCTACGTGGCGGCGAAGTTCGCGCTTCGCGGCTTCGTCTACGGGATCCGGGAGGATCTCCTCGGCCGGCCCATCCGGATCACGACCGTCGACCCGGGGCTCGCCGAGACGGAGTTCTCGCTCGTGCGCTTCCGTGGCGACGAGGAGGCCGCGAGGGCGCCGTACGAGGGCGTCGAGCCGCTGACCGCGGACGACGTCGCAGACTGCGTGCTCTTCGTGCTCACGCGGCCGCTGCACGTCAACGTCGACGAGATCGTCATCAAGGCGCTCGCCCAGTCGAGCGGCGCGCGCATCCTGCGCAAGGAGACGTAGCCCGCCTCGATGCTCACGATCCTCGAGGGCTCGACCTTCTGCATCTCGGACGACCTCGGCGACATCGCCGCGGACACGAGCGGCCTCTTCGCGCACGACACGCGCTTCCTCTCGCGGTTCGCGCTCACGGTCGGCGGCGCGGCGCCGCTTCTGCTCTCCTCGGGACGAGTCGAGCACTTCAAGGCGGGCTTCTACCTCCGGAACCGAACCGCCAACGGCCTTCCCAAGGACTCGATCTCGATCGCTCGCGAGCGCTTCGTGGGGACGGGGATGCAGGAGCGGATCTTCGTTCGCAACGAGAGCCCGGAGCCGCTCGAGATCGAGCTCGCGCTCCAGGCGGCCTCCGACTTCGCGGACATCATCTCGGTCAAGCACCACGACTTCTCGCTCGGCGACCCGGAGCTGGCGCAGGAGCTACCCCCGCCGGCGCCGGCGACGTACGACGAGGGTCGTAGCCAGCTCTCGATCGTCGACCCGCGCGGCGACCTCGGCACGCGCCTCGTCTTCTCGCAGCCCGGTCGGCTCGACGGCGGCGCGATGACGTTCTCGCTCTCGCTCGAGCCGCACGAGCGCTGGGGCGTAACGATCGACGTCATCCCCTGGCTCGAGTCCGACCTCGAGACGTTGGGCGAGCTCGACGACGAGCAGGAGACCGCCGGCGAGGTCGTCGCCGCCTGGACGCTCCGCGTTCCGCGCGTGCGCGGCGGTTGGGAGAGCCTGCGCCGGTCCTTCGACCGCTCGATCGCCGATCTCGCGGCGCTCCGCATGCGCACGGGCGAGTACCGCCGGCCGCTCTTCGCGGCGGGAATGCCGTGGTTCATGACGGTGTTCGGGCGGGACACGGCCATCACGTCGCTCCAGACGCTCCTGCTCGGCCCCGAGATCGCGATGGGCGCGCTCGACGCGCTCACCGAGCTGCAGGCGCACGAGGAGGACCCGACGATCGACGCCGAACCCGGCAAGATCGTCCACGAGGTGCGCGAGGGACGCTGCGCCGAGACGTGGTTCCCCCGCTACTACGGCTCGATCGACTCGACGCCGCTCTACCTCGTGCTGCTCGCCGAGACATGGCGCTGGAGCGACGACTCGTCGTTCGCGCAGCGGATGCGGGACCCCGCGCTGCTCGCGCTCGAGTGGATCGACCGCTACGGCGACCGCGACGGCGATGGGTTCGTCGAGTACAGCCGGAAGGTCGACTCCGGGCTCGCGAACCAGTCGTGGAAGGACTCGGGCGACTCGCAGCGCTTCCAGGACGGCGCGTTCGCCGAGCCTCCGATCGCCGCGGTCGAGGTGCAGGGCTACGTCTACGACGCGAAGCGCGGGCTCGCGGAGCTGGCGCGCGAGGTGTGGCGCGACAAGGGGCTCGCCGAACGGCTCGAGCGAGAGGCGGAGGAGCTGCGCGCGCGCTTCGACGAGGCGTTCTGGGTTGCCGACCGCGGCTTCTACGCGCTCGCCCTCGACGGCAAGAAGCGGCCGGTCGACTCGCGCGCGTCGAACATGGGCCACCTCCTCTGGAGCGGGATCGTCCCGCCCGAGCGCGTCCCTGCGGTCGTCGACCAGCTGCTCTCGAACGAGCTGTGGACGGGCTGGGGCATCAGGACGATGGCGAACGACGCCGCGGCGTTCAACCCGATCAGCTACCACAACGGGACGGTCTGGCCCCACGACACGGCGCTCGCGGCGTGGGGGCTCGCGCGCCACGGCTACGTCGCCGAGGCGAGACGCATCGGCCGTGCGCTGATCGAGGCCGCCGCGCACTTCGACTGGTCTCTGCCCGAGGTCTTCGCCGGCTACGCGCGCGACGAGACGCCGTTTCCGATCGCGTACCCGACCGCCGCCCGCCCGCAGGCCTGGGCGGCGGGGACGCCGATCCTCCTCGTCCGCGTGCTCCTCGGGCTCGAGCCCGACCGCGAGCGCCAGCGGATCGTCTCGACGGTGACGGATGAGCTGCCGAGCTGGCTCGACGGCCTGCGCATCGAGGGCGTCCGTGCGTATGGGCGGACGTGGACGGTTGCAGTCGAGCGCGGGCATGTCACGATTGCCGAAGGTGTCTGAGCGATGCGCGTAGGTTTGGTGTGTCCCGTGTGGTTCCCGGTTCCGCCGGAGGCGTACGGCGGGACCGAGCGGGTGGTCGCCCTGCTCGCCGACGGGCTCGTCGACGCGGGGCACGACGTGACCCTCTTCGCGTCGGGCGACTCGCAGACCCGCGCGCGGCTCGAGTCCGTCTTCCACACCGCGCCGAGCGAGTGGATCGGCCACACGTACTGGGAGATGCAGCATGCGATCCACGCGTTCCGGAAGGCGGACGAGTTCGACGTCCTCCACGACCACACGGGGATGCTCGGGCTCGCGTTCGGCGGCCTGGTCGACGTGCCCTTCTGCCACACGGTGCATGGGCCGCTCGACGGGCAGCCGGGGCGCCTCTACGAGCAGGTGCTCGATCTCGCGCCGAAGGCGAAGCTCATCTCCATCTCGATGAACCAGCGCAAGCCGAAGCCGCACCTGCCCTGGATCGCGAACTGCCCGAACGCGCTCGACCTCTCGATGTACCCCTTCCGCCGCAAGCCGGGCGGCGACTACCTCGTCTTCCTCGGGCGGATGAGCCCGGACAAAGGTGCGCACCGTGCGCTCGCGGTGGCGCTCGAGACGGGCGTCCCGCTCAAGATCGCGGCCAAGTGCCGGGAGCCGCTCGAGATCCGCTACTTCGACGAGTTCATCCGGCCACACCTCGGAGGCTCGATCGAGTACGTCGGCGAGGTGGGGCACGCGGACAAGGTCGAGCTCCTCATGGGCGCGCGTGCCCTCATCTCACCGATCGACTGGGAGGAGCCGTTCGGGCTGATGATGATCGAGGCGATGGCGTGCGGAACGCCGGTCGTGTCGACCCGCAGAGGTGCGGTTCCCGAGATCGTCGACCACGGCCGCACGGGTGTCATCGTCGACAAGTACCGCGACATGGAGGACGCGGCCGTCCTCGAGCTGGCCGACTCGCTCGATCCTGTCGTCATCCGCAAGGAAGTCGAGGAGCGCTTCTCGCCGGAGCACATGGTCGCGGCGTACGTCGCCGCCTACGAGGCAACGATCGCCGCCGCCGGTTGACGCTCCGGTCGCAGTACGACCGCGAGATCGTCCGGCTGGCGCTCCCGGCCCTCGGGGCGCTTGCGGCCGAGCCCGTCTACCTCCTCGTCGACACCGCAATCGTCGGGCACCTCGGCCGTCAGCAGCTTGCCGCTCTCGGGATCGCGGTGACGATCCTCGGCGGGACGTTCGCGATCTTCAACTTCCTCCAGTACGGGACGACAGCACAGGTCGCGCGGGCCGGCGGGGCCGGCGAAGGGGAGACGGCGCGCCGCATCGGCGCGCAGGCCGTCTGGCTCTCGCTGGCGTTCGGGCTCGCCGTCTCGGCGCTCGTCGCCGCGCTCGCCGTGCCGCTCGTCTCGCTCATGGGCGGCTCGGGCGCGACGGCCGACGACGCCGTCCTCTACCTACGGATCGCGGCGGTCGGCTTCCCCGCGGCGTTCATCGCGCTCGGTGGGCAGGGGTATCTGCGGGGCGTCGCCGATCTGCGCACGCCGCTCGTCGTGCTGATCGCGGGGAACGTCGCGAACCTCGTGCTCGAGGTGCTCTTCGTCTACGGCTTCGGGTGGGGGATCGCAGGTTCGGCGTGGGGGACGGCGCTGGCGCAGCTCGGGATGGGTGTCGCGTTCGTCGTCGTCGTGCTGCGACGCCTGGAGCCGGGCGAGGCCCGGCTGCGGCTCGCGCTCGCGCGCCGCGTGCTCTCGCTCGGCAAGTGGATCCTCATCCGCACGACCTCGCTCATGGCTTCGTTCGTGCTGGCGGGCGCGGTCGCGACGCGCTTCGGCGACGCCGCCATCGCCGCACACCAGATCGCGTTCCAGCTCTGGGTCTTCCTCGCGCTCGTGCTCGACTCGGTCGCGATCGCGGGTCAGATCATCGTCGCGCGCGAGCTCGGGGCGGGGCGGAGAGACGCGGCATACGGCGCGAGCGAGCGGATGATCTGGCTCTCCGTCGCGCTCGGCGCGGCGTTCGCCGCGGTCATGCTCGGGCTCGTCGGCATCCTCCCGCGCGCGTTCACGGGAGACGCCTCCGTGCTCGACGAGGTCGCGCTGCTGTGGCCGCTGTTCGCGCTGATGCAGCCCCTGAACGGCGCGGTCTTCGCCCTCGACGGGATCCTCATCGGCGCGAGCGACGGGCCGTTTCTCGCGCTCTCGATGCTCGCGGCGTTCTGCTCGTGCGCGCTCGTCCTGCTCGCGGCGCTCGCGGGCGACTGGGGCATCCGCGGCGTCTGGTCCGCGCTCGTCGTCCTGATCCTCGTCCGCCTGGCGCTGATGACGACGCGCTTCCGGCGCGCGCCGCTGGCTCGTCACCGGCTGGGCGTAGCCGAGCTCAGTCGAGTCGATACGGCACGCTCGTCAGGATCACGCGCGGCTCGAACAGGAGCAGGCGCTTGATGTAGAGCGCCCGTTGGTTGTGGAGCGACCGCGACAGCCCGCCGAACACGAGCTCCGGCATGACGATCACCGCAACCGCGTCGGTGTCCGCCGTAATCCCTCGCACGTGCGCGAGCAGCGGGTCGCCGAGGTCCCGGAAGGGCGCCTCCTCGATCTCGAGCGGGACGGGCAGCTCGCGCTCCTCCCATGACTCGCGGAGGTGAGCGGCCTCGTCGGAGTCGAAGGCGAAGAACAGCCCGCGCGTGTCCTCGATCCCGAGGGTGGCGGCGTAGTTGGCGGCGCGCATGGAGGCAGCGTGCGCCCCCGAGACGAGGATGCGGCAGACGGCGCGGCGCGGAGTCGTGTGCGCGTCCACCGCGGCCAATACCGGGACGTCGGTGATCGCGACACCGGGCTCTCGCAGGAGGCGGAGCTTGAGCGAGAATTCGGGGCGGCGGAGCGCCGTCGCGAGGGAGCGTGTGCGAAAGAGCTCGGGAACCACGAGGGTCACGAAGGTCGACTCGCCGCGCGGCAGCGCCCACAGGTACTCGATCACCGCCTCCAGCCGGCCGTCCTCGCGGGCCACGATCTCGAGATCGGGGTCGAGAGCCGTGAGCTGCCTGAAGCGCGGGAGGATTCCGGGATCGCTGTCCGAGCCAGGCACGTGGATCGCCGAGAAGCCGTCCGGGGCGATCCGCCGTGCGTACCAGAGAGCCTCCTCGAGCGCGGCGTCGAACGACTCCACGTACAGCACGACGCGGTTCGTCGCGGGCGGAGCCGCGGTGACCGCGGCCACGCCAGCGCGCAGACGCCGTGCGACCTTGCTGTAGTGGTGCTCGATGCCGTAGAAGCACACGATCAGCAGCGGGATCGCGACGATCACCGCCCACGCCCCCTGCGTGAACTTCGACTCGATCACGACGATCGCGACGAGGGCGGTGGCGACCGCTCCGGCACCGTTCACGACTGCCCGCCACCGCCAGCCGGGCTGCTCGCGCCGGAGCCAGTAGCGGACCATTCCTACCTGCGAGATCGTGAACGCGGTGAACACGCCGATCACGTACAGATGGATGAGGGCTATGACGTTGGCCCCGAACGCCCAGATCAGCAGGGCGGCGATCCCCGCGAGGACGATGATCCCGTTCGAGTAGACGAGCCGGTCGCCGAGGTTCACGAACTGGCGCGGGAAGAAACGGTCCTTCGCGAGAACCGCTGCGAGCCTCGGGAACCCCTGGTACGAAGTATTGGCGGCGAGGATGAGGATCCCGAACGTGAGAGCCTGGATCGCGTAGTAGAAGAAGGACGCAGACGACGAGGCCGGGAAGGTCGCGCGGGCGATCTCCGAGATCACCGAGACGCTCGAGCTCGGCGCAGCGTTCATCGAGACCGCGAGGTACGAGACGCCGAGGAAGAGCGTGATCGCGATCACGCCCATCGTGAGCAGGGTGAGCGCCGCATTGCGGCCGCGTGGCAGACGGAACGCGCCCACGCCGTTGGAGACCGCCTCGACACCGGTGAGCGCTGCGGAGCCAGACGCGAACGCCTGGAGCAGGACGAGGATCCCCACCGCACCGGCACCTGCGGCGAGCGGGCTCGGCACGCTCGCCTGCGGGCACGTCCCGTCGAGGCACTTGCCGACCCCTGTCCCGACCATGAGGAACATGGCCGCGACGAAGCCGTAGGTCGGCAGCGCGAACAGGAACCCCGATTCCCGCACGCCGCGGAGGTTTACGATCGTAAGGAGCACGACGAACGCGAGCGAGAGCCCCACTTTGTGCTGGGTGAGCGAGGGCGCTGCCGAGGTCAGTGCGAGGACACCCGCTGTCACCGACACTGCGACGGTCAGCACGTAGTCGACCAGGAGCGCAGCGGCGGCGACGAGGCTCGGGAGCGTCCCCAGGTTGTCCTTCGCGACGATGTAGGCGCCGCCGCTCGTCTCGTACGCGCGGACGGTCTGCGTGTAGGAGAGGACGACGATCGCGAGCACGACCGCGATCGCGATCGAGATGGGGAGCACGAAACTGAGCGCCGACACGGAGACCGCGACGAGCACGACCATGGCTGCCTCCGTCGCATACGCAACCGACGACAGCGCGTCCGACGCGAAGATCGGGAGCGCGAGCGTCTTCGAGATCAGCGTCTCGTGCAACTCGCCGGAGGCTCGCGGGCGCCCCACGAGCGCGCGCTTCGCGACGTCTAGGCCCTCGGGGCGCTTCGTCGCGGGTCTTGGGTGCTCTCGTGTCTCCGTCGTCGTGTTGTCCGGTCGGGTCCTTCGGTACGAAGGTACCCGGGCCGACTCTCGCCGAGTCGGCGAATCCCGCAATCTTGAGGGCTTCTTAGGACCCCCGCGTATCCTTCGGCGGTGAGCCGACTTCGGCCGCAACGGCTGCGTCTCATCGAGCCTCGCTGGCTCCGGCATCTCATCGCCGGGCTCACGAGCATCGGCGCGGTCGCGGTCGTGAGCGTCGCCGTCTTCGTCCTCGACTCGCACGCGCCGGTCGTCAGCCTCGGCGTGCTCTACCTCTTCGCCGTGTTGCCGGTCGCGGCGATCTGGGGGCTGACCTACGCGATCCCGGTGTCCCTCCTCAGCATGCTCGCCTTCAACTGGCTGTTCCTTCCCCCGACCCATACGCTTCGACTCGCCGACTCCGAGAACTGGGTCGCGCTCGCCGTCTATCTCGTGACGGCCATCAGCGTCAGTGGTCTCTCTGCGCGCGTCAGGCGTCGTGCGGAGGAGGCCGAGCTCGGCCGGCGGGAGGCGGAGCGCGCAGCGGCCGGAGCTCGAGCGAGTGAGGAACGTCGGTTGCGCGCGGCGGTCGAGGCTGAGGCACTGCGGCGGAGCGACGCCGTCAAGACGGCAGTCCTGCGGTCGGTCAGCCACGATCTCCGGTCGCCGATCACGGCGATCACCACCGCCAGCGAGATCCTCGTGGACGACGCGAGCGCGCTCCCGGCTAGGGATCGTGACGAGCTCGTCGCCGCGATTCTGCTCCAGGCGCGTCGCCTCGACCGCCTTGTCGCGAACCTCCTCGAGCTCTCGCGGCTCGAGGCCGGTGCCGCAGCTCCGCGGCGCGAGCTCTGGCCCGTCGACGGGCTGGTCACCCGCGCGCTCGATGCGCTCGGACGCGCAGCCGACCGCGTCGACGTCGACGTCCCTCCCGATGCGCCGCCGGTCGAGGTCGACCCGGCCCAGATCGAGCGCGCGCTCGCGAACGTGATCGAGAACGCCCTCCGGTTCTCCCCTGAGAATGCCCGTGTGCTCGTGCGTGCGGTGCAGAGTGGAGGCGACGTCCTCGTCCAGGTCGTGGATCGAGGGCCGGGAATCCCCGCTCACGAGTGCGAGCGCGTCTTCGACGCATTCGTGCGCGGTGATCCGACACATGCGGACCGCGGATCCGGCCTCGGGCTGGCGATCGCTCGCGGGTTCGTCAACGTCAACGGGGGGAGGATCTGGGTGGAGCCTGAGCCCGGATCAGGCTCGCGCTTCGTCATGGCGCTGCCCGCGGCTGCCTTGCCCGCGTCGGCGCCGGCGTGAGCGGCGCCCGCGTCCTCGTTGTCGACGACGAGCCGCAGATCCTGCGCGCGCTTCAGCTGAAGCTCAAGGCAGCGGGGTACGCGGTCGAGACCGCCGCAAGCGCGGGCGAGGCGGTCATGAAGGCGTCGCTGCGCCCACCCGAGGCAATCATCCTCGACGTGCTTCTTCCGGACGGCCGCGGGACCGACGTGTGCCGGGAGCTGCGTGGCTGGACCTCCGCGCCGATCCTCGTGCTCTCGGCCGTGGGCGAGGAGGCTGAGAAGATCGCTGCGCTCGATGCCGGCGCCGATGACTACGTGACGAAGCCGTTCTCCGGCGACGAACTCCTCGCGCGGCTACGCGCAGCCCTGCGGCGGACGAGGACGGCGAGCCAGCCGCTTGTCCAGGTCGGTGACCTCACGATCGACCTCGACAAGCGCCTCGTCATGATGAGCGGGAGAAAGATCTCGTTGACACCAATCGAGTACGACCTCCTCCGGCTGCTCACGGTTAACGAGGGGAAGCTCATGACGCATCCGGCGATCCTCCGCGAAGTCTGGGTCCTGGGTACGGCGAGGAGTCGAACTACCTGCACGTCTACATCTCACAGCTGCGCAGGAAGATCGAGCCCGACCCCGCGAGGCCCCGGTACATCCTCAACCAGGCCGGCGTGGGCTACCGGCTGGTCGACCCGACTGCGCAGCTCGCCTGAGATCTTGAGTCGGACTTAAGACCCTCGAACCTACCGTTCGAGTTGTGTTCAGGCGTCATCGCCCGTGTGCCGCCCGGGGTTACCGGCGGGTGCTCGTCCTTCTCGACTCGCGTCCCGAGTCGCTCGATGCCTTCGAGATCGCGTGCCGGCTCGCAGCCGACGACCGCGCCGCGCTCACCGCACTCGTCGTGGTCGACGTTCCGACGTCGCTTCCACTCGACGCGCACATGAGCCGTGAAGAGGTCGAGGCGAGGGACCTGCTCGAACGCGCGAACGCGACCGGCGACTCCTACGGAGTGAAGGTCCAGCCGAGGATCGTCCGCGCCCGAGGGGTCGGTGCGGAAGTCCTCCGCACCGCACGAGCAGATCGCGCAGAGCTGATCGTGCTCGGAGCGCCGCGTCGAGAGCTAGGAGCACCCCGGCGCCGCCATCCGCAGCCGACGCTCGTCGACGTCCTGACGCAGGCGCCGTGCCGCGTGATGGTCGTCTCTGATCGCGGGCGCCAGGCAGCCTGACAGCCGCCTAGGCTCCCAGGCATGAACGTTCTCGGCGGCGAACTCGAGCCGTGCTCGCATCGACCCCGTCACCGGGTACTTCCGCGACGGCAGCTGCCACACGGCCGGCTCTGATCTCGGCTTCCACGTCGTCTGCTCGGTGATGACGGAGGAGTTCCTGGAGTTCTCGGTCCGCGCGGGAAACGATCTCGTGACGCCACAGCCGCAGTGGCTCTTTCCGGGACTGCGGCCCGGCGACCGCTGGTGCGTCGTCGCGGCCCGCTGGCAGGAGGCGCTCGAGGCCGGGGTCGCGCCGCCGGTCGTCCTCGAGGCGACCCACGCCTCCGCGCTCGAGTTCGTGGCGCTCGCCGACCTCGAGGCGCACGCGGCCGACGCGGCCTGAACCGACGTGTCAGGTGTCAGACACTGTGTCTGACACCAACTGGTCGAAACGGACGTGTCAGGTGTCAGACACCGTGTCTGACACCCACCCACGCCTCCGCGCTCGAGTTCGTCGCGCTCGCCCGACCTCGAGGCGCACGCGGCCTGAGCTACATGCCCTCGCGCCGCTGGCGCCAGTAGCGCTCGATCCCGCGGAAGTGGTGCCAGTACGGGCCGGCGCGCTCGAACTCGTCGACGAGCTCGGGGTCGGTCTGCGAGACGTCGTAGCGCGCCGCGGCGACGAACGCCTGCTCGTCCATCCCGTCCGCGACGCGCTTGCCCCAGCGCTCGAGCGTCTCTCGGAGCGCCGTCAGGTGGTCGACGACGTCCTCGACGACGCCAAAATGGATCAGCGCGAGGCGGGCGGGCGCGCGGCGCTCGATCTCCGCGATCGTGTCCTCCCACGCCTCGAGGTCGATGTCCGGAGGCGGACACGGTGGCACCACGAAACGGGCACCCGTCAGTCGAACCCCCGCAGCGTCGCCGGCGTAGAGCGTCCCGGCTCCGTCGAGATACGAGACGTGATGCCAGGCGTGCCCCGGTGTCGGGAAGCACTCGAGGCCGACGACCGAGTCGCCGACGACGTTGACGTTCTCCGCGGGGACGGGTGCGAGCGGCCCCCAGAGGACGTCGAACGCGTCCCCGTACAGCCTCCGTGCGCTTGCTTCGAGCCTGCCCGGGTCGAGGAGGTGGGGTGCGCCGATTGCCGACACGTGCACCTGCAAACCCGGGTGCTCGCGCACGAGTGCGCCGGCTGCGCCCGCATGGTCGAGGTGGATGTGGGAGAGGAGGAGGTGCCGGAGGTCGGTGAGGTCGACGCCACGTTCTGCGAGTCCGGCCTTCAGGTGGGGGAGCGTCGACGTCGGCCCGCAGTCGAAGAGGGCGGGGCCGTCCTCGGTGTCGAGGAGGTAGCACGCGACGATTCCCGGCACCTGGTGGTGCAGGTCGATGGGCGCGGTCGTCATCCCGCGAGGGCGGTCTCGAGGTCGTCGACGAGGTCCTCTGCGGACTCGATCCCGACCGAGAGACGGACGAGCGTGGAAGGAACCGCGAAGGGCGCCTCCGCGGTCGACGCGTGCGTCATCCGCGCCGGGTGCTCGATGAGGCTCTCGACGCCGCCGAGGCTCTCCGCCAGCGTCCAGATCCGGGTCCGCGCGACGACGTCGACCGCCTCCTGCTCGTCGGCGAGCAGGAACGAGACCATCCCGCCGAAGTTCCGCATCTGCCGCGCGGCGACGGCGTGCCCGGGATGCGTGGGCAGGCCGGGGTAGAGCACGCGCTCGACTCGCGGATGGCGCTCGAGGAACGAGGCGACTGCGATCGCGTTCGAGCAGTGGCGGTCCATGCGCACCGCGAGCGTCTTCACGCCGCGCAGCACGAGCCACGCGTCGAACGGGCCCGGGACGGCCCCGAGGGACTTCTGCAGGAACGCGAGCCGCTCGGCGATCCCCTCGTCCGAGGTCGCGACGAAGCCGCCGACGACGTCAGAATGGCCGCCGAGGTACTTCGTCGTCGAGTGCACGACGACGTCCGCGCCGAGCGCCAACGGTTGTTGGAGGTACGGCGTCGCGAACGTGTTGTCGACGACGACGAGCGCGCCCGCGTCGTGCGCGATCTTCGATGCGGCCGCGATGTCGACGATGTTCAGCGCCGGGTTCGTCGGGGTCTCCAGCCAGACGAAGCGCGTGCGCTCGTCGACGTGCTCGGCGAGTTGGTCGGCGATCTCGTCCGGCGAGAGGAAGGTGAAGCGGTAGCCCTTGGGCTCGTAGACCTGCGTGAACATCCGGTAGATGCCGCCGTACACGTCGTTGACGGCGACGACGTGGTCGCCGGGCGAGAGCAGGTGCATGAGGGTCGTGACTGCACCCAGCCCGGACGAGAACGCCCTCCCGTGAGCGGCGCCCTCGAGCGACGCGAGGCACTCCTGGAGTGCTGTCCGCGTCGGGTTGCCGACGCGCGCGTAGTCGTAGCCCTTGTGGACGCCGACCGACTCCTGGACGTAGGTGGACGTCTGGTAGATCGGCGTGGTCACGGCCCCGTAGGCCGGATCCGGCTCCTGTCCGTCGTGAATGGCGCGAGTCTCGAAGTGCACGCGCGAGATCCTAGGCTCTGAGCCGCTCGGCGCCGAGCCACGTCGCGAGCTCCGCGAGCGCCTCGTCGTTTCGCGACGTGTCGCCCCACGCCGCGAGCACCTCGAGCGTCCCGGTCTTCCGGTCGAAGCGCGGCTCGATGCGCCCGACGACGCGGTCGCCGACGAGGACGGGAAGGACGTAGTAGCCGTACTCGCGCTTCGCCCTCGGCACGTACATCTCCAGGCGGTAGTAGAAGTCGAACAGCGCCTCGGCGCGGTCGCGGTCGTGGATCAGCCGGTCGAACGGGGAGAGGAACGTCACGCGGTCGGGGACGGGCTCCGAGGAGGCATCGGGGTGCGCCTCCCAGCCCTCCCGCGTGAGACGCACGCCCTGCGCGCGGAACCGCTGTTCGGCGAGAAGGCGCTCGGCCGTGCGGAGCGGCACCTTCTCCACCTTCGGGTAGACGCGCTCGGCGAGGTCCCACAGACGGTGTCCCTGCTCGCGGCCGGCGACCGCCACGACGCCGCGCGCGCTCAGGATCTCGAGCAGGAGCGAGACGTTGCGCGCCCCCCACCAGGGATGCCGCTCGTCGCGCTTCGCGCGCGAATGATCCTGGAGGACGCGTGAGAGCATCGGGCCGTCACGCTCGAGCTCCCGCAGGACGTAGCGGCGAAGGCTCGCGTGCTCGCGCAGGAAGTCTGTGGAGTGCCGCTCGGATGCCGTCGCTCCGGTGCGCCGCCGGCGCATCCGGGCCCACAGCAGGGGCAGCGACTCGACGGGCCAGATGAAGGCCTGCCACTCGACGAGCTTCCGCTCCCTCCAGAGCAGGCGGTCGAGCTCGTCGGTGTCGTAGGAGCCGAGGCGGCTCCAGAGGACGAGCTGCTGCGGAGGCGCGACCGTCGAGATGGGGTCGATCTGCAGGTAGTTGATCCGGCGGATCGTGTCCAGGACCGTAGTCGCCGAGCCGTCCAGGAGCTGCGAGCGGACGGCGATCCGTCTGGCGTCCTCGAGCGAGACGACCGTCATCCGGAGGCCTCGTGCTCGAGTCTCCAGCGCAGCTCGGACGCGCCGGGTGACTCGAGCGGAACGTGCTCCTCGGCTGGGAGCCCGTCGAGCCAGCGCGCGTAGCGCGCGGCGAGCGGCGCCGCAGATGCTCCGTGTGCGAGCACGGACAGGCCCACGGTGACGAACGCGGCGGCGAGGAGCACCTCGTCGTGTGGCAGCCCGCCTTCCTCGACGACAAGCAGGGCGAAGACGATGGAGGCCGCGCCCCGCGGGCCGAACCAGCCGAGGAACGCCGTCGTCGGCCGGTGGGCTCCGGTCCCGAGCATCGAGATGGCCACGGGCACCATGCGTATCAGCGTGAGGCTGAGCAGCGCGTACAGGGCGATCTGCCACGTGAGGTCGCCGAGTGCCGGTCCGAGCAGGATGGCGCCGAACACGAGGAAGGTCGCAGCGGCGAGGACGGCCCCTGCCTGCTCGGTGAGGTAGGAGACGTCGCCGCCGCGATGCCGGCGGAGCCCGCCGAACACCGCGCCCCCGACGAAGGCCGCGATGAAGCCGGAGCCACCGACGCCCTCGGCGCTGCCGAACGCGAGCAGCGCGCCGGCGAGCGGGACGATCTGCAGCCACGGCTCCGCGACGAGCCGGCGCCCGCCGGCGACCACGATCACGCCTGCGGCCAGCGTCCCCGCGAGCGCACCGAAGGCAGCGCCGTAGCCGATCTTCTCGAGGACGAGCCGGACGGCGTGGCCGTGCCCGAGCGCCCCGTCCTCCGCCTGCGCGATCGCGAGCGCGATGAGGAAGAGCGGAACGCAGAGGCCGTCGTTGAGCCCGCTCTCGACGTTGAGGCTCTGCCGGATCCCGACTGGGAGGCGCGGCGACGTGACGACTGCCTGCCCGAGAGCCGCGTCCGTCGGTGCGAGGACGATCGCGAGGACGAGCGCCTCTGGCCAGCGGAGGTCACCGAGGAGCCCGATGGCGACGACGAAGCCGAGGGCTATCGTCAGGGGAAGGCCGATTCCGAGGAGCCGCGCCGGTACCCCGAGCGCGCTTCGCAGCGCCCGCAGGTCGATGCGCGAGGCGTCCGAGAACAGGACGACCGTGAGCGTCGCCTCCGCGAGTAGCTTCACGGCCTCGCCGGTCGCCGAGGGATCGACGAGGCCGAGCGCGTCGACTCCGAGGAGCAGGCCGGCGGCGGTGAAGAGCATCGGGCCGGTGATCGGGGTGCCGTCGATCCGCCCGGACACCGCCGCGAAGGCGAGGAGGGCGAGCGCGAGCGTTGCGACCTGCCAGTGCACGCCGCGCAGCTTCTCAGAGCCGGCACCACCACCCGCTAGGTTCGTTCGATGCCGGAGTGGGACGCCGACGTCGCGATCGACAGGGATCTCGTCCGTGCACTCCTGGAGGCGCAATTTCCCCAGCTCGACGCCTCCTCGGCGCGGCTCCTCGCCGAGGGGTGGGACAACTCCGTCTGGGTGGTCGAGGAGCGCCTGGCGTTCCGCTTCCCGCGCCGCGAGATTGCCGTACCGCTCGTCGCGCGCGAGCTCGCGGTGCTGCCTCGCATCGCGTCCTTCCTGCCGGTCGCCGTCCCCGTCCCCGAGCTGGTCGGCTCGCCGAGCGAGCGCTTCTCGCGCCCGTTCTTCGCAGCGCCACGACTGCCGGGCACGGAGCTCGCGGACGCCGAGCTGTCGGACGACGCGCGGGATGCGGTCGCCGTCCGGCTGGGCGCCTTCCTGCGGGCGCTCCACGCGCCCGAGGTACGCGCGGCGGGCGACCCCGACGACGACCTCCCGCGCGATCCCAACGGACGTGCGGACATGGCGCTGCGCGTGCCGCGAACCCGCGAGCGCCTGGCGTCGTTCGCCGACCTCACGCGCGAGGAGGCGCGGTCGGCCGACGAGCTCCTGGCCGACGCGGAGCTGCTCGGCCCGAGCTCCGCGCAGGCGCTCGTGCACGGCGACTTCCACGTCCGGCACGTCCTCGTGGCCGGCGGCGGGGTGAGTGGCGTCATCGACTGGGGCGACGTCTGCACAGGCGATCCGTCCATCGACCTGCAGCTCGCGTGGGCGCTCCTGCCGGAGACGCGACGCACTGTGTTCCTCGACGCCTACGGCCCCGTCGACGACGAGACGCAGCTGCGCGCGCGCGTCCTCGCGGTCTCCCTCAGCGCGCTGCTCTGCGACTACGCGCGGACGGAGGGGCTGCCCGGGCTCGAGCGCGAGACGCGCGCCGGGCTCACGCGTGCTCTCTGGAGCTAGGCGGGAACGCCGCCCTCGAGGATCGTCGCGAGGCGCGCCGAGTCGATGTTCCCGCCCGAGACGATGCAGACGACGCGTCCCTCCCCGCCCAGCCCCGCGAGCGCCGCGGCGAGGGGGAGACCTGCGGCGCCCTCGCCGACGACCCGTGCGCGCTCGACGAGCGTCCGCACGGCGGCGGCGGCGTCCGCGAGGGAGATCGAGAAGGCGTCCGTGACGAGGTCGCGCGCGTGCTCCCACATCTTCGGCAGGAGCGCGCCCGAGCCGGCGCCATCGATGAACGACGGCGTGTACTCGATCTGCACCGGCTCCCGGCCGTTCGCGATGGCCGCCGTGACGGGGGCGCCGGTCTCCGGCTCGCAGACGAACACCTTCGTCTCCGGCCGGAGCGCGCGCACCGCGCTGGCGATCCCCGTCGTCAGGCCGCCTCCGCCCCAGGGGATGAGCACCGCGTCGAAGTCGTCGAGGTCCTCGACGAGCTCGAGCCCGATAGTGCCGTTCCCGGCCATCACGTCCGGATCCTGGACCGGGTGCACGAAGAAGCCCTCGACGCCCTCGCCGAGATCGCGCTCCTCGTCGGCGTCGACCGCGGCCCACCACTGCTCCCACGACACGCGGACGATCCGGCCGCCGAGGCGCTCGACCGCGGCGAGCTTCGTCTGCGAGGCGTTGTCGGGGACGACGATCGTGGCCGGCACGCCAAGCTCGCGGGCCATCCAGGCGACGCCCTGCGCCATGTTTCCGGTGCTCGTGGTGACGAGCCCGTCCGCGAGCGCGTCGGGCGGCGCGTTCAGGACGGCGTTCGCGGCTCCGCGGAGCTTGAAAGAGGCGATGGGCTGGAGGTTCTCGAGCTTGAGCCAGATCTCGGCGGGAGCGTCGACGCGCAGCCGGACGAGCGGCGTGCGGAAGACCGTGCCGGCGATTCGCTCGCGGGCTGCCTCGATCTCCGCGAGCGGGATCAGAAGGGCACCTCGACGCCGACGCCGCGCTCCTGCGCGCGTCGGAGCACGAGCTCGGCGGACGCCAGGTCCTCGACGGCGATCCCGAGCGACTCGAACACGGTGAGCTCGTCCTCGTGCTCGCGCCCGGGGTGCAGGCCGGCGAGCACCTCGCCGAGCTCGGCCTTGATGTGCTCCGGGCCGACGGCTCCTTCGGACGCGGCGAGGATGTAGTCGCCGGCTTCGTTCAGGCACGACTCGCGACGATCCGTGAAGAACGACGCGTGCGCGACGGTCTCCGTGTCGAGCTCACGCGTCGTCGGAAAGCACGAGCCGACGGCGTTCACGTGCGCACCCGTCGCCAGCCAGCGCTTCTCGACGATCGGCTCGCGCGTGGCGGTCGTCGTGCACACGACCTCGGCGCCGAAGAGCGCGGAGTCGATCGAGGGCGAGACGGTGGCGCCGGTCTCGGCGGCGAGCTCCTCCGCCGCCTCGAGCTTGCGGGCCCAGAGGCGGATCTCCGGGTCGTCCAGGACTGCGCGCATCGCGTGCACGTGCCCGCGCGCCTGCGCTCCTGCCCCGAGGATCGCGACGCGACGCGCCTCCGGTCGCGCGAGCGCGCGGGTCGCGACCGCCGAGACGGCCGCCGTGCGGATCTCCGTGATCGGGGCCGCGTTCATGATCGCGAGGAGCTCACCCGTCTCGCCGTCGTGCAGGAGCACTCCCCCCATGTGCGTGTCGAGCCCGCGCGACGGGTTCGTCGGGACGATGACGATCTCCTTGAGCGCGTACATCGACTCCGCGCCGCCGCGGTACCCGGGCATGAGCCCGAGGAGGGTGTCGGCGCCCTCCGGCCGCGCCACGGAGCGGAGAGGATTGAAGAGCTCGCCACGGGCGAGCGAGGCGAGCACCTCCTCCATCGCCTCGATGCACGACTCCATGTCGAGCAGCTCGCGAACCTCGTGCTCGGACAGGACTCTCACGGGAACAAGCCTCGCAGATGGGCGTGCTCGTCGGAGCCGAGCTCGAGCCCGAGCGCCTCGCGAACCGGGTCGAGGTGCTCCGCCCGTGTGGGCCCGACGACGACCGCGGTGATCTCGGGCGTGGCGAGGAGCCAGGCGAGCGCGAGCCCTGCGCTCGACACGTTGCGCGCGCGCGCCTCCCGCTCGAGCGCCTCGAGCGCGTCGAAGACGCCGTCGGTCTCGAATTTCCGGTAGCCGTCGGGCCGCTGCGTCATGCGCGAGCCCGGCGGATAGCCCTCTCCGCGGCGGTAGCGCCCGGCCAGCCAGCCGCCTGCGAGCGGCCCGAAGGCCTCGTACCCGAGACCGTGCTCGCGACAGACGGGGAAGACCATCTCCGCGTCACCCGCCTCGAGGAGCGAGAAGGAGTTCTGCACCCATTCGTAGCGGACGAGACCCTCGAGCTCGGCGATCTCGACCGCCTCCGCGAGTTGCTCGGCCGTGAAGTTGGATGCGCCGACGGCGCGAACCTTCCCCGCCCGGACGAGCGCGTCGAACGTGGACAGGGTCTCCTCCTGCGGCGTGTCGGGGTCGAACTCGTGCGCGAGGTAGAGGTCGACTTGGTCGACGCCGAGCCGCTCCAGGCTCGACTCGAGCTGACGCTCGATCCGCGCGCGCGAGAGGCCATGGTCTGCGCCCGACTCCATCGGGTTGAAGGTCTTCGTCTCGATCGCGACGGCGTCGCGCACCGAGGATCCCTTCTCGGCTAGCCACTCGCCGATCCAGCTCTCGCTGCGGCCGCCTCCATAGGCGTCCGCGGTGTCGAACGTCCGGATCCCGAGCTCCCAGGCAGCGTCCATGATGCGAAACGCCTCGTCGTGTGCGATGCCCTGCCCGAAGAACGCCGCCGAGGAGCCGACGCCGCCGAAGTTGCCGCAGCCGAGGACGATGCGCGTGGCCGAGACGCCACTCCTTCCCAGCTCGCGCCGCTCCATCGCGTGATCCTACGAAGCTTCGGCTGTGCGGACCCGGAGCTGCTTCGGGATGCGGAAGAGCACGAATGCACCCGCAACGGCCGCGAGAGCTGCTGCGACGAAGACGCCCGAGTAGCCGGTGACGGCCGCGACTGCGCCGAGGCTGAGCGCGCCGAGGGCGAAGCCGACATCGATGCACGCGCTGAAGGTCCCGATGACGGAGCTGCGCTCGGAGACGTCGGCGCGATCGACCGCAAGCGTGAGCAGGGCGGGGAACGCCAACGCCGTTCCCGCTGCGAAGACGGCCGTGCCGACGTACAGCCCGACCGGCGTCTGCCAGAGCCCGATGCCGAGGAGCCCTGCGGCGAGTAGCGCTAGTGCTGCTGTCGACGCGCGCTTCGCGCCGAGGCGGTCGGGCAGGCGACGCCCGAAGATCCGGATCGAGATCACGATCGCGGAGTAGACGAAGAAGACCCACCCGGCCCCGCTCAACCCGAGCTCCCGTGCATAGAGCCCGACGAACGCGTTGAACCCTGCGAACCCGAACGCCGACGCGATGAGGACGAGCCCGGGCGCAAGCGCGGCCGGATGGATCAGGCGGCTCTGCGGCGCCTCCGTCGTCGCAGGCCTCGTCTCGCGGAGCGAGAGACCTGCGAGCGCAGAGCCGAGTGCGCAGCCCGCAGCAGCGAGCCAGACGGCGTCGTAGCTTCCATGGCTGAGGATCGTCTCTCCCACGACGGGGCCGATCGCGAGCCCGCCCCAGACGCCGAGCGAGTACAGGCTCACGGCCTCGCCGCGCCTTGTCTCCGGCGCGACGTCGGTGACGACCGTCGCCGCTCCGACGAAGACGGCGCCCTCGCCGATCCCGGTCACGAGGCGCAAGAGCGCCAGCGCGGCCAGCGTGTCGACGAAGGTGTAGCTGGCCACCGACGCTGCCACGATCAGCGGGCCGACGATGACGAGGATTCGTCGGCCGCGGCGATCCGCGAGCCGTCCTGCGAGCGGCTGGACGAGGAGAGCGGTCGGGCTCGCGGCGGCGATCGCGACACCGACGCCGACGCTTCCCGTGCCCAGCGGGCCCTTGGCGAAGAGCGGCAGAACGGGCAGCAGCATCCCGATCGGGAACGAGACTCCGAGGATCGCGAGCACCGCGAGGACGAACGGCCTCGTCAGGACGCGCTCGGGAGGCATCCGCTCGATCCAAGCAGATCGCCGCGCTGCGCCCGGCTCGTCTGATAGAGCACGTGCCATGGCGTCGACGGCATCGGGTGGCGAGGGCCACTACGCAGCAAGACGCGAGGCCGTCTGGGTTGTGCTGAGCTCGGGACTCGTGCTCGGGCTGCTCGCCGTCGCAAGCCTCGAGCAGCACTGGAAGCTGCTCGGGCTGCCGTGGTGGATCTGGCTCGTGCTCGCCTCGCCGAGCCTCCTGCTTTGCGGAGACCTCCTGCTCGGGGTCATGGGAAAGGGGGTCGCGACCACCCGCAACGGCGCGCTCGTCCTCCTCGGCGCGATGGTGACCGGGAACGTCGTCGGACTCGCGCTCCTCATCGCCGCGCTCGTCACGACGAGCAGCAGCAAGATCGGCGGCGGCCAGCTCCTCTGCACGGCCGCCGTGATCTGGCTCGCGAACATCGCCGTCTTCGGCGTGTGGTTCTGGGAGGTGGACGACGGAGGCCCGGTCGCGCGGGCGAACAGCGACCGCCTGCAGGCGAAGCCGGACTTCCAGTTCCCCCAGGACGACAACCACGATCTGGCTCGCCCGGGCTGGTATCCCCAGATCTGGGATTACCTCTACGTGTCGCTCACGAGCTCGAGCGCGTTCAGCCCGACGGACACGATGCCGCTCACGCTGAAGGCGAAGCTGCTCGTCGGCCTCGAGTCGACGGTCTCGCTCGTGATCGTCGTCCTCGTCACCGCCCGCGCCGTTAACGTGCTCAAGTGAGCGAGATCAGCCTGGAGGAGCTGCAGCTCGCGGCACGCAACCACGCGCTGCCGCTCGAAGCGCTGCGCTTCGACATCACGCCGATCGGCCTCCACTACCTCCTCGTCCACTACGACATCCCCGACATCGACCTCGACGCCTGGACGCTCGAGGTCGACGGGCTCGTCGAGTGTCCGCTCTCGCTTTCGCTCGACGATCTGCGGGCGCGCCCGGCGGTCGAGGTCACGATGACGATGGAGTGCGCCGGCAACGGACGCTCGTACGTGGAGCCGCACGTCGTCAGCCAGCCGTGGCTGTACGAGGCGGTCGGGACGGCCACGTGGCGCGGCGTCGCCGTCGGCGCCTTGCTCGACGAGGCCGGCGTCCGCGACGGAGCGATCGAGGCGCTCTTCGTCGGGCTCGACCGCGGGGTGGAGGGCGGCGAGGAGCAGGCGTACGCCCGCAGCCTGCTCGTCGAGGAGCTCCTCGCGAGCGACGCCGTGCTCGCGTACGAGATCAACGGCGTGCCGCTCCCGCCGCAGCACGGTCACCCGCTGCGCCTGGTCGTCCCCGGTTGGTACGGGATGACGAGCGTGAAGTGGCTGGAGCGGATCGAGCTCCGCGCCGAGCCGTTCGACGGGTACCAGATGCGCCACTCCTACCGCGTACGCATGGACGAAGACGAGCCGGGCGAGCCGATCACCACGATCGCACCGCGGTCGCTCATGGTGCCGCCCGGGATCCCCGAGTTCAGCACGCGCGAACGTGTGCTCGAACCGGGGCGCTGCGAGCTCAGCGGGCGCGCGTGGTCGGGCGCTGCCGAGATCGTCGCGGTCGAGGTCTCGACGGACGGTGGGGCGTCCTGGGCACACGCCGAGCTCGGCGAGGACCGGCTCGGCCGCTGGGCGTGGCGCTCGTGGAGCTTCTCCTGGGACGCGGAGCCCGGCGAGCACGAGCTGTGCTGCCGCGCGCGCGACGCAACGGGCGCCGAGCAGCCGCTACGGCCGCCCTGGAACGTCGGTGGGTACAAGAACAACGCCGTGCAGCGCGTCCGCGTAATCGTTCGCTAGGGAACGGCTGAGATCCGATCCGAGTGTGGCCGCGGCCGCGGCGATCGCATGAAGCCGTGACCTATCGTGTCCGTGTGCGCGTTCGAGCGGCACTCGGATCCGTGCTCCTGGCCGTCGTCGTTGCCGCCGCCGCCGACGGGTCGCCGCTACGGACACCGGCGCTGCTTCTGGACGGCGCGAGCTTCCGGCCGGAGCTCGCCCTCACCGAGAGTGCCCGCACGCGCGGCCTCATGAGCCGCACGCAGGCGCCGGCGGACGGGATGCTCTTCGTGTTCCCGGATGCCACGGCAGGCGGGTTCTGGATGAAGGACACGCTCGTCCCGCTCACGATCGTCTTCTTCGATTCGGCGGGCGTGCGCGTCCGGAAGCTGTCGATGACTCCGTGCCGGCGCGATCCGTGCGCCGTGTACCTGCCGGGTCGCGCATACCGCTTCGCGCTCGAGCTGCGCTCCTCCGACACGCGCGCGGGGCGTCGCCTGGGGCCGCCCGCAGCGCTCCGCCGTCTCGTCGGACGCGCGTCCTGACATGGTGCGGCGCGCGCTCGGCGGCTCCGGCCTGGAGGTCTCCGCGCTGTCGCTCGGGTCGTGGCGCACGTTCGAGCGGATCTCCCGGGAGGAAGGACGTGCGGTGCTGGAGGCTGCCCGCGAGGCCGGGATCGACTTCCTCGACGACGCGCGCTACGACGACGAGACCGGGTCCGCGCCGATGTCGACTGGCTACTCGGAAGTCGTCTTCGGCGAGCTCTTCCGGGCTGTCGGGTGGGAGCGCGACACGGTGACCGTCGCCAACAAGCTGTGGTGGGAGTTCTGGCCGGACCAAGGCCCGGCCGAGGAGCTCGACGGGTCGCTCGGCCGCATGGGCTTCGATCATCTCGACCTCGTGTACTCGGCGGAGCCGCCCGACGAGCTCCCCCTCGACGAGTTCGTCGGGCTGATCGGCGAGCTTCTCGCGTCCGGGAAGGCGCGTGCCTGGGGCGTCCTCAACTGGGAGGCCCAGCTGCTCGCGGAGACGAGCCGGCTGGCAGCCGAAGTCGGCGTCGCGCAGCCGTGCGTCGCCCAGCTCCCGTACTCCCTCGCATACCCAGAGCACGTGGAGGACGAGGCGATGGGCGAGGCGCTCGATCTCGCCGAGGCGAGCGTGGTCGCATCCGCCGCCCTCGCCGGCGGTGCGCTGAGCGGCAAGTACGTGGACGGCGCCTCCGGCCGGCTCACCGGCCTCGAGGGCAGTCCGGTGCGCGAGCGAGCGCTTCGGATTGCTGAGGAGCTTCGCAACCGAGCCAACGAACTCGGGGCGACGGCGTCGCGGCTGGCCTTCGCCTTCGCCCTCGCAGGCCCGCGCGTCGCGAGCGTGCTCTTCGGCGCGACCGGGCCCGAGCAGGTGCGGGAGAACGTCGGCGCCCTCGAGGTTGTCGCCTCGCTCGGCGAGGACGACCTCCGCGCCCTCCGTGACCTCGCGGGGGGCGGCTAGGGATGCGTGCGCTCGTCGTCATCGCCGTTCTCGCGCTCGCGGTTCCCGCCGCGGCCGCCCCGTCCCGGGCGACCGTCGTGATCGATCCCGGTCACGACCTGCGCGCGAACCTGCAGACGGAGCCGATCGGCCCGGGCTCCGCGACGCTGAAGATCAAGGACGGTGGCGGCACGACCGGCGTCGTGACGGGCCTCCGCGAGGCGGACCTCAACCTCCGCGTCGCGCTCCGCCTGCGACCGCTGCTCGAGCACGCCGGTGTTCGCGTCGTGATGACCCGGACGCGAACGGCAGGGACGAGCATCGGAAACATCGCCAGAGCGCGCATCGCGAACGATGCACATGCGGCCCTCTTCCTCCGCATCCACGCGGACGGCTCGCTCGACCGGAGCTCGCGAGGCACGCACACGCTCTATCCCGCGTTCCACCGAGGCTGGACGGACGACGTCTACGCGCGCAGCAAGCATGCGGCAGGCATCGTCCAGGAGGAGCTCGTCGGCACCCTCGGCTTCCCCGACCGCGGGCTCCAGGAGCGCTCCGACTACACCGGCTTCAACTGGGCGGACGTCCCGACGATCCTCGTCGAGATGGGGTTCATGACGAACCCGACGGAAGACCGGCTGCTCGCGACGCCGCGCTACGAGCAGCGCGCCGCGGTCGGGCTCTGCCGCGGCACGCTGCGCTTCCTCGGCCGCTCGCCGGCCGCCTGCGGCTGATCCTCAGGCCGCAGCGAGGAACGCGAGCACGCGCTTCGTGAGGAGCGCCGCCGCCTCGGCGTGGTACGAGGGCAGGCTCGAGTCCGCGAAGTAGTGCTCGGAGCCGGGGTAGAGGAAGAGCTCGGCGTTCGGTGCGGACGCGACGAGCTCGCGTGCAGCGTCGATGTCGCCTTCCCCGACGAAGTACGGGTCTTCATCCATCCCGTGGATCTGCGCGGGGACGTCCGCCGGCCACTCGCCGAACTCGGAGATCGGCACGCACGAGTAGAAGAGCAGCGCGCCACGTGCGCCGGGTCGGGTCTGGGCCAGCTTCTGTGCAGCGACCACGCCGAACGAGAAGCCCGCGTACACCAGCGCCTGCGGGAGCTCGTCCGCCGCGCGGACGCCGCGCTCGAGCAGCTCCATGAACCCGACCTCCTCGATGTGCGCCATGCCCTCGTCGATGCTGTCGAACGTCTGCCCTTCGAAGAGGTCGGGCGCGTGCACCGTGTGGCCCGCCTCCCTGAGCTCGTCTGCGAACGCCGTGAAGCCGGGGGTCTGGCCCTGCGCGTGGTGGAACAGGAGTACCTCTGCCATGTCGTCTCCTTCAGGTCGAGAGCTTCAGGAAGTCCTACCCGACGCGCTGCCCGACGAACCGTCGGAGCGCTCGGTCAGCGCCAGTCGACGGCGACGACCTCGACCGGCTCCTCGACGCCCTTCAGGGCCTCCGAGCGAGGTCGCGAGACCCGGAACGTGGTGCCCGAGCCCAGCGTGTCCGTGCTCACCAGGATCTCGCCCGCAGAGGCCGCGGCTCCGATGCGCGCTGCGACGTGCACGCCCTCGCCGCCGTAGTCGCTGCCATCTCCGGTGCGGAACGCCTCGCCCGCGTGCACGCCGATGCGCACGTCCGGTGCCACGATCTCCTCCGCGAGAGCGCGCTGGATCGCGACCGCGGCCTCGACCGCCCCCTTCGGCGTCTCGAAGGAGGCGAAGAAGCCGTCGCCCGTGTGCTTGACGACCTCGCCGCCGCTCTCGGCGATCGCGCCGCGAATCAGCTCGTCGTGGCGCGCGAGGAGGCGCTTCCACTTCTCGCTGCCGAGCGTCCCGAGGAGGCGCGTGGAGTCGACGATGTCGGTGAAGAGGAACGTCTTCCGCGCCGAGGCGCGGCCGAGAAGCTCCTGGACGCGGCCCGCGTCGACCCGGGCGCCGAGCTCCTCGAAGGTCGCGAGCGAGCTCTCGAGGTCGATCGTGCCGCCGTGCTCGTCGCCGCTCCGTGTGCGCGCTATGCCGAGGTACATCCGAGCTCGTGCCGTCTCGTAGGGGGCACCCACGGCCTTCCACTCGTTGCGCGCGTGCTTGAAGGCGGAGATCGCCGAGTTCCAGTCTCCTTCGGCGAGCCGGATCTCGCCCTGGGCGACGTGCAGCGTCGCGTCGAAGGCCGGCGCGCGGCGGCTCGCGATCTTGTACGAGTCGACGATCTGCTCGGCCTCGTCGGCGGCGGTGCGCGCCGTCTCGAGGTCGCCGACCGCGATCGCGATCTCGACCTGCGCGGGGAGGCGCTGGAAGCGGAAGAGCGGCTCCTCGGCCTCGTGCAGCGTCCGCGTGATCCCGGCGACAGCGGCGCCGAGCCTCCCCTCGGCGAGCCGGAGGAGCGAGAGGCCGGGCTCGGGATCGCGCCCGAGCTCGTCCGACCTGGCGTACGCCTCCTCCGCGCCCGCGAAGTCGCCGCGGCGCCGGCGGATCTCGCCGATCTCGTAGTGGCCGTTGGCCGTGATGAAGCGGTCGAAGTCGTGGAGCTCCTCGCAGGCCGCGACGGCCTGGGCCTCCGCGGCGGGCCAGTCGCCGCGCAGCCGCAGCGCCTCGGCCCGGTGGATGCGGCACGCGCCCGGGAAGCCGGTGACGTCGAGCTTGTCGCACCAGCGGTTCGCGGCCTCCGTCCACTCGGCGGCGCGGCGGAAGTCGCCCACGTCCTGGCACGAGCTGATCGTGATGCAGTAGACGAGCCCGGAGGTGAGCGCACGGAGGTCGCCGCACATGGCCGAGGCGGTCGCCTCGTCGAGGAGTGCGAGCCCCGCGTCGATCTCTCCGCTCTTCACCAGCGCGCGGCCCTTGCCCGAGAGCGCGAGCATCTGTCCGTCGCGGCTTCCGACGTTGGTCGCACGCTCGTAGGCGAGGTCGAACAGCTCGATGGAGCGGGGAAGGTCGCCGGCGAAGAGCGCACCGATCGCCTGCATCAGCGCGAGTTGCGCGTGCTCGGGCGCCTCGGTCTCGTTCTCGAGCAGCCGCTCGGCGTTTGCGAGCCACCCTCCCGCGACGGAGAATGCGCCACGGCTCTCGTTGTCCCAGAAGAGCGTGAGCGCGAGACGCGCCGAGCCGAGCTTGTCGTTCGCGGACGCGTAGCCCGCGTACGCGCTGCTCCCGATGCGCGATCGCCTCCTCGAGCTTCCCGCTCCACCACGCAGCCTCCCCGAAGCGCTCGAAGTCCGCCGCCGTCAGCTCGGCCTGCTCGACCTCGGAGTAGGCGGCGAACGCGGCGCGCCATGCCTGCCGCTCGGAGGCGGCGCGCGCATCCTCGAGAGAGTCGAGCACCTGCGACATGGCCTCGTATTGTGACCTGTCCGGGCCGCGAATCGCCAGCTCGCTACGGTGCCCGGGTGCAGACGATCGGCGTGCTCGGCGGGATCGGCCCGCAGGCGACGATGGAGTTCGAGCAGCTCGTGCACCGTGCGGCGCAGGAGCTCATCCCTCCGAACGCGATGGAGGGGTATCCGCCGCTCGTCGTGAGCTACTGCCGCTTCCCGCCGTTCGTCGTCGACGAGACGGGCGCACCCGCGCAGCCGCGCGAGGCCGATCCACGCCTCCTCGAAGTCGCCGCGAGGCTCGGCGCGGCCGCCGATTTCCTCGTCGTCACGTCGAATGCGACACACCTCTTCCAGGCCGAAATCGAGACCGCCTCGGGGCGCGAGGTGCTCGGCGTCGTGGAGCTCGTCGTCGCGGAGATCGGCAGGCGCGGTTGGCAGCGAGTGGGGATCGTCGGCTTCGGCGACCCGGTCGTGTACGCCGATCCGCTGCGCGCGCTCGGGTTCCCGGTCGAGACGCTGCCGTCCGAGCTGCGCGATCCGCTCGACCGCGCCATCCCGCGGGTCATGGAGGGCCGCGCCGACGCGGATGACGAGCGCGCCGCGCGCGAGGCGATCGCCGTGCTCCGGGGCCGCGGAGTGAACGGCATCGTCCTCGGCTGCACCGAGATCCCGCCGCTGCTCGGCGACGGCAGGGGTGACGCCGACCTGCTCGATCCGCTCCCGCTCCTCGCGGAGGCGGCAGTCCGGCGAGCGGCGGGAATCGCGAGCTAAGCCGAGCCCAGTCGCTCGCGCACGACGGGCGCGACTTCGCGGCCGAGCAGCTCGATCGAGCGCAGGACTCCCTCGTGCGGGACGCCGCCGACCCCGAACTGCACGAGGAAGCGGTCGTGCCCGAAGATCTCGTGCTGGAAGAGGATCTTCTCGATGACCTGCTCCGGCGTCCCCACGAAGTTCGCTCCGCGGAGCGTGGCGGCCGCGTCGTAGTCGGCGCGCGTCATCGGCGCCCAGCCGCGCTCGCGCCCGATGCGGTTCATCGCCTCGGAGACGTACGGGAACGACTCGTCGAGCGCCCGCTCCGCCGTGTCCGCGACATAGCCGTGCGAGTTGATGCTGAGCGCGGGCCGCTCGTGGCCCGCCTGCTCGGCCGCACGCCGGTGAAGCTCCGCGAACGGCGCGAACCGCTCCGGGAGCCCACCGATGATTGCGAGCGCCATCGGAAGGTCGAGCGCGCCCGCCCGCACGGCGGACTCCGGCGTGCCGCCGACCGCGACCCAGATCGGCAGCGGATCCTGCAGGGGATGTGGGAGAACCGGGTGACCCTCCGGCGTCGCGCCCGTCTCTCGTATCTGGAGGAGGAGCTCGAGCTTCTCCGCGAAGAGCGCGTCGTAGTCGCGCAGGTCGAATCCGAAGAGCGGGAACGACTCGATGAAGGAGCCGCGCCCCACCATGATCTCGGCACGCCCGCCCGAGAGGAGGTCGAGCGTCGCGAACTGCTGGTAGAGCCGGATCGGCACCGCGGAGCTCAGCACGGTGACGGCGCTCGTCAGCCGGATGCGCGTCGTTCGCGCTGCGCCGGCCGCGAGCACGACGGCCGGAGCGGAGACGACGAACTCGGGTCGGTGGTGCTCGCCGACGCCGAAGACGTCGAGGCCGACCTGGTCGGCGAGCTCGATCTCCTCGACGAGCTCGCGCAGGCGCAGCGCCGGATCACCCCCGCCGACGTCGCCGAACGTGAATACGCCGATCTCCACCTCGTGTTTCTAGCGCACGCTCGGAGCGGGTAGCGTCCCGCGCATGACCGACGACGCCAAGAACGACGCAAAACAGGAGCACGAGGCCCCGGCGGGCGCCGAGATCACGGCGAGCTGGGGGCGAGGAAAGAAGGCCGTTCCGTACACCGCGACGGCGAAGTGGATCGTCCTACGCAAGAAGGAGAAGCCGTCGGCGGAGATCTTCTCCGTCTCGTACGTCGCAGGCGGACGCCAGCCCGACCGCCCGGTGACCTTCGTCTTCAACGGCGGTCCCGGCGCCTCGTCCGCGTACCTGCACATGGGCGCAGTTGGTCCGCAGCGGGTCGCGTTCCCGTCCGACGGGACGCTCCCCGAGGTCCCAGCGCGGCTCGTCGAGAACGAGTCGTCCTGGCTCGCGTTCACCGACCTCGTCTTCGTCGACCCTGTCGGCACCGGGTTCAGCCGGATCGTCGAGCCCGAGAAGAAAGGCGGCGACGGCAAGGACGGCGGTAAGCCGGACGACGCGCCGGATCCGAAGGAGTACTTCGGTTACAAGCGCGACCTCGAGTCGCTGTGCGAGGTCATGGGCCGCTGGCTCTCCGACCACGGGCGCTGGGGCTCCCCGGTGTTCATCGCCGGCGAGAGCTACGGCGGGTATCGCGTGGGGCGCCTCGTGCGGATGCTGCAGGAGGCGGCCGGAATCGGTCTGAACGGCGCGATCCTCATCTCCCCGGCTCTCGAGATCACGGGCCTCGACCCGACCGACTACGACGTGCTCGGGTGGATCGACCGCGTGCCCACGATGGCCGCGGCCGCTCTCCATCACGGACGCTCGCGCGCGTTTCGGAAGGGGACGTCGCTCGAGCGTGCGCTCGGCGAGGCGGAGGAGTTCGCGACGGGCGACTACGCGACCTTCCTCACCCGCGGCGCCTCGATGCCGGCGAAGGAGCGCAAGCGGATCCTCGCGCGGCTCGCCGATCTGCAGGGGCTCTCGGTCGACCTCGTGACCCGGGCGGAGGGCCGCGTCGGGATCCTCACGTTCGTGCGCGAGCTCCTGCGCGACCAGCGGAAGGTGCTCGGGCTCTACGACACGACGATCACCGCGACCGACCCGTTTCCGGACCGCGACGCGTTCAGCTGGCCGGATCCGACGCTCTCCGGGATCAGCCCCGCGTACACGACGGCCGTGAACCGGATGCTGCGCTCCGAGATCGGGGTCTCGACGGACCGCGAGTACGCGCTGCTCTCGTACGAGGTCAACCAGGCGTGGAAGAACGACGTCGAGCACCACGCGTTCCAGGCGCCGCCCGGAGCGACCGACGACTTCCGCTACGGCATGTCGCTGAACCCGCACATGAAGGCGTTCATCACCCACGGGCAGTACGACCTGGTGACGCCCTACTACGCGAGTGACCGGCTGCGAAACCTCATGCGGCTGGATCCGCAGATGGCCGACCGGCTGACGGTGCAGCACTACGGCGGCGGGCACATGTTCTACGCGTGGGAATCGAGCCGGAAGGCGTTCACGGCGGCGATCGCCTCGTTCGTGCGCGACGCGACCTGACCTACTCGTGCTCCGCGGCGTAGGCGTCGGCGAGCGTCTTCGGCGCGCGCAGGAGCCAGGAGTCCTCGACCCGCTCGCGCACGCGCTCCGGATCGGCGTGCTCGAGCCGCATCAGCACGATCGGGTAGCCGGCGTAGTGCGGCGTCGCGAAGTAGACGGCAGGGTCGGACTCGACGAGGAGCTCCTTCTCGGCCTCGTCGACGTACGTCGCGAGCGCGCCCTTCGCCGCGTCGTCCGGGCTCACCCATGCGAACAGCTTCTTGCGGACCCGGAACGCGGGCTGGCCGTACGACGTGGACTCCTCCGTGCCGGGAAGCGGCGTGGCGATCGCGCGAACGGTCTCCCAGTCGGCCACGCGCGGACGATAGCCTCGCCCGAGCATGAGGACGTGGATCGGAATCGGGGCGTCGTTCGCGGCAACGGTCGTCCTCGGGGTCATGCACCAGGCGGGCGTGAACGCGGTCGCGCAGTTCCTCGCCGGGATCGTCGGGCTCGCGCTGCTCGCGTGGACCGTCGGCGTCGGAACCGAGGTCGTCGGAGCGCGCTTCGGCCCGGCGATGACCGGAGTGCTGCAGTCGACGCTCGGGAATCTGCCGGAGCTCTTCATCGTCGTCTTCGCGCTTCGCGCCGGCGAGATCGTCGTCGCGCAGACGTCGATCCTGGGCTCGCTGCTCGCGAATGCCCTCTTCGTCCTCGGCCTCGCGATCATCGCGGGGGCGTGGAAGTCGCCGGACGGGCTGATGCGCTTCAAGACGCGACTCCCGAACGACACGACGATGCTGCTGATGCTCGTCGTCTTCATCATCGCGATCATCTCGACGTCGCTCTCGCTCGACGACGCCGCGAGCGACAACGCGATGACGATCTCCGTGATCGGGGCAGTGCTCATCCTCGGGGTCTACGGCGTGTGGATCGCGAGCTACCTCAGAGCCGGTGCGGCGGAGGCACCGGCGGTCGAGGAGCGGCACGCCCCGGCGCTGGGGTTCAACGCCGGACTCGCCGTGCTCGCGCTCGCGGGGATCGCCGCCGCCTTCGTGTCCGACTGGTTCGTCGCGGCGATCGACCCGGCCGTTGCGAAGCTCGGCATCTCGAAGGCATTCACCGGCCTGGTGATCGTGGCGCTCGCAGGGAACGCGGTCGAGAACGTCGTCGGCATCCAGCTCGCCTGGAAGGGGCGCTACGACCTCGCGATCTCGGTGGTGAAGAACTCCGTCGCGCAGATCGCTGCTTTCCTGTACCCGGCCCTCGTCCTCATCTCGCTGCTCTTCACCCAGCGACTCACGTTCGGCGTGCCGACCGAAGGCCTCGTCCTCGTCGTCGCGCTCGTGTTCACGGCGCTCGCCATCTGGCAGATCACGGGCGACGGAGAGGCCGCCGCATACGAGGGTCTCGCGCTCGTCGCGACATACGCCGTGCTCGCGACCGTCGTGTGGTTCGAATGACGGAGTCGGTCTGGGACTACCCACGGCCTCCGGCACTGGAGCCGACCTCGCGTCGCATCCGCGTCGTCCTCGGCGGCGAGACGATCGTCGACACGATCCAGGCGCACCGCGTGCTCGAGGCGAGCCACCCGCCGGTCTACTACGTGCCGCTCGGCGACGTCGCCTTGGGCGTGCTCGTTCCCGCCGACGGCAGGCGGACGGTCTGCGAGTGGAAGGGGGTCGCCGACTACTACGACGTCGTGGCGGGCGAGGTAACCGCGGAGCGCGGCGCCTGGACGTACCACGACCCCGTCCCCGCGTTCGAGCCGATCCGCGACGCCGTCGCGTTCTACCCGGCGCGGATGGACGCCTGCTTCGTCGACGACGAACGCGTACGCGCGCAGGCGGGCGACTTCTACGGCGGCTGGATCACGTCCGAGATCGTCGGCCCGTTCAAGGGTTAGGCTGGCGGCGATGCGCGCGGCGGTCATCGACGAGCTCGGCGGCGCTCCCGCGGTCCGGGAGGTCGACGAGCCAGGTGGCGCGACCGTGCGGGTGCTTGCCGCTCCCGTGAACCCGATCGATCTTGCGACGTCGCGCGGCGTCCTCGCGACCGGTCATCCGGAGCTGCCGTACGTGCCGGGCTGCGAGGCCGTCGGCACGACCGACGACGGCCGCACGGTCTGGGTCTTCAGCGGGGGCATGGGAACGGCGCGGAACGGCGGGATGGCCGAGCGCGCGGCGATCGGCGAGGCCTTCGTCGTCGAAGTCCCCGAGGGCGCGGATCCGGCCGTCGCAGCCGCGCTCGGGATCGCCGGGCTGGCAGGATGGCTGCCGTTCGCGTGGCGTGCGCCGCTGCGTGGCGGCGAGAACGTGCTCGTGCTCGGCGCGACCGGCACGGCCGGGCGCGTGGCGGTGCAGACGGCCAAGCTCCTCGGCGCCGCGCGGGTCGTGGCGGCGGGCCGCAGCCCCGACGGGCTCGAGCGCGCGACGTCGCTCGGGGCGGACGCGACGGTGCGCCTCGACGAGGTCGACGACCTCGCGGGGGCGTTTCGGGACGCCTTCGACGGGGACGGGCCGAGCTACGTCTTCGACCCGCTGTGGGGCGAGCCGGCCGCCGCCGCCGTCCAGGCCGCCGCACGCGGAGCGACGATCGTGAACCTCGGCCAGTCCGCAGGCGCGACGAGCGAGCTGGCGTCAGGCCCGTTGCGCTTCAAGAGCCTCAACCTCCTCGGGCACACGAACTTCGCGGTCGGCGGCGAGGAGCTCGCCGAGCACTACGGACGTCTCGTCGGGCACGTTCTCGCAGGAGACATCACGCTCGACGTGGAGCGCGTTCCGCTCGAGAACGTGGCGGACGCGTGGCGGCGCCAGGCGCAGGGCGCCGGCACCAAGCTCGTTCTCGTGCCGGGCTGAGGAGCGCTCAGGCGGCGCTCGGCTCGGGCGCGACCGCGCCCTCTCCGACCGCGACGACGTCCTCGCGCCGGAGGAGCAGCGCGAGCAGGATCGCCGCAGCGGCTACGAGGAGCGCACTCCCCAGGTAGGCGACGTGGAAGCCGTCGACGAGCGCCTGCCCCTGATCGGCCGGGCCCGGCGCGTGGCCGAGGCTCGACAGCGTGTCGTCGGTCTTGCTCGCCGAGAACGTCGAGAGCACGGCAAGGCCGAGTGCGCCTCCGATCTGCTGCGACGTGTTGTAGAGCCCGGAGGCTAGGCCTGCGTCGTTCGTCGAGATCCCGCTCGTCGCGATGAGCGTGACGGGGACGAACGTGAGGCCCATGCCCACCGACGCGAGGAGCACGCCCGGCAGGAAGTCCGTCACGTAGCTACCGCCCGGCTCGAGACGGACGAACAGGAGGAGCCCGACGACGGCCATCGTCATCCCGATCAGCGGCACCTCGCGCGCGCCGAGCTTCGGCACGAGCTGCTGCGAGAGCCCGGCGCCGACGATGATCCCCGCCGTGAACGGGAGGAACGCGAGGCCGGCCTTCAAGGCCGAGTAGTCGAGCACGCGCTGCAGGTACAGCGTGTTGAAGAAGAACATCGCGAACAGGCCCGACGCGACGAGGAACATCACGACGTTTGCAGCCCGGACGGTTCGCACGCGGAAGATCCCGAGCCGGACGAGCGGCTCGGCGGAGCGGCCCTCGATCACGACGAACGACACGAGGAGGACGAGTGCCAGGGCGAAGAAGCCGAACGTGTGTGCCGACACCCAGCCCTTCTCCTGCGCCTTGACGATCCCGTACACGAGCGCGACCAGCCCGGCGGTGACCGTCACCGCGCCTGCGATGTCGAAGCTCCTGTGCGCCTCCTCGTCGCGCGACTCCGGCACGTAGCGGAGTGCAGCGACGAAGACCGCGATGCCGACCGGGACGTTCACGAAGAAGATCCACGGCCACGAGAGGGCCTCGACGAGGATGCCTCCGAGGACGAGTCCGACCGCACCCCCGCCAACGGCGATCGCGGCCCACACGCCCATGGCCTTCGTCCGCTCGGCGCCCTCCTTGAAGGTCGCGGTGATGATCGACAGCGCGGCCGGTGCGATGAGCGCCGCCCCGAGACCCTGGACTCCGCGGAAGACGATCAGGGCCCCCGAGCTCCAGGCGAGCCCGTTCAGGAGCGATGCGATCGTGAAGACGACGAGTCCGACGAGGAAGATCTTCTTGCGGCCCGCGAGGTCCCCGGCACGTCCGCCGAGAAGCAGGAACCCGCCGAAGGTGAGCGCATAGGCGTTCACGATCCACTGGAGGTTCGCCTCGGAGAGGCCGAGGTCGCTCTGGATCGACGGCAGCGCGACGTTCACGATCGTCGCGTCGAGGATCACCATGAACTGCGCCATGCACACGAGCACGAGGACGAGCCACGGGTTGATCCCGCGGTCGTGAGCGGCCGGGCGGCTGACGGCGACGTCGGTCATGCGGCGCCTCCACCCTAGATGAGTAGCCGGAAATTGACGCGGGCCGGCTGACGGTCACGACACGGCGCCGGATCGCCACCCGCGCGAGTCGCACAGGCTTCAGGCCTGCACGACTCGTACGTGCGTCGCCCGGCTTGGTCGTGATCGCCCTCGGCCGTGCGTCAATTTTCGGCCCCTCATCCAGCGCCCGTGCGGTTATCGTCGGCACGTGACCGAGATGACCCTGTACGACGTCCGGGTCACCGTCGAGCGGATCGAGGGACGCTCGGTCTGCGGCCTCGCAGTCGGGGATTTCTTCGAGGTGACCGAGTCGAGTCGGGTGCGGATTCCGGAGGGGAAGCACTTCTGCCTCTATGCGCTCCAGTCCGTCCTTCCGCTGATCCCCGCGAAGATGCGCCGGCTGCCGGACGAGGACTGGCTCGAGCAGGATTCGCTCGTCGCCTGCCCGGATCCGGACGAGCGCGTGATCATGCGCATCGAGCGGATCGGCGAGCGGACGCTCCTCACCGAGGAGCTGACGTAGCTCGCGAGCTCGGCCTCGGCGTTCGCACGAACCAGGAGCCGGCGGAGTACGAGGCACTCGCCCGGCGTGCCGAGGACGCGAGGATCGACGTCCTCTCCGTCTACCACGACCTGCTTGACCAGCCCGCGATCGGTCCGCTCCTGCTCATGGCGCGGGTCACGAGCCGGATCCGACTCGGCCCCGCGGCGCTGAACCCCTTCACGCTGCATCCCTACGAGATCGCCGGTCAGATCGCAATGCTCGACGCGGTATCGGAGGGCCGCGCCTTCCTCGGGCTCGCGAAGGGCGCGTGGCTCGATCGTCTGCGGATCGCCGAGGAGCGGCCGCTCGCCGCGCTCCAGGAGGCGGTCGCCGTCGTGCGCGCGCTGCTCGCGGGGGACGACGACGGCGTCGCGGGCGAGCGCTTCGGGCTCGAGCCGGGGACGACGCTCTCGTATCCGCGGATCCGCCCCGCGGTTCCGTTGCTGATCGGGACGTGGGGGAGGCGGACAGCCCGCTGGGCGGGCACCGTCGCCGACGAGGTCAAGGTCGGCGGCAGCGCGAACCCTGCGCTCGTCCCGGTCGTGCGCGAGTGGATCGGCAACCCTGCGGTGAACGTCGTCTTCGGCTCGGTCAGCGTCGTCGACGAGGACGGCGAGTGGGCACGCGAGCGCGCGCGGGCCGCGGTCGAGCCGTACCTCGAGGTCGTCGCCGGACTCGACCCGACCGTCGAGCCCGGCGACCTACCGCTCGACCGCTTCTGCATCGCGGGGACGCCCGAACGGGTCGCCGAGCGCGTCGTCGAGCTCTGGGAGGCCGGTGCCGACCGCGTCGAGCTCGGCACGCCGCAGGGCCGCACGCCGCTCGCCGGGCTCGAGCTCGTCTGCGAGCGCGTGCTCCCCCTCCTCGGCCGCTAGCCGGCGCGACGGCCGCGAGCCTCGTTTGCCTAGCATGGCCGCGTGACCGAGTCGACGATCGCGGCACCGCTCGCCGAGCAGCTCGAGGAGTACCGCGTCGAGCTGACCGCCTACTGCTACCGGATGCTCGGCTCCGCGGACGCCGAGGACGCGGTGCAGGAGACGTTCGTCCGGGCGTGGCGCGCATACGACCGCTTCGAGGGCAGGTCGTCGCTCCGTTCGTGGCTGTACCGGATCGCGACCAACGTGTGCCTCGACCTGCTTGACAGCCGCAAGCGGCGAGCGCTGCCGATGGACCTCGGGCCGGCGGGAGAGCCGATCGTCGAGAACCTGCGCACGCCGGATCAGCTCTGGATCGAGCCGATGCCGGACGGCCTGGTCGTCGCGGAAGGTGATCCGGCGGATGTCGTCGCGGGTCGCGAGTCCGTGCGACTCGCATTCGTCGCCGCGCTCCAGCAGCTGCCGCCGCGCCAGCGCGCGGTGCTCATCCTCTGCGAGGTGCTTCGCTGGAAGGCGAGCGAAGTCGCAGAACTGCTCGAGACCACTGTCGCGTCCGTGAACAGCGCGCTCCAGCGTGCACGGGCGACGCTGGAGGCCAGCGAAGCGACGCTCGCCGAGACGTCCCCCTCCGAGTCCGTCGACCCGGAGCTCCTGCGCCGCTATGTCGAGGCGTTCGAGAGCTACGACATGGAGGCGCTGACCTCGCTCATCCAGGAGGACGCGATCCAGTCGATGCCGCCGTTCGACCTCTGGCTCGCGGGACGCGACGACATCCTCGCCTGGTGGGTCGGTCCGGGGAACGGCTGCCGCGGGTCACGCGTCGTCGCGGTCGAGTCCGCGAACGGCGCGCCGGCGTTCGGCCAGTACAAGCCGTCCGAGGACGGCAGCGGCTACGAGCCGTGGGCGCTACAGGTCCTCGAGATCGAAGAGGGCCGGATCGTGGGGCTGACGTTCTTCCTTGACGTCGAGACGCTGTTCCCGCGCTTCGGGCTGCCGCTCGAGTACGCCGAACTCGCGACAGCCTGAGCCTGCGCCTCAGTCTTCGAAGAAGTCTTCGACGATCTCGGCGTCGCCCGGCGCGCTCTTCGAGAAGACGATGAGCTCGAGCCCTTCTTCGCCTGCCTCGAAGCCACGGGTCACCTCGGGACCGACGCGAATCGCGTCGAGACGCTCGACCGCGACTTCCTCGTCGTCGAGGTGAATCTTCCCGTCGCCGGCGAGGACGACGTAGACCTCCTCCGCCTTCTTGTGGCGATGCCCGAACGCGTGGTGCATGCCGGGCTTCACGATCTGGTGCGAGACGCCGAGCTCCTCGAGCCCGAGATCCTTGCCTGCGAACCGGGCCTCCTGGTTGTCGGAGAACCCTCCGTCGACGGCCATGTCCTTGAGCTCACCGAGATTCTTCTGTGTGTAGTCGGTCATTCCACGACGTTTTCACGCCGCTCGCCAGCTCAAACCTCGGCGGGCTCGGGGAAGACGTTCGCGAGGCCCATGAAACCGACGAGCTCGAGGAGCTGCGGGGTCGCGCCCCGTAGGAGGATCCGGCATCCGCACCGTCGAGCCGCGAGCTGCAGGCGCGCGAGAGCGTCGACGGTCACGGCATCCGGCGAGCAGTCGTCCACGCAGCAGACGAGCGACGCCCCCTCCGCTGCGGTCAGGATCGCGCAGCCCCGGTCGCACAGGCCGGGGAGGTCGGCGCGCAGGAGCGGGCCGCGGATGGCGAAGGCGACCTCGTGCGGCCCGGATGTCGGCATGTGCCGATGTGACGGTCGCGGCGCAGGGAACTCATCGGCGTCGCGCCGAAACTGCACGGGCCGCCGTCGGCCTGCTAGAAACCCGGGAACCGAGGGCGAAGGTCGCGGGAAGTCCGATGACTTCGGCGACGTTGCGGCGTCCTAGGGTGTGACAGCGACTTCTGGGGGGTCGACATGAGTGACCACAGCGAACGACTTGCCGCACACGAGAGGCTCTCGACCGGCGCCCTGGCGGCCTGGATGCGCGCCTGCGCCACACATCCGTGGCGGGTCATGCTCGTCTGGGTCGGGATCATCGCTGCGCTGATCGTCCTCGTCGCGACGGTCGGCGGCGGCCTGAAGGACCAGTTCGAGATTCCCGGCTCCGACACGCAGCGGGCGACCGACCTGATCAAGGCGGAGTTCGCGTCCGAGCAGGGCTCGGTCCTCAACCTCGTCTTCGCCGCGCCCGCGGGCCAGCGGCTGGACGACCCCAAGTACAAGGCGGCGGTCGAGAGCGCGATCGCGAAGCTGAAGACCTCTGAGTTCGCGCCCGCGGACGGCAAGGCGGGGATCGAGAGCGTGGGCGACCCGTTCTCGAAGCAGACCTTCTCGAAGAGCGGCCGCATCGCATACGCGGAGGCGCAGTTCGACCAGACCATCGAGACCGCCGACCGCAGCCAGGTCGTCGCGGTGCAGAACGCGGTACGAGACGCCGTCGAGCCGGCGGGCGTCACCGTCGAGTTCAACGGCGAGGCCGAGTCGCCACCGATCCAGCAGGGGATCCAGGAGCTGCTCGGGTTCCTCGCGGCCTTCGTCGTGCTGATGATCGTCTTCCGGACGTTGGTCGCCACCGCGATCCCGATCGCGCTCGCGATCGTCGCAGTTGGGACCGCGTTCATCCTGCTCTTCATCCTCGCGGGGCTCACCGACATCAACACGATCACGCCGATCCTCGTGTCGATGATCGGGATCGGCGTCGGAATCGACTACTCGCTGTTCATCGTGACGCGATTCCGTCAGTTCTTGCACGAGGGTCTCGAGCCGCGCGACGCGGCGTCCGAGGCGGGTGCATCGGCGGGGCGGGCCGTGATCTTCGCTGGGCTGACCGTCGCGATCTCCGTCACCGGCCTCGCGTTCTTCGGCCTCGACTTCATCACGAAGCTCGGGGTCGGCGCGGCTCTCGGCGTCCTGACGACCGTGCTCATCGCCAACTCGCTGCTCATCTCCGTGCTCGCGAAGCTGGGGCACAAGGTCGACCGGCTCAAGGTGCCGTTCCTTCGCCCAATCGACGACTCCGAGGCCGCGCGGCACAACACGCTGATCGCCCGCTGGGGCAGGTTCGTGACCGCGCATGCGAAGCCGGTCTTCTGGATCCTGCTCATCGTGGGTCTCCTGCTCGCCGGCGGCTCGGCGCTCGTGCGCCTGGGCGCTTCCGATCAAGGGACGCAGCCGACCAACCAGACGGCGCGGCGCGCGTACGACCTGCTCGCAGAGGGGTTCGGGCCTGGCTTCAACGGTCCGATTCCGATCGTCGTCGCCCTCAACGGCGACCCGGGTGCGGCGCGGAGGGTCTACGACGGGGTGAAGAATCTGAAGGGTGTCGCCTCCGCCGCTGAGCCGCAGTTCAACAAGGCGAAGTCCGTCGCGATCGTGTTCGTCACACCGAACTCCGCCCCGCAGGATCAGGCGACCGCCGACCTCGTCGACCACCTCCGGAAGGACGTCGTCCCCGCGGCGACCGAGGGCGGTGACGCGGCCGTTTACGTTTCGGGCCTCAACGCGGCGTTCATCGACATCGCCCACCGGATCATGCAACGGCTACCGCTCTTCCTGCTCTACATCATCGGAGTCACCTTCTTCGTGCTCGCGATGGCGTTCCGTTCGATCGTCGTCTCGCTCACCGCGGCGATCACGACGATCCTGTCCGGCTTCATCGGGTTCGGCGTCCTGACCCTCGTCATCCAGGAGGGTCATCTGCTGAGCCTGACCGGGCTCGACCGCACCGGGCCGATCGAGACGTTCGTGCCACCGATCGCGTTCGCGATCATGTTCGGCCTCTCGATGGACTACATGGTGTTCCTGACCAGCAGGATCCGTGAGGAGCACGTCCACGGACTCGCGACGAAGGACGCGGTCGAGCACGGCATCGCGGCGATCGGCCGCGTCATCGTCGCCGCCGCGATCATCATGGCGACGGTCTTCTCCGCCTTCATCGTCACGCCGGACCGCATCTCGAAGGAGTTCGGCCTTCTGCTCGCGGTTGCGATCCTGACCGATGCGCTCGTCGTGAAGCTGACCTTGATCCCCGCGTTCTTCACGCTGCTGCGTGAGAGGACGTGGTACATACCGCGCTGGCTCGACAGGCTGCTGCCCAACGTCACGATCGAGCCGCCACACAGGCCCGAACTCGAGCCACGGGTCGTTGGGAGCCCGGAGGCGAGCGAGGCCTAGAACCGCCCAGCGATGACTTTCGCGGTCGTCGGAGGTCCGACCTCCAGACACCGACGACCGCGAAAGGACTGTCCATGACACTCGACAACCGCTCCCGCTGGCTCGCGCTCCTCGTCGTCTGCCTGGGCGACCTGATGATCGTCCTCGACGTGACGATCGTCGGTGTCGCCTTGCCGTCCATCCGTGAGGACCTCGGCTTCTCCGAGACGTCGCTCGCGTGGGTCGTCAACGCCTACCTCCTGACGTTCGGCGGCTTCCTGCTCCTGGGCGGGCGGCTCGGCGACCTCTTCGGGCACCGCAAGCTGTTCCTCGTCGGGATCTCGATCTTCACGGCAGCGTCGCTCGCCTGCGGCCTCGCTGGCTCGCAGGGCATGCTTGTGGCGGCTCGCGCGGTGCAGGGGTTCGGCGGAGCGATCGTGTCGGCCGTCGCCCTCTCGCTCATCGTCACGCTCTTCACCGAGCCTGGCGAGCGCGCGAAGGCGATGGGCGTGTTCGGGTTCGTCGCCTCCGGCGGCGGCTCGATCGGCGTGCTCCTGGGCGGGATCATCACCGACCGCCTCGCGTGGAACTGGATCTTTCTCGTGAACGTCCCGATCGGGATCGCGGTCGTCGTGCTGTCGTTCCTCGTCCTCCCGGGCGGTTCGCTCGCCGGCGTCCGCGCACGGCTCGACGTCGCGGGCGCGGTCGTCGTCACCGCGTCGCTCATGGTCGCCGTGTACGCGATCGTGAATGGCAACGCGGTCGGTTGGCTCACGGCGCGGACGCTGGGGCTGCTGGCGCTCTCCGGAGTCCTGCTCGCGACGTTCGTCTTCATCGAGTCGCGGGTCGAGGCGCCGTTGATGCCGCTCGCCCTCTTCCGACTGCGCAACCTCGTCATCTCGAACATCGTCGGGATCCTCTGGGCCGCCGCGATGTTCGCGTGGTTCTTCCTCACCGCGCTCTATCTCCAGCTCGTCCTCGGCTACCGGCCGCTCGAGGTCGGTCTCGCCTTCCTGCCGGGGAACCTGATCATGGGCGCCCTTTCGCTCGGGCTGTCGGCGAAGCTCGTCATGCGCTTCGGCATCCGGATCCCGCTCGGCGTCGGGCTTGGGCTCGCCGCGCTCGGGCTTCTCCTGTTCGCGCGCGCGCCGGTGGACGGCTCCTTCGTCGTGGACGTGCTGCCGAGCATGATCCTGCTCGGGCTCGGCGCCGGAATGGCCTTCAACCCGGTGCTGCTGGCCGCGATGGGTGACGTCTCGCAGGAGGAGGCGGGTCTCGCGTCGGGCATCGTGAACACCGCCTTCATGATGGGCGGCGCTCTCGGACTGGCCGTTCTCGCGAGCCTGGCCGCGTCGCGGACCGATTCGCTGACGGCGTCTGGCAGCAGCGAGCTCGACGCTCTGGCGGGCGGCTATCACGCTGCTTTCCTCGTCGGCGCGATCTTCGCCGCGAGCGCCGCTGCGATCGGCGGAATCCTGCTGCGTCCCGCGGCGATGCCGGCGGGTGCGCACGAGGGCGAGGGTTCGGGCGAAGCCGTCGCCGGCGCCGCCTGACCTCTAGTCGGGAAGGAGTGGCATCGCGATCCCCGGATCGCGGCCGACCAGCACTCCGCGCGTGACGGCCGCCGAGCCGTACCGGTCGCGCACCTCGTCGAGCGCCGCATCGAGTGCATACGGGCGCCAGTCGTCGGTGAGGCTCAGCTGGATACGGCCGGAGTCCTCGAGGTTCGTGAGCGAGATCCCGACGAGCGTGATCCCGCGGCGCTGGATGAGCGGAACCGACGCGGCGAAGAGCGTGCGCGCCGCGGCGAGGATCGCCTCTGACTGATCGGTCAGTCGAGGCATCGTCAACGAGCGCGTGGCGCGCGTGAAGTCGTCGAAGCGGAGCCGGAGAACGACCGTGCGACAGGCTCTCCCCCCGGCCCGCAGCCGCCGCGAGATGCGATCGACGATCGCGATGACTGACGAGTCGATCAGCTCGAGGGACGTGGGCCGTCGCCCGAGTGCGCGCTGCGAGCCGATCGAGCGCCGCCGGCGTCCCGTCTGCACCGGGCGTGGGTCGCGGTTGTGCGCGAGCGCGTGCAGGTGGCGTCCCGATGCGCGCCCGAGGAGGTGGACGAGCAGCGCCTCGTCGAGCGCGGCGACCTGGCCGACGGTGCGCAACCCGCGCTCGTGCAGTTTGCCGGCCGTCACGCGGCCGACACCCCAGAGGCGCTCGACGGGCAGCGGATGCAGGAAGCCGAGCTCGTCGTCCGGTGGGACGAGCAGGAGCCCGTCCGGCTTCGCGACCGCGCTCGCGACCTTTGCGAGGAACTTCGTCCGCGCGATCCCGACGGTGACGGGGAGCCCGACCTCGCTCAGCACGCGGCGGCGCAGCCGCTCGGCGATCGCGAGCGGCGACCCGGCGAGGCGCTCGAGCCCCCGCACGTCGAGGAACGCCTCGTCGATCGACAACCCCTCGACGAGCGGAGTCGTGTCCTCGAAGACCTCGAACACGGCCTTGCTCGCCTCCGAGTACGCGGACATCCTCGGTGGGACGACGACGGCGTGGGGGCAGAGCTGGCGCGCGCGGCGGCCCCCCATCGCGGTTCGGATCCCGTACGCCTTCGCCTCGTAGCTCGCTGCGAGCACCACGCCTGCCCCGACGATCACCGGACGGCCGCGCAGCCGCCGGTCGTCGCGCTGCTCGACGGAGGCGAAGAACGCGTCGGCGTCCGCGTGGAGGATCGACGCCGGGCCGGGCACGAACGTATGTTCGCATCACCCGGGTGCGCCAGTCAACGGCTCGTGGCTAGCGCTCCGCGGGAGGGATGTCCTCGATACGCGCGACGAACTCCGCGAGCTCGTCGCTGCCATACGGCGTGTGTCGCCGCGCGGTTCCAGCCGGGTCGGTATCGAGCCCGGCTCCCGGGCGCCATGCTCGCCGCGGGCGGACGGGACGCACCTGGAAGCCGCCGCCGCAGTTAGGGCACACGTCGTGGAGGACGCTCTCGACGCAGCTCGCGCAGAAGGTGCACTCGTACGAGCAGATCCGCGCGTCGGACGCCTCGGGCGGCAAGTCCTTGTCGCAGAGCTCGCAGTTCGGTCGGAGCTCGAGCACGCGTCAGCGCTCGCCTGGACGCGAAACGGCGAGAGGTGGTCCGAGGACCTCCAGGCCCGCTTCAGCACCGGCCAGTTTGAACGCCTCGGCCGGGCTCGACTGGGGCGTGAGCTCCGCGAACCGCTCGAAGAAGCGCTCCATTCCGGCGGGCGTGAACGTCACGAGCAGGCGGCCTGCGTCGTCGCCGACGTTCTGGAAGCAGTGCGGGAGGCCGCGTGGAACGTGGACGAAGGAGCCGACCGGTGCGGCGCGCACGTCGTCGCCGAGCCGGAACCGGAAGCTCCCATCGAGCACGTACAGCGTCTCGTCCTCGTGCGCGTGGACGTGGTACGGCGGGCCGTCGCCGGCCGCGATCTCGCTCTCGAGCACCGTCAGGACGCCGCCGGTCTCGGCGCCACGCACCTTGAACGTGAGCGGGCCGCCGACCGGGTTCTGCACTCGCGTGCCGGCTCCTGGACCGAGCTGCATCGCGGGAGTGTACGAGCGCCTGACCACCTCGACGTTCGCCTGCGGAGCGCGTTTCGCTAAGCGCGGAAGTCAGGCACGACCCCTGGCCGCCCACGCCCGGATCGAGAGCGTGAACGGCGCCGGTGGGAGCAGCGCGCGGCAGGCTTCGCGGAGCCGCTCCACGTCCGCCTCGTCGAGACCGTCGACGTAGACGCCCACCGGCCCGACCCCGAGGGTGTACGGCTCCCACCATTCCTCGAAGGACGCGTGCTCGACTTCGAACGTCAGGGCGCCGTCCTCGACGGACGAGATTCCGGCCTCCGCAAAGAGCGTGGCGAGGTCGCCTTCTCCCGTTCCTGCCATGTACGACTCGCCGCGACTTCCCGGATCGAGCTGGTGGGTCGCTTCCCAGAACGAGCTGAGCGGGCCGCTTCCTCCCGGCGCGTGATCCCAGACGCAGGCGGCCACGAGTCCACCCTGCCGCGTGACCCGACCCATCTCCCGGAGACCGGCGACGGGATCGCTCATGAAGTGGACGACGAGCTGTGCGAGCGCCGCGTCGAACTCGTCCGACTCGAAAGGCAGATCCTCCGCGGGTGCGAGTCTCGCGTCGACGCCCGGATTTCGTTCGCGAACGGCTTCGACGAAGGGCTCCGTCGGATCGGCGGCGGTGACCGACGCGGCGCCGAGCCGTGCGACGAGCTCCGTCGTGAGCGCGCCGGGGCCGCAACCGACGTCGACGACGCGTTGACCCGATTCGACGCCGGAGAAGTCGGCAAACAGGGGCGCGAGCTGGACCGAGTACCGGCCCATGAACCGGTCGTACGCGTCCGCGCCGGAGAAGAAGCTCACGCGCCCAATCTACTGCCGGACGCGCCGAGCTCCTGCGAGTGCAACAAGACACCGGCGATCCAGCGTCGATTCGCGAAAGGACAGTTTCGGCGGCGCCGGCGCGCGGATACCAGAGGAGGGGTCATGTTCCCTCTCCGATCGGAGCTGCCCATGCATCGAGCTCGTCTCGTCCCTCTCCTGCTTCTCGTCGGCGCGCTCCTCGGCGCGCCGGTTGCCGGAAGCGCGTCCTCCGGAATGGTCGTCAGCCAGGTCTACGCGGGCGGCGGCAACAGCGGTGCGACGTTCGCGAACGACTTCGTAGAGCTGTTCAACCGCGGCACCACCTCCATCGACCTCGGCTCGTGGTCGATCCAGTACGCGTCGGCCACGGGCACGAGCTGGCAGCCGACGCCGCTCGCGGGCTCGGTCCCCGCCGGCGGCTACTACCTCGTCCAGCTCGCATCGGCTGCCGCAATCGGGGGCCCGCTCCCGTCGCCCGACGCGACGGGGACGACGAACCTCGCGAACACGGGCGGCAAGATCGCTCTCGTCCGCAGCACCAACGCTCTCACGTGCGGCGGCGCGGTTGGGAGCTGCTCGGCCGATCCCCTCGTGGCTGATCTCATCGGGTACGGCTCTGCGACGGACTACGAGGGCTCCGGGGCAGCCGGTGCCTTGAGCAACACGACCGTGGCATCGCGGGCGAGCGACGGCTGCACCGACACGGACGCGAACGCGAGCGACTTCTCGAGCGCGTCGCCCACGCCCCGGAACTCGGCGTCGACGACCGCGCCGTGCACGGGCGGTCCGCCTCCGCCCTCGGGTGGCGTGAGTGCGGGTGCCGGAGTCGACGTCGACATCCAGTCGGCCCTGTCGATCGCGCTCGAGCGACAGAACATCAGCTTCGGTAACGCCAACTCGGGCGAGAGCCCGGCCGCGATCTCGGAGCGGGTCACGGTCTCGAGCAACGACGCAGCCGGCTACGGGCTCTCGGTGCACCGGTCGGCCTTCGCGCCGGCCGACCTGCCGCTCGGGATGACGGCGACGGCGGCGGCCGGCGCCCAGATCGGCCCGCAGCTGGCCGGAGGGGCGAAGGTCGCGATTCCGATCGCCCCCGCGTCCGACCTCCTCATCGGCACGTCGTCCGCCCGAAGCGCGACCGGAGGAGACGTCTGGCCGACGAACGTGAGCTTCACGGCGCCGCTGCCGGTCGTTCCGCCCGGTCATTACACGGCGACGATCACCTACACGGCGATCGGACGATGATCGCCAGCGTCGTCCGCGTGCCGACGCTCGGTCTCGTACTGCTGCTCGCGTCCGCTTCGGCGGGCGCGAGCAGCACGCCTGCACCTCCGGTCGCCCTCACTGCGTCCCCGTCGCACCTGAACCTCGCGGGAGCAGGACGCGCGACGGTTCGTCTGACCAACGCCGGCACGAGCAACGTCGTCGTCGACGTCACTCGCGCCGGGTTCGCGCTCGATCTGCGCGGGCGGCCGAAGATCGTCGCCGCGTCGGGTCAGCAGCGTTCAGCGGCGCGCTGGCTGAGCTTCCGCCCGCGCGTCGTCGCACTCAAACCACACGCGTCTGCCGGCGTTGCCGTCACGGCGCGACCTCCGCCTCATGCCGAGCCGGGGGACCACGACGCGCTGCTTCTCATGACATCGCGTCGGCAGCTCGAAGTGGGTGTCGCTGCTCGAATGCGGCTAGGAGTCGTCGTTGTCGTTCGCACGCCCGGTACGGTCGTGCGCCGGCTCGTCCTGCTGGGACTTCGTGTCTCGCGTGCGCAGCGCGCCCGCCGCACGCTCGAGCTCGAGCTCGGAAACCACGGCAACGTCACGGAAACCCTTGCTCGCGGGCGTGTCGCCGTGTCCCTCGAGCGGGGCGGGCGTCGGCTCGCGAGGCTCACCGGCGGGTCGAGCTCGCTTCGACCCGGTACGCGCGGCATTCTCGTCCTACCACTCCGCCCCGCGCTCGTCGGGCCGGTGGTCGCTCGGGTCGACCTCGCCTTCGACGGCGGTCGTGTCCGGCGCGTCTATCGGCTGCGCTTGTGAGGTCAGCCCTCGAGCGACGCGATCGTCTCTCGAATGGCCTCAGCGATACCGTCCGCGATCGTCGCCAGCTCGTCCTCGGTGACGACCAGCGGAGGCGAGATCTGCATGGCCACGCCACGAAGTGCGCGCGAGATGACGCCGTGCCTCCGCGCCGCCGCCACCACTGCGACGCCCGCGGTGGGGTGCGTTGCGACAAGCTCCGGGTCGAGCTCGACGGCTGCCGCCAGTCCTGCGCTGCGTACGGCCGCCACCCCCGGGATGTCTGCGAGTGGAGCGACGAGGTCTCGAAGAACCGGCTCGAGCTCGGACGCGCGGTCGACGAGACCCTCCCGCTCGATGATGTCGAGGTTGACGAGCCCGGCGACACATGCTCCCGGATGGCCGGCGTACGTTCCGCCGTGCAGGAACGGCGCCGCCGCGTCGTCCCAGAATGGCGCCCTGACGCGGCTACTCGCAACGACCGCCGAGAGCGGCACGTAGCCCGAGCTGATCCCCTTGGCGCACGTCATGAGGTCGGGAGTGAAGCCGTACCGCTCGCATCCGAACCAGTGACCGAGGCGCCCGAAGCCCGAGATCACCTCGTCCGCGATCAGGAGGACGTCGCGCTCGCGACAGATCTCGGCGACCGCAGGCCAGTAGCCGTCCGGAGGTGGGATCACTCCGCCCGCGCCGATGACGGGCTCGCCGACGAACGCCGCGACGCGTCCGTCGAGCTCGTCGAGCGCGCGCGCGAGCGCGGCGGGATCGTCGTTCGCGACCTCGGCGACGTCTCCGACGAGCGTGCCGTACCCGTCACGTACGGCGGGGATGCCCGAGAGTGACGTCCCATACGCGTTCGTGCCGTGGTACGCGAACCGACGTGAGACGACGATCGTGCGCTCCGGCTGGCCGAGGAGGGCCCAGTGCCGACGGGCGATCTTCGCCGCCGTGTCGATCGCCTCGCCGCCGCTGGACCCGAGGAAGACGGCGGCATCCTCGATAGGCACAAGGTCGACGAGTCGGGTCGCCAGGTCGAGAGCCGGCTGGTTCGCGTGGTCGCCGAAGACGTGGTGCGCTGCGAGGGTGCGGAGCTGCTCGGCCACGGCGTCAGCGATCTCCGCGCGACCATGGCCGACGTTGACGAACCAGAGCCCGGCGGTCGCGTCCAGGTACTCGTTCCCGTCCGCGTCCCACACCCGGCAGCCTTCTCCGCGTGTGAGCACCAGCTCGTGGCCGTCGACCTTGCCCATGGCCGCGAACGGGTGCCACAGCCGCGTGTGTGCGGTCGCGGTGGACATCCGGGGCAGGCTATCGCTGCGCGCGCGGACGAGCTCGCTCGAGGTCGTGCTCGAGCTCGTGCAGGCGCGTGCGGAGCGGCACCTTCGCCACCGCGTCACTGCGCAACGTGTCCACCGCACAGGCGAGGAAGCAGGCGGCGCCAAGAGACGTGTTCCAGTTGGCGGCCGCCATGTCGAGCATCGAGCCCGTCGACGGCACGACGTAGCCAGCCACCGCGGAGATGCCGAAGAAGACGCAGCCGAGGAGGTTGACTGCCGGCTGCCACCAGCCGGGTCCGCCACGAACGGGTAGCCACCCGTACCAGCGGCGGCGTGACGAAGCGCGGTAGGCGATCGCACCCGATACGAGGAAGCAGATCGAGCCGCGCCAGTCGGGCAGCCAGACGCGTTGGTCGTACTGCGAGCTCGTCAGGGCCGTGTGCATCGCCTCGAACGTCGTGACGTTGAAGAAGAGCGTCCCGGTGGATTGGACGATCGACGACCACCACGCCGCTCGTCCGTCGCCGGGCGAGCGGCGGCTCGGCCACGCGAGCCAGCTCTGCAGTGCGCCGCCGATCGTGAAGAGGATCGAGCCGACGAAGAACGTGATCGCGTCGGCCGAGTCGCCGACGAGCTCGAGGTAGCCCGGGAAGGGCCCGACCAGGAAGCAGCTCGACCCGAGGGCGAACGCGAGAGCCATCCAGCGGCGGGTCGACATGCGCAGGATTCTCGCCGCTAGCTCGCGGAAAGGAAGCGCTCGAACCGAGCCTCAAGCCGCTCTGGATCGGGTTGCCAGAGTCGGCGCGACGGTGCGTCGATGGTCGATCCGTGGAATCCCTTCAGCACGTCGAGCATCGGTCGGTCGTCATCGTCGAGCACTCGCCGGGCGACATGAACCCGAAGACTGGGCCGCCCACGGTGGTCAACGTGCCGCGCGTTCAGCGCGATCCGCTGCGGTCCGCGCCCACCGCAAGAGAGCCGCGTCGCCGCGGCTCTCCCTCGTTCACGATGCCGCGCTTGCTTAGCTGCAGCCGGTGTTCGTGCCGCAGTCGCGGCACGTGTAGCACGAGCCCGTCCGCACCATGCGGCCGCCGCAGCGCGCGCACTCGACGGCGTCCTCCCACTGGTTGAAGAGCGCCGTCTGACCCTGAGGCACGGGCTCGAGTGCGGTGAGGGCAGCTGCCGAAGACTCTCCGGCGTCCGCGTAGGCCGCGGCGAGGCGGGCCTTCACCTCGGGCGTCAGGATCCCGGCCTCTTCCTGCTGGTCGGCCGAGAGGAACTTCTTGCCCATCCAGCGGAAGATGTAGTCGACGATCGACTTCGCGACGCGGATGTCCGAGTCGTTCGTCATCCCCGACGGCTCGAAGCGCATGTGGCTGAACTTCGAGACGTACACCTCGAGCGGCACGCCGTACTGGAGCCCGAGCGAGACGGAGATCATGAACGAGTTCATGAGCCCGGCGAGCGTCGTGCCCTCCTTCGCGATGTCCACGAAGATGTCGCCCGGCGTCCCGTCCTCGAAGACACCGACGTGGATGTAGCCCTCGTACTCGCCGACCTTGAACTTGCGGCCGACCTCCATCCGGTCGTCCGGCAGGCGGCGGCGCTGCGGCAGCGCGCCCGTCCCGACCGACACCGGAGCGAGCGTCGTCGCGCCGGCGTCGCCCTTCTTCGAGAGCGGCTGCGCGACCTTGCAGTTGTCGCGGTAGATCGCGATCGCCTTGACGCCCAGCTGCCACGACTCGATGAGGAGCTGCGAGACCTCGTCGACCGTGATCTCCTCGGGGAGGTTGACGGTCTTCGAGATCGCGCCCGAGATGAACGGCTGGACCGCTCCCATCATCTTCACGTGACCCATGTAGTTGATCGCGCGGTCGCCGATCGCGCAGTCGAAGACGGGGTAGTGGTCGGTCTTCAGGTGCGGCGCGCCGACGACGGTGTTCCGCTCGTCGATGAACGCGACCACCTCGTCCGCCTCGGTCGGTGCGTAGCCGAGCTCGGCGAGCGCCATCGGGACGGTCTTGTTCACGATCGTGATCTCTCCGCCGCCGACGAGCTTCTTCGACTTGACGAGCGAGAAGTCGGGCTCGACCCCGGTCGTGTCGCAATCCATCATGAAGCTGATCGTCCCGGTCGGGGCGAGCACGGTCGCCTGCGCGTTGCGGAAGCCCGAGACCTCTCCGAGCGACAAGGCGTCGTCCCACGCACGCCGGGCCGCCGACAGGAGATCGTCGGGCACCGAGGTCGCGTGGTCGATGTTGCCCACCGCCGCTCGATGCTTCGCGATGACGCCCGTCATCGCGGCGGCGTTCGGCTGGTAGCCCGCGAACGGGCCCATGCGACGCGCGACCTCGGCCGACTTGCGGTATCCGCGGCCGGTCATGAGCGCGGTGATCGCCGCAGCGTACGCTCGCCCTTCGTCGGAGTCGTAGGGGAGCCCGCGCGCCATGAGCAGTGCGCCGAGGTTCGCGTAGCCGAGCCCGAGCTGACGGAAGGCCCGGGCGTTCTTGCCGATCTCAGGCGTCGGGTACGACGAGTAGCCGACAGCAATCTCCTGCGCGAGGAACACGACGTCCACTGCGTGCTCGAACGCCTCGACATCGAACTCGCCGTCGGGGCGCCGGAACTTCATGAGATTCAGCGAGGCGAGGTTGCACGCCGAGTCGTCGATGGACATGTACTCGGAGCACGGGTTCGAGGCGTTGATCCGGCCCGTGTTCGGGAGTGTGTGCCAGGAGTTGATGGTCGTGTCGTACTGCACGCCCGGGTCGGCGCACTCCCAGGCCGCCTCGGCGATCTGCCGAAGCAGGTTGCGCGCGTCCGTCGTCTCGACGACCGAGCCGTCGGTGCGGGCGGTGAGGCTCCACTCCTTGTCCTCGATCACGGCTTCCATGAACTGATCCGTGACGCGGACGGAGTTGTTCGCGTTCTGGTACTGGATGGACGCCCAGTCGGGCGAGTTCAGCGACATGTCGTAGCCGGCCTGCTCGAGGACGCGCGCCTTGCGCTCCTCCTTGGCCTTGCACCAGATGAACTCCTCGACGTCCGGGTGGTCGACGTCGAGCACGACCATCTTCGCCGCGCGCCGCGTCTTGCCGCCGGACTTGATCGTCCCGGCGGAGGCATCGGCGCCGCGCATGAAGCTGACCGGCCCGGAGGCGTAGCCGCCCTTCGAGAGCTGCTCTTTCGAGGAGCGGAGGCGCGAGAGGTTCAGGCCGGAGCCGGAGCCACCACGGAAGATGATCCCCTCCCGCCGGATCCAGTCGAGGATCGACTCCATCGAGTCGTCGATCGAGAGGATGAAGCAGGCGCTGCACTGCGGGCTCTTCTCGAATCCGACGTTGAACCAGACGGGCGAGTTGAAGGACGCGTACTGGTTGACGAGGATCGCCTTGAGTTCGGCCTCGAAGGTGTCGGCCTCCTCGTCCGTCTCGAAGTAGCCGCCGTCACGACCCCAGCCGCCGATCGTGTCGACGATACGACCGATCATCTGCTTCACCGAGCGCTCGCGCTCGGGCGAGGCCATGCGGCCGCGGAAGTACTTCTGGGCGACGATGTTCGTCGCGGTCTGCGACCAGAATCGTGGGAACTCCACGTCCTTCTGCTCGAACGCGGGGCCGTCCTTGCCCGGGATGTGCGCATCGCGCACCTCCCACTCGATCTCCTCGAACGGGTCGCGACCCGGAACCGTGAAGTACCGCTTCGGCGCCACACGCGTCTCTGCGTCGACGACGGTGTTCACCACCTCGTCCGTCGTCGTCTCGTTGACTCGTGCCTGCTCCGCGGTTTCCATCGTTGCCTCCCGGGCCGTGTTCGACATTACGTCTCCCCGCCCGGGTGAGCGACGGTCGTCAAGCGAGCGGGCAGGGGATGGTAGGAGGCGTGCCGGACGGCATGAAGAGGCGCCAAAAAGCCTGCAAATTGCGGAAATTCCACGCACTCATTGTACCGGGCGGAGCGACTCGCCGGACGCCGCGCAACGGGCGACGGAGCCGAATGTTGCTCAGGTCGCGGTGCTGCCCCGCGACCGGCGCAGCAGATAGCCACCGACACCGGCACCGAGGAGCACGGCCGCTGCAACTGCCACGGCGGCCAGCCCGAGCGGCACGGGGTGGTTCCCGCTCGCCACGCGCGGGGACGCGGCCTCGGACTGCCGAGCACTCGAGCCGTCGTCCGACTTCCGCACCGCCTGGGTCAATGCGCGGGTGATGACGTCCTGCGCGTTCGTGTAGTCGCGCAGGTCGGTGGGCAGCGCGTCGATCGCCTCCTCGTAGCAGGGCGGCGAGTAGCGGCTCGCGACATGCCCGTCGTCCGACCAGTCCCGCAGGACGCGCGTGGCGCACGCGGTCGCGCCGGAAGCCGGCTGGATCACTGAGAGGGCGGCCAGCGTGGCCGCCACGAGGACGGCGATGCGAAGCAGGGTGTCCTCCTGACGACGGAGCGTCGGATGTACCCGTCCTGCGCGGCTCGAAAACGTCGTGCCGGACGGTCGGGTGCTACTCGATCGAGCTGTCGTCGTCGCCGGCGTCGGCGTGCGCCTGCCGCCGTCGAGACCAGTACCCGTACCCGCCCGCCGCGAGCAGGACGATCGACATGCCGCCGAGGACGAGGAGCGGGATCGGTACGGACGACGGGCTCGACGTGTCGACCCCGGGCGCCTCCTGGGCGCTCGTCCCCTCGCCACCGCTCGAGCCGCTTCCTCCGCCGCCGGAGCCGGTGCCGCCTCCGCCGCCCGGAGACGGATCCGCGCCGCCGCCGGTGAGCTTGTGGTGCAGTGCGGCCTGCAGCGCGCGTGTGATGACGTCCTGCGCGTCCGCGTAGTCGCGGAGGTCGGGCGGGATCGCGTCGATCGCCTCCTCGTAGCAGTTGAGCGGGTAGAGGCGGTCGATGCGGCCGTTGTCGAACCAGTCTCCGAGAACCTTCTTGCCACACGGCGTCGCCGCTCCGGCCGGGCTTGCGACGCCAAGTGCGACACCGACTACAAGGACGAGCACGACCAGCGCCGGCAGCGCGCGAAACGGGCGGAGGCGTGTCACGTGTGAGATCTCACTGGGTGAGCCGGAATCCCGGCTACGGCGATTTTTCCGGCGCGGGGTGAGCCGGTGGTGAGAGGAGAGTAAACGAACTGTTAGACGGCATGCCCCGAGTCCCTATCGGCCACGGGCGTCATTCCGAGTCGCTCGGCGGGAAGATGACGGAAGGGACCTCCTCCTCGGCGGGATCCTTCTCGCGGACGATCACGTCGATGAGGGTCACGATGACGCTCGCGAGGGGCACGGCGAGGATCACGGCGTAGCCGCCGAAGACGATCCCGACGAAGGTGACGGAGACGAGCACGACGAGAGGCGAGAGCCCCACCGAGTGGCCGAGCACGCGCGGCACGATGAGATAGTCCTCGAGGAGCCGCACGGCGAGGACGAGAAGGCCGGCGATGACCGCCAGGTGGGTCGAGACCGAGAGCCCGACCCCGATCGCGACGACTCCGGCGATGAGCGGTCCGATGACCGGGACGATCTCGACCACTCCGGCGAACGTTCCGACCAGGAGCCAGTAGGGCAGACCGACGGCCCAGAACGAGGCCGAGAGCAGCGTGCCCACGATCGCGATGAGGACGCACTGCCCCCGGACGAAGGCACCGAGCCGGAGGTCGATCAGCTCCCACGTGTCGCGCACCGTCTTGCGTTTCGCGCGAGGCAGGATCGAGCAGACGACGTCGATCGCGCGCTGGCGCTCGACGAGCCAGTACGCCGCCGTCGCGAAGACGAAGAACGTGCCGATGAGGGCCTCGAAGGCGACGCGGCCGTACTGCACCGCGGGGTCGATGAGGTGCGAGCCTGAGGGAAGATCGTTGAGCTTCTTGTCGAGGGCGACGAGCACGTCGTGCTTGATCCCGGTCGTGCCCTTCGCCTCCTCGCGTAGCCCGTGCTCAGGCCCGAGCGCGCGCGACACCTGGTCGGTCGCCGCCGGCACGACGAACCAGAGCGCGAGCGCGATGACGCCCGCGAACACCGCGTAGTGCATCAGCACGCCTGCGCCGCGCGGCACGCGACGGCGCTTGAGGGCTTCGACGCTCGGACGGATCGCGGCTGCGATCACCATCGCGAGGAAGAGGAGCGCGATGACGATGCGTCCGATCCAGAGTGCGGTCGCGACGCTGAGGATTCCGAGGACGACGAGCGTCGCGATCGCTGACCGCTCGGCGACGGCGCGAAGCGGGGTCGCCGTGGACGCGGGTTCGTCCTCGGCGCGAACGCGCTCCTCGTTCGCGAGCATCCGGGGATTCTTCCCATCGCGCCGGACCATCCAAACGCCGAGCGGTCGCTCGCGAGGGTGCTAGCGTGGCCCGTCATGGCCTCGACGTCCGAGCCCGCGCGCCGGACGGCGGTGGCCGCAGCAGCGGTGCTGTCGGGCCTCGTCGGCGCCGTCCTCGCCGCTGCGATGTTCGCAGGCGACGCGTCGGGCGACGGTGGGACGCTGCCCGTCGGGGGCGCCGCGGTCGTCCTGCTCGCCGCCTCGCTGATCGCGGTTGCGCTCGGCTGGCTCCCCGCGCCGCGCATGGGCCGCGCCGGTGCGGCGCTGGTCGTCGCCATGGTGCTCCTCGTGACGTGGACTGGCGCCACCGTGTGGTGGTCGATCGTCGGCGATCGGAGCTGGGACGCGTTCAACAAAGCCGCGGCGTACGCGGCCTTCCTCGGGCTCGGGCTCGTCCTCGGGGCGGTCGGACGGGAGGCGACCGCCCGTCTCGGCGCCTCGCTGCTCTCGCTCGTGCTCGGCGTGACGTTGTCCTGGGCGCTCGTCGCGAAGGCCATTCCTTCGCTCGATCCCGACGGAGATCGGATCGCGCGCCTGCGCGAGCCGGTCGGGTACTGGAATGCGCTGGCGCTGCTCGCGGACGTGGCTCTCGTCCTCGGCCTCTGGCTCGGATCGTCACGCGACCATCGCCGACCGGTTCGCGTCGCGGGCGGGCTACTCGTGTACGTCGCGGCGCTCGCGCTCCTGCTCACCCTGTCCCGTGCCGGGATCGTCGTGGGCGTCGGGGTGATCGCGCTGTGGCTGCTCGTCGGCGCGGAGCGTGTACGCAGCGGGCTGCTGCTCGTCGTGTCGGCGCTGCCCGCGCTCGCCGTCGGTGGCTGGGCGTTCACCCGGCCCGCGCTCACCGAGGACGTCGCCCTGCGCGCGGATCGCGTCGCGGACGGGAAGGTCTTCGCGGTGCTCGCCCTCGCTGGGGCGGCGGTCGTGGCGGTGGTGCTCGCCGTCGGGCTGCGCAGATCGTTCCCGGACGAGAAGCGCCGGCGCGTGGGGAGGTGGCTGCTCGCGGCCGCGGTCGTGCTCGCGCTCGCGCTGGCGGTCGGTGGCTCGGTCGCGGCGGCGCGAGCCGTGAGTTCCGAGCGCGACTGCACGGAGGTCGTCAACAGCCCGGACAGGCTGCGCTCGCTCGACGCGAACAGCCGGCTCTGCTGGTGGGGCGAGGCGATCGACGTGTACCGGCACTACGGGCCGGCAGGCTCGGGGGCCGGAACCTTCGAGATCGCCCGAAAGCGCTTCCGCTCGGATGCGCGCACCGTCGTCGAGCCGCACAGCGTGCCGCTCCAGCAACTCGCAGGAGGCGGGATTCCGGCGATCGCCCTCTTCGCCGTAGTCGTTCTCGCCGGCTTTGCGGTCTGCGTCTGTGCTCTCCGGCGCCTGTCCGGCGCCGAGCGAGCTGCAGCGGCGGCCCTCGTCGCCTTTCCGGCCGCCTACGTCGGTCACTCGCTCGTCGACTACAACTGGGACTTCCTCGCCGTGACCGCGCCGACGATGGTCGCGCTCGGCGTTCTCGCCGTCGCCGGACGCTCAGAGGGCTCGCGACGCGGCTGGCCGTTCGGTGCGCTCGGGGTGGTCCTACTCGCCGGCGCGCTGCTCGTCTCGTTCTCGTTCCCGCGGCTCGCCGACCGGGCCGAGCGCAGCTCGACCCGCGCTCTCGCGGCGAGCGACTTCCAGCGGGCGCTCGACGAGGCGAAACGCGCGCGGTTCTTCGACCCGGTCTCGGTCGATCCCCTGTACGCCCGCGCGCGCGTGTCGGAGGCGAGACGGGTGCCGTGGAAAGCCGAGCGGGACTACATCGAGGCGGTACAGCTCCAGCCCGACAACCCGGAGACCTGGTACACGCTGGGGATCTTCGAGTTCGACGTGCGCGGGAACCTCTGTGCCGCGTACCGCTTCCTCAACAACGCCTACACGCTCGACCCTGCTGGCAGTCAGTGGCGTCCGGGCGGTCCGCTGGATGTCGCCCGGAAGGCCGTCAACAAGGGCGGCTGCGCGCGCGGCTCGTAGCGGCTACGGCCCGAGGATGAAGACGAGCTGAGCCCGGCCGAGGGCGCCTGCGCGGATCCCGTCGAGCGGCGTCACGAGCCTGACCCCGAGATCCCGTCCGAGCCGACGACCCTCTCCGGCGAACCCCGGGCGGTACATCACGATGCTCCGGGGCACCTCGCGGGGCGCGTTCGTCACCGCACCGATGCGGTACCCGCGCGAGCGCACGCGCGACGCCGCGGCGGCGGCTGCACCGGTGCGCCCGTTGCCGTTCAGGACGAGCACCATCGTCGCGTGTCGTGGCCGTGATGCGACCGCCGGCTTCGCCTGCCGGTGCGTGGCCGGGCGGGCATGCGAGGTCGTCGGCGCCAGCACCTGGTTCTGCGCCGCCACCTGGACGCGGTCGGCGACGAAGCCGACGAGCTTGCCGCCGCCGATGAGGAGGAGCAGGAGCAGCTCGAAGGCGGCGATCGCGACGGCGACGTAGGCGGCTGTCCGCCAGGGGCGGACGAGTGCGTCGGGAGCGGGAAGTGGATGATCCACGGGCGATCGGATTCGCCCGCGCCGGGCCTATTCCTTCAGGACCCACTCCCAGGTCGCGCGGAGGCCGTCCTCGAGACCCACCATCGCGGTGAAGCCGAGCTCGCTCGCGGCGAGCGCCGGGTCGAGGAAGCTCCGCTGCAGCTCTCCGAGCCTCGCCGGCTCGTGCTCGGCCTTCGTCTCGGAGCCGGCGACCTGCGCGCACAGCTCGTAGAGCTCGACGACCGACGTCTCGCGCCCGGTCCCGACGTTGAACACGCCGCGATCCTGGCCGACGGTCGAGGTGGTTGCACGCGCGACGTCTCCCACGTACACGTAGTCGCGCGTCTGGAGCCCGTCGCCGAAGATCTTGGCCTGCTCGCCGCGCACGAGCGAGCCGAGGAAGATCGCGACGACGCCGGCCTCGCCGTGCGGATCCTGGCGCGGCCCGTAGACGTTCGCGTACCGCAGTGCGATGTGCCGCGTGTCGTAGAGCCGGTTGTACATCCGCAGGTACTCCTCGCCCGCGAGCTTCGCCGTGCCGTACGGGGAGAGCGGCTCGCACGGCTTGTCCTCGCGCGCGGGCTCAGCGCACTCGCCGTAGATCGCGCCCCCCGTCGAGGCGAACACGACCTGGGCGCCGTGCTTCCGCGCCGCCTCGAGCACGCGCACCGTGCCGAGGACGTTGATCTCGCCGTCTCCGACGGGATCCTCGACCGAGACGCGGACGTCCGCCTGCGCCGCGAGGTGGAAGACCGCCTCCGGCCGCACCTCGTCGAAGAGGTCGTCGAGCGGCTCGCGGATGTCGCGGACGTGGAGCCCCGCGCCGCTCGAGACGTTCTCGGCCTTACCGTGGACGAGGGAGTCGATCACGGCCACCTCGTCGCCGCGCGCGACGAGCGCGTCGACCACGTGCGAGCCGACGAAGCCGGCGCCTCCGGTCACGATCGCCCGCACGGGCGCATCCTACGGACCGCCGTAGGATGGGGCCGTGTTCGTCACGTTCGAGGGCCTCGACGGATCCGGGAAGTCGACGCAGGCCGAGCTGCTGCACCGGCGACTGCTGGCGGACGGCGTCGACGTCGTGGCGACGCGGGAGCCGGGCGGAACCGCCCTCGGCGAGAGGCTCCGTGAGCTCGTCCTCCACGGCGACCACGTCGGGCCGTGGGCCGAGGCGCTCATGTACGTCACCGCCCGCGCGCAGCTCGTCGACGAGGTGATCCGGCCGGCGCTCGAACGCGGTGCGTCGGTGATCTGCGACCGCTACCTCGACTCGTCGATCGCGTACCAAGGGGTCGCGCGCGGGCTCGGGCTCGAGCGCATGCTCGAGTTGAACCTCGCCGCGATCGGCGGGGTGCTTCCCGACCGGACCTTCCTGCTCGAGCTCGCTCCGAGTGCCGTGCCGTCGCGTATCCAGCGCCACTACGACCGGCTCGAGCGCGAGGGCGACGACTTCCGTGCCAGCGCTGCGGCGGGGTACCGTGAGCTCGCCGAGCGTTTTCCGGAGCGGATCGTCGTCCTCGATGCCACGCGAGGGGCGGACGAGCTCGCGGAGGAGGTGTATGGAGCCCTTCGCGTCCGTGCCTGAGCAGCCCGAGGCGAAGCGCCTTCTCTCCGCCGCGCTCGCCGAAGCGGGCGCGCACGCCTTTCTCCTGCACGGTCCGCCGGGAGTCGGGAAGCGCGCTGCGGCATACGCGTTCGCCGGAGCGCTCCTCGGCGACGCCCGACGTGTCGAGGCGCGCTCGCACCCCGACCTGTACGTCCTCGAGCCACTCGGCGAGATGATCCGGATCGACGACGTCCGCGCGCTCCACCACGACCTGCACATGCGGCCGTTCGAGGCCGACCGCCGCGTCTACCTCGTCCTCGACGCCGACCGCATGAACGAGGACGCGGCGGACGCGCTGCTCAAGGATCTCGAGGAGCCGCCGCCCTATGCGGTGGTCGTGCTCGTCGCTGCCGAGCTCGGCCCCCTGCCGGAGACGATCCTCTCACGGTGTCAGCTCGTTCCGTTCCGTCGGCTGTCCGAGCACGCTGTGCGTAAGTGGATCGCGGCCGAGGCGCCAGAGCGGAGCGAGACCGAGGTGCGGGTCCTCGCCCGCGCGTCTGCAGGGCGGCTCGATCGTGCTCGCCGCCTCCTCGACCCGGACGCCGCCGCGCGGCGCGACGCCCTCATCGGCACGGCGCGCTCGGTGTACCTCGAGGAGGCGTTCCACCCGTCCGATGCGGCGAGGGTTCTGCTCGACATCGCGGGAGCGCGCGGCGAGGAGGCGCGCGCTCTCGAGGAGGCCGCCCTCGAGAACGTCGACCTGCCCGCGCGCGAGTCGGATCAGCGCGTGCGGCGTGCACAGCGCGGCGCGGAGCGCGACGAGCTGCTCGCGAGTCTCGAGGCGCTCGAGTCGTGGTATCGCGACCTCGTCGTCGTGGCGGCGGGCGCGGCCGATGCGGCCGTGCATGCGGATCGCCTCGAGGAGCTCGCCGCGGACGTCGAGACGTTGCCGGCGGACGGTGCGGTCGGCGCCGCAGAGGCAGTCCGCGAGGTATGGCGGGCGCTCGAGGAGTTCAACCTGAACCCGTCGCTGGCGCTCGAAGCGATGTTCGTCACGCTGCGGCGCGAGCTCGCCGGCGCGCACCCTGTCGCCGTTTAGCCCCGGCTACACTCAGCCGGCCCGCCGACGTAGCTCAGCTGGTAGAGCACTTCACTCGTAATGAAGGGGTCCGCGGTTCGAGTCCGCGCGTCGGCTTCCCGAGCGGCCCTAGGGGTTTGCGGCAGCTACCTACCGAAGGTGAATCGAGAACCGTTTCGACAGACGTGCGCCCTTCGCCTTTGCCGTCAGCGTGCCACGCAGAGTCTTTCCGTGAGCAGTCGCAGGCGGATGGAGGACACAGGCTGCAGCCCCACTCACGATCCGCGCCGTTCGCGTGCCGAGGTTGGCGGTGCATGCCACCGACGACGGCTTCACGGATGTCCCGCTCGTTGAATCGGTGATCCGGAACGACACCGTGAGCGGATGTCCGGCCGTCGGCCGTGTCGGCTTGATGGAAAGAGGCGAAGCGGCAAGGGCGGGCGGCGTAGGCGGTGTCGGTGTCGCGGCGGCGACGTTCAAGGTGAGCGATGCCTGGTTGTTTGCCGGGTTGGGGTCCGTCGCCGTCAATTCGGTGAGCTGCGCTACGAGCGTGTAGGACCCCGGAGCGTCCGCGACGAACAACGCGCCTGCGTCTTTGGCGTACCCCAGGGCCGCGGTGTCCTCAGCGCAGGTGAGATCGGTTGTCCCGGCGCATTCGAGGCTTGAGGCGGTGGATAGATGCAGTCCCGTCGGCAGCAGGATGTGGACGCGGAAATGCGTTGGGTCGGGTCCGCGATTGCCAACGCTCACTTCCAGCCTGAACGGCGTGTTCGCCACGAAGGTCGACGGAAGCCCGGCGGTGAGGAACACGATCTCCAGATCCGCAGTCGCGGCGGGTGCTGCGCGGCTCGCCGATCCGAGTGCCGCTACGCAGCAGATACCAATCCCGACCAACGAGAAGAGGCGCCGCATGTGGCGATCCTTACAACCCTTGCGGCGGAAAGCAACAGCGAGCTCCGCTCGGGCTCAGAGGTCGTCCAGGACGAACTCCCGGATGACGTTCATCACAGCCTTCGGCTGTTCGAACGCGAGCATGTGCCCCGCACCGGCGAACGATTCGAAGCGCGTTCGCTCCTGCGGCAGTGCGTTGGCAAGGTCGCGCGCGTCCTCGACCGGCACAGCCGGATCCAGTTCTCCAGCCATGACGAGCGTGGGACACTTGATGCGGTCGAGTCCTTCGGTCAGATCGAATCGCGGCCCCTCGCCTCGAAGGAAGTGCTCCGTGACCTCTTCTCTCCGCTCGATGCGAGACCGCACGTCGGGGTCGCCCGGGCGCTGCGTGTAGTGGGGAAGGCACACGCGCTCGTATTCGTCCAGGTTCTCTCGCGTCGGATCGTTGAGGAATCGCTCGGCGACCGCGCGGACCTCCGGGCCGCCGAGTTGCTCGAACATCTCGCACATCCGGTCAGGATTAGTGCGCGCCGCCGTGCTCGAGAGGATGAGTTTTCGGGGATGGTCCGGATGCCGTTGCGCGTAGTTCAGTGCGACGAAGCCGCCAAAGGAACCGCCGAACACGATCGGATGAGGAACGCCGATCGCGTCGCACAAGCGGCGCACGTCGTCCGCCCAGGTATCGAGATTCCAATCACTCGGGCTACCACGATCGCTCCGGCCTTGTCCGCGCTGGTCGTAGTAGATGACCTGTGCGATCTCGGTCAGGGGCGAGAAGATCGGTTGCTTGAACGGGCTGTGGTCGACGCCCGGTCCTCCGTGCAGCATGACGACCGTGGGGCGCTCGCGCATCGCGGGCCCGTCGGGGACGAGTACCGGCCCGCTGACGTCAACGAAAAGCCGCACATCGCCAATCGACACGCGCACGACGGGGACTCTAAGTGAGTCTCCTAGCCCCGGCCGGTTCTCGGCTGCCGCGTTCTGACCGTGGCGAAAGTGGGCGCGCGGCCGCACGGCGGGCCCGGGACAAGACCGCGTGTTGTCCCGGTCTCACCCCAACGCGGGCGGACGGAAGCACCGGGCGACAGCGCACCGTAGACTCGCGATGAAGGAGGAGGCGTGGGGCAGGGAATCAGCGAGGTCCTGACGTTCGCGGTCGGTGTGGCGATCAGCCCGGTGCCAATCATCGCGGTGATCTTGATGCTGTTCTCGGCCAAGGCGCGGGTGAACGGGCCGGTCTTCCTGCTCGGCTGGGTCTTAGCGCTCGCGGTCGTCAGCACCGTCGCCTACGTCATCTCGGATCAGAGCAACGCGTCGACGAGCAGCACGGCGTCGGACACGATCTCCTGGGGGAAGCTCATTCTCGGCGCGCTCTTCCTGCGCCTGGCCGCACGTCAATGGAAAAGTAGGCCCGCGCCCGGCGTCGAGCCCGAGATGCCGAAGTGGATGGCGGGAATCGACGCTCTCGCGCCGGGAAAGGCGTTCGGGCTCGGCGTGTTACTAGCCGGCGTGAATCCGAAGAACCTGCTCTTGACGGTCGCCGCGGCAACTGGCCTCGCGCAACTCGGACTCTCGACCACCGATGCCGTGGTCTCACTGATCGTGTTCGTCGTCGTCGGCAGCCTCACGATCGCAGTCCCCGTCGTCTACTACCTCGTCGGCGGCGACAAGGCGAAGACGGAGCTCGACTCGATGAAGGGCTGGCTCGCGACGCACAACGCCGCCGTGATGACAGTGCTGTTCCTTGTCTTCGGCGTCGACCTGATCGCGAAGGGCACCGGGCTCCTGACAGGTTGATCTTCCAAAGCGCGCGATACTCCGTCGCGATTCTCATTTCATGGGCGGGAGCTTCGTGCGGTGGCGTGGGCTGAACCGCGATCGGCGTCGCGCCTGGATACTCCGCGGTCCACGAGCATATGGCGGGGCTGGCTCTCTCAGGAGATTCGCTAGCGCTTGATGGTGCATCGCCCCCGTCGGGCAACGGTCAACGCCCTGCTTACTTCCAACGATCCCCCGTCTACGCCGCAGCTACTGCGGCGCTGTCCATCCATACATCGCCCGAGTGATCCTCGCTGGACTCCTGCTGGAACACCAGCATCCTGCTGACCAGCTAACGCGAGACTGACGCCACTGCGAGATTCGGCTCGTCTCGTTCTGGAGCCACAACTCACAACTCACGCCCGCGGTCGCCAGCTGCGCTGACCGCAGCTACACAACCGTCGTAGTGAAGGGGTCCCAGGTCCGAGTCCGGGCGTCGGCTTCGCTTAGCGGCGCCGATTCTCGCCTCTCTCTGCACTGCCTCCGCGCCGATTGGCGAGTGAATTGGTGAGTACGGGAACGGTGGATCGGAAGATCTGAGTTATCGTCAGTCTCGTTCGCGGAGATGGGCTACCGCAAGAAGCAGCGCGGTCCGCGACGGTCTGGACGTAAACGTCGACTGGTCGCAGTTGGAGCAGCCGCCCCTCCTTCTACGCGGGCCGACGAGGGCGATACTCGGCCCGTCCGGAGCGGCTGGCGAAGCAGGCGAGGGCGGCGCCGGAGCAGTAGCGCCACCGTTCAGCGATCGCTACGATGATTTGCCTCGCCTCAGCCCCTCGGCGAGCATCTTTTCCGGCCCTAGCAACTGGTCGGCGTAGTGGCTGACACCATCGTTTGTCAGTCAGAAACGCGGACGTTGGGAACCGACTATGTCGCCGGATGATGTCTTTCGAGTAGATCAGGCCTCACGGCCCGCTCGACGCTCTTGCCGAAGGGGACTTCGATGCGCTTAGCGACGGCGCTGCGTGATGGATGCCGGTTCTGGCACCGCCATCCATCACGGAGGGCCGGTAGCCGAACCGTCATGATCGATGAGAAGGAGTTTGAGGCGTGCGACAAGAAGCGTGAGGCGTGACCACTTCCCACGCTTCCCCCTCGCGCGGCCGGATCATCGGCGTGCGCGCACTTCTGGTCCTCGGTGTTCTGCTGACGGTCGTCAGCATCCTCGCGACCTATGTCAAGCGCGAGGCGCTCGACCAGGACCAGTTCAAGCAGACCTCCCGGGCCCTCATCGAGAGCCCCGCAATCCAGGAACAGCTGTCGGCGGTGATGGTCGACGCCCTCTTCTCGAACGTCGATGTCAAGTCCGAGCTCGAGGGCAGACTGCCGAAGAACCTGCAACCGCTCGCGGTTCCGCTTGCCGGTATCTCCCAGGGATTCGCGGACACGGCGGCGCAGAAGTTGCTCGCCCGTCCGCGTGCCCAGGACGCGTTCGTCGCGTTGGCATCAGCCTCACAAAGTCAGGTGGTGGAGGTTCTGCACGGCGACACGGGAGCCCTCCAGACGACGGACGGGAATGTCGTGCTCGACCTACGCCCTCTCGTCCTGAAGCTCGGTGATCGCTTCGGGTTCGTCGAGAACCTGGCGGCCAAGGTTCCGCAGGACGCGGGCCAGGTGACGATCCTCAAGTCCGAGGATCTGAACACCGCCCAGACCATCACCCACTGGCTCGAACAGGTGGCGAACTACGTCTGGATCCTGGCGCTCGCGTGCTGGGTGGGTGCGATCTGGCTTGCCCGCGGGCGACGCAGGCAGGAAGTGCGCGCTCTCGGGATCGGCCTCATCGCCGTCGGAGTGCTCGTCCTGCTCGTTCGATGGCTCGCTGGCAAGTACTTGGTCGACAGCGTCGTCCCCGACGACTCTGTGCGGCCTGCTGCGACCGACGCCTGGAACATCATCACGGAGTCTCTGGCGGCTGCGGGTTGGGTCGCGCTCGCCTTCGGCGTCCTGATCGTGATCGGTGCCTGGCTCGTCGGCCCCGGTGAGCGCGCGACCGCGGCTCGAACCGCGCTCGCTCCGACACTGAAGCGAGTCTGGGTCGCGTGGGGGTTGTGGGCCCTCGGGATCGTCGTGATCGCGTGGCTCCTCCCCATCCACACGTTGAGGGTGACGGCGATCCTGGTGGTGGGGTCTGCGATCGGGTTCGCGGTCTTCCGTCGTCAGCTGACGAGGGAGGCGACCGCGACTCCAGCACCGAGAGAACCGCTATCCGATCCTGCTCCGCCAGCTAGCTAGCCGCGATCTCGTGGTCAGCCTCCGACTTGCCTCGCGCCTCGGTGCGGCTAGTTCAGCCCTCCGTTCACGAGCGTAAGTCATGCGAAGTTCGTGCGAAGTACGGGCGGCGGCAGATGGCGACCGAGCCGAGCGCGTCCGCCCCGGATCCGCCTAACCGGAGCGTTTCGGCAACACCCAGCGGCAGATGGCGAGCTGGCGGCCGCTCTCGTAATGAAGGGGTCCCCGGTTCGAGTCCGGGCGTCGGCTCTACGGTTGCGGCGCTCGAGATCGGCCGTCCGACAGGCCTCTACGAGCCGATGCGAACGCGAGCCCGGCTGACCTGACGCTCTCGACGATCAGCGGCACAGCCGCGGCGGTCGCTCTCCAGCTCTCGGCCGCGCCGTAGCTGTCGGAGTCGTGCAGGAGGATCACATCGCCGGCCGCGAGCCCCGCGGTTGCGGCCGCGGCGATCGTCGAGGGCGTCGCGCCACGCCGCCAATCGCGACCCCACTTCGACCACAGGAGCGGCTCGAGCCCTTGGCTACGGATCACGCGGAGTCCGGTGACGCTGAAGACGCCGTGCGGCGGCCGGTAGAGGCGCGGTGTGACGCCCGTGACGTCGCATACGACGTCGACCGCTCGCCGGAGGTCATCGGCGAGCGTTTGCGCGCTCCACTGGATCCGCGTCCGATGTCGGTAGCCGTGGAGCCCGAGCTCGTGACCCGCCGCCGTGATCTCGCGGACGACGCCAGGATGCCGTGCGACCTGCTCGCCGCACACGAAGAAGACAGCGGTGATTCCTGCATGCTCGAGCGCCGCGAGGACTGCCCGCGTGCCGTCGGGATGCGGCCCGTCGTCGAACGTGAGCAGGACACCGCGCGCGGCCGGGATTCTCGTCGGGATTCGAAACGCTCGTGCCGCCGCCGGCAGGACGGCCGCCGACGCAGGTGCCCACTGGCCGGCGACCAGCGCGCCTCCGACTGCTCCGACCGCGCGTCTCGGGCTCAGGATGGCGGCCACCTGCGGTCAGCTCTGGACGGGCGCGATCGAGAGCCCGTCGCGTTCGAGCTGGCGAACGGATCGGAGCAGACGCACCCGATCGGGCCGGCGATCGGATCCCAGCGCCGCGACGACGACGTCGCCGGGTCGAAGCGAAGCGAGGTCGCGCGCCGTCGACGGCAGGCTCCGATCCGCCTGCAGCGGCGTGCCGCCGAGGTGGTGCGCGAGCAGGTAGTCGGCGATCGTGAACCCCTCGTGGGGGGCGAGGAAGTAGAAGTGCCCGCGCAGGCCGTAGCTCGTTCGCTGGCGTCGGAGGAGTCGTCGCGTGCCGACGGCCGCAACGATCCCGCCCGAGGCGATCTCGGGGATCGGATCCAGGCCGGCGGCGCGCAGCGTCGTGATGTCTCGCGCGGTCAGTGGGTCTGGCGACGCGACCGAGGCGTGCACGTCCTTGCCGCGCGCGTACCGGGCCAGGGCCAGCAGCTCGGGGCGGCTCCCGCGGACGATGAGCGCCACCGAGGAGCCCGATGGTCTGAGGGAGGTCGTCTCCGGCAGCGCGAGCGCCTTCGCGACGACCGGGTACGTCAAGTCGCTTGCCAGCGCTCCGAGCAGGATGACCGCCACCGTGGCGGCCAGCGCCGCGACCCGTGCCGCTCTCGCCCGGAGTCGTACGGTGACGCGGGGCGCTGCGACGAGAACGAGGCTCGCTGCGTCGATGCCGCGGCTGAGAAGAGCGGCCGGCGTCCGCTCTCGTCCGAGCAGCGCGGCGCGGAGCTCGGCGGCCGACGTCGCGTGAGCGACGAGACCGAGGGCTGCCATCTCGCGCGCGAGGAGCGGCGCGTGACCGGCGGGCGCGCCGTAGGCGACGATCGGACACCCGCGCGCGAGGGCTTCGAGACACGTGACGCCGCCGGTCGAGTGCACGAGCACGTCCGCGGCGGCGAGAAGGTCGCTCATGGAGTCCGTGAACCCGAGGACCGTGACGCGCGGCTCACGGGCGTACTTGCGGTCGAGACGTACCCGACACGCCTCGTCGCGACCGGCGAGGCAGATCACCGAGACGCCGTCCTCGAGCTCCAGAGCGGCCTCGACGGCCCCCTCGAGGTCGCCGACGGCCCAACCTCCTCCCGAGACGACGACGATCGTGCCGTCCGCCGGCAGGTCGAGGGCCAAACGTGCGTCCGTTGCCGACCGCGGCGTCAGGAACCGCGACGCGACGAGCGGCGAGACGGCGCGCGCGCTGCCACGGCCCGCGATGCGCTCGACGTCGGCCACGAGGCGGTCGTGCATGACGAGGTGCAGGTCGACGCCGGGGTCGGCCCAGAGCTCGAGACCGGCGAAGTCCGTGATCGTGGCGCAGATCGGCACCCGCACCTTGCCGCGGAGGCGCAGGCAGCCGAGGACGGTCGTCGCCGGCGGCCAGGTCGACACGATCACGTCGGCCGGATGAGCGGCGAGGAGGCGAAGGAGCCCGCGCGAGGCCGCCAGCGAGAGGCCTGCACGGGCGAGCGAGCGGAGAGCGCGACTACGCCGCAGCGCGGCGAAGAGGCCGCCGAACAGCCAGGGCGCGGCTCGCAACTGCCAGCGATACGCGTCGCGGAGCAGCCAGCGAACCGGGCGGCGGAGCGACGGAAGCGCGTCGCAGACGACGACCTCGGACCCCTCGTGCGTCTGCGTGATGTCGTCGGCGAGAGCCCGAGCTGCGGCGATGTGCCCCTCGCCGATCGGTGCCGTCAGCACGAGCACCCGCCTCGGGCGCTCGACATCCCTGGATTGGCGGGAGGGCTCGTCGCTGACGATCGCGACTCTCACGTCGCGGCGACGCTATGGCCGCTGACCTGACCAACGCCTGAACGGTCGTCGGGCCTGGCCCAGTGGACGCGACGCCTAGCCGTCGCGCCGCAATCGAAGCAGGATCGAGCTCGTCGCGACCGTGACGGCCGAGCCGACCCAGAGCCCGTAGCGCGCAGAACCGGTCGCGGCGTCGACGACGACCGCTGCGCCCAGGCCACCGACGATCGAGGTCACGGAGATCTCCGCGAGGGTGATTCCACGACGCCGGAGCCGCGTGATCAGGTCGGTGACGCGCATTGGTGGTCGCGGTCGATGAGCGTTGCGAGCATCCGGTGCAATCCGACGTCGAGCTCGAGCGTTACGCGACCCGCTCGAGGAACCCACACGACCATGCCGCCGTCCCGCGCGCGGCTGGCGCAGCCACGGCTCGCGTGCCAGTACGGCGAGTAGCGGACTGCAACGCGATAGCGACCCGGTGCTGCGACCCGCAGGACGAGCGTTCTGGAGGTGATGGCGCGGACCTCGGCTTCCCCGGCCCCCGTCACGATCGGACGCGCATCCGGCACGGCGTAGACCGTCGCGTGCTCGACCCTCGCGACGCGGCGGAGCGGATTTCCGCGCCCTCGGATGAGATCGGCTTCCGCTTCCGAGCTGTAGTCGAGCGGCGCGTCGGGCAGGACGACGTAGCCCACTGCGAGGCGGTGGAGCCACTCGAGGTACCGCCGGCCCGTGAGGTCGCCGTACAGGGCGGCGTTCTGCGGGAAGTCGTCCTGTCGGTACCAGCCGCGCGCGAGCGGGATCCCCTGCCGGGCCAGGTAGTAGGACGCCCAGTGACTCGCCGTGTCGACGACCTCGACGCGGTTGCTCGGGCTCAGCCGGCGGTGCAGGAACGTGACGGTCCCCGACCAGTAGTGGGCCGAGTGCGCGTCGTCGCGGGTGTTGCGATCGACGACCCAGAAGAGCGGCGTGAAGTTCCACGTGGCGGCAAGGAGGAGGAGGGCGAGCGCCGGCGCAAGCGGCCGCCAGCGGCGAAGAGAGAGCGCCAGCACCGCCAGCGGCAGCGCGACGTAGCGCAGACGCACGATGTTCTCGCCGACGGCGGAAGGAAGGACGAAGACCGCCGAGCACGCGAGGAGGTAGGTGACGAAGATGCAGGTGAGCGCGCGAGCGCGCTCGACGCGCGCCGTCGCCGCGACGCCGAGCAAGCAGAAGGCGACGGCGGCTGCGAACTCACCGGTGGGAAACGGGTAGCGGCCGGAATCCGGGAACAGCCGCCACAGGACGAGCTCCGCGATGCCGAGCGTCGCCAGCGGGACTGCGAGCGCCAGGTCGTCGCCCCACCGTCGACGCTGCGCGAGAGACGCGCCGAGTGCAACGATCGACAGCAGCACGAACGCGACCGGGCTCGCGAGCAACGTCAGCAGCGCGAGCACGGCGAAGCCCCGCCGTGCCCGCATCTGCATCGCCGCCAGTGCGAGTGCTCGCGAGTGCGACCCCAAGCGCGAACGGGAACGCGGCGGTCACGACGAACGCCGCCCAAACGGGGGCGAAGACGCGCCCCGCAGGGATCGCGTCCCAGCCCCACTGGCGCACGGTGACGACGGTGAACGTCGCAGCGGCGACGGCGATCGCGACGAGTGCGAGGAGCTTGATCCCGAGCACGGCCGCGAGCGGGTAGTAGAGAAGGCTGTACGTGACGAACGTGTATCGCCCGCCGTACCAGAAGTTGTCCCACACGGTCCACCCGTGATGCGCGAACAGCGACAGCTGGTACTCGTGCGCTGCGAAGTCGCTTCCGGGCGGAACCAGCAGGATCAGAGCCACGCCTGCCGCGACGGCGACGCATGCAACGAGACCGGCCTCGCGTGCGAGGTTTCGCCGTGAGCCGTACGCGTGCCCCTCCATCGCCGCTGTCGTCACGTGCGGATCGGACGGTAGCCGGTTCGCCGTTTCGACCGCGCCGAGGTCGGCGGAGTGTCTCGTTCGTGGTGCAAGAGGATGTCCGGTGAGCGCATCGCGCGTACGAACCGTCGCCGACCGCATCTGAACGGGGCCTGAGCACCGACCCGCAGGGCGGGCCGTAGGCCCTGCCCCGAAGGCGATACTGGGAGCAGTGAGAGAGCCGCGCGTCATCGTGCTCGAGGACGACGACGAACTTCGGTCGCTCGTCGCTCGCGGTCTGCGCGAGGAGGGCTTCGAGGTCATCACGCACGCGACGGCAGCCGAGCTCTTCGATCGCCTGGACGACGCCGACCCCGACGCGATCGTCGTCGACATCGGCCTTCCCGACGCGGACGGGCGCGACGTCGTCCACGCGCTTCGTGCGCATGGTGTCGGCGCGCCCGTGATCTTCCTCACCGCGCGCGACGCGCTTCCGGACCGCCTCGCGGGCTTCGCTGTGGGCGGCGACGACTATCTCAGCAAGCCGTTCGCATTCGCCGAGCTCGTCGCCCGCTTGCGCGCTCTCCTGAAGCGAGGCGGTAGCGATCTTGCGGTCGAGGCCGCCGGTCTTCGCCTCGACCCGGGTGCCCATGCCGCGTCCTACGGGACCGCGCTCGTCGACCTGACTCCGACGGAGTTCCGCCTTCTGGCTCGGCTTGCCGCGGCCCCGAGCCACACGGTGCGCCGGAAGGAGCTCGTGCGGGCCGCGTGGCCGCACGGCGCGATCGTCCACGACAACACGCTGGACGTCTACATCGCCCGCTTGCGGCGCAAGCTGGCAGTCCTCGACGGTGCGCCGGCAATCGCGACGGTGCACGGCGTCGGCTACTCGCTGCGGTGAACGTCCGCCTGGGAGTTCGCACCCGCCTCCTCATCGTGGTGGTCGCTGCGGTGGCAATCGCGCTCGTCCTCGGCGTCGCGGCGTTCAACCTCTTCCTCGGTCAGCGCCTCTCCTCGAGCGCGACGGCCCTGGCACGCGCCCAGGCTGATGCGGAGCTGTCCTCCGTGCGCGTCCGGGACGGGCGGCTGGTCGCCGCCGAGGGCCCGGATCAGGGGACCGTGTCGAGTCTCGCGTGGGTGTTCGCAGGCGCGCGCGTGCTCGAGGCTCCGCGCACCCATCGCCGCCTCGACCGGGCGGCTCGCTCGCTCGCCGGCGGGCCGGAGAGGGCGCTCGATGTCAACGAGAGCGCCCGCCTCTACGCGGTGCCCGTGAGCCAGGGCGGCGTGCGGTACGGGACCGTCGTCGCCGCGGTCGCCCTCGATCCCTACCAGCAGACGGCGCGCACCGCGCTGTTCGGGTCGCTCGCCCTCGCACTCGTCGTCCTGGGCTCGGTTGCCGTCATCTGCCGCTGGATGCTCGGCCGTGCGCTCCTGCCCGTGTCCCGCATGACCGAGAGCGCCGAGCAGTGGAGCGAGCGCGATCTGGATCAGCGCTTCGAGCTCGGCGAGCCCTACGACGAGCTGACGCAACTCGGAGCGACGCTCGACGGGCTGCTCGAGCGCATCGCGGCGAGCCTGCGCCACGAGCAGCGGCTCACCGCCGAGCTCTCGCACGAGCTCCGCACCCCGCTCGCCCGTCTGAAGGGGCAGACGGAGCTGATGCTCCGACGCGAGCGCACGACGCAGGAGTACCAGGATGCGCTCGAGGCGATCGACCGCAACGTCGACGAGATGACACGCACGGTCGAGACGCTCGTCGCCGCGGCCCGTCACGAGGCGGGCCTCACGCAGGCCACCAGCGATCTGCGCGAGGCGGTCACGGCCGCCGTCGAGACCCGCTCGCCGACACCGGACGGAATCGAGATCCAGGTCGCGCTGCCGCGACAGCCCGTTCGCGTTTCGGTCGAGCCCGACCTGCTCACCCGCATCGTCCAGCCACTCGTCGACAACGCGTGCCGCTATGGCCTCTCGACGGTCGACGTCGAGGTCGTCCGGCGCGGCTCCGCCGCCTACGTCACCGTCGTCGACGACGGCCCGGGCGTGGAGGACGCCGAGAGCGACCTGATCTTCGAGCCGGGCGAGCGGGGCTCGGCGGCAGCGGCCGAGGGACGAGGAGCCGGTCTCGGTCTCTCTCTCGCTCGCCGTCTCGCGCGCGGAGCGGGCGGCGACGTGACGGTCACGCCGAGCGCCGCGGGCGGGCAGTTCGCGGTTCGGCTGCCGCTCGGGCGCTGACGGCGCGTCTCCGGCTGCCGCCGCGCCGGCGGCCGTTCAGGCTGCGTTCAGACGACTTCGGCCAAGGTCGCCCGATGGCGCGAGGCTCCAGCCGCTCGTGGCCGCTCGAGACGAGTGGCGAGACACGCACACGCGCGTCCGTCGCGATGCTCAACAAGGTCCCGGAGATCACGGTCTACTTCTGGATCGTCAAGGTGCTCTGCACCACGATCGGCGAGACCGCGTCCGACTACCTCTCCGACAACGTCGGCCTGGGCCTCACCAAGACGACGTTCATCACGTCCGCAGCGCTGATCCTCACGCTCGTCTTCCAGTTCCGCGCGCGGAAGTACGTGCCGTACATCTACTGGCTCGGGATCGTGCTGATCAGCGTCGTCGGCACGCAGATCACGGACAACCTGTCCGACAACTACGGCGTCTCGCTCGTGGTCACGACCGTGGTCTTCTCGATCGTGCTCGCGGTCGTGTTCGCGGTCTGGTGGGGGTTCGAGCGAACGCTCTCGATCCACACGATCGTCACGACCCGTCGCGAGGCGTTCTACTGGCTCGCGGTGCTGTTCACCTTCGCCCTCGGGACGGCGGCCGGCGACCTGACGGCCGAGCGCTTCGGCATCGGCTACGCACAATCCGCGCTGATCTTCGGCGGGGCGATCGCGATCATCTACGTCCTGCATCGCCGGTTCGCGCTGAACGCGGTGCTCGCCTTCTGGCTCGCGTACATCCTGACGCGTCCCCTCGGGGCATCGATCGGCGACTACCTCTCGCAGCCGACCGCCGACGGCGGCCGCGGCCTCGGAACGACCGTCACGAGCGCGATCTTCCTGGTCACGATCGTCCTCGTCGTGCTCTATCTGAGCATCACGGGAGTGGATCGAACGGAGAATCGGCTCGTCGTCTCCGGTTCCGCTTCCGAGGGGCGCGTCGGTGCGGGCGTGGCACGCGTCCTCGTCGTCGCGAACAAGACCGCTGCCACGGCTTCGCTGGTCGACGCCGTGCGACAGCGAGCGGCAGCAGGCCCGGCGAGCTTCTTCCTCCTCGTGCCCAACCCCGCCCACGTCGCGTTCGACCGGAGCTCGGACGTTCGAGAGGGCGAGAGAGTTCTGGTGGACGCCCTGCCGGCCTTGACCCAAGCGGTCGGTGTCGAGGTGGCAGGCGGTGTCGCGAGCAGCCCGAACGCCTACGACGACATCGTGCAGGAGCTGAGCGCCCGCGAGTACGACGAAATCATCCTGGAGACGCCGCCGAGCCACGTCTCGCACTGGCTGCACGTCGACCTTCCCGAGCGGATCGCCCACCTCGGCTACCCGCTCACCGCCGTCGCCGCGACGGGCTGACCCAGCGACCCTGCTAACGATTCGGGCATGCCCGAGGCTCAGCTGGTGAAGACGGAAGTGGGGTCGATCCCGCAAGGCGAGGGGTGGTTCGTGCTGAACGCCCGCGACGCGTCGTGGATCGAGAGCGCCGAGCGGGGGCGCGACACCGACTTCGAGGGACGCCAGGAGTGGGGTCAGCTGGGCTTTCGCATCCAGATCCTCGGACCGGGTCAGCGCGGCATCTACCACGGCGAGCGTGGCCAGGAGGACTTCCTCGTCGTGTCCGGGGAGTGCATCCTCGTGGTCGAGGAGGAGGAGCGGCATCTGAAGGCGTGGGACTTCTTCCACTCGCCGCCGTGGACGAGGCACACCTTCGTGGGAGCCGGGGACGGGCCCTGCGTGATCGTGATGGTCGGGAGCCGCGTGGGCGGCTTCGAGGTCGTCTACGCGGCGAGCGACGTCGCCGCGAAGCACGACGCGAGCGTGCCCGAGGACACGTCGGATCCCGACCAGGCGTACGCGAGGTTCGGCGAGGAGCAGAGGGTCGCATACCAGGACGGCTGGCTGCCGTAGCGCGGACGACGCCTCGACCTCGCACTGTCGCGAGGTCTCGAGCGCCGCTTCGGCCGCCTGGGCGCGTGCGCGGCCGCCGAACTCATCGTCGAATACGCCCCGAGATGTATTGCCGCTCGGCCCGACCCTAGGCACCTTGGCTCCCGACTCGTAAGACCGCTCTAGGCACCCGGCGCCGCCCAGGCAACGCACCGCCGGACTTTCGACTCCGGAGGTGCGTCGATGGCGCTACGTCACGCCAGCTGGCTGCTGGCCGTACTCACGCTCGCAGTGCTCGTCTTCCTCATCCGTCCGCCCGAGGGCCGCACGACGGCTCCGGCCGCGACGGACGTCCTCTTCGTCTTCGACACCACGGGCAGCATGGCGGGTGCGCTCACGGAGGCTCAGGCGCAGGCGGCGCAGGTGATGTCGAGCCTCTCGGGCCGGCTGCCGAACCTGAAGTTCGGCGTCGCGCAGGTGCGCGATTACGGCAGCACGCCGGTCTGGGGCGTCGAGCAGGCGATCACCGCGAACCAGGGGACGGTTCAGTCGGCGATCGACGCCCTGTCGGCGGACGAGGGCGGCGACGCACCGGAGGCGTACGGCACAGCGCTCTTCCAGTCGGCGAACGACGACGCCGTGGGCTGGTCGGCGGGAGCGAAGCACCTCGTCGTGCTGATCGCGGACGACGTCCCGCACGACGACGACCTGAACGCGGGGGTTCCGGCCGACATCGTCAACCAGCCGTCGCCATGGAACACGGGCGTCGACCCAGGGCCGGGAGGTGACGGAATCGACTGGCAGCAGGAGCTCGCGAGCTTCAAGGCCGCCGACTTCACCCTGGCGTTCGTCCTCTACCACGGAGTTCCGGCGTACCTGCCGTACTGGAACTGGTGGGCGGGTCTGACGGGCGGCCAGGCCACCGAGTCGTCGAGCTCGACGCCGCTCGGCGACGTGCTGATTGAGATCGTCACCGCGAGTGCGTCGGCCTGTCAGTCGGATGGGGACGACGATCCGCCGCAGTGCGACGCTGACGAGGCGCCGGCATTCGCCTCCGACTCCGCGGCGCTCCCTGCGCCACCGGATCCGGTGGACAGCTCGAGTCCGGATGCGCCGAACGACGGCGCCGTCGCGGGCACGTGCTCTCCTCGCATCAGGCCCGGGGCCGGAAGAGGGGAACGAGGTCGGATTGCGTGCACGAGCTTCGGCGGCAGCGGACGTCAGTCCGTGGTTCTGCCCCGGTGCGAGCGGTTCGGCGAGCACCCCGGCAGTGCCGGCGGTGACGTGGAGCCAGAACACGACCGCCATCAGCTTCCGCAACGCGGACGGCATCTGGACGATCTACAAGCAGTGCCGCGACAGCGGTCCGGGCGGCGGCACGCGTCGCAACGTCGGGCCTGGCTACATCGCGTCGCTTCAGCGGGACTCGAGCTCGATCGTCGACGACTACAGGTCGCGGTCCGACACGACGTCGCCCGGCTTCATCAACGCCGTGAACGGCGGGCTCGGGACGTTCGGCTGGCACCACGCGCGCGGCCCAGTGAACAACACACCGGCCGGAGACGATCCGACGACGAGCGCCGCCGAGGTGAGCGTGGGCCGGACGCCGCAGGTCATCGAGGGCCGCATGTGCGCGGCGACGAACAACGGCTACGGCGTCTACGCGAGGAACTGGATGGGGCCGCGGCGTGTTTCGCCGACGCGCGTCGACTACACGATGGACGTGTGGTTCCGCGACAAGTACGGGAGCACCGGCGCGCCCGTCAACTCGGACGCGCTCGTCCGCGTGCGTTACCGCTACTCGTTCTATCGCTCGTCGGTCAGCCTGTGGGCGCTCGTGACGACGTATGCCGCGCCGAATGCGGCGGGAACGCCGTTCGTGAAGGAGCCCAAGTTCACGGCTTTGACGAGAGGCGGCGGGTATGTGCGGATGGTTGTCTTCGATGGTCCTGACGCTCTCGCGCCGAACCTGGCTGTAGTCAAGGGGCAACCCGAAGGCGTTGCCGTCTTGAGCACGGATCACGCGCCCGAAGACAGCCGAGCCCGAGTTCGCTGGGATTTCCAATCGAGCACGGACCCGAACGCTCCCCCCGGTTGTTCGGGTTCTTCCCCGTGCCTCAACGTCGTCGCCCGATCGTTCCCGACGACGTCAAGCTCTCCCGGAATTCTTCGGACTGATCAGGCGGCGGGCTGGGAGGGTGCAGGGCTCGGCCTAGATCGTTGGGCCGTCGAGTCGGCAAGCCGATCCAAGTCGTATCCCCGTGACACTCGCGGTGACAATTCCGTGTCGAGTTGCAAGGTCCCGACTCCGAGAGGGAAAAAGCTCAGCGACATCGAGCTGTCGAGGCTAAGCGAAGCTGCGACGCCTGCGATGGATCAGGTTCGGGAGTGGGAGCTCGGTGGATGGAAGAACGATCCCAGGCACCTCGATGCTCCGTACCAAGCCGCACTCGCCTTTTTCCCGGGCTGGGAGGACAATCGTGGTGGCTACGACTGCGAGCCTCTCCAACGAGCGTTCGGCTCGTCCGGTGAAAGCTGGGGCTCGTACTTCTCCTACTCCCTCAACGATGGCTGGAAGCTGACCGGGTGACCCGGGCGACTCTCGCGTGCGTGCTCTTCTGCGTGGCACCCATCGTTGGCGCGACATCCGCCAGAACCGATGTCCCAGCCTCTCGGATCGTGTTCCTGCACGAGCGTGGCGACGGCGGACTGCGGCTCTACGCAACAGACCCGTTGGAGGTGTCCTCGCCACTGCGAGATCTACGGCTAGGTAGGGATCATCGAAGTCCACGCTGGTCATCTGACGGAAGGCGACTGCTCTTCATCGACCGGTTCTCGGGCACATATGTCGTTGACGTGAGCTTCGGTACCGATCCGCCTGAAACAACGCGGCCGAAGCGCGTTGCACTCGGTGCGACCGCGGTCGACTGGGCACCCGACGGAACCGCGATCACGTTGTCCATATGGGTGGGCCACGGGCACTGCAGCGACCTCTACGTCAAGACCTTCCGCCATCGTCTGCGTCCGTTGACCTTCAGTTCCGCCTGCGAAGCCCACCCCGCATGGTCGCCGGACGGGACACGGCTGGCTTTCGAACGAGGAACGCATTCGTCGACCAAAATCGTCGTGTCGGATCGCGATGGCCGTCGGCCAGTTGCCGTCGGCGAAGGTTCCTTTCCGGTGTGGTCTCCCGACGCGCGCTCTGTCGCGTTTCTCACGACAGATCCGGTAACCGGCACGGACGAGATCGATGTCGTCGATTCGGAAACCGGCGCCCTCCAGCGACGCCTCGAACCGCCCGCGCCCTTCAGCCTCATGCGTGACGGTCTCGCTTGGTCACCCGACGGCAACCGTTTCGTCTTTGGTTACGACGATGTACTCGATACACAGAACACGCATCTCGGGATGATCGGCTCCGATGGATCCGGTGCGGACGGCTTGTACCTGGGCACCGTGTTCCCGGACACCGACCCGGATTGGCAGCCGCTTTGCACGCTCTACGGCACGAACGGCGACGACGTGCTCACCGGGACGCCCGGAGACGACGTGATCTGTGGGCTCCGCGGGAACGATCGACTGCGCGGCCTCGGGGGGCACGACGTCCTGTTCGGCGGCGACGGCGACGACGTCCTCGTCGGCGGCTCGGGGCCCGACTGGTTGTTCGGAGCATTCGGGAACGACCGGCTCTACACGCGCGACGGCGAGGCCGACGTCGTGAACGGTGGGCCGGGGAACGATCGCAGCTGGACGGACGGGCTCGACGAGATCTCCGACACCGAGTGTCTGCAGCACGGGTAGCGACGCCGAGGCGAGCCGCGAGCAAGCGGCCCGCCTCGGCCATCACGCCTACGGGCAGAAGGTCGCGACGATCTTCCCGACTCCAGGGTGGCCCGGGTTCGGCGCGTAGCCCGCGTCGGTCTTGACGACCACGATGCTTCCCCAGGATCCGTTGATCGTGCTCCCCGACTTCGTGACCGAGCTCGCGACGAGGACGCCCATGTAGGACGGGACGACGGCGGTCGGCGGTGTGCTGTTGCCGGGCTGCGTGCTGAACGTCGTCCCGCAGCTCGGTGCCGGGCTCGTGGTCGGGAGCGTCGAGACCGATCCGGCGAAGCCCTTGAACGAGTCCGGAGCGCCGCCGCCCGTCAGGGCGTTCGCGCCCGACCACTCGGAGCCCCACCACGTGAGCGGCGTCGAGGCGGTAGCAGCCGCGACGCTCGAGTCGCCGAGGACGAAGGCTCCGCGGCTCGGAAACGCGAACACGATGACCGGGTCGCTGTCCGACGACGGCGAGTAGTACGCGTCGCCGGCGAACGTCGCGGTGACGGTCTGCGGCCCGAGGCCGAGCGAGCTCGGCACGGTGATGGTGCACTCGGCGACTCCACTCGGGTCCGTCGTGTCCGTGCAGCTCTGGCCGGCGAGGGAGAGCGTGATCGACTGGCCCGACGGGAAGGCCACGAACGGCCCGCCGTCGCCGTCGTTGTCGTTCGCCCCGTCCTCGACGAACTGCGCCTTCAGCGTTGCAGTGACGCCCGAGCCGGCAAGGATCACGGTCGGTCCCGTGTACGTCGTCGTCGACTCCTCGTGCGTGATGACGAACGAGTCTGAATCCGAGCTGGCCTTGTAGTACGCATCGCCCGCGAACGACGTGACGAGGGCGTACGTCCCGGCAGCCTGGTGCGGCGTGATCGAGCAGGACGCGTGGCCGGTGCCGGAGGTCGTGTCCGTGCACGTGTCGCCGACGCCGAGCGTGAAGACGACCGGGCGGCTGGGAACAGCCGCGCCGTCGTCGTCGAGCAGCGTGGCGGACGCCGTGAACGGGTCGTGGTAGTCCTGCGTCGTGGCGCCTGTGTAGGTGGCGACCGTGACTTCCTTCTCGATCGTGAACGGCTTGGATGTGGTCGCCCCGTTGTACGCCGTGTCGCCCGCGTAGCTCGCGGTCGCGGTGTACGGGCCTGGCACCTGATTCAGGACGACGGTGCACTGCGCGTGCCCGTTCGCGTCCGTCGTCGCGACGCAGCTCTGGGCTCCCACCGAGAGGTTCACCGTCGCATTGGGGATCGGCACCGAGCTGCCGCTCACGGTCAGGTTGGCAGCGAGCGTGGCCTGATCGGTGTACTGGCCGGACGTGTCCCCGACGTAGTCGATCGACGCGTTCAGCTTGCAGCCGGCTCCGCCCGCTGCCAGCGCGACCGTCGCCGTGTGAGCCCCCGCGTTCATGCGGTTGACCGCGACGACCACGCCGTTGCCGCTGTCGACGAACGCGTCGCCGAGCAGGAGTGCGCCCTGGTGGCCGACGAAGCCGCCGCCGAACTGATCCACCCAGTACGGGCGGCCGTTCACGCCGTGCGCGTGGACGAGGATGGCGTTGGCCGGAATCGCGCGATCCCAGAGACTCTTGTCGCGGAGCTCGACGGTGTAGTAGTCGCTCGTCGTGTTGCCGCCCGGCGGGTTGGGCAGCGGGATGGTGAGCGTCGACGGGATGCGGATCTCCATGTCGCCGCTCGCGCCCGGGTAGTTGAGCGCGGCGACGTCCCGGGTCGTTTGGCTACAGGAGCCGGGTCCGTATGTGTACGTGCGCCCGCTCGGCATCCAGTTCTGGATGTCGAGGTCGATGGCGTTCATCCCCGGCCCCGACGCCGCGATGACGGGGTCGTTCAGCACGCCTGCGACGCCGAAGTCGCCCTGGAACGTGTACAGCGACGACGTGTAGTTCCGGCAGGCGTCGAAGCTCATCATGTCGTAGCAGTCCTGGTAGTCCGTCATCGGCGTCGAGAGCGCGCGCGAGTGGTCCCAGCCGAAGCCGTGCCCCGTCTCGTGGGTGGCGGCCCCGGTGTTCCCCTGCGGAGGCAGGACGACGAGCCCGAGCTTGTAGCCCTTCCCGTTGATGGTGATGTTCCCCGAGCCGATGTCCGCGGCCCCGAGGTCGCCGCCGTCGATCACGTTGACCGCGGCGCCGACGTTGTGCGCATTCGGCGCATTGAAGTTCTCGTACCCGCGCGTGACCGTCCAGTCGGTTCCCGAGCCGGTCGACGTGACGAGCATCTCCTCGAGGTCGTTCGTCGTCCCGTCGTCCACGGTGACGGCAAAGGGCGGGCTCGGGAACCCCGACGCGGAAGCGACGTGCAGCGTCGTCGCGCCGGAGCTCAGCGGGTTGTCGGTGGACGTCGTCGACGCGGCGCGAGATGCGCTGTCGTCGTTGAAGATCGCGATGACGCCGTAGTACTTCGAGAAGTCGTTCCCGATGTTCGCGTCACCGGCTACGGCGTCGCCGCACGTGCGGATCTTGTCGAAGCGGTTGAGCGCTCCCCACTGGTAGCGCGTCATCCCGAGCGAGTACCACTGCGTCGTGACTTTCGTCCCGGTCACGTCGATGTTGCCGTAGGACATGTCGTGCCAGTAGTCCGCGACGTCGACCGAGCTCGAGCCGGTTCCTGCGAACATCTGCGAGAAGTACGACGGCGTGTACGCGCTCGGCTCGCTGCTCAGATCCGTGAACTTGCAGAGCATCACGATCCACGGATGCGCCCCGTTCGGGAGCGGTGGCGGGGGCGGCGGGCTTCCGACGGCGGTTGACGCGAGTACGGCGACGACGGCGAGTCCGGCCAGCACGGTGAGCGCGCGGCTCATGCTGCCTGCCTTCATGGTGCCCCTTTCCGGTCACGAACCCGTGCGAGCCGCAGATCCGCGTCGGGAAGATCGCGTCGCAGTCTCGGCAGATCTGCGCTCCTGTCAACCTCCCCACGAGGGATCGGAGTCGATCTCCGGCGACCGCGTGAGGCGGCGCTGTCCGCGACCGTCTGCGCCGACGACCCAGATGTCCGAGCGCCCGAGGGAGCCCGTTCGGAGCTGGCAATAGACGATGTGTGCGCCGTCCGGCGACCAGCTGGGCTGGGGGTCGGCGAGGTTGCCGCGCGCGTCCGTGGCGAGCCTCGTCACCAGGCGCCGGTCCGAGCCGTCCGCCCGGATCGTGACGAGCATGTGTCCGTCCTGCACGAGGAGCCGCGTGCCGTCGGGTGACCACACGGGATTCGTCAAGACGCCTAGGTCCTCGAGAATCCGGTGCGCATGCGAACCGTCCGGCCGGATCGTCCAGATCGCGCTCTGGTAGATCGCGGGGTCGATGCGCAGGAACGCGATCCACCCCCTGGCCGACCAGGACGGTTCGGTGTCGACGCTCCTTCCGTCGGTCAGCCGGGTCGCCGTTCCGCCCGTGGCACGTGCGATCCAGAGCGACGAGCGCGCGTTACGTCCTCCCGAGCGAACGAACACGAGATGCTTGCCGTCCGCTGAGAAGGACGCGCTCGACTCCTGGGCGCGGTCCCGGGTGAGGCGCCTCACGCCGCTCCCACGAGGCGACGAGACGTACAGCTCCCCACCCACGATGTCCGGCTCGCCCGGAGGATTCGCACCGCCGACGAAGGCAAGCCGGCGTCCGTCGCCCGACAGGCTGGGCGCCTGAGCGGCTTCCACTCGCAGCCGCACGGGACGGGCTGCTCCGCCGCTCGCTCGCACGATGAAGACGCGCGGGTGGCCGCTCTTCGCCGTGTAGCGGACGAAGGCGATGGAGCCGTTGTTCCCGCTGCCCGAGCTCGCGGAGCTCGCTCCGGCGGGCACGGCGAGGGCGAGGACTGCGACGGCGATCCAGGCGGCTCGCACCGTCCTCAGCGTACGCACCCTCCCGTGTGCGCATCGCCCGGCCGGGGGTCAGGCGGAGACGAACCGCGAGCCCAGGGCGTGCGCGAGCGTCCGGTGCGCGGGGCTCGCTCCGACGACGGTCGACGATTCGAGGTCGAGGCCGTGCCGCCGCGCGAACGCGAGTGCGAGGCCGGGAAGCGGGGGACGGCACCAGCAGACGGGTGGGCCGGCGGGATGTGGGCAGACAGCCGTCTCCACCTTCCCCGTCACCGCGGCGCCGAGTCGCGCGACCAGCGCGTCGAGGTCGTCCGCGCCGTCGGGCCGCCAGTCGAAGATCAGGTGCGGCGCCGATGGAGCAACCGACGCGAGCGCGTCGTTCCAGCCGTCCCCACCGACCGCAGCCGCGGCGACGAGGACGCCGCCTCGAGCCGGCCCCGGCGTGGGCACGCGCTCGAACGGAATCCGCTGGATGCCGAAGAAGCCCTCGTCCTCGTCCGGAGGCTCGAGCTCGCGTGCCGACCGCATCTGGGAGGTCGGCGTCAGCACTCCCGCATGGGCTTTCGCGAGCACCCCGAGCTCGGCGGGCTCCGGAAGCGACCCGAAGCGATCGAGCAGTCGTGCGACGAGATTGATCTGTGCCTGCGCGAGCGGCGTGTCCAGCCAGACGCACTGCACGCCCGCGCCGTGCTCGTGCGCGACCTCGAGTACGTGGCTGCGCGCCGCCCGCGTGAGGTACGTGTTGTCGAGGACGAGCCGGGGCGCTCCCGCGGCGAATTGCACTGCGAGCTCGACGGACAGGTCGCGGAGCGAGCCTCCGCGCTCGTCGCGGTTCAGCCGCACGAAGTCGCGCGCGACGTAGTCCTCGGCGAGCGTGGACTTCCCGGCGCCCGGAATCCCCATGACGAGCACGACGTCGGCGCCTGTAGCCGCCGAGCGGCGAGGTCGGGCCCGCGCGCGTCCCAGCGACTCGTCGAGCTGTCGCCGCTCGTCGTCGCCCAGTTCGAGACGGGCGGCAGCTGCCGCAGAGCGGGCGGCTTCCGGCCGGCGCGCCCCGGGCACGGCGACGACGTTCGGGCCAAGAGCGAGAATCCAGGCGAGAGCCGTCTCGGCGACGCTCGCGTCGTGCTTCTCCGCGACGCTCGAGAGTGCCTCGACGCGCTCGAGTCGACGCGAGCGCTTGGGTCCTCCGAGCGGCGAGTGCGCCAGGAAGACGAGGTCACGCTCGCGGCAGCGCTCGAACACGCCGCTGCGGAACGCGGAGTCTTCGAGCGGACTGAGGGCACCCTGGACGGCCGCTATCGGTGCGAGCTCGAGTGCCTCGTCGAGCTGTGCGCGGCTCACGTTCGCGAGTCCGATCCGGGCCACCAGACCGTCGTCGACGAGCTTCGCGAGCCCGCGTAAGGACGTCGCCCACGGCGTGCGGGGATCAGGAGCGTGAAGGAGGTAGAGGTCGATCGAAAGCCCGTCGAGCGCCGCCAGGCTCGCCTCGCAGTCGGCCCGGATCGCCTTCGCGCGGCCGTCCGGGAGCCACGCCCCGTCCGGACGGGTCATCCCGCCCTTCGTGACGATGCGGGCGCGGGTCTCTCCCCCTGCGGCGCGAAGCGCCTGCGCGAGAAGGCGCTCGTTGTGGCCGAGCTCGCTCTCGTCGAGGGCGTATGCGCGGGCGGTGTCGAAGACCGTGATCCCGGACTCGACCGCGGCGGCGATCGTCTCGGCCGCGCGGATGAGATCGCGGTCGGCGTCGGTCGAGAGCCGCATGCAGCCGAGCCCGACGCGGAGCTCGCCCGAGGCGAGCCACCCGGCCGCCGTCACGCCTGCTCGGCCGTGCGCACGAACGCCTCGAGCATGGCGGCCTCCTCCTCGAGCTCGCGACGAGAGCCGCGTGGGAGCGGCGCGAACGGGCGGAGGCGCACGCGGCCCTTCTCGAGCGACCACGTTCCGGCGACCAACCCGTCGACCAGGAAGCTCGCAGCGACGTCTCCGCCCTGGATCACCGGGGCCCGGTACTCCTCGGGGAGCACCCTGCGTCGGTCGTCGTGGCTCAGCACGAGGTTGTCGAAGCGCGGCAGCAGCCGTGCGGGCGCCGGCTCGTCGGGCGGAGGAAGGGGTGCGCGCGGGAGGTCGAGGAGCTCGCGGCCGCGCTCGTCCGCGAAGCGCCGGAGCGGCTCGAGCGCGACGAGGGCCGGCTCGAGGTCGCGCACGCGAATGCCGCTCCACTGGGAGATGTCCGCGCGCGTCGCGGGGCCGAAGGCGCCGAGGTACCGGCGGACGAGGTGCCGTCGTGCGTCCGCGACATCGATCGCGTCGACTGCGTCGAGGGCGATCCACCGCATCCGGGAGGGGGCGGCCCAGCGCGCGGAGTCGGCCGTGTGCACGATGCGACCGCGGATCCGCAACGCCTCCCACACGTAGCCGGCGCCGACTCCGATTCGCATGTCGAGCCCGTGCTGCTGCTCGACCAGGTCGGCGAGCTCGCGCCGTGAGCGTGGCTCGACGGCGAACGCGCGGAGCGGCTGGAGCACGGGCTCGACGAGCGCTGACGTCTGGGCTCCGATCCGCGCGAGCCCGCCACTGTCGAGTGCTGCGACGAAGTGCTCGAAGTCGTCGCGCGTCACGAGGTGGAGCGTCGCCCGCATGAGCGTCGCCTTCACGACCCTCCCGCGCGCGAGCGCGCGATCGAGGACACGGGGGTCGAAGTCGGAGAGGCGTGCCCAGAGGCCGACGTACGGAGCCGGGTTCTCCTGCGCCTGGAGGCCGGCGATGCGCTCGATCGCGCGCGTGACCGGAAGTCGCTGCCTGCGAAGGAGCAGCTGCCGCGCGAGTGTCGCTCGGTTGAGCTCGCGGAGCGAGAGCGTGCGCATCGCTCGACGATACGCATTTCGCCTCTCGTGCAGGCATTTCTCATGACGCGGCGAACCAGGAGTGCCCGGAGATGCGGATCGCGCTCGTCGTCCTCGTGCTCGCCTTCACCGGCCTCCTGGCCGTCGATCTCGAGCCGTCCTCAACGCCGCAGGCAGCGGTCGCGGTGCACGCTCGGATGGCTCGCCAGCCAGTCGTGCCGCAGACGGTCGACGTCGCATTCGTCAAGAACGGCTGGGTCGTGCGGGTCGAGCGACCTGTTCCGAGGCGCATGAGCCCCGCCGAGGCTGCGCTGCGCGAGTTGACGCAGGGGCCGACCCGCGCGGAGCGCCGCCGCGGGATCCGCACGGCGCTGCCCGAGAACGCACGCCTCCGCTCGATTCGTGCCGACGGCGACACGTGGCTCGTGAGCCTCTCCCGGGCGACGTTTGGCTCGGGTTCCTCCACGACGAAGCGGATACGCCTGTGGCAGATCGCGGCGACCCTGGCGCCGCTCGGCGACGAAACCTGGGCGACGTTGGCGAGCGAAGGACGCCTACTCACCAGCGTGCGGCTCGGTGTGCGTCCCGGCGACTGGACCGCCGAGTCCGGCGAACAGGACTACCTCTACTCCGTGCGGGGAGTGCAGCAGCGGCTCGCCGCGCTCGGCTACCTCGACGCGTCCGAGGTGACGGGCTCGCTCGACTACCTCACCGAGCAGGCCCTGCTCGCGTTCCAGGGCTGGGAGGACCTCGACCGCACCGGAACCGTGACCGGACAGACCCAGGTGGCGCTGTTCAAGGAGTCGCGCCCGCGTCCCGCCGCGCGTCGCGAGGGTAGGCGAGTCGAGATCTACCGCGACCGCGGCACCGTGCTCCTGATCCAGGACGGCGACGTGGAACGCGTGGTGCACACGTCCACGGGCTCTCTCGGCCGGACGCCCGAGGGCGACTTCCACGTGTACGCGAAGTCGCTCTACTCGTGGTCGGTGCCGTTCCACGTGTGGATGCCGTATGCCGCCTACTTCCGCGGGGGCATCGCGATGCACGAGTCCCCGGACGTTCCCTCGTATCCGGCGTCGCACGGGTGCGTCCGGCTGCCGGACGGCGAGGCCGACCGCGTCTACCGGTTCGTCGACGTCGGGACGCCGGTCTCGGTGCGCTAGCGCGCTACGAGGTCTGCCCGTCCCGCTTCGACGCGGAGTGCGGACCGTTGAAGATCACGAGCAGCGACACGACGTCGTAGCCGGAGAAGCGATGCTCGGCCCGGGCCGCGACGAAGACGGCATCCCCCTGCGCGAGGTGGCGTACCTCGCCGTCGACGGCGATGTCTGTTTCGCCGTCGAGCACGACGTACACCTCGTCGTGCGCGTGCGGCGTCTGTCCGTCGGGCTCCGGCGCGACGAGGACGTAGACGCCGAGCTCGAGCCCGGGCGACTCGTGAACCATCTCGTAGCCCCCGCCGGCGTTCCGGAGGCGAGCTCCCGCAGCGGCGACGTCGAAGCCCTGCATCCCGGCGACGTTACCGCGCGAGCGAGAGCGTCACGAGCAGGGGGAGCACGATCCACACGCCGAGCGTGAGCGAGATCGCGACGACGGCGAAGCGATCCGACTGATCCTTGGGCGGCTGCCCGCAGTTCCCGATCGTCCGCCAGAGCTCGGCGAGCGGCTGGCTGACCGAGAGCCGGATCCTGCGGCTCGCGAGCGCCGCGCCGCGGAGGACGAGCCACGAGATCGTGAGGCCGATCGCGACTCCGATGGCTCCGACCACGAGGGCTACCCACCATTCGCGAACCGTCCCGCTCGCGAGGCGCCAGAGCGAGATGCTCGCGGGAATCAGCAGGCCCCCGATCACGAAGGTCGGGACGCCGATCTCCCGGCTCTTCGTGATGTCGACGAGCGCTTGCGCGTCGGTGCGCGCCGTGTGCAGGAGGTCGAGCTCGCGCGAGTCGCGCGGCGCCTCCATCTCGCGCAGCCAGTAGAGGTTGCGCAGCTGGACGACGACGTTCTTGATGTGCGAGACGACGACGTAGCGGGCGACGAGCTCGACGAGGAACCTGATCGGGACGCGGAGCAGCGGGATCCTCGAGCCGGCGCCTGCGCCGCGAAAGCCATGACGGCGCAGGCTCTCGAGCGCGACGACCACGCGCTGATGGTCGGCCTCGAACCGGGCCGGCCGCTCGAGCGGCAGCGTGCGCGCGAGCTCCCTGAGCATCTCGCGCTCGCGCGGGCCACGGACGTCGAGCTCGTCGAGGAAGGCGGAGATCGCCGCGTCGTCGCTGCCCAGTAGCTGGAGCCGCTCCAGTGGATTGTCGTAGAGCTCGGCGAGCTCGTGCTCGCTCGGGGGCTGCGTCGACGGCTCCTGCATCGCGCGATCGTATCCCCGTCCGGCGGCCGGTTCCCCCGTGGCAAGATCGCCCGCGTGGAGACGATGCGCGCGATCCGCAAGCGGGAGTCCGGCCCGGGGCTGACGCTCGACGAGGTCCCGGTACCGACGCCCGGTCAGGACGAGGTCCTCGTCCGGATCGAGGCCGCCTCCATCTGTGGAACCGACCTGCACATCCGGCGCTGGGATCAGTGGTCGTCCGAGCGTGTCCGGCCACCGCTCACACTCGGGCACGAGCTGTGCGGGACGGTGGTTGCCGCCGGGAGCGCGGTTCGCGACGTGGAGGAGGGCGACTACGTGTCCGCCGAGAGCCACGTCACGTGCGGCGTCTGCTTCCACTGCCGCACCGGGAAGGCGCACATGTGCGAGCAGACGCAGATCCTCGGCGTCGATCGCGACGGCGGGTTCGCCGACTACGTCGTGGTGCCCGCGTCCGTCATCTGGCGCAACGACCGGGCGAAGCTGCCTCCGGAGATCGCGTGCCTGCAGGAGCCGTTCGGCAACGCCGTCTTCGCGACATCGACGCAGGACCTCGCAGGGCGTGCGGTCGCCGTCCTCGGATGCGGCCCGGTCGGGCTCTTCACGATCGCGATCGCCAAGGCGTTCGGCTGTGGAAGGCTGCTCGCCTCGGACCACGTCCCCTTCCGGATGGAGCTCGCGCGGGCGGTCGGCGCCGACGACGTGGCGGATGTGGACGCGGTCGAGGACGTCCCACGCTGGTTCGCCGAGCACAACGAGGGAATCGGCGTCGGCGTCGTGTTCGAGATGTCCGGCGCCCTCAAGGCGATCGAGGACGCGTTCGGGATCGTCCGGCATGGCGGCAACGTCGTCCTCTTCGGGATTCCGGCCCGTCCAGCGACGATCGACGTCGCCGAGTCGCTGATCTTCAAGAACCTGACAGTGAGCGCGGTGAACGGCCGTGAGATCTGGGAGACCTGGTACACGACGCGCTGGCTGCTCGAGCACGGCGTGGTCGACCTCCGCCCGCTCATCACCGCGGAGCTGCCGCTCGAGCGCTACGAGGAGGCGTTCGCCCTGCTCGAGTCGGGCGAGGCCTGCAAGATCGTCCTGCGACCGAACGGAGCCGGCCCATGACCGAGGTACTCGACCAGCAGCTCGGTGCGGAGCTCGACGCGCTCCGCGACGCGCGGACGTACAAGCACTTCCTCACGCTCGAGTCCGCGCAAGGCCCCGTCGTGCGGATGGAGGGGCGAGGAGACGTGATCGTCCTCTCCTCGAACAACTACCTGGGGCTCGCAGGCCATCCCGAGGTCGTGGAGGCGGGGATCGCGGGACTGCGGCGCTACGGCGCGGGCACGGCCTCGGTGCGCTTCATCTGCGGGACGTTCGAGCCGCACCTCGCGCTCGAGCGCGCTCTCGCCGACCTCTCCGGCACCGAAGCCGCGCTCAGCTACGTCTCCTGCTGGAACGCGAACGAGGCAGTCATCCCGAGCCTGACCGACGACACGACCGTGATCCTCACCGACGCGCTCAACCACGCGAGCCTGATCGACGCGATCCGCCTGTCCCGTCCTGCGAGCAAGGTGATCTACCCGCACTCGGACATGGGTGCGCTGCGCGACGGGCTCGCCGCAGCTCCGCGTGACGCACGGAAGCTCGTCGTCACGGACGGCGTCTTCTCGATGGAGGGCGACCTCGCGAAGCTCCCCGAGATCGTCGAGCTCGCCCGCGAGTTCGACGCCGTCGTGATCGTCGACGACTCGCACGGCGTGGGCGTCCTCGGCGAGACGGGCCGCGGCACGGTGGAGCACTACGGCCTCCTGGGTGAGGTCGACGTGATCACGGGGACGCTCGGCAAGGCGCTCGGCGGCGCCGCGGGTGGGTACGTCGCTGCCTCGGCGGAGGTCTGCGACGTCCTCGCCCAGCGCTCCAGGCCGCAGCTGTTCTCGAACGCGCTCCCGCCGACCGTGGCGTGCAGCGCGCTTCGCGCCGTCGAGCTCATGCTCGAGCGCCCTGAGCTTCTCGCCCGCCTTCGCGAGAACACGGCGACGTTCAGGACGATGCTCTCGGAGGCCGGCTACGAGCCTCTCGAGGGCGAGGCCGCGATCATCCCGATCATCGTGGGCGGGACCTCGGAGGCGATGGCTCTCTCAGCGCGGCTCCTCGACGAGGGCGTGTTCGTGACGGGGTTCGGTTTCCCGGTCGTGCCCGAGGGAACGGCGCGGGTCCGCGTGCAGATGTCGGCGGCGCTGCAGCTCGAGCACCTCGAGCGCGCGATCGCCGCTTTCGAGCGCGTTCGACCCTGATGCGGGCGACGAAGCGCCAGTCGAGACGGCTGCGGCCGCGAAGCGGACGGCTTCAGGGATTCTCGCGGCTGGAATCCGCGTTCGCGGATTGCAGCCTGCGTACCAATAAGGGGGACGAGGACTCGAGTTTCAGCTCACGAACATGCGCCCATGGAGAACCTGCCTGTGAACATCGTGGGTCTCGGGCTCATAATCGCCGGGATCCTCTTCGCGTACTTCCTGAATTTCGTGGGGATCATCATCGGGCTGATCATGATCATCGGTGGGATCGTCGCGCTGTTCATGACGTATCGCCGCAAGAAGTACGGCACCGCCTGAGCCGAGCCGCCGCCTGCTGCTGAGCGCGACCTCGTGCGCCAGCAGTGGCGGCTTCGGCGCATCTGCCACCGACGGGTGACGCGGGTTCGCGTCGTTGCGCTTGCGGTTGGGCTTGCATAGGGTCGCGCACCTCCGCCAGACTTTCCCGACTGGAGGTACGGGTGAGCTCCGAGATCGCGACCAGCATCCCGAGGGACGAGACGAGCAAGGAGACCGCGCGACGGCCGGCGCGCGTGCTCGCGATCCAGCTCATCGGTCCGCTGACGATCGTCGCCGGGTTCGTCTGGGCGGTCGCCCAGCCGTATCGCATCGTCCTGCTCGACCGCGCGGGACACGGCGTCTACGACTACCTCGTGGAAGCGCCGCTCCTCGTCGTGCTCGTGGGACTCGTGTTCATGTTCGTGGTCGCACCGGGGCTCGTCGAGGACCTCGAGGCCGAGGAGGCGCATGGTTCCGAGAGCTGAGGACGCGCACTGGGTCGCCGCGGCGGTCGCGCTCTTCCTCGGCCTCGTGCTGCTCGCCGAGGTGATCGTCGGGCGTGAGGTCTTCCGGCGTCGTGCCTGGCGCGCCTACCTCTTCCCGTCGGCGGTCGTCGTCGCGAGCATCGGCCTGTGGGTGATCGTCGTCTTCTCCACGTTCTCGACGATGCACCTGCTCGCCCACTCGGTCTGGGCACAGGCCGCGCTCCTCGCGGGAGCGGTCGAGCTCGCCCTCGTGCGCGGGAAGCTCCAGAGTCCCCGTTGGTCGCTCGTCCCGGGCACGGCGCTGTTCGTCTCGGGAGTCGCGTTCCTCGTCCACGAGCCGAACCCGTGGTTCTACTCGCGCGCGGCGTTCCTGCACCACGCGATCGGCTGGATGCTCGTCGTCGTCTCGCTCTTCCCGCTCTTCGAGGCGTTGCGCCCGCGGCAGCTCGTCTGGCGCGCGGGCTTCGCGCTCACCTTCGTCCTGCTCGCCGTGCTCCTTTTCGCGGATCGCGACGGAGCCCCGATCTTCGGACGCTTCGGGCTCGGCCCGTGAAGCGCGGGCTCGTCGTGCTCGCGGTCGCCGCCGCGGCGCTCGTCGCGCCCGCAGCGGCCTTCGCACACGTCACGCTCGAGAGCTCCGTCCCCGTCACGCAGTCCCGGGTCGAGACGCCGCCGACCGAGGTTCGGCTCCACTTCAACGGACCCGTCACGATCACGCCGACGGCCGTGCGCGTCCTCGCGCCGGACGGGAAGGTCCTGTCGGGTGCGCCCCGGACCGCCGACGGCAACAAGACCGTCGTCGTCCCGGTCTCTGGCATCACCTCTGGCCGGGGCTACACGGTGCGCTGGCGCGTCATCGGCAACGACGGCCACTCGCCCGCGGGGGTCTTCACGTTCGGCGTTGGCGTCGCGGCGCCACCGCCCACCGAGGCGGTGGGCTCGTCCGGGACGACCTGGCGCGACGACGCAGCGCGCTGGGCGTACTTCGGAGCGCTCGCGCTGCTCATCGGGCCGCTCGTCGTCCGCCTCCTCATCATCCGGAACCGCAAGGTCCCGCCGCTCCTCGAGCATCGCTTCCACCTGGTCGCGGTGGTCGCGACCTTCCTGGCGATCGACGTCGGCATCGCCGCGTTCATCCTGCGTGCGGCGAACGCCTTGCAGCTTCCGATCACGGAGCTGCCATACGGCGACCTCCAGCCCTTCGCCGAGAAGACGCGGTTCGGCGTCGCCTTCCTCGTGATGACGTTCGGCTTCGGGATCGTCGCCGCGTTGCTCTTCGTGAGCTGGATCTTCGACAGGCTCTGGCTGCGCTGGCCTGCGCTCCTGATCGCCCTTGCGCTCTTGTCGGGCCTCTCGCTCTCCGGACACCAGGCGACGGAGCCGAACGCGTCGTTCCTCGCGGAGAGCGCGGACTGGCTGCACCTCGTCGCGGCCTCCATCTGGGTCGGCGGGGTCGCGACGCTCGCCTTCCTCGTCTGGCCCGCTGCTCCCGGCCTGCGCCGAACCGCGTTCCTCGGGTTCGCGCGGCTCGCAGCGGTCCTCGTCGCCGTGATGGTGCTCGCCGGCGCGTACCTCGCGCTCATCCGGCTCCCGGCGGTGAGCGACCTCTGGAACACGGAGTACGGTCGCTTCCTCGTCCTGAAGTCGGCGCTCGTCGGGGTTGCTCTCGCGTGGGGCGCCGTCCACCACTTCTTCGTGCGCCCGCGGCTCGAGGCGGGCGACGAGCCCGACGTCGGGCCGAGCCTCATGGGCGAGGCGGTGGTCGCCTTCGCGGTGCTGCTCTCGGCTGCCATCCTCACGAACCTCGCGCCGCCCCCGATCGGCCCCACCGCGACGACGACGGCGCGCTCCTCCCGGTAGAACCTCGGGCGTGGCCCACGCTCACGACCACGGACGGCCCGAGAGCCGCCGCGCGCTCGGCGTCGCGCTCGGCCTGACCGCGGCGTACACGGCCGTCGAGGTCGTCGGCGGCCTCCTCACCGGGAGCCTCGCGCTCCTGGCCGACGCGGTGCACATGCTCTCCGACAACGTCGCGCTCGTCCTCGCGCTCGTGGCGGTGTGGCTCGCGTCCCGGCCGACGACGCCCGAGCGGACGTACGGCTACAAGCGCGCGGAGGTGCTCGCCGCGCTCGCGAACGGCGTGCTGCTCGTCGCGCTGGCGATCTGGATCTTCGTCGAGGCGGCGATGCGCCTGCGCCATCCCGGCGACGTGCTCGGCGGCTGGATGCTCGTGATCGCCGTTCTCGGCATCGCGGTGAACGTGGGCGCCGGTCTCGCCCTCTTCGGTTCGCGCCGCGACAGCATCAACGTCGAGGCTGCGTTCCGGCACGTGGTCGGCGACCTCCTCGGCTCGATCGGCGTCGCGGTGGCTGCGATCGTCATCGTGATCACGGGCTGGACGCAGGCGGACGCGCTGGTGAGCATCCTCATCGGCGTCCTCGTGCTCGCGAGTGCGTGGGGAATCGTCCGCGACTCGACGTCGATCCTGCTCGAGGCGGCCCCGAGGGGCATCGATACGGAGCTGCTTGGCCGGCGGCTGGCGGGAGCTCCGGGTGTCGTCGAGATCCACGACCTGCACGTGTGGACGATCACGTCCGGGTTTCCGGCGCTGTCCGCGCACGTGCTCGTCCGTCCGGGCGACGACTGCCACGCCCGCCGGCGCGAGCTCGAACGCGTGCTGCACGACGAGTTCGAGATCGAGCACACGACGCTCCAGGTCGACCACGCGGCGGACGGCGGCCTGGTCGAGATGGGCCGCTTCTCGGCGACCACGTGATCGAGCCCGGGCCGTAGCTGCCTAGAGGTCGAGCTCGGCGCGCACGGTCCCTGCGCGCTCGTGCCGGGCGACGACCTCGACGCGGTCGCCCGCCTTCGCCTCGACCACCCACTCGATCTTCGTCAGCTCGCTCGTCGAGAGATCCGTCATCCACCAGATGACCTGACGCCGCTCGACGCGGCCACCGAGCTGGCCGGCTTCCTCGCGCGCCTTCCCGCTCGCCAGGCGCGCGCCCTCGGGCAGCGAGAGCTCGACCTCGATCGGACGGACGACCTTGCGCTGGAGCGCCTTCTCGCTGACATTGGTCGGGAGCCAGCCTGTGTTCTCGAGCACGAGCCGGACGCGGAACGCGCCGTCCGCCACGGGCTCCGAGTCGAGCGAGCGGATCCGCAGGAGCGGCGAGACGAGCGCGAGGAAGAGGGCGAAGTCGGCGTGCGGGCGCACCTCCTGCTCGAGACGGGAGAGGGGCGGGTTGAACCAGAAGTGGACGACGTCCCAGCCGCCGAGCTCTACGGGGCCTAGCTGTGGATGCTCGAACGGGTACCAGTCGACATAGCCCTCGCCGAGCTCGTCGGCGAGCTTCAGCACCGCGAGCTCGTCCTCGGGTGAGTGCTCGCGGATCCAGTCGATGAAGTGGTAGTCGCCGAGGCCCGCGGCGCGCTGGGGGCTCCAGAACTCCGTGACCCAGGCGAACGCGCCGAGGTGGTCGTAGATCCAGTCGACGTCGCCGCCCTTGATCACCATCTTCGGGTGGTACTTGAAGTCGTGGAAGATCGAGATCGCCGGGTAGCCGGTGAGTCGCGTCGCCTCCTCGCCCATCTGCTGGTACGCACGGAGGTCGGGAACCGGGAAGTCGTCGTCCGGGTGTCCGGACCACGGACGGAGATGGACGCCGGAGAACGTGTGGTAGCCGACGTACGCCGTGATGTTCGGGCGGTCGACGATCGCCTGGATGAGCGCGCGGGTCTCGGGCTCCGAGCCCGGGTACGGGCCGGCCCCCTGCTGCTCGGACTCGGGCGCCCACTCCGCCGGCCACTGGCGGTTCAGGTCGAGCCCTTCGAACATCGGCGCGATGGGCACGTTCACGCCGTCCCAGTTCCGGATCGTTCCCTCGGGAAGCACGCGGTAGAAGTCGCCGGCGACGTCGTCGGGCGCGCGCGGGACGAGGAGCCTCGGGTCGTCGGGATGCGCCTTCCACGACCCGTTGTCGTCGCGGATGCGCATGAAGAGGACGCGGCCGTCGCCGTCGAGGTCCTCGCGGTGCAGTCCGTCCTCCGGCTCGTCGCGCGGATACGGGCGAACGCTCGACCGGCGCCAGCGGCCGTCGGTGAGCACGGCCTCGGCGCCGTCGGGATTCACGCGCGGGACGACGTAGAAGCACCGCGTGTCGAGCGCGGCCGTGACCCGCTCGTCCGACCTGTGCTCGTGCAGGAGGCGATCGAGCAGGCTTAGCGCCGCAGTGGTGCCGGTGAACTCGGACGCGTGGATTTGCGCGTGGACGATGACGGCAGGCTTCTCCGACGCCGGCCCCGTCTCGGCGTTCGTGACGGTGCAGAGCCAGATGTCCCGCCCCTCGTACGACTGGCCGATCGACTCGATCGAGAGGAGCGACGGGAACGAGGCGGCCCACACCTCGAGGGTCTCGGTCAGCTCCGCGTAGGTGTAGAAGCGGTCGAAGCGGACGCGCACGACCGGGCACGCTAGCCGACTACCCTCTGGCCGTGCGCGCCCTCGAGAACTATCGCTCCGAGTTCCCGATCCTCGAGCACACGACGTATCTCGTGAGCCACTCGTTGGGGCCGATGCCGCGCAGGGCGGCAGAGCGGCTCGCCGAGTTCGCTCGCCTGTGGGAGGAGCGCGGCATCCGTGCCTGGGCCGAGAGCTGGTGGGAGATGCCGATGCGCGTCGGCGACCAGATCGGGCGGATCGTCGGCGCACCGCCAGGCTCGACGGTGATGCACCAGAACGTCTCGATCGCGGAGGCGATCGCGCTCTCGTGCTTCAGGCCCGTGGACCCGGCGCGGAACCGCGTCGTCTACGAGCGCGGGAACTTCCCGTCGGTGCGCTACCTGTACGAGGCGCAGCCCGACCTCGACGTCGTCGTGTGCGAGGACGACGCGGAGATCGTCGAGCGGATCGACGAGCGGACGCTCCTCGTCCCGATCAGCCACGTCCTCTTCAAGGACTCCCGGATCCAGGACGTCGCCCCGATCGTCGAGCGGGCGCACGAGGTCGGGGCGCACGTGATCCTCGACTGCTACCAGTCGGCCGGAATCGTCCCGCTCGACGTCACGGCCCTCGACGTCGACTTCGCCGTCGGCGGGAGCGTGAAGTGGCTCTGCGGCGGGCCGGGCAACGGCTGGCTCTACGTCCGTCCGGATCTCGCCGAGCGGCTGCGTCCCACGTACACCGGCTGGCAGGCGCACGAGCGGCCCTTCGCGTTCGAGGAGGAGATGAGCTACACGAGCGGTGCTGCGCGCTTCCTCACCGGCACCCCGAACCCGGCGGCGCACTTCGCGGGCACCGCGGGCTACGACCTCGTCGAGGAGATCGGCGTCGCGCGCATTCGCGAGCGCTCGCTCGCACTCACGCAGCTCCTCATCGACCTCGCCGACGAGGCGGGCTTCGGCGTGCACTCCACCCGCGAGGCCGAGCGGCGGGGCGGGGCCGTGATCCTCGACGTCCCGGAGGCAGCCGCCGTCTACGCCGAGCTGGAGGAGCGCGCGATCCTCTGCGACTTCCGGCCCGGCGCGGGTATCCGGGTCGGCCCGCACTTCTTCACGACGGACGACGAGCTCCGCTTCGTCGTCGACCAGATCGCGGACGTGATCGAGACGGGCACGTTCGAGCGGCACCTGGGCGCGGTCGCCCGCCACTAGCCGGGGCTTACTCGAGCGGAAGCGCGCGCGCCGCGATCGGCGCGGAGTGGACGATCGACGTCGTCGTCTGCCCGTAGACGAGGAAGCGGTCGAGGATCTCCTCGAGGTCGTCCATCGAGCGGAGGTGGAGGCGGACGAAGAAGCAGTCCTCGCCGGTGACGCGGAGGCACTCGACGACCTCGGGGATGTCGCGCGCGAGCTCGGGGATCTTCTGCAGTTGACGCACCGACGGACGGATCCGGACGAGGACCGCGATGGGGTATCCGAGCGCCTTCGGATCGACGACTGCCCGGTACCCCGTGACGACGCCGGCGCGCTCGAGACGCTGCATCCGCTCGGAGACCGCCGGGGCGGAGAGGTTCACTCGCCGTCCGAGCTCGGCGATCGAGATGCGAGCGTCGGCCTGAAGCTCCTCGAGGAGGCCACGGTCGATCGCGTCGATCGTCGTCTTTTCCTCGGTCGCCATGCCGGAAGAACTCCGTTCCTTACGCTCATGTGGGAAAAGGCCTTCGATCAGTCTGCCAGACGCGCGAGCTCCGCGGGAACACTGTGAGGGTGAGCGTCACGCCTGCGAGCGGGCGATTCGAAGTAGCCGCGCGGGTCGATCGCGCGAATGCGGCTGTGCCGCCGGAAAGCTACTTCGTGGGCAGTGCGATCTTCCACTACCTCGGGCCCGCATTCGCGGTGCTTCTCTTCGTCCGGGTCGAGCCGCTCGGCGTCGCGTGGCTGCGGATCGTCACGGCCGCGGTCGTGTTCGCGCTCTGGCGCCGGCCGTGGCGCGAGCTCCGCGCGGTCGACGCGTCGACGAGACGCGTGGTGCTTGCGATGGGCGCGGTGCTCGCCGTCATGAACGCCTGCTTCTACGTCGCGATCGACCGGCTGCCGCTCGGAACGGTCGCGGCGATCGAGTTCCTGCCCGTGATCGCGCTCGGTGCCGCGGGTGCGCGAACCCGGCGGAATGCGGTCGCGCTCGTCGTCGTCGTGGCGGGCGTCTACCTCCTCACCGACGTTCGCCTGGCGGGCGAGCCGCTCGGCATCGCGTTCGCGTTCGCGAACGCCGGCTTCTTCGCCGCGTACATCGTCCTCGCGCACCGCCTTGCGCACGACGGGCGGCTGAGCGGGCTCGACGGTCTCGCAGCCGCGATGCTCGTCGCGGCCGTGGGCATCCTCGCGCTCGGGACGTACGACGCGGTGCCGGCGCTCGTCGACCCGGTCGCGCTCCTCGCGGGCATCGGAGTCGGCATCACGTCCTCCGTGATTCCGTACGTCTGCGACCAGCTCGCAATGGCGCGCATGCAGCGCTCCACCTACGCGCTCCTCGTGTCCGTCCTCCCCGCGACCGCGACGGTGATCGGGATCGTCGTCCTCGCCCAGATCCCGCATCCGGTTGAAGTCGTCGGTGTCGGACTCGTGATCCTCGGCGTCGCGCTGCATCGCGAGCTCGCGCCCCGCTGACGCGCGAGCTCAGGGATGGAAGCGACGACCTTGCGGTCGGCGCGAAAGGCGATGCCGAGGTCGAGATCCTCGACAGGCACCGCCGCGACTGCCGCCCGGTTCGCCACGTCGTGGCCCGTGTCGAAGAGCTCCTTCGTGTACACGGCGCTCGCCGACGATCCCGGGCTCGCTCGCCGCGATCCCGCTCACGAGGAACGCCGTGACGTTCGTCTTCTGCCACACCGCGAGGTCGTCGCGGAGGACGACGGTGAGCTTCGTGTCGAACGGCACTCCGAGGACGCTACTCGTCGGGCGAGAGCAGGATCGTCCAGCGCTCGACCCTCGTCACCTCGAGCATCCCGTTCTGCGCCCAGGGATCGGCGGCGAAGCGATCCCGGAGCTCGCTCTCCGACGTAGCGTCGACGACGTGGAACGCTTCGCGGCCTCCCTCGACCGGGCCGCCGAGGACGATGAAGCCGTCGTCCACGAGCCCGTTCATAAAGCTCGCGTGCTCGCTCCACAGATCCTGGTCGCGCATGTCGCGCGACCAGTCCCACGGTCCACCGCGCCCAACCCGGACGAGATACAGCTCGCGCGCCGCCGCTGTTGTCGTCACGCGATTCCCTCGTAGCTCGAGCGGAGGTAGGCGGCTCGCGCACGCTCGTCGCGTTCCGAGCCCAGGTACTCGGCCCACGCCCGTCGCTCGTGGCACACGGCTCCGAGCTCCCAGACGCAGAACGTCGGGCGATGCGGGCCGTCGACGGCCCACGGGCGGAAGAAGACGTCGGCTGCGCCGTTCTTCGCCCAGACGGTCTCCCACAGCTCGTTCTCGTTGCGCCACGTGCACACGAGGAGGAAGTAGAAGTCCTCGCCGCAGCGGTGCAGGAGCACGAACCCGAGCTCGCCGAGGACGCCCAGCGTCCCGTCGCGTCGCGAGTCGCGCAGGTTGCGTCGCGCGAGGGCACGAACGGCGAGAGGAACCGGAGTGTCGTCCGCGGCGATCTCGTACCACTTGAGGACGGTGCCGTCGAGCGCGAGGCTCGTCTCGGAGGACACGAGCTTCTCCGCGTGGCGGTACTCGGGAGTCACGCTCGGTGCGTGCTCGAGCGCCGTCATGCCGCCGCCTCGAGCGCGCGCGTGAACTCCATGACCCAGTTCGTCTCCCAGGTCGCTCCCCCGTCGGCGGAGAGGGCCTGCTCCCAGCGCGGCGTGTCGCCGGTCACGCCCGACCACACGAAGCGGACGCGGGTCGGCCGTCCGGCATGCGTGTCCTCGCCCTCGAACACGCCGATGTCGCCGGCGAAGGAGCCGACCACGGGCGGATCGAGCGACCCCGGCCGCCTGCTGTCCGTCCAGTAGATCGACCACAGCCGCGTCTCTGGGTCGTAGAAGCGGAACGACATCCCGACGAACCCGCCGGCGTAGTCGGTGCAGAACACGTCCTCGTTGCCGAGGCCGGCGGGAAGCGATCGCGCGGCGGCCTTCGAGTGGAACTCGTCCCATTCGTCGGAGTCGGCGAGGCGCCGTACGAGCCGCCGGTTGCGGACGTCCCACCTCCCGAGCAGGAAGTCGAAGTCGCTCGAGGTCGCCCGTTCCTTCACTGCCGTCGTCACGTCCACCTCCGTCGTCGCTGAGAGACCGACGCTAGTCGGCAAATAGGGCAACTATCGCCCTCTATGTGTGCTTGACTCTCGTCCGTGGCGAGTCCGACCGCACGGCTGCTGGAGCTGCTCGAGCTTCTCCAGGCACGCCCTGTGCTCACGGGCCGCGAGATCGCAGACCGGCTCGAGATCGACCCCCGCACCGTGCGCCGCTACGTCGAGGCCCTTCAGGACCTCGGCATCCCCGTCGAGGGGCAACGCGGCGTCGGCGGCGGGTACCGGATTCGCCCTGGCTACCGCCTCCCGCCGCTGATGCTCACCGACGACGAGGCCGTCGCGGTGGCTCTGGGAGTCCAGGCGGCCGGTCGCCTCGGGCTGTCCGGGTCGCCGGAGGCGGCCGAGGGGGCGCTCGTCAAGATCCACCGTGTCCTGCCCGACGGGCTCCGCCGCCAGGTCGAGGCGCTGGAGGCGACTCTCGACTTCACCTCGCGTGCGCGGAAGCCGGCGCCGGTGCGGGGCAACACCGTCCTCCTCCTCGCCGACGCGATCAGGAGGAGACGCCGCGTGCGCGGGACGTACCGCGCGTTCTCGGGCGACGAGACGAGGCGCGAGCTGAGCGCTCACGGGCTCGTCGTGCATTCGGGGCGCTGGTACCTCGCGGCGTACGACCACCTCCGGGACGACCTGCGCACGTTCCGGGTCGACCGCATGCAGCGGCTGCGCGTGATCTCCGAGAGCGCGGTCGCTGCGCCCGAGGGCTTCGACGCCGTCGGGTACGTGAGCACGTCGCTCGCTCGCGTGCCGTGGCGCTGGGAGGTCGAGGTGGTGCTCGACCTGCCGGTCGACGAGGCTGCGTCGCGGGTGCCGGCGACGCTCGCCGAGCTCGTCGACGAGGAGGGAGCGACGGTGCTCCGCATGCGTGTTGGATCGCTCGACTGGATGGCGTCGATTCTCGCCGGCCTGGGTTGCGACTTTGCGATTCGCAGGCCGGAGGAGCTGCGCGCGAGCGTCCGGGCGCTCGGCGAGCGCCTCGCGCGCTCCGCCTAGCCGAGCATGTCTAGCGGAGCGCGTAGCGCGAGAACACGTGCGAGCCGGCGCGTCGCAAGCTCAGCAGCCGCCCATGGATTCCGTCGGGTGTGAGGTCTGCACCCTCGACGAGCCCCAGCCGCGACCCCGGCCCTGCGTCTCCGATGAGGAGCGGCGACGACGTGAGGAAGAGCTCGTCGACGAGTCCTGCGCTCAGGAGCTCCCCGAACGTGTGCGGGCCGGCCTCTGACAGGATCCGGCGATGCCCGCGCGCGTGGAGCGCGTCGACCACGGCGCTTACGGCCAACCTCGGTCCCTCGCCGAGTGTCACGATCGTCGCGGCGGACGGGAGCCTGCCCCGGAGCCGTTCTGCTCCCGGCTCGGAACTGAGGACGATCGCGCCCGCCTCGAGCACGGGGTGCTCGGGATCGATCGCTCCGCTCCCCGTGACCAGCGCGACTTCGCCATCCGCCGGCAAGCCGAGGGACTCCCGAAGCTCGGCGTACGAGCCCTCGAGCGGCGGGTAGATCGAGCGCGCCTGCCACGTGCCGCGCGGACTCGCCCGCAGGACGCCGGCCCCGATGAGGACGACGTCGGCGAACGCGCGCAGGAGGCCCATGAGGAACCGGTCGGCGTCGCTCTCGCCGGCGACGAACGCGTTCGAGTTCGGCATCCCGGGGATCGCGACGACGCCCTCGAGCGTCTCCACGAAGTTGGCGTACAGGCAGGGCTCGTCGAAGCCGAGGTCGCTGCCGTGGAGACGCCGGAGCTCGTCGGGCAGTGACGTTGCGGGGAGGCCGGCCTCCTCGAAGAGGACGGCGAGCGGCTCGATCGGCGCGCGATCGGTCACGGGCCCGACCAGCCGAGCTCGCGCGAGATGGCCTCCGCTCGCTCGAGGAGGAGGGGCACCGCGGCGTCGACCGACGCCTCGTCGAAACGCGCGCTCGGGCCTTGCAGCGCCACGATCCCCTCGAGCTCGTCTCGCGCCGACCGTATGGGCGCCGCGATCGCGCTCAACCCGCGCTCGCGCTCGCCCGTGGCGGTCGCGTAGCCGCGCTCGCGTACCTGATCGAGCTCGTCCGCGAGCGCGTCGGAGTCCGTGATCGTGCGGGGCGTGTACGCGCGGAGCGGGCCCTCGGGCAGCTCACGCGGCGCGAACGCCAGCATCACCTTCCCCGCCGAGGTGGCATGTGCGATCGACGGCCGCCCGAGTCGTGAGACTGGCTGGATCTGATGGGCGCCGGAGACGAAGTCGACCGTGATCGCCGCGCCCTCTCCGGGAACGGAGAGCGTCGCCGTCTCGCCCGTCGCATCGACGAGCGAGACGAGGTGCGGGCGAGCGACCTCGCGGACGTCGAGCCGCGAGAGGACTGCGTTCGCGAGCTGAACGAGCCTGATCCCGAGGCGGTAGCGGCCGTTCGCAGGGATGCGCTCCACGAGCTCCGCGGCAGCGAGCGTCCCGAGCTGGCGCGAGACTGTGCTCGGCGTCATTCCGCTCCGCCGCGCGATCTCGTTCGTGCCGAGCTCGCCGCCGTCTGCGAGGATGTCGAGCACCGTGATCGCTCGCTCTGCCGCGCCAATTCGACGGGTGGACGGTTGACGGGTTCGAGCCATCGCGGTAGGTTCGTTGCGGATTCTGGCACAGCGTTGCTCGTGGTGCAATTCCCCTGATGTCGTTTCTTCTCGCCTGTCCACACTGCGGTCCGCGCCCGGTGGACGAGTACGCCTACTTCGGCGAGGTGACGACGCGGCCCGCCGGCTCCCCGAGCCTGCGTGAGCTGACCGACTACGTGTACTTCCGGGACAACGTGGCCGGCGTGCAGCGCGAGTGGTGGCAGCACCGGTCGGGGTGCGGTGAGTGGTTCCTCGCCGAGCGCGACACGCGCACGAACGAGGTGCTCGAGGTGTCGCTGCCGACGCCGAGGAAGCCATCGTGAGACTCGACGCCCGCGACGGCGAGCGGATCGACCGCTCGAAGTCGCTGACGTTCGCGTTCGCCGGCTGGAAAGTCACCGGCTTCGAGGGCGACACGATCGCGTCTGCGGCGTTCGCGTCCGGTAAGCGTCTCTTCTCGCGCTCCTTCAAGTACCACCGGCCACGCGGCCTGCTCTGCTGCTCGGGCCACTGCCCGAACTGCATGATGACCGTCGACGGAGTCCCGAACGTCCGCACGTGCGTCGAGCCGCTGCGCGACGGCATGGTCGTGGAGGGGCAGAACGTCCGCTGGTCGCTCGACTTCGACGTCATGTCGGTCACGGACAAGCTCGGCGCGCCGTTCACGCCGGTCGGCTTCTACTACCGGACGTTCATCAGGCCGCGCGCGGCGTGGCCCCTGTACGAGAAGTTCCTGCGCAACGCCGCCGGGCTCGGGAAGCTCGATCCCCATGCGGGCCACAGCCGCCGGTACGACACCGAGCACCGCCGCGCGCGCGTGCTCGTCGTCGGTGGTGGCGATGCGGGACGTTCCGCAGCGGCCGAGGCGGCGCGGGGCGGGCCGGGAGTCGTGCTCGTCGACGAGCACGCCGGACCTGCGACCGAGCTGCCGGGCGTCGAGGTGCTCGCACCGGCTCGCGCGCTCGGGATCTGGGAAGGCGGGCTCGTCCCGGTCGATGCCGGAACGATCCTCTACCGCTTCCGCGCGGAGCGGATCGTCGTCGCGACCGGTGCCAGCGAGCAACCGCTCGTGTTCCCGGGGAACGACCTCGTCGGCGTGATGCTCCCCGACGGCGTACGCCGGCTGATCCGCGACTTCTCGGTGAGACCCGGCGAGCGCGCTGTCGTCCTCGGTGCGGACGACGACACGCTGGCCGTCGCGGACGAGCTGAGAGACGTCGGAATCGAGGTGACAAGGGTTCTCGACCTGCGGGAGGCTCGACCGCGCGAGCTCGCCGCGCAGAGCCGCAAGGGACGCGTGCGCGCTCTTCTTCTCGACGGGGAGGAGATCCGCTGCGACCTCGTCGTCGCGTCCGGAGGTCGGCAGCCCGCGTACTCCCTCCTCGCCCAGGCCGGAGCGCGGATCGAGTACGACGAGTCGCTCGGGGTCTTCCTGCCGACCGATCTCCCGGCCGGCGTCGAGGCGGTCGGGAGCGTGACGGGCGAGGGGCTCGCTCCGATCGCGCCCGAGCCCGCGTATCCCGGGAAGGGCAAGTGCTTCGTCTGCATCTGCGAGGACGTGACGACGAAGGACATGAAGCGCGCCATCGGCGAGGGCTTCGACTCGATCGAGCTCGCCAAGCGCTACACGACGACGACCATGGGACCCTGCCAGGGGAAGCTCTGTCACCTGTCGAGCGTCCGCACCTACGCGCACGAGAACCGCGTCTACGAGAAGGCGATCGGGACGACGACGGCGCGACCACCGTGGGCGCCCGTCGAGCTCGGCCTGCTCGCCGGTCGGGAGCTGACGCCCGCGCGGCGCAGCTCGATGCACTTCCGCCACGAGGAGTCGGGCGCGACGATCCAGTGGGCCGGCCCGTGGAAGCGTCCGTACGCGTACGGCGAGAAGCCGGAGGACGAGGTGCGCGCGGTCCACGAGTCGCTCGGCGTCATCGACGTCTCCACCCTCGGGAAGCTCTTCGTCGAGGGCCCCGAGGCGGCGCCCCTGCTCGAGCGCCTGTATCCGAACCGCTTCGCCGACCTGAGGCCCGGCCGGATCCGCTACGGCGTCCTCACCTCGGACGGCGGGCGGATCATGGACGACGGCACGGTGGCGCGGCTCGCGGACGACCTCTTCTACGTCACGACGACCTCGACGGGCGCCGACGCCGTGACCGCGTGGTTCGAGTGGTGGAACGCCGTCTGGGGCTACGAGGCCGAGATCGTGAACGTCACCGGCGCGCTGGCGGCCGTGAATCTCGCGGGCCCTCGCTCGCGCGAGGCGCTCGGCCGTCTCGTCGAGGACGCGGACGACGTGTCCGCCGAGGAGTTCCGCTACCTCGACGCGAAGGAGCTCGAGGTTGCAGGCGTCCCGACGCTGGCGCTGCGGATCGGCTTCGTCGGCGAGCTCGGCTACGAGCTCCACTTCCCGAGCCCGGCCGGCGAGCACGTGTGGGACAGGCTCGTCGGGGAGGGCGCGCGGCCATTCGGACTGGAGCCGCAGCGCGTGCTCCGCCTCGAGAAGGCGCACGTGATCGTCGGGCAGGACACCGACTCCGAGTCGAACCTCTACTCCTCGGGCATGTCGTGGCTGCCGAAGCTCGACAAGGACGACTTCGTCGGGAAGTTCGCGCTCGAGCATTTCGCCGAGCGCGAGGAGAAGGAGCGGCTCGTCGGGTTCACGATGGAGGACGACGTGCTGCCGACCGAGGGTGCACAGGTCGTGATCGACGGCTTCCCCTCGGGGCGTGTGACGAGCGCCCGGAGGAGCGAGTCGGTCGGCAGGGTGATCGGGCTCGCGTGGGTGCCGACCGACCGTGCGGACGCTGGCGACCGGGTCGAGATCCAGGTCGACCGGCTGCGGCGCGGCGCACGGATCACGCACGGCGCGTTCTTCGACCCGTCCGGGGAGCGGATGCGCTCGTGACCATGGCGTTCCTCTCTCCGGCGCGCTGCGCCGACGGGACGCTCGCGTCGCCGCTGCACCGTGCGTTGCAGCACGCAGATCCCGACGCCGTCCGCGACCTTTCGCTCGGTGGGGTCGTCGAGCTCCGCGGCGACCTGGACTCTGTCGCGCCCGGCGCGGGCGAGGACCTCGTTCGACTCTCGCCGCGGCGCGGCTTCCTCTTCACCGAAGGCGACCCCGCTGACGCCGTCGAGCGCGTTCGCAGCGCCGGTGTCCTCGCCTACGACGCGACCGGGGCGCTCGCCGGAATCGCGATCCGCGACGAGCGCGTGCTGCGACGCCTGACCGACCTCGACCTCGAGCAGCTTCCCGCCGCCGGCCCCTTCGCGCGCGTGACCGCGCTCGTCCTCCGTGGCGCGGACGACTGGTTCCGCGTCTACGTCCAGCAGGAGCTCGGCCACTACGTCGCCGAGGCGGTGCTCGACGCCCTCGCCGGCCTCGAGGAGAACCCGTGATCAGCGAGATTTTCTTCCCGAAGCGGATGTGGCGCACGCGGCCGGAGCTGAAGCGCAGCTACGAGGTCGTCATCGTCGGAGGCGGCTCGCACGGGCTCGCGACTGCGTACTACCTCGCGAAGCGGCACGGCATCAAGGACGTCTGCATCCTCGAGAAGTCGTACATCGGCTCGGGCGCCTCCGGCCGGAACACGACCATCATCCGCTCGAACTACCGCACGCCCGAAGGCGCGGCCTTCTACGGGGAGAGCGTCCGCCTGTACGAGGGCCTGTCCGCGCAGCTCGACTTCAACCTCATGTTCTCTCAGCACGGGCACCTGACGCTCGCGCACTCGGACCGGGCGATGATCACGATGCAGGAGCGCGCGGAGGTCAACAAGCTCCTCGGCATCAAGTCGAGCGTCATCTACCCGGACCGCATCCGGGAGCTATGCCCGGAGCTCGACCTCTCGAAGCGCCCTGCGTACCCGATCGTCGGCGCGCTCTACCACCCGCCCGGCGGGATCATCCGCCACGACGCGGTGGTGTGGGGGCTCGCGCGCGCCGCCGACTACCACGGCGTCGAGATCCACCAGGACACCGAGGTCACCGGCTTCGAGCGCGACGGCGACCGCATCGTCGCCGTGCAGACGCCGCGCGGCCGCGTCGAGTGCGGCCAGGTCGTCAGTGCGACCGCGGGCTGGTCGTCGCTCGTCGGCCGGCTCGTCGGCGTGCGGCTCCCGATCACCACGCACATCCTCCAGGCGTTCGTGACCGAGCCCGTGAAGCCGTTCCTCGACGTCGTGCTCGTCTCCTCGCAGCTCCACGTCTACATCTCGCAGACGGATCGCGGCGAGTTCCTCATCGGTGCCGAGATCGAGCCGTACACGACGTACAAGAGCACGGGCACGCTCTCGTTCCTCGAGACGTCGGCCGCGCATGCGATCGAGCTCCTGCCGCAGCTCGAACGGACGAAGGTGCTGCGGACCTGGACGGGGCTGTGCGACCTCTCGCCCGACTACAGCCCGATCCTCGGCAAGACGGAGATCGACAACTTCCACGTCTCGACGGGGTGGGGGACGTACGGCTTCAAGGCGGCGCCGATCGTCGGCGTGACGCTGGCTGAGCTCGTCGCGACGGGCAAGACGCCCGAGCTCATCGCGCCGTTCGCGATGGAGCGCTTCCACACCGACACCCTCGTCTCCGAGTTGGCCGCCGCTGCGGTCAGTCACTAACCTGCGCGGGCCATGGCCACCGTGATGCCGTCCAGCCTCGAGATCGCCCAAGCCGCGACTCTCCGCCCGATCCTCGACGTCGCCGACGAGCTCGGACTCGAGCACGACGAGGTCGAGCCGTACGGCCGGTACAAGGCGAAAGTCGACCTCTCCGTCATCGACCGTCTCGCCGACCGTCCCGACGCGAAGCTGATCAACGTCACCGCGATCACCCCGACGCCGGCGGGGGAGGGGAAGACCACGACCTCGGTGTCGCTGACGCAGGGGCTCGGTGTCCTCGGACGCAAGCCGATCCTCTGCCTGCGCGAGGCCTCGCTCGGCCCCGTCTTCGGAGTCAAGGGCGGCGCGGCGGGAGGCGGCTACGCGCAGGTCGTCCCGATGGAGGACCTGAACCTCCACTTCACCGGCGACCTGCACGCGATCACCGCAGCGAACAACCTGCTCGCGGCGCTCATCGACGCGCACCTCCACCACGGGAACGCCACCGGGCTCGATCCGCTCTCGATCTCCTGGCGCCGGTGCATGGACATGAACGACCGCAACCTGCGCAACGTCATCACCGGCCTCGGCGGCCGAGCGCACGGCGCGCCGCGCGAGACCGGGTTCGACATCACCGCAGCGAGCGAGATCATGGGGCTCGTCGCCGTGGCGCGCGACCTCGCCGACCTCCGCGAGCGGCTCGGCCGGATCACGGTGGGCCAGACGCCCGACGGCGAGCCCGTCACCGCCGAGGACATCGGGGCCGCGGGCGCGATGGCCGTCGTCCTCAAGGACGCGATCAAGCCGAACCTCGTGCAGACGCTCGAGGGCCAGCCCGCGTTCGTCCACTGCGGGCCGTTCGCGAACATCGCCCACGGCAACAACTCGCTCGTCGCCGACCGCGTCGGGTTGAAGCTCGGCGAGTACGTGATCACCGAATCGGGCTTCGCCTCGGACATGGGGATGGAGAAGTTCTTCGACATCACGTGCCGCATCGGCGAGCTCCGGCCGAGCGCTGTCGTGCTCGTCGCGACGGTCAGAGCGCTCAAGCACCACGGCGGAAACCTCGACGGCGGCGCGGCGGAGATCGAGGCGGGGGCGGCGAACCTGGCCCGTCACATCGGGATCGTCAACGGCTACGGGCTGCAGGCGGTCGTCGGCGTCAACAAGTTCCCCACCGACACCGCCGATGAGCTCGAGCTCGTGCGTCGGCTCGCGATCGAGTCCGGCGCCTACGCCGCCGAGGTCAACACCGCGTTCGAGAACGGCGGGGACGGCGCGACGGCTCTCGCGGAGGCGGCCGTCGCCGCCGCCGACGAGCCGAACACCTTCGACTTCGCGTACCCCCTCGACGCGCCGATCGAGGAGAAGATCCGGTTGATCGCCACGCGCGTCTACGGCGCGGACGGCGTCGAGCTCTTGCCCGTTGCGAAGAAGAAGGCCGCGGAGTGGGCGGGCTCCGACCTCGCGCGCCTCCCGATCTGCATGGCGAAGACGCACCTCTCGCTCTCGCACGACCCCGCGCTCAAGAACGCGCCCACCGGGTTCACGGTGACGGTTCGCGACCTGCGGCCGTACACGGGCGCCGGCTGGATCGTCGCCCTCTGCGGCGAGATGATGACGATGCCTGGCCTCGGGAAGACGCCCGCGGCGTTCGCGATCGACATCGACGACTCCGGCGAGACCGTCGGCCTGTTCTAGGCCTCGTGGCGGACGAGCCGGCGGCGATAGGCCGCGGCCCGGGTCGCCTCGAACACGAGCGCGCCGGCGATGAGGAGCGCGGCGACGGGGTCGGCCCACCACCAGCCGAACGCCGCGTTCGCGACGAGTGCGAGGAGCGTCGTCGCGGCGAGCGTTGCGGACGCCCCGGTCAGGAGGCTGTCGCCGCGTAGCGCCTTGCTCCCGAGCTCGCTCGCGACCTTCCACTTCGCGCGGGCGAGCCACGGGAGGAAGAGGAGGGAGGTGACCGAGACGACGATCCCGGCGGCGGCGGTCTCCGGATGCGAGCCCCGCCAGAGGGCATGCGCGGACTGCAGTGCGAGGTACGCGGCCGCAGCGACCATCGCGACTCCGATCGCGATCTCGGCCCAGGCCTCGACGCGATCGGCGCCCCCGGGTCGCGCTCCTCCATGCGGAACCGCCACACGAGCGCGACCGAGGCGGCCGTGTCGATCAGCATGCTTAGGCCGAAAGCGGCGAGGGAGATGCTCCCGTAGACGACGGCCGAAACGACCGCGACGCTCCCCGCGACGACGTTCCACGCGATCGTGGCGAGCGAGAGCCGGACGGCCGAGGTGAGCGCATCGGCCCGAGATCGCACTGCGCGACTCTAGACGGATCCCTATGGGAGACCTTGTGTGATGCGGCCGGAGGCCGGCTTCGCCGGCCGGGAGGCCAGACCCGGTCGACGGATCGCTACGGCGAGGAAGGGGGGCCCGCGGGGGAAACATCGTTTCCCCCCGCGCTACGACCAGGGATACGGCGAGCTCGAGACCGGATGCAGGTCGCCGGTCACGAACCGCTCGAAACGGAACGGGTAGAGCAGGGGCGAGTGGTCGCCGAGGAGCACGCGGGCCACCTCCCGTCCCACGCCGATCATCTTGTAGCCGTGGTTCGAGTCGAAAACGCCGTAGACGTTCGGACGCACGTAGTCGAAGACGGGGAAGTTGTCCGCGGTGAACGCGCCGACTCCGCCCGAGCGCGCGTCCTTGTACAGCGCGCGGCAGCCCGCGAACCGGCTCATCGAGTGGGAGAGAGCCGCGCACCACATGTCGGCGAAGCTCGGGTCGACGTTCGTCGTCGACGGGTAGGGGTCGAGCTCGACATCGTCCTCGACCACGAGCGGCGACGCGCCGCCCTGTACGCCGTGCCGGTCGCGCTTGAAGTAGATCCCCCAGAGCTCGTCGGTCACGAGCTCGCCGTCGTCCGTGTAGAGAGGGGCATCGGTGTCGAGGTGGATGACGGGCGGCGCCCCGCCGTCCGCGGTCGCGAACATCTGCGGGTCGACGACGATCTCGCCCTCCTGGAGATTCCAGTACGTCCACATCGGCCGGTCGCGCACGACGTCGCCGGACGGCGTCGCGATGTCGATCGTGTCCGGCATGCCGAGCATCGCCCACAGGCTCGCCGCCCACGGTCCCGGCGCGACGACGACCTGCTCGCCGACCTCGATCTCTCCGGCGCTCGTCTCGACGGCGGACACCGAGCCGTCCTCCCGTGAGGCGAAGCCCGTTACCTCGACGCCCTCGAGCACCGAGACGCCCTCGGCCAGGCACTTGTCGCGGAGACCGTTGACCGACTCGAGGTTGAACGCGAAACCGCCCTGGTGCTCGTGCAGGCAGACCGTGACCCCCTGCGCGCGCCAGTCGGGGAAGAGGCCCTTCATGTGCGCGTCGACGTCGGCCTCGCCCTCGATCAGCTCGGAGCGGTAGCCGATCCGCTGCTGGCGCTCGTAGGTCGCGGCGAGATCCGACTCCTGAACCTGCGCGCCGAGCGCGATGTACCCCACGGCGTTGTAGTGGTACGCGGCCGGGTCGGACTCCCACACCTCGACGCACGCCTGCATGAGCTCGCTCATCGCCGGCTGGAAGTAGTTGTTGCGAACGACGCCGCACGCGATCCCGGACGCGCCCGCGCCGGGATGCGACTTCTCCAGCACGACCACGTCGGATCCCGATCCGGCGCCCCGCGCTCGCAGCTCCGACGCGAGGTGGTACGCCGCCGAGAGACCGTGCATCCCGGCGCCGACGACGACGTACGCGGCCTGCCGTGGCATTGACATCTATTGCCTCCTCACCAATACCGTTGCGTCAGGGACGACTGAGGCTACCACGGCTCGGCGCGGCTCACTCGCCGGGGATCCACACGAGACACGGTGCCTCCTCGCGGATGCGCCGAGCGGCCTTCCGGTAGCGGCGCCCGCGCATCCTGCCGGTGTCCGCTCCGAGGACGAGCAGGCCGGGAAGCCGCTCTCCGACGAGCTCCATCAGCGCGGCCAGCGGACGGGGGCTCACGACCCGCAGGCGCTCGACGGTGACCGCGAGTGCGTGGGCGAGCTCGGCGGGCGCGCGCAACGACGCATCGACGTCCTCGAGGACGACGGTCTCGGATCCCCACGAGAACGTCATCGGACGGATCGGGAGCTCGACGAGGTTGACGAGCAGGAGCTCCTGGCCCGACTCGACGGCGGCGTCCACGGCCAGCTCGGCCGCGTCCGCGCGCACCGGGACGTCGAACGTGACGAGCATCACCGGCCGCGATGCGGACGTCGCGTGGCGCGCGTCGACGACTCCCTGGTTGCGGTCGACGACCTTCACTCGGGAGTGAGCTCCCAGCTCCGCGTGCTCTGCCTGACGTCCTTTGCGGCACGCTCGCGCACCTTCGGCAGCACGAACAGGGCGTACGCGAAGACGAGGACGAAGAGAAGCAGCCCGTACTGCAGGCCGACGAAGAGGGCGAGCGGGATGAGCACCGCCGCGAAGACGAGCGGCGGCCCGAGCGCGATCAGGCGGTAGCGCCTGACGTTCCCGACGAGGCGTGCATAGTCGTCCGGCGGGATCCTCGACGTGTCCCACGTGCGGTCGCACTTCGGGCACGTCCAGCGCTCCCCGTACGGGACATGGGCGATCTCGCCGCACTCGCAGGTCAGGGTGATCGGAAGCGGTCTCACGGCACGATGGTAACGCCGTCCCGAGCGACCTTGGAATCGCGCCGGTGTCATGTTACGGTCGCCGCGCGGCCGACCAGAACGGCCTCACACGACTCCGCTGGAGGTGCAGGGTGGCGACAGCAGTAGTAGAGGAACGTCAGCTCCTCAAGACGCTTCGCTGGTACGACGGTTTCGTCATCGCCCTCGCGAACCCCGGCTTTCTGCTGGGCTCGCTCGGGTACTCGGTAGGTGACCTCGGCGGCTGGGGAGCCGCGCTGCTGTGGGGGATCTCGGCGATCGTCGCGGTGTTCATCAACACGCTCTACTCGGAGCTCGCCGCGATGTTCCCGGACAAGTCCGGCGGCCTCGCCCTCTACGCCCACGAGGCCTGGCGGAAGTACACGACGCTCGTCGGGCCGATCGCGACCTTCGGCTACTGGATCGGCTGGTCGGTCGTGCTCGCCATCAACGGCATCTTCATCGGCCAGATCATCCAGGGCGCCTGGTTCCCGGGCGAGCCCTACGGTGGAGCACACTCGAACCCCGACGTGACCGGCTACTTCTCGACGGGCACCGTGAAGGTCGGGCTCCCGCAGCTCATCGCCATCGGGCTCATCCTCGCCGTGTGGCTGTTCAACGTCCGCGGCGTCCGGGTGGGCGTCACCTTCGGCTACCTCGCCGGCGCCCTGCTCATGGTCCCGCTGTTCGTGATGATGATCCTGCCGTTCATCAACGGCAGCTTCGACAGCGCCAACCTCGACAACACGATCAAGGCGACCGATCCCGCGTGGGGCGGCCTGCAGCTGTCGCTCGTGTGGCTCTGGCTCATGTGCTGGTCGGCTTGGGGGGTCGACGTCTGTGCGACCTTCGCGCCGGAGTACAAGGACACCGCGCGCGACACGAAGCGCGCGCTCCGCTCGGCGGCGCTCTTCTCGATGGTCGTCTACATCCTCTTGCCGATCGGCTTCGTCGGCGGCGGCACGGCGAAGCTCGTCAGCGCGTACGACTACGTCGGGGCGATGAACCTGATCGTCGGGTCGAAGTCGCTCACCGACTTCTTCGTGGTCTGTCTGGTGGCCGCTTTCATCATCACGATGAACACGGCGACCGCTGACGGCGGGCGGGCGCTGTACGGCATCTCGAAGGCCGGGATGACGGTGAGGCAGCTCGGGAGGCTGAACCGGTACCACGTGCCGGGCAACGCGATGACCGTCGACATGGTCATCAACATCCTCTTCGTCCTCTTCATCGGGAACATCTTCGGCATCCTCGCGGCGTCGAATCTCGGATACGTGCTCGCACACATGTTCGCGCTCTCGGGCTTCGTGATCCTGCGGCGAACCCGCCCCGAGTGGCCACGCCCGATCAAGCTCCCGGCGATCTGGACGCCGATCGCCGCGATCCTTGCGGTGTGGTGCGGCATCCTGACCGTCGTGGGGTTCGGCTGGATGCAGGTCGCCGCAGGCGGCTACGGCGACACGAAGGAGAAGATCATCGGGGTCTCCGTCCTCGTGATCGGCATCGTCCTCTTCCTGTTCCGCCGCATCGTCCAGGACAAGGAGCGGCCGCACTGGCGCGAGGAGACGCCGACCATGCCGGACGCGCGCGAGGCGGCGCTCCTGCAAGAAGAGCTGCGGACGGCGTAATCGCGCAGATCCCTGAAGGCGCCCGCTTTGCGGGCGCCTTCGCAGCGCCAGCCGAGCGAGCGAGGCTGTTCGGTCAGAATCCGTCAGGTGGAGGGACGCGCAGCACCGAACGAGTTCGAGGTCGCGATCGACGACGCGATCTCGGCTCCAGAGGCGTTCGGCGCCTCGTTCGACGCCGCGCCCCCCGCAGGCGAGCTCGAGCTGGGAGAGGGGCTCGACGGCGACCCGGCACTCGCGTTCCGGCGCACGCTCGGGATGTTCGCGACAGGCGTGACGGTGCTCACGACGCGCGTTGGCGAGCAGATCCACGGCATGACCGCGAACGCTTTCATGTCGGTGTCGCTGCGGCCCCCGCTCGTCCTCGTCTCGATCGATCGCCGCGCCCGGATGGGCGCGCTGCTGCACGAGGGAACGCGCTTCGGCGTCAGCGTTCTCGAGGCGCACCAGACGGCGCTCTCGGATCGATTCGCCGGGCGCATCGCGGACGAGCCGCCCGAGGCGGCGTTCGAGGTCGTGCACGAGACGCCGCTCGTCGACGGCGCGCTGGCCCACCTCGTGGCGCGGGTCGTCCGCTCGTACTGGGGCGGCGACCACTCGCTCTTCCTCGGCCAGGTCGAGTTCGCGCGGTACGGCGAGGGTCGCCCGCTGCTCTTCCACGGCGGCCGCTACGAGCGGCTGATCGAGGATGCGCGCGTCTTCTCGCTCCTGCCGCGCGAGCTCCTCGACCCGATCCTCGCGCTCGGCCAGGAGCGCAAGTACGCGGACGGCGAGCCCGTGATGCAGCGGGGCGAGCCGGGCTCGGAGCTGCTGCTCGTCATCGAGGGAACCGTGCGCGTCGAACGGCCCGGTCGCGAGCTGACGCTCGGCCCGGGCGAGCTGATCGGCGAGATCGAGGTGCTCGATCCCGGCGGCGGGCGGATTGCGGACATCCATGCTCGGGGCACGGTCCGCGCACTCGCCGTCTCGCGCGCCACACTCCTGTCCGCCCTCGAGGCCGACCCGCGCGCAGCGCTCGCGCTGATCGAGGTGCTCGCCGCCCGCTTCCGCGAGACGGCGTAGGTTTACTTCACGTCCGCGTGCACGCGGACAGCGTGAAGATCTCTTACTCGAGCACGTCGCGCCCCGGGGTCGTCCTCGCGGTGCTCGCCGTGGGCGGCGGCGCGTACGCGCTCCTGCAGTCGCTCGTCGTGCCGGCCCTGCCGACCCTGCAGAAGGACCTCGGCACCACACCGGCGGGCGTGACGTGGATCTTCACCGCCTACCTGCTCGCCGCCTCGGTGGCGACGCCGATCGCGGGGCGCGTCGGGGACATGTTCGGGAAGAAGCGCACGCTCGTGGTCGTGCTCGCCGGCGTGTGCGCGGGGACGTTCGTCGCGGCGCTCGCGACGACGCTGCCGGTGATGATCGGTGCGCGCCTCATCCAGGGCCTCGGCGGCGCGATCTTCCCGCTCGCGTTCGGAATCATCCGCGACGAGTTTCCGCGCGAGCGCGTCGCGGGCGGCATCGGGCTGATCTCGGGGCTGCTCGGGATCGGCGGGGGCCTCGGGATCGTGCTGTCCGGGCCGATCCTGGCGCATCTGGACTACCACTGGCTGTTCTGGCTCCCGTTCGGCGTCCTCGTGCTGACCGTGCTCGGGACGATGCTGCTCGTGCCCGAGTCGCCGATCCGGGCTCCCGGCGAGATCCACTGGCTCGGCGCCGGCCTCCTCAGCCTCTGGCTCGTCTGCCTCCTCCTCGCGATCAGCGAGGCGCCGAGCTGGGGCTGGCTCTCGGCCCGCACGCTCGGGCTCCTCGCAGCCGCCGCCGTGGTCGCCGTCGTCTGGGTGAGCGTGGAGTCGCGCTCCCGGATGCCGCTCGTGGACATGCAGATGATGCGGCTGCGGGGCGTCTGGACGACGAACCTCGCGGGCTTCCTCATCGGCTTCGGGATGTACAGCGCCTTCGTCCTCATCCCGCAGTTCGTGCAGACGCCGCCGTCGAACGGCTACGGCTTCGGCTCGTCGGTCACGCAGGCCGGCCTCTTCCTCATCCCCTCGACCGTGCTGATGCTCGTGGCGGCGCCGTTCGCGGGCCGCCTGTCGGGCCGGTACGGCTCGAAGCTCCCGCTCGTCCTCGGCTCGTCGATCACGACGCTCACGTTCCTGTTGCTCGCGGTCGCCCACTCGGAGCACTGGCAGATCTACCTCGCGTCCGCGCTGCTCGGGATCGGCGTGGGCTTCGCGTTCGCCTCGATGGCGAATCTCATGGTCGAGGCGGTGCGGCCGGACCAGACCGGCATCGCGACCGGGATGAACGCCGTGATGCGGACGATCGGAGGGGCGATCGGGGGTCAGGTGGCCGCATCGATCCTCTCCGCCCGCCTGCTCGCCGACGGCCTCCCGGACGAGCGCGGCTACACGCTGTCGTTCACGATCATGACCGCGGCGCTCTGCGCGAGCGTCGCCGCCTCGCTCGCCGTCCCGGGTGGCATGCGTCGGCGTGCGCGCGGGGTCGTCCTCGGCGAGCCACGGCCCAACCTCGAATGACCCGGTCTCTGCGCGCGGCCCTGCTCGGGCTCGGCGTCGGACTCGCGCTTGCCGACTCGTCCATCGTCACGCTCGCGCTTCCCGAGGTTCTCGGCCAGTTCGACGTCGGGATCACGACAGTCGCGTGGGTGCTGACCTCGTTCAACCTCGTGCTCGCGCTGGTCGTCGTGCCGGCGGCGTACGTGTCGCGCCGGCGTCCACGCGCGGCGTTCGCCGTCGGCGTCGGGGTGTTCGCGGCGGCGTCGCTCACCTGCGGGCTCGCTCCGTCGTTCGGCGTGCTCGTGGGAGCGCGCTGCGTCCAGGCGGTCGGGGCCGCGCTCCTCGTGACGGCGGCACTCGACCTGCTCGCGAGCGTTGGGGAGAGCGACGGGGCCGCGCTCCGGGTCTGGGTCGCGGCCGGCGTCGTCGGCGCAGCTGTCGGGCCTGCCGTCGGTGGCGTGCTCACTGCCGCGCTCGGCTGGGAGTCGATCTTCCTCGTGCAGGTGCCGGTCGCGCTCGTGCTGCTCGTCGCCCTGCGCGGGCTCGATGCGCGACCTGTGCCCACGCCTGCCGGGCGGCCTTCCGTGACCGCGAACGCGGCACTCCTCCTCGTCGCGGGAGGCCTCGTCGCAGCCCTCTTCCTCGTCGTGCTGCTTCTCGTCGACGGCTGGAACATGTCGCCGGCAACCGCGGGTCTCGTCGTCACCGTGATGCCCATCACCGCGATCGTCGTCGGCCGCCTGCGCCCGCGCTCGCTGGGGCCGATTCGAGGAGCGGCATGCGGCGTCGTGCTGCTCGCCGGCGGCCTGTGTGCGCTCGCGCTGCTTCCCCGTGCCGGGTGGGCGTGGACGATCCCGCCCCAGCTCCTCGTCGGCGCGGGCCTCGGGCTCACCGTCGGGGCGCTGACCGAGCTCGCGGTCGGCGGCCGGCCGGATCAGGTCGTGCACGGGGGCTGGACGCTCGCCGCGCGTCACGCGGGCGTCGTGCTCGGGCTCGTTCTGCTCGCGCCGGTTCTCACGAACGCGCTCGAGAAGAACCGGACCGAGGCGATCCGCGCCGGCGCCGCCGTCGTGTTGGACAGCAAGATCCCGCCGCTCGACAAGCTCGGGGTCGCGCAGGACGTCCTCACCGAGGTCGACCGCGCGAACGGTGTCGGGAAACTTCCCGACGTGGGCAGGGCGCTCGCCGATCGTCCCCACGACGACGACTGGAATGCGCTGCGCGCGGGCCTGCAGGATCAGCTCGACCGTGCGGTCACGAGCGCGTTCTCGCGGCCGTTCTTCCTGGCGAGCGCTCTGACCCTCTGCGCGCTCCTGCCGCTGGGAGCGCTCTGGCTGAGGAGGCGCGCGTGAGACGCCTGCTCCCGCTCGCGGTCTGCCTCGGGCTCGTGGCGCTCGTCGTCGTCCCGTACCTCGCGCTCGGCGGTGCGTCCTACCAGCCGACCGCGGTCGCAGACCCGTGCCAGACGCGCGAGTGGCGGAATCCCGGCGGTCTCTCCGAGTCGCTCGAGCAGATCGCGCTCTCCGCGCTCGACGGCGTCGCCTGCGACCTCGGAGTGTCGCGTGAGGATCTCGTCCTCGCGCTTCGCAGCGAGGACGCGCTCAACGCGTTCGCGGACGCGCACGGCATCGACCGGGCCGACGCGCAGGCGGCGATCAGGCAGGGGCTCGAACGGGCGGTCGACGACGCCGACTCTGCGGGAGCGCTCCCGAGCTTCCTCGTCGGGCCGGTGCGGAAGGCGGTCGAGAGCGTCCCGCCGTGGCTCCTGCTCGACGCGCTCGAGCAGCTCGGAAGCTTCATCTCCTGAGGCTCAGAGGTCGTTGCGCGCGATCTCGCGCTGCCAGAGCTCGCCCAACGGGGCGCGCAGGCGGCAACCCGCGATGATCCGACCGCGCTCCTCGTTGTCGATGTGCCAGCGATTGTCGACGATCGCCAGTCGCTGCCAGGAGGCGCACAGACGCGAGAGCGAGTCGGGCGCATATCCGACGAACAGTGCGTACCGCTGCGGAAGCGTGCGCGGACGCCAGTACTGCCAGCTGAGGTGGCCCGAGAGCACTGACGGGAGCCCCTGCGCGGGTCCGTACCGCTCGAGCGCGGACGCTTCCCCGTAGTTCTCCGCGACGATCGCTCCCGTGGCTCGCTCTCGCGCCGGAAGTCGGCGCCAGGCGACGGCGGTCTGGCGGGCGAGCTCGGGCCAGCCGATCTCGTCCTTGAAGAACGTGTCCTCCCAGACGCCCGACGACACCATCGAGGCGGTGTTGCGGACAGGCACGACGATCGGCAGGACGAGCGCGGCAACGGCGAGCTGGAGCGCCGCCAGCGGCACCAGCACGAGCAGGCGACGCCGCCTACCGGATCGGAGCCACCCGGCCAACGCGACCGTCCCGGCAGCGACCGCGACCGCATCCGCAGGGAGCGGGTAGTACGCGCGCCCTCGCTCGAGCAGGAAGGCGAGCGTGACGAGGGGAGGGACGAGGGCGAGCGCCCGGAGCCGCCCAACGCGCCACAGCGCGACCACCCCGACGACCGCGAGCACGATCGCGGCGCCAAGCAGGAGCTGCCCGCCCACGTACGCGGCGGGCGGGGTATCGTCGGCGGTCTTCGCATTCTGGCTCGAGGCGAACTCGATGCTCGGCCAGCCGTGCCGCTGCTGCCAGACGAGGTTGGGGAGCCAGAGCCCAACGGCAATCGCGAGCGCGAGCCAGGGCCACCGCGTGCGGAGCAGATGCCGCTCGGTCGCGAGCAGCGCGACGAGGAGCGCTGCGAGCAGGACGACGATCGTGTACTTCGCCTCGAGTCCGACGCCGGCGATCACGCCCGCCGCGAGCCAGAGCTCCGGACGATCCCGGCTCAGTGCCAGCAGCACGACGTAGAGGAGCGCGACCCAGCAGAGCGCGTCGAGCCAGGTCGGGTGGAAGATGCTCGCGGCTCCGAGGGCATACGGGCTGACGCCCCAGACGAGGGCTGCGGCGAGCTGCGTCCCGCGGCCGCCTCCGAGCTCGCGGGCCATCAGCGCGACGAGCACAACCGTCACCGACATCGCGAGCAGCGACGTGAGCCGAAGCGCCGCGAGCGAGTCGCCGAAAAACGCGTGCACCGCCCAGGCGAGCCACGCCGTGAGAGGCGGGAAGTCGACGTAGCCCCAGGTCGGCCGTCTCCCGGCCGAGAGGAAGTAGAGCTCGTCGCGATCCCAGCCGTAGCGGCCGAGGAACGGCAGGACGAGGAGTGCCTGAGCGACAGCTGCGAGCGCACCGCAGACGAGGGAGGTGCGGAGCGAAGTGCGCGAAACGGCAGCCGCCCCGGTTCCGGCCACGCGCGTCTCGCCTCAGTCCAGGTCGGGCAGCTCGGCGAGCCAGGGCGTGCGGTAGCCGGACGCGTCCCAGACGACCGGGAAGAACGACTCGTCGAGCGAGAGGTCGCCGCGCCTGCGGTAGCGCGAGTAGGTGAGGTCGACGTTCGTCTCGTGGAAGCGCGTCTCGACCGGGACGAAGTGCGACACGAGCGCCATCCGGGCCACCGTCCCGCTCGTGTTCGGCGCCGACCCGTGCCACGTGAGGCCGTGGTGGAAGGAGCCGCCGCCGGGCTTCACGACCACGGGCACGAGGTCGAGCTCGGCTCCGGCCGGCGACGCGGCGCGCGGGCCCGCGAGCCAGTCGTCGGGTGCGTGGAACTCCGAGCGCGCGGGCGGAGCCTTCGGCCACGCGTGCGAACCGCGGACGAACTCGATCGGGCCGGCGTCCGCCTGCGTCTCGTGGAGCGAGATCCAGCAGGTGATCATCTCGGCCGGCACGAGGTAGTCCGCGTACGACGAGTCCTGGTGGAAGCCGATCGCCTTCGTGCCCGGCGGCTTCCAGAGCACGTTGTCCTGGAGGATGCGGACGCCGCGGTAGCCGGCGAGCTGGGCTGCGAGCCGGCCGGTGCGCTCGGATAGGACCTGCGCCGCGACCACGGAATCCGCCTTCCACGCGTTGCAGAGCTGCCGTGTGCGGTCCGCAGGGTCGCGGCCCGGCACCCAGTTCACCTCGTCGGGCCGGATCCCGGTCTCGTAGGCGCCGTCGAAGAGCGGCTCGTACCGCTCGCGGAGCAGCTCGAGGCCGCGCTCGGAGACCAGGCCCTCTTCGAGGATCAGGAATCCGTCGTGCCGGAACGACTCGACCTGCTCATCGGTGAGCGCGTCGATCACGAGGTGCTACGACCGCGGGCGCGCCTTGTCCGGGTCGTAGAACGGGAACCGGACGACCGTGGCGGCGATGCGCTTCTGCAGGCCGTCGAGCTTGCCGACCTCGAGCGCGGTTCCCAGCTCCGCGACCTGCACCGCGACCCGGGCGAGCGCGATGTTCTTCTTGAGGATGGGGCTGCGCGTCCCGCTCGTCACGACCCCGACGCGCTGCCGGCCGACGTAGACCTCGTCCCCGTGGCCGGCGGTCTCGTTGCCTTCGAGCTCGAGGCCGACCAGGGTGCGCTGCGGGTGGGCGTGGCGCTCCTCGAGCGCTGTACGTCCGACGAAGTCGTCGTCACTGCGGAGGTCGACGGCGAAGCCGACGCCCGCCTCGAACGGATCCACCTGGTCGTCGAACTCGTACCCGGCGAAGATCAGCCCCGACTCGATCCGCAGGATGTCGAGCGCCTCGAGCCCGAGCGCCGTCAGCCCGTGCTCTGCGCCGGCCTCCCAGAGCGCGTCCCACACTGCGGGCCCGTCCGACGGGTGGCACCACACCTCGTAGCCGAGCTCGCCCGTGTAGCCCGTGCGTGAGACGACGATCGGAATTCCGTCGTAGGAGCCGATCCGCCCGACGGTGAAACGGAACCACTTGAGGTCGTCGAGCGACGTCTGCGTCGGCGGCGTCCACACGACCTTGCGGAGGAGGTCGCGGCTCTGCGGCCCCTGAACCGCGACGTTGTGGAGCTGGTCGGTCGAGGGCTTCACCCACACCTTCAGCTCGTCCCGCTCGGCGAGCTCGTTCAGCCAGATTCCGTCGTACTCGTCGCCGCCGACGAAGCGGAAGTTGTCCTGGCCGAGGCGGTAGACGGTCGCGTCGTCGATCATTCCGCCCGTCTCGTTGCAGAGCGCGGTGTACGTCACCTGCCCGACCGCGAGGCGGCGCGCGTCGCGCGTGATCGCACGCTGGATCAGCGCCTCCGCGTCCGGCCCGAGCACCTCCCACTTGCGAAGCGGAGAGAGATCCATGATCGCGACTCTCTCGCGGCACGCCCAGTACTCGGCGATCGCGCCCTCGTTGTCGAAGCAGTGCGGGAGCCAGTAGCCGCGGTACTCGACGAAGCTCTTCGTCAGCTGGCTCGTCCGCGGCTGGAACGACGTCTCCTTCGTCAGCACCGGGTCGGCGTCGGCCGTCACGCGGCGCGCGATTGCGACGGAAAACGAGTTGTCCGGCGCGTACACGCGGACGTGCACGGGCGTGATCTGCCACCCGTTCGCCGGGTCGATGTCATCGGGGCACGCCGAGGACGCGCACACGAGGTCGTTCATCGCCTTCAGGAGGACGTAGTCGCCCGGCCGCGACCAGGGCTCGTCCATGACGAACACGTTGTTGGCGTCGAAGCCCGTGTTGTAGAAGAAGTTGAGGGCCTCCCAGCCCGCGCGCGGCGCGATCCCGAACGGCGTCACCTCGCCGTTGAAGTTCTCGCTGCAGTTGACATGGCCCGGGTAGCCCATGTCCTCGTAGTACTTCGCGGTGCAGGCGAGCCCGAAGGTGTCGTGCCGGCCGACGGTGTCTCGCACGACCTCGACCAGCGGGTCCTGATCGACGTCGTAGAACTTCCCGTGCAGGCCCGGCATCGGATACGCCTGGCCCATGAGCGAGCGGGTCGTCGTCGCGTCGAGCCCGCGCTCCTGGCCCGACTCGAGCTTGCTTCGGTGGAAGGCGAGGAAGTCGGAGCACTGCTTCCCCTCGACGTCGATGACCTGGATGAACTCGCCCGCACGCACCTCGTACGCGAGCGCGGTCGCCGCGTCGACCCGGAAGTCGAGGCGGGGCTCCGCGAGCGGGGGAGGGAGCTCCTGCTGCTCGTAGCTCCGCGGCGTTGCACGGCGCACCTCGACGACGAGCTCGGAGGGAGGCAGCGCTCCGTCGACGATCCGGCCGGCGGGAGCGGCGACGACGATCGTGACCTCCCGCTCCGCGCGGAACGACTGCGCCGAGCCTGCCGGTGACCACTCGCCGAAGAGGTGGATGGCCGTGGCCCCGGCGGGGTCGAGCCCGCGCGCGCCGAGCTCGTGCGCGAGCAGGCTGCCGTTGCGATCCGCGAGCGCGGCGCGGATCACGGTTCCCGGCCCGTCGGCCCGCGCGCCGATCGCGGAGGCGTCGTCCCTCCCGTCGGCGGCGAGCACCGAGACCTCCGCCGACTGGCTGCCGCGCGTGTCGACGACCGTCATCCGCTCGTCCGAGCCGAGCCCGAACACCGTCGCGCCGCCGGGGCGGACGACGTACGTCTCGACGAACGGGTCCTCCGGGAGGAGGCCGCGGATCAGGGTCTGCGTCAACTCACGCCTTCGCGGGCGCCTTTGCCTCCATCTCGGCGGCCTCGGACATGAGCTTCTCGGCGAGCTCGCGCTTGCCGTCGGCGTCGAGCTTCTTCACCTCGTTCTCGACGGCGCGGCGGTTGTACGACTGGTTCCAGTAGTCGAGCGCCTCGAAGCCGAGGAGGACGGCCTTGCCGACGAACTGGCGCAGCACCTCGTTCGTCGGCCCCATGACCCAGCCGGCCTTCGCGTCGCGGAGGTAGCGCTCGAGCTCCATGTCGCGCTTGTAGCCCGAGCCTCCGCAGGCGTGGAGCATCTTGTCGACGGTGTGCGCGACGTTCTTCGCCGCGATGAACTTGATCTGCCAGGCCCAGTGCAGGTAGTCGGCGCGGGCAAGCTCGCCCACGGCGAGCACGCGCGTGTTGTCTGAGGTCGCCTTGTCCATCGCCTGCGCGACGGAGTAGACGAACATGCGCGAGGCGTTGGTGTCCATGACCGCCTCGCCCACGTAGTCCTGGATCGTCGGGTAGTCCGCGACGCGGAGCCCGACGTCGACGTGCCGCTTGCGCGTGGTGTGGCGCTTCGCGATGTCGATCGTGCCGAGCGCGATCCCGTTCCAGACCGACGACGAGCCGATGAGGAACCACGGGTCGACCGACTCGTCGTTCGAGGCGGCGCCGTCGCCCTCCGGCCCGACGAGCTGCTCGCCTGGCACCTCGACGTCCGGCACCTCGAGCGGGCCCGACTGGTTGCCGCGGAGGCCGAGCGCGTCCCACAGCGACGGCTGCGACTCGACGTCGTCGCCGTCGATCACGAACACGGACAGGTCGTCGTACCCGGAGAAGTCCGGGCTCGTCGTCTGCACGACGTAGAAGTCGGCGAAGCCGGCGGAGGTCGTCCAGGACGCCTTCTTGCGAACCTTGTAGCCGCCGTTCGAGCGCTCCGCGCCCGACGAGATCGGATACCAGAAGTGCGAGCCAGTCTCGGGGTCGGAGTACGAGAGCGTCCCGATCTTCCCCGAGTTGAGCGGCCGGATGTAGCGCTCGATCAGCTCGGGCGTCGGCCGGAACATGAGCGTGTTGACCGCACCGATGTGCATGACGTAGCACATGGCCGTCGACGCGCAGCCGTAGCGCGCGATCGTCTCGCAGGTCATGGCGTAGGCGACGTGGTTCTCGCCGAGGCCGCCGTACTCCTCGGGCACAGTGAGGGCGAGGAAGCCGTGCTCGCCGAGCAGCTCGAGGTTTCGGCGCGGGAAGAGCAGCTCGTCGTCGGAGCGCTTCGCGTTCGCGCGCATCTCCTTCTCGCAGAGCTCGATGAGCGTCGCGCGCAGCTCCTTCTGCCGGTCGGTCAGGACCCAGTCCGGATCCCAGTCGTAGCCGAGACCCCAGAACGGCTCGTCTCCCCACATCTTCTCGGACATGCTCACCTCCACCGGGTTTGCGTTCTCCGCGCCATCGTAAGCCGCACTACCCGCCGACCGCTACCTCCACCGTCACCTCGGGCGTCGCAACTGCGACGCTGCCGTAGAGCGGTCACCTGCCCTTGAAGCGGGTGACGAGGTGCTCCGCCTCGTCGCGGGTGACGCCTTCGAGCTGGAAGCGCATGCGTACGCGGTTGAACACCGTGACGTCCGGATGCACGGGATTGCCGGGCTCGATCTCACCCACGATGTCGACCGCGACGCCGCCGAGAGCCAGCTCCTCCTCGCGCGCGAAGACCTGGACGAGCTCGACGCCGCAAGTGGCTATGCCTGCGAGGAAGAGCTCGGCCGGCGTGACCTCCTCGCCCGGGCAGCCGTTGTGGACGGGGCCGTCGACGACGAAGTGGTGGTCGCGGCAGTCGCAGAGCACGCGGCCGAAGACGTCCGTCGAGCGGGCCGCGACGCCGTAGCTCCGAATCGGCGCCGTGCTGGTCACGACCACCTGAGCATGTCGAAATCGAGGTCCGCGTCGCGTGGGAGACCGTCCGCAGGCGGCTGGTGGTAGTCCGCGGCCTGACGCGTGTACCAGTGTCCCGCCGCCTGCAGACCGGTGGGCGGATCGAGCGCGCCCGCGGAGACGCTCACGCGCGATCCGTCACCAGGTGCCCAGAAGAGGCTCGACCCGCACTCGACGCAGAAGCCACGGCGGGCGTGCCGGTCGCTGGCCGGGCTCTCGATCCAACGCAGCGCGGGCGTGTCCACGATGTCGAGGTCGTCCGGCTTGGTCGCGGCGAACGCGCCGAGGTGGCCTCCCCACCGCCGGCACTCCTCGCAGTGGCAGAAGACGACGTCCCGCAGCGGCCCGCGAACCTCGAAGGTCACCGCTCCGCAAAGGCAGCGGCCGGTGGCGCGTGGGTGAGCGGCATCCTCCACCGGGGGCATCGTAGAATCGCCGCGTGCCGCTCGTCGCCGACCACATGACGAAGAGCCTGCTCTCGATCGACGCCGACGCGACGCTGGGTGAGGCGGCGGCGAGGATGGCGGAGCGCGGGGTCGGCGCGGTCGTCGTCCTCGAGGGCGAGGGCGTCGCCGCGATCCTCACCGAGCGCGACGTGATGAAGGCGGTCGCCGCGGGCAAGGACGGCAGCGCCGCCGCGACGGAGTGGATGACGCGGCATCCCGACACGATCGAGCCCGGCGACACGACCGACCACGCCGCCTCGCTGATGATCCACGGCGGCTTCCGGCATCTCCCCGTGGTCGAGGACGGGAAGGTCGTGGGCATCGTCTCGATCCGCGACCTCATGCGGGTCGCGCTCGACGACCGCTCGCCGCGCGGCGTGTAAGTGGTTCCTCCGGCAGGTACGCACCCGCCTCGCGGGGCTGCAAACGCTTCGCATGCCGTCGTCCTCGGTCGGCCACGTACGTTCCAGTACATGGTCTCCCTGCGTCCTAGGCATGCTCGGTTTTCGCCGGCGAGTCAGGTCCGTACCTGCCGGAGGAACCACTGACCGACTGGAGCACCCTCCTCGTCTCGGACGTGCGGGCGGTCGAACCGCTCGACTACGCGGAGACGGTCGGCGAGGTGCGTGGCCTCGCCCGGCACGACCCGGCGGCGAAGCTCGACTGGAACGAGAACCTGTTCGGCCCGCTGCCCGGCGTCGTCGAGGAAGCGGCCCGGAGTCTCGCGGCCGCATCGCTCTATCCCATCGCCGCGTACGACGACTTCCGCGCGGAGGTCGCGCGTCACACCGGGGTTGCACCGGAGCAGGTCGCGCCGGGTCACGGCCTGCAGGCGCTCGTCGGGTCGCTTGCGAGCGTCCTTCTGCGGCCCGGGGACGCGGTCGTCATCCCGGAGGTCAGCTTCTACCTCTACGCGCTGGTTTCTACCGCGCGCGGGGCCGTCGTCCACCGGTCGCCGATGCGCGCGTACGGGCTCGACCTTCCGGCGCTCGCCGCCCGTGCGCGAGAGACAGGAGCGCGGGTCGCCTGGGTCTGCGACCCGAACAATCCGACTGCGACGACGCTCTCGGCGGCCGAGTGGGCAGCGTTCCTCGACGAGCTTCCCGACGGCTGCGTCGCGGTGGTCGACGAGGCGTACGGCGACTTCCTGTCCCCGGAGTCGCGGCTCGGCCGCGAGCGCGACGTGCTCGACGGACGCCCCGTGATCGTTCTGCGCAGCTTCTCGAAGCTGTACGGCCTGGCCGGGCTGCGGCTCGGGTACGCGCTCGCGGACGAGGAGGTCGTGCGCGCGCTCGCCGTTCTCGAGGAGCCGTTCAACCTGAACTGCGTCGCGCTTGCGGCCGGCGGCGCGTCGCTGCGGGCGGGCGAGGCTGCTGCGAGCCGGCGACGAGAGGTGGCAGTCGCGCGCGCGAGGCTGATCGAGGGTTTGCGCGCGGCCGGGGCGGACCCGCTCCCTTCCGAGCTCGGCTTCGTGCTCGCGCGCGTGGACGTCGACGACGCCGAGCTGACGCGGCGAATCGCGGAGCAGGGCGTGCTCGTGCGAGCAGGATCGAGCGTGCGTCTTCCCGGCCACGTCCGCATCGCGGTCGGGCCACTACCGCTGATGGAGCACGCGGTCGCGGCGGTCGCGAACGCGCTGCAGTCGCTACGCGGCTGACGCGAGCTCGAGCCAGCGAGCGAAGAGCGAGCGCCCGGCGCTGCGCATCTCGTCGGCGTGCTCGGCGATCTCGGCGAGGAACGACGCCGCCGACGCTGCGCCGAGGGTGCGTTCGAGGGAGTCGACGTACTCGGGCACCTCGGCCCACTCCCTCGCCATCTCCGCGGAGACCTCGAGGTGGAACTGGACGCCGTACGCGCGCCCGTGGCGGAACGCCTGGTTCGCGTAGGCGGGCGAGCTAGCGAGCCGCACCGCGCCGTCGGGGAGGTCGAACGTGTCGCCGTGCCACTGGAGCGTCGCGATCCCGTGCGCGAGGCCGCCTAGCACGGGGTCGGCACGGCCCTCCGCGGTGAGCTCCACCGGGAGGAGACCGACCTCGGGATCCGAGCCCCGGTAGACACGCGCGCCGAGGGAGGACGCGAGGAGCTGCACCCCGAGGCACACGCCCCAGAACGGCGTTCCGGCACGCACCGCCTCTCCGATCAGCCGCTTCTCCTCGACGAGCCACGGCAGCTCCGCCTCGTCGTTCGCGGACATCGGGCCGCCCATCGCGACGATCGCGTCGAACTCCCTCCACTCCGGCAGCTGGTCGCCCTCGTCCAGTTCGACGCGATGCAGCTCGGCGCCGCGCTCGCGCAGTACGTCCTCGAACACGCCGGGTGGTTCGCAGGCGATGTGCTGGAGGGCGAGCACGCGCACCGGGCGATCGTACGTCTGCGGGATATCGTGCGGCGATGACGCGTCCGCTCGTTCTCTGGAACGCAGCGCTCTGGACGGAGGGCCGAGCGGACACGCACGGGCGCTTCGCGGTGACGGTCGTGGATGGAGTCGTCGCCCGCGTCACCGAGAGCGGAGGCGACCCACCGGAAGGGGCGCTCGATGTCGACGGGCGGACGGTCATGCCCGGGCTCGTCGACGCGCACAACCACGTCATGAGCGACGTCCTGCGCAGTCCGGGCTTCGGCCCGCCCCCCGAGCTGCACGGCGAGAGCCCCCGTCCACGCGAGGTCGGGTACTTCGTGCTCGCGAACGCTGCGCGCGATTTCCTGCGCGGAGGGATCACGTCGGTGCGCGACGTCGGCTCCTACGACGACGAGGCGCTCGTCCTCGGCTCTGCCCTGGAGCTCGGTTTGCTCGATGGCCCGCGCCTGACGAGCTGCGGCCGCATCATCTCCGCGACTGCGCCGGGCGGCCCGATCTTCGGGACGATGTACCGCGAGGCGGACGGTCCGTGGGAGATGCGCAAGGCGGTCCGCGAGCAGATCCAGCGCGGCGCCGGCTTCGTCAAGGTCATGGCCACAGGTGCTCGCTCCGTCGCGCGGGAGGATCCCGAGCCCGCACAGATGACGCGCGAGGAGCTCGCCGCGATCGTCGACGAGGCGCATCGGATGGGCCTCCGCGTCGCCGCGCACGCCGAAGGTCTCGCAGGCACGCGGATGGCCGTCGAGGAGGGCGTCGACACCGTCGAGCACGGTCTGTCGCTCCATCGCGACCCGGCCCTGCTCGAGGACATGGCCGCGCGTGGAACCGTTCTCGTGCCCACTCTGACGACCTTCCACGATCTCGCGGAGCGGTTCGCACCGGAGTTCGTGCCGGCTCTCGTCGACCAGGCGAAGCGTCAGCTGGACGAGGCGTACCTCACGCTCGTCGCAGCGCGCGACGCGGGCGTGACGCTCGCGATGGGCTTCGACAGCGGGCCGCCGGGGGCGAGCGCCGCCGAGCTGATCCGGATGGTCGACGGAGGCTTGACGACCGCAGAGGGGCTCGCCGCCGCGACGACGGGCTCGGCGGCCGCGATCGGGACGGACGAGGTGGGGGCCGTCGAGCCGGAGCGCAGCGCCGACCTCATCGTGGTCGACGGCGACCCCGCGTCGGACGTCCGCGTTCTCGGCGACTGGGCGAGGATCTGGCTCGTTCTCCGCGACGGGCGCCCGGTCGCCGGCACCGTGCTCGAGAGCGACGGGCCCGTCGAGCTGGCCTCCGAGCAGCCCGCGGTGGACGCCGTTGTCTCCTCCTCGCCGTGCCTCGCCCTTCTGTCCGGCATCGAAGCGCGATGACCGCCGTGCGCCGCGTTCTCGTGCCTTGCGTGTGCGCCCTGGCGGTCCTCGCGGGCACGACCGCGCGTACGGCGGCCTCGACGAACCCGCCGTTCCACTCGTCGATCCGCGCACTCTCCGCGAACGAGCGCACGATGCTCGCCGCGCGCGTCTGGCACCGGGGCTGCCCGGTCTCCCTCTCCGACCTGCGCGTCCTCAGCGTCGTCCACGTCGGGTTCGACGGGCGCGCGACCACCGGCCAGCTCGTCGTCAATCGCGACGTCGCCCGCCCGCTGGTGAGCGTCTTCCGCCAGCTGTACGCGCTCCGCTTCCCGATCCGGCACATGCGTCTCCACGACTTCTACGCCGGGCCGAGCGCGTACCCGAAGGACTTCGATATCACGGCGTCGTTCGAGTGCCGGCAGGCGGTTCCGTCGCCGTGCACGGGCGGAACGGCGAACGGCCACTGGTCGAACCATGCGTACGGGCACGCGATCGACCTGAACCCGCGCGAGAACCCGTACGTCGGCTGCGGCGCCACCCGCGACCCGAACGGGCGGAAGTACCTCGACCGCGCGCGACTCCGGCAGGGGATGGTGACGCCGGCCGTCGTGCGCGCGTTCGCCTCGATCGGGTGGGGCTGGGGCGGCTCGTGGTCGGGCGACACGAAGGACTACATGCACTTCTCGACCAACGGGCACTAGCCGCCTCGTTTGTCGCCGCGCCCGCACGGGTAGCGACTCCGGCACAAGCCAGGCGAGGAGGAAGTCATGTCGTTGTTGGGCTGGATCGTCCTGATCGCAGTCGTCGTGCTCGTACTCGCGGTCGTGGGGTACGTGCTGGAGCGAAGGAAGAGGACCGGTCAGCTGCGGAGCAGGTTCGGGCCGGAGTACGACCGCGTTGCGGCCGATGCCGAAAGCAAGCGTGCCGCCGAGGCCGAGCTCGCGGAGCGTGCAGAGCGCCGCGACGCCCTCGACATCCGGCCCCTGTCGCAGGCGTCGCACGATCGCTACGTCGACGACTGGCAGAACGTGCAGGCTCGCTTCGTCGACGATCCGCGAACGGCGGTCGTCGAGGCGGACTCGCTCGTCCGTACGGTCATGGCGGAACGCGGCTATCCCGTGGACGAGGACTTCGAGCGGCGTGCGGCGGACGTCTCGGTCGACCATCCCGAAGTCGTGGAGCGCTACCGCGAAGGCCACCGTCTATCGCAGCTCCCCGCCGACGACGACTCGGCCACCGAGAACCTCCGCGCGGCGATGACGCACTACCGCGCGCTGTTCGAGCAACTCGTGGAATCCGAGCCCGAGCATGCACATGCCTGACGCCGAACGGAAGGAGCCGGAGATGGACGACCAGACCACCGAGAATCCCGTGCCCATCGCTGTTGCCACGCCGACCGAGCCGGACGCGGACGTCGCCGCCGACTCCTTGCTTCCCCAAGAGCAGAACGAGCGCTTCCGGAGCCAGTGGCAGGAGCTGCAGGCGGGGTTCGTCGACCGGCCGCAGGAGTCCGTGGAGGGCGCAGACGCGCTCGTCGCGGACGTGATGCAGCGCGTCACCGCGAGCCTGACGAAGGAGCGCGAGCGGCTCGAGGGCCAGTGGGCGCAGGGAGACGACGTCTCGACGGAGGATCTTCGCGTCGCCCTGACCCGCTACCGGACCTTCTTCGACCGCCTGCTCTCGGCGTAGATAGGTCGCATCGCATGTGGAGCCCGCACCGACGCGGGCTTCACGTCGTTCTAGTGCCCGGCGGGCTTCTCCCAGCCCTCGAGGACGGGCGGGGAGTAGTCGGTGCCGACGGTCTTCGAGCCCTCGACCCACGGGCCGAGCTCGGGCTGCGGGAACTTCGTGTGCTGCTCCTTGAGCTGGATCCCGTACGAGTTGCCCGACTGCAGGTGCTTCACGAGCACCTTCCGCGCGATCTCGTCCTCGCGCCCCTTCGGGATGGGGAAGTAGATCTTCAGGAAGGCGTTCGAGTAGCGGTCGAACACGGCGGGCACGCCGTCCTCCTCGAGGAGCGCGATGTCCTCGAGCCAGTTGATGTCCTCGCCGGGGGTCGCGGCCTCGAGGTCGACGTCCTCGACGAGCGACATGTCCTCCTGGTACGGGAAGCGCTGCCCCGCGAGGAACTCGGCGTCGATCGACTTGATCTTCTCCGGCTCGGTGTAGGCGAGGTCGTGGGAGCTCATGCGTCCACCGAGTGCAGGTCGGTGACCTGGGCGGTCGGGTTCGCGACGAGCTCCTCCTCGGCCTTGATCGCGAGCAGGCGCTGCACCTCGGCGAGGATCTCGCGCTCGGTCTGGCCGACGGTGTAGGTCGTGCCCGCGAGCGGCACGCGCGCCATCGCCGAGGCCTCGACCGTCAGCGCCGCGAGGTCCTCCGGCTCGAGCGAGTGCACGTTCGTCTTGCCGCACGCGCGCGCGAGCATCTGCAGCTCCATGGTCATCGCGGTGAGGAAGTTGTAGACCCGCTCGGAGGCCTCCTCGACGACGAGCCGCTTGCGCAGCTCCGGATCCTGCGTCGCGACGCCGACCGGGCAGCGGCCCGTGTGGCAGTGGTAGCACTGGCCCGCCGGGACGCCGACCGTGCCCTCGTAGTCGGTGACGCCGGGGATCTCCTTGTTGCAGTTGAGCGCCATGAGCGCGGAGTGGCCGATCGCGACCGCCTTCGCGCCGAGCGCGATCGCCTTCGCGACGTCCGCGCCGTTGCGGATGCCGCCTGCGACGACGAGGTCGATCTCGTCCGCGAGGCCGACGTCCTCGAGCGCACGCCGTGCCTCGGGGATCGCCGCCATCAGCGGAATGCCCGTCTCCTCGGTCGCGATGTGCGGGCCGGCGCCCGTGCCGCCCTCCGCGCCGTCGAGGTAGATGATGTCCGGGCCGCACTTCGCCGCCATGCGCACGTCGTCGTAGACGCGCGAGGCGCCGAGCTTCAGCTGGATCGGGATGCGGTAGTCGGTCGCCTCGCGGATCTCCTGCACCTTCAGCGAGAGGTCGTCGGGGCCGAGCCAGTCGGGGTGCCGCGCCGGCGAGCGCTGGTCGATCCCGGCCGGGAGCGAGCGCATCTCGGCGACCTGCTCGGTGACCTTCTGCCCCATGAGGTGGCCGCCGAGGCCGACCTTGCAGCCCTGCCCGATGAAGAACTCGCACGCGTCGGCGAGCATCAGGTGGTGCGGGTTGAACCCGTACCGCGACTGGATGCACTGGTAGTACCACTTCGTCGAGTAGTCGCGCTCCGGCGGGATCATCCCGCCCTCGCCCGAGCACGTCGCCGTCCCGGCCATGGACGCGCCCTTCGCGAGCGCCATCTTGGCCTCCAGCGAGAGCGCGCCGAAGGACATGCCCGTGATGTAGATCGGGATGTCGAGCTCGAGCGGGTTCTTCGCGAAGCGCGCGCCGAGCACGGTCGTCGTGTCGCACTTCTCGCGGTAGCCCTCGATGACGAAGCGCGTCAGCGTCCCGGGCAGGAAGACGAGCTCGTCCCAGTGCGGGATCGGCTTGAAGATCGAGAAGCCGCGCATGCGGTAGCGGCCGAGCTCGGCCTTCATGTGGATGTCGTTGATGACCTCGGGCGTGAAGATGCGGCTGCGCCCGAGGACGTCCTTCTGGGAGGGTGCGCCGTTGTCGTCGGCCATCTAGATCACCAGCTTCTTCTCGGAGGGCTCGAGCGAGTCGTAGTTGTAGAGCACCTTCCCGCAGACGAACTTCTGGAACTCGGGCGGCGAGCCGAGCCCGTAGATCCGGAACTTGCGCTCGATGAGCTCGGTGTCCGCGTCCGTCCACTCGCCGGGGACGCAGTCGATGCCGAGCGACTTGACCTTGCCGGCGACGTAGATCGTCCCGTCGTACATCGAGTCGCCGAGGCCGGGGCCGGCGTCGCCGCAGATGATCTGGCGGCCGCGCTGCATCATGAACCCGGTCATCGAGCCGACCGAGCCGCCGATGATGATCGTGCCGCCCTTCTGGTCGATGCCCGTGCGGGCGCCGACGCGACCCTTCACGACGAGGTCGCCGCCGCGCATCGCGGCGCCGGTCAGCGAGCCGCCGTTCTCGTCGACGACGACGACGCCGGACATCATGTTCTCGCACGACGACCAGCCGACGCGGCCCGTGATGTGGATCTCCGGCCCGTCGATCAGGCCGCACGCGAAGTAGCCGAGCGAGCCCTCGAACGTGATCTTGCAGCGGCGCAGGATCCCGACGCCGAGCGAGTGGCGTCCCTGCGGGTTCTGGACCACGACCTCGTCGATGCCCTCCTCGTAGAGCAGGCGGCGGAGCTCGAGGTTGATCGTTCGCGTGGTCAGGTCGCGTGCGTCGAAGGTCGCGACGCCGTCCTCGATCACCGCGGTCCGCGGCGCCTCGGCGACCGGCTCGGCGAGCCCGCGCGCGTCGTACGAGATCGGCCGCTCGCCTACCGCTGCCACACGAGCACCTCGCGCTCGTAGGGGTCGTACGTGTCGATCTCGTGGTCGACGATCGCGCGGATCGCGATCTCCTCGGAGGCGAGCGCGACGAGATCGTCCGATTCGTAGAGGACGAGCGGCTTCGCGGCGAGCTCGTCCTTCGCGACGCCGAGCTCGTCCTTCGTCACGGCGATGTACGTGAAGACGCCGTCGAGCTCGTCGAGCGACTTGTGCATCGCCTCCTCGAGCGACGCGCCCTTCGTCATCTCCTCGGCGAGGTAGACGGCGATGATCTCCGAGTCGCACTCGGACATGAAGCGGCGGCCGGCGCGCTCGAGGCGGCGGCGCCACATGAAGTAGTTCGTCAGCTGGCCGTTGTGGACGACCGCGACGTCCGAGTACGGGTACGCCCAGTAGGGATGCGCGCCGGCGATGTCGACCTCCGACTCGGTCGCCATGCGCACGTGGCCGATCGCGTGCGTGCCCGTGAAGTCCGCGAGCCCGTACTGGTCGTGGACGGACTCGGCGTCACCGAGGTCCTTGACGATCTCGAGCGAGCGGCCGAGCGAGAGCACCTCGGCCTCCGGGATGTCCTCGACGAAGTCGGCGAGCAGCTTCAGGTCGCCGTCGTACTCGAACGAGACCCGGAACGCGTACGGCGTCTCCTCCTCGACGTCGAGGTTCCGGCCGCCGAGCGAGCGCAGGCCGCGACTCGACCTCGGTGCGGTGCCGGCGGAGCCGGTCCTCGAAGTCGAAGTCGCGCGGCGTGTTCGCGTCCGCGAGCTTGTAGCGCATGACGAGGTTGCCGTTCTCGGCGTTGCCGTACAGCGCGTAGCCCGTGGAGTCCGGCCCGCGGTGCTTCATCGACTGGAGCATCCGCGTCATCTCGTCGCCGATCGCGTGCTCCGACCCGTCCCGGTAGATGATCCCCGCGATCCCGCACATACGCGTTCGTCCTCCGCTACGGAAGAACGTCCAGGTACTCGGTCACGTCCCAGTCCGTGACGGTCGCACAGTACCTCTCCCACTCGTCCCGCTTGTAGTGCATGAAGACGGTGTACATCTCGCCGGGGAGCGCACTGCGTACGACCTCGTCGGCCTCGAGCGCGTCGAGCGCGTCGCCGAAGGTCATCGGGATCCGCTTGACCTCCTTGCCGGCCTCCATCGCCTCGTAGATGTTCCGCTCCTCGGGCTCGCCCGGGTCGAGCTTCCGGTCGATGCCGTCGCGCATCGCGGCGATGAGCGCGGCCATCGAGAGGTACGGGTTGACGGCCGAGTCGACCGAGCGGTACTCGAAGCGGCCGGGCGCGGAGACGCGGAGCGCGGTCGTCCGGTTCTGGAAGCCCCAGTCGGCGAAGACGGGAGCCCAGAAGCCCGTGTCCCAGAGCCGACGGTACGAGTTGACGGTCGACGCGGTGACCGCGGTCAGCGCGCCGAGGTGCTCGAGGATGCCGCCGATCGCGTACAGGCCGATCTGGCTCGGCTTCTGCTGGTCGTCCGTCTCGGGCATGAACGCGTTCTCGTCGCCCTTCCAGAGCGAGATGTTGTGGTGGCAGCCGTTCGCCGAGACGCCCATGAACGGCTTCGGCATGAAGCACGGGAAGGCGCCGAGCTCGCGGCCGACGGCCTTGCAGATCTGGCGGAACGTCGAGAGGTTGTCGGCCGTCCGCTCCGCGCGGTCGAAGCCGAAGTTGAGCTCGATCTGGCCCGGTGCGTCCTCGTGGTCGCCCTGGATCATGTCGAGGCCCATCGCCTGGCCGTACTCGACGACCTTGTGGATGATCGGCTGGAGCTCGGAGAACTGGTCGATGTGGTAGCAGTAGGGCTTGGTCATGCCCTCGACCGAGGGCGTGCCGTCCTCGTTCGAGCTTGAGCCACATCATCTCCGGCTCGGTGCCGGCGCGGAGGTGGAGGCCGGTCGCCTCCTCGAACTCGGCCTGCATGCGCTTGAGGTTGCCGCGGCAGTCGGAGGTGAGGAACGCGGCCGGGATCCTTGCGCTCCTCGCGGTTGCGGAAGCAGATGCACCACACGCGCGCGACCTTCGGATCCCAGGGAAGCGGCTGGAACGTGTCCGGCTCGGGCACGCCGACGAGCTCGGCCGCCTCGGGGCCGTAGCCGATGTAGTTGCCGTGGCGGTCGGTGAAGAGGTTCGCGGTCGCGCCGTAGACGAGCTGGAAGCCCTTCTCCGCGATCGTCTCCCAGTGCTGCGCCGGGACGCCCTTGCCCATGATGCGGCCGGTCACGGAGGGGAACTGGTAGTAGATGTACGTGATCCCCTCGGCGTCGATGCGCCGGCGGACGTCCTTCACGAGATCCGCGCGTCCTTCCGCTCCGACGAAGCGCTCCAGGTCGGTCGCCACCTGACTCCTCCTTTCCGCTCCCGCGTTGTCGTGCGGGAGCCTAATGCAGCGACTAGCGTTCCGTGCGTGAGCGAGCAGCGCACCGACTACCTCACCGCGGAGCAGCGCGCGGCGCTCGAGGCCGAGCTCGCGGAGCTCGAAGGACCGCGGCGCAAGGCGGCCGTGCAGGCGATCAAGACGGCGCGCGAGTTCGGCGATCTCTCGGAGAACTTCGAGTACCACGCGGCGAAGAACGAGCAGGGCCTGCTCGAGGCGCGCATCCGCACGCTGCGCGAGCGGCTCTCGAACGCGGTCACCGTCGAGCACGACACGGACGAGCACGTCGGCGTCGGCTCGATCGTCGGGATCGAGGACGAGGAGGGCGAGGCGATGGAGGTCGAGATCTCCGCCGTCGGCGGCGTCTCACCGGACTCGCCGCTCGGCTCCGCGCTCCTCGGTGCAGCGGTGGGCGACGTCGTCGCCGTCCAGGCGCCGAGTGGCTCCTGGAAGGCACGCGTCTTGACGATCCGGCGCGACTAGGGCGCTCGGCTACAGGCGGCGGATCGCGTCGCCGGTCGCGACGACGCCGGGTGTGACGACCCGGGCATTCACCCCGCGCAGCCGCAGGCGGCGGCCCTCCGGCGAGTTGATGAACTTCAGCGCGTCGCTGCCGAAGCGGGCCGAGTACTTCGCGCACCCCGTGTGCGGCTCCGCCGAGATCTCGATCACCGCTTCGTCGCCGATCGCGAGTCGCGTGCCCGGCGGAAGACTCTCGGCGTCGAGGCCCATGTCGACCAGGAGGTTGTCGCCGGCGAGCGGCCAGCGCTCCTCGTCCGCGATCAGAGCGAGGAGCCGCGTCGAGGCGAGGGTCAGCTGGTTGTCGCGATTCACCATCCCGTCCTCCCGCGTCCGTGCGCTTGCGCGCCAGCGGTCGCCGACGAGGCCGTCCTCCAGGCTCAGCTCGCCCGTTGCCGGGGTGACGCGCTCGCCCACTGCGGGCCGGACGACGATGACCTCGAGGGTTCCCTCGCCCGCAGCGAGCTCGCGGAGCTCGTCCCAGTGGGTCTCGAGCTCGTCACGCGCGGCGTTCACGGTGCTCATCGGGCGACATCGTGCCTGCGGTAGGCGACGAACGCGAAGGGGGTGCCGTCCTCTGCGGCGTGCCGCTCGCGGGAGATCTCGTCGAACGCGTCGCGCTCCCACTCCGGGAAGGTCGTGTCGCCCTCGACGTCCACGTCGATCTCGGTGAGGAGGAGCTCGTCTGCATAGGGCAGCGCGGCGGCGTAGATCTCGCCTCCGCCGATGACGCACACGCGCGGCTCGGCCTCGAGCAGGCGCAGCGCGTCCTCGACGGAGCCGGCGCGGTCGGCGCCCTGCGCGCTCCAGTCCGGATTGCGCGTGACGACGACGTTCCCGCGTCCGGGTAGCGGTCGAAACCCTTCCGGGAGCGACTCCCACGTGCGTCGACCCATGACGACCGGGTGGCCCATCGTGACCTCCCGGAAACGCGCCATGTCCGCCGGAAGGCGCCACGGAAGCCCACCGTCCCGCCCGATGACCCCGTTGCGTGCGACCGCGGCGACGAGGGCGACGGTCACACGGCGACCGGCGCGCGGATCGCCGGGTGGTGCTCGTACCCGACGACCTCGAAGTCCTCGTACGCGTACTCGAAGATCGAGGCCGGGCGCCGCAGCAGGCTGAGCCGCGGGTACGGGAACGGGTCGCGCGCGAGCAGCGTCTCGACCTGGTCGCGGTGGTTGTCGTAGACGTGGCAGTCGCCGCCCGTCCAGACGAGGTCTCCGACCTCGAGATCGCACTGCTGCGCGAGCATGTGCGTCAGCAGCGCATAGCTGGCGATGTTGAACGGGACACCGAGGAACGCGTCCGCGCTGCGCTGGTAGAGCTGGCACGAGAGCCGCTCGCCGCCGGCCACGTGGAACTGGAAGAACGCGTGGCAGGGCGCGAGCGCCATGCGCGGGAGGTCGGCGACGTTCCAGGCGCTGACGACGATCCGCCGCGAGTCCGGCTCCTCGCGGAGCAGCCGCACGACCTCGGCGATCTGGTCGACGTGGCCGCCGTCCGGGGTCGGCCAGCTCCGCCACTGGACGCCGTAGACGGGGCCGAGCTCGCCGTCCGCGTCGGCCCACTCGTCCCAGATCGTCACGCCGTGCTCCTGGAGCCAGCGGACGTTCGAGTCGCCGCGCAGGAACCAGAGCAGCTCGTACGCGACCGAGCGGAAGTGCACCTTCTTCGTCGTGACGAGCGGGAAGCCGTCCGCCAGGTCGAAGCGCATCTGGTACCCGAAGACGCTCGTCGTGCCGGTGCCCGTGCGGTCGTGCTTGGGGACTCCCGCCTCGAGCACGTGCCGGACGAAGTCCTCGTACTGCGCCATGCCCCGACGATAGCTCCCGGCCCGGGGGAGCCCGGGTCAGATCGACGTCGTGAGGAGCGGCGTCTTCGTCCCCTCCTCGACCACGACCCAGCCGTCGTACTCGTCGAAGCGGTAGGGAGCGTTCAGCGGCACGTTCGCGGTGCCGCCTGTGTTCGTGACGAAGCTGCCGCAGAGCGCTGCGAGCCGCCCGTTCCTCGTCAGCCAGAGCTCGAACGGCCTGCGTTCCGACCGCGGGGCGAGCCCGGCGACGTCCATGCGCATCGGCCAGTTCCCCGCGGAGTCCAGCTCGTACACGGTGAGCGACGCCGACGCCGAGGGAGCCGACGCCGTGCCGTTCATGCTCACGACGAAGTCGACCGAGCGTCCGGCGGAGTGGTTGCCGACGGCCGCTCCGATCGCGAACGCAGCGACCGCGAGCGCGGCCGCGACGGCGAGCAGCGCTCCGCGCCGGCGCCGCGGGCGGAACGGGAGCACCACCGCAGGCGGCTCGGGTGGCGGCCCCGCCGCAACGAGCAGCTCGTGCACGCGCTCGAGGCGTGCGCGCTCGGCCGGATCGAGGCCGGAGCCGACGAGGTCGTCGAAGTGCGGCATCAGCGAAGCTCCCCATCGAGCGCGTCCGCAAGCCGCGAGAGCGCGCTGCGCGTGCGCGTCTTGACGGTGCCGAGCGGGATCTGCAGTCGATCAGCGATCTCGCTCTGCGAGAGTCCCTTCCAGTACGCGAGCTCGATCACGGGACGCTCGTGGCTCGGGAGCACCTCGAGCGCGCGGTGGACGCGCCACGCGGACCAGGAGGACTCCGCCTCGTCGGCGGGATCAGGCTCGCGACCGGGGCCGTCGACGAGCTCGCCGACGGGCTCCGGCGTGCGACGCAGCCCGTCCGTGATCGCGTTCCGCGCGACGGCGTACAGCCATGCGCCTCCGCGGCCCCGCGTCGGGTCGTACGTACGAGCCGACCGCCAGATCGCGACGAAGGCCTCTTGCGTGGCGTCCTCGGCGCGGCCGCGATCGCCGAGCCGTCGGAGGGCGAGCCCGAGAACCGCGCGGGCATACCGCCCGTAGAGCTCGTCGAAGGCGCGACGATCGCCTCCGGCGATGCGGACGATGAGCTGGCCGTCGGTCGCCTCCGGAAGCTCCACGACCGGCATGATCGCCGGTCTCGGCGCTCGCGAAACGATCGTTGCCGCAAACGACGCAGTCACAGGGTGTGGTACGCGCGTTCGCACCGTCCGGATTGCCCCCTATATGCCGCGCACGCTGCGCACGACCGTCGCGGGCACGCCGACGGCAACCACGCCGGCCGGCAGGACGCGCGTGACGTGCTCGGCGGCGAGCTCCGGGTCGTCGGCCAGGTGGAGCTCGCCGCGCAGCATCCGGCCCTTCATCCCCTCCGGCGACGGCGCGTCGCCCGGGGTCGCGTCAGCTGGATCGGGCAGTGTCGAAGCGCGCGCCGACCGCGCTCCAGTCGACGACGTTCCACCACGCCTCGAGGTAGTCCGGGCGCCGATTCTGGTAGTTGAGGTAGTAGGCGTGCTCCCACACGTCGATGCCGAGAAGCGGTGTGTGGCCGTCCGTCACCGGTGAGTCCTGGTTGGCCGTCGACTTGACGGCGAGCCCGGTGCCGTCCCACACGAGCCAGGTCCAGCCCGAGCCGAACCGCTTCACGCCGGCGTCGTTCACCGCGGTCTTGAGATCCGCGAAGGCGCCGAAGGTCTCCGAGATCGCCTCGCCGAGCGCGCCCGACGGCTCCCCGCCACCGTCCGGGCCCATGATCTCCCAGAAGAGCGTGTGGTTCGCGTGGCCGCCGCCGTTGTTGCGGACTGCCGTGCGCTTGTCCTCGGGAATGATCTCGAGGTTTGCGAGGACCGCGTCGATCGGGCGATCCATCCATTCGGTGCCCTCGAGCGCGGCGTTGAGATTGGTCACGTAGGCCGCGTGGTGCTTGTCGTGGTGGATCTCCATCGTCCGCGCGTCGATGTGTGGCTCGAGCGCGTCGAACGGGTACTCGAGATCGGGAACGCTGTACGCCATTGCCTGCTCTCCTCTCGATACGGGTTGGCTTCGGCCAAGGATATGCTCAGCCCGTTCCCACCCCGCTGCCGGAGGAAACGATGTCCAACTTCGTCGAGATCAGGCCCCGCGAGCTGAAGCCGGCGCTCATGGAGCTCGACGGCATCTCGCGGACGACGATCGAGGCGCACTACCGGCTCTACCAGGGCTACGTCGGCAAGCGGAACGAGATCCTGGGGGCGCTCGCGACCGTCGATCTCGGCGCGGCGAACCAGGTCTACTCCGAGATCCGAGCGCTGAAGGTCGACCTCACGTTCGCGGTGGGCGGGATCAAGAACCACGAGATCTACTTCGACCACCTGGGCGGCCGCGGCGGCGATCCGGACGGCGCGTTCGGCGCTCTCGTCGAGCGGGACTTCGGCTCGGCCGACGCGTGGCGCGCCGACCTGCGTGCGACCGGGATGGCTGGTCGCGGGTGGGCGTGGACGGCCTACGACTGGGACGAGGGCCGCCTCTTCAACTACGTGGGCGACGCCCAGAACTCGTTCCCGGTCTGGAACGCGACGCCGCTCGTCGCCCTGGACGTCTACGAGCACGCGTACTTCCTCGACTACCAGACCGACCGTGCCGCGTACATCGAGGCGTTCCTGCGGAACCTCGACTTTTCCGTCGTGAACGGCTGGGTCACCGCGTACCGGATCCCGGCCCAGTAAGAGATGCTCGACCTACTCGCCGTTCTGGGCGGGTATCTCCTCGGGTCGCTGACGTTCGGGTACTGGGTTCCGCGCCTCGTGCGCGGCGAGGACATCCGCACGAAGGGCAGCGGGAACGTCGGCGCGAGCAACGTCTTCCGCGTGTACGGCCGCTCGCTCGGCGTCCCGGTGGCGCTCCTCGACGTCGCAAAGGGGTTCGCCGCGGCCTCGCTCGGGCTCTGGGCGGGCGGTGCGTTGATCGGCGTCCTCGCCGGCGCAGCCGCAATGGCCGGACACGCCCGCCCGATCTTCATGCGCTTCCAGCGCGGCGGGAAGATGGTCGCGACCGGGGGAGGAGTGACGCTCGCGCTCGCCCCGCTGGTGGCGTTCGTGTGCGTGGGCGTGTGGCTCGCGGTCTTCCTCGCGACGCGGTTCGCGTCGCTGGCGTCAATCGCGACCGCGCTTGCGCTCGCCGTCCTCGTCGTGATCCTCGACTACCCGTGGCCGATCCAGGTGTTCGGCGTCGTCGGCGGGGCCGCGGTGATCGCGCTGCACCACGCGAACATCCGCCGGCTCTTCGCCGGCACCGAGCACCGCTTCCGGCTGCGCCGCGCGGCCCCCGGTCCCCGCTAGCGCCCTAGCTAGGCGCTCAGCCAGGCCGCGAGCGAGGTCTGGGTCGGGCTCGAGACGCCCGTCGCGAGCTCTCCGCGCAGCTCGCCGACGGTCCCGACCCGCTCGGCGACGACGTCGTGAACGTGAATCGTCTCGAAGTTGACCTGTCGCGAGAGGAGGAAGTCGGCGTCCTCGAGCTGCGGAAGCGTCTCGAGCGCGTCGCGGAGGGCGTAGCGCACCGAGTCCTCGACGAAGCGCGGCTGGAGATGCGCGTGCTCGACGACGAAGAGCTCGTCGGGGCGCTTCAGGAGGTCGTAGATCGGCGCGCTCATCGAGCGCTCGGCGATGTCGACGAGCACCTCCGCGTCGAGATCGTGCTCGGTTCCGACGAAGAGCGTCTGCTTGCCGCGCTGGTTGTGCGTCGCGATCGGGACGAGCTCGAGGATCCGCTCGACGTCGCCCTCCTCGAAGCCCGCCTCGAGGAGGCGCTCCGACGCCCGGTTGCGGACCAGCCCCTGCGCGCACGGGCAGGCGTTGATGCCCGTCGCCTCGACGCCGACGGCGCGTCGCGTGCGCGACTCCGACGCCGCGGCGATCCCGCACAGGGTCACCATCTCCTGTGTCGCGAGCCCGGTGACCGGCGTCCGCCTATGGATGGGCCACTGCGCGCGGATCCAGACCTCGGCGCGGAGCGCGCCCTGGCGCTCGACGACGCTCGTGGCGATGTTCTCCGCTAGGGCCTCGACGAGGAGCGCCTCGCGGTCGACCACGACCTCGATCGCCTCCTCGAAGAGCTCCGGGAAGCGCGACATGTGGACGCCCTTCTGGTTCGCCGCGAGGTCGACGGTGCAGTCGATCACGGCAGCCATCACCGTCTCCGCGTTGCCGCGCCTGATGCGCACGGCCTTCTGGACACCCGAGACACCGGCCCGCGAGAGTGCGAGCGCGATCTCGGGCGGCGAGGCCTGCAGGTCGTCTGCGAGCTTCACTCCGTCCGCCACGCGCGCACCGTAGCTAACGCAGGAGGCGTGAGAGCCGGCGATCCTTGAGCTGCCGCCCGCCGGTCTGGCAGCTCGGGCAGTAGTAGATCGTGTGCTCCTCGAAGTCGACCCGCGCGATCGGCGTGCCGCACTGTGGGCACGGCTCCCCCAGCCGGTCGTGGATCGCGTAGACGACGGAGTCGCCCTTCCCCGCCTCGCGCAGCTCGAGCGCGCGCTCCAGGTCGTCGTGGATCGCCGCCGACAGCCTCTCGAGCTCCTCCTCCGAGAGCTCCGTCGAGGCCTTGAAGGGCGAGAGTCGCGCCTTCAGGAGGATCTCGTTTGCGTGCGCGCGCCCGATGCCGGCGATCGCCCGCTGGTCGCGGAGCAGGGGATGGAGCTGGCGCCGCTCGCGGCGCATGATCGAGCCGAGCTCGGCGGTGTCGAGCTCGAGCGCGTCCGGCCCAAGGTGGGAGAGGTCGGCGTCGAGCTGCTCGCGGGTCACGAGCCACACGCCCGCGCGCTTCTTCTTCCCCGCCTCCGTCAGCACGAGGTCGCTGCCGTCGGCGAACCCGAGGCGGAACATCGGGGTCTTCGGGCGCTTCGCGCCCGGCTCGAGGTAGCGAAGGCGCCCTGCGCTCATGAGGTGGACGCGGAGGACGAGGTCGTCGCCGGCTACGGGGAAGAGCAGGTTCTTGCCGCGGCGCTCGGAGCCCTCGAAGCGGCGCCCGTCGAGGCTCGAGAGTGGCGGCGTGACCGTCTTCAGCGTCGCGATGTGCGCAGGTCCGGCCTTCGCGATCGACGACCGCGAGACGAGCGGGTCGAGCTCGCGCACCCATGCTTCGACCTCCGGTAGCTCAGGCACTCGGTGAAGGTAGCGCCTCCGCTCGTGCCTCGACCCCGGCGGCTACGACCGGCTCGCCGATCGGCTCCGGCATCTCGCGCAGGTGTCGCTGCGGCGAGAGGAGGATCCACAGAAACGAGAGGCCGCTGCCGACCGCCCCGACGAGGAGTGTCTCCTGCAGGCCGATGACGCCGGCGAGCGCTCCTCCCACGAGGGATCCGAGCGGGATCGTCCCGAAAACGAGGAACCGCATCACCGAGTTCATCCGTCCCTGCAGGTGCGGAGGGCAGATCGCCTGCCGGTAGCTGACCTGGGTGATGGTGTAGACGATCGCGGCATACAGGAGGAGCGGCCCGCCGAGCAGCAGGAACGGGAGCGGTGCCGACTTCGGGGCGAGCGCGATGAGAAGGAAGGCCGGGCACTGCAGAAGCGTGACGCCGATTGTCGTGGGTCCGATCCCGAAGCGGCTCGAGAGCCTCGTCGCCGTGAGCGCGGCGGCGAGCGATCCGAGCCCCGCGACCGAGAGCACGATCCCGATCGTTCCCGGCGAGAGCCCGAGCTCGCGGACGAAGTAGACGATGACGATGGCGAAGCCGACCTCGAAGAAGAAGTTGGACGTCGCGGTGCAACCGGCCTGCGCGCGCAGGTTCGGGTTGCCGAGCACGAAGCGCAGGCCCACCTTGAGGTCGCTCCACAGGCTCGGCCTCGTCCCGTCCTCGTGGACGAGCTCACGGACGGGCTCCGACGCCTCGATCCGAACGAGGAAGAGAACGGATCCGAGGTAGCTCGCGGCGTCCACGAGCACTGCGTACGGGGCGGTGAGGAGCTGTACGAGCACTCCGCCGAGCCCAGGCCCGCTGAGCTGGGCCGTCGAGCGGCTGATCTCGAGCTTCGAGTTGCCGTCGATGATCTGCTCACGCGTGACGAGCGAGGGGAGGTACGACTGGTACGCGACGTCGAAGAAGACGGTGCACGCTCCGACGAGGAAGCCGACGGCGTAGAGCTGGACGAGCGTGAGGACGCCGCCGGCGTACGCAACGGGGATCGTCGCGAGCAGTACGGCGCGGCCCAGGTCTCCCGCGATCAGGACGGGTTTCCGCCGCACGCGGTCGACCCAGACGCCCGCGGGCAGCGTGAAGAGCAGGAACGGGAGGAACTGCACGGTGACGAGCGCGCCGACCTCGAACGCCGACGCGTCGAGCACGAGGATCGCGAGGAGCGGCAGCGCGAGCTGCGAGATCTGCGTTCCGAACTGGCTGACCGTCTCGGCGCCCCAGAGCTTGAGGAAGTCCGGGTGGCGCCAGAGACCGCCCTGCGGCCAGAGGCCCCGGCTCACGCGGCGTCGTCGGCGGCAGTCAACGGGTCGCCGACCGACGGGAGGCCCGCGACGAGCTCGGTGGGTACCGGTTCGTCGCCGATCGGCTCGGGCATCTCCCGGAGATGCCGCTGCGGGGAGAGCAGGATCCAGAGGAAGGACAGGCTTCCACCGACGGCGCCGATCACGATCGTGTTCTGCAAGCCGACGATCCCGGCAGCCGCGCCGCCCGCGAGCGACCCGATCGGGATCGTCCCCCAGACCATGAAGCGCATGACCGAGTTCATCCGCCCCTGCAGACGGGGCGGGCAGATCGCCTGCCTGTAGCTCACCTGGACGATGTTGTAGACGACGATCACGAAGCCGAGGACGAGGCCGCCGGACACGAGGAACGGATAGGGCGAGCTCTTCGGAGCGAGTGCGATCAGGAGAAAGGCCGGGCCCTGGAGCAGGGTCGTCGCAATCGTTGTCGGCCCGATCCCGAAGCGGTCGGAGATCCGCCTCGCGGTGAGGGCGCCGACCATCGAGCCGACGGCCGAGAGCGAGAGGACGAGCCCGATGACGCCGGGGGACAGCCCGAGCGTCCGCACGAAATACACCACGATGATCGAGAAGCCGAACGTGAAGAAGAAGTTCGAGGTGGCGGTGCAACCTGCCTGAGCCCGCAGGTTCGGGTTGCCGAGGACGAAGCGGAGGCCCTCCTTGAGCTCGGCCCACAGACTCGACCCGGCGCCATCCTTCGTCGCACGCTCCGGCGCGGTCTCGTCCTTCCGGATCGCGAGGATGAAGATGCCCGACCCCAGGTAACTGATCGCGTCGGCGAGCACGGCATAGGGTGCCGTCAGGGCCTGGACGAGAAGGCCGCCGAGGCCGGGTCCGCCGAGCTGCGCCGCCGAGCGGCTGATCTCGAGCTTCGAGTTGCCGTCGATGATCTGCTCGCGCTCGACGAGGGACGGGAGGTACGACTGGTACGAGACGTCGAAGAACACCGTGCAGGTCCCGACGAGGAACCCGACGACGTAGAGCTGCCCGAGCGTCAGGACGTCGAGCAGGTAGGCAGCCGGGATCGTCGCGAGGAGGGCGGCGCGTCCGAAGTCGCCGGCGATGAGGATCGGGCGTCGTCGCAGCCGATCCACCCAGACCCCGGCCGGCAGAGTGAAGAGCAGGAACGGGAGGAACTCGACGGTTCCGAGCGCGGCGACCTCGAAGGCCGAGGCGTCGAGGACCAGGATCGCGACGAGCGGCAACGCAAGCTGGGACACCTGAGTGCCGAACTGGCTGACCGTCTCCGCCGACCACAGCTTCAGGAAGTCGCTGTGACGCCAGAGACCGTCGCGCGGCCAGAGCCTAGGCACCGTCGTTCCTCGGCGGCAGCGGCGTCGGCGCCCGGAACAGCGCATAGGCGAGCGCGTGTCGTGCACCTTTGCCGTCGTCCGTGCGCTGGAGGTCGGCGACGAGACGATTCAGGCGTTGCTCGAACCGTCGCCGGCTTGCGTCCGTCAGCCGGACGTGCACGAAGGCGGACGTATCCTCCTCGTTCCCCGCGGCGATCAGCTCGTCGGCCGCCTGATGCAGCATCATCGAGGCGAGGACGCCGCCGCGCAGCTCCTCGGGCAACGACTCCTCTCCTTTGAGCACGAAGAGCCGGGCGACGCGACCGTAGAACTTCTCGGTCAGCGCTCGAACCTTCCGCGTCCTGACGACGCGGACGAGGCCTGCCTGCTCCAGCACCTTGAGGTGATGGCCGACGGTTCCCTTCGGCGTTTCCAGCACGCCGGCGAGCTCGGTCGTGCTCGCGGCCCGTTCCCGGAGCAGCATCACGATCCGAGCTCGCAGCGCGTCACCGAGGGCTCGCAGCTGCCTCGGATCCTCCACGACGAGGACGTCGTCCAGCTCGTAGTCGGGATAATGGTCGATAGTTTCCGAACATACGGGATATCCCGACCATTGGCAAGCGACGATAACCTCCGCCGCCGTGGAGCCGATCCTCGTCGAGGTGACGCGCGGAGGCGCCGTCGAGGCACGCCACCGCGTCCATGCCGTCGCGGTGTCGGAGAGCTCGGTCGTCGACTCGCTGGGCGACCCCCACCTCGACACGTTCTTCCGGAGCTCCGCGAAACCGTTCCAGGCACTGCCGCTGGTGCGCGCGCGGCCGGACCTCGACGACGCCGAGGTGGCGATCGCGTGCGCGTCGCACCTCCATCGCCCCGACCAGCTCGAGCCCGTACGAAGCCTGCTCGCGAAAGCCGGGGCGACGGAGGACGATCTCGAGTGCGGGGCCGAGCCGACCCGGCTGGAGCACAACTGCTCCGGCAAGCACGCGGGGATGCTGCTCCTTTGCCGCGAGCGCGGCTGGCCGCTCGAGGGGTATCGGCTTGCGACGCACCCGTGCCAGCAGGCGATGCGCGACGAGGTCGCGGCCGCCGCCGAGGTCGCTCCGGGGTCGATGTCCGATGCGGTCGACGGCTGCGGAGTCGTCACCTTCGTGCTCGAGCTCGAGCGCATGGCCCACGCCTTCTCGCGCCTGGAAGAGCTCGCCGGCGGGGCGCGAGCGGCGGACGCGATGCGGGCGAGGCCGGAGCTCGTGCGCGGTGACGGTGCGCCGGACACCGAGCTGATGCGGCTCGGGGACGGCTGGGTTGCAAAGGGCGGTGCCGAGGGACTCCTGTGCGCGACCAGGGACGGGCTCGGCCTCGCGCTCAAGTGCGAGGACGGCTCGTCGCGTCCGCTCGCGGCCGCGCTCGCGGTGTTCCTCGGGCGTCTCGGGCTTTCGAGCGGGGAGCTCGGCGACGCGCCGATCGCGAACTCGCGCGGCGAGGTCGTGGGCGCAATCCGGGCCGTCGTTCGTTAACCGTCTGGACCCCTTCCCGGACCGTCCTTTCCGGACTAGTATCCGCGCGCTTGGTGGCGGGAGCCGGGGCGGCAGAGGGGCCGGCTCACCATGTCGGAAGGTCAGTATCCGTTCGAGCGCGAGAGGAGAAAGCCCAGCCCATGCTGTCCGTCGATATCGCCCTCCCCGAGGTCGAGGAGCTGCACCGTCTCGTCGAGCAGGGGCTCGAGAAGGGGTTCCTCACCTACGACGAGATCGTCTCGGGGCTCGAGGACGTCGAGCTCACGAAGGAGCAGGTCGAGGACTTCTACGCGTACCTCATCGACCACTCGATCGAGCTGCACGAAGGCACGGAGCACAAAGATCTCCCACCGCCCGAGCCGGTTCCCGCCGAGGAGGAGAAGGTCGAGCCGAAGCTCGATCTGACGGTCGAGCCCTCGCTCGACTCGCTCCGTCTGTACCTGCGCGAGATCGGCAAGGTGCCCCTTTTGACTGCAGACCAGGAGGTCTCGCTCGCGAAGCTGATCGAGCGCGGCGACATGTCGGCGAAGCAGCACATGATCGAGGCGAACCTCCGGCTGGTCGTCTCGATCGCGAAGGGCTATCTCGGCCGCGGGCTCTCGTTCCTGGATCTCATCCAGGAGGGCTCGCTCGGCCTCATTCGCGCCGTCGAGAAGTTCGACTATCGGCGCGGCTTCAAGTTCTCCACCTACGCGACGTGGTGGATCCGCCAGGCCGTGACGCGCGCGATCGCGGACAAGGCGCGCACGATCCGGATTCCGGTGCACATGGTCGAGAAGCTCAACAAGGTCGTCCACATCGAGCGCCAGCTCGTCCAGCGCCTGGGCCGGGAGCCGCTGCCGGAGGAGATCGCCGAGGAGCTCGAGATCGACGTCGAGGAGGTGCGCGAGATCCTGCGCATGTCCCAGATGCCGATCTCCCTCGAGAAGCCGATCGGCGAGGAGGAGGACTCCTCGCTCGGCGACTTCGTGCCCGACGAGCAGGCCGAGTCGCCGTTCGACACCGCGTCGCTCTCGCTGCGGCGCGAGGACGTCGAGCTCGCGCTCGCGGCGCTCCCGGACCGCGAGCGACGCGTGATCGAGCTCCGCTACGGCCTCGACGGCTCGCAGCCGTGCACGCTCGAGGAGGTCGGGCAGGCCTTCGGAGTCACGCGCGAGCGGATCCGCCAGATCGAGAACAACACGCTGAAGAAGCTGGAGTCGCTGCCGGAGGCCCAGAGCCTGCGCGACTGCGTCTGATCAAGTTCTCTCACGCTCGTCGAGATCCGGTCTGCGCATAGTTCCGGCCGTGGCGCGGATCCAGTACGTCGGGCATGCGACGGTCCTCGTCGACCTGGACGGCGTGCGCCTGTTGACGGATCCGCTGTTGCGCAACCGCGTCGCGCACCTGCGCCGGGTCGCCCCGGTCGCGGGAAACCCGCAGCGCGGCGTCGACGCCGTCCTCGTCTCGCATGCGCACTACGACCACCTCGACGTCCCATCGCTCGAGAAGCTCGGCAAGGAGCTTCCGGTCGTCGTGCCGCGCGGGCTCGGCGGGCTCCTGCGGAAGCGACGGTTCACGAGTGTCCTCGAGGTCGACGTGGGGGAGACGTTCTCGATCGGCGCGCTCGAGATCCGCGCGGTTCCCGCCGAGCACGATCGCACGCGCGGTCCGTTCGGCGCGTCGGCGGATCCCGTCGGCTACGTCGTCTCGGGCTCGAAGAGCGTCTACTTCGCCGGCGACACGGATCTGTTCGACGAGATGACCGAGCTTGGGCAGGTCGACGTCGCGCTCGTGCCGATCTCCGGCTGGGGGCCGGGGCTCGGGACGGGGCACCTCGACCCGCCGCGCGCGGCGGAGGCGGTCTCACGCATCCGGCCGGGCCTCGCCATCCCGATCCACTGGGGCACCTACTTCCCGATCCATCTCGGGCTCAGGCGCGTGCCATCGTTCGTCGACGTTCCGCCGCTCGAGTTCGTCGCGGCGATGCGCGAGGCAGCGCCGGACGTGACGGTGCGCGTCCTGCAGCCCGGGGAGGCGCTCGAGCTCGATACCGTCAAGTAACAACTTGTTACTTGCTCGCGCTCCTGCGCCGCCCTTGAGCAGCACGCTTGTAACAAGTTGTTGCTTGGGCTCAGGCGGGCAGCAGCTGGTGCTCGCCGAGCGCGGCGACCGCCTGCTCGCGGATCTCGCTCGCGACCTGCGAGACGTCGGCGCCGAACGGCGCGAAGGCGACGACGTGGAGCCACGCGATCTTCTCTCCGAGCTCGCCGACCTGGACGTAGATCGCGAGCTCCTCGCCCTGGGGCATCGAGGACGCCGCCTCCATGACGACCCGGCGCGCATCGGCGAGTGAGGCGCCGAGCCGTACGGGCAGCTCGACCGTGACGAGTCGCCTCGGGTCGTCGACGGAGCGGTTCACGAGCGTCGTCGACACCATCCGCGTGTTCGGGACGAAGATCCGGCGACCCTCGTCCGTGGTGAGCGCCGTGTAGCTGAGCGAGATCTCGTCGACGATGCCCGTGTAGTCGTCGACGGTGATGCGATCGCCGAGGCGGATCGGCTGGGTGAACGCGAGCAGCACGCCCGAGCCGAGGTTGCCGAGCGGAGTCGTGAGGGCGAGTCCGGCGATGACGGCGAGCACGGCACTCGAGGCGAGGAATGCGCTCGCGACCTGCTGCGTCGCCGGGAACACGGAGAGGACGCTCCACAGCCCGATGAGGGCGACCAGCGCGATCACGAAGCGCAGGAGGAAGCTGAACGTCGTTCGGCGTCGCGCAGCGACAGCGGGATCCCGTTCCGCGAGCCGGCGCTCGTAGCGGTCGAACGCGTAGCGGAGGGCGGCTCGTACGCCGACGAGGACGAGGATCCAGACGAGCCCTGAGACGACCGCCTTCGCGACGTTGCTGTCCACGCCGCGGCATTCGGCGCCGCGCGCGCGGAGCCTGCCTCGGGCCTACGCGCCCTCGAGCACGCGGCCCTTGGCCGCTGCGTACTCCTCGTCCGTGAGGGCCCCGCTCGAATGCAGGTCGGCGAGCGACGCGAGCCTGGTGGTCACGTCAGCGCTCGCCGCAGCCACGGCGGGCGCAGCTGCTGCGGTCGCGGCGGCGGCTCTGCTCGTCTCCTGCCTGCGCTCCCACCACCCGCTGAGGCGCTCGCGGGCGTCTGCGAAGACCGCGGTGCCCGACGCGTCCGGGAACTCCCGCAGCGTCTGCGCGCGCATGACCTCGATCCACGCCACGCCGAGTGCGACGAGGAGTGCCACCGTCAGCGTGCGCGTGAAGTCGATCACGTTCGAGTTGACGAGGACGAGCAGCCCGAGGACGACGAGCACGCCGTACGCCCAGATGCGGTTGCGCAGTGCGGGCGCGAGCCCTCTGCGTGCGGCGATCGCCCGACGGCCGGGGCCGGCCAGCCACGCGGCCACGAGGAAGAGGATCCCCACCACGACCATCAGCCGGAACGACGAACGCATCAGCTCGCTCAGGATGTTCCAGGCATTCGTGGCCGCCTGGCGGTCGTCGCGCTGCGAGACGAGCGCCTGGACGACGTAGTTCCTCGTGAGACGCGAGGCGAGAAGTCCGACGATCCCGACGACGAGCACCGTGATGCCGATCCCGCGCACGGCTCTCCGTCGATCCTTGGCGAGCCACGTCGCGGCGGCGAACGCGATGAGGGTCAGTATCGGCAGGAACCACGCGAGGGTCTTCAGGAGCTCGAACACGTTCTGGGCCGTGTTGAGCTGCTTCGCGCGAAGGACGACGATCTGCCCGGCGTCCGGCGGGATCTTGTTCGCGACCTGATCGCCGATCCCGATCTGGTCGGCCGCCTCCTGGATGATCGTGCGCAGGTTCAGCGTGACCTCGCCGTTCTCGGTCGAGACGCGGTCACCGCCACCCTCGAGCACCTGGACGAGCGTCTGGTGCGTCTGCTCGAGCGTGCCCTTGAAGAGCTTCTGGAACCTCGGCTGCTCGAGCGCGCGGTCGACGATCTGGTACGAGACCTGGCGCAGGCCCGCCGCCGCGGGGCCGGAGAGCGACTTGTACTGGTCGGGAAGCTGGTCCTTCACCTCTGCCTGGACGTCGACGTTGGCGAAGAGCTCGTCGACCGCGCGGTTGGCGACGGCGGTGCGGATCGCCGGGTCGTCGAGCAGCGTGTTGCTCGTGTCCGCGAACACCGCCGTGTTGAGCGCGACGCGGTTGATCCAGACGGCGAACGCGGAGAGGAGCAGCAGCAGCCCGGCGAGGACGAGCACGATCCACATCGCGACCGAGCGCCGACGGCTCTGCGTGCGGCGAGGCGTCGCCGGCGCGGGGGCTGCGGGCGCGGTGTTCATCGCGGCGCGAGGAGCCTACTGCTCGCCGAGCCCGAATGCTTCGTGCAGCACCCGAACCGCCTGCTCGATCTCGGTCCGTGGGATGAGGCACGAGACCTTGATCGGAGAGGTCGAGATCAGCCGCAGGTTGATCTCTGCGCCCGCGAGGGTGCGGAACATCCGTGCGGCAACGCCGGGGTGCGAGCGCATACCTGCTCCCACGAGCGCGATCTTGCCGAGGTCGTCGATCTCCTCGATGCGGAGCTCGCCGACCGACTCCTGCGCGCGGGCGAGCGCGCGTCGCGCTGCGGGGACGTCGTCCGCAGGCACGGAGAACGAGATCTCCGCCGACTCGTGGACGACGTTCTGGAGGATCGTGTCGACGTTCACGTGCTCGACGGCGACCGCGTCGAAGATGGCCGCGGCCGATCCGGGCCGGTCGGGGACGTTGCGCACGGAGAACACGACCTCGTCCGCCGAGTGCGTCACCGCCGAGACGATCGCCTGCTCGAGCGACTCACCGTCCTCGACCCACGTGCCGTCCTCGTCCGAGAACGTCGAGCGCGCGTGGATGCGCACGCCCTGGCTCCGCGCGAGCTCGACCGCGCGGAGCATGAGCACCTTCGCCCCGGACGCCGCCATTTCGAGCATCTCCTCGTACGAGACCTTCGCGAGCTTCCGCGCCTCCGGGACGATTCGCGGGTCGGCGGTGAAGACGCCCGGCACGTCCGAGTAGATCTCGCACGAGGCGCCGAGCGCCGCTGCGAGCGCGACCGCGGTGGCGTCGGTGCCGCCGCGTCCGAGCGTCGTGATGTCCATGGTGTCGCGCGAGAAGCCCTGGAAGCCGGCGACGAGGACGATGCGGCCGCGATCGAGCGCCTCGAGCACGCGCACCGGGGTGATCTCGCGGATCTTCGCCTTCGTGTGAACCGGGTCGGTGATGATCCCGGCCTGCGAGCCGGTGAACGAGACCGCCTCGTACCCGAGGTCGTGCACCGCCATGGCGACGAGGGCGCAGGCGATCCGCTCGCCGGTCGACAGGAGCATGTCGAGCTCGCGCGGGTGCGGCTCTGGGGAGACCTGGCGCGCGAGGTCGACGAGACCGTCAGTCGTGTCGCCCATCGCCGAGACGGTCGCGACCACCCGTTGACCGCGCTCGCGCGCCTCGACGAGACGGCGTGCGACGTGCCTGATCTTGTCCGGATCCGCGACGGAGGAGCCGCCGAACTTCATGACGACGGTGTCCGACAACGGCTCCGGCTGCGCGCTCACGGGACGATTGTGGCGGTCCCGGCGGCGTTCCGCCCGCACGTCGCTACCCTCCGGCCGTGCCGCGGAAGGTGATGCTCATCGGGCTCGACTGCGCCGAGCCGTCGCTCGTGCTCGAGCGCTGGCGTCACCAGCTGCCGACCCTCTCCGGTCTCATGGAACGCGGCGCCTACGGCCGGCTCACCTCGGTGATCCCCCCGATCACGGTGCCGGCGTGGTCTTGCATGATGTCCTCGAAGACGCCGGGCGACCTCGGCGTCTACGGCTTCCGGAACCGCTCGGACCACACCTACGACGGCGGCTTCATCGCGATGTCGACGGCGATCCGGGAGCCACGCCTGTGGGATCTCGTCACGCGCGCGGGCGGCTCGTCGATCGTGCTCTCGGTGCCCGGCTGCTACCCGCCGCGGCCGCTGAACGGCGTGATGGTCGGGTGCTTTCTCACGCCCTCGCTCGAGAGCAAGTACACGTACCCGGCGGCGCTGCGGGACGAGATCGCGGAGGTCGTCGGCGAGTACCTCTTCGACACGAAGGACTTCCGCACGGACGACAAGGATCACCTCCTCGGACAGGTGTACGAGATGACGGACCGCCGGTTCGCGCTCGCGGAGCACCTGCTCTCGACCAAGCCGTGGGACCTCTTCGCGATGGTCGAGATGGGGCCTGACCGCATGCACCACGGGTTCTGGAAGTACATGGATCCCGAGCACCGCAAGCACGAGCCCGGGAACGCGTACGAGAACGCCATCCTCGACTACCACCGGCACGTCGACGGGCTGGTCGGAAAGCTCCTCGAGCACGCGGACGAGGACACGGTCGTGTTCGTCGTGTCGGATCACGGCGCGAAGCGGCTCGACGGCGGGATCCGCATCAACGAGTGGCTCCGGCGCGAGGGCCTGCTGGCGACGCTCGCGGAGCCCGACGGCGTGAGTTCCCTCCGGGACGTCGGGGTCGACTGGTCGCGGACGACGGCCTGGGGCGAGGGCGGTTACTACGCGCGCGTCTTCCTCAACGTCGCGGGCCGCGAGCCGGAGGGAACCGTGGCGCCCGAGGAGTACGAGGCGGTGCGCGCCGACCTCGCACGGCGCATCGCGGAGATCCCGGACGACCAGGGAAATCCGATCCCGACGGCCGTGTACACCCCCGAGGAGCTGTACGGCGAACCGCAGGGCGTGGCCCCGGACCTCATCGTCGTGTTCGGCGATCTCTACTGGCGCTCGGTGGGGACGATCGGGGGCGACGAGGGCGTCCAGACGCTGGAGAACGACACGGGGCCCGACGACGCGAACCACGCGCAGGACGGGCTCTACATCGTCGCCGGCCCCGGGATCGCCGCGACGGGCCGCCACGACGCACGCCTGCTCGACATCGCCCCGACCGTCCTCGAGCTCCTCGAGATCGAGGCGCCTGAGGGGTTGCGCGGGACGACGCTGACGCCGCAGCTCGCGGCGCGCTGAGCATCAGGGGTTCGCGGCAAGCAGGAGGAACGCCGCGAACACCGCGAGGTGGACGCCCGACTCGAGCAGCGTCGCACGCCCCGGTATGACGGTGAGCACGCTCACGACGGCCGTCAGCGCGAGCAGGACGATCTGCGCGGAGTCGAGGCCGAGGACGAGCGAGCCGTCGAGCCAGATCGACGCGACGGCGATCACGGGGATCGTCAGACCGATGCTCGCGATAGACGACCCGTAGGCGAGGTTGAAGCTCGTCTGGATCCGGTCGCGAAACGCAGCCCGGGCTGCCGCGATGGTCTCCGGGAGCAGGACGAGGAGCGCGATGACGACGCCGACGGCCGACGGTGGGAAGCCGGCGGCGTCGGTCGCGTCCTCGATCGTCGGCGACGTGACCTTCGCGAGGCCGACGACCGCGACGAGCGCGACCACGAGGACCGCGAGGCTGACGACCGTCGCGCGGTTCGACGGGATCGCCGCGTGTGCGTCCGGCGCGGGCGGCGGAGCTCCCTCTGGTGCGACCGGGAGGAAGTAGTCGCGGTGCCGCACGGTCTGCACGAGGATGAAGAGGCAGTAGAGGGCGACCGACGCGAGCGCGGCGAACGTCAGCTGCGTCGCCGAGAACTCCGGCCCGGGGTGGCTCGTCGTGAAGGTCGGCAGGACGAGGGTGAGGACGGCCAGAGTGCACACCGTCGCGAGCGCCGATCCCGTTCCCTCCGCGTTGAACACGGCGACGTGGCGACGCAGTGCGACGACGAGGAGCGAGATCCCGACGATGCCGTTGCACGAGATCATCACCGCCGCGAAGACGGTGTCGCGCGCGAGGGAGTCCGTGTCCTTCCCCCCCGACACGACGAGCGTCAGGATTAGCCCCACCTCGATCACCGTGACCGCGACGGCGAGGACGATGGACCCGAACGGCTCGCCCACGCGATGCGCGACGACCTCGGCGTGGTGCACCGCGGCGAGCACCGCGCCCGCGAGCAGGACGTCGACGAGCACGACGACCGGCGTCGCCGGATGGCGCCCCCACACGGACACGAGCGCGACGAGCGCGAGAACCGGGACGACGACCGTCCAGCTCGTCGAGAGGAGGCGCACGCTTCGTTTCACGCTCGCAGCCTGTCACGGCCGCCCGGGGGATGCGTCAGGGCCTAGACCCGGCGACGCCAGCGTGAGAAGACGTCCTCGATGTCGGCACGGGCCGTGCGCGGCGCGAGGACGTAGAGGTGGTCGCCCGGCTCGATCGTGGTGCTTCCGCGGGGAGGGATCGACTCCTCGCCGCGCACGACGACCGCGACGATGGCCGTCCGCGGGAGGCCGACCTCGCGGACGGCGGCGCCCGCGATCGCGTGGTCGGGCGCCACGACGAAGTCGATCAAGTCGAGGTCGCCGTGGCCTCCGATCTCGATCGGCGCCTCGCGGGTGGCGGGCACGGGCGAGAGGAGGTCGAGTCGCCCGGCGAGCCACTCGAGCGTCGTGCCCTGCAGGATCGTGGACACGAGGACGACGAAGAAGACGGCGTTGAAGATCGTGCTCGCGTGCGTCACCTGGGAGGACAGCACGAACGTGGCGAGGACGATCGGGACCGCCCCGCGCAGGCCGGCCCAGCCGAGCAGGAGGCGCTCGCGCGAGGTGAAGTCGTTGAACGCCGTCGACACCCAGACCGCGGCGGGCCGGACGAGGAGGACGAGGACGAGAGCGAGCGCCAGGCCGGCGACCGCGACGTCCGGCAGCTGACTCGGATAGACGAGAAGCCCGAGGACGACGAAGAGCGTCACCTGCGCGAGGAACGCGACGCCCTCGTGGAAGCCCACGAGCTGCCTGCGGTATCGCGAAGGCGTGCTCCCGACGGCGAGGCCGACGAGGTAGACGGCGAGGAATCCGCTCCCGCCGATCGTGTCCGCGGCGCCGAACGAGACGGCGGCGGCGGCGAGCGACGCCACAGGCACGAACGGCCCGATCGACTCGGGGATCCGCGCGAAGATCCGCATCGCCGCCAGCCCGAGCACGACGCCGACCGCCAGTCCGAGGCCGAGCTGGCGAACGACGAGCAGGGTGAGGTCGTCGAGCCCGTACGTGTCCGGGTGCTCGAACCAGGCGATGAGGCCGAGCGTCAGCGCGATCGCGACGGGATCGTTGCCGCCCGACTCCGCCTCGAGCGTGCGCGCGAGCCGCCGCCGGATGTGCGTGAAGCGGAGCGTCGCGAACACCGCCGCCGCGTCGGTCGAGGCGACGACGGCGCCGAGCAGGACGGACTCGAGCCAGGTCAGGTCGAAGAGCGCCTGCGCGGCGAGCCCGAGGAGCACGGCGGTGACGACGACCCCGACCGTGCTCAGGAGCGCCGCCGGCACGACGACGCTGCGGAGGCGTCTCCACGACGTCTGCAGCCCGCCCTCGTACAGGATCAGAACGAGCCCGATCGTCCCCACCTCGCGCGCCAGCTCCGCGTCGTTGAATGCGATCCCGCCAGGCCCATCCGAGCCGAGGAGCATCCCGAGGACGAGGAATGCGACGAGAACGGGAAGCCCGGTGCGCCGCGCGGCGAGCGCGAGCACGATGCTGGCACTCAGGACGACGCCGACGACGAGAAGCGTCAGGCCTTCGTCCACTCACGCCTCCTCGGAGCGCCGCCCATGCTTCACCCTGCCACGGCGGCGCGACGTGGAACCCGGGCGGGCTCCGTCAGTCGCCCGACGTGGAGGCGACTTCAGGCCCGAGTGTCGTCCCCCGCTCCATCCCGCGAAATGCACGGTCGAAGCAGCCGTACGCGACGACGAGGGCCAGCAGCACCCCCATCGCCAGGAACGTCGACGCCGGTCCGATCGCCGAGACCACGAGGCCGCCGAGAAGGATCCCGAGCGGGATGGCGGCCCACGCGATCGCGCGCACCGCACCGAAGACACGGCCGCGCATCCGGGTCGGGACGATCTCGGTCATGACGGTGAAGATCAACGGGTTGATCGGCCCCGCCGCGAACCCGGCGAACACCAGGGCGGCGATCGCCACGGGAAGCGGCGGCACGGCCGCGAGCGCGAGGTAGCCGAGGGGGACCCCGGCGAAGCAGACGAGGAACGTCCTCCTCCGTGGCAGGCGATGCCCGAGCACGGTGTATGCGAGAGCCCCGGCGAGCGCTCCACCGCCGAGGGCTCCGACGAGGAGGCCGAAATCAGCGGCACCCCCGTAGTCCTCCCGCGCGAGAACCGCGAGGACGACAGGCCCGGGCGCCTCGACGAGGTTCGACAGCAGCACCATCGCGATGAGAGCCCGCACGAGGGGTCGCTGCCAGAGGAACCGGAGACCGTCGCGCAGCTCGGCGAAGAAGTGGCCGCCGCCGTCGCCCTCGGCAGGCGCCGCCCGTCGCGGACGCGGGACGAGGGCGACGACGAGGCCCGCCGAGACGAGGAAGCTGGTGGCGTCCAGCCACAACGCGTTCGTCGCACCGGTGGCGGCGATCAGCACACCGCCCAGCGGCGCCCCAGCGAGCGTCGCGCCCTGCTGGATCGCCGCCCGGATCCCGCTCGCGCGCTCCATGGGAACCTCCGCGAGCTCCACGAGATCCGGGAGGAGCGCGGCCCGCGCCGTGGCTCCCGGTGCATCGAGGAGCGAGCCGGCGAAGACGAGCGCCATGAGCGCCCACAGCGGCAGGCCGACCGTCGAGTACAGGAGAGGGATCGCAGCGACGGCGCCTGCGCTCGCGAGATCCGCGACGACGCTCGTTCGCCGGAACCCGAGGCGATCGACGACGACGCCGCCGAAGAACGCGGCGAGCACGAGCGGCAGGAAGTTGAAGAACACGGCGAGCGCCGTCAACGCGGCGCTTCCCGTCGTCGCGAGCACGAACCACGGGACGGCGATCTGCGTGACCGCGTTTCCGGTCAGCGAGATGGCGTCCGCGCCGTACAGCGCGTACAGGGGCACACGCCTGCGCACGGGGCCACACTAGGCCAGCACTACAATCCGCCGCCGTGAACGTCGTCGTCTACGTCTCCGACGCGCTCCGCACCGATCACCTCGGCTGCTACGGCGCGCGCTACGTGAATACGAAGACGATCGACGAGCTCGCCGCGAGCGGCGCACGCTATGCGCACACGATCACCGCGGCCCCGTGGACGGCCCCTTCGACGACGTCGATCGTGACAGGCCTCTACGCCCACCACCACGGCTACCTGCACTGGGACGCGGAGCTCGATCCGTCCGTCGAGACGATGTTCCGGGCGTTCTCGGCCCACGGCTACGACGTCGCGAGCTTCGTCTTCGACACGCAGTACCTGTTCAGGAATCTCCCCGAAGCGAACGTCCTCGGCACGAGCGCGACGCTGGACGAAGCGTTCGCGTGGCTGCGCGAGCCACGGGACGGGCCGTTCCTGCTCTATGTCCACAACTGGGAGACGCACCTGCCCTACGGCGCGGAGCACGATCCGGAGAACTGGAAGGAGGCCAAGCGCGAGGTCATCGAGGGCATCCAGTCCGACTCCGCGCTCGCGCTCGAGTCGATGCGCGAGGGCTACCGCGCGGCGGTCGAGCGCCAGTCCGAGGTGCTCGTCGCGTCGCTTCTCGAGGAGCTCGAGCGCGGCGGTCTCCGCGAGGACACGGCCATCGTCTTCCTCTCGGACCACGGCGAGTCCTGGGGTGAGCGGTTCGCCGCGAAGGGCGACGTGCAGGGCGTCTACCACATGCACGGCGCGGCGCTCTTCGACGAGATCGTCGAGGTTCCGCTGATCGTCTCGGCGCCCGGACGGATCGAGCCCGTCGTGGTCGACTCCCAGGTCCGTACCGTCGACGTCGTTCCGACGCTCCTCGACCTCGCGGGTCTTCCCGCGCGCGAGACCGACGGCGAGTCGCTGCTCCGCGTCGAGGGCGACCGGCTGGCGGTGATCGCCGGAACCGACCGCGGCGCGCTCACGAGGCTCGCCGTGCGGCAGCCGCCCTGGAAGCTGATCCTCGACGTCTCGAGCGGCGAGGAGGAGGCCTACCGGCTCGACGTCGACCCGCGCGAGCTCGAGAGCCGACCGTCCGACGTCCCGCCCGAGCTGCGCGAGCTCGTCTTCGCCGAGCTCGAGAGCGCCGAGCGGCACGAGCTGTCGGCGGAGGAGGAGGCAACCGTGGCGAAGCGGCTCTCGGACCTCGGGTACCTGTAGTGGCCTCGCTCGCGACGTTCTACGAGCGGATGTTCTTCATCCGCCGCTTCGAGGAGACGCTCCTCGACCTCTTCTCGCTCGGCAAGCTCGTCGGCACGACGCACACGTACATCGGGCAGGAGGCGAACGCGGTCGGGCTCATCGACCACCTCGAGCCCGAGCGCGACGTGGTCTTCTCGAACCACCGCTGCCACGGGCACTACCTCGCGTTCACCGACGACGCGTTCGGGCTGCTGTGCGAGGTGATGGGGAAGGCACCCGGTGTGTGCGGCGGCAAGGGCGGCAGCCAGCACCTGTGCAAGGGCAACTTCTACTCGAACGGCGTGCTCGGGAGCATCGTTCCCGTCGCGACCGGAATCGCGCTCGCGGAGAAGCGCAAGGGCTCGGGTGCCGTCTCGACGGTCTTCCTCGGCGACGGGACGCTCGGCGAGGGCGTCGTCTACGAGTCGCTCAACCTTGCCTCCCTCTGGAAGCTCCCCGTCCTCTTCGTCGTCGAGAACAACCGGTACGCGCAGTCGACCCCGGTCGAGCTCGAGCTCGCGGGCTCGATCGCGGCGCGCGGCGGCGCCTTCGGGATCGAGACGGCGCAGCTCGACACGACCGACGTCGAGGAGATCCACGAGGCTGCCGGCCGCGCGATCGCGAGGGTGCGCGAGACGAGCGAGCCCTTCTTCCTCGTCCTCGACACCTACCGCTTCAGCCCGCACTCGAAGTCGGACGACCAGCGCGACCCCGCGGAGATCGAGGAGCGCCGGACGCGCGACCCTCTGAAGGTCGCCGGTTCGCGGCTCGACGACGACGAGCGGAGGGCGATCGAGGCGCGGTGCGAGGCGCGGCTCGCGGAGACGGTCGAGGCGGCCGACGAGGCGCCCGCGGCGACGGCGACGGTCGCGGCATGAGCACGACGGCGCAGCCGCAGCGCGGGGTGCAGGCGCTGAACGGCGCGCTGCATGCGATCTTCGCGGCGCGCGACGACGTCGTGCTGCTGGGCGAGGACGTGCTCGACCCGTACGGCGGCGCCTTCAAGGTGACGGCGGGTCTCTCCGACGCGTATCCGGACCGCGTCCTCACGACCCCGATCAGCGAGGCCTCGCTCTTCGGCGTGGCGGCGGGGATGGCGCTCCGTGGCCAGCGGCCAATCCTCGAGATCATGTTCGGCGACTTCGTCGCGCTCGGCCTCGACCAGGTCGTGAACGGGATCTCGAAGTTCCGCGAGATGTACGACGAGCAGGTGACGGTGCCGCTCGTCGTGCGCGCGCCGATGGGCGCGCGGCGCGGGTACGGGCCGACCCACAGCCAGTCCCTCGAGAAGCTGCTGCTCGGCATCCCGAACATCTGCGTCGTCGCGTGCAGCGAGTGCCACGACCTCGGCGCGCTCCTCACCGCTGCCGTCGAGGACGAGCGCCCGGTCTTCTTCGTCGAGAACAAGCTCCTGTACGGGCGTCCCCTGCGGCGGCCCGAGGACGGGCACGTGGGGGAGCTCGCCGTGCGCGAGTCGGACGAGCGCTATCCGAGCGTCAGCTTCTCCGGGACAGAATTCTCGGAAGACACGGCGACCATCGTCACGTACGGCGGGATGCTCCCGCTCGTCCTCGACGCGGCGACGGAGCTCATTCTCGAGCACGAGCTCTTCTGCGAGGTCGTCGCGCTCTCCCAGCTCGTGCCGATGGAGGTCGATGTCGTGGTCGAGTCCGTCGGCCGTACGGGAGCGCTCGTCACGGCCGAGGAGGGCACGCTCACCGGTGGGATCGGCGCCGAGATCGCAGCTCGGGTACAGGACGCGGCCTGGAGCGACCTCCGAGCGCCCGTGCAGCGCGTCGCCGCCCGCGACGGGATCATCCCCTCGGCCCGCTCGCTCGAGGACGCGATGCTGCCGAGCATGCGGGACGTCGTCGACGCGGTCCTCGAGCTCGACGGCGGGAGAGGCTAGCCCGTGCTCGAGATCGTCCTCACGCGCGAGGACGCGAACACCGAGCATGCGCTGCTCGCCGAATGGCTCGTCGAGGATCGGGCCGAGGTCGAGCGGGGACAGCCCGTCTGCGTCGTGGAGACGACGAAGGCCACCGTCGAGGTCGAGGCGCCCGGTTCGGGGACGATCGTCCAGCTCTTCGCCGAGAGCTCCGAGGTCGAGCTCGGGAAGACCATCGCGTACGTCGCCGAGTCGGCCGACGAGCTCGCCTCGCTCGACACGCGCGCGGAGCGGGGCCCGGCTCCGCCGCGCACGGGCGAGCGCAAGGCGACGCGCAAGGCGGTCGAGCTCGCCGAGCAGCACGGCGTCGACCTCGCGACGATCGAGAAGCGTGGGTTCGTCACGGAGAAGGACGTCCAGGCGGAGATCGACCGCCTCCGCGCCACCGACGCTCCGCGCAGCGATCCGCTGCTCGCGGGAGTCTCGACCGCGGGCGTCTCGTTCCCCGCGACGTTCGACCCCGATGGGACGAGCGGCAGGCTCGACGACGCCTTCCTCGCGTCGCTCCTCGCCGATCCGGAGGCGTTCAGGAGCCTCGCCCCGGCGGACAAGGTCGCGGCCCTGCGCGACCACGGCGCGGAAATCGGCGACGCCGTGGATCTCGGCGACGGATCCTTCGTCGCCGCGCGGCGGATCGTGCTCGAGGACGGTGTCCGCCTCGGCTCGCGCGCGACCGTGGTCTGCGAGGAGGTCGTCACGATCGGCGAGGGCTCCTGGTTCAGGGCCGAACTCGAGCTGCGTTGCCGCCACGCGTACCTCGGCGCGGGAATCCACGGAGGCGTGAACGTCCGCTTCGGCGGCGGAGGGCACCGTGACCCGTGGGCGACGCTCGTCGTCGGCGACCTCGCGTTCGTCGGCGACGACGTGTTCGTGAACGTGTGCCGTCCGGTACTGATCGGCCGCGAGGTGTTCCTCACGATGCGTGCGCTCCTCGTGACGCACAACATCGGGCACTCGGTGCTCGAGGGGTTCGAGAACCGCTTCGCGCCGATCGTCCTCGAGGATCGCTCGCAGGTCGGCCTCGGCACGGTGGTCTACGCGGGCAGCCGCATCGGCGCCGAGTCGATCGTCGCGTCCAACTCGTACGTCGTCGGCGACGTGCCTCCCGGCTCGTTCGCGATCGGCGTGCCCGCGAAGGTCACGGGGAGCTCTCGACACGAGCCGTCCGGCGCCCGGCGACGCGAGCTCGCACGGCGCTTCGTCGACGACCTCCACGAGCTGCTCTCGCTCCGTGGCCGCGTCGTGTCGCCGATCGAAGGATCGGACCCACGTGGCTTCGAGGTCGAGGGGACGCGAGTCCTCTTCACCCCGGCCTACCGCGGCGGAGTCGACGCGCCAGCCGTCGTGCTCACGCTCGACGTCAGCGCCGACGTCTCGGACGGTGTCGCCGTCCTCGACCTGGTCGGGCGGCAGGTGCACGGACACGGCGGAGAGGTGCTCGACGCCGTCCGCGAGTTCTGCCGCAAGCGCGGCATCCGCTTCGAGCCGGGGCCGTGGCGCTATTCCGGGGGGCTCGTCTAGGCGAGAGCCGCGACCGGCGGGGTCGCCGGGAGCGAGGCGACGAGCGCGCGGACGAGTTCCACGTCGCCCATGATCCGCACCGCGTCGAGGTCGCGATCGACCATCAGGCCGTAGAACGTCGGCGGCGCTCCCTCGACGACCGCGTCCGGAGCGTCGAGAGGGCCTTCGACGACGCAGCCGTCGGCCACAGAGGCGACCTCCTCTCCGATCCGGAACTCGATGCTGCCGGCGACCCGCGCCGGAAGGGCGATGCGCAGAGCGCCCGGGAGCCAACCCGCCTCGAGGTCTCCCTCGGACGCGGGCGGCCGGAGCGAGCGAGCGCCCCAGTGGGCGAGGACGTGCAGGACGGCCTGCAGCCCCGTCCCGTACTCCGTGAGCTCGTAGACCCACGAGGCCGCGGGCGGATCGAGCCGCCGGCGACGAACGACCCCGCCCTGCTCGAGCGCCTTCAGGCGCGCTGCGAGGATGTTCGTTCCGCAGCCGTCGAGGCGGGCGTGGAGGTCGGAGTAGCGGAGCGGGCCCTCGTGCAGGAGCTCGCGCACGACGAGCAGCGACCAGCGCTCGCCCACGAGATCGAGGGCGTGTGCGATGGGGCAGTACTGCTGGTAGCTCTTTCCCACGCACCCGAGTGTACCCGGTCTGCTGGCGAATTGAAAGAGCTTGCTTGCGAATAGCAAGTCAATTCGTGTAGCATCCCGTGCCTCTCTCGAAAGCGAACAACCAGCTGGCAGCTGGGGACGGGGGTTTCGCATGGTCAGCTCCGACAACAAGAAGTGGTTCGCACTCGCGCTCATCCTCGCGGTGCAGTTCATGGTCATCCTCGACATCGCGATCGTGAACGTCGCGCTGTCCTCCATCCAGACCGACCTCGGGTTCTCGCAGGAGAACCTGCAGTGGGTCATCAGCGCCTACGCACTCGTGTTCGGCGGCTTCCTCCTGCTCGGGGGACGCTCCGCGGACCTGCTCGGGCGCCGGCGCGTGTTCATCGTCGGAACCGCCGTCTTCACGCTCGGCTCGCTCCTCTGCGGGCTCGCATGGAGCGAGGCATCGCTCATCGCCTTCCGCGCGTTCCAGGGACTCGGCGCCGCCACGATCACGCCGGCCGCGCTGTCCATCCTCGTCGCCACCTTCAAGGAAGGGCGCGAGCGCAACATCGCCCTCGGCGGCTGGGGAGCTGTCGGAGGCGTGGGCGCTGCGTTCGGCGTCCTCTTCGGCGGGATCCTCGTCGAATTCCTCTCGTGGCCCTGGATCTTCTTCGTCAACGTCCCGGTCGGCGTCGCTGCCCTGATCCTCGCTCCGTTCCTCCTCTCGGAGAGCCTGGACAAGCACGGCCAGGGGTTCGACGCGCTCGGCGCGATCCTCGTGACCTCGGGGCTCTCGACCCTCGTGCTCGCGATCACGCAGGGCCACAGCTGGGGCTGGGGGTCGGGAAGGACGATCGCTGTCTTCGCGATCGCGGCGATCCTCCTCGTGGCCTTCGTCGTCTGGGAGCAGCGCGTCGAGCATCCGCTCGTGCCGTTCTCGATCTTCCGGCTCCAGACGCTGACGGCCGCGAACATCGTCGGCTTCATCCTCGGCACCGCGCTATTCGCGATGTTCCTGATGCTCTCGCTCTACATGCAGCAGGTGCTCAAGCTGTCGCCGCTGCAGACCGGCGTCGGCTACCTCGCAGTCGCCGGCACGGCGATCATCTGGGCGAACGTGGCCGCAGCGGCGGTCACCCGCGTCGGCGTCAAGCCGGCCCTCGTCTTCGGGATGTCCCTGTTCACTGTCGGGCTCCTCTACTTCACGCAGGTGTCGCCCGACGGCTCGTACTGGAAGGACCTGTTCCCGGGCTTCCTCATCATCGGCCTCGGAATGCCGTTCGCCTACGTACCGGTCTTCATCGCGGCGGTTGCCGGTACGAAGCCCGAGGAGGCGGGCCTCGCCTCGGGTCTGATCAACACCTCGCAACAGATCGGCGGTGCAGTCGGCATCGCGATCCTGACGACGATCGCCGTCTCGAAGACCGACCAAGCGTTCGCGACGGGGGCGCAACAATCGGTCGCGCTGACCGACGGCTTCGCGGCCGCGTTCTGGGCCGGCGCGGCGATCTCGTTCGCGGGCCTGCTCGTGTCGATCTTCCTCGTCCGCGGCCGCGACCTCAAGCAGGAGCAGGAGTCGCACGCGCCCGCGCCCGCCCTCGAGCCCGCCTCCTGAGCCCACCTGGCGAGGCGTCCGGCTGACCGCCGGGCGCCTCGCCGCCAGGGGTTCGGCCGCGAGCCGAGCGGGTACATTCGCCCGCAATGCGGTTTCGGCGTGATGCGCGGCTCGATCCCTCGCAGGTCGAGGACTATCGCGGGCGGGGAGGGGGAATCCCGGGCGGCCTTCCGGTCACGCTCGGGGGCGGCGGCGGGATCATCGGGATCATCGTCCTGCTCGCGTTCATCTTCCTCTCCGGCGGTGGAGGCCTCGGCGATCTGGGATCACTCCAGGGCCAGACGGTCGGCCCCGCCGGACAGGCCGGAAGCCTCTCCCAGGACTGCAAGACGGGCGCCGACGCGAACACGCGTGAGGACTGCCGCATCCTCGCCGTCGTCAACAGCGTGCAGGTCTACTGGTCGAAGACGGTGCGGAACTACGAGCCGGCGAAGACGCGCTTCTTCACGGACAGCATCCAGACTGGCTGCGGCGCGGCGACCTCGGCGGTCGGCCCGTTCTACTGCCCGAACGACAAGTACGTCTACATCGACCTCGGCTTCTTCGACCAGATGACCTCGCAGCTCGGAGCGCGGGGCGGTCCGCTCGCCGAGGCATACGTCCTCGCCCACGAGTACGGCCACCACGTCCAGGATCTCCTCGGAACCCTCGACAAGGCCGGCCACGGCACGGGTGCGCAAGGTGGGCAGGTGCGCGTCGAGCTCCAGGCCGACTGCTTCGCCGGCCTCTGGGTCGGGCACGCGATCGACACAGGACTCGTCGAGGACGTCACACGGCAGGACGTCTCGGATGCGCTCGACGCCGCTGCGGCGGTGGGCGACGATCGCATTCAGCAGCGCACGCAGGGCCGCATCTCGCCCGAGACCTGGACGCACGGCTCGTCCGAGCAGCGGCAGAGCTGGTTCGTCCGCGGGGTCGAGGGGTCGGGCCCGCAGAGCTGCGACACCTTCAAGGGCCAGGTCTAGGCCGGAGGAGGAGCGCTGCGCTCGTCGCGGGCGCGGCGCGCTTCCGCGTGCGCGCGGCTGCGCGAGATCACGAGATATGCGACGAAGACGACGAGCCCGGTCGCGAGCAGCGCGCCGGCGAGGGTCCCGCCGCGGAACGCGGGCGCCTCGACGTCGAGGACGCGGTCGCCGGCGTGCGCCGCGTCGCCGCGCCCGATCACGATCCCGAGCGTCATCAGATTCGGGAGCGCGAACAGGATTCCGAGCGCGAGTGCGACGGCGATCGTCCGCGGAGTCGTGCGCCAGCGCAGGAGGAGCACGATCACGACGAGCGGGAGGAGCGTGAAGACGAAGCCGTAGAAGAGGCCGAGCAGCGTGCCCTGTGTGATGCTCCCGTCGACCTGGTCGCCGATCCGCTGCGCCCACCAGCGCGGGACGGTCGCGGAGGCGACGAGCCCCGCGAGGAGGAGCACGACGACGAGCCCGACGATCCAGACCACCGTCCGCCCCCAGTTCCGCTCGGTGTCGGCCACGGGCGGATCATCTCGCATCGAGTCCGGCGATGAGTTCCCGGCGGCCGGGTCGTCTGACCCGTAGACGGTTCCGTCCGTCGCGGGCGATCGAAAGGAGAGAGCGGTGCAGAAGGTCACCCCGTTCCTGTGGTTCGACGACCAGGCCCAGGAGGCAGCGGAGTTCTACGTCTCCGTGTTCCCGAACTCCAGAGTGCTCCAGGTCACGCACTACGGCTCGGCAGGTCCGCGGCCGGAGGGCATGGTCATGACTGTGAGCTTCGAGCTCGACGGCACGGAATTCGTCGCGCTGAACGGCGGGCCGCAGTTCACATTCACCGAGGCCGTGTCGTTCTCGGTCGACTGCGAGGATCAGGCCGAGGTCGACCTGTACTGGACCGCGCTGTCCGCGGGTGGCGAGCAGGGGCCGTGCGGGTGGCTCAGGGATCGCTACGGGCTTTCCTGGCAGATCGTCCCGCGCGCCCTGACCGAGTTGCTCTCGGACCCCGATCGCGCGAAGTCGCAGCGGGTCATGGCGGCCATGCTCGAGATGGGGAAGATCGACGTCGCCGAGCTCGAGCGCGCGGCCGCGGCGACGTAGCCCAGGCACTGGCGAAGCGGGCTGCGACACCCAAACAAGAGGAGGACGCCATGACCGCCACGTACACGTGGGACATCTTCTCCAGCCTCGACGGCTACGGCTCGCACAACGGCGACTGGGGCGGATACTGGGGCAAGGAGGGGCCCGAGCTGCTGGACCATCGCCTTCGCCTGTACGACGCGCCGACGCGAATGGTGTTCGGGGCGACCACGTATCGCGAGTTCGTCGAGCTGGTGGGAACGGACGACGAAGGAGCGGAGGACGACTGGGGCACTCGCATGATGCGGATGCCGTTGACGGTGCTGTCGACGACGCTCCACGGTGCGCTCGATTGGCCCGGCGACGCGACCGCTGTGAGCGGTGACACCGTCGACGTGGTGGCGAGGCTGAAGGAGGAATCGGACGTGCCGGTGCGCTCGCACGGAAGCGTGTCGGTCAACAGGGCATTGATGGCCGCCGGCCTGGTCGACCGCATCCAGGTGACGATCTTCCCGGTGATCACGGGCCGGACGGGCGAGACTCCGATCTTCGAGGGCGCGGCCGACTTCGATCTCGACCTGCTCGAGAGCAGGACATTCGACGGCCGCACCATGGTGCTCACGTACCGGCCCGTCCCGCACACCAGCACGGGTTGAGGCGCGTGAACACGCCGGGCATCCTCCCTGCTGGCGCCTAGCTCAGTGGTCGACCGCCGGCAGGCGGACCCGAACCGTCGTCCCGCCTTCGTCCCGTCGCTCCGCTGAGATCGCGCCGCCGTGCGCCTCGACGAGGCTGCGGGCGATCGCGAGCCCGAGCCCGCTGCCGCCCGAGTCGGCCGCGCGCGTGTAGCGGTCGAAGACCGCTTCCAGCTCGTCCTCGGGAATCCCGGGGCCGGTGTCGCTCACCGTGATCTCCGCACCGCTCTCGGCCTCTGCGGCCGTGACCGCCACCTCGCCGGCCGGTGGCGTGACGCGGAGCGCATTGGCGACGAGGTTCTCGAGCACCTGGCGGAGCCGGAACGGGTCGACGTCGGCTCTCGGCGCGCCGTCGGCCGCGGCCGAGAGCCGGATCGCGGCCGCCTGTGCCCGCGGCGTGAAGGCAGCGACGACATCTGCGGCGAGCGCGCCGAGATCCGTGTCCTCGCGGGCCAGCCTGAGACCCCCCGAGTCCGCGGTCGACAACGTCTGCAGGTCGTCGAGTAGGCGCGCCAGCAGCCGCGTCTCGTCGAGGACGATGCCGATGCGCTCCTCGTCCGCGGCATAGACGCCGTCGACGATTCCCTCGAGGTTGCCCTGGACGACGGAGAGCGGCGTGCGGAGCTCGTGCGTCACGTCTGCGAGGAGGCGTCGCCGCTCGCCGTCGCTCGCCTCGATCCTCGCCGTCATCTCGTTGAACGTGCGGCCGAGCCGACGAACCTCTCTCGGGCCGCGCGGCTCGACGCGGGCGGAATAGTCGCCGTCGGCGACGCGTTCCGCGGCCTCGAGCACGTCGCCGATCGGGCCGAGCATTCGCCGAACCGAGCGGGCGATGAGCCAGATCGCACCGACGAACACCGCCAGCGCTCCGACACCGACGAGGCCGCGCGTCCAGCCGGCCACGTCGCCGAGCGCGGAGGTTGCGGCCACGACCGCGAGGAACACCGCCGCGAAGAGGAGAACGAGGAGTACGACGACGGCGAGCGCGACACGCCGCACGAAGCGACGAGCGCCGGCGCGCGCTCCTGGCCCGCGCGGCCATGGCCCGGAGCCACCCGCCCACGGCGGGGCGCCGCCCCCGCGGCGGTCAGGCCTCGGCAAACCGGTACCCGACGCCGTGCACCGTCTGGACGTAGCGGCGGGAGCCCGGAGTCGGCTCGAGCTTGCGCCGGAGGTTCTTGACGTGCGCGTCGATCGCCCGCTCGTACGACTCGAACGAGACGCCGTGCACGGCGTCCAGGAGCTGGCTGCGCGTGAAGACGCGGCCGGGCTCGCGGATGAGGGTCTCGAGCAGCGTGAACTCGGTCGCCGTCAGTCCGACCTCGCGACCGGCAACGGTTACGCGGTGCCGCGGCACGTCGACCTGCACGTCGAGCGCACCGAGCACGTCCGCGCGAGCGCTCGAGCTCTCGGCACGCCGGAGCACCGCCCTGACGCGGGCGACGAGCTCCTTCGGGCTGAAGGGCTTGACGACGTAGTCGTCCGCGCCCAGCTCGAGCCCGACGATCCGGTCGCTCTCGTCGCCGCGGGCGGTGAGCATCACGATGGGGACGTCGGCGACGCGACGGAGATCCCGCGCGACGTCGAGGCCGTCCCGGTCGGGCAGACCGAGGTCCAGCACGACGAGAGCCGGCCTTCGGGCTCGCATCGAGGCGAGCGCATCCGCGGCCGTCGAGGCGCTCGCGACCGTGAAGCCCGCGCGTTCGAGGTAGTCGCGGACGAGCCGGAGGATCCCGGCCTCGTCCTCGACGACGAGGATCGTGCTCATCGCGGCAAGCGTTCCAGCAGAGGGGTGCGACGGCAAGACGTGGCCGCCTCGCCGTCGCACAACGCCCCTGCGTCAGGTGACGGACGTCCCGCCGTCGTCCTTCGTGTCCGGCTCGTCGTGTGCTCGCCGATGCCAGTCGTCGAGCCACGCCGGGCCGCGGTCGCCCCTGTGCCAGTGGCCGCCTCTTCGCGCACCGCGAAACGCAGACGCGACGAGGAAGAACACGAGGAAGAAGAACAGCAGGCCGAACGGGAAGAAGAAGAATCCCGGGCCACCCCAGTGGCCGTCGCTCACGACGATCGTCTGGCCATCGGTCCCTCCGCTCCCGGTTCCGTGAACCACGACCGCGTCGTGGCCGCGCTCCCAGTTGCCGTGCGAGCCGATGGCGATGCCGGTGCCGAGCAGGACTGCGGCGAGCAGGGCGCCGACGACGACTCTCTTGATCATTGTAGCTCCTTCGCTTCAGTTGACCAGGCGAAGGTAGGCGTGCCTTGCGGAGATCCTGTGAACGCACTGGGGAGAGCCCGCGGAGGCGTCAGGCCGCAGTCCGGTCGAGCAGCTGCAGCAGGTCGTGCGCGGCCAGCTCGACCTCCTTGTGGCGCCACTCGGCCGCGCGGTAGTGACAGGCGATGAGGCCGGAGCGATGGAGGCGCCGGAAGTCGCCGTACACGAAGGCGTAACGAGCCTTGGTGTCGTCGTGCGGCCCGTCCGTGAGACCGAGGTGCCACTCGGCGTAGTCGTCCCACGAGTGCGACTTCAGGAAAGCGTTCTGCTCCTTGGCGCTCGGCTGCACGTCTCCCCAGTCGGAGTCGAGGACGTACTGGCGCGCGCGGATGAGCTTGCGGGCGCGCTCGACCGCACGCTCGTTGACGGAGTACGAGGCCACGCCCCGGAGTGTGACCCTGCCACCGTGCAGCCGAAACCCAGCACCTGCCCGGACCGGTAAGAAGGACGTTCTGTCGTCGGACGAGGAGGAGCGAGATGACGAAGGTAGTCGGGGCGATCACGACGTCGATCGACGGGTACGTCGCCGGGCCCGACGACGGGCCCGGCAAGGGTCTCGGGGAGGGCGGCGAGCGGCTGCACTACTGGGTGTTCGGCGGGCCTTGGTCGTACGACGCCGAGCCGACCAGCGAGGCGACGGGCGAGGACGCGGCCTGGCTCGCGGACGCGATGGCGAGCCTCGGTGCGGTGGTCGGCGGCCGCTGGACGTACGAGGCGGCCGGGCACTGGGGCGACGAGAACCCGTGGGGGCTGCCCTTCTTCATCGTGACCCACCGGCCCGAGGAGGAGCCGGAGGGTGGCGCGTTCACGTTCGTCTCCGGCGTCGAGGAGGCGGTCGAGCAGGCCCGGGCGGCGGCCGGCGGGAAGGACGTCTCGGTCATGGGCGGGGCCAATGTGCTGCGGCAGGCGCTCGCGGCCGGACTTCTCGACGAGCTGACGATCATCGTCGCGCCCGTCGTCCTCGGCGGCGGGAAGCGCCTGTTCGAAGGCTTCTCGCAGTCCCTCGAGCTCGAGCACCTCGGCGTGCGGCAGTCGCCGTTCGCGACGTTCATCGACTACCGGGTGAAGCGCGACTGACGACGTCTCGCGAGGACGTTCAAGTCGGACCGGCGGGGCGTCGATAGACGGGACGTGTCCGCCGACACGACTGCGACTCCCCTGCCCTGGTCGGCGCCCTCCGCGTCGGAGGTCGCCGAAGCCGCCGGAGCGAGCGATCTCTTCGTCTTCCGTCGCATCGCCGACCGGCGCTTCGCGCACGTCGGTGGGATCGGCCGCGGCGCGGGGTGGGCGGGAATCGTCGAGGTCGGCGTCGACGACGAGCCGCTCGTCCAGGAGGCGCTCTCGAATGGTGGAGTGGTGCGCCGCTCGAGCCCCGAGCCGTGGCACGTGCTCGGCCCGTACTACGCCCAGAGCGTGGTCGCCGTCTCCGTGTCGCCCGACGTGTTCGTGGTCTTCGGATCCGAGCACGAGCGAATGGACGACGTCCCGGACGACGACTTCAAGGGGCTCGCGCTCTTCGCCGCCGACGCGCTCGTCGAGGTCACGCCCGCGAAGCGCCTCGCCGACGAGCTCGAGGCGCTGAACGCTGTCCGCGACCTCCTGCACGCGCCCGCCGAGACGTTCGAGGAGGCCCTCCAGCGGCTCGTCGACCAGGCGACGGCCGCGCTCTCGTGCGACCTTGGCTTCCTCTACCTGCCGGAGCGCGAGCAGCTGGCCGTCTGCGACAAGCGCGATGAAGGAGCGGTCGACGTCGAGTCCGCGACCGTGACGCTCACGGATCTCGCCGAGCGCGGGCCGTTCCCGGTTTGCATCCAGCAGGCGGAGGACGACGACCTCCCGGCACCGTTCTCGTCGTCGGACGGCGTGCTCGCCTACTACGTCCTCGAGGTGACGCGGCCCGTCTCGGGCCTGCTCCTGCTCCTCCACACGAGAGCGGGCGTCGCTCGTGGTTTCACGCTCCTCTGCCAGGCGCTCGGTCAGCGGCTGGTCGAGGCGGCGGAGCCGCTGCTCGCCGGAGCGCTCCTCCGGGACACGTTGAACGCCGACCTCGAGCGCGCTGAGCGGGAAGCTCGCCGCGACCCGCTCACCGGACTCGCGAATCGGCTCGCGTGGAGCGAGGCGATGGAGTCCGTTGCGCCGTGCGCGGAGCGGCCGGCGAGCATCGTGCTCCTCGACTGTCGCGGGTTGAAGGCTGTGAACGACGAGTACGGCCACGGAGTTGGGGACCGTGTGCTCTGCCGCATCGCCGCAGCGCTGTCTGCGGCTGTCCGGACGAACGACCTCGTCGCCCGTCTCGGCGGGGACGAGTTCGCGCTCCTCCTCTGCGACGCAGACGAGCCGATGACGGCCGCGATCGTCGGGCGCGTCGAGTCGGCGATCGCGGCGGATCACCAGCACGGCCAGCCGGCCGTTCGGCTCGCGATCGGCACGGCAACGGTGCGCGACGGGAACCTCGAGGACGCTCAGCTCCGCGCTGACGCCGAGATGGTCGCGGCGAAGCGGGCCCCGGCCGACGCGCCGCGGCACGCGTCGAACTAGAGGCTTGATGCGAAATTCGCGCGGGCCGGATGCCGGCCACGACACGGCGCCGGATCGCCACCCGCGCGAGTCGCACAGGCTTCAAGCCTGCACGACTCGTACGTGCGACGCCCGGCTTGGTCGTGGCCGGCACCGGCCCGCGCCAATTTCACAACAAGCCTCTAGCGCGCTACGAGCGCTTCAGCGAGACGTCGTCGACCTGCGCCTTCGTCGCGCGCGCGAGCGAGGCGACGACCTCGACGGAGAGCGACGTACCACCCGCCGCTCCCGGGGTCGCGACGACGAGCTGCTTCCAGCCCCCGTCGGCCGTCAGCGTCGCGGCGGTCGTGCGGACGACGGTGCCCCCACGGAGCTCGCGGACGCGGAGCGTGACCGAGCGCCCCGCGGGTGCGCGTACCCAGGCCGAGGCCGCGTAGGTGGCTCCGGCCGTCGTCGTCGAGACCGTGTCGGGCGAGTCGTCGAGGACGACGTCGCCCGACGAGCGCGAGCGGCCCAGCTCGGCCGCGCACGAGCCGCCGTGTGCCACCGAGCACGTCTGCGCGAGTGTCGTCCTGCCGTTGCCCGCCCGCCAGCCCGCAACGCCACTCTCGAAAGTCGGATTCGCGACGAGCTCGCTCGAAGGAGGCGGAGGGGGTGGAGGTGGGGGGTGGAGGTGGCGGTGGTGGAGATCCACCCGCGACCGCGTACGACGTGCTCGACACCTCGAGGCTCGAGACGTCGACGGCCTCGAACGCTGAGCCGGGGACGGACTTCAGGAGGTTGAGGTCGGAGTTGTTCCAGCCCGGATCGGGCGCGCCGCTCAGGTACCAGGAGGAGCCGTTGTCGGCGAGCACCATGCCGTGCTTCTTCAGCGCGCGGAGGATGACCTGGTTCTGCGCCGAGAACCCGCTGACGTCGAAGCTCGCCTTGAGCCGGAACCACGCGCCCATGGGCGGATCCGAGGAGCCTCCCGACCCGGCTTTGTGACTCGCCGGCCAGACGTACGCGTTCGCCGTCCGGGGCGCCGTGAAGCGGATCACGTGGTCGATGTCGCCTGCTGCGATCTCGTCGTAGCGCACCAGCCCCGGAAGGATCGGGAGCCCTGCAGCGTCCCCCGACGTCCAGCCGAGCGGGCGCATCGCGTTCGACGCGAGATCCCAGGTCGCACCGGAGCCGGCTGTCCACGACGCTCCGCCGTTCTGCGGATAGGCGGCGTAGAGCTCCCACAGCCGGCACGCGTCGCGGTCGACGACGAGGACGTGGCGGTCACCGGTCGAGCCAGAACCTCCCTCGACGGGCGCGTTCGCGGGCACCGGGTACGGGCCTGGATCGCTCTCGTCCGCGTAGGTGAAGGAGACCGGAACGCGCGGCTGCGAACCTGCGACGGTCGTGTAGGGAATCCCGATCGGGCCTCCGTTCCAGGTTCCCGAGCCGAAGTCGGCCTTGAGCCCGGCGGTCGATCCGATGCTCGAGACCCATGTCGAGGACTGCGGGAGGACGGGGAGAGCCGACACGTCGGCGTGCCAGAACGAGCTTGCCGGCGTCAGCGGGCACGCAGGCGCCCCCGGCACCGGCGTGCCGTTGGCGAGCGCCGCGGCCGCAAGCGCGACGGGAACGACGAGCGAGAGCCCGGCGAGGCGGCGTGGCGAGACCACCGTCGCACCCTAGGAATGCTCGAGGGGTGAGCGGTATCGCCCGAAATGAGGAGTCGCGTGGCCGCTACGAGGCGAGCGCTGTGTGCGACCCCGAGTCGTCGAGCCGGCGGCAGCGCCGGGCCAGCAGCGACGACAGCTCGCTCGCCGGCTGTGGACGGCTGATGAGGTAGCCCTGCGCCGTGTCGCAGCTGAGCTCGGCGAGGCGGGCGAACGACGTCGTGTCCTCGACGCCCTCGGCCACGACACGCAGCCCGAGGCTGTGCCCGAGGTCGATGGTCGAGCGCACGATCGCGAGGTCGTAGCGGTCGGAGCCCATGTTGAGCACGAAGCTCTTGTCGATCTTCAGGACGTCGATGGGGAGCCGGGTCAGGTGGCTCAGCGACGAATACCCGCTGCCGAAGTCGTCGACCGCGACCGCGACGCCGAGCGCGGAGAGCTGCGTCAGCACCGTGTTCACCCGCTGCTCGTCCGTGAGGAGGGTGTTCTCCGTGATCTCGAGCGTGAGGCTCTCGGCCGGGACGCCGTGACGCGAGAGCGCCTCTTCGATCTCGTCGGGGAGGGCGCTGTCGACGAGGTCGCGCGCGCTGACGTTCACCGCGATCGAGAGGTCGACGCCGTGTTCCCGCCAGGTGTGGAGTTGTTCGAGGGCGTTGTCCACGACCCAGCGCGTGAGGTGGCGGATCGAGCCCGTGTGCTCGGCGAGCGGCAGGAAGCGGTCCGGTGGGAGCAGTCCGAGCTTCGGGTGCTGCCAGCGGACGAGCGCCTCGACGCAGGCGACGTCGCCGGAGCCCATCTCCGCGAGCGGCTGGTAGTGGAGAACGAGCTCGTCCTTGGCGACGGCGCGTCGCAGCTCGCCGATGAGCGCGAGGCGCTCCGGGGAGTAGTGGTCGCGGTCGGCCGAGTAGACGGTCGGCTGATGCATGGCCTTGGACTCGTAGAGAGCGATGTCCGCTCGCCGGAGAAGTGTTCCGGCATCGGTGCCGTCGGTCGGCGCGACCGCGATGCCGACGCTCGCGTCGACGTCGAGCTCGAGCCCGTCCGCGTGGAGCGGGCGCTGCAGGCCCTCGCGGACGCGCCTGGCGAGCGCGAGGGCCTCCGTCTGGCCGGTTCGCGGCGCGACGATGCCGAACTCGTCGCCTCCGAGTCGCGCGACCGCATCCGACGTACGCACGAGTCTGAACAGGCGCACGGCGACCTCCCGCAGGACGCTGTCGCCCGACTGGTGCCCGAGCGTGTCGTTGACCTCCTTGAAGTGGTCGAGGTCGACGAGGAGGACGGCGGGTCCTTCGGCGCCCTCGTCCGTGTCACGCAGCGCCTGCTCCACCTGCTCTGCGAAGAGCTCCCGGTTCGGGAGGCCCGTGAGCCCGTCGTGGAGCGCGTTGTGCCTGATCGAGACGAGCTGGGCGGAGAGCTGGCGCGACACGCGGCGGAGGAGCGGGATGAGGCCGACGAGGAGCAGCGCGAGCACGCTCAGGAGCACGAGCGCTGCGCGCATCCATGCCGAACGTGCCGTCGCCGCGATGGGTCCGTAGTCCTTGTAGAGCTCGACGACGCCGAGCGGCCGGCTGCCGGCCGGGTCGTGCACCGCCTCGTACACCTCGAGCGCCTTGACCGACGGCCCTCCGCCGCCTTCGCCGCTCAGGTCGGTGACGCCCGTGACGGTCTCGCCGCCGAGCACCTCGGCCGTCTCGTCGGGCTCGGGCGCCGTTCCGATCTGCCGACGGTTCGTCGAGTACGTCACGACGCCGGTCGGCGCGTACAGCTTGACGCGGATCGTCTCGTCGCTGAGCACGTCGCGCGTGAAGAGTCGATCGAGGGCATCGAGCCGCGACGGCGGCACGCCCGGCTTGAAGTCGGCGGGCCGCACCCCTGTCTGCAGCAACGTGTCTGCGACGAGCGTCGCGTGGATCGCGGCGTTTCGCTCGGCCTGCGCGATCGCGTCGCTGCGCGCGAGGTAGATCATCGCCGCCGCCCCGAGGCCGAGCGCGACCATGGTCCAGGCGACGAACCGGGCCACGAGGCGCGGTGGGCGCGCGCCGACCGGGCCGCGACGCCAGGGCAGCTCCCTCCGAACCGCAGGCACGGACATCTGCTCCGGTCATCGGCATCTCGCCGCCGTCCTTGATCCCTGACCGCGGAGACAGCCGGTGTCCACCGGCTGCCTACGTGTAGGCGGCTATGGTCATGCGATGGTCGAGCCGATAGCTGGCATGCCGGCCGGCACGCTCGGATTCCGGGTCTCGGGCAAGATCGACCGCGCCGAGTACTTCGAGATGCTCGACCCGATCCGCGAGCAGCTCGAGCGCGGCGACCGCGTCAGCTTCCTCGTCGAGACGGCCGACGACTTCCACGGCCTCGATGCGGGGGCGCTGTGGGAGGACATGAAGGTCGCGGGCTCGGTCGGTCTCAGGTACCGATCTGCGTGGGAGCGACTCGCCGTCGTCACGGACAAGGACTGGATCCGCCACGGGGTTGCCGCGTTCAGCTGGGTCATCCCCGGCGAGATCCGCGTGTTCGAGCCTTCCGAGCTCGAGCTCGCCAAGGTCTGGACGGGTGGCGGGGCCGAGAACGCGTAGCCGATCCTGCCTCGGCGATCGCAACGGTTGCGTTGCTTCAGACGTGGGCCTTTTGTAATACTGAACTACATGGTTCAGTATGAGCAGACGGTCGACAGCGCGTTCCTGGCGCTTGCCGACCCGACGCGTCGCGCCGTCCTCGAGCGCCTCGGCGCGGGAAGTGCCTCGATCAGCGAGCTGGCGGCACCATTCGGCATGTCGCTGACCGGCATGAGAAAGCATGTCGCCCTGCTCGAGCGAGCCCGCCTTGTCCGCACCGAGAAGGTCGGCCGCGTCCGCACGTGCACGCTCGTCCCCTACGCCTTCGAGGGCATCAGCACGTGGCTGCAGCGGCTCGAGCGCTTCGCACAGGTCGTCGAACGCACGAAAGGAGAGCGATGAGCACCACGATCACCACCCCGAACGATCTCGAGATCCGCATCGAGCGCGTCTTCGACGCCCCCCGCGCGCACGTGTACTCCGTGTGGACGGATCCAGCCCTCATCCCCGAGTGGTGGGGCGACGGCACCGTCGTCGAGGAGATGGACGTCCGTCCCGGTGGCACGTACCGCTTCCGCACGGCCCACGGGCTCGTCGAGGGCGAGTTTCGCGAGGTCGAGCCGCCCGCACGGCTCGTGCAGACGTTCCAGAACCACCTGCAGACGCTCGAGTTCGAGGAGCTCGGCGAGCAGACGAGGCTCACGCAGACCATGCTCTTCGGGTCGACCGAGGAGCGGGACACCACGATGCAGTACGGCGTGGAGGAGGGTGCGAAGTGGGGCTTCGAGCGGATCGACGCACTGTTGCGGAAGATCGCGGCATGACCGCGTCGTCGTCAGGCGGCCGGAAGCCCTCCACGGGCCTTTCGGCCGAGGAGCGTGCGGCGATGAAGGCGCGTGTCCGTGAGCTCAAGGCCGAGGAGCGCGCGGAGAAGGACGCGGCGGCCGGAGAGCGCGCTCTGCTCGAGAGCATTGCCGAGATGGCCGAGCCGGACCGCGCGATGGCGTCGCGGCTCCATGCGCTCGTCGGCAAGGTCGCGCCGGGCCTTTCCCCGAAGACGTGGTACGGGATGCCGGCCTACGCCAGAGACGGCAAGGTGGTGTGCTTCTTCCAGAGCGCGGAGAAGTTCAAGTCGCGGTACGCGACACTCGGCTTCACCGACTCGGCCGGTCTCGACCGCGGCCCGATGTGGCCGGTTGCCTTCGCCTTGGTGCAGCTCACCGCTGCGGAGGAGAAGAAGATCGCCGCACTCCTGAAGAAGGCGGTGGGCCGAGGCTGAGCGCCGAGCGATCCGCCGATCTAGTCTGACGCTGCTCCCAGCCCTCCCGCGTCAGCTCGTACTCCACCTCGCCCGCCTCGGCACCATCGACGACGTCCGTCATGGAGGTGGGGAAGGTCCGGACGTAGGTCAGCCCGACTCGTTCGAGCACTGTCCGCGAGCGCGCGTTGACGCTGAGCGTCTGGGCGATGACCCTGCCGATGCCGACCTCGTCGAATCCGTAGCGCACCAGCTCCCGCGCGCCCGCCGAGGCCAGGCCCTTGCCCCAGTGACGCCGCACCAGGCGGTAGCCGAGGTCGGCCACTCCCGGATCGTCGGGCTGATCGGGGCCGTGGGCGGGCTGGAGCGCCCACCAGCCGACGAACTCGCCCTCGACGAACCCCACCCAGAAGCCGAGCCCATCAACCTTCCGCGCTGCCGCCATGCGGCGCGCATGGCCGGCCTCTGCTTCCTCGCGGGTGCTCGCGCGACCGCTCAGGTAGCGCAACACCTCGGGATCGGCGTCGAGCTCGATCTCGCGCTCGAGGTGCTCGTCGGCGAGTGGCACGAGGACGAGCGGGCCGCTACGCATGATCGGCTGAGGCATCGGCCCTGGATCGCGAAAGTGCGCCTCGCCGACGACGATCAGCCTCGGACGCCCGGAGGTCCGTCGAGGACTGTCGGAACGTACTCGAGCAGCTCGAGCCGGCCGTCGAAGGTCCGGTTGCTCACCAGGTCGAGCTGGACGTCGGGGTAGCCGTCGTAGATCCGGTCTCGGCCGGTCTGCCCCGTGATGACGGGGAAGACGACCACGCGGAACCGGTCGACGAGCCCGGCCGCGAGGAGGGAGCGGCACAGCGTGAGGCTGCCGAGCGTGCGCATCGATTCGGTGCCTTCGTCCTTCAGCTCCCGCACGAACTCGACGGGGTCTCGTTTGACGAGGCGGCTGTTCGCCCACGTCAACGGCTCCGTGAGCGTGCTCGAGAAGACGATCTTCCGCATGTCCGCCAGGGCCTCGGTACCCGGCTCGCCGTCACTGGCGAAACCCGACATGAGGCGATACGTCGTCGCGCCCATGAGAACGGTGTAGTCCTCCTCCTGCTCCCCCAGCCAGGCGAGGTACTCGGGCCCCTCCATCCCCCAGAAGCCCGGCCACCCCTCGGCCGCTCCGTAACCGTCGAGCGAGGTGATGAAGTCGACCATCAGCGTGCCCATATCTCCTCCGGCGTAGACGGCAGGGTAGTCGTACCCTGCTTCCGAGCCGACGGAACACCAGCGCTTACATGTCTCCGTCCTCCGTACAGCCCGCCGCGCCTCGGCAGCGCCCGATCTACACTCGGCGCCGATGGCCGGGGAGGAGCGTGGCGCAGAGCGATCTGCACGCGGATACGAGGAGCTCCGTGCGGCCCACCGGTGGGTCGTCCCGGCGCGGTACAACATCGCGGCAGACGTCTGCGATCGCCATCCGCGCGAGAAGCTCGGTCTCGTTTGGGAGAGCTTCGACGGAACCTCGCGGGAGCTGACCTGGGGCGAGCTCCAGGATCTCGCGAACCAGGCCGCGCACACACTCGCGGCGCACGGGGTGGGCCGGGGCGACCGCGTCGCGGTCGTGCTCCCGGCGCTTCCCGAGACGGCGGCGGTGTTCTTCGGGGTGTGGAAGCTCGGCGCGATCCTGCTCTCGCTGTCGGTCCTGTACGGGGACGACGCGATTCGCCATCGGCTCGGCGACTCGAACGCAGCGCTGCTCGTGACCGACGATGCGAATGCCGGTCGCTTCGACCATGAGTGGGCCCCTCCGCGGCTGATCCTGCGACCCGACACGCTCGGTGACGCGCCCCTCGACCCGGTGATGTGCGACACGAGTGCGGACGATCCGGCGCAGCTCTACTACACGTCCGGGACGACCGGGCTCGCCAAAGGCGTGGTTCACGCCCACCGCTACCTGCTCGCGCACGAGGAATTCGTCTACTGCCACGAGGTGCGAGACGGCGAGCGCTTCCACGGGATGGGCGAGTGGGCGTGGGCGGCGGGCATCGCTCCGCTGCTCGGGCCGTGGCGCCACGGTGCCGTCCAGTGCGTCTACCGCCGGGAGGCGGGCTTCGACCCGCACCGGCAGCTCGACTTCCTCAGCCGGCACGAGGTGACGAACGTCTTCACGACGCCGACGGCGATGCGGGCGATGATGGCGATCGAGGACGCAGGCACGCGCTACCCCCAGCGCTTCCGCCGTGTCTGCTCGGCGGGTGAGCCGTTGAACCCCGAGGCGATCCGCTGGTTTCGCGAGCAGTACGGCGTCACCGTCCTCGACTACTACGGGCTCACCGAGTCGTACCCGCTGGTCGCGAACTACCCTTCCCTCGAGGTGCGTGAGGGCTCGATGGGCAAGCCCATGCCCGGCTGGGAGGTCGCGATCCTCGACGAGGACGAGCAGCCCGTCGCGGAAGGGGAGCGGGGCGAGATCTGTCTGCGGGCTCGGACGAACCCGCACTATCCGCTCGGCTACTGGAACAACCCGGAGGCGAGCGAGGAGACCTTCGGGGGCGAGTGGTTCCATTCGAAGGACGCCGCGCGCCAGGACGAGGACGGCTACTACTGGTACGAGGGCCGCGCAGACGACGTGATCATCTCCGCCGGGTACCGCATCGGGCCGTTCGAGGTCGAGTCGGCATGCCTCGAGCATCCGGCCGTGCGGGAAGCGGCGGCGGTCGCCTCGCCGGACGAGCTCCGCGGCCAGGTGGTCAAGGCGTTCGTCGTTCTGGCGGAGGGCCACGTCGCGAGCGACGAGCTCGCGGAGGAGATCAAGAGGTTCGTCCGCGAGCGGCTCTCCGCGTACGCGTACCCGCGGCGCATCGAGTTCGTCACCGACTTGCCGAAGACGCTCACCGGCAAGATCCGCCGCATCGAACTGCGCGAGCGCGAGCTCGAGTAGCCTCTGTATTGCTGGCTGGCTCTACATGACGTCGACGATCGGGAAGCGCGGATCGGCGTCGAGGCAGGCGGCGGCGAAGAGGGCGGTGCCGACGTCTCCGTTGAAGAGCGAGTAGCGGCGCCGGCCGTTCGTCGCGGCGATCCGGTTCGCCTGGGCGAGGGCGTGCACGGCGAAGCGGCGCGCCCGCTCGAGCCAGCGCTCGTCGCCGGTGCGCGCGAACGCCTTGAGAAGGGCGAAGCCATTGCCGGAGGTGCCGTGGCAGAGTCCGTGGCCCTTCTCGTCCCGGTGAGCGCCCGCACGCCAGATGAGCTCGGCGCCGGCGAGTAGGAGGTCTTCGTCGAGATACTCCCAGGCGCCGGCGACCACACCTGGTGCGCCGGTGCACCACTGCAGACAGATCCGCCCGTCTCGGGGCCGCGCGAGCTGCGGACGCGGCGAGCCGGGCCAGTTCGCGAGGCCGCCTTCGCGGAACGCGTGTCGCGAGAGCACGGCCGCGCTCTCGCGCGCGACGGCGTCGTCTGCTTCGAAACGGAGCAGAGCGAGTGTGTTTCCCGCGACGCCGTGGAGCGTGCTGAAGCCACGGTAGTCGTCGTCCTGTCGCCACAACCCGTCCTCGCCCCGGCGCTCCCGGAGTGCGATGGCCGAGTCGCGGCCGGCCTCGTCCCACCGGCGCTCGCCTGTCCATTCGCCCATCGCCAGCGCCGCAAGCAGCGTTCCGGGCGCTCCCCAGCTGATGTCGTCAGTCGGGTTGCCCACGTTCCCGCGAACGAGCGCGTACACGTCGTCCGCGAGCGCGCGTTCGGAGGTCAGTCGGAACGCAACGAGTAGTGCTCCCGTCTCGCCGGACACGAGCGCACCAGGGCGGTAGTGCTCGTCCGCAGAGAAGTCCGGGCTCGCCCGCTCGAGCTCGAGCGGGCGCACAACGGCGGCGGCCAGGTCGAGTGACGAGTCGGCGTGGCCGCGCCTCCGAAGCTCAGCGAGTGCCCAGAGCACGCCGGCCGCACCGACGTACAGGCCCGAGAGCGGGAGCGGCTTCTCGTGCGCGTCCCATTCGTGTGCGGGCCAGAGCGTCTCCGGATCGAACGCGGCGTCGGCGTCGGCGACGATCGCCGCGATCGCGTCCTCCACCCGCGCCCGAACCCACGGCTCGTCGATCAGAACATCGAACCTCGTCGGCTCGTACAGCATCTCTCTTCCTCCTGGTCGATCCAGCTCTCAGCAGCCCGAGGCCGACAGCCACGGCGCAGGACACGAAGCCGGGATCAACTAGGCCGGGTGCGCCACGGCGCGAGTCTAAGGGAGCGCATCCAACCTTCGCAGCCGCGGTTCGCGACGGCAGCGCAGACGTTGGCGTCTGGCAGCCTAGACTCGACTGATGCCCGAGCCGTCCCCCGGAGGCGCGAGCGAGGATCTCGGCCCGCGGGACGAGCAGGGTTCACGCCACATCTACGTCGTCTTCTCCGGCCTGGTGCTGGTGATGCTCCTGGCGGCATTGGACAGCACGATCGTCGCGACCGCGCTTCCGACGATCGTGGGAGAGCTCGGGGGGTTCGACCACATCGGCTGGGTCGTAACGGCGTATCTGCTGGCGCAGACGATTGTGACGCCCCTGTACGGGAAGCTCGGAGATCAGTTCGGGCGCAAGATCGTGCTCCAGGTCGGGTTGGTGGTGTTCCTCATCGGCTCGATCCTCTGCGGGATCGCGCAGAACCTGCCCGAGTTGATCGCGTTCAGAGCGATTCAGGGGCTCGGTGGAGGCGGTCTGATGGTGTCGGCGCAGGCGACGATCGGAGATGTCGTACCTCCGCGCGACCGTGGGCGGTACCAGGGCATCTTCGGGGCGGTCTTCGGACTCTCCAGCGTCGCGGGACCCCTGATAGGCGGTTTCTTCACGACGCATCTCTCGTGGCGCTGGATCTTCTTCATCAACATCCCGCTCGGCATCGCAGCACTCGTCGTCCTGGGTGCGACGCTGCCGTCGGTCACCGAGCGCGTGAGCCACGCGATCGACTACCTCGGGACAGCCCTGTTGGCTGCCGGCCTGAGCGCGATCGTGCTCCTGACCACCCTCGGGGGCAACACCTACCCCTGGGGATCGGCGCAGATCGTCGGCCTCGCCGTGATCGGAGCCGTCTCACTGACAGGCTTCGTCCTCGCCGAGAGACGTGCCGCGGAGCCGGTGCTGCCGCTGGGGCTCTTCCGCAACAGCGTCTTCACGACGACGAGTCTCGTTGGACTGATCATCGGCTTCGCGCTCTTCGGCTCGATCACGTACCTGCCCCTCTTCCTCCAGGTCGTGAACGGAGCAAGCCCGACCAAGTCCGGGTTGCAGTTGCTGCCCCTCATGGGAGGTTTGCTGATTGCCTCGATCGGATCGGGCCAGCTGATCACGCGCACCGGGCGCTACAAGGTCTTCCCGATCGTCGGCACCGCAGTGATGGTTGTCGGCCTCTACCTGCTCTCGCTGATGGGCGCCGACACGAGTGTTGCAACCGCCTCGGTTTACATGTTCGTCCTTGGTCTTGGTCTCGGTCTCGTGATGCAGGTGCTCGTGCTCGCGGTCCAGAACGCCGTCCCCTACAGCGAGCTCGGCGTGGCGACCTCGGGTGCGACGCTGTTCCGCTCGATCGGGGGCTCCTTCGGCGCGTCCGTGCTGGGTGCGATCTTCGCCGCCCAGCTGACTCACAACCTGGCGCAGGCGTTTCCTGGGCAGGCGAGCCCTGGGGGCGGACACTTCGACCCGTCCTCGCTCGCGCAGCTTCCCCCGGCCGTGCACGACGCCTATGTCCACGCCTTCACCGATTCGCTGAACGTCGTCTTCCTCGTCGCCGCAGTGATCGGCGTGGCTGCATTCGCGCTCACCTGGTTCATCAAGGAGCTGCCACTACGCAATACCGTCGCGACCGCGAGCGTCGGCGAGGCGTTCGCGGTTCCGAAGGACACCGATCCGCTCGCCGAACTCGCCCGCGAACTGAGCATTCTCACCCGCCGCGAGCAGGCAGAACGCATCCTCGAACGCCTCGCGGCGCGTGCGGGCGTGGACTTGGAACCGGCCGAGAGCTGGCTGCTCGCACGCCTCAACCGCGACCCCAGCCTCGACGTACATGCGCTCGCGGATTTCTACGCGATCGACCCAATGCGGCTCGACAACGCGAAGCGCGCACTCGTCGAAGCCGGTCTCGTCGAGGGCGGTGGATCGGGCACCCCGACAGCTGGAGCGCTCACCGAGAAGGGTCGGCAGACGCTCGACACGCTCGTCAGTTGCGGACGCGATCGTCTGGAGGAGCTCTCGGTCGGCTGGCAGCCGGAGCAGCACCCAGAGCTCCGCGAGCTGATCGAAGGTCTTGCTCGTCAGTTCATCGACACCACCCCGGTTGGGCTCGCCCCGCGCACGTCGTATTGAAGTCCCCGCGAGCAGTGCCGCTTGCAGACCTGCCGCAAGCCGTCTGACGGACTCGAACCGTCGACCCCCTCCTTACCATGGAGGCTTAGAGCGCCAACGGGCGGCAAGTGACGCCAGAAGTGGCTTGATTCGGTCATCGCATGCCATCGGACGCGGGGACGCGCCAGCGTCGAGGTTGACTCCTGGTTGACCAGCTTGTCGCCTCGGTCGGCAACGTGAGCGCATCACGTCGTTGCACATGTCCGACTCGTGAATCCCCCAGCAAGACATAGGGGTTCATGAGGTCTCCATCCCGAACGCAGGCCCCACCGCCCGAGCGCATCGCGAGGGGGAGGGGTGACCGTCGAACGCCAGAGGCTCGCGGAGCCGTTCGGCGTTACTTGGACGAGGTCTCGGCCATCCAGGCGCGAGCCGCGTCGCGCTCGGACAGGTCAACAGACGCAGTTCAGGCAGTGCCCCTTGCGGTTCAGCGGGGTGCCGGAGCCGCGGGAGGCAGGCTCATGGTGACCTTCTCGGCGAGGAGGGGTGTCGCTGGGATCTCGATCAGGCCCCGCGTGGGGCGGTCGAGATCGAAGGTGACTAGGACGAGGAAACTCACTATCACGGCTGCGGCCGCGATCGGGATCAGACCTCTGCCGAGAACGGAGAGATAGAGGGCGAGGAGACCCAGCGCGACTGCCGCCCCGAGCAGTTCGAGCCAGAGGATGGCGTTTGGCACCCGGTTGTTCAGCCCCGAGAGTCGAACGTTCTGCTGGTCGATCATGGCGTTGAGGCTGTCCACATAGAGCCGGGGTGCGCTGTCGCGGGGACGGGCGTTGAGGCTCTCGCCAGCGAGGCGCCAGAGACGGCGCTGCAGCAGTTCTTGCTGCGCACTCGTGGCAAGGATGGCTGCACTGCCCGGGATCTCGTGGGTGATGCGGATCGCGAGATCGTTGTAGTTTCGGAGGAGCGCGAGCGAGGAGGTGCGCTGCGGCTCTGCAATCGTCTGCGCCCGGAGGTATGCGGTGCCGATCGTGTTTGCGTCGGTAACGACATCGGCACGGCGGTCTTGGTAGCGGCCAACGGCGAGAGAGAGACCGAAGGCAAGGATCAGTCCGACCACTCCGAGCAACGCTCCCTGGAGGGCACCGATCGGCTCGCGATGCCTTTCGGAATTCGCCCGGAGGAACCGGCCTGCAATCACGCCGAGGACACACGCGCCCCCGACCACGGCGAAGATGAGGACGCCGAGTTCCCAGCTGCTCAGGGAGAAGAACACCGCGAGCGGCAAGCTACCTGGGCGGATCGGTAAGTAGAGGCACGGCACCCGTCGCTGATGACGTGGAGTCTTCAACGCCAACGTCGAAGTCTCGTTCTCTGACACGTATCGACAGATCTCGATACATTTACGGATGTCGATACGACCTGCGAGGTGCTGGGTGACTGCAACGTTGGATGCGATCGAGTGTTGTGCGCCGCTCCACGCGGAGGTGCTGACGAACGAGGAGGCGGAAGCCACGGCCGGACTGTTCAAGGCCTTGGCCGATCCTGCTCGTGTTCGGATCATCAACCTGCTTGCGACGAGTGACGGAGAGCCGATATGCATCTGTCACCTCACCGAGCCGCTTGGCCTTTCCCAGCCGACCGTCTCGCATCACATGAAGCGGCTGCTCGATGCGGGCCTGGTCGAGAGAGAGCAGCGCAGCAAGTGGGCGTACTTCTCGCTCAAGAGTGACGCCGTCGAGAAGCTTGCCCTGGTTGCAGACCTGAAAGGTGCGTGCTGCTGATGGCGACGACTGCTGACGGTCTGCGCGAGGAGGTGCGTCGGCGTTACGCGGAGGCTGCGTCTGCCGCGAACTCAGGCCGGGCAGCGTGCGACTGCGGCAGGGGCGAGTGTTGCGAACACGTGAGCGACGGCGAAGGCTATGGGGCCGACCTGTATAGCGCGGACGAACGCAACGCGCTCCCGAACGCAGCAGTACTAGCGTCCCTCGGTTGCGGCAACCCGACTGCCGTGGCAGATCTCCACGAAGGCGAGACCGTGCTCGACCTGGGTTCAGGTGGCGGGATCGACGTGATCCTCTCGGCAAAGCGCGTCGGCCCAGCCGGCACGGCTTACGGCGTGGACATGACCGACGAGATGCTCGCGCTTGCGCAGCAGAACGCTCGCGAGGCGGGCGTGACGAACGCGCATTTCCTCAAGGGCGTCATCGAGCAGATCCCACTCCCCGCAGAGTCGGTCGATGTCGTGATCTCCAACTGCGTGATCAACCTGTCGGTCGATAAGTCAGCGGTGCTTACCGAGATCGGTCGTGTACTGAGGCCAGGCGGCCGGATCGGAATCAGCGACGTGGTCGCGGAGGACGGCCTGTCGCCCGCCGATCGAGCAGAACGCGGGAGTTACGTCGGCTGCATCGCGGGCGCTCTCTCCAGGAGCGAGTACGAGGCCGGGCTGGAAGCAGCTGGCTTTGAGCAGATCAGCGTCGAGTTCACACATGAGGTCGCGGACGGGATGCACGGCGCGATCGTCAAGGCCGTGAAGACCCGCGTTCCCGAGCGAAAGGGCCTACCGATCGTCCAGCCTGCTGCGACGGCGGGCTGCTGCTGACCATGTCCCGAGTCGGAGGGAGTGCAAGCGATGAGTCAGATACTCGACCCCGTAACCCAGCAACATGTTCGACAGGCTGCAGCGGCCTTGGCCGATGAATTCGCGGGCGTGTTCTCCGAGGAGACGATCGAGCGTTACATCGCGGAGTCTCTGGATCTCCTTGGCCCGAGCAAGATCAACGTCTTCGTCCCCGTGCTCGCGCATCGCTTCGCCCGCGAGAGACTCAAGGCGTACGCACAGGCGGAAGGCCTGCTGACGAAGGAGATGCCCGAGGTCTTGTTCGTCTGCGTCCACAACGCCGGTCGAAGCCAGATGGCGGCAGGCCTCGTCAAGCTAAGGTCGCGGGGGCGGATCCACGTTCGCTCGGCGGGGAGCGATCCGTGTGAGGAAGTAAACCCGGCAGTCTTCGCCGCGATGAAGGAGATCGGCGTTGACATGGGCGAGGAGTTCCCGAAGCCACTGACCGACGAGGTCGTGCGAGCCGCAGATGTGGTCATCACGATGGGCTGCGGCGATGCCTGTCCGATCTATCCGGGCAAGCGTTACGAGGACTGGACGCTCGATGATCCCGCCGATCAGGATCTCGATGGCGTTCGGCGTATCCGCGACGAGATCGACGGGCGCGTCCAGGCACTGATCAGCGAACTACTTGCCTAGGCCCTCCCTCGCCCGGCGCTGCTTCGCGGAGGGCCTCGCGACCTTCGCACTCGTGTTCGCGGGCTGCGGCGCGATCGTGCTCGACTCCGAACGAGGAGGCTCGCTCGGATCGACCGGAATCGCGGCGGCCTTCGGTCTGGTGATCATGGCGATGATCTACGCGACGGGTCATCTCTCGGGCGCTCACATCAACCCGGCCGTGAGTGTTGCCTTTAGCGCGACCCGTCACTTCCCACTCCGAGAGGCAGCCGTGTACGTACCGTCGCAGCTGACTGGCGCTGTCGCTGGAGCGCTTCTTCTGCGCCTCGTGTGGGACGGGACGCCAGCCCACCTCGGCGCGACGGTGCCGAGCGTCGGCTCAGGTTCGGCCCTCGTCTACGAGGCCGTGATGACCGGATTCCTCATGTTCGTGATCATGGCCGTGGCGACTGATGCGCGAGCGATCGGCGCTGCCGCCGCGATCGCTATCGGAGGCACCGTCGCGCTCGACTCGCTGTTCGGCGGCGGCGTTACAGGGGCGTCGATGAACCCGGCTCGCTCGTTCGGGCCTGCGCTCGTCGCGGGCGAGTGGCGTGACTTCTGGGTCTACATCGTCGGGCCACTGCTCGGCGCAGTGGCTGCGGCGTTCGCGTATCAAGTCGTGCGCGGTGGGGAGGTAGCAGCAACCCACGCACAGACCGAGTAACCCGAGATCAGGCCCCCCACGCCCGCGCACGTCGCGAGGGGGAGGGGTACCGGAGGCACGAGGCGACTCCGACGCGCTCGGCCAGTCCGAACGGGGGGCCGAGACCAGCGAATGGGCTGGGCGGTAGCCCTCGGTTCAGGGATTGCTCGTCCTCGGAAGGGGGGTTAGCTGAGAGAGAACGGGTTACGCCTCCCTCGGACTGCGTACCCCCTCCCCAGCGGCCAGCCCAGCACGGGCTGAGAGGAAGGAACAAGCATGAGGACGATCTGGAAGCTTACGGCCCTCTTGAGCGTGGCGGCACTCGCGCTCTTTGCAGCCGTGTCTGCGGGCGCGGGCAACCCGCATCCGATGTACACGTGCACGAAGGTCAAGCACAACGGTGATACGGATGTTCAAGTCCACGTCCCGGAACCCGCGATCGGCGGCCTTACCAATGCCGGATTTGTGTGCGTTGCCGAAGATGAGTCTGAGTCCGGCGATCAGGGCGACCAGGGCGACCAGGGCGACCAGGGCGACCAGGGCGACCAGGGCGACCAGGGCGACCAGGGCGAGGGCCAGGGCGATCAGGGCGATCAGGGCGACCAGGGCGACCAGGGCGACCAGGGCGATCAGCGGAACCAGGGCGGACCGGCTGTGTCAGCCACTTCCGAAGGCTCTCAGGAGCCGCGATCGCTGTACTGCGTTGTGTCCGGCAAGACTGTCCCGGCGGACTGGAACGGCATGGGTCCTGCTCTGAACCTTTTTGATTCTCAGGGCGACATGCTGGTGCAAATGGGAGTCGTGACGCCTGCGCGGTTCTACGCGGGATTGGGAGCGTCCTGCGACATCCGTCCCGGTTACACGTACGCGGGATATTGGGTTGATCACGTGGGTGGCGTTGTACCGGGCGTAGCGGTGTATCCGTACTACGTCACCGGTTGAGAGCAGCCAGCCTGGTCACGTTCGACGAGGAGGGCGGCTACCAGCCGCCCTCCCACCGCGTTGCGGTTTGAACTCTCCCAAGACGTGGCCTAGGGTCCGAAGCGGGGAAGGGAGTGGGGGGTGACGACGGAGATCATCCGGCGCTGGTCGATGCAAGGTGCGGCCTGCGACAGTGACGGAGAAGAACGCTCGGCCGATGAGCTTCGCGCTGCGCTTGCTCCGCGCTGGACGCCGCCAGCGAACGAGCACCTGCGGATGCGAAGGGCTGGCGAGGACGAGTGGAGGCCCTTGTTGACAGGCATCGAGGGAAACGACGAGCGCGACAGCGAGTGATTCTCTCGACCGGCGCTAGGTGCCTACGAAGTCAACGGACAGAGCCTGCCGCCACGCCTTACCCGAGGGGAGAGTAACTCTCCCGTAGGGGTTGCCTCCGCTCGCTCCTCACAGGCGCAAGTTTTGTGCTGCTCGGCGTCTAGTGGGCGGAGAGTTGTTTGCGAGCTACGACACGGGTTGATGCAGCGCGGCGACGCCACGATGAAGATCAAGCTATTTCTCACTGCCACGGTTGCCGCGCCGCCATAGTCGTTTCGTCGGCGGTGGCGTCACCACCCGCCGACGAGGGCAAGCCGAACAGCACCGGCCCAGGCTGCAAGCCGAGTATCGCCGTGATCCTGAAGGGCTCGGCTCCGGAAAGCAGGTCGCTACGACCACCGATTTTGCGTGCGGGAAGAACGCTCACTCCAGCCGCAGGTGGAGCGAGCCTACGAGTTGGTCGCACTCGATTGGAGGGCGATATTCGATCGACCGCTAGGTGTCTTCAGCCATCGCGAGGACGTCCTCGCGCGACATCTTTCCGGCGAGTTCAGGGTGCGCGTCGCTGACGTGCTCCCCGACCTTGCGGACAAGCTCGTCGTCGCTGTCGGCCTTGATGACCTCGCCGCATTCGCAGTTCACGATCTTCGACACGGTGTCCTCCTTGCTGTCGGCTCCGAGGATTCTCTGCCCGAGGAGAATCCCACGGTCGGCTTGTCCTAACCTTGGCGAGACCTTGGAGACCCGTATTCAGCTCTGCGGCCGCCTCGCCGCAACGATCGACGGCGAGCGGGTTGAGGAGAGCCTCGCAGGTGCGCAAGCCCGCCTGCTCTTTGCGTATCTCGTCCTGCAGCGCATGCGGGCGAGTACGCATGATGAGTTGATCGAGGCCCTCTGGCCGGAACCGCCACGCGCTGCCGACTCTGCCCTGTACGCGCTTGTGTCGAAGCTTCGACGCGCTCTCGGTGCCGAGCGAATCGAGGGGCGAAGCGAGGTGCGCCTTGTGCTCGCTGAGGATGCCTGGGTGGATGTGGAGGCGGCACGCGCCGCGGTGCATCGCGCCGAGTCAGCTGCAGCACAGGAGGACTGGCCGAGCACCTGGGTCGCGGGGCGTATCGCGCAGCACATCAGCGTGCGACCGCTCATTCCCGAGGCGGACATGCCGTGGCTCGAGGAGCGCCGCCGCGACCTCGAGGGGACATACCTCCGTGCGCTCGAGCTTGCTGCACATGCGAGCCTACGGATCGGCGGCGGCGAACTCAATACCGCCGAGCGAACGGCGCGACTCCTCATCCGAAAAGCTCCCTTCCGCGAGAGCGGCTACCGCTATCTCATGGAGGCGCTCGCGGAAAGCGGCAACGCGGCCGAGGCGTTGAATGTGTACGAGACGCTGCGAACGCTCCTCCGCGAGGAACTCGGAGCCGCACCCTCGCCTGCAACGCAGGATCTTCATCGCGCGTTGCTTGGGTAAGGAGACTGCCCAGCTGCGAGCCACCTCGGCGGCTTCAAGCTGCCGACCGACGAGCCGCAGAGCACCAAGCTTTCTCCAAGCTCGCCCTAAGGTCGCTCCAACGCGACGCCTCCATATTCCGGTGGTCGTCAACTCGGAGGAGGCTCAGGGTCCACTACGCACTACCCCGCGACCAGGCCCCGACTCCGAGCACGTCGTGAGGGGGGAGGCTGGGGCGAGTCGTCTTATGTCGAGCACGTCACGAGCAGGCGTGGGCAGCTGCCTGCGCTGCTGCAGACGCTGCCGCCCGGAGCGGAGCTTCGTGTTCCCCTAGGAGACGACCAACACCTGACATGCGATGCGTCTGCGTTCGCCGCGCGACTACCGACGTACCGCTCGCTGGCGACGAAAGCTCTCACGCGCGTTGCCGGAATGAGCTTCGCCAGGCTCAGTGCCGCGTAGATGAGCGCGTTGATCGCGACGAAAGTGGCAAGGGCTTGGAACCATTGCGAGTAGAGCGCTGCGCTCCTGAACACTCTCAAGCGAGAGCACGTTCGGGGTTACAAGTGAAGTCCGCCGCACTCGGGCATATGGCCTGCATGCTTTGAAGTGCTCGACCATCGCTACGCGGCCCGACCGACGCGGCTCGTCGCGTCGACGAGGTCGCCGTCGAGGTGTATGGCGTTGGCCTGGCGTGCGAGGCCGTCATCAGCCGCTGGTCCCGCGAGATACAGCCGCGCGCCTCGCGCGACCTCGCGGAGTTGTTCGACGAGCGGTTCAAGGACTCCTTGCACTGTTCCCGTGACGACGACAACGTCCGGCGCAATGGCTCGAACGGTCTCGGCGAGCGACGCTACTGGCGTGTCGGCTCCAAGAAACGTGATGCGCCACCCGTGCGTCCGCAGAACGACTCCGAAGAGCAGCAGGGGAGGTCGTGCTGGTCTCCTTCGGCGCTTGCGAGAACAGCGCGCGGGCCGACGCCCGCGATCCCACCCGCGGGCGAGCGCGAGCAGCCGACCTCGAAAGACGTTGCTGATGAAGTGCTCCTGGCCGACCGAGAGCTCACCGCGCTGCCCACCGCTCCCCGACCTCGTGCAGATACGGGACGAGCACGTCACGCACCACGACGTCGAGCGAGAAACCCGCGAGGAGTCGTCGAGCGCAGCCTGCGCGCCGACGTCGTCGAAGTTCTCGAGTGCGCGAGCGAGCTCGTCGGCAGCCGTCCTCCAGCAGGCGGTGAATCGACCGTGACCGCTCCGCCAGAGCGGCGCGAGCAGCCTCGGACGCCGACAGACCGGCATCGAGATTGAGCACGCATGCTCCCGACGCGAGCCACATCCGGCTTCCGAATAGAGCCTGAAACGACCCGACCGTCCGTCCGGGTTCGAGCAGCCCGTAGCGGCGCTCCCACGCGCGCAGGAGCTCCGGCGAGACGCCCGTCCTTCGGGACAGCTCTCCGATCCTCAGGAGTCAGTGTTATGCCAATAACAAGACGAACTACTAGAACGTGGACGATGCTCTCCATTCCTAGTCAGTATTCTCGCAAATTGCGGATAAATCGTGCCGTATTCACCTTGTCTAGACGCTGCTCAGTGCTATACAGACTCTCTACATAATCTAGACAAGGAGGGCCGTGTCGAAGCACCCTCATTGACTTCTCGCGAGCCATTGCCGCGGTGTGCGTCTCGTCAGTTGGGGCTGCATCAGCGACGCCGGCGACGCCGACGCAGAACATCACGAAGACGGCAGCATCGCTACCGCAGTTCACCACGCTCGTACGCTCCTCAAGCAGAGCGAAACTCGACGAGCGCCCTCACTGCGAAGGGGCCCTATACGGTCTTCGCGCCGACGAACGCGGCGTTCAAGAAGCTTCCGCCTGCGACGCTCGCGGCCGTAAAGACTAACCCCGCACTTCTGAAGAAGGTGCTGCTGTACCACGTCGTCAAGGGCGACGTCCGCGCCGCGCAGGTCGTGAAACTCGACGGCAAGTCCGCGAAGACGCTCGAAGGTCAGCGCGTCGCGATCGACGTACGCGGGGGGAAGCGTGTTCCTCAACAACACAGTGCGCGTCACGAAGACCGACGTCATCGCAACGAACGGCGTCATCCATGTCATCAACAAGGTCCTCGTGCCGAAGAGCTGAGGGCCCGAACTGGGAGGAATGACAATCATGCGACTGCTCAATCCGATTGCTCTTCTGCTCGTCATCGTCGGAGCATTGAACTGGGGTCTCGTCGGGCTCTTCGAATTCGACCTCGTCGCGGAGATCACGGGTGTCGCGTTCGGCGAGACCAACCCTGTGAGCCGGATCGTCTACATCCTCGTCGGAGCGGCGGGCGTGTACCTGGCGCTCACCGTCTTGCCGGGCATGTTTCGGCAATCGACGGATCGGCCGCGGCGCGAGCCCATCGCCCAGGCCTGAACAGACCTCGTCTGGCGGCCGGCATCTTTCGAAGGGTGTCGGCCGCCGACCTTCTCGATTGCACTCGTACACGCGCAACACGTTTGGCGGGTTCGAATCGATCGAACGGCGAAACGCCGATCACTCCGTAGCCACGTCGGATTAGTCTCGGTGTCCAATGGCGCAGGATGCGATCGACATTCGTGCGTTTGTGGAGGATGACCTCGAAGCCGTCGTCGCGTTCTCGCTGCGCGCGTGGGAGCCCATCTTCGGCTCGGTTCAGGCGATCCTCGGGGATGAGATCTACTTACGTCTGCATCCCGACTGGAGCGCAAGCCAGGCGGAGACCGTGCGCTCGATCTGCATGAACGACGAGCGCGACGTCTACGTCGCAGTTTCCGGCGCTCGGCCTGTCGGCTTCGTCGCCGTCGCGCTGAATGCCTTCCACGAGCGCATGGGCGTCATTGAGATCATCGGAGTCGATCCCGACTACCAGAGGCAGGGCGTCGGGGAGCGACTTACCGAGTTCGCCGCGGATCACATGCGACGTTGTGGCATGGATATTGCAGTGGTCGAGACCGGCGGCGACCCGGGGCACGCACCGGCTCGTGCGCTCTACGGCGAAGTGGGCTTCACGCTCTTGCCGATCGCCCGTTACTTCAGATTGCTCGACTGACGCGAGCAACTCGCGTCCCGCTTGCGCCGAGGGACATTGCCGCATACTGGGGCAAGGAGAGACCGACCTACCTAGACCCGTCTCACCGCCGCTGGGAGTATTGCCAGGCGCGAGTTCGCGCCTTCTATGTCCGATCCGCTTGTTCTCGACAACTTCGCTGCGACGCTGCTCGTCTTCGGAGCTCCGGTCGGGTCGATGCTCGTCGAGCACCGAAGATTCCGCGGTGACATACGCCGTCGGTGGTCCGATCCGACGTACTGGCAGTTGCAGGCCTGGCAGATCGCCGGCCTACTCCTCGGGATCCTTCTTGCCAAGCAGGCGACGGGCGCGGCTCTTCCGGGAAACGAGTGGATCTGGCCCGTCCTCGGGTGCGGAGTGGGGCTGGCGGGCGTGGTTCTACGCTGGTGGGCGATCCGGACGCTCGGCGTCCATTTCACGCGCAACCTTCAGATCGCGGCAGACCACCAGGTCGTCACCGATGGGCCGTATCGGCAACTGCGGCATCCGTCCTACACGGGCGCGATCCTCATGTTCACTGGCGTCGGAATCGGGCTGGGGAACGCATTGAGCCTGGCAGCGTGCCTAGTACTCCCTGCCATCGGCTTCGTCCGGCGAATCCCGCATGAGGAGGCACTCCTGAGCGCAGAGCTCGGCGAACCGTACGCCGAGTACGCCGGTCGCACACGGCGTCTCCTTCCGGGTATTTGGTGACACACGCGATCCGCTTCAAGAGACATTCCCGCACACTGGCGCATGACGGCGTCCTCCTGCGCGACGAGCTCCCGACTGCTCTCGCACGCGAGCCTCGCGACGAGCGAGCAGCGGCAGGGTCGGCGCGAGTTTTACCCAGGTAATGCGATCTACCGGTCCACCGCGGCGCAGCCAGGCACGCCGGCGGCACGAGCCGCGCGCAGCTGGTCCTGCGTCTTACCGCCCTCGTGGTAATCCTGAGTAAAGGTGTCGCTATCGCGGTGTGCGGCTGCGGTCTGGTCATGGTCAACTGTTGGTCAACCTGCCGCGGCAAGCGCCTCCCGTAGAAGGCTGCGCTGCGCGTCACTGAGTGAGGCGATCTCAAGTCGGATGAGATCGGGTTCGTAGATCTCGGCCAGAGCTCGCATCTGCGACCACGACAACTTCTCGACGCCAGCTGAATCGTGCGGCAGCGCTACGGGCGGAGGCTCTGCCGCCTCGCCGACTCGCCCGAGTCCCTCGCGGAGTAGCGTCTCGACGGCCTTGATCCGGGCGCCGTGATCCGGCACGGAGATCTCCTGCCGGAAGCTCTTGCCGCACTCGGGATAGGTGCAGGTCGCCCACGACTCCCTCGTCGTGTTAGTCGCGGCCTCGAGCAGGACACGACGGATCGTCTCGACTTCCTCGGCGGCGGTGAGGGCGAGTGCGGGGCGAACTGCTGATGGGCGAGCGGAGGCGCGTGACGTGAGCTCGAGCGGTTCGGTCTCGGCCGTCACCGGGATTCGCTCGCGCGCGCGCCGCCTCTTCGTGTGACTGCCGTTGAAGACCGTCTCCCGTCCGAGTTCCTCTGCGAGCCGGGCGTGGTGCTCACAAAGGTCACCCGCAGTCGAAACCGAGCCGCACCTACTGCCATCGCGCAGTTTCGCAGCGCAGAGATTTGATGTCTCGCTGATGCAAAAAGTGTGACACCTTCACACGATTCGGCGCTCACCGCTGAGAGCAATGGCCGTCCAACCTCGGGTTCCAGAATACTTGAGCGGTCAATAACGTTGGATCTCGTGATGGCCAAGAAGATCGGGTTTCTGTCTTTCGGCGCCTGGCACCCGGGAGGCGGACTGACGCATACAGCTGCCGATGCGCTGCGCCAGACCGTCGAGCTCGCGGTCGCGGCTGAGGAGATCGGCATCGATGGGGCCTTCGTTCGTGTTCACCACTTCGCACGCCAGCTGGCCTCACCGTTCCCGCTTCTCGCAGCGATCGGAGTCAAGACGAGCCAGATCGAAATCGGCACAGGCGTCATCGACATGCGCTACGAGAACCCGCTCTACATGGCCGAGACGGCAGCCGCTGCAGACCTGCTCGCAGGCGGCCGGCTTCAACTCGGCGTCAGCCGCGGCTCGCCCGAGCCCGCCTGGCACGGTGCGGAAGCGTTCGGTTACTCGGTTGATCCCGGCGAGGCGCGTGAGAAGACGGCGCTCTTCCGCTCTGCGATCGCCGGGACTGGCGTCGTCCCTGCCGACATCGGCGGCCAGCCGGGAGACGCGATGCTTCCCATCCAGCCGCAGTCGCCTGGCCTCGCCGACCGGATCTGGTGGGGCTCCGGTACGCGAGCGAGCGCCGTCTGGGCGGGCGAGCAGGGAATGAACCTGATGAGCTCCACGCTCCTCCTCGAGGACACCCAGGTGCCGTTCGACGAGCTGCAAGCCGAGCAGATCGCCCTGTTCCGCGAGGCGTGGTCGAAGGCGGGCCACGCACGAGAGCCACGCGTCTCCGTCAGCCGCAGCGTGATCCCGATCATCTCCGACCTCGATCGACGGCTCTTCGGCGGCGACGCGAACGAGGACCAGGTCGGCTGGCTCGACGGCGCGATCAGCCGTTTTGGGCGCAGCTACATCGGGGAGCCCGACCGAATCGCGGAAGAGTTCGCCAGCGACGCCGCCGTGCAGGCCGCCGACACGATCCTCCTGACCGTGCCGAGCCAGCTCGGGGTCGATTACAACGCCACGATGCTCGAGACCATCGCCCGCGAGATCGCACCCGGCATCAGCTGGAGTCCAAAGAACGCGCCCGTCCCGGTGCTGTAGACGCAGCCGCCCGCAGCCGGGCCCCGCTACCTGCATCGCGTCCGAGGGGGTGGGGGTACAGCAGCGATGACTGACATCCATTGTCGGGGGTCGCGCCGGAACGTCGATGAATGCAGGCGTCTCGGGCTTGTGTCAGACGCATGGCAGATTTGGTGCGACACCTTCTATTACGCGTGCGCGCGTGCGCGCGAGGAAGCATCGCGGGTTCAGTTGCGGAGGGCCTCTTAGGTCGGGCCCCATTGCGAGAGGTTGCTAGGCGGGGTAGGTAGCCCTCGCGCTAGACCGCCGCCGTCAGGCGATCGAGCATCGCCTCTGCTACAGCCCCGGAAGCAACGTTCCCCTTCTGCTCGAAGAGCCGGATTGCCTGCTCAACGGCCGGAATGCCGTCCTCAGGGCGACCCGAAAGGTCCAGGACTTCAGCGCGATCGAGGAGCGCATCACCATACGGATTGAGAAAGTCGCTGTCTGCCGCATACGCAATCGCTTGCTCGGTGAGCCTCTCGGCCGCGTCGAGTTGCCCTCGTCGGGCCAACGATTTGGCGCGGACGTGCCGCCAGGTGATTTGAGCATGGACATCGTTCAGGTGCGCCGCCCGCTCGCTCCTCTGCGTCAGCTCCTCGGCTTCTTCGTAACGGCCCTGGTCATATACGGCCCGCGCGAGAACCGCGACGATCGAGCTGTAGTTGCTTGTGTCCCCGACCGATTCCAGCTGCCCGAGGGTAGGCCGAAGCGTCCGTTCCGCAGCAGCGGGATCGCCGGCGAGCACTTCGACCATCCCCGAATGGAACGTGAACGCTCCGAGTTGAGACTGATACCCGAGCTCGTCAACGATAGGCCCAGCCTGATCGATCACTCTGCGCGCGACGTCAGAACGACCCTGCATCGCCTCGAGAGTGGCGAGGCATGCGACGAGTAGAATCTCGACAGTTCGACTCCCCCTGAGGCTCGACAACTGAGCTTCGCAGCGCCGGATAGCCTCGGGAGCGGGAGTCGAACCCATGAATAGGGCGATGCCGAGCCATGCCAGAATCTCCTCCTCCTCCAGGAGATCGTCCGCACGCCGCGCGTACACGAGTGCCTGCTCCGCTGCGTCAGCGCTCTCGGCACCCTGGCGGCCGAGGTACCGAGCCTGTTGGAGCAGGCGCCAGGCACGGGCGAGTCCGAGATCGTCACTCAGACCCCCGAACACGTCAATTGCGTCAGTCGCAACAACGACGAGCTCGTCGACGTGGACGTCCGACTGCGTGAATAGGCGCAAGAGAGCGTGCTGGACTCGGGCATGCGTCTGAAGGCGGAGGTCACCTGTGGCGATGGCCTCACGCAGCAGCGCGTCAGCCCACTCCAGCTCGTCGCCGTGTCCTTGGACAGCGCGAACGCCAGGGATGACGTGAACGCGCATCGGATCGTCCTTGGGCAGGAGTGAGGAGGCGCGGGACGCGAGGTTGATCGCCGCCGGGGTGTCACCTCGCGCGAGTGCGCGTCGTCCTGCTACTCCGAGCCGTCGACCCGCGCGTCGACCGAGGTCGACTGCGGACTCGTCGACCCGGCCTAGCTCGGCTCGATATCGGAACGCCTGCTCGAGGTGGTAGCCGAGTATCTCCTCGAACTCGAGCGCACGCCTGCCGCTTCTCCGCTCCAGCCAGTCGGCGTAGCGCTCGTGAAACGCTGCACGAGCTTCCTTGGGTATCGAGTCATAGGCGGCGTCCCGGATCAGAAGGTGTCGGAAGCCATACGCACGCTCGCCTGAAAACAAGGGCTGCTCCGGCCGGATCAGCTGTCGCCGGCCAAGCGCTTGCAACGCTACCTGCACCACCTCGAGCGGCGTGGCTGCGACCTCGGCTGCGACCACCTCGTGGAACAGTTTCCCTTCGACCGCTGCTGCTTCGATGACCCGGCGCTCGTCCTGGGGTAGGCGATCAAGGCGTGCAGCCAGCAGCGCCTGGATCGTGGGCGGGACCTCGATTTCAGTGCCGTCACCGCCGTTCTCCAGGAGAAGGGCGAGCATCTCCTCCACGAAGAGTGGGTTTCCATCCGCCGCCTCGACGATTCGGCTGCGCGCCGAGTCCTCGAGGTCGACGGATCCGGCCAGGTTTTCGACAAGCTCCGCGCTTTCGGCTTCGGAAAGCGGCTCGAGGAGAACCGAGGTGGCATTGAGCTTTCCACCTCCCCAGTGCGGCCGCTGCTCGAGCAATTCAGGACGCGCCACGGATATGAGGAGGATGGGAGCGTCTCGAGACCACTCGCAGATGTAATCGACGAGGTCGAGGAACGTAGCCTCACCCCAATGAATGTCGTCGAAGACGATGACAAGTGGGCCATTCCGGGCTAGCGCTTCGAAAAACATGCGAACGCCCCAGAAGCTCTCGTCGATGCTGCTCACGTCGTCGGAGAGACCGATCACCTCGCCAACTCGCCTCGCTGCGAGTTGCCCGTCCTCGACGTTGGCGAGCACCGCAGCGAGCTTGTTCGAGCTCAGTTCGGACGAATCAGTGTCCTCGAGGCGTGCAGCTTCTCTTACTGCCTCGAGCACCGGCCAATACGTGATTCCCTCGCCGTATGGAAGGCAACGACCGCGCGCGATCAGTGCCCGCCCGGCAAGTCCGTCGACGAATTCGTGAACGAGCCGTGACTTGCCAACTCCAGGCGCACCCAAAATCGTGAAGAGCTGGCAGGAATGTCCTGCGACGGCCTGCTCGAACGCGTCCGCCAGCCGCCGGCGTTCCCTTTCCCGACCGACCATAGGTGAGTCGAACCGACTCCTATAACCGGCCGGCACGTCGAGCACGTCGAGGAGCAGGATCAGTTCATCGCGCGATTCCACGCGAACGGCGTCACGCACGATGCGGTATGTGCGCGCGTCCGTCCTCAGCTCGCCCGGGGTCGCCGAATGCTGAAGGCGAAACGCGGCTTGGACGAGCTCACCCGCGCCGTGAGGGCCGCTGATGTTGCCACTGACCACGATTTCGCCGGTGCTGATTCCGCCACGAAGCTCGAGCCAGGCGCTCCAGCGGTTCTCGAGCTCGACTCGGAGCTCTCCTAGCCTGTCGCGGATCTCGATCGCAGCGCGCGCAGCGCGAAGGGCATCGTCTTCGTGGACCGCGGGGATCCCGAAAACCGCCGTCACCGTACCTCCGATCGACTGCTCAATCGTGGCGCCGTGGCGTTCGAGCACCGGAAGAAGTTCCTCGAATCCGCGGTGCGCCATCTGTTGGAGCGCTTCCGGGTCGAGCGGCGAACCGGCAGCCGTCAGGTCGCAGGCGAGAACGGTGACCGTCTTGCGCGATGCGCGTGAACCAACCTGCGCTTGTGGCAGCAGCGAGTGGGCGTCCGGCGAAGTTGCAGGCTCGACCACCGGCGGCTGCCCCGGAAGAGCGAGCGATGCCTCCTGGGCGAGCACCGCGCGCTGGAGGCTCTTCAAGTCTGCGCCGGGCTCGAGCCCGAGCTCGTCCGAGAGCAGGTTTCGGCCTTCCTGGTATGTGGCGAGCGCCTCGGCCTGTCGGCCCGAGCGGTAGAGAGCGAGCATCAGCTGAGCCCGAAGGGACTCCCGTAAGGGATGTTCTTGAACGAGAGCTTCCAGCTCCGCCACGAGCGATGCGTGACGCCCAGCAGCGAGGTCACCCTCGATGCGCTGCTCGAGGCACGCGAGCATGAGCTCCTCGAGTCGGGCAATTTCGCTTCGTGCGAAAGGCTCATACGCGAAGTCCGCAAGTGGCTTCCCCCTCGATAGACGAAGCCCCTCGACGAGTTTCCCTTCCGCGACGAGCGAATGGAAGCGCTCGAGGTCCAGCTCATCCGTCTTGACACGCAACTCGTAGCCTGGAGCGCGCGTGAGAATGCGGTCTCGACCCAACGCCTTGCGGAGTTGCGAGACGTAGACCTGGAGGGCCTTCTGCGCCGTCCCCGGTGCTCGCTCGCCCCACAAGGCTTCGATCAGGCGGTCGCTCGAGACGACGCGATTCGCGTTCAGCAGGAGGACGGCGAGCAGGGCACGCTGTTTCGCGGCGCCGATATCGACGGCGCGACCTTCGTCAAAAACCTCCAGAGGGCCCAGGATTCGAAACTCCATGTGCTGGCGGATGACGCTAACACCGCGTCACGCGAAGGCGAAGACCCGCTTTGCCGACGCTTTACCACCGTTCGTACTGATCCTTTAGCGGCGTCGATGAGTCTCCTCGCACACCGACCGCATGGGGCGGTCGGATGAATGAAAGGGAGAAGAGGATGACTTCCAAAATCACACTCATCATCGGAATCGCGGTTACCGCTCTGTCATTCGGCCTTCCCACGGCGTTCGGCGAAGGCAGGCTCGCCGGTTCGCAGGAGCAGAACGGCGTCGCGTACTTCTACGCGAACGAGCGCGCGACGCTCGCCGAGCAGCCGCTGGTCGGTGCCGTCAGCCGCCCGGACTCGCACGAGACGATCAAGCCCTTCACTTACCAGGGTGCGGCCGAGCGTGCGGGCCGGATCTCGTCGGCACCGACGCGCGACGTCGTCCTGCTCTCGGGCGAGGATCACACTGGAGTCCAGCCCGTCGCGACGGCGACTCCGGTCGCGAGCTCTAGCTCGGGACGCGACATCGCCTGGTCGCAGCTCGGGATCGGCCTTGGCATCGGCATCATCCTCGCGTTCGGGCTGATGCTGGCACTGAAGGCGACGCGGCAGCGGCCGCTCGTTCACTGATTAGGGCTCCTCGTAGCCTCCTAGCACCGAGACCGCCCGGCAGGGCGGTTTCGGCGTGGAGCGGCTCTCACCCCAAACCGGCGAAGACCTTCGGCGGGGGAGGGGTGCCCTCAACCCCTTTTATTGGGCGCGCGTGCGCGCGAGGCTGAGTTCGGTCTCGCGGCAGGCCACATCGCGCCGAATGAGGCGGCTGCTCTTACGGGTCACGACCTTCAGACCTGGTGGAACAACTACGTGCAGCCACGAAGGGATGCGCAGTCGCGCTAGGAGTTCGTGGACAAGCTCACGGCTCGGGGGCTTGGGGTTCAGCCGCAGGTTGACCAGAGGTTGACCAAGGGCAGTTGATGACGATCTGGATCGTCAGGGGCGAAAGAAAAGGCCCACGTTTGCGGGCCTTTTCTCAAGCCCTCTGACGGACTCGAACCGTCGACCCCCTCCTTACCATGGAGGTGCTCTACCGACTGAGCTAAGAGGGCGAGTGTCCGATCGTAGCCGCTTCGCGGCACGGGCTCGTCCGGGCTCCTCTCTACGCTCGGTGGCGAGTCGTGGAGCGAGGGGAACGGACTCCGGGAGGTTGGCGAGCGCGCGTCCGGCGCGAGGACGGCGGGGCGCTCGTCGAGTACGCGCTGCTCGTCGCGCTGCTCGCGCTCGGGCTGATCGTCGCAATCGTGTTCCTTCGCGCCGGCGTCGCGCACACGCTCCGGAGCGGAGGGCAGTCGACCGCGGCGTATCGCGCTTCCTCGGTGCAGGGGTGCGATCCGAACTACTCGGGCGCATGCGTGCCGCCGTACCCGCCGGCGGTCGACTGCTCCGATCTCCTGGCGCTCGGGATCACCCAGGTCACCGTCACCGGCTCGGATCCGGACAACCTCGATCCGGACGGGGACGGCATCGGCTGCAACTGAGCGCGCCCGCGGTTCGACGTGCAAAGCTCCGGCATGGCCGCAACCGCCGTGTCCGGGCTCCGGGAGCAGCTCGACCGCGGCCTCACGCTCCCGGCCTCCTGGTACTCCGATCCGGAGATCCACCGCGACGAGCAGGAGCAGATTTTCCGTCGCAGCTGGCAGTACGCAGGGCCGGGGGCATGGGTCGCCGAGCCCGGGACGTACTTCACGGGCCGCGCGGGCGACGTCCCGGTCGTCGTCACACGCGATCGCAACGGAATTCTTCGAGGCTTCGTCAACGTCTGCCGGCATCGCGGACACGAGGTCGCCTCGGGCTGCGGCGCACGCGAGTCGCTCCAGTGCCCGTACCACGCGTGGACCTACGACCTCGACGGCTCGCTCCGCGCCGCCCCTCGTTCCGACCGCGAGCCGGGCTTCGACCACGGCGACTGGGGCCTGCGGCCCGTGCGGGTGGCGACGTGGGGTCCACTCGTCTTCGTCAATCCCGCGGACGACGGCGTCGAGCTCGAGGACGTCCTCGGCGACGTCCCGCAGGCGATGCTCGACCGCGGGCTCGACGCGACGACGCTCGCGTACCGGGGGCGCTCCCGCGACTGGGTCGTCGACGCGAACTGGAAGGTCGTGGTCGAGAACTACCTCGAGTGCTACCACTGCCCCGTCGCGCACAAGAGCTTCAGCCGGCTGATCGACGTCGATCCCGACGCCTACGCGCTGAGCAACGAGTCGGTGGTCGTCGAGCCAGCTCGGCTCGGTGCCGCGGCGCGTCGAGGACGGCGACACGAGAGGCCTTCCCTACCTCCCGGAGGGCTTGACGTCGAGCCACTTCCACTACTTCTGGCCGAACTGGACGTTCAACGTCCTTCCGGGCGCCGCGCACCTGCGTGTGCTCGTCTTCGAGCCCGAGGGGCCTGAGCGCACGCGCACGTACGCCGACGGCTTCTGGGACCCGGACACGCCCGACGAGATCGTGGACGAGATCACGGAGTTCGGCGCGGACGTCGGCGAGGAGGATCGCGACCTCGTCGAGTCCGTGCAGCGCGGCCTCCGCTCGGGAGCGATCGAGCACGGCCGGCTGCTCCTCGGCAGCGAGCACCTGCTCCAGCACTTCCAGCGCCTCGTCGTCGACGCGCTCGACGAAGAGCCCCGCTGACCCCCGGCTACAATTGCCCGCCCTGCAGGGGTTCCCGAGTGGCCAAAGGGGGCGGGCTGTAAACCCGCTGGCTCAGCCTTCGGAGGTTCGAATCCTCCCCCCTGCATTTCGTCGTGGGGGAACCCATGGTTCCCCCACGTGCCCCCTCCTTCACGTCTTTCTCTGCCTCATCGCCTCTTGACCTCCCGCCGGGCAAGGCCCGCCTCCGGTCGCCCTCCTCCGTGACATTCGATTCGCCTTACCATCGGGAGATGGAGCGGTACGACGTCCTCGTCGTCGGGGCCGGGCCGGCTGGGTCCGCGACGGCGATGCACCTCGCCCGGGGAGGCGCTCGGGTCCTCCTCGCGGACAAGGCGCGCTTCCCGCGTGACAAGCCGTGCGGCGGCGGGCTGACGGGGAGGGCGCTCCGGCACGTTCCATGCGACGTCGAGCCCGTGGTCGAGCACGTCGTCGACCGGATGGTCGTCCGCGCCGGCTACCGCTCGAAGGTAACGAAGGCGAGCTCGAAGCCGCTCATCCGCATGACCCAGCGCCGCCGGCTCGACCAGCACCTCGCCGAGCAGGCGGCTGTCGCTGGCGCCGACTTTCGCGACGGCACGGCGGTGAGCGAGATCGACGTCGACGACGACGGTGTGACGGCGACCGTCGGCGGCTCGCGCGCCCGCACGTCGTTCCTCGTGGGCGCCGACGGAGCGAACGGCGTCGTCGCCCGCGCGCTCGATCTCGACGAGGGGATCGTCCGCGGCGTCGCGCTCGAGGGCAACGTCTCCTGGGGTGCGCTTGCCCGAAGCCCGTACGAGGAGACGGCCTGGGTCGAGCTCGGAGTCGTGCCGGGCGGCTACGGCTGGGTCTTCCCGAAGGGGGATCACGCCAACCTCGGTGTGGGCGGCTGGCTGAGCGAGGGGCCGCGTCTCCGCGGGCACCTCGACGCGCTCGCCCGCGAGCATCGGGTCGACCCGGCGAGCCTCGAGTCCGTTCGCGGTCACCGCCTCCCGATGCGGAGGCTAGGTACCCCCGCCTCGGCGGGGCGTGTCCTCCTCGTGGGCGACGCCGCCGGGCTCGTCGACCCGCTCTCGGGTGACGGGATGTACGAGGCGTTCGTCGCCGCGCGGCTCGCGGCGGACGCGATCCTCGCCGCGCGCCCCGAGTCGTACGACGCTGCGCTCGCCGGGGCGCTCGACCACCACGCCGCAGCGTCCTGGAAGGCGAAGGGCGCGGCAGACCGCTACCCCGGTGCGTGCCTGTGGGCACTCCGTGCGCCCGGTGTGTTCGGTGCCGTTGCCGGGCTTCTCCGGGGAGATCTCACGCATCCGAGCGAGGCCCGTGGTCTCGCGCGTCCGCCGCTTCGGGCGCTGTCGCGGCTCGCCCGGTACGCCACCTCGGCCGGCTAGCCTTCGGAAAGCCGAGGGGCGCGGTCGCCCGCGGCCCTGAGGCCGACCGGGATGGGCGTCAGCAGCTTCGGATCGAGGTGTAGGCGGCGCTCTTCGGCTCGGGGCCGACGACCTGCCAGGCCTTGCTGCTCGGCTCGTCGCACAGCGTGTACGACGTGTCGGTGGCGGTCATCACCTTGAGCGTCGAAGAGATATTCCCGTCGATCTCCTTGAGGCTCGTGGGGGTCATCCCGACGTACGTTCCCTTGTCCGAGTAGTACGACTTCGCGGCCGGCACGGCGGTACGGAGGTTCGCCTTCGCCGCGTTGTTGGCGGCACGGTCGCGGAAGCCGAAGTACGACGGAACGGCGATCGCGAGCAGGATCCCGATGATGATGATGACCGTGATCAGCTCGATCACGGTGAAGCCCTGCTCGTTGGCCCCGCCGAGGCGGGCGCGAATTCGGTGGTGCATGGCCGCAACTCCCTTCCGCAGACTTTGCTGACGCGGTCGAGACATCGGCCTCGCGCGGGGGAGCGCCTACCCCACATTGGGTGATATGCGGGTCAATCGCCGTTAGCGGACGGACGTGCCGGCGAGCTCTTCGTCGACGACGAGCACGGTGCGCGCCCCTTCCCCGCGGCGCAGCCGGTCGAGCGCCTCGTTCGCGGCAGCGAGCGGCTCGACCGCGGTGACGACACCCGCGAGGTCGAGCTCGCCCGAGAGTGCGAGCGCTGCGAGACGCGGCAGATCCGCCGCCGCGTCTCCCGACCCGTAGTAGGAGCCGCGGATGCCCTTGTCGGAGAGGAACTCGATCGCGGGGAGGGACACCTCGACGCCACGCGGGGCGAGTCCGACGACGATCGCGGTTCCCCCGGGGCGGATGCAGTCCCACGCGAGCCGCATCGTCTCGGGACGTCCGACGACCTCGAAGGCGTAATCGGCGCCGCCGCCCGTGATGCGTGCAACGCGGGTCGCCGTGGTCGCCGAGCCAGCCTGCACGGTCTCCGTCGCTCCCCGTTCCCGCGCCAATTCGAGCTTCGAGTCGTCGAGGTCGACGGCGACGATCGGCGACGCGCCCGCGAGCCGCAGGGCGGAGACCACCTGCAGCCCGACTCCGCCACACCCGACGACGACCGCCGACTCGCCTGCCTCGAGGGCTGCGGCGTTGCCGACGGCGCCGAACGCCGTCACGACGCCACAGCCGAGGAGCGCGGCCTGCCACAAGGGAAGCTCGCGCGGAAGCGGAATTGCCCCCGCAGCGGGCAGGATCGTGCGCTCGGCGAAGCACGCGGTCATGAGCGCGTGCTGCAGCGTCGTGCCGTCGGGGAGCGAGAGGCGCGAGGTGCCGTCCATGAGGACGCCGCGCGGGCCGTTCTCGCCAGCGGGGATGCACAGGTGGAACCGTTCGGCGCGGCATTCGGAGCACTGCCGGCAGGAGGGCACGATGCAGAAGCCGACCGGGTCGCCCGGGGAGACGTGCGTAACCGCAGCCCCGACTTCCTCGACGATCCCGGCGCCCTCGTGCCCCATGACGAGCGGCCAGCGCCCGTCCCCGAGCTCGCCGTCCGCGAGGCGCACGTCGGAGTGGCAGACGCCGGCGGCCGCGACGCGCACCAGCACCTCGTCGTCCTGCGGGGGTGCGAGCTCGACCTCCTCGAGCGCGAGAGGCGTCCGCGGCTCGTGGAGGACGGCGGCGCGGATTCTCATCAGCCGATCCGGTACTGCTCGAGCGCATCGAAGTCGGGCACGACGCCGAGACCGGGCCCTGGGGGAGGCGCGATCGTGCCGTCGTCGGCGATCTCGAGCGTCACGGGGATGAGCCAGTCCCGCCGCTCGGCCGACCACGCAGGCGGGTCGAGCGGAACCTCGAGGTACGGGCACGTGGAGAACGCGAGCGCGACGTGGAGGTTGACGAGGAGTCCGTAGCCGTTCGACCACGTGTGCGGGCTCCACCAGCGCCCGTTCTCCACGGCGAGATCGGCGACGCGCCGCGCGCCGGCGACGCCGCCGGAGAGCACGACGTCGGGCTGCACGACGTCGACGCCTCCTCGCTCGACGAGGTCGCGCGCCTCGGCCCACGTGCGCACCATCTCGCCGGCGGCGATGCGGATGTCCGTCGCGCCCGCGAGCTCCGCGTAGCCCGCGAGATCCTCGGTGGGAAGCGGCTCCTCGAGCCAGAAGACGTCGAGCCGCTCGAGCTCGCGCGCGAACGCCAGAGCGGTCGCCACGGGCCATCGAGGCGTGAGGTCGCCGGGCATGCGCCAGCCCTGGTTCGCATCCACCATGAGCTCGAGTCCGCCTCCCACTGCGTCGCGCACCGCCTCGAGGACGGGCAGGTCCTGTCGCCAGTCGGTCGAGTGCAGCCGGAGCTTGACCGCGCGGATCCCCGCGTCGCGGAGCGACAGGCACCGTCGCGCGCGGTCCTCCGGCGTGACGAGCTCGCCGCTCGACGCGTACGCGAGGATGCGCTCGCGCGTGCCGCCGAGGAGGAGCCACAACGGCTCGCCGCGGGCGCGGCCGAGGAGATCCCAGACCGCGACCTCGGCAATCCAGTTGCGTCCGTGGTGGAAGTCGACCGTCTCGACGATCCCGTGCACGGCGTCCGTGTCCGAGATGTCGCGACCGACGAGCAGCCGCTCGAGCACCTCGCGGTCGTGGAGCGCGTCGCCGCTCGCATAGCCCTCGACGCCGTCGTCGGAGCGGACGATGGCGACGGTCGCGTCCTGGAAGCGGCGCGGCTCCGGATCCCAGGCTGCCGAGAAGGGCGGCTCGAGTGGGTAGCGGTACGACCGCGTCTCGAGCGAGGCGATCTTCACTCGCCGGAGTAGAACGGGTTGCGCAGCGAGTCCCGGCGCTCCACGAGCCTCGCGGCCGCGTCCGGGTCGCGACCCTCGACGCAGACGCCGAGCGCCTTCCTCGTCGCGGCCCTGTTCGCCTCGCGAAGTGCGGTCTCGTCGTTTGCGGCGGTGTCGACCCAGACGGCGACGAGGACGAGGAGGTCGCCCGTTGCCTCGACGAGCCCATCGGCGACGGCGTCGAGCACGCCCTGGCCGATACCGAGCTGGGCCGCGCCCCAGGTCATCGTCTGGTGCGCCTCGTCGGTGGCGGTGGCCTTGTTCATCATCAGCGTCGGCGGCCACACGGGCTCGTACTCGGCCTGGGTCGGCCCGACGCACACGAGCACCGGGGTGTGTCCCGGCGATGGGTTGGCGAGCATCGAGATCGCCGCAGCGGCGGTCGGGCTGCCGCGGTGCGCGAGAACGACGTTGACGTGGGAGCCGTTCGGTGAGGTGCCGCCCCAGCCCTCGCCGATCCGCCCGTCGAGCTCCTGTGGCGTCACGGCTCGAGCACCACCCGCACCGCCTCGCCCGACTGCATGAGCTCGAAGCCGCGCGCGGCCTCGTCGAGCGGCAGGCGGTGGGAGACGAGCCGGTCGAGTGGGAGCTGGCCGCTCCGGTACAGCGCGAGCGTGCGCGGAAAGTCGCGCTCCGGCTTCGACGACCCGTAGATCGATCCGAGGAGGCGCCGCTCCATACGAGGAATCGTCGTCGCTGGGAGCGACAGCACGGCATCCGCGCGCGGGATCCCGATCAGCACGGCCGTCCCGCGCACGCGCGTCGACAGGAACGCGGCCTCCATCGCCTCGGGCCGCCCGGTCGCCTCGATCGCGTAGTCCACGCCTCCTCCGCTCGCCTCTCGCACGGCGTCGGCGGTCGAGGGCGCGTCGCCCTGCCAGAGGACTCCGGCCGTCGCGCCGAACTCGCGCGCGACGTCGAGCTTTCCGGGCGCGGCGTCGACGGCCACGACCGGCTCGGCGCCGGCGGCTACGGCCGCCATGACCGCCGAGAGGCCGACTCCACCGCAGCCGACGACTGCGACGCGGTCTCCGGGCCGGACTCCGGCAGTTCGCCACACGGCGCCGACACCCGTGGTGACGGCGCACCCGACGAGCGCAGCGACGTCGAAAGGAACGTCGTCCGGGATCGGGACGCACGAGCGCTCGGGCACGACACACGCCTCCGCGAACGTGGAGAGGAACGAATAGTGGTACACGGGCTCGCCGTCGCGCGACAGCCGCGGCGTCCCGTCCATGAGGCCGCCCGTGCCCATCGCGGGCCACACCGTGGAGCAGAGCTGCGGCAGGTCGCGGCGGCACTCCTCGCACTCGCCGCACCAGGGAGCCCACGAGAGGGCGACGTGGTCGCCGACCGCGACCCGCGTCACTTCCGCGCCGACGGCCTCCACGACGCCCGCTCCCTCGTGCCCGAGCACGGCCGGGCACGGCGTCTCGGCCGTGCCGTCGATCGCGTTCCAGTCCGAGTGGCAGACGCCGCTCGCCGCGAGCCGGACGAGGACCTCCTCGGGGCCGGGCGGAGCCAGCTCGAGGTCGGACGGCGTCAGCGGGCCGCCGGTCTGTTCGAGGACGACCCCGCGGATCTTCACGTTCGCGACTCTACGCGCTGCTCAGAGCTGGTCCGCGTACGACTGGTTCTCCTCCATGACCCGCGGGTCGGTGCCGTAGAACGCATGCTTCGACATGTCGGGCGAGAAGCGGCTCGCCGGGGGCGTCCGGCCGAGCGCCTCGGCGACGCCGCGGATGTGGTGCGGCCCTGCACCGCAGCAGACGCCCAGGTAGTCGACGCCGATGGCGTTCGCCCTGCGTGCGAACTCACCGAGCTCGTAGCGGTTGCAGACGAACGGGTCGAGGGCGACAGGGAACGGCCGGTCGCCGGGGATGACGTCGCAGTCCGGGTCGGTGAGCGATTGGAAGGTCGGCTCCCCCTCGTGCGTGCGGTAGGGGACGGGAAGGCCCGCGACGTGCACGTCGACCGCGGCGCGGATGCGCTCGAGGATCGGCAGCATCGTCCACGGCCCGCGGATGCAGTTGCAGCCGACGACGTCGGCGCCGGCGTCCGCGAATCGCTTGCACGCCTCCTCGGGGGCGAGGCCGTCGCGCGTGACGGCACCCTGGTGCACCGCGAGCGTGATCACGGCCGGGAGTCCTGTCGACTTGATCACGTCGAGTGCGATCAGCGCCTCCTCGGCCCAGTCGAACGTTTCGCCGATGACGTAGTCGACGCCCGCCTCGACGGCCCAGCCCACCTGTTCCTCGAACATGGCGCGCGCGGCTCGGGCCGACTCCGGATCGCCGGAGAGATAGACGTTCGTGTTGCAGATGTCGCCCGCGAAGAGCGCGCCGGTCTCCTCCGCGACCTCCTTCGCGATGGCGAGCGCTCCGCGATTGATGCGCTCCAGGTCGTCCTCGCGGTCGATGATCCTGAGCTTCTCGCGGTGCGCGTAGTACGTGAACGCCTCGACGACGTCGGAGCCCGCGTGCACGAACTCGCGATGCAGCTGCGCGACGAGCTCGGGATGATCGAGCACGACCTCGGGGACGAACGCGCCGGCCTGGAGGTAGCCCCGCCGCTCGAACTCGAAGAGGTAGCCCTCGGCGCAGATCACCGGCCCCGACTCCAGGCGCTCCAGCAACCCAGCCTTCTGTGCGCTGACCTCGGTCACGCCGACCTCCCGTCTCGTGTCGTGTATTCGTTGGTGTTGCGTTCCACGCAACCCGAGTTGCATTATTTCCACATGACGGTCCTCGAGGCAAGCGTGCAGGAGGCGTACGCGCGGATCGACGGTCTCTTGCAGGCGGGGAGGCCGGTGATCCTCGACGGCGGCAACGCGACCGAGCTCGAGCGCGAATACGCGGGCGAGCTGCGAGACGCCGATCGTGGGCTGTGGGGAACGGGCGCCCTGTACCGCGCCCCGTACGCCGTGCTCGACGTCCATCGCCGCTATGTCGCCGCCGGGAGCGACGTGCTCTCGACCAACACGTGGGCGATCCTCGCCGCCGCGGAGCTCGAGTCCGACGGCCTCGTGGGCCCGTCCGGGCGCACCCACTGGCTCGACGTCGCGCGCCTCGGCATCGCGCTCGCGCGTGAGGCCGTCGAGTCGGTCGACGGGCCCGGAGTCGGCGCCGTGGCGTTCAGCGTCAACGGCGACGTCCACACGGAGGAGCGGATGGCAAGTCTCCGGCTGCTGCTCCGGGCGATCCAGGAGCAGCCGCCGGATCTCCTCCTCCTCGAGACGATGTCGCTGATCCGCGACGACTTCACGTGGAGGACGGTGGAGACGGCGCTCGAGAGCGGCCTTCCCGTCTGGCTTTCCTTCCGCCGGTGCCGGCACGGCGTCTGCGGCGTCTACGGGCAGCACTGGGGCGGACCGGAGGGAGACCTGTTCGGCCGCGCGGCCAAGCGCTTCGAGGAGCTCGGCGTGAGCGCGCTCCTCATCAACTGCCTCCCGCCCGAGCACGTCGCGGGGATGCTCCCGTGGCTCCGCGACTTCACCGACCTCCCGCTCGGGGTCTATCCGAACCTCGGCTACTTCTCCGACTGGGGCTGGCGCTTCGACGAGCGCGTCGGGCCGCGAGGAGTACGCGGAGCTCGCCGCGCACTGGCGCAACGAGGGAGCGCAAATCGTCGGGGGATGCTGCGGCACGTCGCCCGCGCACATCGCCGCCGTTCGCGCGCGCCTCGAGGAAACCTCGCCGGGCCGGCCGCCGAGCGTGACGTTGCCGGCGGAGGACGCCGCCGCGACGATCCGCGCCCCGGAGCCGTGGCTCGACGAGGGCGGCCGGACGGTCTACCCGCTGGAGTTCCCGGAGCTCACGCTCGACCCGGACGTGTTCGTCCCGACGCTCGGGAGCATGCTCGTCTGGAAGTACCTCTTCCGCTCGGGTCTCGGGGAGGGCCTGCGCTGTCTCGACGTCGGGTCGGGGAGCGGCGTCCTCTCCGTGCAGCTGGCGCTCAACGGCGCGGAGCACGTCGACGCGATCGACATCCAACGCGCCGCCGTCGCGAGCACGCTCGCGAACGCTTTCCGCAACGGCGTCTCCGATCGCGTCGCCGCGCGGGAGGTCGACCTCTACATGTACGAGCCCGAGCGGCGGTACGACCTCGTCGTCGCGAGCCTCTACCAGATGCCCGTCGACCCGTTCGAGGAGCCCAGCGGCCATCGCCCGCTCGACTACTGGGGCCGGAATCTCGTCGACCACCTGCTCGGGTTGCTCCCGGCGCTGCTCGACGACGACGGCGTCGCTCTCGTCATGCAGCTCTCGATCTTGAGTCAACTGCGCACGGACGAGCTCCTCGCCGAGCTGGGCCTCGCGGCGCGGGTCGTCGACTTCACGTTCTTCCCGTTCTCGCCGCTCGTCGAGCGCAATCTCGCCCAGATCGAGCGCGTCGAGCGCGCATCCGACGCGAACCACCTCACCCTCGGCGACGAACGCGTGCTCGTCGCCTACCTCCTCGAGGTGCGGCGCGGATGAGCGAGCGGGCGCCGACGAGCTTCGAGCGCGGCCTCGCGATCCTCTTCGCGCTCGGCGACGGGAGGGCGCTCGGCGTGACGAAGCTCGCCGAGGTCGTGGGACGGGAGAAGAGCCAGGTCTCGCGCGCGCTCAAGGTGCTCGCAGCCCACGGTCTCGTCGAGCGCGATCCGGAGACGCTTGCGTACCGGCTCGGCTGGCGGGTGTTCGCGCTCGCGGCCGCTGCGGGCGAGCCCGCCCTCGTTGCGACCGCCCACCGTCGCCTCGGCGACCTCGTGAGAACCCTGGGCGAGAGCGCGTACCTGTCCGCGCTGCAGGACGGCGGGGTCGTGACGCTCGTCTCCGAGTCGCCGGCGCGCGGGGTGCAGGCGGTGAACTGGGTGGGCCGCGTCGTCCCGGCCGGCTGCACCTCGGCGGGCTACGCGCTGCTCCTCGACCACGGCCGCGACGAGCTCGGCGGCCTCCTCTCCGCGGCGTCGGTGCGCAAGAGCCGCCCGCGCGCCCCGCAGTCCGAGGCCGAGCTCTGGGAGCGTCTGTGCATCGCGCGCGAGCGCGGATTCGCGGTCGCGGACGAGGAGTTCGAGGACGGCGTCGTCGGTGTCGCGGCGCCCGTTCGCGACTTCGCAGGGAGGATCGTCGCGGCAGTCAACGTGTCCGCGCCGAAGTTCCGGTTCGAGGACCGGCTCGACGAGGCGGGCGAGCGCGTCCACGCGGCTGCCGCGGACCTGTCGCGGGCAGTCGGGTTCGACCCGGAAGCGGCCTCTATCCTCGCCCCGTGGTCGTCGAGGTCGTCTTCACCGAGCGCCGTCGGGACCTGACGCCCGACCGGGCGCGCAACCTCGAACGCCTGCGGGAGCTCATGGCGCGCATCGCCGGCACCGAACCCGGCGTCGCCCACTACGAGGAGGTCGAGGCCGGCAGGCTGGAGCGCGCCGACGCGATCGTGCTCAGCGGCTCGACCGCCGCGTGGTCGTCGCGCGACGTCGGTGAGCTCGCGCGTCTCGGCGACGTCGTGCTCGCCGCCCGGCGGCCGACGTTCGGGATCTGCGCGGGCATGCAGCTCCTCACGCGCTTCGCCGGGGGCGCGATCGAGCTCGGAGGAAGCGTCGAGCACGGGTTCCTCCCGATTCACGTCCGCGACCACTCGGATCTTCTGCGCGACCTGCCCGACGACCCGGTCGTCTTCCACGACCACACCGACGAGATCGTCGTGCTGCCGGACGGGTTCCACGTGCTCGCCTCCACCGACGCGTGCGCGGTGCAGGCCTTCGCCGATCCTGGACGGCGCTGGTGGGGGACGCAGTTCCATCCCGAAGAGACGACCGCCGAGCACCCGCACAGCGCCCGCGTCGTCGAGAACTTCCTCGCGCTCGCGCGCGGCTAGCTCGGCTGGGCTAGCTCGTGGGGGCGAACATCGGCACCGTCGGCTCCGCGTCGCCCTCGGGCACCCGGCGCACGCGGAGCATCCGGTCGACCACCATGTTCTGGAAGCGGTGCACCGACTCCTCGAAGCGGTAGCACATGCGCCCACCCGTGTACGCCGTGTTGGCGAGGCCCCGCTGGACGCGCTCCACGATGTCGATGTCCTCGCGGTTCACCTCGTCCCAGAACTGAAGGAGCGCGTCGACCTCGCCGTCGACCCCGTCCCCGGCTCCCTCGATGCAGTCGGGGTGGGCGAGCAGGTAGGTCGCCTCCTCGGTCTGCCCCGCTGCGGTCGGGCGTACGACCATCAGGAAGGTGTGGTTCGGGAGGGCATTGATGGCGACGTTCGGGAAGACCCACGCGAAGCGTGCGCTCGAGCGCTCCTCGTCGTCGAGCGAGCCGAGCGCGGGAAGGCCCTGCCACCCGCCGTCGTCCGTGTTCGCGGCGATCGGCGTCGTGCAGAAGCCCATGTACATGCCCCTGCTCTGCCAGCGATAGTGGTCCTTCAGCGGCGAGACCTTCACGAGCCCGGGATGCACCCAGGGCAGGTGGTAGTACTCCATGAAGTTCTCGGCGACGAGCTTCCAGTTCGCGGCGATCGAGTACTCGACGCGCCGCAGGAGTCTGTGATGGTCGAGCTCGTGGCCAGCGAGCCTCGCCGGGAGGTCGCCGAGCTCGTCGGCGAGCGCCGGTGCTGCGGGGTCGAGGCAGACGAACACGAGCGGCCCCCACGTGTCGATGCGCACCGGGTACAGCCCATGCTGCGCCTTGTCGAAAGCGGCCACGTCGGACATGTCGAACGCGTCCTGCTGATCCTCGGGGATGCCGGCCTTCGGCGTGAAGAGCGGCGTCCCGAGACAGGTGCCGTCGAGGTCGTACGCCCAGGCGTGGTACGGGCACTGGAAGAAGCGCTCGACGCGACCGCTGTCGCCCGGGTCGAGCAACTGCGCGCCACGGTGCCGGCACACGTTGTGGTGGGCGCGGAGCGCGCCGGCCCGATTGCGGCACACGACGACCGACCGCCCGGCGACGTCGACGACGAAGTAGCTCCCCGGCTCCGAGATCTCGTCCGCCACGCACACCGGAACCCACGAGGCGGCGAACAGCCGCTCCTGCTCGAGCTCGAAGAAGTCCTCGGAGGTGTAGGCGTCCGGGATGAGCGTGGACGCCTGCTCGACCGGCAGGCGTGTCGCGGCGTAGGTGTCCTCGCGCGTGAACGACTCGCGGGCGAGCGGGCGGGCGGGGTTGCCTCGGGGCGACGACGTCACGCGCACCCCATCTTGCATTTCGCGCGGCGAATCGGAAAGGTGGCTGCCGTGACTGAACGATGAGCTCGCCGTCCGTGATCGTGGTGGGCGGAGGAGTCGTCGGCCTCGCATGCGCCTACGAGCTGCACCGTGACGGCGCCGACGTGAGGGTGCTCGAGCGCGGAACCCTCGGAGGCGGCGTCTCGGCGGGGAACACGGGCTGGGTCGTGCCGAGCATGGCGGCACCGCTGCCCGCTCCGGGAATGGTCAGGGAGGGGCTGCACCAGCTCGTGACCCGCGGCGGCGCGTTCGTCCTGCGCCCGTCTCCCGATCCCTCCTTCGTACGCTGGCTCTGGCAGTTCCGACGGAGCTGCGCGCCCGCGCGCTTCGAGGCCGGCGTCCGCGCGGTGCTCGCTCTCAACCGCAGGACGCTCGAGCTCTTCGATCGCTACGTCGACGACGGCATCGCCTTCGAGATGCACTCGACCGGGCTCGTCATCGTCTCTCTGAGCCGCGACGGGCTCGAGCACTACCGCGACATCTTCCGCAGGCTCCGCGAGCTCGGGTACGAAGGGGGCGAGCCCGACGAGCTCGACGGCGACGCCGTCACGCAGCTCGAGCCCGCACTCGCGCCCGAGCGGGTCGCTGCGGGCCTGCACGCCCGCGTCGATCGCTACGTCCGGCCCGAGAGCCTCGTCGCCGGTCTCGCCGCGAAGCTGCGCTCGGACGGGGTCGAGCTCGCGGAGGGCTGCGAGCTCGTCGGCCTCGAGCGGCAAGAGCGTGGCTGGCGGCTGCTGACGACGCGAGGCGACGAGACCGCGGACAAGGTCGTCGTGGCGGCCGGGCTCGAGACCGACAGGCTCCTCCGCGATCGCTTCCCGCACCTCCGGATGCAGCCGGCTCGCGGGTACAGCGTGATGCTCACGGGCGAGGGGACGCCGCCGCGTCACGCTCTCTACCTCGCCGAGGCCCGACTGGGATTGAGCCCGTACGAGGGAGGGGTGCGGCTCGCAGGCGTCTTCGAGCTCGGTGCGAAGGGCACGAGCGCCCCGCGCGATGCGGGCGAGAAGCTGCTCGCGGCCGCCGATCCGTACCTCGGCGGCTGGCGGCCCGATCCGGAGTCGGCGAGCGCCGCGTGGGCGGGACTGCGTCCGATGACCTCGGACGGGCTCCCGGTGATCGGCGAGCTGCGCGACAGCCCCGGGCTGTTCGTCGCCTCGGGCCACGGGATGCTCGGCGTCACGCTCGCACCCGCGACGGCCGCGATCCTCGCTCCGCTCGTCCTCCGGGGAGATGCAGGTCCGGAGCTCGCGCCGTTCGATCCCGCCCGGCGTCCGTAGGAGGGCTTGGCGAAACAGGCTCTGTGCCGCCGAAGGAGCGCTGGATCGACACGATGCAGCGTCCTCGCCTCGTGCCGACCAGCGGCACTTCGGCGACGAGGCCCGTTCCGCCAAGCCCTCCTAGCTCTCGCGAACCACGAGGACGAGCTTCCCTGAGAAGCGCTTCGCGACGAAGTCCTCCTGCGCGCGAACGATGTCGCGCAACGGATACGTCTTCGCCACGATTGGGCGAATCTCGTCGCGCTCGACGTATCCGACGAGGTTCGAGAACACGACCTCTTCCTGGTACGTCGCTCCGATCAGCGTCAGGTCCTTGAGATACAGCGTGCGCAGGTCGAGCTCGACGATCGGACCTGCGATGGCGCCCGCGGTGACCAGACGTCCACCGCGACGCAGCACGTCGAGCAGCGCTGTCCACTCCCGGCCGCCGACGACGTCGACGACGACATCGACCTCCTCCGCACCGATGCTCTCGGCCAGATCTGCGCCGCGCGGGATCACAGTGCCCGCCCCCAGGGCGAGGGCGGCCTCGCGCTTGTCCTCGGACACGACGGCGACCACCTCCGCGCCTCGGCGTCGAGCGAGCTGTATCGCAGCGGATCCCACGCCGCCGGACGCCCCGGTCACGAGAACGCGGTCGCTGTCCGAGACACCGGCTCGCTCGAGCAGGTTCTCCGCGGTCGAATAGGCGCACGGGATCGACGCGAGCTCCGCGTCGGACCACTCGGCGCGGACCTCGTAGACCTCGTCGGCGGGAGCTGTCAGGTATTCGGCGAACGCCCCGTCTCGCTCCGACCCGAGGGTGATGCAGGCGGGGGGCGGCGCTTCCGGAGAGCGCATGAGCGACCGGACGAGCACGCGCTCGCCGATTCGAGACTCGTCGACGCCGGTGCCCACGGCGACGATTCGGCCGCAGCAGTCCGCGCCCTGGATCCGTGGGAACGAGATTCCCGATCCGGTCCAGGCCGAGTCGCCGCTCGCTGCGCCGAAGAACCCCTCGCCAGCCCCGGCGCTCGTCGCGTCTCGAACCTCCTTCGAGTACCAGCCGATCCGGGTGTTCACGTCGGTGTTGTTGACGCCTGCCGCGGCGACCTCGACGAGCACCTCGCCTTCTTCGACCGTCGGAACAGGGACGTCGTCGCGATACTCGAGCCGGTCGAAGCCGCCGTGTCCGGTGAGGAGCACCGCGCGCATGCGAGTCGGCGGCCGGGCGGCCATCGGGCCGGGTCAGCCCGCGGCGAGGAGTTCGTCGGCGTACGTCATCCCCACGCGCCGCATGCCTCTCGGGCCGGGCTCGTAGTGCCCCATCCGCCAGAGCGCGGGGGAGTAGAGGTGGATGGACGTGGCGGGCGCGAAGTCCGATCCGGGGTGGCGCACGCCGTGGATGTCGGCAGCGTCGAAGTCGAAGCGGCCGCCCGGCCCGTGCTCGGTGGTGCGCTCGCGCACCCAGCCGTCCTCCTCCACGCGGAACCAGTCCTCGTACAGGATCCCCTCGCAGACGCACACCGCCCCGGAGGACCGGTCGTGGTCGTGATAGCCCGTGTTCTGCCCGTCGACCCAGCAGATGAGCCAGACGTCGAGGTTCGGATCGCGGTAGAGCTGCTGGTAGAAACGCGCATCCTGCTCGTGGCGCACGTTCGACCTCCACAGGGCCTCGGTCGCAGCGAGCTCACCCGCGAGCTCGGACATCGTGGGCCGGTCGAGGTCGGCGTCCGCCGGCACACGTTCGCGCAGCCAGGTCGCAAGGTGAGTGGCGTCCGCGAGGGCGGTCACGTCAGCAGGCGTTCCGGCGTGTCTCTCTGGAGTACGTGCGTCACAGCATCGCCGAAACCGCGGACGGCATCCAGGGTCGGCTTCGGGTCGACCACGGGAGTGTCGCTGCCGTAGACGAGCTGGCCGACGCCGAAGGTCTCGATACAGAGCTCGATCGCTCTGCGCCCGTGCGTCGACACGTCGAAGAAGGTGTTCGGGTCGAGCGCCGAGCGGACCTCGACGCCCTGTCTCGCCAGCCGCTCGAGCTGGAACGGGCCGCCGCCGGCGAGGATCGCGAAGAGCACGCGCAGCGTCGGCCAGCGCTCGCGCCCGAACGCGAGCCACGAGAGGTACGCCTCCTGCATGCGAGACGGGTAGCCGACGACCCACTCCCACCACTCGGGGCGGGTCGGGTCGGGCTCGGCCGCCGCCTCCGGGTGCACGAAGAGCAGCAGCCCTGCCCCCGAGACGGCGTCGAGGAGCGGCGTCGCGGCGTCGAAGTCGGCGAAGGCGCCGGAGCCGATGGACACTCCCGCGAACCCGTCGAGCACCCTCGGCGAGAAGGCGCGCAGCCGACCGCCGCTCGACTCGACGAGTTCCCGAGCCCCAGCGCACCATGCTTCCTCCAGCTGCCTGCACTCCTCGGCCTCGAGCTGGGCGAGACCGAGGCTCGGCTGCAGGGAGATCACGCCCACGTCGATGCCGTCACGGTCGAGCGAGCGCACTCTCGTCTCGAGCTCGTGCTCTCGCAGCGCGATCGGGAAGCGCCCCTCGCGGGTGACGAGCTCGTCGCCTTCGTCGAGGTGCGGCGCACTCGTCCGCTCGCGTAGCGCCTCGATGAACGACGGCGGCCACAGGTGCTGGTGGAGATCGAACGTCGTCACGCCGGCGCCTCGGCGGTGCGGACGAGCGTCGCGAGCTCCTCGAGCGGCAGCGGCATCCGCTCGGGGACGTCGAGGTATGGGACGCGCTCGCGCACCGTCGCGTAGAGCGCGCCTGTCCCCTCACCCAGCTGGGGGGAACCGCGCAGGTCGTGCGCCTGCGCGCACACGGCGAGCTCGACGGCCGTCACGCGGGCGGCGAGGTCGAGCATCTCCGCCAGTCGCCGCGCGCCGAGGGATCCGAGGGTCGCGCGGTCCTCCACGCCGGACTCCTGGGTGGTCGACACGAGCTCGAACGAGACCGGGTGGGCCAGAAGGCGCGCCTCCGCGGCGATCGCCTGCGCCGCGACGCCGAGCTCGGAGAGCCCGTCCTGCCACGACCCCTCGCGTGCCACGAGCCCCTCGGTGAGCCCGCTGAACGGCGGGCTGAGCAGCTTCAGCGTCCTCTCGACCGACGCCGTCACCACCGGAGCGAGCGCGATCCTGAGGAGGTCGAGGGCGGCCGCCAGCGGTTGCGAGTCGAAGTTCCCGACCGAGACGAGCCGCACCTCGTCGCGGACGACCAGCGGATTCCCCTGGTGTGCGTTGAGCTCGATCGCGAGCTGCGCTTCGACGAACGCGAGCGCGTCGCGCAGTGCTCCGTGAAGTTGCGCGACGCAGCGGTACGTGAGTGGATCCTGGAGGAAGCGCGCTGCATCGGGCTCCCACAGCGAGCTGCCCGCGAGGAGAGAGCGCAGCCGCTCGAGCGTCGTCACGAGGCCCGGGTACGGGCGGGCCACCGCCACCTGCGGATGGAGCACGCTGACGTTCGCGCGGTAGGCCTCGAAGGCGAGTGCTCCGGACGCGTCGCACCAGCGCAACCAGGATCGGGCGTCCGCGACTGCCAGCGCCGCCTGGCCCGTCGCGAACGCGTTCCCGGCGAGCAGCGCAATCGCCTCACCCGCGGCGAGCTCGACGTCCGGCAGGAGTCCGTGGGCGACGTCCGCGTTCTGCGCAAGGTCGGCTTCGCCGAGGGTTCCGAGCGAGCTGACCCGGGGCAGCGCGCCGTCGTTCAGGGCTCCGACGAATCGTTCGGCGAGCTCCGGACGGGCTCCCTGATAGCCGGCTGCGAGCGCGTTCGCGTGACAGAGGATGGCCGCGCGGACGACGTCGTCGGGCGCGGGCGGGCCGAGCCCGACGAGATGCCCCCAGATCGCAGAGCGGTTGAACGCGCCCGCGTCGCGCTCGGTCACGCCCGCTCCGCGCCGCATCCCGACGCCGGTCGTCACGCCGTAGGCGGGAGCGCCCGAACGCATCGTCTCCTCGACGACCGCACGGTTGGCGCGCATCTCCACGATGGCGCCCGACGCGAGCTCGACCGGCTCGCCGTGGCGGGCGACGCGGACGACGTCGTCGAGCGTCAGCGAGGTTCCGGTCAGCTCGACGGACATGCGAGGACTCTACGAGTCCGGCGGCCCCATTCCCGGGACATCGGCGTGGGCAGTGGGAGCCGGGCGAATCGGGAGACCAGCGTCCGCCCAGGCGGCGAACCCCCCGTCGACGTCGGTGGCCCGGGCGAACCCGAGCTCCTGCAGCGTCGCCGCGGCGAGACTCGTCGAGTAGCCGTGCGCGCAGACGAGCACGACCCAGTCGTCGAGACCGCGGACATGCGGGTTGCGGTACGCCGGGTCGGTGTCCGGATCGAGCCTCCACTCGAGCACGGAGCGTGGAACGTGGAGGGAGCCGGGGATGACGCCCGTGTTCGCGCGCTCGTCGGTCGAGCGCGTGTCGATCACGACGGCACCCTGGCGCTGGGCGGCGAGCGCCTCCTCCGGCGTGAGCCGCTCGAGCCGCGCGCGGGCTGCGCGCAGGAGGTCGTCGATCGACGTCCGGCCCTCGGGCTCAGCCACCGGCGTGCCTGCACTCCTGGCATGCGCCGCGCAGCACGACGTCGTGCGCCGCGACGGAGTAGCCACGGCCGCGGGCCACCCGCTCGATCGCCGTCTCGAGGGTGGGATCCTCGAACGGCTCCACCTTCCCGCAGTCGTCGCACACGAGGTGATGGTGATGATCGCCGTCCACGTGCGCGGGCTCGAAGCGGGCGACACCGTCCCCGAGGTCGACCCGTTGGACGAGCCCGAGCTCGTCGAGGCCCTCGAGAGCCCGGTAGACGCTCGCGATCCCCACGCGCGCGCCATCCGCGCGAACGCGGTCGTGGATCTCCTGTGCAGAGAGGCAGCAGTCCTGCTCGCCGACGTGCTCGACGACAAGGCGTCGCGCGCCTCCGCTTCGACCCGTTGCCTCCCGGAGCCGCGCGAGCGCTGTCTCCGTCCATGCGGTGCTCATGCTGATAATGATACCCGTTCTCAACGACGTGCTACGGTCTTCCGCGTGCGCGCACTCCTCGCCTCTCTGTCCTTGGTGACGTGCCTCGCCGCACTCGGCTGCGGGCCTGGCGCCGGAGACCCGCACGCCGTAGTCGCGTCGTTCTACCCGCTCGCCTGGGCGGCCGGGCGTGTCGCCCCCGCCGGGACGAACGTCGTCGACCTGACGCCGCCGGGCGTCGAGCCGCACGACCTCGAGCTCTCGCCGCACGACGTCCAGGCGGTGCAGAGTGCGCGCCTCGTGCTCTACCTCGGCAACGGGTTCCAGCCGTCGGTCGAGGGTGCGGTCGAGGCGCGAAGCAGACAGTCCCTCGACCTGCTGGAGAAGGGCGAGGGGTTCCACGTCTGGCTCGACCCGGTGCGCTTCGAGCGCGCGGTCTCGGCGATCGCCGCGGCGCTTCGCCGGCCGGACGCAGCGCAGCCTGTGGTTCGCGACCTGCGACGGCTCGACCTCGAGTACCGGCGCGGCCTCGCGCGCTGCGATCGCCGCGTCTTCGTCACGACCCATGCCGCCTTCGACCAGCTCGCGGCGCGCTACCGGCTGACGGCGTTCTCGATCGGCGGCCGGTCGCCCGAGGCCGAGCCTGCCCCGCGCGACCTGCAGCGGATCGTCGAGCAGGTGCGCCGATCCGGTGCCACGACCGTCTTCACCGAGCCGCTCGTCTCGAGTCGACTCGCGGAGACCGTCGCTCGCGAGGCGCACGTTCGCGTCGCGACGCTCGACCCGGTAGAGGGCCTGAGCAAGGCCCGCATCGCGGCCGGAGACGACTACCTCACGATCATGCGGGCGAACCTCGCCTCGCTCCGGACGGCGCTCGGATGCCGCTAGCCGTCGAGCTCTCGGGCGTCTCCTTCGGCTACCGGCCGGGACAACGCGTCCTCGAGGATGTCGACCTCGGTCTCGGCGAGGGCGAGTTCGTCGCGGTGGCGGGGCCGAACGGCGGCGGGAAGACGACGCTCATGCGCATCGTCCTCGGACTCGAGCGGCCGGCCTCCGGCACGGCGCTACTCTTCGGCGAGCCGGCGCACCGCTACTCGCGACGACGTGCACTCGGCTACCTCGCGCAGCGCTCCGAGGCGGGCGGAGACGCGCCGGCGACGGTCCGCGAGGTGGTGTCGGCCGGGCGGCTCGCGTCCGGGCGGCTCGTCGGCGCGCTCCGCCGGCACGATCGCGAGCTCGTCGCGGATGCGATCGCCCGCGTCGGCCTCGAGCCGGTCGCGGACGCGCCCGTTCGCACGCTCTCCGGCGGGATGCAACAGCGAGCCTTCATCGCGAAGGCGCTCGCGGGCGAGCCCTCCCTCCTGGTCCTCGACGAGCCGACGACCGGCGTCGACGCCGAGGCGCAGGAGTCGCTCGCCGAGCTCCTCGCCGATCTCCACCGCGAGCTGGGCGTGACGATCGTCTACGTCTCGCACGAGTTCGGAGCGGTCGAGGAGCACGTCGAGCGCCTCGTGCTGGTGCGCCGCACGATCGTCTTCGACGGCTCGCCCCACGACCTTCCCGGCGTCTGGCACGACCCGGGCCATGTCCATGTTCGCGAATGAGTTCATGCGCCTGGCGCTCGCCGCCGGCGCGATCGTCGGCGTGCTCGCGCCCGCGGTGGGCTTCTTCCTCGTCCAGCGCCGTCAGTCACTCGTCGGCGACGGCATCGGGCACGTCGCGTTCGCCGGCGTCGCCGCCGGGATCCTCCTCGACGTGTCGCCGGTGCTCACCGCGCTCGTTGCCGCGGTGCTCGGCGGGGTTGCGATCGAGGTGCTGCGCTCGCGTGGTCGAGCCGCCGGAGACCAGGCGCTCGCGATCGTCTTCTACACGGGCATCGCGCTCGGGGTCGTGCTCGTGGCACAGGCAGGAGCGCTGAACGCAGACCTCTTCCAGTACCTCTTCGGTTCGATCCTGACGGTCACGCGCAACGACCTCGCGCTCATCGGCGGCTTCGGCGCGGTTGGGCTCGCGACGGTCGCGGTGCTCTACCGACCTTTGTCCGGCGTCGTCATCGACGAGGAGGGTGCGCGCGTCGCAGGAGTGCCCATCGGCGCGCTGAACGTGGCGCTCGCCGCCCTCGCCGCGGTGACCGTCGCACTGTCGATGCGCGTCGTCGGCATCCTCCTCGTCGCGGCGCTCATGGTGCTCCCCGTCAGCGCTGCGAGCAGGGTCGCGTGGAGCATGCGCTCGACATTCCTGCTCTCGATCGCGGCGGGGCTCGCCTCGGCACTGTGCGGCCTGACGATCTCGTACTACGCCGACCTGCCCCCGGGAGGCACGATCGTCCTCGTCGCGGCGGCCTTCTATCTGGTCGCGCTCGTGGGAGGCTCGGTTCGCGGCAGATAGCTAGCAGGGCCTAGGCGGCCGCGAGCGCTGCGCCGAACCCCGGCTCGTGGCAGCCCCGGCAGCGCGCCTCGTACTGCTCGGCTGCTCCGACGACGACGGTCTCGCCCGTGTACGGAGCGGGACGACCGTCGACGAGGCGCTGCGTGGTCGTCGCCGGCCCACCGCAGCGGTGGCACACGGCCTGCAGCTTGTCCACGAACTCGGCGTGCGAGAGCAGCTCGGGCATCGGGCCGAACGGCAGGCGGCGGAAGTCCTGATCCAGACCTGCGACGACGACGCGCGTCCCGCGGTTTGCGAGCTCGAGCGCGCACGAGACGATGCCGTCTCCGAGGAACTGCGCCTCGTCGATCCCGACGACCTCGAATCCGGCCGCACGCTCGGACAGGTCGGCGGCGGACGAGATCGGCACGGCCTGCATGCGCGCGCCCGCGTGGCTGACGACGTCGGTCGCGTCGTAGCGGTCGTCGATCTGCGGCTTGAAGATGACGACGCTCTGGCCCGCGATCTCCGCGCGACGGAGGCGCCGGATCATCTCCTCGCTCTTCCCGCTGAACATCGGACCACAGATGACCTCGAGCCAGCCACCTCGCTGCGGCGGGATCCGGATCACGGCGGCGATCCTAGTGGGGAGGTCGGCGGGCACCCAAAGACGGTTTCTGGCGCCTTGCTACACTCTCGCGCGCGCGGCGGCGTAGCTCAGTTGGTTAGAGCAGCGGAATCATAATCCGCGTGTCGCAGGTTCGAGTCCTGCCGCCGCTACTCGAACACCCCTTTTTCGTCCCACCCGAACCGAGAGAGAAATGGCAACCGGAGTACGAGTCGCGATCACGCTCGCCTGCACCGACTGCAAGCGGCGCAACTACCAGTCGCAGAAGTCCAAGCGAAACTCCCCGGACCGCGTGGAGTTCAAGAAGTACTGCCGCTGGTGCGGCAGCCACACGATGCACCGGGAGACCAGGTAGATGGCACGCGAGACGCGTCGACAGCGCCGCGCCGCGCGCGCAGCCGCAGGGGACGGAGCGCAGCAGACCTCACGCCGGTCGCGCGCCGCCCAGGCACGTCCGTCGCAGCAGCCCGTCAAGCAGCAGACCGGCCGCAAGACGGAGAAGCAGCGCGGACAGTTCGTCCGCGAGTCGTACGCCGAGCTGAAGAAGGTCGACTGGCCGACTCGTCGCCAGACGTTCCAGGGAGTCGTCGTTGTGCTGATCGCGTGCACGATCGTGGGCTTCTACCTCTGGGGCCTCGACCAGGTCATCCGCCCGCTCGTCGACAAAGTCCTCCTCTAAGAAGGCAGTGCAGATGTTCCTCTGGTACGTGATCAACACCTACTCCGGGCACGAGAACAAGGTGAAGACCAATCTCGAGCATCGGATCGTCTCGATGAACCAGGCGGTGGCGTTCCGCCGGGTCGTCGTGCCCACCGAGCAGGTCATCGAGACGAAGGACGGCCAGAAGGTGCAGACCGAGAAACGCGTGCTGCCTGGCTACGTCCTCGTGAACATGAACATGTCGGACGAGGCGTGGACTGTCGTGAAGGGCACGCCTGGCGTGACCGGCTTCGTCGGCGCGGGCGCCAAGCCTGTGCCGCTCTCGCAGCCTGAGGTCGAGCGGATCCTCCACCACGGTGCTCCCGCCGGCGGCGGCCCCGCGCTGAAGTCGCAGGTCGAGTTCTCGCTCGGCGAGTCCGTCAAGGTCACGTCCGGCCCGCTCTCCGACTTCGACGGCGAGATCGTCGACGTCAACGCCGACCAGCAGAAGCTGAAGGTGCTCGTCGACATCTTCGAGCGCCAGGTCCCTGTGGAGCTGAGCTTCGACCAGGTAAAGAAGATCGACTGATGGCCAAGAAGGTTCTCACGATCATCAAGCTCCAGATCCGCGGCGGGCAGGCGAACCCGGCGCCCCCGGTCGGTCCTGCGCTCGGCCAGCACGGCGTGAACATCATGGAGTTCTGCAAGGCCTACAACGCGCAGACCGCGCACGAGAACGGCCGCATCATCCCAGTGGAGATCACGGTCTTCGAGGATCGCTCGTTCACGTTCATCACGAAGACGCCGCCGGCCGCCGTCCTGATCAAGGAGGCGCTCGGCCTGGAGTCCGGGTCCGGCGAGCCCAACAAGGTCAAGGTCGGCCGGCTGACCCAGGCGCAACTGCGCTCGATCGCAGAGGCGAAGATGCCCGACCTGAACGCGCGCGACGTCGAGGAGGCGATGAAGGTGATCGCCGGAACGGCGCGCAGCATGGGGGTGGAGACGTGAGCAGCCACGGGAAGCGCTACCGCGAGGCGCGCGACGCGATCGATCGCGAGCAGGCCTACACGCCGCTCGCGGCCGTGCGGTTGCTCAAGGACACGCCCGCCGCGAAGTTCGACGAGACGGTGGAAGCCCATATCCGCCTCGGGCTCAACGTGCGGCACGCCGACCAGCAGCTCCGCGGCACGATCATGCTGCCGCACGGGATCGGCAAGGACGTCCGCGTCGCCGTCTTCGCCGAGGGCGAGAAGGCGCGCGAGGCCGAGGACGCCGGAGCCGACGTGGTCGGGGCGGGTGACCTCGCGACGAAGATCGAGGAAGGCTTCCTCGACTTCGACGTCGCAATCGCCACACCCGACCAGATGAGCGTGGTCGGCAAGCTCGGTCGCGTGCTCGGCCCCCGAGGGCTCATGCCGAACCCGAAGACGGGAACCGTGACGATGGACGTCGGCAAGGCCGTGTCGGACGCGAAGGCAGGCAAGCTCGAGTACCGGACCGACCGTGGCGCGAACGTCCACATCCCGATCGGGAAGCGCAGCTTCGAAGAGCGTGCGCTGCTCGAGAATTACGCCGCCCTCGTCGAGGAGATCGTCCGGGCCAAGCCCTCGGCGGCGAAGGGGCGCTACATCAAGCAGATCACGCTGACCACGACGATGGGCCCCGGCATCCACGTCGACTCGTCCATCACTCGCGACATAGCCGAGGAGCTGGAGACCGCTACAGTCTCGGCCTAGTCAAACCGTCGATCCCGCCGGAGACCGTCGGCAGCCCGCAGTCCGGGGCAGAGGTCCGACCGAGGCAGGTTCGTGTCAGCGCGTCAGCGTTCGCTCGAGCCCGCCGTGTGCGGGTTTCGTCGTTCAGGAGGACATGACGTGCTGAAAACGGACAAGGAACGAATCATCGACGAGCTGGCGGCCGAGTTCGGCGCGGCCGACACGCTCATCGTCGCCGACTACCGCGGGCTCACGAACAAGCAGCTCGAGTCGCTGCGCGACGCGCTCTTGCCTCACGGCGCGCGCTTCCGCATCGTCAAGAACACGTTGACTCGTCGCGCCGCCGAGCAGGCGGGAGCCGACGCGCTCCTCGTCATGCTCGAGGGCCCGACGGCGATCGCGTTCATCGAGTCGAGCGGCGACCCCGCAGCGGTCGCGAAGGCACTCGCCCAGACGGCACGCGAGACGAATGTGCTCACGCTCCGCGGCGGACTGCTCGAGGGCAAGGCGCTCTCGGGCGACGAGGTCGACCGGCTCTCGAAGCTCCCGCCGGTCGACGTCCTGCGTGGCCAGCTCGTTGGAGCGGTGGTCGCACCGCTCACACAGCTCCTCGGCCTGGTGTCGGCGCCGCTGCGCGATCTGCACGGCCTCATCGACGCGCGCCTCAGGCAGCTCGAGGAGCAGGGCGAAGTCGTGGAGCCCGTTTCGGAGGAGGCTGCCGAGACGGAAGAACCGGCTACCGAGGCGGACGTCGAAGCGGCCGAGGCTCTGTCGACGGCAGAGCCCCTCGCTGCGGAAGACACACCGGAGGATTCGGCGACCGCCGAATCCTCCGACTCAGAGACTGAAACGGAGGAGGAATAGCGATGGCAACAGACGTCAAATCGGTACTGGACTCGCTCGGCAAGATGACCGTGCTCGAGCTCGTCGAGTTGAAGAACGCGATCGAGGAGGAGTGGGGCGTGACCGCCGCCGCTCCGGTCGCAGTGGCCGCGGCTCCCGCAGCCGGTGGCGACGGCGCCGCACCCGCGGAGGAGAAGGACTCGTTCGACGTCGTCCTGACGGGCGCGGGCGACAAGAAGATCCAGGTGATCAAGGTCGTTCGGGCGGTCACGGGCCTCGGCCTGAAGGAGGCCAAGGATCTCGTCGACGGTGCTCCCAACGCGGTGAAGGAGGGCGCTGCGAAGGAGGAGGCCGAGTCGATCAAGGCGCAGCTCGAGGAGGCGGGCGCCGAGGTCGAGCTCAAGTAGGCGTCGTCGCGGCAGCTGGGCCGTCTGCGGCCCGGCTGCCTTGACCTCGCCGCTATCCTGTTCATACGCTCTCGTACCCGCTCGTAAGCGGTTGCGGAGGGCCGTCTGCGTGCGCTACACTCCGTGGTTCCGCCGAGGCCGTTCGTCCAACCCTGCCCGTTTCACGTTCTATCGATAGAGCTCTATCCCCACAGAGCTGACCAACCGTTTTTCTCACGCCCTGCACGCTTCTAAGGGAGGCTGTCTGACTTGAGCAGCGTTGCTGTCGCGCCGCGCGCGCGTAAGAGCTTTTCGCGCCTGAAGCACGTCCTTGACCTCCCCGACCTCATCGACATCCAGAAGGCGTCCTTCCATTGGTTCCTGGAGGGCGGCCTGCGCGAGACCATCGACGACATCTCGCCGATCGAGGACTACACGGGGACGCTTGCGGTCGAGTTCGCCGAGTACGAGTTCGGCGACCCACAATTCACAATCCAGGAGTGCCGCGAGAAGGACCTGACCTACCAGGTCCCGCTCTCGATCACGGTTCGATTCGTCAACAAGGAGACCGGAGAGATTCGCGAGCAGCGGGTCTTCATGGGCGACTTCCCGATGATGACGCCGTGGGGCACGTTCATCATCAACGGCACCGAGCGCGTGATCGTCACGCAGCTCGTGCGCAGCCCCGGCGCCTACCTGATGGAGCCGAAGGACGCCACGAAGCAGGTCTTCATGGCGAACCTCATGCCGTCCCGTGGCTCGTGGCTCGAGGTCGAGGTCGACAAGAAGGGTCTCGTCTTCGCGCGCATCGACCGCAAGCGCAAGCTGCCGATCACGACGCTCCTGCGCGCCCTTCCGGCCGAGGATCCGTCGACGGGGTTCAAGCTCGACACGAGCACGAACGAGAAGATCCTCGAGCTCTTCGGCGGCTCGGTGTACATCGCGAACACGCTCGAGAAGGACCCGACGACGCGCGAGGAAGAGGCGCTGATCGAGGTCTTCAAGAAGCAGCGCCCGGGTGAGCCGCCGACCCTCGACAACGCGCGGAACCTCCTGCGCACGCTCTTCTTCGACCCGAAGCGTTACGACCTGACGAAGGTCGGTCGCTACAAGCTCAACCAGCGGCTCGGCGTCCAGGTACCCGAGGACGTCCGCGTGCTCACGACAGAGGACATCCTCGCCCTCGTCCGCAGGCTCGTCGATCTGCCGACGCGGCTGGGAGTGCCCGAGGACGCGAAGGACTATGCCGCCGAGGCCTCGCTGCTCTCGCGCGACCCGATCCGGAGCGAGCTCGACGAGTACGAGGACTTCGGCAACCGCCGTCTGCGCACGACGGGTGAGCTGATCCAGGAGGCGTTCCGGGTCGGGCTCTACCGCATGGAGCGCGTCGTCCGCGAGCGGATGACGACCGAGGACGTCGACACGATCACGCCGCAGACGATCATCAACATCCGGCCCGTCGTCGCGGCGCTCAAGGAGTTCTTCGGCTCCTCGCAGCTGTCGCAGTTCATGGATCAGACGAACACGCTCTCCGGGCTGACCCACCGGCGACGGCTCTCGGCGCTCGGTGCGGGCGGACTGACACGTGAGCGCGCGCCGATCGAGGTGCGCGACGTGCACCCGACGCACTACGGGCGCATGTGCCCGATCGAGACGCCTGAGGGACCGAACATCGGTCTCATGGGCTCGCTCGCATCGTTTGCGACCGTGTCCGAGTTCGGCTTCATCCAGACCCCGTACCGCGTGGTCAAGGCCGGCAGGGTCACGGACGAGATCGTCTACCTCGACGCGGCGGAGGAGCGCCAGTTCACGATCGCCCAGGCGTCGGAGCCGGTCGATCCGAAGACGGGCAAGTTCGTCAACGAGCAAGTCCTCTGCCGCTCGCGGGAAGGCGAGGCCGTCGTCGTGCAGCCGAAGGACGTCGAGTACATGGACGTCTCCCCGGCCCAGATCGTCTCGGTCGCGACCGCACTCATTCCGTTCCTCGAGCACAACGACGCGAACCGCGCGCTCATGGGGGCGAACATGCAGCGGCAGGCAGTGCCGCTCATGATCCCGCAGGCGCCGATCGTTGGCACCGGGCTCGAGTTCCGGGCCGCGGTCGACACGGGCGACGTCGTACTCGCGTCGAACGACGGCTCGGTCGTCGACGTCGACGCCGAGCGGATCGTCATCGAGGGCCGCGGGACGCGCGACGAGTACCCGATGACGAAGTTCATGCGCTCCAACCAGGGCACCCTCATCCATCAGAAGCCCGTCGTGACGCTCGGCGACAAGATCAAGAAGGGCGAGGTCATCGCCGACGGCTCCTCGACGGACGGGGGCGAACTCGCGCTCGGCGCGAACCTCCTCGTGGCGTTCATGCCGTGGGAAGGCTTCAACTTCGAGGACGCGATCGTCATCTCCGAGCGCCTCGTGAAGGACGACGTGCTCAGCTCGATCCACATCCACGAGTACGAGATCGACGCCCGCTCGACGAAGCTCGGCGACGAGGAGATCACGCGCGACATCCCGAACCGCTCGGAGGAGTCGCTCGCAAACCTCGACGAGCGCGGCGTCGTGCGCATCGGCGCCGACGTCGACGCCGGCCACCTGCTCGTCGGCAAGGTCACGCCGAAGGGCGAGACGGAGCTCACGGCAGAGGAGAAGCTGATCCGCGCGATCTTCAAGGAGAAGGCGCGCGAGGTCCGCGACACGTCGCTCAAGGTTCCGAACGGCGAGGGCGGCAAGGTCATCGGCGTCAAGACGTTCTCGCGCGACGCCGGCGACGACCTGCCGCCGGGCGTCAACGAGCTCGTGCGCGTGTACGTCGCGAAGAAGCGCAAGATCGCCGAGGGCGACAAGCTCGCCGGGCGCCACGGCAACAAGGGCGTCATCTCGAAGATCGTCCCCGAGGAGGACATGCCGTTCCTCGAGGACGGCCGCGCGGTCGACGTCGTGCTGAACCCGCTCGGCGTCCCGAGCCGCATGAACATCGGCCAGATCCTCGAGACGCACCTCGGCTGGGCTGCCGCACACGGCGTCTTCGCCGAGGGCGACCCGGTGAACGTGCGGGCGCCGATCAACGCGCCCGACCCGCGCTCGGTGGCGACGCCGGTGTTCGACGGCGCAACCGAGATCGACGTGGACGACGCTCTGGTGGAGCTCGCGACGCTGGCCAATGGCTCGATCGGCATGGTCGTCGACCGGGGCAACGCTCCCGGGACGCGCTGCTCGGGGAAGGTGCAGCTCTACGACGGGAAGTCGGGAGAGCCCTTCGAGCAGACCGTGACTGTCGGCTTCATGTACATCCTGAAGCTGCTCCACCTCGTGGACGACAAGATCCACGCGCGCTCGACCGGCCCGTACTCGCTCGTCACGCAGCAGCCGCTCGGCGGCAAGGCGCAGTTCGGCGGGCAGCGGTTCGGCGAGATGGAGGTGTGGGCACTCGAGGCGTACGGATCGGCGTACACGCTCCAGGAGATGCTCACGATCAAGTCCGACGACACGATCGGGCGGGTCAAGGCCTACGAGGCGATCGTCAAGGGCGAGAACATCGCCGAGCCGTCGATCCCCGAGTCGTTCAAGGTCCTCCTGAAGGAGATGCAGTCCCTCGCGCTCGACGTCCAGGTGCTGTCGGACGAGGGCCGCGAGGTCGAGGTCCGGGAAGAGGACGACGAGCTGCTCCGCGCCGCGGAGGAGCTCGGCATCGACCTCTCGCCGGGCTCGCTGCTCGCGGCGACCCGCCAGCCGACGGCCGAGGAGGTCGAGGAGGGCGCCGAGCACGTCGACGAAGGCAGCGAGCTCGTCCTCGCAGCCGACGAGGAGCTCGGCGACGTCGAAGAGGCTCCGGTCGAGGCGGTCGAGCTCGCGGACGGCGAGAGCGACGAGTGATCACCCCTTTCACGCAGACGCACATGAGGAAGAGAGGTACGAGGCGCTAGATGGAAACGCAAAGACGCGGTCCCGACATCAACGACTTCGACTCGATCCGGATCGGCCTCGCCTCGTCGAAGCAGATCCGCGACTGGTCGTCCGGCGAGGTGACCAAGCCGGAGACGATCAACTACCGCACGCTCCAGCCCGAGCGTGACGGTCTCTTCTGCGAGCGCATCTTCGGTCCGACGAAGGACTGGGAGTGCTACTGCGGCAAGTACAAGCGCGTCCGCTACAAGGGCATCATCTGCGAGCGCTGCGGCGTCGAGGTGACGCGCCAGAAGGTGCGCCGCGAGCGCATGGGTCACATCGACCTCGCCGCTCCGGTCTCGCACATCTGGTTCTTCAAGGGAGTGCCGAGCCGCATCGGCTACCTGCTCGACATCGCTCCGCGCGAGCTCGAGAAGGTTCTCTACTTCGCCGCGTCGATCGTCACGCAGGTCGACCGGGAGAAGCGCCAGGAGGATCTCGCCGACCTCGAGGACAAGGTCGCGGGCGAGAGCGAGCGCGTCTACCTCGACCGCGACGAGGCGCTCTCCGCACTCGACGACCGGCTCGCCCGGCGCCGCGACTACTTCGCGGCCGGCAAGGAGCGCAACTTCGACGAGGACGACGACTTCTGGGCCCGCGGCCTGTCGAACTGGGCCGAGGAGAACGTCTTCCCGACGCTCGAGGAGATCCGCTCGCTCGGCGGCGGCGTGTTCGTCGAGCTCGCGAAGAAGATCACGTCGGAGGATCCGCGGCGCGTCCGCGAGCTCGTCCGGCAGACGGCGACCCGCGAGGATCGCCGGCTCGCTCCACGCGAGGTGGAGTCCGTCGCCGCGTCCGCGGTTCAGATCGAGGCGGCGCTCGCGCCGCTCCGCGCCGAGCTCGCGAAGGCGACCGGCTCGAAGAAGGGCGCGATCACGAAGCACCTGAAGAAGCTCCAGGAGGAGCTGCTCTCGGGCGCCGAGCTGTCGGAGGACGACGCCGCGCTCACCGAGGACGTCGACCGCAAGAACCTCGAGCGCTCGCGCGAGGTGGGTGCAGGCCTGCTCGGAGACGTGCTCGCAGCCGTCGACCCGGACGCCGATGCGGCGGAGGTGCGCGAGTTCGCGTACGACCTCTGCCTCGTCGAGGGCACGAAGAAGGAAGACCTGGACGCGGTCAGCCAGTGGGCCCTCAAGGTCCGCGAGATGGTCGCGGACATGGAGATGCGGCGCGAGGACACGCGCGAGGCGGCCGTCGAGGCCGTCCGGCGGCTCGAGCAGACGTGGCTGCTGTTCAAGGAGCTCGAGCCGAAGATGATCGTCGGCGACGAGCAGATCTTCCGCGAGCTGAAGGATCGCTTCGGCTCGCCGTACGGCTTCGGCATCTACTTCAAGGGCGGCATGGGCGCGGAGGCGGTCCGCGACCTGCTCCGCGACCTCGATCTCGACGCCGAGTCACTCTCGCTCCGCGACACCATCAAGACCTCGAAGGGTCAGAAGCAGCAGCGCGCGATCAAGCGGCTGAAGGTCGTCGAGGCGTTCATCAAGTCGGGCAACAAGCCCGAGTGGATGATCCTCGAGGCCGTTCCCGTGATCCCGCCGGAGCTCCGCCCGATGGTGCAGCTCGACGGCGGACGCTTCGCGACGAGCGACCTCAACGACCTCTACCGCAGGGTCATCAACCGGAACAACCGGCTGAAGCGGCTGCTCGACCTCGGCGCGCCCGAGATCATCGTCAACAACGAGAAGCGCATGCTCCAGGAGGCCGTCGACGCGCTCTTCGACAACGGCCGCCGCGGACGTGCGGTGACCGGCCCGGGCAACCGGCCGCTCAAGTCGCTCTCCGACATGCTCAAGGGCAAGCAGGGCCGCTTCCGGCAGAACCTGCTCGGCAAGCGCGTCGACTACTCCGGCCGCTCGGTGATCGTCGCCGGGCCGAACCTGAAGCTCCACCAGTGCGGGCTGCCGAAGCTCATGGCGCTCGAGCTCTTCAAGCCGTTCATCATGAGCCGGCTGGTCGAGCGCAAGGCGGTCCAGAACATCAAGGCGGCCAAGAAGATGGTCGAGTCGATGATCCCCGAGGTCTGGGACGTGCTCGAGGAGGTCATCGCCGAGCATCCGGTGCTCCTGAACCGGGCGCCGACGCTGCACCGCCTCGGCATCCAGGCCTTCGAGCCCGTGCTCGTCGAGGGCAAGGCGATCCAGGTGCACCCGCTCGTCTGCCAGGCGTTCAACGCCGACTTCGACGGCGACCAGATGGCCGTGCACCTCCCGCTCTCGGCGGAGGCGCAGGCCGAGGCGCGCGTGCTCATGCTCTCGTCGAACAACATCCTCTCGCCGGCGAGCGGTCGCCCGCTCGCGACGCCGAGCCAGGACATGGTGCTCGGTGCCTACTTCCTCACCTACTGCGAGCACGACCTCGACAAGCTCGGCTCGGAGAAGGCCGCGAAGGCGGTCGGGGCCAAGGGCCTCAAGCGCTATCGCACGGAGGAGGACGTCGAGCTCGCCGTCGAGGCGGGCTCGGTCGGCTACCAGGATCCCATCGAGTACCTGTGGGACGGCGAGCTGGTCGTCACCACGCCCGGCCGCGTGATCTTCAACGCCGAGGTCGAGCGGGCGCTGGACGAGGCGACGGGCGGCAGCTTCGAGGATCATCCGTTCCTCAACAAGACGCTGACGAAGCGCGAGCTCGACGCGTTCATCGGCGACCTCGTCGAGCACTACGGGCCGAACACGATCGCGGCCGCGCTCGACATGATCAAGTCGGTCACGTTCCGCTTCGCGACCCGCGCGGGGATCACGATCTCGAAGAACGACATCGTCATCCCGGACGACAAGGAAGAGATCCTCGCCGGGTTCGAGGACGAGGTCACCAAGGTCGGCAGGGAGTACGACCGCGGCCTCATGACCGAGGAGGAGCGCGACGAGCGCATCATCGCCATCTGGACTCGCGCGACCGACCAGGTCGCCGACCGGATGATGGAGAACCTCGACGCGACGAACCCGATCTACATGATGGCCAACTCCGGCGCGCGCGGATCGTTCAACCAGATCCGCCAGCTCGCCGGCATGCGCGGCCTGATGGCAGATCCGAAGGGCGAGATCATCGCGCGTCCGATCAAGGCCAACTTCATGGAGGGGCTCACCGTGCTCGAGTACTTCATCTCGACGCACGGCGCCCGCAAGGGCCTCGCCGACACGGCGCTCCGCACGGCCGACTCGGGCTACCTCACGCGCCGGCTCGTCGACGTCTCGCAGGACGTCATCGTCCGCGAGGACGACTGCGGGACGGCCGAGTACATCGAGGCGCCGCTCATCCTCGAGGACGCGCCGAACAAGAGCGTCGCCGGGCGGGTCGCCGCCGAGGACGTCGCGAAGCCGATCAAGGACGGCAAGCCCGGCAAGACGGTGATCATCGAGAAGAACGCGGAGATCACGATGAGCGGCTTCGCAAGCTCGTCGAGGAGTTCGGCGAGTACGCGGAGACGGCCACGATCCCGGTGCGCTCGGTGCTCAAGTGCCGCAGCGAGTGGGGTCTCTGCCGCATCTGCTACGGCACGTTCCTCGCAACGGGCGGAATGGCCGAGATCGGCGACGCGGTCGGCATCATCGCCGCGCAGTCGATCGGCGAGCCGGGCACGCAGCTCACGATGCGGACGTTCCACACGGGTGGCGTCGCCGGCTCCGACATCACGCACGGCCTCCCGCGCGTCGTCGAGATCTTCGAGGCCCGCAACCCGAAGGGCGCCGGGACGCTCGCGGACGTCGCCGGCAAGATCGACATCGAGGACGCCGAGCGCACGATCAAGGTGACGGTCACGCCGACCGCGCTCGACGCGGACGGCGAGCTCCCGGATCCGAAGGAGTACAGCTTCCCGCGGCGCACGCGACTGCTCGTGCGTCAGGGCGGCACGGTCGAGGCGGGAGACCCGCTGAACGAGGGCTCGCTCAACCCGGCCGACCTGCTCCTGCTCACGTCTGCGACGGCGACCGAGCTGTACCTCGTCGACGAGGTGCAGAAGGTCTACAAGTCGCAGGGCGTCGAGATCCACGACAAGCACATCGAGCTGATCGTCCGGCAGATGCTGAAGAAGGTCCGTGTCGAGACGAACGGCGATACGACGCTGCTTCCGGGCCAGCTCGTGGACAAGGTCGTCCTGGAGCGCGAGAACACGCGCGTGAAGAAGGAGAAGGGCGAGCTCGCGACCTTCGAGCCGATCATCCTCGGCATCACGAAGGCGTCGCTCGCGACCGAGTCCTTCCTCTCCGCGGCCTCGTTCCAGGAGACGACGAAGGTACTCACCGACGCGGCGATCGAGGGCAAGGTCGACCGGCTGAACGGGCTCAAGGAGAACGTGATCATCGGGAAGCTCATCCCGGCGGCCACGGGTCTCAAGCAGTACCGGCAGATCGCGATCGAGCCGACCGAGCCGTTCGTCGTCACCTCGCCGCGCCCCGAGGCGGAAGCGGAGCTCCTTGCAGCGCTCGAGGAGATCGGCGACGGCGACGGCTTCGACTTCGACGCGCTCGACCTCACGCTCGACGAGCCGGTCCTCGACGCGGAGGCCGACGCCGCCGAGCCGCCGGCGGACGACACCGAATAGTCACCGCGGAGGAGCCGGGGCCACGTGCCCCGGCTCCTCCGCTTCTCTTCGGATCGCGTATCGGGCGCGCGTACGATCGCCTAGGCGACGTCGCGGGCCGGCCGCTTCGCAGCGGTCACGACCATGTCGCGCCCGGAGCTCTTCGCGAGTCCGAGCGCCGCGTCCGTCCGGACGATCAGCGCGGTCGCGTCGTCCTTGGGCGAGGAGCTCCGCGACTCCGCCGGAGAACGAGACGACGCCGATCTCCGGTAGCGGCCGCTCCCGGAGCGCCGCCTGGAACCGCTCGAAGAGACGCTCGGCGTCCCGGCTGTCGGCCTGGGAGAGGAGGACGCCGAAGCGTCCGCCGCCGACGCGGCAGGGAAGGTCGCGCGGGCCGGAGACGTCGCTCAGCACGTGTGCCAGCTTCGCCAGCACGCCGTCCGCGGCGAGATGGCCGATGCGGGCGTTGATCGTCGTGAGGCGGTCGACGTCGAGCATCAGCAGCGCAAGCTGCTCGCGCCGCCCGCGCGCGCGTCCGATCTCGCGGTCGAGCAGGGCATGGAATGCGGGCCGGTCGTAGAGGTCGGTCAACGGGTCGCGTTCCGGAACCGGATCGGGCTCGCGCAGCTCGAGCGACGTCTCGAGCGCAGGCCGCGTGACGCTGAGCACGTTCTCGAGCGAGGTGATGTCGACCTCGCTGAACCGGCGGTCGGGAGTGCGCGTCAGCACGGCGAGCATGCCGGGGTCGGTCGCCGAGTCGAGGAGCGGAATCGCCAGTCCGCCGCGGATCGGGTTGCCGCCATGCGGAGCGTCGTCGCCGTTGAACGACACCTGGATCGCGCGGGCGCCGCGATAGTCGGGGACGCCGAGCCCTCCGACCTGAGCGACCTCGTTCTGGGAGAGGCCGACGGTCGCCAGGATCGGCTCCTGGTTCGTCCCGACGATGGCGACTGCGGCGTCGGCGGAGGTCTGCTCGCGCGCGAGCTCGAGCACCCGTACGACGTTCGAGTGGTCGGGCGCGTCGAGGGACGCCGTGGACTCGTGCGGAGCTCCCGAGATCGCCGCGGTGATGCGAGCCGGCAGCGTGAGGTTCAGCGCGTCGTTCAGCGTCTGCGCGAACTCGGCGAGCCTGTTGTCGTATCGCTGCAGCATCGTCGTGACGACCTCCTCGTTGCGTCCGATCGTGCGGCGCAGCGAGACGACGAACAGGGTGAGGCAGGTGATTCCGAGGACGATCGCGCCGAGGTAGAGGAGGATCGTCGTTCCCGAGTGCGGCACGCGGCAATTTCTAGCGATCGGACCGGTCGACATCTCCCGCCCCGCGACGACGTGCTCGCCGGCGTCGTCCGACAGGACCCGCCGCTACGGTGAGCGGGCATGGAGACCGCTGCCGAGATTCCGGTCGTCCACGTCCTCGTGGCCGGAGCCGGAGCGGACGAGCGGACCGGGTCCGAGTTCGCCGGAGTGCCGGTGGGGCCGTGGTCGCCCGTCGACCTCCCGCGTGGACGACGTCCCGCGCCGACGACGATCGCGATCGTGGCCGCGCTTGCCGGTATCGGCGCGATGGCGCTCGGAGCGGCCGCGGTGCTCAGCGCGAGCCGGTCGACGAGCGACTCCGTAACGACGGTCGTTGCCTCGACTCCGCAGGCGCCGGTGGCCGGAGACGCGGCGTCGGCACGGGCCGCGCTAGCGCTCCTCGCCAAGCCCAGCACCGAGCGAATCGTGTTTGGTCACAGCGACGGCCGACTTCTCCTCGTGGTGGGCAGCGGCGGTCGCGCAGCGATCGTGATGCGAGGTGTCAAGCGCGCGGCACCGGGCGTGCCGTACTACGCGTGGGCGCTCCGGCCGGGAGCGCGGCCGCTACGTGTGGCTCGATTCGTCGGGACGGAGCGCGCGGTGTTCCTCGCGACCCGGCTCGGCCCGAAGACGAGCGTCGCGGTCGCAGCGGGGCGACCCGGGAGCCGCTACCCGGGCGACGCCGCCGTCGTCGCGACGAGCGGCTAGAACTGATCGCTGGCGGCGGCTACTCGGAGCGCGACTCGGGATCGGGGCGGAGCTCGCCCGCGGCTGCGATGTCCGCGCGGTCCTTGCCGCGCTCCTTCGCCCGGTAGAGCGCGGCGTCGGCGCGCTCGAAGAGACTCGCCGGCGTGTCGCCGTGCAGCAGTTCTGCGATTCCTCCGGACAGACGGAGCCGCTGGTCGTCCGGGCCCGAGCGCAGTGCCGCGCATGGAGTTGTGCACCCGGCGGAAGAGCTGGTCGCCGTCCTCGGAGGAGGACTCCGGCATGATCACCGCGAACTCGTCGCCCCCGATCCGGCACGCGACGTCGACCGAGCGCACCGCGTCGCGCAGGCGGTCTGCCGCCTGCGCGAGCACACGGTCGCCTGCCGGGTGCCCGATCTGGTCGTTGATCGACTTGAAGTCGTCGAGGTCGAAGACGATGAGCGTCAGCTTCCGCGAGTACCGATGCGCGCGGGTGACCTCGCGCCGGAGCGTCTCGTGGAAGGAGCGCTGGTTGAAGAGCCCGGTGAGCGCATCCGTCTCCGCGAGCTTCCGCGCTTCCCCGTAGCGCCGCGCGTTCTCGACGGCCGAGATGCAGCTCGCTGCGAGCGTCTCCGCCTCCTCGAGCTCGTGGGCGCCGGGCTCGCGGTCGGGCGTGCGCCAGAACAGCGAGAGCGTCCCGACCGGTCGGAGCTCACGGCCCACGAGCGGGATGAATGCGCCGCCTCTGATCAGGTCCTCGTCGATGCCGTCGCGGTCTCGGCCGTACCGGTAGCTCACCGTGATCGTCCCGGGCAGCGTTCCGACTACCCCGGAGGTCGGCGGGCGGGAGGCCTCCTGCGCGTTCATGCCGCGCGTGACGATCGCGGGAGCGCCGTCCTCGCGCTCGACCACCATCATCGCCGCGTCGATCCCCGAGATGTCGACGGCCGCGTCGAGGACGCGATCCATGAGCTCCTCGAGGTCGATCGAGCCTCCGAGCTCGCCGAACAGTCGGCTGCGGCGGCTCTCCTGCTCGGCACGCTCGAGCGCTTCCGAGAGACCTCCGGCGAGCTCGTCCATCTTCGACCGCATCTCGGCCATCGCGCGCACGAGCTCCCGGTCGGGCTCGGGTGCCGCCCGGTCGCGTCGTGCCAGGAGGACGACGAGGACGATCGCCGCGACCACGACGGCCGCGACGACGATCACGACCGTCATCGCCATTCCTCGAGCGCTCGCATCCGGCTCCACTTCTCGTTGTACTGACGCATGCGGGGGATGCAACCTCGAACGAGGTACCCCGAGCGCACTGTACTCGGCGATCTGGACGCCGAGGACTGGCGAAAAGGCTAGGAGGAGTGGGGTGTTCTCGACCCCGGGAGCGCGACGACGACCGTACCCCGACCCGCCTGCCTCGCCTGCCACAGCGCATGCTCGGCGCGCGCGAACGCCGCGCGCTCGTCGTCGCCCTCCACGACCTCGGTCACGCCTGCGCTCAGTCCGATCGCGCTCTCCGTCTCGGCAGACCCGACGTCGGTCGCGAGCGCGCCGAGCAGCGTCTCGGCCGAGGTCGTGTCGCCATCGAGCATCAGCGCGAAGGTCGCCTGTCCGAGGCGGTGCACGGAACCGTCCCCGACGTGGCCGTCGAGGCGTCGGACGAGCTCGGCGAGTGCGGCGTCGGCCACGTCGCGACCGAGCCGGTCGGCGAGGTCGTCGAGGCCGGCGACCTCCAGTGCGACGAGCGCCAGCGGATGGTCGAGGCGGCGGGCGTCTCCGATTCGGCGGGCGAGCTCCGCGACGGCGTCGTCCACGAGCTCGTCTGCGACGGTCTCGCCTCCCGACGGCGCAACGCCGGCCGACTCGGAGGATCGCGGCGGTCGAGAAGCGTTCGAGACAGCCGCGAGCGGACGGGTGAGCGCCGCCGCGGCTCTGGCGTCGAGAGCTTGCACGCTCTCGTCCGGGTGCCATTCCGCCAGACCGACGGCAAAGGTCGTCTGGCCTGAGCGTCCGAGCGCGCGTCGGGCCTCGTCACGTAGTCGGGCCGTGAGGCGCGCGGCGTCAGGCTCGGCGGTCTCGGGCAGCACGATCGCGAGCTCGCCGCCGCCGCGTCGGCAGGAGACGTCGGTGCCACGCGTGACTCGCGTCACCAGGCGTGCGAGGTCTCCGATACCCGAGCGCCTCTCCGCGCGTCGCGACTCGTCGACCGCGACGATGGCAACCGTCAGCGGGCGGCCGGTGCGCCGCGCGCGGGCGACGGCCCGCTCGAGCTCGCGCTCGTAGCCGCGCCGATCCGGGACGCCGAGCGCGGGATCGACGAAAGTGCGCGCTTCGACCTCGGCGAACCGGCGAGCGTTATCGAGCGCGACCCCGGCATCCTCGACGAGCGCCTTGAGCGTGCCCGCCTGCTCTGCGCGAAACGCGTCGTGTGAGGTCGAGAACACGGCGAGGACGCCGGGCTCGTCCGCGTCGGTCGAGAGTGGCGCCACGAGGGCTGAGCGAAACGGCGAGAATTCGAGGTCCTCCGTCGGCGCATAGGTCCAGTCGACCGTCGCGGCGCGGAACGGCCGCGCGTCCGGCGGTCCGAAGGTCCGCTCGAGGAGCTCGCCGTCGACGTGCTCGCCGACGGAGGCGACGACGGGCTCGTGTCCCGGACCTGCTACGCGGAGCACGACTGCCTCGGCGCCGGTTCGCGCCGCCGCCTCGGCGAGGATCGTCCCGACGAGCGCGTCGAAGTCGAGCGTGGGCAGGAGCGCCGGACGCGCGCTCCGTGAGTCGAGGACGCGGTCGACGGCCTGGGCGACGCTCGCCGAGATGGCCTCGAGGTGCGTGTCGACGCTGCGCAGGATCGCCTCCGTCTGCCGGTCGGTGCGGGCCTGGAGATGGCGGACCAGCACGAGGACGACGCCCACGCCGACCAGGGCGAACGCCGCCACGACCGCACTCACCATCCTCCGACCACCTCCTCGCCAGGCCGCACTGTATTCGGGCGAATGCCCTTTGACCATGGGCAAAACGAGGCCTCTCTGCTACCATGCCGCGACCGGTTGGCGGGTGTGCACGTTCGCCCGCCGGCGTTTCTGTGTGAAGAAATCGACCGACCGTCCGTAGGGAGAGCGCGTGCCCACAGTCAACCAGCTCGTCCGCAAGGGTCGAGCGACGCCGAAGGCGAAGACGAAGACCCCGGCCCTCCGGGGTGCCCCGCAGAAGCGGGGCGTCTGCACGCGCGTCTACACCACCACGCCGAAGAAGCCGAACTCCGCGCTGCGCAAGGTCTCGCGCGTTCGGCTCACGAACGGCGTCGAGGTCGGCGCCTACATCCCGGGCGAGGGTCACAACCTCCAGGAGCACTCGGTCGTGCTCGTACGCGGCGGCCGCGTCAGGGACCTTCCGGGCTTCCGCTACAAGGTCGTCCGCGGTGGCCTCGACTCGGCCGGTGTGACGGAGCGGCGCCAGGCGCGCTCGAAGTACGGGGCGAAGAGGGCCTAGCGATGCCCCGCCGCGCAGAGATCCAGCCTCGCCAGATCGAGCCCGATGCCGTCCACGGCTCGGTGCTCGTCGCGCAGCTCGTGAATCGGCTCATGCTGAACGGCAAGAAGTCGATCGCCGAGCGCACCGTCTACGACGCGCTCGCGCTCGCGTCCGAAAAGACCGGCAAGCCGCAGCTCGAGGTGCTGGAGCAGGCGGTGAAGAGCGTCACGCCGGTGCTCGAGGTTCGCTCGCGCCGCGTCGGCGGCGCCAACTACCAGGTTCCCATCGAGGTGCCGCAGCGTCGCGCGCGCACGCTCGCGCTGCGCTGGATCGTCCAGAACGCGCGCGACCGTCGCGAGAAGGGCATGGCGGCGAAGCTCGCCGGCGAGCTGATGGACGCCGTGAACCAGCAGGGCGGCGCCTACAAGAAGAAGGACGACATCTACCGGATGGCGCAGGCCAACAAGGCCTTCGCGCACTACCGCTGGTAACCGGAGCAACGTGAGCACCGTCGCCACACCCGTTGGGCTCGACCGCGTCCGGAACATCGGGATCATGGCCCACATCGACGCGGGCAAGACCACGACGACCGAGCGGATCCTCTACTACACCGGCCGCACCCACAAGATGGGCGAGGTGCACGAGGGCGCCGCGACGATGGACTGGATGGCGCAGGAGCAGGAGCGCGGCATCACGATCACGTCTGCCGCGACGACCGCGGAGTGGCGCGACCATCGCATCAACATTATCGATACGCCCGGGCACGTGGACTTTACCGTCGAGGTCGAGCGGAGCCTCCGCGTCCTGGACGGCGCGGTCGCCGTCTTCGACTCGGTCGCCGGCGTGCAGCCGCAGTCCGAGACCGTGTGGCGCCAGGCCGACCGCTACAGCGTCCCGCGCATCGCGTTCATCAACAAGATGGACCGCACCGGGCGCGGACTTCGACGCCGCGGTGCAGTCGATGCGCGACCGCCTCGGCGCGCGGCCCGTCCCGATCCACGTCCCGATCGGCAGCGAGGATCAGTTCGCGGGCATCGTCGACCTCGTCGAGATGAAGGCGATCACGTACTCGAACGCCCTCGGCACGGAGCTCGCGGTGGACGAGATCCCCGCGGAACTCGCCGCTGCGGCCCACGACGGCCACCACACGCTCATCGACCTCGTCGCCGAGTTCGACGACGAGCTCATGGAGACGTACCTCGAGGACGAGGCGTCGGTGACGCCCGAGATGATCAAGCACGCGCTGCGCAAGGGCACGCTCGCGGGCGCGATCACGCCGGTGCTCGCGGGCTCTGCGTTCAAGAACAAGGGCGTGCAGGCGCTCCTCGACGCGATCGTCGACTACCTCCCGAGCCCGGTCGACGTCCCGCCCGTCCAGGGCCTCGATCCGAAGACGGAGGAGGAGGAGACGCGCTCTCCCGACTACGACGCGCCGTTCGCGGCGCTGGCGTTCAAGGTGATGAGCGATCCGTACGTCGGCAAGCTCACGTACTTCCGCGTGTACTCCGGCCAGGTCAAGGCCGGTGACCGCGTGCTCAACACGACGACCGGCAAGACCGAGCGGATCGGCCGCATCCTGCAGATGCACGCAAATCACCGCGAGGAGCGCGAGGAGATCGGCGCAGGCGAGATCGCTGCGGCCGTCGGCCTCAAGTTCACGACGACGGGCGACACGCTCGCCGTCGACTCGGCGCCCATCGTCCTCGAGTCCATGTCCTTCCCGGAGCCGGTCATCTCCGTCGCGATCGAGCCGCGGACGAAGGCCGACCAGGACAAGCTCGCGACTGCGCTGCAGCGCCTCGCCGAGGAGGACCCGACCTTCCGCGTGTCGTCGGACGACGAGACCGGGCAGACGCTCATCGCCGGGATGGGCGAGCTGCACCTCGAGATCATCGTCGACCGCCTCCAGCGCGAGTTCTCGGTGGACGGCAACGTCGGGCGCCCGCAGGTCGCCTACCGCGAGACGATCACGAGCCCGGCCGAGAAGATCCAGGGCAGGTTCGTCCGTCAGACCGGCGGCTCGGGCCAGTACGGCGACGTCCTGATCAACCTCTACCCGAACGCGGGGGAGGGCTATGAGTTCGACGACAAGATCGTCGGTGGGAAGATCCCGAAGGAGTACATCCCCGCTGTGAACCAGGGCATCCAGGAGGCGATGAGCTCCGGGATCGTCGCCGGCTACCCGGTCGTCGACGTCAAGGTCGAGCTCGTCGACGGCTCGTACCACGAGGTCGACTCGAGCGAGCGCTCCTTCAAGATCGCCGGCTCGATGGCGTTCAAGGAAGGCATGAAGCGCGCGAAGCCGAAGCTGCTCGAGCCGGTCATGGCCGTCGAGGTCGTGACGCCGGACGAGTACCTCGGCGACGTCATTGGTAACCTCAACGGCCGTCGCGGCCGGGTCGAGCAGCTCGAGCCGGTCGGTGGGTCGCAGTCGGTGAAGGCGAGCGTTCCGCTCTCCGAGATGTTCGGCTACGCGACCGACCTGCGCTCCATGAGCCAGGGCCGCGCGACGTTTTCGATGCAGTTCGACCGCTACGAGCAGGTTCCAGCCACGATCGCCGAGGCGATCGTGGGAGGCGACAAGACACCGTAAATCGCAGGACGACGAGCTCGGAGGATAGGAGCAGATGGCCAAGCAGAAGTTCGAGCGCACGAAGCCGCACGTCAACGTCGGCACGATCGGTCACATCGACCACGGCAAGACGACGCTCACCGCAGCGATCACGAAGGTCCTCGCCGAGTCGGGCACCAACACCGAGGTGACGGCCTTCGACGCGATCGACAAGGCGCCGGAGGAGAAGGCACCGCGGTATCACGATCAACACGGCGCACGTCGAGTACGAGACCGAGAACCGGCACTACGCCCACGTCGACTGCCCCGGGCACGCCGACTACATCAAGAACATGATCACGGGCGCCGCCCAGATGGACGGCGCGATCCTCGTGGTCTCGGCCGCCGACGGCCCGATGCCGCAGACGCGCGAGCACATCCTGCTCGCCCGCCAGGTCGAGGTTCCCTCGATCGTCGTCGCGCTGAACAAGGCCGACATGGTCGACGATCCCGAGCTGCTCGAGCTCGTCGAGATGGAGGTACGTGAGCTCCTCTCGAAGTACGAGTTCCCGGGCGACGACATCCCCGTCATCCAGGTCTCGGCGCTGAAGGCGCTCGAGGGCGACGCGGAGTGGACGCCGAAGATCCTCGAGCTCATGGCGGCGGTCGACTCGTACATTCCCGAGCCCGTCCGCGACGTGGACAAGCCGTTCCTCATGCCGATCGAGGACGTCTTCACGATCACGGGCCGCGGCACGGTCGTCACGGGCCGCATCGAGCAGGGCCAGCTGAAGGTCGGCGAGGAGGTCGAGATCGTCGGCATCCACCCGCAGGTGGAGAAGACGACGGTCACCGGCCTCGAGATGTTCCTGAAGACGCTCGACTACGCCCAGGCTGGCGACAACGCGGGCGCTCTGCTCCGCGGCGTCAAGCGCGAGGACGTCGAGCGCGGCCAGGTGCTCGCGAAGCCCGGCTCGATCACGCCGCACACGCACTTCAAGGCCGAGGTCTACGTCCTCTCGAAGGACGAGGGCGGGCGCCACACGCCGTTCTTCAACGGCTACCGGCCGCAGTTCTACTTCCGCACGACGGACGTGACGGGCTCGATCAAGCTGCCCGAGGGCCAGGAGATGGTCATGCCTGGCGACAACACGAACATGGAGATCGACATGCACCAGCCGATCGCCATGGACCAGGGCCTCCGCTTCGCGATCCGCGAGGGCGGACGCACGGTCGGCGCGGGCGTCGTCACGGAGATCATCCAGTAGGGGCGAGGCGACTCGCCCCTCTCTTCATCCCATGGCGCAGCAGAAGATCCGCATCCGTCTGAAGGGCTACGACCACCAGCAGGTGGACCGCTCGGCGTCCCAGATCGTGGAGACGGCGCAGCGCACCGGCGCGACCATCACCGGTCCCGTCCCGCTGCCGACCGAGAAGAACGTCTACTGCGTGATCCGCAGCCCGTTCAAGGACAAGGACTCGCGCGAGCACTTCGAGGTGCGGACGCACAAGCGCCTGATCGACATCCACAGCCCCACGCCGAAGACGGTCGACTCGCTCATGCGGCTCGACCTGCCCGCCGGCGTCGACATCGAGATCAAGCTCTGAGATGAAGGGGATCCTCGGCAGGAAGCTCGGCATGAGCCAGGTGTTCGACTCCGAGACGGGTCGAATGACGGCCGTGACCGTGATCGAGGCCGGGCCGTGCCCCGTCGTCCAGGTCAAGACCGTCGACGAGGACGGCTACGACGCGATCCAGCTCGCGTTCGGCGCCGTCGAGGAGCGCAAGCTCTCGAAGCCGGAGGTCGGTCATCTGAAGAAGGCCGGCGTCGGGCCTCACCGCCACCTCGTCGAGTTGCGCGGAGAGAGCGGCCTCTCGGTCGGCGAGACCGTCACCGTCGAGACGTTCGAGCCGGGCGACGAGATCAAGGTGAGCGGTATCTCGATCGGCAAGGGCTACCAGGGCACCATCAAGCGGCACGGGTTCACCCGCGGCCCGGTGTCGCACGGCTCGCACAACGTCCGCAAGCCGGGCTCGATCGGGGCGTCCGCGTATCCGTCGCGCGTGTTCAAGGGAATGAAGATGTCGGGTCGCATGGGCGGAACCCGGGTCACGCAGCCCGGGCTCGTCGTCCACGAGGTCGACGTCGAGCGCAACCTCCTGCTCGTCCGGGGCTCCGTTCCCGGCTCGAAGAGCGGGATCGTGGAGATCCGGAGCGCCTGATGGCCGCGCCCAAGGCACCAGTCATCGGCGGCTCGAAGGCGTCCGACGTGACGCTCGAGGAGTCCGTCTTCGGAGTCGAGCTCAAGCCGCACCTCGTGCACGAGACGGTTCGCGCCGAGCTCAACGCGGCGCGTGCGGGGACCCGCGGCTCGAAGAGTCGCGGCCTCGTCGCCGGCGGCCGCTCGAAGCCGTGGCGGCAGAAGGGCACAGGTCGCGCTCGCGCTGGAACGACACGCGCTCCGCACTGGACGGGGGGCGGTGTCGCGTTCGCGCCGGGCATGCGCAGCTTCGAGGTCAAGGTCAACCGCAAGGCGCGCCGGACGGCGTTCAGGGGCGTGCTCTCGCACCACGCCGCGAATGGCACGCTGGCGATCCTCGACGGCTCCGGCTTCGACGCGCCGTCGACGAAGCAGGCGGCCGAGGTTCTCGCCGGCTTCTCGGAGCGCCCGACGCTCGTCGTCGTCACGGACGAGGAGGAGACGCTCGCGAAGTCGTTCCGCAACCTCGACAAGGTGCTCGTAACCGCTCCGAGCGAGCTCGAGGTCGCCGCGCTCGTCTGGGCGCGCTCGGTCGTCGTGAGCGAGGCCGCGCTGCCACACGTGCTCGGTCGCGCAGGCGCCGTATCGGAGGAGGGGTCAGAGTGAGCCTCCATCCGAACCAGGTGCTCCTCGCCCCGGTCGTCTCCGAGAAGAGCTACTCGCTCATCACCGACCGCAAGTACACGTTCAAGGTGCACGAGGACGCGCACAAGACGCAGATCCGCCAGGCCGTCGAGGAGCTCTTCGAGGTCAAGGTCGAGCGCGTCAACGTCATCAAGGTGCAGTCGAAGCCGAAGCGCCGCGGGTTCTCCAAGGGCCGCAGGCCGGGCTGGAAGAAGGCCATCGTCGAGCTCCGCGAGGGCTACGAGATCGAGATCTTCGAGGGAGCTGCCGTCTGATGGCGCTCAAGAAGTACAAGCCCACGAGCCCGGGCCGCCGCTTCATGGCCACGTCGAGCTTCGACGACGTCACGAAGGCCGAGCCGGAGAAGTCGCTCCTCGAGCCCATCACGAAGAAGGGCGGGCGGAACAACCGCGGCCGCATCACGACGCGTCACCAGGGCGGCGGCCACAAGCGACGCTTCCGGACGATCGACTTCAAGCGGACGAAGGACGGCGTGCCGGCGAAGGTCGCAGCGATCGAGTACGACCCCAACCGGTCGGCCCGGATCGCGCTGCTCCACTACGCCGACGGTGCCAAGGCGTACATCCTCGCTCCGTCGCGTCTCCGCGTCGGCTCGACGGTCGAGTCCGGCCCCGAGGCGGACATCAAGCCCGGCAACGCGCTCCCGCTCGCGAACGTCCCGACGGGCACGCTCGTCCACTGCGTCGAGCTGAAGCCAGGCCAGGGCGCCCGCATGGCGCGCTCGGCCGGCTCGTCGATCCAGCTGGTCGCGAAGGACGGCCCGCACGCAGTTCTCCGCCTGCCGTCCGGCGAGCTTCGTCGCGTGCTCCTCACGTGCCGCGCCACGATCGGGCAGGTCGGCAACACCGATCACGCGAACCAGGCGAGCGGCAAGGCCGGACGCAGCCGCTGGCTTGGAAAGCGACCCACCGTTCGCGGCTCGGCCATGAACCCGGTCGACCATCCGCATGGAGGCGGCGAGGGCAAGACGAAGGGTGGCCGGCATCCGGTCACTCCGTGGGGCGTTCCCACGCTCGGGAAGCGCACCCGCCGCAAGCACAAGGAATCCGACTCGTTGATCGTCCGCGGCCGTCGCCGTGGGAAGGAGAAGAGGCGCTAAGTGTCACGTTCTTCGAAGAAAGGGCCTTTCGTCGAGGACCGGCTCATGGGCCGGATCGAGGCGATGAACGCGAGTGGCGAGAAGCGGATGATCCGCACCTGGTCGCGCGCGTCCACGATCTTCCCCGACATGGTCGGGCACACGATCGCCGTGCACGACGGCCGCAAGCACGTCCCGGTGTTCGTGTCCGAGCAGATGGTCGGTCACAAGCTCGGCGAGTTCGCGCCGACCCGGACGTTCCGCGGCCACGCGGGCGACCGCTCGACCCAGGTGAAGAAGCGCTGATGGCGACGACGACCCAGGACGATCGCATGCGCGTTCGCGCGCAGGCGAAATGGGTGCGCACGTCCGCGCGCAAGGCGCGGCTCGTGCTCGAGCACATCCGCGGGCGCAGCGTGCCCGAGGCGCGGACGATCCTCGCCTTCACGCAGCGCGCAGCCGCGACGGACATCGAGAAGGTGCTCCGCTCGGCGGTCGCGAACGCGGAGTCGAGCCACGGCCTCGACGGCGACGAGCTCGTGGTCGAGGCGGCGTTCGCCGACGAGGGCCCGACGCTGAAGCGGTGGAAGCCGCGCGCTCGCGGCCGCGTCAACCGGATCCGCAAGCGCACGTGCCACGTCACCATCGTCCTCGCGGAGCTCCCGGAGGAGCACACGCAGCGCAGGCGCCCGCGCAAGCAGGCGGAGACGCCGGCTTCCGCGCCCGCAGACGAGTCGACGCCGAAGTCGAGAACACGACGACGCAAGAAGGAGGCCGTTGCCTGATGGGCCAGAAAGTGCACCCCGGCGGCTTCCGCGTCGGCGTCATCCACGACTGGAAGTCGAACTGGTGGACGGGCAAGCCCGAGTTCGCCGACTACCTCCTCGAGGACGTTCGCATCCGCGAGCACATCCTCGGGAAGCTGTCGCACGCGGGCCTCTCGGACATCCTCATCCGCAAGGACAAGCAGCGGATCACGGTCGACATCTACACCGCCCGCCCGGGGATCGTCATCGGGAAGTCGGGCGTCGAGGTCGACGCGCTCCGTCGCGAGCTCCATGCGATCACGAAGAAGAACGTCCACATCAACATCAACGAGATCAAGCGGCCCGAGCTCGACGCGAAGCTCGTCGCCCAGTCGATCGCGGAGCAGCTCGAGAACCGGGTCAGCTTCCGGCGCGCGATGAAGCGCTCGCTCGCCTCCGCGATGCGCTCCGGCGCGCAGGGGATCAAGATCACCGCAGGCGGACGGCTCGGCGGCGGCGAGATGAGCCGGCGCGAGATGTACTCGGAGGGCCGCGTCCCGCTGCACACGATCCGCGCCGACATCGACTACGGCCAGGCCGTGGCGAAGACGACCTTCGGCGTCATCGGCGTCAAGGTCTGGGTGAACAAGGGCGAGATCATGCCGGAGGGCTACGACGCTCCCGCCGCGCGCGACACGCGGCTCGGAGACCAGGATCAGGCTCGCCGGCGACGCGGCGCCTCGGCCGAGGGTCTCGGTGCGTCGCGCGAGGGTCGCGGACGCTCGCAGGACCGCGAGGGACTCGGCATCGTCCCCCGCAAGCGGCGCAGCCAGCGCCCCGGCGGCGGGCGCCCGGGGCAGCGCCCGCGGCGTGACCTCCAGCAGGACGCTCCGGCGGCCGAGGCGCCTCCGGTCGAGACGCCTGCCACCGAGGCTCCGGCCGTGGAGACCCCCGCAGTCGAGCCGGAGGTGCAGCAGGCTGCCGCACCCGAAGTCGCTGCGCCCGAGGTCGCCGCGCCTGAGACAGCCACGCCTGACACTGCAGCGCCCGAGGCGGAGGGCGACAGCTGATGCTGATGCCGCGCCGGACGAAGTTCCGCCGCCATCACCGCGGGCACCGACGTGGCATGTCCACGGGCCAGACGACCGTGCAGTTCGGCGAGTACGGGCTCAAGGCGCTCGAGGCCGGCTGGGTCACGAACCGCCAGATCGAGGCTGCGCGTATCGCGGCGACGAGGAAGATCCGCAGAAGCGGAAAGGTCTGGATCAACCTGTTCCCGGACAAGCCGGTGACGAAGAAGCCGGCTGAGACGCGCATGGGCTCCGGCAAGGGCTCGCCCGAGGGATGGGTCGCCGTCGTGAAGCCCGGCCGCGTGATGTTCGAGCTCGCCGGTGTCGACGAGCCCCTCGCGAAGGAGGCGCTCCGCCTCGCCGGCCAGAAGCTCCCGCTGAGGACGAAGTTCGTGCGCAGGGAGGCGGATCTCTTTGAGAGCTAGGGAACTCCGAGCGCTGAGCGACGACGAGCTGCTCAGCAGGATGGCCGAGACACGCCAGGAGCTCTTCAACCTCCACTTCCAGACGGCGACCGGCGTGCTCGAGAACAGCGCGCGCCTTCGCCACGCGAAGCGCGAGATCGCACGCATCCTGACCGTCCAGAACGAGCGCGACCGAGGAAAGCAGACACATGCCTGACGAAAACGACATCGTGAACGAGACCGAAGAGACCCCGGACGCTCCGGAGCTCGAGGACGCGCCCGAGGAAGCGACGCCCGAGGTCGAGGAGCCTGCCGCTGCGGCCGAGACCCCGGCGGAGGAGTCCGAGCCGGCACCCGAGCCTGCCGCGGAGGAGCCCGAGCAGGCTCCGGAGCCGGAAGCCGAGCCCGTCGCTGCAGAGGCCGAGGCCGCTCCGGCGGAGGCCGAAGCTGAGCCCGCCGAGGCCGCAGTCGAGCCCACGGACGAGCCGGTGGCCGACGAGCCCGCCGCCGACGAGCCCGCAGCTGCGCAGGCCCACGAGGAGCCAGCCGAGCCGGCCGCCGTCTCCCAGCCGAAGAAGAAGCGCAAGCGGCTCCCACGCTCCGAGCGCCCGAAGAAGACGCGCCCGCAGCGGCCGACGTCGACCGGACGGAAGCCGATCACGCGGCTCGAGAAACCGGAGCACGCCCGCGGCCGGCGCCAGGAGCGCCAGGGCACGGTCGTGTCCGCCGGCTCCGACAAGACGATCGTCGTCCGCGTCGACGTCGTGAAGCTGCACCCGCGCTACAAGAAGGTCGTCAAGCGCTCGACGCGCCTGCATGCGCACGACGAGGAGAATCAGGCCAAGCTCGGTGACGTCGTCCGCGTCGTCGAGACGCGCCCCCTCTCCCGCATGAAGCGCTGGCGCCTGCAGGAGATCGTGGAGGCCGCGAAGTGATCCAGCAGGAATCGCGTCTACGGGTGGCGGACAACACGGGTGCGCGCGAGCTCCTGTGCATCCGCGTGCTCGGCGGCTCCCACCGGCGCTACGCGCGAGTGGGCGACGTGATCATTGCTACCGTGAAGACGGCCACGCCCCAGGGTGCGGTCAAGAAGGGCGAGGTCGTACGCGCGGTCGTCGTTCGGACGAAGAAGCCCTACTCGAGGGACGACGGAACCCTCATCGGCTTCGACGAGAACGCCGCCGTCCTTATCGATCCGCAATCGAACCCGCGCGGGACGCGCATCTTCGGCCCGGTCGCGCGGGAGCTCCGCGAGAAGAACTTCATGAAGATCGTCAGCCTGGCTCCAGAGGTGCTCTAGAGATGTCCACGAAGATGAAGGTCAAGAAGGGCGACACGGTGCAGATCCTGTCCGGCAAGGACCGCGGAAAGCGGGGCCGGGTGATCGAGGCGCGCCCGTCCGAGCGCCGCGTGATCGTCGAGAACCTGAACGTCTCGAAGCGGCACACCAAGCCGCGCCCGATCCGCGATTCCTCGCGCATGGGCGGGACGCAGATCGTCCCCGGCGGCATCCTCGACAAGCCGGCGCCCCTGCCCGTCTCGAACGTCATGGTCGTCTGCCCCGTGTGCGGCAACCCGACGCGCGTCGGCATCGCCGAGCACGAGGTGAAGGGCGAGATCGTCCGCGTCCGCGTGTGCAAGCGCGAGGGCTGCGGCCAGGAGATCGACAGATGAGCGCCGCCCCCGCCGCCGAGACGTACGTGCCGCGCCTGAAGGAGCGGTACGAGTCGGAGATCCGGCCGCAGCTCCAGGAGGAGGGCGGCTTCTCGACCGTCATGGACGTCCCGCGGGTCACGAAGGTCACCCTGAACATGGGCGTCGGCGAAGCGAAGACGGACGCGAAGGCGCTGGACGCCGCGATCGACGAGCTCACCGTGATCTCGGGCCAGCGCGCACAGGTGCGACGCGCGACGAAGTCGATCGCGAGCTTCAAGCTCCGCGAGGGGATGCCCGTGGGCGCGCGCGTGACGCTGCGCGGCGCGCGGATGTACGAGTTCCTCGACCGGCTCGCCTCGATCGCGCTCCCGCGGATTCGCGACTTCCGGGGTCTCGACCCCGGCTCGTTCGACGGCCGCGGCAACTACTCGATCGGGATCCGCGAGCAGATCATCTTTCCCGAGATCGACTACGACAAGGTTCCGTCGATTCGCGGCCTCGACGTCGCGATCACCACGTCGGCCAAGACGGACGAGGACGGGCGCGCGCTGCTCGGCGCCCTGGGCCTCCCGTTCGCCGCGTCCAGGAGGGAGCAGTAAGTGGCCAAGACGTCTCTTCGCGTCAAGCAGAAGCGCAAGCCCAAGTACGAGGTGCGGGCGTACACGCGCTGCAACCGCTGCGGTCGTCCGCGCGCGGTCTATCGGAAGTTCGGGCTCTGCCGCATCTGCCTGCGCGAGCTCGCCCATCAGGGCGCCGTCCCGGGCATGACGAAGTCGAGCTGGTAGGAGGAGAGAACGTGCTCACCGATCCCATTGCGGACATGCTCACCCGGATCCGGAACGCGAACCGCGCGCTCCACGACTCGGCCTCGATGCCGACCTCGAACCTGAAGGAGGAGATCGCCCGCATCCTCAAGGACGAGGGCTACATCAAGGACTTCCGCGTCCTTGAGGCGTCCGACGAGAAGGGCCAGCCGCTCCCCTACAAGATGCTCGTGGTCGAGCTCAAGTTCGCGCGCGACCGGCGCCGCGTCATCACCGACCTCAAGCGCGTGTCGAAGCCTGGCCGGCGGGTGTATGCCCGCAAGGACCGCCTCCCGCGTGTCCTCGGCGGGCTCGGCACCGCGATCATGTCCACCTCCGCCGGAGTCATCACGAACCGCCAGGCCGCCGAGCGCGGCGTCGGCGGCGAGGTGCTCGCCTTCGTCTGGTAGCCCATGTCGAGAATCGGACGCAAACCTGTCGATCTGCCCGCCGGCGTGATGGTGTCGATCTCCCCTGGCCGCGTTCAGGTGAACGGCCCGCTCGGCGAGCTGTCCCAGGACGTCCCCGCCCGCATGCAGATCGAGAAGTCCGAGGCCGAGATCGTCGTCACGCGCCCCACGGAGCGCGGGGAGGATCGCGCCCTGCACGGACTCACCCGCACGCTCATCGCGAACATGGTCGAGGGCGTCACCAAGGGATTCGAGAAGCACCTCGAGATCCAGGGCGTGGGCTATCGCGCGCAGCTCAAGGGAACCGACCTCGAGCTCGCGGTCGGCTTCTCCCACCCCGTAGTCGTGAAGCCGCGCAAGGGCATCACCTTCGACGTGCCCGCTCCGACGCAGGTCGTCGTCAAGGGCATCGACAAGCAGATGGTGGGCCAGACTGCCGCGGAGATCCGCAAGGTACGCCCGCCCGAGCCGTACAAGGGCAAGGGCATCCGCTACCGCGACGAGCACGTGCGCAGGAAGGTCGGCAAACGCGCATGAGCATGCTCACCAAGCGTCAGGGGCGGCTGCGCCGTCACCGCCGCGTGCGCGCCAAGGTCTCCGGAACGGCCGAGCGGCCGAGACTCGTGGTCTTCCGCTCAAACCGCGGGATCAGCGCGCAGCTCGTCGACGACGCCGAGGGCCGCACGATGGCATCCGCGAGCTGGAAGGCAGTCGACGCGTCCGGCTCGAAGACCGAGCAGGCCAGCGCCGTCGGAAAGGCGCTCGCAGACGCCGCGAAGAAGGCCGGCGTCGACGCCTGCGTGTTCGACCGCGCCGGCTACCTGTACCACGGACGCGTGAAGGCCCTCGCGGAGGGCGCCCGCGAAGGAGGACTGCAGTTTTGAGCATGACCCAGTCAAGCGAGTCCCGCGAGCTCAAGGAGCGGGTCATCGAGATCAACCGCGTGGCCAAGGTCGTCAAGGGCGGACGGCGTTTCTCTTTCACGGCGCTCGTCGTCATCGGCGACGAGGTCGACCGTGTCGGCCTCGGCTACGGGAAGGCGCGCGAGGTGCCGCTCGCAATCTCGAAGGCGGTCGAGGACGCGCGCAAGAACCTCTTCCGCGTGCCCAAGCACGGGCAGACGATCACCCACGAGATCGTCGGCCGGTTCGACGCTGCTCGGGTCGTGTTGCGCCCCGCCAGCGAGGGAACAGGCGTCATCGCCGGCGGCGGGACGCGTGCCGTGCTCGAGCTCGCCGGCATCCGCGACGTCCTTGCGAAGAGTCTCGGCACGACGAATCCGATCAACATGTGCCGGGCTACGGTGAATGGCCTCCAGAGCCTCGTGCGCCCCGAGGACGTCGCCGCGCTGCGCGGCAAGACGATCGCCGAGGTCCTGCCCGTGTCCGTGGCGCGCAAAGAGCCCGAGGCTGCCGAGACCGAGAGTCAGGACGCCGGCGACGCCTCCGCGGAGACGTCCGAATGAGCACGATGAAGATCACCCAGGTGCGAAGCGGCATCGGGCAGTCCAGCCGCCACGTCGGCACGCTGCGCGCGCTCGGGCTCGGGAAGATCGGCCGCAGCGCCGAGCACAAGGACTCGCCGCAGCTGCAGGGTCAGCTGCGCCAGGTCCGCCATCTCGTGACCGTCGAGGAGAGCTGAGACCGTGAGTGACGAGCTCAACCTCTCGAATCTGAAGCCCGCACAGCCTCGCAAGGCCCGCAAGCGCGTCGGCCGCGGGCTCGGGTCCGGCAAGGGGCGCTACTCCGGCCGCGGGATCAAGGGCCAGAAGTCGCGCGCGGGGTCGCACGCGATGCCCGCCGGCTTCGAGGGCGGCCAGATGCCGATCGACATGCGTGTCGGCAAGCTCCGCGGGAACACGTCTGCGGATGCGATGCCGATCGGCCCGTTCCGCACGTACTCGCAGCCGGTGAACCTCCGCGACCTCGAGGCGCGGTTCGACGCGGGTGCAAACGTCAGCCTCGACGCGCTCAAGGCCGCGGGCCTCATCGCGAAGCTCTCGGTCGACGTGAAGGTGCTCGGCGACGGCGAGTTGACGAAGAAGCTCTCCGTGACGGCGCACTCGTTCTCGAAGTCCGCGGTCGAGAAGATCGAGGCCGTCGGCGGCACGATCACGCGGCTGCGCGAGCCGGTCGAGCGCAAGCGGAAGAAGCACAAGGCCGCCGCACCGGCAGCCGACGAGGCGCCGGAGCCCGAGGCCGACGAGTCTCCGTCGGAGCCGGAGGAGGCGCCCGACTCGGAGGCCGCGGAGGAGACCGAATAACGGATGTTCTCGTGGCTTGCCAACGCGTGGCGGGTTCCCGAGCTCCGGAAGCGCGTCCTCTTCACCGCCGTCATCCTGGCGGTCTACCGGCTCGGGTCGTGGATCCCCGCGCCCGGTGTCAACTCGGACACGATCGACAACTTCTTCAACGGCCAGGGCGGCAGCATCCTCGGCCTGCTGAACCTCTTCTCGGGAGGCGCGCTCTCGCAGTTCTCCCTGTTCGCGCTCGGGATCATGCCGTACGTCACGGCGTCGATCATCCTCCAGCTCATGACCGTGGTCATCCCGCGGCTCGGAGAGCTGCAGCGGGAGGGTGAGGCCGGCTACGCGAAGATCACGCAGTACACGAGGTACCTCACGGCGATCCTCGCGGCCGCGCAGGCGACCGGCTACGCGTTCCTCTTCCGTAGCCAGGGCGCACTGCACGCGGGCTCGGGCCAGATGGTGCTCATCATCGTCTCGCTCACTGCCGGAACGGTCCTGCTCATGTGGCTCGGCGAGCTGATCACGAAGCGAGGCATCGGCAACGGGATCTCGATCCTCATCTTCGCGTCGATCCTCATCAGCGCCCCGCTCGGCATCGCCGCCTGGTGGAACGGGGGGCCGATGGAGAAGCTCTTCTTCCCGCTGATCGCGCTCGGCATCACGGCTTCGGTCGTCTTCGTGCAGGAGGGGCAGCGCCGTATCCCCGTGCAGTACGCGAAGCGCATGGTCGGCCGCAAGATGACCGCGGGCGGCTCGACCTACCTGCCCCTCCGCGTGAACATGGCAGGCGTCATCCCGATCATCTTCGCCGCCGCGATCCTCGCGTTCCCGCCGACGGTCGCGCAGTACTTCCCCGCCTCGCGCGACTTCGTCAATGCCCACTTCCAGCCCGGAAACTGGCTGTACCTGCTCATCGAGGGCGGGATGATCGTGATCTTCACGTACTTCTACACCGCCGTTCAGTTCAACCCGGTCGACCAGGCCGACAACCTCCGCAAGTACGGCGGCTACATCCCGGGTATCCGTCCCGGCCCGCCGACCGCGCAGTACCTCGACCGCGTGCTCGCACGGCTCACGCTTCCCGGCTCGCTCTTCCTCGCCGCGGTCGCAGTGCTGCCGAGCCTCTTCATCCGCTACGGCGGGTTCTCACAAGCGACGTCGCGCGCCCTCGGAGGAACGTCGGTGCTCATCGTCGTCGGTGTCGCGCTCGACACCATGCGCCAGATGGAGTCGCAGATGATGATGCGCTCCTATGAAGGCTTCCTCAAGTAGCGGAGGGACAACGTGCGGATCTTGATCCTCGGCCCGCAGGGGTCGGGCAAGGGGACCCAGGCGAAGCGCATCGCGGCCGCGTACGACGTGCCGCACGTCGCGACCGGCGACATCCTGCGCGGCGCGATCTCCGAGGGCACCGAGATCGGCGCCCGCGTGGCGCCGATCCTCGAGCGCGGCGATCTCGTGCCCGACGAGCTCATGGTCGACCTCATCCGCGCGCGCGTCCTCGACGAGGACGGCTTCGTCCTCGACGGCTTCCCGCGCACGATGGCGCAGGCAGAGGCGCTCGACGCGATGCTCGACGAGATCGGCAAGCCGCTCGACGCCGTGATCCTCCTCCAGGTCTCCGACGGGGTCGCCACCGACCGCCTCCGCGTGCGAGCGGCGCAGGAAGGGCGGGCCGACGACTCGCCCGAGGCGATCCGCAACCGCCTCCGTCTCTACCACGAGCTCACCGAGCTCGTCGTCGACCGCTACCAGCTTGCAGGCATCGAGGTCATCGTCGACGGCGAGCAGACGATGGACGAGGTTTTCGCCTCGATCCGCGACGCGCTCGACAGCGTCGCCGCGAGCCGATGATCATCCGCAAGAGCCCGCGCGAGATCGACAAGATGGCCGCCACCGGCGCGCTCGTCGCCGAGACGATCGCGGCCGTCGGGGCGCAGATCCGGCCGGGCGTGACGACCGAGGAGCTCGACGCCGCCGCGGGCACGTTCATCCGCGAGCACGGCGGCATCCCGACCTCGGAGGGCTACAAGGGCTATCCGAAGGCGATCTGCATCTCGTCGAACGACGTCGTCGTCCACGGCATCCCCGACGAGTACGAGGTCGCCGACGGCGACCTCGTGACGCTCGACGTCGGCGTCACCCTCGACGGCTACATCGCCGACAGCGCGTACACGTTCGCCGTCGGCGAGGTCGACGCCGAGGCGAAGCGCCTGCTCGACGTCGCGCAGGACGCGCTCGCGTCGGGGATCGGCGAGGCCGTCGTGGGCAACCGGGTCGGCGACGTCTCGCACGCGATCCAGGACGTCGTCGAGGGTGGCGGCTTCTCCGTCGTCCGCAGCCTCGTCGGCCACGGGGTCGGCCGCTACTACCACGAGGACCCGCACATCCCCAACTTCGGCGAGCCCGGCCGCGGCCCGAGGCTCTCGGAGGGGATGACCATCGCGATCGAGCCGATGATCACGGCCGGCTCCTCGGAGGTGGTGATGATGGACGACGGCTGGACGATCCGCACCGCCGACGGCTCGCTCTCCGCGCACTTCGAGCACACGGTCGCGATCACCGCCGACGGTCCGCGCATCCTCACGCCGCGGGTCGGCGTGCCGGGCACGCCGGCGGTGACGCCGCGCTGACTTCAGAAACGGTCGGGCGAGTCGATCGCCTCGGCGACGACGACCTCGGGCTCGCCCTGTGCTCCGGCATCGACCATGATCTGCGCGATCTCGGGCGACTCGAAGAACCGCTGGAACGCGCCGGCGGATTCCCACTCGTCGACGACCAGGACGTAGCCGTCCCCGGCGGCGAACTGGTGGTGGATGGCGCCCTCCGCCTTTGCGTGCTCCGCGATTGAGGCGAAGCGGTCGGAGTCGGACGCCAGAAGCTGCTTGAACTTTGCGACGTCGCCGGGGATTCGAATGCTGACGAGGACTGACACGTGTCTCCTTCGGTCGGGAACGCGTGCGAGCGTACTCCGATCGCGCCTCTTGTGCGCGGGTGGGCGTGCGCAAGGCGTCTGCTACGATGTCCCGCCGCGGTGCGGGCATCCGTTCGTGCCGCATCTCTCCTAAAAAACCCGCTACCGAAAGGTCTATTCGCGCGCGAAGTGGCAGTCAAGGAAGAGAAGATCGAGTCGGAGGGCGAGGTCGTCGAAGCGCTCCCCAGCCTGATGTTCCGGGTCAAGCTCGACTCCGGGCATGACGTCTTGGCCAAGATCTCCGGGAAGATGCGAAAGAACTACATCCGCATCCTGCCGGGCGACCGAGTCAAGATCGAGCTCTCTCCCTACGACCTCACCCGCGGCCGAATCACCTTCCGGATGAACCCGACCAAATGAAAGTACGCCCTTCCGTCAAGCCGATGTGCGAGCGCTGTCGCGTGATCAAGCGGCACGGTCGCACCATCGTCATCTGCACCAATCCCCGACACAAGCAAAGGCAGGGCTGAGAACCACCGATGGCACGCATCGCAGGCGTCAACCTTCCCACGCAGAAGCGGCTCGAGATCGGGCTGACGTACATCTACGGCATCGGCCGCTCGACCGCGCAGAAGGTGATCCGCGAGCTCGAGCTCGATCCCGAGGAGAAGATCCGCGACCTCACGGACGAGGAGGTCACGAAGCTCCGCAACTACATCGACTCCGAGCTCGAGGTGGAGGGCGACCTCCGTCGCGACCGCGGGCAGGCCATCAAGCGGCTGACCGAGATCGGCTCCTACCGCGGGATCCGCCATCGTCGCGGGCTCCCCGTGCGCGGACAGCGGACGAAGACGAACGCGCGGACGCGGAAGGGCCCGAAGAAGACCGTCGGGCGCGGCAAGAAGGCCGCGACCAAGACCTAGGCCATGGCACCTCCTCGCAGATCGGCGACCCGCGGTCGCACCAGACGCCGGGTCCGGAAGAACATCGCCATTGGACAGGCGCACATCAAGACGTCGTTCAACAACACGATCGTCACGCTCACGGACGCAGAGGGGAACGTCATCGTCTGGGAGTCGGCCGGCTCGGCGGGCTTCAAGGGCTCGCGCAAGTCCACGCCGTTCGCCGCCCAGGTGACCGCCGACAACGCGGCGCGCAAGGGCATGGAGCACGGCCTGCAGAAGGTCGAGGTGTTCGTGAAAGGCCCGGGCTCCGGCCGCGAGACGGCGATCCGCTCGCTCCAGGCCGCCGGCCTCGAGATCCTCGGGGTGAAGGACGTCACCCCGCAGGCCCACAACGGCGTGCGCCAGCGCAAGCGGAGGCGTGTCTGATGGCGCGCGACCTCGGCCCCAAGTGCCGCGTCTGCCGCCGCGAGGGCATCAAGCTCTTCCTCAAGGGCGAGCGCTGCCTCACCGAGAAGTGCGCGGTCGAGCGGCGCAGCTATCCGCCGGGCGAGCACGGCCGCGGGCGCATCAAGCAGAGCGAGTATCTGCTCCAGCTCCGCGAGAAGCAGAAGGCACGCCGCTACTACGGGCTCCTCGAGCGCCAGTTCCGCACGACCTACGAGAAGGCCACCCGTGGCCTCGGCGCTCCGGGCGAGAACCTCCTGCGGATGCTCGAGACGCGCCTCGACAACGTCGTCTACCGCCTCGGCTTCGCCGGTTCCCGTGCGCAGGCACGGCAGCTCGTGCGGCACGGCCACTTCCAGGTGAACGGCCGCCGGGTGAACATCCCGAGCTACGGCGTCCGGCCGAACGACGTCGTCGCCCTTCGTCAGGGAAGCCCCGTCGAGCAGCTCGTCCGCGACGCGACCGACCTCACGGCTTCCGTGGCCCCCTGGCTCCAGGCCGATCACGACGGCCTCACCGGCACCGTGCTCAAGTGGCCCGAGCGCGACGAGATCGATGCTCCGGTTCAGGAGTCGCTCATCGTCGAGCTCTACTCGAAGTAACCAGAACTCGCACCACCGAAGGAAAGGACACACGTGGCAGTTCGAACCAGCCTTATGGACTTCCAGACGCCGAAGATCGTGCACGAGGACGCCGACGACCATCGCGGCGTGTTCGCGATCGAGCCGCTCGACCGCGGCTTCGGGCATACCTTCGGCAACTCGCTCCGCCGGGTGCTGCTCTCATCGCTCGAGGGCGCCGCGGTCACCGCGGTCAAGATCGAAGGCGTCGCGCACGAGTTCACGACGCTCCCCGGCGTCCGCGAAGACGTCACCGACATCATCCTCAACCTCAAGAACCTCATCGTCCTCCTGCACGGCGCGTCGCCGGAGATCGAGGTGTACATCGCAAAGAAGGGCGCAGGCGTCGTCACGGCCGCCGACATCGAGGCGCCGGCCGACCTCGAGATCCTCAACCCGGAGCTCGAGATCGCGCACGTCTCGGACAAGGGCAAGCTCGAGATGACCTTGACCGTCGGTCGTGGCCGCGGGTACGTCCCGGCCGAGCTCAACCGCGGGCCGGAGACGACCATCGGCGTGATCCCGATCGACTCGATCTTCTCGCCCGTGCGCCGCGTCGCGTACGAGGTCGAGGCAGCGCGTGTCGGGCAGCGCACCGACTACGACAAGCTCGTCCTCGACGTCACGACGGACGGCTCGATCGACCCGCGCGACGCGATCGGACAGGCCGCCGAGATCCTCATCCGCCAGCTCGCGATCTTCACCGACCTCGACGCGATCGAGGGGCTCGGGGACACGGCGCTGGAGGCGGTCGCCGACGCGCCCGTCATGCACGGGATGGAGAACTTCCCGATCGAGGAGCTCGAGCTCGGCGTCCGCTCGTACAACTGCCTGAAGCGCGTCGGCATCGAGACCATCGGCGATCTCACGTCGAAGTCCGAGAACGAGCTCGTCGCGATCCCCAACTTCGGTCGCAAGTCGATCGAGGAGGTTCGCGCCGCGCTCGGCACGCACGGCCTGACGCTGAAGGGCGAGGAGCTCTCCTAGCCTTGAGGCACCAGCGATCCGGCAAGAAGCTCGGGCGGGACTCCGCCCATCGCAAGGCGCTCTACTCGAATCTCGCGGGCGCCCTGATCGAGCACGGCCGGATCCGGACGACCGAGGCCAAGGCCAAGGCCGTCAAGCCGTTCGCGGAGAAGATGATCACCCTGGGCAAGCGCGGCGACCTCCATGCCCGCCGGCAGGCGCTCGCCGCGCTTCGCTCGAACACCGTCGTCCACCAGCTCTTCGCCGAGATCGCCCCGCGTTTCGCGGAGCGGCCCGGCGGCTACACGCGCATCGTCCGCCTCGGCCAGCGCCAGGGCGATGCAGCGGAGATGGTGTACCTCGAGCTCGTCGACTTCGAGCCGGCGCCATCGCCCGTCGCGGTCGCCCGCGCACGCCGCGCCGAGCAAGAGCCGCAGCCCGAGTAGCGCTCTCACCGCTGTCTCATCGGCCACTCCTACGCTCGCAGCCTGTGCAAGCGAAAGGAGGAGCGATGCGAAAGCCGACCATCCTCGTGGCAGCCGTCGCGGCGTGCGCCGTAAGCCTCGCCGGGGCGGGCTACGCCCTCGGTGGAGGAAGTGGCGTGATCTGGGACGACGGGCATCCCGCGCAGCCGGGCTCGCTCGACGACGGCAAGGAGCTGCTCCCGCGGACGACCGTCACCCTCGCGGCCGCCGTTGCCGACGCGCAGACGCGCGGCACAGGGAGCGCTCGGACAGGTGGATCTGAAGGAGCGCGACGGACGCGTGCTGTACGTCGTGGACGTCGGCGACCGCGAGGTGAGCGTCGACGCCGACACGGGCGCGATCGCGGGAATCGGCCCGCAGAGCTGACCGTGGTCTAGGCGCCGGGCCTGCAGACGGCCCGGCGCCTAGGCTCCCGGGATGCTCGTCCTCGTCGCGCTCCTGCTGGCGATCTTCTTCCTCCCGCTCTCCCTGGGGCATCGTCGTCGTCGCATGCGGGCTCGTCCTCGACCTGGCCGAGGTCGGGATCGGCCTCTGGTGGAACAGGCGGAGAAAGACGACTGCGGTCGGGATCGAGACGCTCGTCGGCAAGAGCGCGGTCGCCGTCGGCGAGCTGCGACCGGACGGACAGGTGCGCGTCGGCGGCGAGATCTGGGAGGCGCGCTGCGCCGAGCGGGTGCGATGCCGGCTCCGAGGTCGTGATCACCGCGCGTCGACGGGCTGACACTCGAGGTCACGCCGATCGCGGGCTGAGGTGAAGGTCAAGCTGACGCTCGAGTACGACGGGAGCGACTTCCGCGGGTGGGCACGGCAGCCGGGGCTGCGCACCGTCGAGGGTGCCGTCCGCGACCGCGCTCGACGCGACGTTCACGCATTGGGACGAGCTCGCCGTCGCGGGCCGGACCGACACGGGCGTGCACGCCACCGGGCAGGTGGCGAGCGTGTCGGTCGAGGGCGGCCCGCCGGCAGGCGCGACGGCGGACGCCCTCAACGCGGCGCTTGCCCGAGGATGTCGCGGTCGTCGACGCCTAGGAGGCGCCGGACGAGTTCGACGCGCGCTTCTCCGCGGTCGCGCGGACGTATCGCTACCGCGTGCTGCTCCGCCGGGCGCGCTCGCCGCTCGAGGCGCGTCGTGCACTCCACTGGAAGCGCCCCGTCGACGTCGACGGCTCCGCGAGGCCGCCGCATCGCTCCTCGTCGGCGAGCACGACTTCCGCGCCTTCACGCCGACCGAGACGCAGCACGAGGTGTTCGTCCGGAACGTCGAGTCCGTCGGCGTGGGAGCGGCTCGACGACCGGCTCGAGCTCACGATCACGGCCGACAGCTTCCTGCGGCACATGGTGCGGACGCTCGTCGGGACGATGCTCGAGGCCGGGTCAGACGCGCCCGGCTCGTATCGAGCGGCTCCTCGACGGGACGGCCGCGCTCGGAGGCAGGCCTCACGGCGCCTCCCGTGGGGCCTCTACCTCGAGCGGGTGCGCTACTGAGCGCGGCTACGATCGCCGCGTGGCCGCCAGAGTGCGTTTCCGCATCGTCCTCTTCGACCTCGACGGGACGCTCATCGACTCGGGGCCGATCATCCTCGCGTCGATGCAGCACGCGGTGCGCACCGTGCTCGGGCGCGAGATCCCGCGCGGAGGAGCTCGGAGATGACGATCGGCGGCCAGGGCATCGTCGCGCAGATGACCGCGATCGACGCGGAGCACGCCGACGAGCTCGCTCGACGTCTACAAGGAGCACAACGACGGGCTGCACGAGACGTCTCCAGGCGTTCGACGAGCTCCTCGAGCTCCTGCCCGGGCTCCGTGCCGAGGGCCGAAAGCTCGGCATCGTCACCGCGAAGCGGCACCGCACGGTCGCGCTCGCGCTCGCGCGCTTCCCGGCGCTCGCGAGCGCTTTCGACGTCGTCGTCGACGCACGAGGACACGGAGCGGCACAAGCCCGACCCCGACCCCGTGCTGCTCGCGGTCGAGAGGCTCGGCGGCACGCCCGCCGACGCCGCCTACGTCGGCGACTCGCCGTTCGACATCGGAGCGGCCAAGGCCGCCGGAGTCTTCTCGATCGCGGTCGGGCTGGGGCGGGATCCATCCCGGACGAGCGGCTGCTGGCCGCAGGAGCCGGACGCCTTCGTCAGAACCCCGCAGGAGCTCGCTGCGTGCCCTCTAGGACGGCCGCGCCGGCGACGCGCGTCGCCGAGCTCCGGCGTCTGATCGAGCACCACAACTACCGCTACCACGTCCTCGACGACCCCGAGATCGCCGACAGCGCCTACGACGCGCTCTTCGACGAGCTGACCTCGCTCGAGGAGTCGAACCCGGAGCTCGTCTCGCCCGACTCGCCGACCCAGCGCGTCGGCGCGCCTCCGGCGGACGGCTTCCGGAAGGTGCAGCACCTCTCGCCGATGGGCTCGCTCGAGAAGGTGACGACGCGCGAGGCGCTCGAGAAGTGGGCCGACGACGTCCGCAAGCGGCTCGGCACGGACGAGCCGTCGCGTACGTGCTCGAGCCGAAGATCGACGGCTCCGCGATCTCGCTGGTCTACGAGGACGGCGTGCTCGTCCGGGGCGCGACGCGCGGAGACGGCGAGCGCGGCGAGGACGTGACCGCGAACCTCCGTACGATCGAGGCGATCCCGCTGCGGATGCGCTCGATGGAGGGCGAGGCGCCTCCGCTGCGCGCCGAGGTTCGAGGGGAGATCTACTTCCCGCTCGCCGGCTTCGCGCGCTTCAACGACGCGCAGCTCGCCGCCGGACGCAAGCCCGCTCCGAACGCACGGAACGCCGCGGCCGGCTCGCTGAGGCAGCTGAATCCCGCGATCACGGCGGAGCGCCCGCTCTCGATCTTCGTCTACGGCGTCGGAATCCTCGAAGGCCACGAGCTCGGCTCGCAGTGGGAGGCGCTCGAGTGGCTGCGGGCGCGCGGCTTCCGCGACGAATCCCGACGCCGAGCGGGTCGGCTCGATCGAGGAGGTCGCCGACGCGTGCGAAGCGTGGGAGGAGCGGCGCGCGGGTCTCGGCCTACGAGATCGACGGCATCGTGGTCAAGGTCGACTCGTTCGACCAGCAGCGCCGCCTCGGCTCGCTCCACGGCCGACCGCGATTCGCCCGCGCCTTCAAGTGGGCGCCGACCTCGGCGGTGACGAAGCTCCTCGCGATCCACGTGCGGGTGGGGCGGACGGGCGTGCTGAACCCGCTCGCGGAGCTCGAGCCGGTTCACGTCGGCGGGGTGACGGTGTCGAGCGCGACGCTGCACAACGAGGACGACGTCCGCCGCAAGGACATCCGAGTGGGCGACCTCGTCATCGTCCAGCGCGCCGGCGACGTCATCCCGCAGGTCGTCGGGCCTGCCGGGGAGCATGCGCCCGGGACGAAGGCGTGGCGCATGCCCAAGCGCTGCCCGCTCTGCCGTACGGAGATCGTCCGTCCCGAGGGCGAAGTGATGCACCGCTGCCCGAACCGGGCGTGCCCTTCGCGCGGCCTGGAGACGCTCTACCACTGGGTCGGGTCAGCGCTCGACATCGAGAACGTCGGCTCCAACACGATCAAGAAGCTCTGGGACGAAGGAATCGTTCGCTCGCTCCCCGACCTCTACCGGCTCACAGCCGAGCAGCTCGCCGAGCTCGAGGGTTTCGCCGAGATCTCGGCGGCGAGGGCGTTCGAGTCGATCCAGCGCTCGAAGGACCAGCCGTTCTCACGCGTCCTCTTCGGGCTCAACATCCCGAAGGTGGGCTGGATCATCGCGCGCAACCTGGCTCAGCATTTCCGCACCGCCCAGGCGCTCGAGAGCGCGACGTTGGAGCAGCTCGAGGAGGTGGAAGGCATCGGGCCCGAGCGGGCGGAGCTCATAGCCGAGTGGTTCGCGGACGACGAGAACCGCGCGCTCGTCGGCGAGCTGCGCGAGCTCGGGCTGCAGCTCGCGCTCGCCGAGGAGGAGCAGCCCGCCGAGGGCAGGCTGAGTGGAAGCGTGTACGTCGTCACGGGGACGCTCGATGGCTGGACGCGCGAGGAGGCGACCGCGGCGCTCGAGGAGCTGGGTGCGAAGGTGGCGGGCTCGGTCTCGAAGAAGACGACCGGCGTCGTCGTGGGGGAGAGCCCGGGCTCGAAAGCGCAGAAGGCAGCGGATCTCGGAGTTCCGATCCTCTCCGAGGCCGACTTCCAGGCGCTTCTACGAGCGCGCTAGCACCGTCACGAAGCGATCCTGGGCGGCGCGAGCCGTCCACCAGGGCACGGGGTGGCCGTTCTGGAGGATCGCGAACACGTAGCGGCGGCGTACGAACCCGGCGAGCGCGGAGGCGGCATTGGTCGTCCCGGTCTTGGCGATGACGCGCCCACGCGTCGCCCGGCGCACGAGGCGGTGCTCGAGCGTCCCCGAGATGCCGGCGACCGAGAGCGAGGTCAGGAAGGCGTCGCTGATCGTCGGGTCGCTCGCGCCCGCTCGCAGGATGCCGACGAGCGCGTCGGGTGTCAGGCGGTCGCGCCGCGAGAGGCCAGAGCCGTCCGCGATCACGACACCGCGGGTCGGAACCCCTGCGGCACTGAGCTCGTGCGCCACGACAGCTGCCCCGGCCGCCGTCGTTCCGTGGCGCGCGACCGAGGCTCCGAGCTCCTTCAGGAGGATCTCCGCGACGAAGTTGTCGCTCTCACGATTCATCTCGCGCACGACGTCGACGAGCGGGTCGGAGAAGTCGACGGCGAGCGCGAACGCGTCGCCCGGTGCCTTCCCGCTCGTCGGCGCACCACGCACCGTGACTCCGCGCCGCGCGAGCGCCGCGTCGAACAACCGCGCCGCGGCGGCTGCCGAGCCGTTCGCGCCGTCGAAGCGGGCGCCATCGACCGAAAGCGCGGAGAGCGGGCGCGACTCGATCCCGACGTAGGAGGCCTTCCAGCCGGGCGCGTCGCGTCGGGCGTCGAAGTAGCTCTCGTCCGCAACCACCCGGCCGGTCACGCGGCGGATGCCCCAGGTGGCGACATCGCGCGCGAGCGCGCGCAGGTCGGACTCCGCGAGCGTCGGGTCGCCGTAGCCCACGAGGTCGAGGTCGCCGTCCCAGACTCGTCCCTCCTGCTCGCCGTCGCCGACGACCTCGGTCCTGAAGCGGTAGGCGGGGCCGAGGAGACGCAGCGCGCCGAGCGAGACGGGCAGCTTCTCGGCTGAGGCGGGGAGGAGCGGGACCGACGCATTGGCCGAGTAGACGGTCGTGCCCGTTTGCAGGTCGACGGCGACCGCCGCGGTTCGGTCGGCCGCGATCCCCGGGGCCGTGAGAGCGTGGGCGAGCCTGGCGTCGAGCGTCGGCGCGGCGGCGTAGCCCGGCGTCGCGAGCACGGCCAGCGCGACGGCGACGAAGAGCGCGAGGAGCTTCCTCACAGGCGAACGGTGTACACGACCGCGCCGACGGCGGCGCTCGCGGAGGGCCTAACGGTAGATCGTGATCGTCACGGTGCGCCGGCCCCAGTCGCGGGCGGCCGCGGTGGTCGGGAACCACAGATCGATGATGCGGCCCTTGATCGCCGTGCCCACGTCGGCGGCGAGGCTCGGCCCGTACCCCGGCACGTGCAGCTTCGTGCCGAGCGGGATGAGGACGGGGTCGACCGCGACGACGCCCTTGCGGACGGGCACGCCGAGTGCAGTGCGACCCGGAAGGGAGTACGCGACGGCGTCGACCTTGATCCGATACGCCTGCGGAGCCTGCGGCTGGCCGTTTGCCGACCCGACAATTCCGAGTACCGCTCCTGCGAGGACCGCGCACAGCAGCGGCCCCCACCTTCGTGTGCCCCTACCCACGAGGCGCGGACCCTAACACAGCCCCGGCGCAGCCCTCCGGAGACATGCCCTCTGTGCGGCGATTTTGGCTCAGGCACAGGTTGCAGGCATCCGGGGGGGCTGCTAGGGTCTCCCACTTGTGACGGGCCAGACCGCCACCGGCGGGTCTGTCCGGGGACGACGAGGGCCATCATGAGCGGCCTGCGAACCGGATGGGCGCCGATAGCAGCTCTCGCCGCGGCTTCCGCCGCCGGGCTTCTGCTTGCCGTCGGGTCGGCGTCCGGCCAGTCGATCCAGTCGAAGCAGGCGCAGGCGCAGGCCATCCTCGCGCAGGTCCAGCAGCTCGACTCCGACGTCGAGCGCGCGGCGGAGCAGTACGACTACGCGAACGTCCAGCTCGGGCACATCGACGCGCAGCTCTCGACGAATGCGTTGCACCTCGCCGCCGCGAAGAAGAGCCTCGTCGTGGCCCAGGGCAGGATCGCCCAGCGCCTCCGCGACCTCTACGTCAACGGCCAGGGCGACTCCACGCTCGAGGTGCTCCTCGGCTCCCAGAGCCTCGACGACATCATCGCCCGACTCGACGCCATCCAGCGCGTCTCCTCCCAGGATGCGACGATCCTGGGTGCCGTCAAGACCTACCGCAAGGAGGTCGAGACCAGGCGTGCGAATCTCAAGGACGCGCGGGAGCAGCAGGCGAACGTGGTCGCCGAGCGCGCGGCCCAGAGGGCGTCGATCGAGAGCCAGCTGAGCCAGCGCAAGCAACTCCTCGAGTCGGTGAAGGGGGAGATCGCTCAGCTCCAGGCGGCCGAGGCGCGGCGCCAGGCGGCGCTCGCGGCAGCGGCACGAGCACGCGCCGCGGCTGCGCAGCAGGCCGCGATCGATGCACAGCAGCAGGTGGCGGCGCAGGCGACCGTGACCGCTCCGGCCTCCGATCCGGCGTTCGACCCCAACATCCCGGCGCCGCAGTACGGCAGCGTCGTCAGCATCGCGCTGCAGTACCTCGGAGTTCCGTACGTGTGGGGCGGCTCGAGCCCGTCGACCGGGTTCGACTGCTCCGGGTTCGTCGCGTACGTCTTCTCGCAGGTCGGGATCTCGTTGCCCCACCACGCGGCGTCCCAGTACGGGTACGGGATCGCCGTCCCGCGCGACCAGCTCGCCCCCGGCGACCTCGTCTTCTTCGACGGGCTCGGGCACGTGGGGATCTACATCGGCGGCGGGCAGTTCGTCCACGCGCCGCACACGGGCGACGTCGTGAAGATCTCGAGTCTCTCCGACTCGTGGTACTCCGCGATGTACGTCGGCGCGCGCCGGCTGTAGTCCCGCCCGAGCGCTCCGTCTACGGCGTCAGCGAGTCGTCCTCGGCGCGGGGTGGCTCCGAGCCTCCCGCATAGAGCGCGTCGATCGTCTCCGCGAAGTGCTCCTGGACGATCCGTCGGCGGAGCTTCAGCGTCGGCGTGATCTCCTCGTCCGCCATCGTGAAGTCGCGCGGGAGGATCGCGAACCGCTTGATCTGCTCGTAGCGCGAGCGGTGCTGGTTGACGCCGTCGACGGCCTCCTGCACGAGCCCTCGCACGCGCTCGTCGGAGGCGAGGCTCGCGATGTCGCCGTCGAGCCCCTGCTCGGCCGCCCACCGCCCGATCTCCGCTGCGTCGAGCGTGACGAGCGCAGCGACGTACGGACGCCGGTCGCCGACGGCGAGCGCCTGCGAGACGTACGTCGAGGTCTTGAGCTCGTTCTCGAGGTTCTGCGGCGCGACGTTCTTGCCGCCTGCGGTGACGAGGATGTCCTTCTTGCGGTCCGTGATGTGGAGGAAGCCGTCGTCGTCGATCTCCCCGATGTCCCCGGTCTTGAGCCAGCCGTCCTCGTCGAGGACCTCGGCCGTCGCCTCCGGGTCCTTGAAGTAGCCCTCGAACACCGTCTCGCTGCGCACCTCGATCTCCCCGTCCGGCGCCACGCGGAGCTCGAAGCCGGGAAGCGCCGGCCCGACGCTGCCGAAGCGGTAGTGGTCGGGCAGGTTCGTCGCGCACGCGGTCGTGCACTCCGTGAGGCCGTACCCCTCCGCGATGCGCAGGCCCACGGAGTCGAAGAACTCCGCGATGTCGCGCGACAGCGGCGCCCCGCCGGAGCCGGCCATGCGCAGGCGGCCGCCGAGCGGAGCACGGACCTTCGAGAACACGAGCCTGTCGGCTACGCGACGCTTCGCGCCGAGCCCGAAGGGAATGGAGTCGCCTCGCGCCTCCCGTTCGCTCGCCTCGCCGGCCGACCCCGAGCCCCCACTCGACGAGCCGTTTCTTCGCGCCCGTCGCCTGAGAGAGATGGGACTGGACGGTCGCGTAGATCTTCTCGTACACGCGCGGAACCGAGGGGAGCAGCGTCGGGCGCACCGCGGGCAGCGCCTCGCCGACGCGTAGCGGGTCTCCGAGGAACGCGATCGTGAAGCCGACCTTCGCGCCGAGGAGCAGCATCAGCCGCCCGTAGTTGTGGGCGAGCGGGAGATAGAGGAGCATCAGGTCGTCCGGCCGGTAGTACTCGGGGAGGCGGTCGACGCAGCCCGCCATCTCGTAGTAGTTGCGGTGGCGGAGCATGCAGCCCTTGGGCGGTCCGGTCGTCCCCGACGTGTAGATGATCGTGTACAGGTCGTCCTCGCCGAGCGCTGCGGTCGCGTTGTCGAGCGCGGCGGGATTCGCCTGCGCGAAGTCCTTGCCGTGCGCTGCGAGCCCGTCGAGGTCGTGGTACGTGAGGACGTGCCGCAGCGCCGGGAGCTCCTCCTCGACCGCTTCGACCTTCGCGAGCTGCTCTGCGTCTTCGCAGACGATGCCGACCGCGTCCGAGTGGGAGAGGAGAAAGCCGATGTCGCGAGGGGAGCTGGACGCGTACACCGGAATGCCGACCGCACCGATCCTGGCGAACGCGAAGTCGAGGAGCGCCCACTCGACCGAGTTGCGCGCGAGGAGCGCGAAGGTGTCTCCCTTGCTGACGCCGCGCGCGAGCAGGCCGTTCGCGTAGGCGCGCACACGCTCGTCGGCTTCTGCCCAGGAGATCTCGCTCCAACCACTCTCCGACTCGACGAGGTACGCAGGCCCCGTACGACCGCCGGCTACGGCGTCCTGCCACAGCCGCGCGATCGTGCGCTTCCCGGCCGCCGGGGGTGCCGCGATGGTGGATTCCGCGGTTTCCGTCACGTTTCTGAGCTTAGACGCTCGCCGCAAGGGATCCACGCAGGCGCCGCGAATCCGTAGAGTCCCTGCACATGCGCACAAGCTGGAATGGATCCCTGAGCTTCGGCCTCGTCTCGATCCCCGTGGGCCTCGCCCCGGCGACGAAGCCTGCCGCGCGCCAGTCGGATGTCTCGTTTCGGCTCCTGCACCGCGAGTGCGCGACCCCGATCAAGCAGAAGCGCTGGTGCCCGACGCACGACCGCGAGGTCACCCAGGACGAGATCGTCCGCGGCTTCGAGGTGACGAAGGGACAGTTCGTCGTCGTCGAGGACGCCGACCTCGAGGCGCTCGAGCGCGCCGACGACTCGCGCTCGATCGAGATCACGCGGTTCGTGCAGGAGAACGACGTCGACCCGATCTTCTTCGACCGCACGTACTTCCTCGTTCCTGCCTCCGCGGCCGCCCAACGCCGCCCGTACGTCCTCCTCCTCGAGGCCATGCGCGAGACGGGCACCGCCGCGCTCGGCCGCTTCGTTCGCGCCGGCCGCGAGAGCCTGTGCCTGGTGCGAGCAAAGGAGGACGCGCTCGCGCTCGAGACGCTCTTCCTCGTCGAGGACGTGTACTCGCAGGCGGAGATCTCCGAGGCGGTCGAGGACACGAAGGTGAAGAAGTCCGAGCTCGACCTCGCCCGGCAGGTGATCGACAGCCTCGCCGGGGACTTCGACCCCTCCGAGCTCGCAAGCGACTACCGCAGAGACCTCCGCTCGCTGCTCGAGGCGAAGATGCGCGGCGAGGAGATCGTCGCCCCGGAGCCGGTCGAGGTCGCGCCGGTCATCGACCTGATGGAGGCGCTCAAGGCGAGCGTCGCCGCCTCGAAGAAGAAGTCCGCCGCCGAGGCTCCAGAGAAGCCGACGCGCGCACGCAAGGCCAAGAGCAAGGCGAGCTAGCCGCCTTGCCGGCGTCGACCGGACGCCGCTAGGACGTGCCGGTCACGGCGGCGCCCGCCCCGACCGCCTCGAGCGACGCCTGGAACAGCGACTTGTCGATCTTCCCGTGGTAGATCGGGACGCCTTCCTCGATGCAGATGCGCACGACCTCGTCGCGCTCCATTCCCAGTTCCTTCGCGAGCTCCTCGGGGGTCAGGTGGTTTGCCATTGCGCCTCCTCAGATCTGTGACAGACGGCAAAGAAAAAGCCCGCCGGCGCTGCGCGCGCACGTCGGGCTCGGGGTCATCGGCTGCCGAGGCGGGTCAACCGTCCCGCCTCTCGAGAACGTCCTTCACGCTCTGAGCATACTGCCGTCCCGTGAGGCCGCGCAACGCCTTGCGAGCGCGGCTGGTCGGGCTCCGAGCCGGTACCCTTGTCGCGCTCGGGGTGTGGCGCAGCCTGGTAGCGCGCTCCGTTCGGGTCGGAGAGGCCCCCAGTTCAAATCTGGGCACCCCGATGGAAATGGCGGGGGGAAACGACGTTTCCCCCCGCCTGCCCCCCTTCCTCTCCGCAGCGGCGCGTCTGCCGGTGTGGGCCTCCCGGCGGGCAATGCCCGCCTCCGGCGATCGACCGGGCGTTTCCATGTGCCTCGTTATCCTCGGTCGGTGCTCAAGGCCGTTCTGTTCGACGTCGACTTCACGCTGTTTCGGCCCGGGCCGGAGCTCGGGCCCGAGGGGTACCGACGTATCGGGGAACGGCATGGGCTCGACCTCGACCCGGCGCGCTACGCACAGGCTCGGATCGACTCCATCCAGTCGCTGTCGCACGCGCGCGACCTCGTCCACGACGAGGAGATCTGGGTCGCGTTCACCGAGAAGATCGTCCGCGGGATGGGCGGCGATGCGGACGGCGCACGCGCCTGCGCGGTCGACATGGTGAGCGAGTGGGAGCGGCACGAGAACTTCGCGCTGTACGAGGATGCGCTCCCGGTGCTCGACGAGCTCCGCAGGCACGAGCTCAAGATCGGCCTCGTGACGAACGGACAGCGCGATCTCGACGAGTTCGTCGACCATCACGGGCTCCTGGTCGACGCGAGAGTGGGGTCGAAGGCGCACGGGAGGATCAAGCCGCACCCGTCGATCTTCATCGCTGCACTCGCCGGGCTCGGTGTCGAGACGGACGAGGTCGTGATGGTCGGCGACTCGTACGAGGACGACATCGAGGGCGCTCGCGCGCTCGGGATCCGGGCGATCCTGCTCGACCGAGACGGACTTCGGCTCGACGAGGAGGAGCGCATCGACACGCTCTTCGCGCTGCCCGCGGCGCTCGGGCTAGTCCACGCCTAGTTCGCGCCGCCAGGCGTCCGTGTGCGCGCCGAGCGGCACGGCAGTGGGCGTCTCGCCCGAGCCGAACGCCGCGGCCGCCTCTTCGCGCGACCAGACGGGCCCGACGCAGACGTCCTCGTCGCCGAAGTGGTCGAGCCAGTTCGCGAGCGTCCGGGTCTCGAACGTGGCGGCGAGCTCGGCCGCAAGGGCCTCCTGCTCGGGCTCGAATTGCCGCGCCGCGAGCTCGTGTCGCCCGAGGAGCGCGCACAGACGGTCGAAGAACTTCGGCTCGAGTGCGCCGACCGTCAGGTGGCGTCGATCCGCGGTCGCGTAGGCGCGGTAGCACGCGAGACCGCCCGTGAGGAGCCCGGGAACGGGCTCGCCTCCGAGGCGGTGCGCGACGAGGTCGTGGGCGCGGTGCGTCATCGAGACTACGAGCCGGGAGCCCGACCCGCTGCGTAGCCGCTCGAGGAGCGCCGCGAGAATCTCGGTCACGGCGCCGAGCGCGCCCGCGGCCAGGTCGGCGATCTGCGTAGGCGGCAGGTCCGACGGCGTGTCGGCGAGCACGCCCGCCCACCCGAGGTAGTTGAGGTCATGGCCCGCGCGGTCCCGGTAGCGCGCGTCGTCTCCAAAACCCGTGATCGAGCAGTAGACGGCCGTGTCGGGGACGTCCTCGGGGCCGATCCCGAGTCGAGCCGCGACGCCGGGCCGGAAGCTCTCGAGCACGACGTCCGCGCGTGCGCACAGCGCGTGAGCAAACGCCGACTCGCGCGGCAGCTCGCAGACCACCGACTCCGTCTCCGCTCGGAGCGCGGTGTCCCACGCGGTCGCAGTTCCCCGCATCGGATCGCCTTCAGGCGGCTCGACCCGCACCACGCGCGCCCCGAGCCGTCGGAGCTCGCGGGTCGCGTACGCGCCCGGGAGGTAGCGCGTGAAGTCCACGACGAGCGTGTCGAGGAGCGGTTGCACGCGGCCGGAGCGTAGCTCTATCCTCGCCAGCGTTGACTGACCGTTCAATCGCACAGACGGACAAGCGCAAGCAGATACTCGATGCGGCGGTCCGCGTCTTCGCCGAGCACGGCTACCACGGCTCACGAGTCGGCGACATCGCGGAGGACGCCGGAGTCGCGCACGGTCTGCTCTACCACTACTTCTCCTCGAAGGAGGAGGTGCTGCGAACCGTCTTCGTCGAGAACTGGGGCGAGCTCCTCGCCCGCTTCCGTGCCGTCGAGGCAACAGACGAGCCGGCCGCCGAGAAGCTCGAGGGAATCGCGAAGATCCTGCTACGTACGTGGCGGAACGACCCGGCCCTCGTCACGGTGATGGTTCGGGAAGTCGCGCGCAGTCGCGAGATCCAGGGGCAGATCGACGAGGTGCGGGAGGCGTTCGCGATCGTCCAGCGCGTCATCGAGGAGGGCCAGGCAGCCGGCTCCTTCCGTCGCGATCTCGATGCCCGCATCGCGAGCTGGATCGTCTACGGAGCGCTCGAGGAGATCCTCACCGGCTGGGTGCTCGGGCAGCTTCCCGACTCGGAGGACGACGTCCGGCGCGCCGAGCGAGCCATCGTCACGGTGGCGCTCGGCGGTCTTGCGAGCGACTAGGCTCGACGGATGGAGACGTTCAACCTCGGGTCCGACGAATGGGATCGCGTCGAGGATCGCGAAGGCTGGAGGAGCAAGGATGCGTGGATCGGAGCGCGGCTCGGCGCCGAGCTCCTCGGTGGCAGCCTCTACGAGCTCGCGCCCGGAGACCGGCTGTGGCCGTACCACCTCCACCACGCGAACGAGGAGTGGCTGGTCGTCGTGCGCGGCACTCCGACCCTCCGCTCTCCCGGCGGTGAGCAGGATCTCGTGGAGGGCGACGTCGTGGTCTTCCCGCGGGGCAAATCGGGCGCCCACCAAGTCTCGAACAGGACGGGCTCGCCGATTCGCGTGCTCATGCTCTCGAGCATGCAACGACCGGATCTCGTCGAGTACCCGGACTCCGGCAAGTTCGGCGCGCGGAGCTTCGACGGCGAGCGCGTGCTCATGGGTCGTCCCGGCCCGATGCTCGACTACTGGGAGGGCGAGGACTAGCGACTAGCGGAACGCGTTCTCGCCGGTCAGCGCCTGGCCGACGACGAGCGTGTGCACCTCGTGCGTGCCCTCGTACGTCAGCACCGACTCGAGGTTGTTCACGTGCCTGATCACGGGGTACTCGAGGGTCACCCCGTTCGCGCCGAGGATCGTGCGGGCGCTTCGAGCGACCTCGATCGCGCCGCGGACGTTCCCCATCTTGCCGAGGCTCACCTGCTCCGGTCGCAGGGTGCCGTCGTCCTTCTTCCGTCCGAGGTGCAGCGCGACGAGGGTCGCGCGGTTGATCTCGAGCGCCATTTCCGCCAGCTTGGCCTGGGTGAGCTGGTAGCCGGAGATCGGCTTGCCGAAGACGATTCGCTCGCGCGAGTAGTCGAGGGCGCACTCGAAGCAGGCGCGGGCTGCTCCGACGGCCCCGAACACGATCCCGAAGCGCGCCTCGTTGAGGCACGAGAGCGGTCCGCGCAGGGTGGTGGAGCCGGGAAGCACGTTGGCATCCGGAACGCGCACGTCCTGCAGCACGAGCTCGGACGTCACGGATGCGCGGAGCGAGAGCTTCTTGTGGATCTCGGGCGCGGAGAAGCCGGGCGTGCCCTTCTCGACGATGAACCCGCGGATCTCGTCGTCGTCCGTCCGTGCCCAGACGATCGCGATGTCGGCGATCGTGCCGTTCGTGATCCACATCTTCGCTCCGTTGAGGATCCAGTCCGATCCGTCGCGGCGCGCGTGCGTGCGCATCGACCCCGGATCGGAGCCGGCGTCCGGCTCGGTGAGCCCGAAGCAGCCGACCACTTCGCCCGTATGCATCGGCGGGAGCCAGCGCTCCTTCTGCTCCTCCGAGCCCCAGCGCCAGATCGGGAACATCGCGAGCGAGCCCTGCACCGACACCGCGCTGCGGACTCCCGCGTCACCGGCCTCGAGCTCCATGCATGTGAGCCCGTAGGCGACGGAGCTCGCTCCGGGAAGGCCGTAGCCGTCGAGGTGCATCCCCAGAAGGCCGAGCTTCCCGAGCTCGCCGATGAGCTCGCGAGGGAACACGCCGGCCTCGAACCAGTCGCCGACGTGCGGCAGGACGCGGCTGCGAACGAAGTCGCGCACGGTGTCTCGAATCGCGCGCTCCTCGTCGTCGAGCAGCGCGTCGATGTCGAGGTAGTCGAGCGGGTCGAGTGCCGCCGCCCGTTCCGTGGTCGTGGCCATCTTCGCCACATCCTACGGAACGGTCCCGGAGGCTTGACCGGCGCGTCGGCGGGGGCGTAGAGTTGGTTGACTGACTAGTCAATCGAAGGAGCGACGATGACCCAGCTCGAGACCGCCGTTGCCGGCGGCGTGTCGTTCGCGCTGACGCCGGAGCAGCGCGAGCTGCGCGCCCTGGCTCGCGAGTTCGCGGTGAAGGAGATCCGGCCGAAGGCCGCCGAGTACGACGAGCGCTCCACCCACCCGGCGGACGTGATCGCGAAGGCGCACGGGCTCGGTCTCATGAACCTGCACGTCCCCGAGTCCCTCGGCGGTCTCGGTCTGCCGGCGTTCGACGGGATGCTCGTGGCGGAGGAGCTGAACTGGGGGTGCTCCGGCATCGGCACCGCGATCCTCGCCAACGGGCTCGGTGCAGGGCCCGTGCTTCTCGCGGGCTCCGACGAGCAGAAGGAGACCTGGCTCCCGCCGCTCCTCGACCAGCCGATCCTGTGCTCGTTCGGCCTATCGGAGCCCGATGCGGGATCCGACGTCGCACGCATGAAGACCACGGCCGAGCGGCGAGGCGACGAGTACGTCATCAACGGGTCGAAGACGTTCATCACGAACGCAGGCCATGCGACCTGGACGGTGGTGTTCGCGAAGACGGACCCGGCGAAGGGCCACCGAGGGATCTCCGCATTCGTCGTGCCCATGGACACGCCCGGCGTGCAGATCGAAAAGCACCTCGACAAGATGGGCCAGCGCTCGACGAATACCTCGGCCTTCGCGCTCGCCGACGTCGTCGTCCCGGTCGAGAACCGGCTCGGCGAGGAGGGCGACGGCTTCAAGATCGCGATGCGGACGCTCGACTTCACGCGGCCCGGCACGGCAGCTGGCGCGGTAGGCGTGGCGCAGGCGGCTTACGAGCTGGCGGTCGACTACGCGAAGGAGCGCGTGACCTTCGACGTCCCGATCGCCATGCACCAGGGCATCAACTTCCTGATCGCCGACATGGCGACCGAGATCGAGGCGGCGCGGTTACTCGTCTGGCAGTCGGCCTGGCTGCACGACCAGGGAGAAAGGGCCACCCTCCAGTCGTCGTTCGCCAAGCGCTTCGCGGCGGACACGGCGATGAAGGTGACGACGGACGCCGTGCAGGTCTTCGGTGGGTACGGCTACATGAAGGAGTACCCGGTCGAGAAGCTCATGCGCGACGCGAAGCTGTTCCAGATCTACGAGGGCACGTCGCAGATCCAGCGGCTCGTCATCGCGAAGGAGATCTTCCTTCCGCGAGGCGACTAGGGTCCGGGCATGGCGCTCGAGATCGACCTCTCCGGCCGAGTCGCGCTCGTCACCGGCGGGTCGCGAGGGCTGGGCCGCGCCGACGCGCTGACGCTCGCGCGCGCGGGCGCCGACGTCGCGATCGCGGACATCCTCGTCGAGTCCGCCCTCTCGGAGGAGACGGACAGCTGGGGAGCGCTCGCGACCGCGGCTCGCACGCAGGGCCTCGTGCACACGGAGGAGACTGTCGAGGAGATCCGCGGTCTCGGGCGGCGCTCGCTCGCGGTGCGCTGTGACGTCACCGATCGCGCCCAGGTGGCCGAGGCCGTGGCCCGCACGGTGGAGGAGCTGGGATCCGTCGACATTCTCGTCAACAACGCGGGGACGCTCGACCACGTCGGGCAGTTCCACGACCAGAGCGCAGAGCTGTGGGAGCGAGACCTGCGCGTCAACCTCACCGGTGGCTTCAACTGCGCGCAGGCCGTCTGGCCGCACATGAAGAAGCGTGGCTGGGGCCGGGTCGTGAACATGGCGTCGGTCGCGGGGACGCTCGGTGGCTTCGGCCAGGCGAGCTACTCGACGACGAAATCGGGGATTCTCGGGCTGACCAAGACGCTCGCGATGGAGGGCGGCCGGCACGGGATCACCGCGAACGCGATCGTCCCGGGGATCATCGGAACCGAGGCCTTCCACATGGCGAACGCGGCCATGAACGAGCGCATCGCCGCACGCACGGTGTTCAAGCGGCCGGGCGAGCCGCAGGACATCGCAAACGCGATTGCGTTTCTCTGCTCCGACCTCGCTGCCTACATCACCGGGGTCGAGCTGTACGTGTCGGGCGGGATCGAGCTCTTCGTCTTCTGAGTGCACCGTTCATTCGGGGCACCCCATCCCACCACCCACTGCCGATTCTAGTCCGGAACTGCGCGCAGCTGTTTACCGCATGGTCAACGAATGAGCGCCAATTCCCACGCCAAATCTTCACGTGAGCCGGCGCTCGGCCACGTCTAGAATTCGCGCTCCCGTGCACGCCGAATCGCCCCTCCTCGCACCGCGGAGCCGCGCGCGAAAGCGTGCGCTCTCGGCGCCTGCGCTCATAGCCCTCGGTGCCGGTGGTGCCGTCGCGCTGGCTCTGGTCGTCGGTCTCGCCTTCGCGGGCCGGAGCAGCGAGCTGGCCGCCGGGACGCGGGTAGGCGGCGTCGACGTCGGCGGGCTCACGAAGCATCAGGCCGTCGCGCGCCTCGACCGTCGGTTCGCGACGAGCTCCGTACGGCCGGTGCGCTTCGTCGCGGGGACGAAGACCTACACGTTCGCCGCGAATCAGCTGGCCGTCCAGCCGGACTGGGCCGCTGCTGTGACCGCGGCCGAGAATGCGGGCGACGGCTTCGGGCCGCTCCGCGGGTTCAGGCGGCTCCGGGCGCGTGTCTTCGGCGCCGAGATCCTGCCGCGGCTCACGGTGTCGAACGCCGCGCTCGAATACGTGCTGGACAAGATCGCGGGGGACGTCGACCGCAGCCCGCGCAGCGCGGCCCTGCGGCGGAGCGGCTTGACGATCCGGGTCGTCCCCGACCGGCCGGGGCAACGTCTCGATCGCGAGGCGGCGGCTGGCGTCATCGTCAGAACGTTGGGCCAGATCGAGCGCCTCTCCGACACGACCGCGCTCCCGGTCGCGGTCACTCAGCCGGACGTCAGCGCGGCTGAGCTCGCTCCGGCCGCGGAGAGGGCGCGCACCGCGCTCTCCGCCCCGGTCGTCGTGCGAGCCGCGGGCCAGAGCTACCGCTTGCCGCAGCGTCGCCTCGCGCGGCTCATCGTCCTCCCGCGCGACGGTGCGTCGTCGCTCACGATCGGCGGCCCGGCGGCGGATGCGTACTTCCGCGAGCTGTCGAAGAAGATCGGCCGACCACCGCGCGACGCTCGCTTCGCCGTGTACGGAGACAGCGTCCAGGTAGTCCCGTCGCGCGATGGCCTCGAGATCGACGTGCCGCAGGCGGCACGGGCTGTCCTCCGAGCCGCGACCCGTCCCACCGGTCGGGTGGCGCGGCTCGAGGTTGCCCGCGCGGCGCCGAAGCGCACGACCGCGGCTGCACTCGCAATGGGCATCGACCAGCGCATGTCGTCCTACAAGACGTACTACGCGGGCACGGCCGACCGCATCACCAACCTCCAGCTCGGGGTCGCGGCGCTCGACGGCACGCTCGTGCGTCCGGGCGGCACCTTCTCGCTCAACCGCGCGATCGGGGAGCGGACGGCCGAGCGCGGCTTCCGCCCGGCGCCGGTGATCATCGGGACGGAGTACTCGGAGGAGGTCGGCGGCGGCACCTCGCAGGTCGCGACCACCGTCTTCAACGCCGCCTGGGAGGCCGGGCTGCGGATCAACGAGCGCCACCCGCATTCGCTCTACATCAGCCGCTATCCGCTCGGTCGCGACGCCACCGTCTACTGGCCGTCCCTGGATCTCCGGTTCGTCAACGACACGAAGTCGTGGATCCTCGTGCGTGGATTCTCGGAGAGCGACGGCATCAGCGTGGCGATCTACGGCGGCGAGCACCGACGGGTCGAGAGCAGCGCGACGCCGCTCGTCACGACCGGCCCCGTCCCGGTCGAGCGTGTCCAGGATGCGACGCTCCGTAAGGGCGAGCGCGTCGTCGACAGCGAGGGGGAGCCGCCCTCGCGGACGTCGGCGACGCGCAAGGTCTACGCCGCCGACGGCAAGCTCATCCGCTCGGAGACGTGGAACACGTCCTACGCGGGCGAGAAGCGCGTCGTGCGCATCGGGACGAAGGCGCCCGAGCCGAAGCCGAAGAAGCCGGTCGAGCCGACGACGACCGAGCCCACCACGGGCACGACTACGACGCCTTCGGCGACTCAGCGCTAGAGATCGCGTCCGCGAGCCAGGTGGGCAGACGTGTCGGGCGGTACGTCTCCCGGTCGACGCAGGCGTGTCGTGTGTACGCGTCCGCGACGAGCTCGTCGCCGCGCGTGATCCGGTACTCGTAGGTGAACCGCGCGCCGCGCACGTCGACGCAGCGGCACCAGATCGTGAGCGTCTCGTCGAAGTACGCGGCGTGGTGGTAGCGGACGCAGACCTCGGTGGTCAGCGCCTCGAGTCCACGGTCGCGAATCGCCTGGTAGCCGCCGGTATGCCGCTCGAGGTACGCGACGCGTGCGACCTCGAGCCAGACGACGAAGGATGCGTGGTGCGCGATGCCCTGCGCGTCCGTCTCCGCGAAGCGGACGCGTACCTGCGTCGAGAATCCGAAGCCCTCCACATCGGGAAGCCTAAGATCGCGCGATGTCGGCCGCCGCGCTTGCGCGTCTCGTGCGGGAGAGGCAGCCCTGCATCGTCCTCACCGGCGCGGGCGTGTCGACCGAGTCCGGGATTCCCGACTTCCGCTCGGCGCACGGGATCTGGAGAGACGTCGACCCGTTCGAGGTCGCCGCGCTCGAGGCGTTCCGGCGCGACCCGGCGCGCGTGTGGTCCTTCTATCGCGAGCGTCTTTACGGTCTGCGCGCCGCGGAGCCGAATGCAGCGCACCACGCTCTGGCCGAGCTCGAGCGGCTCGGGCTCTGTCGGGCCATCGTCACGCAGAACGTCGACGGGCTACACGGTCGCGCGGGCAGCGTGGACGTCGTCGAGGTGCACGGCTCGCTTCGCTCCGCGACGTGCATCGCGTGCAACCGGGACGTTCCGATCGAGGCAGCGCTGGAGCAGCTCGACCGGGTGCCCGTGCCCGGGTGTCCGAGCTGCGGCGGGGTGCTCAAGCCGGGCGTCGTCCTCTTCGGGGAGCTGCTGCCGGAGCAGGAGCTCGCTCGCGCCTCCGAGCTCGCGCGCGGAGCGTCGCTCGTGCTCGTAGTCGGCTCCTCGCTCGAGGTCTGGCCCGTCGCGGGGTTGCCCCTCGAGGCCGCCGGCTACGCGATCGTGAACCGCGGCCCGACCGCGCTGGACGACGGAGCGCTCCTCACGATCGACGGCGGGGCGGGCGAGACGTTGAGCGCTGTCGTCGAAGAGTTGATTGCGGGCACGGCGGGCGGGCTGGTATGACTGTCTTCATGACGACATCGACGACCGACAAGGACACCGTCGCAGCGGACAAGGACTTCGTCTCCCGGCTAGCGGACGCCGGCGAGGACGCGCTCCAGCGGATCTCGGAGCTTCCGGGCGGCCAGAAGGCACTGACGGCGTTCAACGACCTCCGCACCCGTATGGACGAGATGGCGAAGAAGGTGCGCGGGATCGACGCACTCGAGGCTCGCGTGGCGAAGCTCGAGAAGGAAGTCTCGGCGCTCAAGAAGCCGAAGGCGCCGCCGCGGCGCCAGGCGCCCCGCAAGCCCGCCGCCTAGCGCGGAACTCGCAGTCGAAGCGCGCGCGGCGCGATCTCGAACCGCGCAGGAGTCGTCCCCGGCTGCTCGCCGTCGAGCTCGATCGGCAGCCGCTCGTCCGCATCGACGGTGACGACACGCCCGCGCAGGAGCTCGAGGCGCGGGTGGGGGAGGTGCTTGCCGCGGTACGTCTTCGGGAGCACGAAGGCGAGGTCGCGCTTCGTGACGTCCCCGATCAGGAGGACGTCGAAGACCCCGTCGTCCGGCTCTGCGTCGGGGCACATCATCATCCCGCCGCCGAGGTAGCGACCGTTGCAGATCATCGCGTCGATCATGCGGCCGCTCCGCGACTCGTCGTCGACGGTGACGCGCAGCTCGCCGGTCTGCCAGCCGAGGAAGACCGAGAGCGTCGCCCAGTAGTAGGAGATCTTCCCTCCGAGTGCCTTCGAGGACTCGTTCGCACGACGCGCGATCGCGCCCGAGATGCCGGCGCTCGCGACGTTCGCGAACCGCCTCGTCGCGTCCGACCCCGACCACGTCCGGTAGCTGACGATCCCGACGTCGATGTCCCGCGTGGCGCCCGTGAGCGCGACGTCGATCGCCTCGTCGAGGTCGCGTGGGATCCCGAGGGTGCGCACGAAGTCCCAGCCTGTGCCCCGCGGGATGACTGCCAGCTCGACCCCGTCGGCCGCTGCGAGGCCGTTCACGACCTCGTTCACCGAGCCGTCGCCGCCGACGACGACGAGCCGCGTTGCACCGGCGGACACCGCGTCGGCGGCGAGTGCCGTGAGGCGTCCCGGCGCGTCGGAGACGAGTGCGTCTCCCTCGAGCCCGCGCGCGGCGGCGCGGCGCGCGATCTCCGGCCAGCGCTTCCCGGTCGAGCCGGCGGCCGCGGCCGGGTTGACGAGAAAGACGGTACGGCCGGTGCTAATGGCCGTTCTGGCCCGCGGTGGCGGTCGCGAGCGCGATCCTCGTCATGCGATCGACCGCGGCTCTCAGCTCGTCGTCGGAGATCCGCACGAACTCGCCCTCGACGACGATGTCGCTGACCGTGAGCAGGCACCCGCCCTGGACACCGCGGATCGCGGCAAGCGTGAACAGCGCAGCCGCCTCCATCTCCACCGCGAGTACGCCGCGCTTCGACCAGCGCTCGTACTGGCCCTCGTCGGGGTTGTAGAAGAGGTCGCTCGAGACGATCGGGCCGACGCGGAGCTGCTGCTCCGAGTGCTTCGCTACGTGGACTGCCTCGTGCACGAGCTCCCAGCTCGCGGTCGGGCAGTGCGGCTCGCCCCCGACGAGGTGGACCGCCGTCGAGTCCGCCGGGATCGCCGAGATGGCGACGATGAGGTCGCCGAGCGCGTGATCCGCCTGCAGGCCCCCGCACGTGCCGACGCGGAGCAGTCGCTTGACGCCGAGCTGGATGAGCTCCTCGAACACGATCGTCGCTCCCGGGCAGCCCATCCCGGTTCCCTGCACCGAGATCCGCTTGCCCTCCCACTCGCCGGTATAGCCGAGGAGCCCTCGCTCCGAGTTGACCTCGACGGCGCCGGTCAGGAACGTCTCCGCGATGTGCTTTGCCCGCAGCGGATCGCCCGGGAGGAGGCAGGCCTCGGCGTAGTCGCCCGGTTCGGCGCGGAGGTGGATCGGCACGGCGCAACCCTACGGGTTGCGTGGTCGAGAGCAGGGCGGAACCGCGGTCTAGAGTTCGCGCCTTGCCCGCGAAGCTCGTCGAGCCGAAGCGTGACCAGATCCTACGGTTCTGCGCTCGCGATCCCGTGGAGCGCGTATTCCTCGAGGACGTCGCACGGCGCGGGCTCGGTCGCTTCGTCGCCCTCGAGGACGGAGGCAGCGAGCTCAGGGCCCTGTGCCATGTCGGGGTCAATGTCGTTCCGTCGGGCGACGGGTGCGAGGTGTTCGCACACGAGGCGGCGAAGGCGGGGCCGCGGATGCTCATCGGCGAGGCGGGCGCCGCGACCGAGCTGTGGGAGGCGGCTGAGCACTTCCTCCCGCGCCCGCGCGAGGATCGGCCGGCGCAGCCGGTCTTCGTCATCAGCAAGCCTCCCGAGCCCGGCGGCACCGACCTTCGACCGGCGCGACACGACGACCTCGATCGGCTCATGCCGGCGTGTGCGGCCGCGCACGAGCAGGAGCTCGGGCTCGATCCGCTCGAGCGCGACGCCGAGGGCTTCCGCTGGCGCACGCGCAGCCAGATCGAGGAGGAGCGCTCGTGGCTGTGGATCGAGGACGACGTGATCCTCTTCAAGGCCGAGGCCTCGGCGTGGACGCCCGCCGCGGTGCAGCTGCAGCAGGTCTGGGTCGATCCCGAGGCGAGGCGCCAGGGCTACGGCGCGCGCGGCCTCTCCGATCTCTGCGGCCTCCTGCTCGAGCGTGTCCCGACCGTTTGCCTGTTCGTTCGTGCCGACAACGACCCGGCGATCCGCCTGTACGAGGCGATCGGCATGGAGCACGTGCTCGACTACCGCTCGCTCCTGTTCTGAGGCGCCGGTGGCGGAGATCGTCCTCGCGCGCCATGCGCTCGCCGGCTCGAATCACACCGGGATCGCGTCGTGCGGCGTCCCGGGCGAGCCGCTGACGCCCGAGGGCGTCGAGCAGGCGCGCAGGCTGGGCGAGATGCTCGCGGGCGACGACGTCGAGCTCGGAGTCTCGTCGAGGCTCGGGCGCACGCGCGAGACGCTGTCCCTCGCGCTCGCGGGCAGGGATGTCCCGACGCTCGTCGTGCCCGAGCTGGACGAGATCCGGTTCGGGTCGTTCGACGGTGGCCTCCTCGACACGTACCGCCTGTGGGCCTCGACCAATCAGCCGACCGAAACGGCGCCCGGCGGTGGAGAGAGCCGCGCCGAGGCGGCTGCACGCTTCGCCCGCGGACTGCGGCTCGTCCTCGAGCGGCACGAGCGGACGATCCTCGTGGTCGCCCACGCGCTCGTCCTGCGCTACGCGCTGGACGCGGCAGACGGCCTCGTCCCGGCGTCGCTCATGGCGCCGGTGGAGCACGCGACACCGTTCCGGCTCGATCGAGCTGCGGTGGAACGTGCCGCCGAGCTGCTGGAGGACTGGAGCCGGAGTCCGAGCTTCCGTGCGGTCGCGCCCGGCACGTAGCGTGCGCGGACCTCGACGCTCGGCTGCACAATGGCCTCGTGGAGCGTGGACTTCCCGACCGGGTCGCAGAGACGATCCGCCGGCACGCGCTGATCCCGCAGCAGGGCGAGGTCACGTGCCTCGTCTCGGGCGGCGCGGACTCCACCTGCCTCTTGCACGTCCTGGGCTCCCTCGGCTACCGCGTCTCGGCTGTCCACGTTGATCACGGCCTCCGCGGACGCGAGTCGGACGAGGATGCTCGCTTCTGCCGTGCGGTTCTCGGCGCGGAGGTGCTCGACGCGCGCGCTGCTGCGACGCGGCCGACGGAGGCGGCGCTGCGTGAAGTCCGGTATCGGCTGACCTCGGGCGCACGACTGCGCGCGACCGGGCACACGGCCTCGGACCAGGTCGAGACGGTGCTCTATCGCCTCGTCTCGTCGGCGACTACGAAGGCGATCGCCGTCGCACGCGAGGACGGTGTCGTGCGCCCGCTGCTCGAGGTCTGGCGCGAGGACACTGTGCAGTACTGCCGCGAGCACGGGCTCGCGTTCAGGACGGACTCGTCCAACCCGGACACGAAGCGCGGCCTGATCCGCGACGAGATCCTCCCGCTCCTCCGGCGACTGCATCCGGGAGCCGACCGCAACCTCCTGGTACTCGCGAGCGAGCGGCCGCAGCTGCCGCGAGCGCTCGAGCGCTCGCTCGCGGAGATCGTGGCCTCGACGCACGGCACGAAGGTGGCCGACCTCGGCGGTGGCGTGCGCGCGGTGCGCGAGTACGACGAGATTCGGCTCGAGGGCACCGTCGAGTTCGGGCCGTGGCGGCTCGAGAGCGAGTGCCCCGGGCTCGTCGTCCGGACGCGCCTGCCGGGCGACCGACTTGCCGGCCGGCGCAAGAAGCTCCAGGACGTGTTCGTCGACGCGAAGGTGCCGAGAGATGCCCGCGACGGGTGGCCAGTCGTCGCGTCGGAGGACGGGATCGTGCTCGTTCCCGGTCTCGCCACGGCGCCTGGCTGGGAAGACACGGTCCGGGCATGGAAAGATTCGCGGGGATGACGCAGACGGAGCTCGAGCGCGCGGTGGGCGAGGTCCTCATCGAGGAGGACGCGATCCAGGGCCGGATCCGCGAGCTCGGCACCGAGATCTCCGCGGACTACACAGGCCGCGACCTCCTGCTCGTCGGCGTGCTCAAGGGGGCCGTCTTCTTCATGGCGGATCTCATGCGCGAGCTGACGGTGCCGTGCGAGATCGACTTCATGGCGATCTCGAGCTACGGCGCTGCAACTGATTCGTCGGGCGTCGTGCGCATCCTCAAGGACCTCGACATCAACATCTCGGGGCGCGACGTCCTCGTCGTCGAAGACATCATCGACTCGGGCCTCACGCTCTCGTACCTGATGCGCAACCTGCGCGCGCGGAAGCCGGCCTCGCTCGAGGTCGTCACGCTGCTGACGAAGCCCGAGCGCCGCGAGATCGACGTCCCGGTGCGCTACGTCGGCTTCGAGATCCCGAACCGGTTCGTCATCGGCTACGGGCTCGACTTTGCCGAGCGCTACCGGAACCTCCCGTACGTCGCGGTCCTCCACTCGGACCTGATCCCGCCGCCTCACTGAGCGCTCTCGTGCCGAACGACACGTAGCATCGCAATCCGCCTGTAACGGGGGACGAAGGATCGGGGCCTAGGTGCCGAAGAACCATGCTGGTACCCTGCGAAAACCGACGTGAACCGCTTCTTCCGCAGCGCGCTCTTCCCGCTCATCATCATCGTGCTGCTCGTCTATTTGGCGAGTCAGACGTTGCTGCCCGGGCGCTCCGAGACGCGGAAGATGACCTACTCGCAGCTGATCCAGGAGGTCAAGGACGGCGCGGTCAACGAGGTCGAGTTCAACCCGAACCGGCAGCAGCTGACCGCGACGCTCGTCGAGGGCGGCAAGGTCAAGGTGAACTACCCGACCTCGCAGTCGGCGACGCAGTTCCAGAACCTCCTCGAGGACAACAACATCAAGTTCGACTCGAAGGGCGTCGGCTCGTCCGCGTGGTGGGCGCTGCTCATCAACGTCCTGCCCTTCGTGATCCTGATCGCCTTCTGGATCTTCCTCATGAACCAGGTACAGGGCGGCGGCTCGAAGGTCATGAGCTTCGGGAAGAGTCGCGCCAAGCGCATGTCGCCCGACTCCCCGAAGGTGACGTTCAAGGACGTCGCGGGCGCGGACGAGGCCGTCGAGGAGCTGCACGAGATCAAGGAGTTCCTCGAGAACCCGAAGAAGTTCCAGGCGCTCGGCGCCCGCATCCCGAAGGGCGTGCTGCTCTACGGCCCGCCGGGCACCGGGAAGACGCTCCTCGCACGCGCCGTCGCCGGTGAGGCCGGCGTACCGTTCTTCTCCATCTCGGGCTCCGACTTCGTCGAGATGTTCGTCGGCGTCGGCGCGTCGCGCGTCCGCGACCTCTTCGAGCAGGCGAAGCAGGCGTCTCCATGCATCATCTTCATGGACGAGATCGACGCCGTCGGGCGACACAGAGGCGCGGGTCTCGGCGGCGGCCACGACGAGCGCGAGCAGACGTTGAACCAGCTCCTCGTCGAGATGGACGGCTTCGAGATGAAGGACAACATCATCCTCATCGCCGCCACGAACCGCCCCGACATCCTCGACCCGGCGCTCCTGCGGCCAGGTCGCTTCGACCGCCAGATCGTCGTCGATCGCCCCGATCGGATCGGGCGCAAGAAGATCCTCGAGGTGCACTCGCGCGGCAAGCCGCTCTCCCGCGAGATCGACCTCGACACGCTCGCCGCCGGCACGCCGGGCTTCACGGGAGCCGACCTCTCGAACCTCATCAACGAAGCCGCGTTGCTTGCGGCCCGAAACGGCAAGAAGATGATCGAGCAGGACGAGCTCGAGGAAGGGATCATGCGCGTCATCGCGGGGCCGGAGAAGAAGGCCCGCCTGCTCTCCGAGAAGGAGCGCAAGATCACCGCGTACCACGAGATGGGCCACGCCCTCGTCGGCCACTACCTCGAGAACACGAACCCGGTCCACAAGATCACGATCGTGTCGCGCGGTCAGGCGCTGGGCCTCACGATCTCGCTGCCGACCGAAGACAAGTACCTGACGACCAAGTCGGCGCTCATGGACGAGCTCGCGATGACGCTCGGCGGGCGCGCTGCCGAGGAGCTCGTCTTCCACGAGGTGACGACCGGCGCGGCGAACGACCTCGAGCGGGTGACGACGACCTCGAAGCAGATGATCATGCGCTTCGGGATGTCCGAGAAGCTCGGGCCACGCGTGCTCGGCCGCAACCACGACCTTCCGTTCCTCGGGCGCGACATGGGCTCCGAGCCCGACTACTCCGACGAGATCGCGAAGGAGATCGACGACGAGATCCGCCGCGTGATCGAGGAGGCCCACACGTCCGCGACGGCCGTCCTCCGCGCCCACATGGACGACCTCCACCGCCTCTCCGCGATCCTCATCGAGCGCGAGACGATCGACAAGGATCAGTTCGAGCGCCTCCTCGCGGGCGAGGGTGAGGAGTCCGTGTTTCCGGAGGAGACGCCGGCTCCGGTCATCGAGGAGGCCGAGACCGGCCGCAAGCCGAAGCTCAAGCCGCAGCCGCGGCCCATCCCGGGCACGGCGATGCAGCCGCCTCCGCCCGACCCGGCGACCTCCTAGCGCGCGGCGTCGCCGCGCCCGCCGACAGCTGCGACGAGGATCGTCGCGAGCGCCGCGATCGCAGCAGCAGCGCCGACGAGATCGAGTGCGATCCCACCACCGCGCACGGTGTCCGCGAGGGCGAGCACGACGGCCCCGGTGACGAACGCTCCGACGCCGAGGACCGCGACGAACACGACCCGCCGGAGGCTCTCGCCGGCCTCGCCGCGGATGCGCTGACGCTCGTCGAGCGACCAGTACGCGAGCTCGGCCGCCAGCAGGAGCCCGACGGCGATCGCCGGCGCCGTCACGTCGAGTGGCGCGTCGTCGAGCGCGAGCTGGCCGGCGTACGCGCCTCCGGCGAGCGCGACCGCAACAGGGACGAGCGGCGCCCATCCGTTCACGACGGCGGCAAGGAGGGTGAGCGCGGCGACGGCAGCGAGCCTGACCGCGACGAGCCGAAACGTCCCGTCGGCGCGCGCCACCGGGACGATCGCGACGGCGATCAGGCACGCGAGCCCGGCGGCCCCGGTCGCTAGACGCGTGCCAGACGTGCGTAGCGCCTGTACGTCGTCACCTCCTCGAGCACGATCTCGAGCTCCTCGTCGTTCCAGGTGGCGACGCCGATCCCGTGCGCCTGCAGGCGTAGGCGGAGAACCTCGCGCTCGAGCAGCCACAGCCGGTACGCCCCGCGCTCGAGCTGCGCGCGGCCTGGCTCGACGAGCGGCACGGGGTCGATCTCGATCGCGGCGACGTCGAACCTGCGACCGCGTAGGTCTTCCAGGGCGGCGACGAAACGGGGGTCGATGAGCGGCGTCAGCGCGAGCACGAGCGACGCGGGAGGGAGGATGCGCGCAGGGATGACGTTGACGTCGCGCCACGTGTAGGTGGGCGCGACTCCCGTCTCGAGCAGGGTCTCGATCAGGTGGTAGCGCTGCGTCGTCCCGAGCCCGGGCTGGAGCCAGCGCAGAACGCCCCCGAAGCCGACGAGCCCGACGCGGTTTCGGCGCTCGAGGTAGCGCGTCGCGAGCGCGGCGGCCGCACGCACGGCGTCCTCGAGCACGCTTCGGTTCGTGCCGCGCACGTCGACGAAGCTGTCCACGAAGAGGACGACGTCGGTGTTCCTCTCCGCGTGGCGCTCGTTCACGACCAGCCCACGGCGCCGTGCGGACGCCCGCCAGTTGATCGCGCGGACGCGGTCGCCCGGGACGAAGTCGCGCAGATCCGCGTACTCGATGCCGTCGCCCTTGATCCGGGAGACCTCGCGTCCGACGAACGGCTGCGTCTGGACGGGTGCGATGAGGCGACGCAGGGTGATCTCCCGCGGATACGCCTTGAGCCGCGCGCCGCTCCCCAGCTCCGCCTCCCAGGTGACCAGCCGGAACGGGTCGCGCGCTCGGACGCGCATCGTGCCGAGCACGAAGGAGCCCCATGTCGTACAGCGCAGCTCGAACGGCAGCTCGCGCGGCTCGCCGGCTCGCAGCCGGACGCTGCGCGCGGATCCGCCTTCGACGACGACCTCGGGCGGGAGAGTCGCGACGAGCTCGAGCGTGTCGACTCCGCGTGCGGCCTCGAGTCGAAGCGTCGCTTCGACCGGTTCGTCCTCGAGCGTCCGCTCGGACGGTAGGACGAGCTCTGCGGTGACTGCGGGGTCGCGCGCGAAGCGCGTCCCGAGGACGACCACGAGCGCGAACGACGAGGCCGCGACCGCGAGCTCCGGCCGGCGCAGCGCGAGCGCCCCGATCAGGCCGAGAGCCGCGATCGCCGCGAAGCCGAGAAGACGCGGCCCGCCGCGGGCCGTCAAGGGCCTGCCGGCGGCGCCACGTCTTCCGCGCGCGGTGTCGGCACGCGGTCGAGCACCTCACGCACGACGTCCTCCGCCGAGATGCGCTGGACCCAGAGCTCCGGGCGGAGCACGAGCCGGTGCGCGAGCGCGGGGACGGCGACTGCCTTCACGTCGTCGGGCAGGACGAAGTCGCGGCCGCGGAGCGCTGCACGGCCGCGCGCGAGCTTCAGGAGCGCGAGGCTTCCGCGCGGGCTCGCCCCGACGGCGGAGCTCGGCGACGCGCGAGTCGCGGAGACGATGTCCACGCAGTACTCGCGCACGCTGTCCGCGACGTGCACGCGCTCGACTGCCCGCTGCATCGCGAGCAGCGTCTCGCGGTCGACGAGCGGACGGAGCGTGACGTCGTCGGACTCGCGCTCGATTCGGCGCCCGAGCACCTCGACCTCGGCCTCGCGATCCGGGTAGCCGAACGCCGTCCGCAACAGGAAGCGGTCGAGCTGCGCCTCGGGCAGGGGATACGTGCCCTCGTACTCGATGGGGTTCTGCGTCCCGATCACGAGGAACGGCGGCTCGAGCGGGTTCGTCCGCCCCTCGATCGTGACCTGGCGCTCCTGCATCGCCTCGAGGAGCGCCGCCTGCGTCTTCGGCGGAGCGCGGTTGATCTCGTCGGCGAGGAGCAGGTTCGTGAAGATCGGCCCGGGGCGGAACTCGAAGTCGGCGTCGCGCTGGTTCCAGATCGACGAGCCGGTGACGTCCGACGGCATCAGGTCCGGGGTGAACTGGATCCGCGTGAACCCGAGGCTCAGCACCTGGGAGAACGAGCGCGCCGCCAGCGTCTTCGCGAGGCCGGGGTAGTCCTCGAGCAGCACGTGACCGTCGGCGAGGAAGCCGAGGAGCACGAGCTCGAGCGCGTCCCGCTTGCCGACGACTGCCCGCTCGACCTCGTCGAGGACGGTCTCCGAGAGCTCGCGGACCTTCTCGAGCTCCATCTAGATCCTCTCCAGCGCGTCGATCGACCGCAGGAGCTGTGCTCTCGGCACGCCGCGGCCGAGTCGGTCTTCAGGAGGCCGGCGATCCGGACGGAGGAGCTCCCAGGTCTCGTCGCCGAGCGCGGCGCGAGCGAGCGCCGTGTCCTCGTCGAGGCGGATCCGCCGGCGCGACATGAGGAGGCCTGCGGCGATCGCGCGTAGGCGGGGGCGGAGCCGGAAGTGCAGGCCGAACGAGCCGGAGACGCCGAGCGCCGTCTCGTGCTCGATCTGGACGAGCGACGCAGGTCGTCGAGCCTTTCGCATGCGTGTCGGACGGGGCCGGAGCGGGGTCTCGGGCGGGTAGATGCGCCGAAGTGCGCGCAGGAGTACGAGCAGCGCGGCGCCGCAAACGAGTAGGGCGAAGATGCGGCCGGCGAGCTCGAGGCGGCCGGGGAGGAAGAGCGCGACGGCAACGAGCGCGAGCGTGGGGAGGATGAGCAGCCGGAGGCCACGGACGACGTCGCGACTCACGAGGCAACCCCAGCGGGCGAGGTGCCGGAGCTCCGGGACTCGGACGGGCGGTCGACCTCGGAGCGAAGCTCGTCGCGCACCTCCTCGAGCGCCGCAATCGCCTCGTCCTTCATCGCGCGATCGACCTCGTGCTGCGAGAACTTCGCCCAGGTGTAGAGCTCGGTGAGTCGCGTCACGGCCGACGCGCTCGGCGGCAGGCCGTCGAGAGCGCGGACGAGGTACTCCTCCGGCGTCTCGGAGTCGCGACGGCGAATCCCGTTCGCTGCCAGCACCCGCTCCGTCCGCGCGTAGGCGGCGATCACTGCCCGCCGCGGATCGGCCTCGGCGCGCAGGTCGTCGAGGGCCTCGTCCAGGACCTCGGCGAGCTGCTCCACGAGGTCGGGCTGGCGCGGCTGCGCACGTCGCGCCCTGCGCTCCGCGTTCAGGTACGCAGCCAAGCCGATGCCGACGAGCGCGAGGACGACGACGATCGAGAGCCACGAGATGCCAGGGCGGTAGGACGACGACGCCTGCGTGCCGGGGTACAAGGTCTGGCCCAGCTGGCCTCCCCCGGATCCCTTCGCTCCGTCCGGCCGCAGGTTCAGGTGCGTCCCGCGCCAGTATGCGAACGCGAGCACCGTGGCGAAGTAGACGGCGTAGGCCACGATCGTCCGCCGCCGGTGCTTGCCCGCCGCGTAGTGGCGCGCGACCTCCTTGCGCTGCATGAGGCCGTAGAGCATCAGCACCGCCCCGAGCACGAGCGCGACGAGGAGGAGCGTGAACACCGCATCGAGCAGCGAGTGCGAGGGCGGACGGGAGAGGTTCGAGCCTGAGCCGAGCGTGCCGCCGGCCGCGATCGCGACGACGGCGACGAGGCCGAGCACGGCGAGAGCGGGTAGCGCCACGCCGGTGGCCCTACCCCTCACGCTGCTCTCGCTCCTAGGACGTGCTTGGCTGGCTCGCGACCGGTGCGACGGAGCTCTTGGACTCCCAGTACCGGTTGAGAGCGCCTTGGATCTTGATGAACCAGACGAAGGCGCCGACGATCGGCAGCAGGAGCCAGAGACCCGTCCAGCCGGTGAAGGGCGCCTCGCGCCCGTCCTGCGTGTACATCTTCCCGACCTCGGACGGCACGATGAACCATGTGACGATGCCCACCACGATGTAGATCACGAGCCCGAGGACTCCTCCGACGCCTTGGCCGGAATGGTTCTTGACCTCGTCCTGGGTCTTGAACACCCAGTACAGCGAGTAGATCCCCAGCGTGATGATCGTCATGAAGATCGCGAACCCGATGCCTCGCGGCTGGCCGAGCGGGCCGGTGTTCGATGTGGGTGTGTTCATGGCGCCGCAGTCTGGCGTTCGTATCAGACGGAGCTAGGCTCACTCGCATGACCTTCGAGGAGCGGTGGCCGCGGCCGGCGGTCATGGGCGTGCTGAACGTCACGCCCGACAGCTTCTCCGACGGAGGCCGCTTCGTCGAGGCGTCCGCGGCGATCGAGCATGGACGTCGTCTCGCGCGGCAGGGTGCGGCGCTGGTGGACGTGGGAGGCGAATCGACGCGTCCGGGCGCGGCGCCGGTCTCCGCGGACGAGGAGCTCGCGCGTGTGGTGCCCGTGCTCGAGGGCCTGGACGGCGTCGCGACCTCGATCGACACGTCGAAGGCAGCGGTGGCGCGATCTGCGCTCGAGCTCGGCGCCGAGCTGGTGAACGACGTCACCGCGCTTCGCGGCGACGCCGACCTCGCGGAGGTCGTCGCCGAGGGGGATGCATTCGTGTGCCTCATGCACATGCAGGGCGAGCCCCGGACGATGCAGGCTGCACCTGAGTACGACGACGTGGTCTCCGATGTGTTGGCCTTCCTCGAGACGCGCGTCGCGTTCGCCGTCGACCAGGGCATTCCCGAGGAGCGGATCTGCGTCGATCCCGGGATCGGCTTCGGCAAGACGCCCGACCACAACCTGGAGCTCCTGCGCCGGCTCGACGAGTTGACGGCGCTCGGCCGCCCGCTCGTCGTCGGTATCTCGCGCAAGAGCACGCTCGCCAAGATCACAGGGCTCGAGAGCTCGGATCCCGCCCTCGTCCCGGCCTCGGTCGCGGCGGCTGTGGCGGCGTTCGAGCGCGGCGCGTGGATGATCCGAGCGCACGACGTCGCCGAGACGGTGGCGGGGCTCGCCGTCGCCGCTGCGGTCGAGCGTGGGAGGATCGGAACGTGAGGATCGAGCTCAGAGGACTCGTCGTGTTCGGCCGCCACGGCTACCTCGAGGAGGAGCGCCGCCTCGGCCAGCGCTTCCTGGTCGACCTCTGGGTCGACGTGCGCGGAGGCGCGGCCGCCAGCGACCGGATCGAGGAGACGGTCGACTACCGGCGCCTCGCCGCGCTCGTGCGCGACGTCTTCGCCGGGCCGGAGCGCCTGCTCCTCGAGAGACTCGCGGGCGCCGTCGCCGACGGCATCCTCGAACGCTTCACGGCCGTCGAGCGTGTGCGCGTCCGCGTGCGCAAGCCCGACGTCGTGCTCGATCCGCCGGTCGAGTACGCCGCCGTCGTCGTCGAGCGGGAGAGATGACCCGCGCCTACGTCGGCCTCGGCGCGAACCTGGGGTCGCGTGAGGAGACGCTCCGGGAGGCGATCGTAATCCTCGACCGCGCTCCCGGCGTCGACGTCCTGGCGGTCTCGGAGCTGCGTGAGACCGAGCCGGTCGGGCCGATCGAGCAGCCGTCTTTCCTGAACGGGGCCGTCGAGCTCGAGACGACGCTGGCCGCGCGTGAGCTCCTCGACCTGCTCCTCGACGCGGAGCGTGCGCTCGGTCGGATCCGCGGCGAGCGCTGGGGGCCGCGGGTCGTCGATCTCGACCTGCTCGTGTTCGGGGACGAAGCGATCGACGAGCCCGGCCTCGAAGTCCCGCATCCGCGCCTCGCGGAGCGCACATTCGCCCTCGAGCCCCTGGCAGAGCTGGCTCCCGAGCTCGTGATTCCCGGTCGTGGGCGCGTCTCGGACCTGCTCGCGGAGCTAGACTGAGCGCCTCATGTCGCACCTAGACGACCTCGACGAGTTCGAAGCGGAGCTCGAGCTCGCGCTCAAGCGCGAGTACTCCGCAGTGTTCTCGCTCTTCCGCTTCTGCGTCTTGACGCAGGACGCCACCTACCTCTGCAACAAGCTCGATCTCGAGGCGCTCCCGCAGGTCAGCTACCCGTACTTCCACATCCGCATGGAGGACGTCTGGGTGTGGGACAAGAACCGGCCGAGCCGGATCATTCCGCGGGCGGAGGTCTACACCTCGGGTGACGTGACCGTCGAGGAGCTCCGCGGCGAGGGCGAGGAGACCCGCCTCACCGCCGAGGCTCTCGCCGAGCGCATCGGTCAGCCGCTCTCGGGCGAAGACGAATAGGTTCCGCAAGAGCGGGAATCCGCATGCGCGGATACCCGCTCGCGCGAAGATCCCTGAAGGCGGTCGCTTCGCGACCGCCGCCTGGGCTTTCCCTCCGCCTCGCTTTGATTGACTAGGTCAATGCTCCTCGCCGTCGATGTCGGCAACACGCAGACGGCGCTCGGCCTGTACCGGGACGCGGAGCTCGTCGACAACTGGCGACTCGCGACCGAGCGCTCGAGCACCGCCGACGAGCTCGGTGTGCTGCTCACCGGACTCCTCGATCTCGAGAGCGTCGACGCGATCTGCCTCGCCTCGACCGTGCCGGTGCTCGTCCGCGAGTGGGAGACCCTCGCCTCGAAGTGGGCGCGCGCGCCGCTGCTCGTCGTCGGGCCCGGCGTCAAGACGGGTATTCCGATCCGCTACGACGATCCGCGCGAGGTGGGAGCGGACAGGATCGTGAACGCCGTCGCCGCGAAGGAGCGCTACGGCGCGCCGGTGATCGTCGTCGACTTCGGCACGTCCACGAACTTCGACGTCGTATCCCCGGCCGGCGAGTACGTCGGCGGGGTCATCGCACCGGGCATCGAGATCTCGATGGACGCGCTGTTCGCCCGGGCGGCTCGTCTCGTCAAGGTCGACTACGCGGCGCCGGAGGCCGTCATCGGCAAAACGACCGTCGCCGGCTTGCAGTCCGGGCTCGTCTACGGGTTCGCGGGTCAGGTCGACGGCATCGTCGGGAAGATCCGCGGCGAGCTCGAAGCGGACGCGCGCGCCGTTGCGACCGGGGGCCTCGCCGATCTCGTCGCGCCGCATTCCGCCACGATCGAGCGGATCGACCCGTTCCTGACGCTCGAGGGCCTGCGCATCGTCGCGGAGCTGAACACGTGATCCCCGATCCACCCGCGATCGGGCTGTTCGTCGTCGCGGCCCTCGCGCTCCTCCTCGTGCCCGGCCCCGCCGTCCTCTACGTCGTGACGCGGTCGGTGCAGCAGGGTCGCCGCGCAGGTCTCGTCTCGGTGCTCGGCATCCACGTGGGGACGCTGGCGCACATCACGGCGGCGACGCTCGGTCTGTCCGCGCTCGTCCTCTCCTCGGCTGTGGCGTTCACGGCCGTGAAGGTGGCCGGCGCTGCCTACCTGATCGGCCTTGGGTTGTGGACGCTGCTCGCGCGCCGCGCGGAGACCGAGGTCGCGCTCGGGGGAGAGCGGAACCTGCGACGGGCATTCGCGCAGGGCATCGTCGTGAACGTGCTCAATCCGAAGACAGCGCTGTTCTTCCTCGCGTTCCTCCCGCAGTTCGTCGACCCGCACGTGCAGCATCCGGCCGTCCAGATCGCGTTCCTCGGGGTGCTCTTCGCGCTGCTCGGGCTCGTCACCGACTCGATCTGGGCCGTCGTCGCCGGAACGGCAGGCGGCGTGCTCAGACGGTCGCGCCGCTTCCTGCACGTGCAGCGCTACGTGTCCGGCGTGGTCTATATCGGCCTCGGTGTCGCAACCGCGTTCGCCGGCTCGAAGAGCGACTAAGAGTTCGGAAGCGAGATGTGCAGGACGTCCGAGCTGCGGACGAACCCAGCCCGCGCGTAGATCCGGGCCTCGTCCTCTCCCATCGCCATCAGGAAGACGCAGGTCATCCCGCGCTCGAGCCCCTCGCGTGCGAGTCGGGCGGTCACGGCCTGCGCGATCCCGTGCCGGCGGAACTCCTGCCGCACGCCGACGGAGGTGAGCTCGGCGAAGCCGCCCTGCGGGGCGGTCACGAGCCCGGCGCCCGCAGGCTCGCCTGTCGCGGCGTCGCGCGCGAGGACGACCACGCCGCCCGAGTCGGCCGTGCGCCGCAGCCGCTTCGCGATGCGGTCGGGGAGCGGCCCGTCGCTCTCGTACGCCTCCCACTGCGCGCGGGCGACGCCCTCGAACTCGTGGTCCTCGGCCGCAACGAGCAGCTCGACTCCGTCGGGCCGGATCTCCTCCGTCGCGCTCGTGCAGGTCATGAGCGGGAGACGGCCCTCCGCTTCGAAGCCGACGGCGAGGAGCTCCCGCTCGATGGCTGGTGCGAGGTCGGTCAGGTACTCGAGGCGGGGCCTGCGCTGCCGCTTGCGGTACCAGGCGATCAGCTCGTCGACATCCGAGCGGGACACCGCCGCACCCTCGTCCGGGATCGCGTAGTTGAGGTACGGGTTGGCGTCGTCGGGGCTCAGCGTCGCCGTCAGGTCGCCGAGGCGCGCGACCTCGCGGCCCCGGCAGGCGTCGGCTCGGATCGCCTCCTGGATGCGCCGCGCGAGCGCACGCTCCAACGCCCTAGCCGCCGCCGTAGATCGAGACCGGGAGCTCGAGCGTCACCTCGGAGCCGGACGGGATCTCGCTCTCGAGCTGCTCCACGAGGTCGAACGCGCCGGGCGCGGCGGCGAGGAGTCTCCGCTCCACCTCCTCGGTGGAGTGGAGCTGGAGCAGCTCCTGCTTGAACTCCTTCGGGAAGCGGCCGCGTCCGAGGTACCACCCGTAGAACTTCTTCAGGAACCCGGAGGCGCGGCGCTCGCCGAGCTCGCGCACGGTCTCGCGGACGAAGAGGACGAGTTCGGCGGCGACCTCCTCGCGGGACGGCTGGACGTCGTCGCCGTCGACGATCTCCCGGAGCGCCCACGGATTGCCCTGCGCGCCGCGCCCGACCATCACGGCGGCGGCTCCGGTCGTGGCGAGCACCGCCTGCGCCCGCGCGCGCGACGTCACGTCTCCCGACGCGACGACCGGAACGTCGATGAGCGACACGAGCTCCGCCGTCAGCGAGTGGTCCGCCGTTCCCGTGTACATCTGCTGTGCGGAGCGGGGGTGAAGCGTGATGGACGCTGCGCCTGCCTCCACGAGACGCGGACCGAGCTCGAGGCATGCGCGCGAGCCGTCGCGCACGCCGCGCCGAACCTTGACCGACACCGGGATCTCGACCGCGCCGGCGATCGCCTCCACGATCGCGCACGCGCGCTCGCGATCCTCGAGCAGGTGCGCACCGGCGCCGGTCTTCGTCACCTTCTTCACGGGGCAACCGAAGTTCACGTCGACGATGTCCGCACCGACCGCCTCCACCATGCGCGCCGCGTCCGCCATCGCCCGCGGCTCCGAGCCGAAGAGCTGGATCGCGAGGGGATGCTCGTCGGCCGCGACCCGGAGATAGCCGAGCGTCTTCTCGTTGCGATGCTCGATGCCCGCGCAGCTGACCATCTCCGAGCAGACGAGGCCGGCTCCGAAGCGGCGCCCCTGGCGTCTGAACGCCTGCACGCTGACGCCGGCCATGGGAGCGAGGACCAGCCGCGTCGGCACCTCGACCGGCCCGATTCGCCACGAGGATCGGAGGTCGATCACGACCCCGAATCGTACTGGCGGGCCTGTTTGACGCTCTCCGAACGGGGTAGCTACCATTCTCGGCCGTTGACGGGGCCGGTCGGCCCCGCAATCTCGTCTCTGGAGGGCATTTCGTGAAGGACGTGATCCTCACTCCCGAGGGCTACAAGCAGCTGACGAGCGAACTCGAGACGCTGCGCACGACGAGGCGCCGGGAGGTAGCGGAGCGCATCGCCGCCGCGCGCGAGTTCGGGGAGATAGCGGAGAACGCGGAGTACGACGACGCGAAGAACGAGCAGATGATGCTCGAGCACCGCATCTCGCAGCTCGAGGAGCGGCTCGCGAACGCCCAGGTGATCGACAAGAAGCGCGTCGACACGAGCGTCGTCTCCGTCGGCGCAGTGGTACGCCTGCGCGACGTCGACGCGAAGCAGACGGTCGAGTACTTCATCGTCGGCTCGGCCGAGGCCAACCCGGCCGAGCAGAAGCTCTCCAACGAGTCGCCCGTGGGCAAGGCGATCATGGGCCGCAAGAAGGGTGAGACGGTCGAGGTCGTGACCCCGCGCGGCTCGAAGGTGAAGTTCAAGATCATGGAGATCAAGGCCGCCTAGCGGCCGCTTGCACCGCTCCACGGTCGTCCGGGCGAGGGCTCAGGATGGCGCCCCATGGGTCGGCAGCTGCTCGGGCCGGTCGACCTCGGAGATCTCGAGCCGCTCGTTGCCGCCGCGGGGGTTGTCGGCTCGCTGCTCTGGCTCGCGCTCGTCGCCTTCGTCTACGCGCTGCGCTCGCCTCGTCGCCCGGATCCCGCCGTTGACGACGGCACCGCGACGTCCATTCGCGCGTTCCGCGTCAACGAGCGTCAGTTCGCCGGGCTGCGGCAGGGCCAGGTAGTGACCCTGGCCACGACGCCACGGCTCGGACGCGTCCGCTGGATCGTTCGCGAATCGGGCGCCGACTAGACTCGGCGCGCCATGGCGGCGCCGAAGCGCTTTCCCGAAAGAGACGAGATCGCCGCCGTCCGCGCGGCGACCGACGAGCTCGAAGCCGGTGGTCAGCTCGAGGAGACGAGACGGCTCGCCGGCCGCGTGATGGCTCGTCGCGAGATGGGGAAGCTCGTGTTCCTCGATCTCGTCGATCGCTCGGGCCGCATCCAGCTCCTGTGCGAGACCGAGCGACTCGGTGGCGTCGACGTCCACCTCGGAGACGTCGTCGGCGTCTCCGGGAAGCCCGCGAAGTCACGCCGCGGAGAGCCTTCCCTCGCCGTCGACGAGCTCTCGGTGCTCGCAGCGAACCGCAGCCCGCTGCCCGACACCTTTCACGGGCTCACCGACACGGAGACCCGCTACCGCAGGCGCTACCTCGACCTGCTCATGAACGAGGACGCCCGCGCGTTCACTCTCCTCCGGGCGCGAGTGGTCACCGCCATTCGCGGCTACCTCGACGGCGAGGGCTTCGTCGAGGTAGAGACCCCGATCCTGCAGCCACGTTACGGCGGGGCGTTCGCGAACCCGTTCGTCACCCGCTCGAACGAGCTGGACACCGACCTCTACCTGCGGATCGCGACCGAGCTGTATCTGAAGCGTCTGATCGTGGGCGGGCTCGAGCGGGTGTACGAGATCGGCAAGGACTTCCGCAACGAGAGCGTCTCGTACAAGCACCAGCCCGAGTTCACGATGCTCGAGTGGTACGAGGCGTACGCCGACTTCCGCGACACGATGGACCGGATCGAGGTGATGGTCGAGCGCGTCGCGACCGAGGTGCTCGGCACGACCGCGGTCGAGTTCAGGGGGCACGCGATCGACCTGAGGCGGCCGTGGCGTCGACTCGGTTTCGTCGAGTCCCTCGAGGCCCTCGAGCTATGGACGCGCGACGAGGGTGAGCTCCGCGCGCGGCTGGCGGAGCGGAACGTCGACACGGAGGCCGACAAGGACTGGCCGCAGCTCGTCGACCACGCCTTCTCGCACTTCGTCGAGCCGAGCCTGATCGAGCCGACGATCGTGTACGGCCACCCGGTCGAGCTCTCGCCCTTCGCGCGCGTGACCGACGAGGACGAGACGCTCACTGAGCGCTTCGAGTACTTCGCCGCCGGGATGGAGCTCGGCAACGCCTACTCGGAGATCAACGACCCCGAGGAGCAGCAGCGCCGTTTCGACGAGCAGGCCGGGCACGTCGACGGCGTACGCGGAGACCCGGACTACGTGGAGGCGCTCGCGTACGGGATGCCGCCGACGGGCGGCCTCGGGCTCGGCATCGACCGGCTCGTCATGCTCCTCTCGGGCCTCGAGACGATCCGCGACGTCATCCTCTTCCCGGCGCTGCGTCCGGCCGACTAGCGGATTTCAGCGATCCGTAAGCGCCCTGGGCGGGACACTGCTGGAATGCACGTGCGTTGTTCGAGCCTCCTAGCCGCGGCGCTGCTCGGGATCGCGGCTGCCTGCCTTGCCATCTCGACGAGCGCAGCGCAGGCGAAGAGTCCCGTGAGGTTGGTCGCGACGGGCGCGTCCGACTTCGGCCAGATCCTCGTCGACGGGCGGGGCTACGCGCTCTACGCCTTCACCAAGGACGAAGGGTCGCGCTCGAGCTGCTACGGCGCCTGCGCGAAGGCGTGGCCGCCGCTCGTCGTCGGGACGCGGCCTGTCGCCCGTCCCGGAGCGAAAGCTCCGCTCGTCGGCGTCAGCCGTCGCCGGGACGGGAAGCTCCAGGCCACGTATGCGGGCCGTCCGCTCTACTACTACGTCGGCGACGATCGGCCCGGTGTGGTGCGCTGCCAGGACGTCGACGAGTTCGGCGGCACCTGGCTGGTCGTTCGGCGAAGTGGGAAGCTGGTTCGCTGAGCGCGTTCAGACGAGGAGCTCTGCGTTGCGTGAGGCGACGGGCGCTTCGGCGCTCCACGGAAAGTCGATCCAGCGGTCGGTCCGCCGCCACACGTACTCGCACTTCACGATCGACGGCGGCTTCTCGTAGAGGACGGCGCAGCGCACCTCTGCGACCTTGCCGGCGCAGAACTCGCGCACGAGCCTGAGCGTCTCGCCCGTGTCGGCCACGTCGTCGGCGATCAGCATGCGCGCGGTGTCGAGGTCGACGAGCTCCGGGACCGGGGGCAGGATCATCGGGACGTCGAGCCGCTCGTCGACGCCCGTGTAGAACTCGACGTTCATCGTCCACGTGTTCTTGACGTCGAGCGCGTAGCCGAGCGCTGCGCCGACGAGGAGCCCGCCGCGCGCAACGGACAGGACGAGGTCGGGGACGTAGCCGTCGTCCGCTATCGCCTGCGCGAGCTCACGTGTGGCCGAGCCGAGCTCCTCCCAGGTCATCCGCTCGCGCTCGGCGTCCGCCACCGCGCGATCCTAACGAGCTACGAGGCCTTGGCCCGCTTCCACATCGCACCGGCGTCCCCGGACGCGCCCTCGTGGTCGGCGGTGACCGGCACGTCCTCCTCCGGATGCGCCGCGCGGTGCTCCTTGAACCACGCGACGGAGCGTGCGATGCCCTCGTCGAGCGAGATCTTCGGCTTGTACCCGAGCAGCCCGCGCGCCTTCGAGAGGTCGGCGACGTAGTGGGTCACCTCGCCGAGGAGGGATGGGGCAAGCGTCATGTCCGGCGTGACGTCGAGCTCCTGCGCGATGAGCTCCGCGCAACGCACGAGCGTGTTGCCCTGCCCGTACGCGAGGTTGATCGTCTGGTTCACGACGCGGCCCTCGGCAAGCGCCACGATTCCCTCGGCGATCCCGTCCACGCAGTCGTCGACGTAGGTGAAGTCGAGGGTCTTGTCGTTGCCGCCGTAGATCGTGATCGGCTCGCCTCGCATCATCGAGTGGATGAAGAGCGGGATGACGCGCACCATCCGGTGCAGGTCGTTGTCGTAGCGGCCGTAGACGTTCGAGAAGCGGAACACGAGGTAGGGGAGGCCGTAGCAGCGCGCGTACGAGTAGACGAACGCCTCGCCCGCGATCTTCGAGGCGGAGTACGTGCTCTCCGCGTATGCGAAGTCCGCCGAGTGCTCGCCGTACTCCTCGAAGCGGTGGACGTCGCCGTAGACCTCGCGGCTCGACGAGAACACGATCGGGACGTGGCGGAGCCGCGCGTACTCGAGCACGTTGAAGGTCATGACCGCGTTCTCGAGCGCGCGGTGCGGCTGTCGCACGAGCTGGTGCACCTTCGCGTGCGCCGCGAGGTGGACGACGAGGTCGACGTCCGGGTACTCGACGCCGTTGATGCCCCCGCGGAACGGCGCGTAGTGGCCGGCGAGATCCTGGAGGAGGTAGCGGAACTCGTCCGTCCACGTGTTCTGGCGCTTGTCGACGCCGTACACCTCGTGGCCGTCCCGCTGGAGGCGGAGCGCGAGGTTCGTGCCGATCTGGCCCGACGAGCCGGTGACGAGGATCCTCATCCGTGGCGCCTGCCGCAGGTGCCGATTAAGGCTTCGTTGCCCAAGCAGCGGAAGGGTACCGAGGGCATCGGGCGAACCTCTCGTGTGAGACTCGGCACGAGGCGGGTCGGCTACGATCCGGAAGTCCCTTCGACCCGGGGGAGCCAGGCGACCTCCGGAAACGAGAAGCGAAAGGAGCGTCGAGGGAGTTGTTCGAGCGATTCACCGAACGGGCGCGGCAGGTCGTGGTTCTCGCACAGGACGAGGCGAGGGCCCTCAAGCACAACTACATCGGCACGGAGCACATCCTGCTCGGCCTTCTCCGCGAGGAGGAAGGTCTTGCCGCGCGCGTACTCGAGTCGCTCGACATCACGGTGGAGGAGGTGCGCGCCCAGGTTGCGCGCATCGTCGGCCAGGGCGACGAGGTCACCACCGGCCAGATCCCGTTCACGCCGCGCGCCAAGAAGGTCCTCGAGCTGGCGCTGCGCGAGGCGCTGTCGCTCGGGCACAACTACATCGGGACGGAGCACATCCTCCTCGGGCTCGTGCGCGAGAACGAGGGCGTCGCCGCTCGCATCCTGCTCGACTTCGACGCGGATGCGGAGAAGATCCGCAACGAGATCATCCGCATGCTCTCCGGCCCGGGCCGCCGCCAGTCGGGTGCGAGCGTCGCGCCGGGCGAGAAGACGAAGAGCTCGAAGCTGCTCGACCAGTTCGGCCGCAACCTCACGAAGGCCGCCGTCGAGGGCAAGCTCGACCCCGTCGTCGGGCGCCAGACCGAGATCGAGCGCGTGATGCAGATCCTCTCGCGCCGCCAGAAGAACAACCCCGTGCTGATCGGCGAGCCAGGCGTCGGCAAGACCGCGGTCGTCGAGGGGCTCGCCTCGCGCATCTCCTCGAGCCAGGTGCCTGAGCTCCTGAAGGGCAAGCAGATCTACACGCTCGACCTCGCGGCTCTCGTCGCGGGCTCGAAGTACCGCGGCGAGTTCGAGGAGCGCCTGAAGAAGGTGATGAAGGAGATCACCCAGCGCGGCGACATCATCCTGTTCATCGACGAGCTCCACAACCTCGTCGGCGCGGGCGCCGCCGAGGGCGCGATCGACGCCGCCTCGATCCTCAAGCCGGCACTCGCCCGCGGCGAGATCCAGACGATCGGCGCGACGACGCTCGACGAGTACCGCAAGTACCTCGAGCGCGACGCTGCGCTCGAGCGCCGCTTCCAGCAGGTGCGCGTGGACGAGCCGTCCATCGACGAGACGGTGCAGATCCTGCGCGGTCTCCGCGACCGCTACGAGGCGCACCACCGGTGCAAGATCTCCGACGAGGCGCTGCAGGCCGCCGCCGTCCTCGCCGACCGCTACATCCAGGACCGCCACCTCCCCGACAAGGCGATCGACCTGATCGACGAGGCGGGCTCCCGCGTCCGCATCGCGACGATGGCCGCGCCTCCGCGCTACCGCGAGCTCGAGGAGGAGATCGACAACGTGCGCTCCGACAAGGAGGGCGCGATCGAGGCGCAGGAGTTCGAGAAGGCTGCGCAGCTCCGCGACAAGGAGCGCAAGCTCACGCAGAAGAAGAAGGAGCTCGAGGAGGAGTGGCGGAACCAGGCCGACGAGGAGCAGCCGGAGATCGGCGAGGACGAGATCGCCGACATCGTCTCCATGTGGACGGGTATCCCGGTGTTCAAGCTCACCGAGGCCGAGTCGCAGAAGCTCATCCGGATGGAGGAGGAGCTCCACAAGCGGGTCATCGGGCAGCACCAGGCGATCGTCGCCGTGTCGAAGGCGATCCGCCGTGCGCGCGCCGGCATCAAGGATCCGAAGCGCCCGACGGGGTCGTTCATCTTCCTCGGCCCGTCCGGCGTCGGGAAGACGGAGCTCGCCCGGACCCTCGCCGAGTTCCTCTTCGGCGACGAGGACGCGCTCATCCAGGTCGACATGTCGGAGTACATGGAGAAGCACTCCGTGTCGCGGCTCGTGGGCTCCCCACCAGGCTACGTCGGCTACGACGAGGGCGGACAGCTCACCGAGGCCGTGCGCCGCAAGCCGTACTCGGTCGTCCTCCTCGACGAGATCGAGAAGGCGCACCCGGACGTCTTCAACATCCTCCTGCAGATCCTCGAGGACGGGAAGCTCACCGACTCGCAGGGGCGGAAGGTGGACTTCCGCAACACGATCGTGATCATGACCTCGAACCTCGGGGCCGCGCAGATCTCGAAGAACCAGACGCTCGGCTTCTCGATCGGCGACGAGCAGGGCCTCTCGTACGACGAGATGAAGGAGCGCGTCATGTCGGAGCTCAAGAAGGTGTTCCGGCCGGAGCTCCTGAACCGCATCGACGAGGTCATCGTCTTCCACAAGCTCGAGAAGGTCGAGATCCTCGAGGTCGTCGACCTGATGCTGAAGCGCGTCCGGGAGGAGATGGCGAAGCACGATGTCGTCATCGAGCTCACCCTCGAGGCGCGGGAGCTCCTGGTCGAGCAGGGCTACGACCCGGCTATGGGCGCCCGCCCGCTTCGGCGCTCTATCCAGCGTCTGCTCGAGGATCCGCTAGCGGACTTCATCCTCGGGCGCGAGCTCGCTCCCGGCACGACGCTCATCGTCGACCGCCGCGACGAGCCGGCCGAGGGCGAGCCGCCCGTCGAGATCCGCGTCATCGAGGGCACGCCGGTGCCGGCTGCCGTCGGAGGCCCCGCGGACGAGCCGGACCTCGACGAGCTCGTCGGCGACGCCTCCGACGACTGACGCGGCCTCGATCCGACACGCACAGCCGTCCGACTACGGGCGGGTCATCGGGCGCGTCAACGTCTGGTGGGGCGGGCGCGACATGTCGCCCATGCTCCCGAAGTTGTTCTTCATCCACTTCGACGGGACGAGCTTCGTCGCCGAGGATCACGGAGGCGAGCTCGTCGGGTTCCTCTGCGGATTCCTCTCGCAGACCCAGGCCGACGAGGCATACATCCACTTCGTGGGCGTCTCGCCCGAGGAGCGTGGCGGTGGGCTCGGACGCGCCCTCTACGAGCGCTTCTTCGAGGAGGCGCGCTCGCAGGGACGGCGCGTGGTGCGCTGCGTCACGTCACCCGTGAACCAGGGCTCGGTGGCGTTCCACCATGCGCTCGGCTTCGAGGTCGAGCGAACGGTGCCCGACTACGACGGCCCGGGCGAGGACCGCGTCCTGCTCGTCAAGCAGCTCGGCTGAGGCCGCGCTTGCCCGGCTGCGGGAGTCGCGCGCCGCGCCGTTCGGCAGCCCAGTCGAGGTACGCGCCCGCCGCGACGAAGCACGCGAGCGCGACGAACGCGTAGCTCGCGACCGTCGAGTTGGCGTCGGTCAGGCTCTTGAGCGCGGCAACCACGGCGACGGCGAGACCGAGTACGAGCGTGGCCGTCGACCAACGGTATTGCTCGGCCCACTCGGGCTCCCCCAAACGTCGAATCGCGACGAGCACGACCGTTCCCACGACAAGGAGCGCAAGCAGGCCGCCCCAGGCGTCCCAGCCGTCGAGCGGCACCTTCGCCGTCCCCGCAGCCCCGTAGTCGACCGTGACGTCCTGCCACGTGAAGAAGAGGCTGAGCAGGAGCAGCGGACCGCAGACGAGGACGAGCTGCGCGCCGCGTGTGAGGGCCTGGAACTTCGCCATCGGACTCCCTTCGGCGGTCGTAGGACGGGCGTGAGGAGCCCAGTCCGTTGCGTACCAGCGTCAGGGTACTTGCGAATGCGCCAGATGGGGCATTCGCAGGACGTTCATCCCGGAGAGCGCGCGTCGCCGCGGCGCCTCGCGACGCCGCGGCGACGTGGTTTCGGACGGGGCTACGGCTCGCGCGGGGCCGACGGGTCGTCGGCGGGAGCCTCCGGCGCCGGATCGGCGGCAGGTGGCTCTGCGGCGGGCGGCTCGGCGGCCGGCGGAGGTGCAGCCGGCGGCGGTGCGGCGGGCTGGCTCGCGGCGGGAGCCGCAGCGGTCGACGAGGACATCGACGACTGCAGGCCTCCGGCCTCGGTCCGAAGCGTGTCGACGCCTCCCGCCTCCTGGACGGCCATGAACGACCCGACGGCGATGACGATCGCGAACGCGAGACCGAGCCACGCCCAGAACGTCTGGGCGTCTCCGAGGATGCTCAGGAGCTTGATGATCGCGAAGATGAGGATCAGCACCCCGATGACCGCCGCGGACATCGCGGTGGACACGGGCAGCGGGATGTTGACGGAGGCCAGGCGCACGATGAGCCACGCCAGGAGGATGATCGTGAGGATCCCGAGGATCGCCCCGGCGGCCCCGTACCAGCCCTTGCGCGTGTAGTCGCCGAGCGGTCCGAGGTCGACTTTCTGCCAGGCGAAGAGCATGTCGATGAAGAGCAGCACGCCTCCGATCAGCATCAATTGCGCACCCCGTCCGAGGGCGTTGAATCTCTCCATGCGGCCCGTCCTTTCGTGGTCGTCTGCGGCGGTTCCCGGGACTCTTATTCACCGAGGGCGGAGTTGCAAGGGATTCGGCGCACTTTCGTGAACCCCGGCGTCGGATCCCGTTCCTAGACTGGACATCCCATGCCGAAGGTAACGGTGCAATTCACGTGTGCAGAGTGCGGCACGACCTCGGGCCGGTGGCTCGGAAAGTGCCCGGGTTGCGGGACATTCGGCTCGCTTGTCGAGGAGTTGCACGGCTCGGACGCCGCCGCTCCGCGGGCCGTCGTGCGACCGGTCCCGCTCGACTCCGTGAGGGTCGAGGAGTCGGCCCGGATCTCGACCGGCGTCTCGGAGCTCGATCGCGTGCTCGGCGGCGGGATCGTGCCGGCCTCGCTCGTCCTCGTCGGCGGCGAGCCGGGAGTGGGCAAGTCGACGCTGCTGCTGACCGCGCTCGGGGCCATTGCGCAGGCGGGCCGATGCGCGCTCCTCGTCACGGGCGAGGAATCCGCGTCACAGGTCTCGCTGCGCGCGGCGCGGCTCGGGGGTGCGGGCTCGGTCGAGATCCTCGCGGAGACCGACCTCGACCTCGTGTGCGCGACGCTCGAGGTCGAGAAGCCCGACGTATGCGTCATCGATTCGGTGCAGACGCTGCACGCTCCCGCGCTCGGCTCCGCGCCCGGATCCGTCGCGCAGGTGCGCGAGGCCGCGGGTCGGCTGCTGCGGGTCGCGAAGGAGTCGGGCGTCGCGACCATCCTCGTCGGCCACGTCACGAAGGACGGCGCCGTCGCCGGGCCACGCGTCCTCGAGCACCTCGTCGACTGTGTCCTGCAGTTCGAGGGCGACCGCTACCACGAGCACCGCGTCCTGCGAGCGACCAAGAACCGCTTCGGCTCGACGAACGAGCTCGGAGTCTTCGAGATGACCGCCGCCGGGCTCGTGGGCGTCCCGGATCCGTCGAAGCTCTTCGGGGCGACGCATCCGGGCGAGGTCGGCGCAGCCGTCGCGTGCGCGCTCGAGGGAACACGCCCGCTGCTCCTCGAGGTGCAGGCGCTCGTCGCGCCGACGGACCTCGCGATGCCGCGGCGAGTGGGCACGGGGGTCGATCCGAAGCGGCTCGCGATGATCGTGGCGGTGCTCGGTCGTCACGCGGGTGTCCCGCTCGCGAGCTCGGACGTCTTCGTCAACGTCGCAGGCGGCGTGCGGATCGAGGAGCCGGGCGCCGACCTCGCGGTCGCGTTGGCGATCGCTTCTGCGGCGCGCGGCATCCCGGTCCGGACGGGCGCAGCGGCGTTCGGCGAGATCGGGCTCACGGGGCGCCTGCGCCAGACGGCCCAGTCGGAGCGCCGGCTCGACGAGTGCGCGAAGCTGGGGATCGAGCTCGTCATCGCGCCGACCGGCAGCCCCGAGCGCCCCCGCCCGAGGGTCGCGTCGGCGGAGACGCTCCGCGCCGCGCTCGGTGCGGGGCTCGAGCCCCGGGCCGAGGAGGCCGCCGCGTAGAGCCGCTCCACCAGTTGCGGTTCCGTTAAGGACCCGTGAGAAACCCGCTATGATGTGACCTGGACGCCGGCAGGAGGACTCTGCCGGCACTTTTTTGTCAGGACACCGAGTTCGACAGCCCATCGATGACTTCGCAGTCGACTGACACCGAAACCGGGGAGGCCCTCTTGTTCGACATCGGCGACAAGGTCGTCTATCCGCACCACGGCGCAGGCACGGTCGTGCGGAAGGAGAAGCGCGAGGTGCTGGGCGAGGTCCGCGAGTACCTCACGATCCAGATCCTCCACAACGACATGACCGTCAACGTCCCATGCGAGAACGCGGAGCGCGTCGGGCTGCGCACGGTCATCGACCAGCGCACGGTGACGATGGTCGTCCGGACGCTGTCGGGCGGATCGACCGAGATGCCGAAGAACTGGAACCGCCGGTTCAAGCACAACCGCGACAAGATGAAGACCGGGAACATCTTCGAGCTCGCGGAGGTCGTACGGAACCTCGCTGTCCGGAACAACGAGAAGGGCCTCTCGACCGGCGAGAAGCAGATGTTCGTCAAGGCGAAGAAGATCCTGGCCTCCGAGCTCATGTACGCGAAGGACATGAACGAGGAAGAGGCGGCCGAGTGGCTCGACGACGTCCTGTCGCGAGCGGGCCAGCCGAAGGCCAAGTCGCGCGCGAAGCCGAAGGCCGCGACCGCGAGTGCGTAGCGGCTCGGGTGGCTCCGGGACGACCGGAGCGACCTGGGCGCTGATCGCCGCCGCCGGCACGGGCGAGCGGCTCGGACTCGACCGTCCCAAGGCGTTCGCCGCCTTCGGAGGGCGACCTCTGCTCGCCGAGAGCGTCGAGCGACTCGACGCGTGTGCGGTCATCGACGCGATCGTGATCGCGGCTCCGCCGGAGTGGGAGGAGCCGGCGATCCTCCTCACCGAGGAGCTCGCCGCGTCGAAGGTCGTCGCCTGCGTCACCGGCGGCGCGTCGCGCGCGGCGTCGGTCGCCGCGGCGCTCGGCGAGGTTCCCGCCGAGGCCCTCGTCGTGGTCGTCCACGACGCTGCGCGTCCGCTGCTCGACGAGCAGATGGTCGAGCGCGTGCTCGAGCCCCTTGGGCGCGGATTCGACGGGGCGGTGCCGGCGCTGCCCGTCGCAGACACTCTCAAGCGCGTTCGCGATGGAGCGGTCTCAGAGACGGTGGATCGTGCCGACCTCGTGGCAGCCCAGACACCGCAGGCGTTCCTGGCCGCGACTCTGCGCTCGGCGTTCGCCAGCGGCGAGCTCGAGAGCGCAACCGACTGCGCAGCGCTGGTCGAAGCGGCCGGCGGCAGGCTTGCGGTCGTCGAGGGCGATCCTCGGCTCGCGAAGATCACGACGGCTGCAGACCTCGCGCTCATCGAGTCGTGGCTCTGACAGCCGTCGTCTTCGACGTTGGCGAGACGCTCGTCGACGAGGAGCGTTGGTGGCGTGAGCTGTCGCGACGCATCGAGATCCCCCCGCACGTCGTGTGGGCGGCACTGGGGGCGACGATCGCGCGAGGCGAGGAGCACGATGCGCTGTGGGGCTATCTGGGCGTCGAGAGGCCGAGCAGCTGGGGCGAGCTGACGTACGAGCTCGACGACTTGTATCCCGATGCGCTCGCGTGCCTGGAGGCCGTCCGAGGGCTCGGGCTTCGCGTGGGCATCGCCGGGAACCAGACCGAGGCGCTCGAGGCGTGGGCGCGAGCGTCCATGCTCTCCGCGGACGTCGTCTCGTCGTCGGCGAGCCTCGGCGCCCGCAAGCCGGATCCCGTCTTCTTCGAACGGGTCGTCGAGCTGCTGGACGCGTCCCCCACGGACGTCGCCTACGTCGGTGATCGGGTCGACAACGACGTGCTACCGGCCGCCGCCGCCGGGCTCGTCGCGGTCCACGTCCGACGCGGGCCGTGGGGTCGCCTGCAACCGACGCCCGCCCAGGCGACCCTCGGTCTCGACTCGCTGGCCGAGCTGCCCGACGCGTTAGCCTCGCTTCTGTGAGTGACCTGCGGGTCGGCATCGGCTATGACGCGCACGCCCTCGAGGAGGGTGTGCCACTCGTGCTCGGGGGCGTGTCGTTCGACTCGGAGCGCGGACTGGCGGGTCACTCGGACGGCGACGTCGTGGCGCACGCGCTCATCGACGCGCTCCTCGGCGCCGCAGGCCACGGAGACATCGGCTCCCTCTTTCCCTCGGGCGACGAGCGCTACCGGGGCGCGTCTTCCATCGATCTTCTGCGAGAGGCGTATGCGACGGTCGCCGGCGGCGGGTGGGAGCTCGTCAACGCCGATTGCATGCTCGTCGGCGAGGAGCCGCGGATCGGTGATGTCCGCGGCGACATGAGTGCAAGGCTTGCCGCCGCGCTCGGCGTCGACGCGGCGCTCGTCTCGGTGCGCGCGACGACCACGGACGGTCTCGGGTTCGCGGGGCGCCGAGAGGGCCTCGCCGCGTACGCCGTCGCGCTTCTCCGCCGGTGAAGCTCGTCCGCTACGCGGATCGTCCCGACCTGCTCGAGCGCAGGTTCGAGGAGCTGACGGTTCCGACGTTCCCCGAGTTCATCAATCACAACGAGCCCGGCAGGAACTGGGAGCGCCTCTACACGGACTTCCCGGACTTCCAGGTCGCGCTGGTGGACGGCGACGAACTGGTAGCAGAGGCTCACGCGCTGCCCGTCCCGTGGGACGAGACGGTTGCGGGGCTGCCCTCGGGCTGGGACGAGGGCTTCGAGCTCGGGATGGGCCACGATCCGCAGGCGACCGCGCTGATGGCGGTCGCCATCAGCGTCGCACCACGGCATCAGGGTAAGAGACTCTCGAGCCGGATGATTGGAACGTTCGTCGACAATGCCCGGGCGGCGGCGCTCGGCAGCGTCATCGCCCCGGTGCGGCCGACCTGGAAGGAGCGGTACCCGCTCGTCCCGATCGAGCGCTATCTCGAATGGCGTCGCGACGACGGCTCGCACTTCGATCCGTGGCTCCGCATCCACGAGCGGGTCGGCGGCGAGATCATCGCGCCGGCGACGAGGTCGATGGTCATCCGGGCGCCGGTCTCCGAGTGGGAGGAGTGGACGGAGCTCGCATTTCCCGCAGACGGCGAGTACGTGTTCCCCCGCGGTCTCGCGACGCTCGTCGTGGAGGACGGGATCGGCACGCACGTCGAGCCCAACGTCTGGGTCCTGCATTCGGTCTAGCCCGAGCGCACGTATCCTGCGCGGGTGAGCTCCTACGCGAGGCGGGTCGTGCGGCGACTGTTGCCCGCGTTCGGGATCGTCGCCAGCGCCTTCGTCTTCACCGTCGGCTGAAACGTCGCGCGAGCTCCCGGGCGGAGTCGGAGCGACGATGCGTGCCGCCCGGTGAAGGTCGGTACGACCCGAGTGCGTACGTAGCCGTCAGGCCGTCGGCAGCGTGAAGCACACGCGCGCGCCGCCGCCCTCGCGCTCCTCCGCCCAGATCCGGCCGCCGTGTGCCTCGACGAGCCCGCGGGCGATCGCGAGGCCGAGCCCTGCCCCGCGTGCCGTGCGCGACGTGTCGGCACGCCAGAAGCGGTCGAACATGCGCTCGCGCGCCTCGGCGCCGAGACCGACGCCGGTGTCCTCGACGACGAGGCGCACCTCGTCGGGGCACGGCTCCACGAGCACGGCGACCGCGCCGTCGGCAGGTGTGTGGCGCAGCGCGTTCGTCAGCAGGTTCAGGAGGACGCGCTCGATCTGGTCGGGTGCAAAGCGGGCCGTCACGCTTCCGTCGATGTCCGACGCGAGCCGCACGTGCCGGCTCCTCGCATCGGCCTCGACGCCGCGGAGCGAGGTCGACACTACGGGCGCGACGGGAAGCCGACGGAGCTCGAGCGTGAGCGCCCCAGCGTCGATCCGCGCCAGCTCGAAGAGGTCGTCGACGAGGAGCGAGAGTGCCCTGACCTGCTCACGGAGTGCGGGGACGTACTCGTCCGGCTGGGCGAGGCCATCCTCGATCGCCTCGAGCATCGCCTGCATGTTCGCGAGGGGCGTCCGTAGGTCGTGGCTCGCCCACGCGACGAGCTCGCGTCGGGTGTCGAACAGCCGCCCGAGCTCCGCTCCCATCTCGTTGAAGGACGTGGCCAGCTCGGCGAGCTCCGCCGGCCCGCCTTCCGGCGCGCGAGCGTGGAGGTCGCCGCGGGCGAGCTCGGCCGAGGCCACGCGCACGAGGTCGATCGAGCCGACGATCGAGCGCGCGAGGACGAGTGCCGCGACCACGGCGGTGAGCGCGGAGGTTGCCGTGACGGCGAGGATCTTCACGTCCTCGCCCATGTGGAACATCACCCAGCCCGACAGCAGCACGGCCCCGAGCGGGAGCAGCACCGCGAGAAATGCGAGGCCGACGAGCTGGAGGCGCACCGTGGGGAGGAGTCGCAACAGGTAGGCCAGCACGAGGCCGACGGCGAGAGTCGCAACGGCGACGAGAACGGCGGTCACGATCATGGCACGAGCCTGTAGCCGATCCCCCAGACGGTCTCGAGGTGGCGCGCCTTGGACGGGATCTCCTCGATCTTCTCGCGAAGGCGCCGGACGTGAACCGTGACCGTGCCCGTGTCGAGCTCCGCGGTGTACCCCCACACGCTCGCCATGAGCTGGTCGCGAGAGAACACGCGGCGCGGGTGGCTCGCGAGGAACCAGAGGAGGTCGAACTCCTTCGCGGTCAGCCGGATCGGCGCGCCGGCCTTCGTCGCCTCGCGCGTCTCGCGTTCGAGACGGACGTCGCCGAAGGCGAGCTCGGCGGCGGTCGGTCCGGCGGCCGTGCTGCGCCGGAGGACGGTGCGGACGCGCGCGGCGAGCTCTCTCGGCGAGAACGGCTTCGTGACGTAGTCGTCGGCGCCGAGCTCGAGCCCGACGATCCGGTCGGCCTCCTCGCCCCGGGCCGTCAGCAGGATCACCGGAAGCTCGGAGCGTCCCCGGATCCAGCGGCAGAGCTCGAGCCCGTCCGTGCCCGGGAGCATGACGTCGAGCACGACGAGGTCGGGACTTCCGCGCTCGATGAGTCCGCGCGCGACGGAGCCGTCCGCCGCCTCGATGGTGCGGTGGCCCTCGCGCGCGAGGTAGCGGACGACGACTTCGCGCACGATCGGCTCGTCGTCGACGACCAGGACCGTTGCCATCGCCGCATTGTGCGTCCGGACGGGTTACGCGGGGATGAACAAGTCGGCGACGTCACGCGGGCAGCGCGACGAGGCCGCCCTGAACGATCACGAGCCCGTCCCGCTCGAGAGCACGCACGGCGTCGTGGTCGAGCTCCGCGAGTGCGCGCTCCGAGTCGGCCACCAGGCGCAGCGTCTCCGCGCGTCGCTGCCGGAATGAGCCCTCGAACGTGCCTTGCTTCCTCGCGGGCTCGTCTCGCGTGCCGCGCGACGGACACGTCGGCGCGAGCGGGCAGGCGCCACAGCGCGGGATCCGTGCGAGGCAGACGGTGGCGCCGAGATCCATCAACGCTTGCGCCGAGGTCGAGCCGAAGTCGTGGCCCGTGCGCCGCCGCACACGCTCGACGTTGACGTCGATCGGGAGTACGTCCTCGCCGAAGGCGAAGCAGCGAATGGCGGCGGCGGTGTACGGGCCGACGCCGGCGAGCTCCGTGAGGTCGTCGGGCCAGCCGCTGTCTGCGATCTGGCGTGCCGCGCGGTGGAGGCTCACCGCCCGGCGGTTGTAGCCCAGTCCCTGCCACTCCCGGATCACGTCTCCCGGAGTCGCCGCGGCGAGCGAGTCGGCGGTGGGCCAGCGCTCGAGCCAGGCGAGGTAGCGCGGCACGACCCGGTCGACCTGCGTCTGCTGGAGCATCACCTCGGAGACGAGGATCGCGTACGGGTCGCGTGTCTCCCGCCACGGGAGCTCGCGCCCGTGCCCGGAGAACCACGCCTGGAGGAGCGCCTCCACGCTGCGCAGCCTAGAGCCGCGCCGACTCTTAGCCGGTCTTCGGGCGGCTCATACGTGCCTTTCAGAACGCCCTTCTACGTTCCGGCGATGGCGACGACGTCTCTCACGGCCTCCGCCGCGCCGCATCCCTGGCGCTGGCTCCTCTCGCGGGCCGACGTCGGACTCGGGCTTGCTTCCGACCGGCACCCGCCGGCCGGAGGCGCGCAGCCTCTTGCTCCCGGCGCGACGGGCTGACCTCCGCTCGGCACGGAGCCGCTAGCGTGCCCCCGCCGACGACGAGAGGAGACGACTTGCCGCTGACCGACTTCCAGGAGGAGCTGTGCACCACGAGCACATGGGACTTCTCCGACCTCAGGGCGCTCTTCGTCAACTGCACGCTCAAGCCGAGTCCCGAGGTCTCGAACACCGAAGGGCTCATGCGGATCTCGACGGCGATCATGGAACGGAACGGCGTCGAGGTCGACTTCGTCCGCGCGGTCGATCTCGAGCTCGCACCCGGCGTGTGGCCGGACATGCGCGAGCACGGCGCCGCGGAGGACGACTGGCCGGCGCTCTACGAGCGCGTCCAGGCGGCGGACATCCTCGTCCTCGGCTCCCCGATCTGGCTCGGCGAGAAGTCGTCCGTGTGCACACGGGTAGTGGAGCGCCTGTACGCGTGCTCGAGCGTCCTCAACAAGGAGGGGCAGTACGCGTACTACGGGAAGGTCGGCGGCTGCCTGATCACCGGGAACGAGGACGGGATCAAGCACTGCTCGATGAACATCCTCTACTCGCTCCAGCACCTCGGCTACACGATCCCGCCGCAGGCCGACGCGGGCTGGATCGGCGAGGCCGGCCCCGGTCCGTCCTATCTCGACGAGGGCTCGGGCGGCCCGGAGAACGACTTCACGAACAGGAACACGACGTTCATGACGTGGAACCTGCTCCACTTCGCGCGGATGCTCATGCACGCGGGCGGGATCCCGGCTCACGGTAACCAGAGGTCGCTGTGGGACGCCGGCTGCCGCTTCGACTTCGCGAATCCCGACTACAGGTGATGCGCTAGGGGCGGGCGCGGAACAGGACCTTCTCGGCTCCGAGGTGCGACGGCCATTCGACGCGGCCAACGCCGGCGAACCGCAGATACGCGCGCAGCGCTTCGCGCATCGCATCGACGAAGCCCTCCACGCGCCGCGGCGCGAAGCCTTTTTCCCACCAGACGTCGAGCACCTCGGCGGCGCCCGCTGCGCGGTCGATGCGTGGCTCGATCCGGCCGACGAAGCGGTCGCCGAACAGGATCGGCAGCACGTACCAGCCCCAGCGCCGCTTGGCCGGCGGCGTGAAGAGCTCCCAGACGTACTCGAACCCGAAGAGCGAGCCGAGGAAGGCCCGGTCCCAGACCACCGGGTCGAACGGCGGCAGGAAGGCGACGGTCGGCATCGCCTGCGGCGGGGCTTCGAGCAGCGCGACCTCCTCCCGCAGCACGAACCGCTTCCCGCGCACTCCCTCTACGACGACCGCAACAAGCTCGCCGTCGGCGATGAGCTCCTCGCGCAACGCGGTCCTGCCTGGATGGTCGGGCAGCTCAGGACGGGGCTTGTCGTACCCTAGGCCCCCGAAGACGTCCGGCGCCGCGATCCCGAGCAGCCCGTGGGCGCGGTAGCGAGAGAGCATCTTGTACCGGAGCTGCTCTCGTAGAGGGATCTTCTTCGCGAGCACGCGGGCGGGTAGGAGGCGCTCCAGGAGGTCGTAGTAGCGTCGGCCGTCGTCGCGCTTCGCGAGGCCGAGCACGCCGGTCACGGCGTAGGCCTCGAGCACGGCCCGAACGGTATTCGTCGGTCCGCCGAACCAGTCCGTCTCCGGCCCGCTGTGCCGCTCGAAGTCGCGCGACGATAGCGGCCCTTCGCTCCGGATCCGCTCGAGGACACGGTCCGCGACCTCGGCGTTCTCGGCGATGATCCGCGGCGCTCTCAGGCCGAGCGTCCCGCGGAACCACGGGAACTCACTGGTCCGCACGAACGAGAGTCCCTTGTTGTACGCCTCGAAGATCGTGCGACGCTCGTAGAGGTCGTCGCACCACGCGGGCTCGTAGCCCGCGACGCGCGCGTGCAGGACGAGGTCGTGGTTTCGGCCTGCGACGGCGATCGGATCGAACTGAAGCGACCCGAGGCGGCGGAGGACCTCGAGGACGGCCGCCTCTCCGCCCTCGATGGAGCGCGCAGGAGAGAGCGCATGGCGCCCGACGAAGAAGCGTCGCGCCGCCTCGGCCGTGACCTCCACGCCGGGAGCGTCGCATACGCTGAACGGGTGCTTCTCTACAACTCGGCGGTCTCGGGCAACTGTTACAAGGTTCGACTTCTCTTCGCGCACCTCGGCCTCGAGTACGAGACGGAGGAGGTCTCGGTGGTCGAGCGCTCCAACCGTGCGGAGCTCCTTGGAGAGCTGAACCCCGGGCTCCGCGTCCCGACGCTCGTCCTCGACGACGGCCGCTCCCTCGGCGAGTCGAACGCGATCCTCTGGTACTTCGGGGACGGGACGCAGTACCTCCCGGAGGATCCCTACGAGCGCGCCCAGGTGCTGCAGTGGCAGTTCTTCGAGCAGTACAGCCACGAGCCGTTCATCGCCGTCGCGCGCTTCTGGAAGGCGCACTCCGGCAAGCCTGAGGAGTTCGAGCGGCAGCGCGAGCGGCTCCTCGCCGGCGGCTACGCGGCTCTCGACGCACTGGAGCGTGGGCTCGCGGAGCGCGAGTTCCTCGTCGGTGACCGCTATTCGCTCGCGGACATCTCGCTCTACGCGTACACGCACGTCGCGCACGAGGGCGACTTCGCGCTGTCCGGCTATCCGGCGATCCGCGCCTGGCTCGACCGGGTCGCGGCGCAGCCCGGGCACGTTCCCATCGACGCCTGACCTGGAACACTGCCGGTGTGACGTCGGCCACGGACGCGCTGCAGGTCTCGTGCGAGCGCTGCGGCGAGGCGAACCCCGCCCATGCGCGCTTCTGCCACGCCTGCGGTGCACGGCTCGACGACGCCCGGCCGCGCGAGGAGCGCAAGCTCGTCTCGGTGCTCTTCGTCGACCTCGAGGGCTTTACGACGAGCTCCGACCGCGCTGATCCGGAGGACGTCCGCGACTCGCTCGAGCGCTACCACGCGGCCGCGAAGGACTGCATCGAGCAGTTCGGCGGCGTCGTGGAGAAGTTCATCGGCGACGCCGTCATGGCCGTCTTCGGCGCCCCGGTCGCGCACGGGGACGACGCCGAGCGTGCTGTGCGCGCCGGTCTCGGCGTCCTCGAGCGCGTGGCCGCGCTCGGCCTTCGTGCGCGCGCAGCCGTCGAGACGGGAGAGGCGGTGGTGCGGCTCGTCGATCCGGCCTCAGGGCAGGCGATCGCGATGGGGGACGTCGTCAACACGGCCTCTCGGCTCCAGTCGCATGCGCCGACAGGGCGCCTGCTCGCCGGCGACGAGACGCACCGCGCGGCACGCCACGCCTTCGTCTTCGAGCCCGTCGCACCACTGGAGGTCAAGGGCAAGCGTGAGCCCCTCGCAGCCTGGATGGTCGGAGAGCCCACCGTGGACGACGGCGAGCGCGGGTCGACCGTCGTCCCGTTCGTCGGACGCGGCCGGGAGCTCGACGTCGTCCGCTCGCTCTGGGAGCAGGCGATCGGCGAGCGGCGGCCGCAGGTCATCACCGTGCTCGGCACGCCCGGGGTCGGCAAGTCGCGGCTCTGCCGCGAGGTCGCAGGCCTCGTCGAGGCCGAGGGAGGAAGAGTTCTGCGAGGGCGCTGCCTTCCGTACGACGAGAAGACCGGCTACCACGCGTTCTCGCAGATGGTGCGCCAGCTCGCGGGAATCTTCGATTCCGATACGACGCCCGTCGCCCGAGAGAAGCTGGCGGCCCTCGTCGAGGGCATTTTCGACCAGGAGGAGACGCCGAGCCGCACGCGCGACCTCGCTCTCCTGCTCGGTCTCGGAACGGAGGACGCTGCACTCGAGCAGCGGGTGCTGTTCTTCTCCGCCCGCCGCCTCGTGGAGCGGATCGGGGAGGCGCAGCCGACACTCGTCGTGTTCGAGGACGTCCACTGGGGTGCGGCAAGCGAGCTCGACCTCTTCGAGTACCTCGGAGCGCACGTCGGCGAGACACGCGTGCTCTTCATCGCGCTCGCGCGCCCGGAGCTCGTCGATACGAGACCTGCGTGGGGTGCCGGGAGCGCGGCCCAGACGAGAATCTCGCTCGAGCCGCTCGCAGCCGACGTCGCCGGCGAGATGGCGTTCAGTTTGCTTCCCGATCTGGACGCGAACGCGATCGACAGGCTCGTCGAGGTGGCCGAGGGCAACCCGCTCTTCATCGAGGAGCTCGCTGCGGCGGCAGCCGAGCAGGGCGGCGTCGATGCGCTGCCGGTGACGGTGCGGGCGGTGATCGCCGCGCGGATCGACTCGCTCCCAGCGGACGCCCGCGCGACGCTCCTCTCGGCAGCCGTGGTCGGGCGGACGTTCTGGCAGGAGGTGTTGCGCGAGGCCAGCGGCATCACCGACCTCGACGCGATCCTCGACGACCTCGAGCGCCGCAACTTCATCCGCCGCGAGCCCACGAGTCGGCTCGAGGGCGACCTCGAGTTCCGGTTCAAGCACGCGCTCATCCGGGACGTCGCCTACGGCACGCTTCCCCGCGCCACGCGTCGCGAGCGACATGCGGCGATCGCCCGGTTCGTCGAGTCGCGGACAGAGGCCGAAGACTCGCTCGCATGGGTGCTTGCCCACCACTGGCGCGAGGCGGGCGAGCCGGAGAAGGCCGTACCCCACCTCCTCGCGGCGGCCGCCGTCGCGCAGCGCTCCTGGGCGAAGGGAGAGGTCATCGACCTCTACTCGACCGCCCTCGAGCTTGCCGAGGACGACGGAGCGCGAGCGCCGATCCTGCTGCGTCGCGCGCACGCGCACAACGTCTTCGGCGAGTATCCGGAGACGCTCGAGAACCTCGAGCCCGTGCTGCCCCGGCTCGACGGCGCCGACCTGCTCGAAGGGTTGCTCCTCGCGGGCAAGGCTTATGTCTGGACCGAGCGCGATGTCGATGCCCTCGCGACGGCCGAGCGTGCCCTCGGGCTCGCGGCATCGCTCGGCGACTCGGACGGTGAGGTCGCGGCCACGGCCCTCGTCAGCGAGGCGCTCGCGATGCGCGCCGGGGACGGCGACATCGACCGCGCACTCGAGCTCGGCGACGACGCGCTCGCGCGCTGGCGGGTGGGAGCACGGGAGTTCGAGCATGCCGACCACTCCCACATCCACGGCGACCTGAAGTACTGGGTGGGGGACTACGAGCGTACGCTCGAGCTCGGAACCAAGGCCCACGAGCTCGGCGACCACGTCCACAGCATCGAGGCGAGGCTTCGTGGGGGCGGCCTGCGCGCGATGGCGCTGACCGGGCTCGGCCGCCACGAAGAGGCGTTGACCGCGGTGAACGAGACGATCGCCGTCCAGCGCGAGCTGGGTGGCGACGGCGCGTACCTGCGCAACTACACGTCGATGATCCTGCGCGAGCTCAACGACCTCGCGAACGCGCGCCAGACGAGCGAGCTCGCCCTCGAACGCGCGCTGGCCTTCAGCTTCGGCATGCCGCGCCGGTTCGCTCAGTCCGATCTCCTGCTCACCTCGTTGCTCGAGGGCGACATCGGCCGCGCGCAGGCCGACTGGCCCGCACTCTGGGAGGACGCGCAGGTGGCGCCCGCGTGGACGCGCTGGCTCATCCGAGGGCGGCTCGCCACGTCGCGCGCCGAGATCGCCCTCAGCGCGGAGTCGCCCGAGACCGCCGCCGAGTGGGCGCAGACCGCGATCGAGATCGCCGTCTCGACTCGACGCCGCAAGTACGAGGCGCTTGCGCGATCGACGCTCGGCCAGGCGCTCGCCCGACTCGGCCGTCGGGAGGAGTCACTGTCCGAGCACACGGCCGCAGTCGCGATCGCCGACGGGCTCGTCGGCCAGCCCGCGAGGTACAGCGCCCGGGCAGCTCTCGCGCAGTCCGCCTACGCGCTCGGCGACGACGACCGCGCGGCAAGCGCAACCGCCGATTCACGCGAGCTCGTCGACGGCTTCCTCGCGACGCTCGCGCCGGAGAGAGCTGCGCTCGTCCGGGCGTCGCCGGTCGTGCGTGGCCTCCTCGACTCGTAGAGCGCGGCGCCGTGCCCGTTCGCCTTCGCTTCGCTCCGAGCCCGACCGGCTCGCTCCACCTCGGCAACGCGCTCACCGCCGTCGCGAACCGAGACTTCGCGGACGCACGCGGAGGCGTGGTGGTGCTCCGGATCGACGACACCGACCCGACCCGCGCTGTGCCGGGCGGGGAGGAGGCGATCCTCCGCGACCTCGCCTGGCTCGGCGTCGAGATCGACGAGGGGCCCGTGCGGCAGAGCGTGCGCGGTGCGCTGTACGAGGAGTCGGCCGCCGCGGCGCTGTCCTCGGGTGCCGCCGAGCGCGACGAGGACGGCTCGGTCCGGCTCGCTCGGTACGGCACGACGCTGCTGCGCCCCGATGGCACCGCCACCTACCAGCTCGCATCCGTCGCCGACGACCTCGCGCTCGGCATCACACAGGTCATCCGCGGCTCCGACCATCGGCCGAACCTCGAGGTGCAACAGCGGATCGCCCGCGCGCTCGGGGGCGAGCTGCCCGAGGTGGTCCACCACGGGCTCGTGCTCGGGCCCGACGGGAAGAAGCTCTCGAAGCGGCACGGCCACTCGTCCGTGGCGGAGCTGCGCGAGGAAGGGCTTCCGGCGGTCGCGGTTCGCGCATACCTCGACGAGCTCGGGCTGCCGGCCCACGACGTCCAGCTCGACCTCGCCCGGCTGCGTCGCCTCGCCGTCGACGCGATCGCCGCGATGCCCGACCAGGAGCTCGCGGCCGCTGCCGGCTCGCCGGTCGAGGTCGTTCCCGCGCTGCGCGGCGCGCGCACGCTCGTCGAGGCCCGGGCGTACGCGCGGCTCGTCCTCGAGCCGGAGAGCGTCGTTCTCGACCACGAAGCGAGGCCGACGCTCGAGCGCTTCGTCGAGCTCAGGGCGCCACTCTCCGAGTCGCTCGCTGTCGATGATGCGCGCGCCGTCGTCCGGGAGCTGAAGGCCGCGGGCGGCGACCTGAAGTCCCTCAGGCTCGCCCTGACCGGGGCCGAGCGCGGCCCCGAACTGGCCGCGGTAGTCGCCGCCGTCCCGCGCGACGAGGCGCTGGCGCGAACGGCCCGCGCGCTCAGCTCCTGAGTACGATCGAGGGCCATGCGCCTGTACGACACGCTGACGAGGAACGTCGTCGAGCTGCCTCCTGCGCCCGCGGAGATCGGGATGTACGTGTGCGGCCCGACCGTCTACGCGCGGGCGCACATCGGCAACGCGCGCCCGTTCGTCGTGTTCTCGTGGCTGCGGAACTGGCTGCGCGAGACGGGCTACGACGTGACGTTCGTCAACAACGTCACGGACGTGAACGACAAGATCTACGACGCCGCGCCAGGTCGCAGCGCGCAGCTCGCCGAGGACGCCACCGCCTGGTACCTCCAGGACACGGCCGACCTCGGCCTCGGCATGCCCGACGAGATGCCGCTCGCCACCGACTCGATCCCCGAGATCGTCGCGCTCATCGACGAGCTCGTCACGAGGGAGCACGCGTATCCGGTGAACGGGGACGTGTACTTCCGCGTGGCCTCGTTCGAACCGTACGGGCGCTTGTCGGGGCAGCGGCCGGATCAGGTGGAGGAGCAGGAGCCGAACGCGCTCAAGGCCGACCCGCGCGACTTCGCGCTGTGGAAGGCGACGAAGCCCGGTGAGGACACGTCCTGGGACTCACCGTGGGGCCGCGGCCGTCCCGGCTGGCACATCGAGTGCTCGGCGATGGCGGAGAAGACACTCGGGGCCGAGTTCTGGATCCACGGTGGCGGGCTCGACCTCGTGTTCCCGCACCACGAGAACGAGATCGCGCAGTCGCAGTCCGTCGGTCGCGCGTTCGCCCGGATCTGGATGCACAACGGCATGCTCGGCTTCGGCGGCGCCGACATGCACAAGTCGCTGGGCAACGACGTCACACTGCGGAACGTCCTCGACACCTGGGGCCGGGAGGCGACGCTCGTCTACTTCCTCACGGGGCACTGGCACAGCCCGATCGACTTCTCCGACGCCGCCTTGCAGGCCGCGTCATCGCGCGCGGCCGGCTTCCGCGAGGTGTTCCGCGGCGCGAGCGAGCCGGCGGGGGACGGTGCCTGGGAGCGGTTCGCGGCCGCGCTCGACGACGACTTCAACACGCCCGCGGCGCTCGCGGTCATGCACGAGTGGCGCGACCACGACGTGCTTCGCTGCGCGCTCGACGTCTTCGGGCTCGGCTCGCTCGCCGAGGCCGACGAGGCTCCGCCGGAGGTCGTCGCGCTCGCACAGAGGCGCGTCGAGACGCGTGCTGCACGCGACTTCGACGCCGCCGACGCCCTCCGCGAGCAGATCGAGGCGGCGGGCTGGGACGTGCGCGACGAGGCGGACGGCTTCCGGCTCGTCCCGCGGCGATGACGCGCGACTTCGTCTACGGGCGCAACGCGACCCGCGAGCTCTACCGCGGCCCGCGCGAGGTCCTCGAGACCTGGGTCACCGAGCGCGCGGCGACGCAGATTCCCTGGATCGAATCGGGCCCGCGACCTCAGGTGAAGCCCGAGCGCGTCCTCTCGGAGGCGGCGGGGACACGCGACCACCAGGGGGTCGTCGCCTGGTGCGAGCCCTTTCGCTACGCGGACGCCTACGACCTCGCGAAGCGCGAGGCGCCCCTTCTCGTGTGCCTCGACCAGGTCTCGGATCCCCAGAATCTCGGTGCGGTCGCACGGAGCGCCGAGGGTGCGGGAGCGACCGCGGTCGTCCTCCCCGCGCACGGCTCGGCGCGAGTCACCCCGGCGGTCTGCCGCGCCTCTGCCGGGGCCGTCGAGCACGTCCCCGTCGCCGTCGTTCCGAACCTCGCGCGTTACCTCGCGGACGTGAAGGGCAACGACCTGTGGGCCTACGCGGCCGACTCGGAGGGCTCGGTGCCGATGTGGGAGACGGACCTCGCGGGCGGTGTCGCCCTCGTCCTGGGCGCAGAGGGCAAGGGCGTGCGCCCGCTGGTGCGGCGAACCTGTGACGCGATCGTCTCCATCCCGCTTGCGGGCAAGGTCGGCTCGCTCAACGTCTCGGTGGCCGCGGCGCTGCTCATGTACGAGGCGCGGCGGCAGCGAGCGGGCCGGGATGGCTGAGCCCACCCTCTACCTCTTCGACGGCTACAACCTCCTCCACGCGGGAGCGCTCTCCGACCGCAACGAGCTCGTCGACCTGCTCGCGAGCTACGTCGCGAGCAAGGGAGTGCGAGGGGTCGTCGTCTTCGACGGCGTGGGGGAGGAGCGAGACATCGGGCCACTGCAGGTGCGCTACACGGCGCACGCCGACGATCTCCTCGAGCGGCTCGCAGCCGAGCACCGCTCGTCGGAGCTCGTGTGCGTGGTCTCGACCGACCATGCCGTCAGACGTACTGCCGGCCAGGAGGTGCGCAAGCTCGCCTCGCGCACGTTCCTCTCCGGCCTCGAGCGCACGAGCCACGTCGAGCGCGACCAGCGCGGCGCCGGCGGTCGGGTCGGAGACCGGCTCGACCCCGCGACGCGCGAGCAGCTCGAGCGACTACGCAGAGGCGAGACGTAGGCGCGAAAGCGCCCCGGCCGCGTGTGCGGCCGGGGCGCTTCGAGCTCTGACTACGCCTGCTGGGGAGCCGGCTTCGCGGAGCCGTCGTGCTCGAGACGGGGGAGCCACTCGAGCCACGTCGGCAGGTACCAGTTCCACTTGCCGAGGAGTTTCATCGTCGCGGGCAGGAGCACCGCCCGGACGATGGTCGCGTCGATCAGGATCGCAGCGGCGAGGCCGATCCCCATCTCCTTCATGTCGAGGATCGGCATGAGGGAGAAGACGCCGAACACGAGCACCATGACGATCGCCGCGCTGGTGACGACCGCTGCGGTCGACCTGATGCCCCGCGCGACCGCGTCCTCCGTGGACAGCCCGCGGTCGTAGTACTCGCGAACCCGGCTCAGGATGAACACGTGGTAGTCCATCGAGAGGCCGAACAGGATCACGAAGAGGAACATCGGCAACCAGGCCGCCACGCCTCCGTTCGACCGGAAGTCGAGGAGATTCTCGCCCCAGCCCCACTGGAAGGTCGCGACGACGACACCGTAGGCGGCCGCCACCGACAGCAGGTTCATGAGGATCGCCTTCAGCGGGATGACGACCGACCGGAACGAGACGAGCAGGAGCAGGAACGCGAACGCGAGGACGAATCCGAAGACGAGTGGGACCGCCGAGCGCATCGCGTCGTTCCAGTCCTTCGACGCAGCCGTGTCGCCGCCCACTGCGTAGCGGATGCCGTCGACCTTCCCGATCGTCGCGGGGACGATCTCGTCGCGGAGCGTCGCCAGCGCAGCATTCGAGCGCGCGTCCGTGCCCTTGCCGACGAGGGGGACGGAGACGACGAGCGCCTTCCCGCCCGGAGCGACGTCCACGCGGGTCGGCTGCAGGGCCTCACCCGAGGCGACCGCCTCGCGACGGAGCTCTGCCACCGCGGCCTTGAGCTCGGGCCGCGACGCGTCGCCCGCGATGGCGACCTCGGCCGGGGTCGCGCCGCCCGGGAAGGCGTCGTTCACCCGGTTGTAGGACTGCGTGGCCTTGAGCGACTTCGGGAGTGCGTCGAGTCCCGAGATCGACGTGTGCAGGTGGATCGCAGGCATCGCGAGGACGACCAGCACGCTTGTGGCGGCGACCGCCGAGACGAGCGGCCGGCGCAGGACGCGGTCGAGGATCGCGTTCCACACACGGCTCTCGCCGTCGTCGCGGCGCATCCGGCCGAGGAACGGCACCCGCACCTTCTCGACGCGGTCTCCGAGCCACGACAGCATTGCCGGGAGCACCGTGAGCGAGCCGATCATCGCGACGGCGACGACGAGCATCGTCCCGATCGCGAAGGACATGAAGGTCTTGTCGCCGGAGAAGAACATCCCCGCCATCGCGATCATCACGGTGATGCCGGAGATGAGCACGGCCCGGCCGGACGTCGCCGCCGCTGCTTCGAGCGCCGCCGACTCGCTCCGCCCCGCGCGACGCTCGTCGCGCTCACGCCGGATGTAGAAGAGCGAGTAGTCGACGCCGACGGCGAGGCCGATCAGGAGGATGACCTCGGAGACGGACTCGTCCATCGGGATGAACTGGCTCGGCAGCGCAATGAGCCCGAGCGTCGCGAAGACCGAGGTCAGCGCGAGGAGCAACGGGATCGAGGCGCCCACCAGCGAGCCGAACACGATGAGCAGAATCCCGAGCGTGAGCGGGATCGAGAGCAGACCGGCCCGGGCCAGCTGCGAGTTGAACATCTCGTCGAGTGCCTTGCCCGTCGAGGCCGAGCCGGCCTCGCCGACGTAGAAGTCCGGGTTCGCGGCCTGCACCTTCGCGGTCGCGGCCGTGATCGTGTCGATGTACGCGGCCGCCTCGTCGTACGTCCCCTTCGGGCTGAACTGGATCAGCGCCGCGTGCCCGTCCTTCGAGACCTGGCCGCCATTGCCGGGCGCGAGTGGCGAGCGGAGCTTCGTGACCTGCGGGAAACGCTCGAGCGCCCCGATCGCCTGGTTCACGACGGCACGGAAGGCGGGATCGTCGACCGTGGTGCTCCCGGACTGCACGAGCACGTACTCGGACTGCTCGTCCACGGGGAAGCCGCCGTCGCGGATGATGTGGTCGGCGACACGCGCTTCGCCGACGTTCGTGTCGTTCTGGTCGATCGTCTGCATGCCGACGGCAGTGCCGATGGCGAACGACGCGACCACGAACGCGAGCCAGCCGAAGATCGCCGTCTTGCGATGGCGCGCGCTCCAGCGACCCATCCGGGCCGCGATGTTGGTGCTGTGCTGCAGAGGTGACATCTCGGTTCCTTTCCTGGCTCTGGTTGACCTCCCAAGGCTCGCGCCAGAGCGCTCGCCGCACGGTGCGGCGGCCAGGTGTCTTGGGGTGCGGCTAGCCGCACCTACAGGTCAGCTCTGCAAGAAGGCGAGCACGGCGAGGACGCGACGATGGTCGTCGGTGGTCGCCGGCAGGTCGAGCTTCGAGAAGATGCTCGTCACGTGCTTCTCGACGGCGCGGAGGGTCACGAAGAGCCTGTCCGCGATCGCCTGGTTCGAGCGCCCCTCGGCCATCAGCTCCATGACCTCGCGCTCGCGCGGCGTGAGCTCCGCAACGGGGTCGTTCGCGCGGTTCCGGCCGAGGAGCTCGGAGACGACCGCGGGGTCGAGCGCCGAGCCGCCATCGGCGACGCGGCGCACAGCGGTCGCGAACTCCTCGACGTCCGCGACGCGATCCTTGAGCAGGTATCCGAGCCCCTCCGTGCTCTCGGAGAAGAGATCCATGGCGTACGCGGCCTCGACGTACTGCGAGAGGACGAGCACGCTCGTGGCGGGATGCCGCGTGCGGATCTCCCGAGCGGCGCGCAGCCCCTCGTCGGTGTGCGTCGGGGGCATGCGGATGTCGACGATGGCGACCGTCGGCCTGTGCATGCCGACGTGCCGCATGAGGTCGTCGGCGTCGCCGGACTGGGCGGCGACTTCGAAGCCCGCGTCGACGAGGAGGCGCGCGATGCCCTCGCGCAGGAGCACGCTGTCGTCCGCGATGACGACGACGACGCCGGCGCCGAGCATCGAGATGGTGTTGCGAAGCGGGGGGAAGTCGCGCGGAAGATCGTCCGCGAGGAGCTGGTGGATCCGCTCGGGGGTGGGCAGGCCCTCGAGTCGGAAGACCCCGAGATCGCGCGTCGCGACGGCGTCGAGTGCGCCACGGGTGGGCTCGGATACGAGGATCTGACCTCCGTGCCCCGCGTTCGCGATACGCGACGCTCGCACGACGTCGATCCCGGTGTAGCCCTCGTCTCCGTGCGCCGGAGTTCCGGTGTGCACGCCGAGCCGAACGCGGAGCTGCAGGTCTCCCGGCCACGTGACGTCGCGAAGCGCGCGCTGCATCTCGAGTGCGGCTTCGGCGGCTGCCGACGGCTCCGAGAAGGCCGCCACGTACTCGTCTCCGACCGCATCCGTCTCGACCCCGCCGGCCGCAGAGACGACCTCTCGGAGCAGGCGGCGGAGAAGTCCGATCGCCTGCGGGTAGCTCTCCGGAGAACGCTCCTGCCGGGCCGTTGAGGCCTCGACGTCGCCGAACAGGAACGTGACGTTGCCCGTGGGGAGCGAGCTCACGCCCGCGAGTCTACGAGCCGCCCGCGACCGGTTCCACGTCGCCTCGAGGAAGGGGGATGGAGGCACGGACGACCGTGCCCGTCCCGGGTGCGCTGTCGACCTCGAGCCTGCCGTCGAGCACGGCGACCCGATCGGCGAGGCCGCGCAGCCCGCTCCCGGCGAGCGGATCGGCGCCGCCGACGCCGTCGTCCTCCACGGTCACCGAGACGATGCCGTCGTCTCGCGCGACGCAGATCCGGGCGGAGGTAGCCTCCGCATACTTCGCGACGTTGGTGAGGCTCTCGGCCACGACGTAGTACGCAGCGGCCTCCACCTCGGGAGCGAGCCGCTCAGCGGGTGCGGACACCTCGACGGGAATCGGAGCACGCGCGGCAAGCGCGTCGAGCGCAGGTCTCAGCCCGCGATCGGTGAGCACCGCCGGGTGGATGCCACGTGCGAGCTCGCGGAGCTCGGCCAGAGCGTGCGTGAGCTCGTCGCGTGCGCTCGAGAGGAGCTCTGCGGCGCCGTCGCGATCGGTCTCGATCCGCGACTCGACGAGCCGGAGCGCAACCGAGAGCGCGACGAGCCGCTGCTGCGCGCCGTCGTGCAGGTTCCGCTCGAGCGCACGGCGCGCGTCGTCCTCGGCCTGGACAAGACGCGACCGCGACGCTCGCAGATCCGCCTCCATGCGCTTCCGCACCGTGACGTCGAGCCCGGTAACGAGGAACAGCGTGCGCTCGTCGATCTTCGGGAGCGGCGTGCACGTCCACGCGACGGCGACTCGCTCGCCCGAGCTCGTGAGCCACGTGTTGTCGTGCTCGCGCGGCTCGTCGCCACCCGCAACTCGCAGGACCACGTCGCGCACCCCGGCGGCCTCCGCCGGTTCGACGAACGCGTCCCAGAAGACCTGCCCGCCGATCTCGTCGGGTGCGTACCCGAGCGCCTCCTCGAACGCGCGATTCGCGCCACGGGCCGACACCCTGCCGGTCTCGTCGACGAGGCAGAGCATGCTCGGGGCGTTCTCGGCGATCGCGTTCAGGAACGCACGCTCACGCTCCTTCTCGAGCTCGAGCCGCCGCCGCTCCGTGATCTCGATCCCGGACACCAGCACGAGCGCCTGCGTACGCCCGGTCACGTCCGCCACCGGCACGGCCCTCCACGCGAACGCACGCACGCTCCCGTCGGCGCAGCGCAGTTCGGACTCGACTTCGTCGGAGGCGCTCCCGCCCGCCGCCGACGCGATCGCGTCCTGCGCGGGCGTCGGATCGTCCTCGGCGACGAGGTCGAGGAACGGGCGGCCCACGAGCTCGTGGTCGCGCCAGCCGAGCGCGTGCCGGAAGGCGCGGTTCGCGCCGACGCGCGGGTTCTCGACGTCGCGGTCGCGAATGACCCCGTCGCGGTCGAGGACGACGGCGATGCTCGGGATCGACTCCAGCGCGGTCGTGGTCGCGTCGCGTTCGCGCTGGAGGTCGAGCTCGCGCTTGCGCCGCTCGGTGATGTCGAGCCCACCGGAGACGATGCTGAGCACGCGGTCGGCGGCGTCCTTCACGGGCGCCGCGCGCCAGTAGATCGTCCGCTCCTGGCCTCGCGCGTTCGTGAACGTGTTCTCGTACTCGCCGGGCGGGAAGTCCGGCGCGAGAGCGTGGAACCGCGCGATCATCGCCTCGCGCTCGGACGGGTCGATGAAGAGGTCCCAGTAGTGCCGGCCCCGGATCGCCTCTTCGTCCGAGTGGCCGGAGGCCTCGAGCGCGGCGGCATTCATGCCCCTGATGCGTCCGTCCGGGTCGATGTTGACGAGCAGGCTGGGCGCGGTGTTCGTCACCGTCGTGATGAAGCTCACCTCGGCGCGGAGCTCCGCCTGGAGCCGGTCGTTCTCGAGAGTCAGCCCGGCCGCTGCCGTCACTGCATCGAGGAGCTCGGGCTCGGAATCGAGGGCGCGGTCGTGGACGATCGCGGCGATCAGCTCGCCGTCGCGCTCGACGAGCCGGACGGAGTGGCCGGCGTCCGGAACCGGTGCCGGGACGCTCCTGCCTTCGAGGTCGACCCACCCGGCGCCTGCGAGGCCTCTGCGCGCCTCGAGCCGGTATGCGACGTCCAGGTCGGGATCGCCGAGCGACTTGCCGAGCGCCGAGCGTAGTGGCGCGCCGGCCTGCAGCGCGAGGACGAGCTCGGACACGGACGAGCGCGCGAGCCGCGTCCTGAGGATCCCGAACAGGAACGCGATCGGAACGGCCGCGAAGAAGACGAGGAACACGGGGGACAGCGCGTCGCCGACCGACGACGAGACGGCCGCGGCCAGGACGCCGCTGACGATGAGTGTGACGAGCGCGCCTGCGCCCGTTGCGAGCACGGGCCATAGCGCACGTCGGAGCGCACGGCTCGCACGACGCCAGCGTCGAGTCATGAGGAGGACGGCGGCGAGTGCGAGGACGATGCCCGATGCCGTGTCGATCGCATCCAGAACACGCACCGCGCCAGGCGCGTCCGTGACCGCGAGCGGGTTGGTCGGGCACCCGTCGCAGCTCGGCACGGTCGGTGCGAGCAGGGCGATCGTGGCGGAGAGGGAGACAGCGGTGATCCCCACGATCCAGGGGAACGCGCGATCCAGGCGATGCTCGAAGCGGCCTGTCGGGTGGGTGAGGAGGAGTGCGGCGAACGGCACCCAGGGGAGGCTTCCGAAGACGAAACCGATCGCGAAGAGCCAGCCGTTGTTGGACTCCGAGAGCGCGCCGAAGAACCACAGGTACCCGACGGCGGCGAGATAGATCCCCGTTCGGTTCTCGGGTCGGCGCCAGAGCGCGACGAGTCCCGAGACGATGAACGCGACACCCGCCGTCACCGCCAGCGCGAGCGTCTGTCCGACGTGGGGCTCGTGGTCGCTCGTCTCGATAAGGACGATCGCCAGCGAGACCTCGACGACCGCGAGGGCGATCCCGAGAGCAAGTGTGAAGCGGTTCAAGCGAGAAGTGCGGCGACCCGTTCGCCGGAGAGCTCGTCCTTCGGGACGAACCCGCGCGCAGGGCACGCGGCGACGAGATCGCCGTAGTCGTCGCCGTCGCGGCTCGAGACGAGGATGACATCGGGCATCGAGCCGTTGCGGCTCGCGAGCGCGTCGCAGACGGCGAAGCCGGTCATGTCCGGCAGCTGGACGTCGAGGAGGACGACCTCCGGTCCGAGCTCGGCGACGGCGACGAGCGCGGAGGCGCCGTCGGGCGCCTCGCCGACGACGTCGAAGCCGTCGGCCTCGAGCAGCGCACGGGCCGAGGCGCGGAAGCTCGGGTGGTCGTCGACGATCAGGACGGTACGACTCATCGAGCCGATCGTCGCAGACGGCCTCGCCCACCGCAGTGCGGCAGGCCGTACCCGTCACACGAACATATGTTCTTAGCATTCTGCACTTCTCGCAAACCCCTTGTAACGCCCGCGCGATGGTGCTAGCTTCTCCCTCAACCTCAAGGTGAGAGTTGTTGCGGCAGGCTCGTGAACGTCGCTCCGCTCGATCCTCTCAACCAAGCCGTCGACACGGGGGTACCGGCCATGGCAGCTCGCACCGCGACCGCACTGAAGCCAGCACTGAAGCCAGCACAGAAGGTTCAACGAGAGCTGGAGGATCTCCAGCTGGTGCTCAAGGCCCGCAACGGCAGCCAGCAGGCGCTCGACGACCTCATGCGCCGTTATACGGGCTTCGTGCGGCTGAAGGCGAGCTCGTACTTCCTCGCCGGCGGCGACGGGGACGACCTCGTCCAGGAAGGGATGATCGGCCTGTACAAGGCCGTCCGCGACTTCCGCGCGGACAAGGAAACGTCGTTCCGCAGCTTCGCGGAGCTCTGCGTGACGCGGCAGATCATCACGGCGATCAAGACGGCCACTCGCTTCAAGCACTCGCCGCTCAACACGTACGTGTCCTTCAGCCACACGCCCGCGGGCCAGGAGTCCGACGGCGACTGCACCCTCGGCGACGCGCTGCCCGGCCCGAGCGTCAACGACCCGTCCGTGTGCGTGATCTCCACCGAGGAGCTGCAGAGCCTCGTGTTCTGCCTCGGCTCGGGGCTCTCGTCGCTCGAGTCGCAGGCGCTCACCCTCTACCTCGAGGGCAACTCCTACGAGGACATGGCGGAGGATCTCGGCTGCGACACGAAGACGATCGACAACGCGCTCCAGCGCGTCAAGCGCAAGATCCTCGCGCACCAGAAGACCCGCGAGGTCCTCGCCTGACGGAGGTTCGCTCTCCGAGCGCGTCCGATCGAAGTAGCCGGCAGAAAACCGCCCGAGAGCCGGAGGTGGGACTCGAACCCACGGCCGCCTGATTACAAATCAGGTGCTCTACCAGCTGAGCTACTCCGGCGGAACGCGGTCTGAGGTTACGCGGTCTCCGCGACGTGCAGCGACGGGCGGCCGGTGTCGACGACGCAGAACCGGTTGCCCTCGGGATCGGCGAGGATGACGTAGTCGGCGTCGGGGGGCCGCTTGTCCCAGTGCACCTCGGTGGCCCCGAGCGCGAGCAGGCGCTCGATCTCGCCGGCCTGATCTTCCGTGTACAGGTCGAGGTGCAGACGAGGAGGGATCTGCAGGCTCGAGCGAACCCGGTCGAGCGACACGTTCGGCCCGACGCCGTCCCGCGGCCGGAGCAGGACGAAGTCGGTGTCCATGTCCACGCGCTCGTACCCGAGGGCCTCGCTCCAGAATGCGGCCTGGCGCTGCAGATCGTCGACGCGGAGGACGATCGAGCCGATCCGGAGCACGCGGGAATCGTACGAGGTCGCCCGGCACGTCCGGGAGCACGTGTGGGTTGCCCCGCGCTCGACCACTGCGGATAATCCCGCGATGCAGCCGACGGAGACGTCTGCGGCGGAGCGGATCCTGGCCGATCGCGCCCGCTACGTGGCCCGGGGAATGGCGACGCCGAAGCTCGTCGTTGCCGAGGCGGAGGGCGCGCGCGTCGTCGACCCCGACGGCCGCTCGTACATCGACTTCGCGGGCGGTATCGGCTGCCAGAACACGGGTCACCGGAATGCGGCCGTCGTCGAGGCGATCAAGGAGCAGGCCGACCGCTACCTGCACCAGTGTTTCATGATCGGCGTCTACGAGCCGTACGTGGAGGTCTGCCGGCGGCTCGTCGAGCTGTCGCCGTGCGCGGGAGGCGAGCAGCGGGCGATTCTCGTGAACACCGGGGCCGAGGCCGTCGAGAACGCGGTGAAGATCGCGCGCACCGCGACGGGGCGACCGGCCGTCGTGGTCTTCGACAACGCGTTCCACGGTCGGACGCTGCTCGCGATGACGATGACGAGCAAGGTCAAGCCGTACAAGGCCGGGTTCGGCCCGTTCGCGCCGGAGGTCTACCGCGCCCCGGCGCCGTACCCGTACCACGGCATCTCGTCCGACGACTCGATCGCCGCGCTCGAGCACCTCTTCAAGGCCGACGTCGACCCGGCCACCGTCGCCTGTCTCGTCCTCGAGCCCGTGCAGGGCGAGGGCGGCTTCGTCGCGATGCCGCCCGACTACCCGGCGCAGCTCCAGGAGCTGTGCCGCCGGCACGGGATCCTGTGGGTCAACGACGAGGTGCAGTCCGGCGTCGGACGAACCGGGACGATGTGGGCGATCGAGCAGTACGAGGGCGCGCAGCCGGATCTCATGGTCTTCGGGAAGTCGATCGGCGGCGGCCTTCCGCTCGCCGGCGTCACCGGCGGGTCCGAGGTGATGGACGCGGTTCCACCGGGCGGGCTCGGCGGGACGTTCGGCGGCAACCCGCTCTCGTGCGCCGCGGCGCTCGCCGTGCTCGACGTCGTCGAGGACGAGGAGTTCCTCGCGGGCGCCCGACGGCTCGGCGAGAGGCTTCGCACGCACCTCGACGAGCTCGCCTCGCGCCACACCGAGATCGGCGAGGTGCGCGGCCTCGGCTCGATGCTCGCCTTCGAGTTCGCGGAGCGGACGCCCGATCGCGCGCAGGCCGTGGTCTCCGCGGCGTTCGAGCGCGGCCTCGTGCTCCTCTCGTGCGGTCTCTACGGCAACGTCATCCGCCTGCTGCCGCCGCTCAACATCGCGGACGACGAGCTCGACGAGGGTCTCGCGATCCTGGAGGAGTCGCTTGGCGCCTGACGCCGGCGCCGCCCCCGACGTCAGCGTCCGAGGCCTGACCAAGCGCTACGGCGACGTCGTCGCGGTCGACGGCGTCGACCTCGACATCGCCGCCGGCGAGTTCTTCACCATGCTCGGGCCTTCGGGCTCGGGCAAGACGACGACGCTCCGCATGATCGCCGGGTTCGAGACCCCCGACTCCGGGTCGATCGAGCTGGGCGGGGTGGACGTCTCGCGGCTCCCGCCCTACGACCGCCCCGTCAACACCGTTTTCCAGGACTACGCGCTCTTTCCGCACATGACCGTGCGCGCGAACGTCGAGTACGGGCTGATGGTCAAGAAGGTCGCGCGCGCCGAGCGGCGCGAGCGCGCCGGCGAGGCCCTCGAGATGGTCAGGCTCGCCGGCTACGGCGACCGCAAGCCGTCGCAGCTTTCGGGCGGGCAGCGCCAGCGGGTCGCGCTCGCACGGGCGATCGTCAACCGCCCGAGGGTGCTCCTCCTCGACGAGCCGCTCGGCGCCCTCGACCTCAAGCTCCGCCAGGAGATGCAGATCGAGCTCGAGTCGATCCAGCGCGAGGTCGGCATCACGTTCGTCTACGTGACGCACGACCAGGAGGAGGCGCTGACGATGTCCGACCGGATCGCCGTGTTCAACGAGGGACGGATCGAGCAGGTCGGAACCCCCGCGGAGATGTACGAGCACCCGCAGACCGAGTTCGTCGCGGGGTTCATCGGCACGTCGAACGTCTTGGGACGGAACGGCCGCTCGTTCACGGTGCGGCCCGAGAAGATCAGGGTGCTGTCGGCGGAGTCGCCGGAGGGCGAGCCCGGCGTGGTGCAGACGGCCGTCTATCTCGGCGCCGATCACGCGCTACGTCGTCGAGCTCGACCGCGGCGGAGAGCTGGTCGCCCTGCAGCAGAACCTGGAAGTATCGTCGTCCGACGTTCGTGCGATGCAGGGGAAGCGTGTCCGGCTCGCGTGGAGGCCGGACGTGGAGTTCACGATCAAGGAGGGACAGTGAGCAAGCGCATTCGTGGCTGGCAGGTCGCGCTGGGCGTGGTCGTCGCGGTGCTCGTGGCGCCGACGGCGGGCATCTCCAAGTCGGACGTCGCTGCCGACGAAGGTCGGCGCCGGCGAGGGGGCGCTCAGTGTCGTCGAGTGGGGCGCGTACACCGACCCCAGCTTCGCGAAGAAGTTCGAGCAGCAGACGGGCTGCAAGATCAAGCGGAAGGACGCAGGCTCGTCCAACGAGATGTTCAACGTGATCCACGGCGGAGGCGGCGGTGGCGGCGGCCAGTACGACCTCGTCTCGGCCTCCGGCGACGCGAGCCTGCGCCTCATCTACGCCGGTGACGTCCAGCCCGTGAACGTCAACCTCGTCCCGTCGTGGAAGAGCTTCCTGCCGGCGTTCAAGTCCCCGCCGTTCAACACGGTCAAGGGCGTCCACTACGGCGTCTCGCTGCAGTGGGGGCCGAACACCCTGATCTACAACACGACGAAGGTGAAGCCGGCTCCGACGAGCTGGGGAGACATCTACAGCTCGAAATTCAAGGGGAAGATCACGGTTCCGAACAACCCGATCCAGATCGCCGACGCGGCGCTCTACCTGCAGAAGACGAAGCCGTCCCTCGGGATCAAGGACCCGTACGAGCTGACGAAGCCGCAGTTCGACGCGGTCGTCTCGCTCCTCCGCCAGCAGAAGAAGCTCCTGCTGCGGTACTGGCTGTACCCGGCGGACAACATCAAGGACTACAAGACGGGAGACTCGGTCATCGGAGCGACGTGGCCGTACCAGACGTTGTCGCTCCAGGGCTGCGAAGGTGCCGGTGAAGGAGATCATCCCGAAGGAAGGCGTTACCGGCTGGGCGGACACCTGGATGCTCACGAAGCGTGCGCCGCACCCGAACTGCGCCTACAAGTGGATGGCGTACGCGGCCACCCCGCAGGTGCAGGCGCAGCAGGCGCTCGTCTTCGGCGAGACCCCGGTCAACCCGAAGGCGTGTTCCTTCATGGACAAGATCTCAGAAGGGCTCCTGCGCCGGGTACCACCTGAACGCGCCGGCCTCGTACGCGAAGTCGATCCGGTTCTGGAAGACGCCGGTGAAGACGTGCGGCTGGGGCGGGCGCACGGACTGCATGGATCAGCAGGCGTGGAACGACGCCTGGGCGTCGATCACCGGCTAGCTGCTTGGCGGTCGACGCAGCACGGCAGACGGGCCCCCTGAGGGGAGCCCGTTTGCGCCTGTCTGCCGTCTTCTGGCGACGGCCGTGGCTCCGGCTCGTCGTTCTCCTGGCGCCGCCCGTCGCCGCGTTCGTCGCCGTCTACGCGGCCTCGCTCGGGGCGATGCTCGCGTCGTCGTTCTGGACGAGCGACTCGTTCACCGCCGAGATCGTCCACACGTGGACGCTCGACCAGTACCGCACGATCTTCTGACTGAGCGACCCGACGTACCTGCGCATCGCCGCGCGGACGATCGGGATGGCCGCGGCCGTCACCGTCACCGACGCGATCCTCGCTTTCCCGATCGCGTTCTTCATGGCGAAGGTCGGCGGGGAAGCGGACGCGCGAGCTCCTGTTCGTCCTGGTCCTGCTGCCGCTGTGGTCGAGCTACCTCGTCCGGATCTACTCGTGGACGACGATCCTCTCGAAGACCGGGCCGCTCAACTGGGCGCTGAACGGGCTCGGGTTGCCGGATGCGCACCTGGCTTTCACGAACAAGGCGATGTGGATCGTGTTCTCGTACGTCTGGCTCCCGTTCATGATCCTCCCGATCTACGCCGCGCTCGAGCGGATCCCGGGAAGCCTGCTGGAAGCCTCGCGCGACCTCGGCGCGCGCGGCTCGAGGACGTTCCGCAGCGTGATCCTCCCGCTCGCGCTGCCGGGCGTCGTCGCGGGCTCGATCTTCACCTTCTCGCTGACCCTCGGCGACTACATCACGCCGTTGCTCGTCGGCGGCCCCGGCTCGACCCTGATCGGGAACATCGTCGCGGAGCAGAGCGCCTCGAATCTCACCTTCGCCGCGGCCTACGCGATGATCCCGGTGGCAGTCATGGCCGCCTACGTCGTGGTCGGCGCGTCGCCTCGGCGCGTTCGACGCCCTCTGATGGAGAGCCGCGCGGACCCGCATCGGCCTCGGAGTCTGGACGGTTCTCGTCGTCGCGTTCCTCTGGATTCCCGCTCGTGATCATCGCCCTGTACGCGTTCAACGCGTCGCAGATCCAGAGCTGGCCGATCTCGGACTGGTCGACGCACTGGTTCGGGGTTGCCTGGCACGACTCGTTCCTGCGCTCGTCCTTCTGGCTCTCCGTGAAGGTCGGGCTCGCGGCCACCGCGATCGCGCTCGTCCTCGGGACGATGGCGTCGTTCGCGATCCACCGGTTCGCGTTCTTCGGCCGGGACGCGGTCTCGTTCCTGCTGCTCCTCCCGATCGCGCTGCCGGGGATCATCACGGGCATGGCGCTCAACTCCTTCTTCTCGTTCGCAGGAGTGCAGTTCTCGATCTGGACGATCGTCGTCGGGCACGCGACGTTCTGCGTCGTGGTCGTCTACAACAACGTGGTCGCGCGGCTCCGGCGGACGTCGCCGTCGCTGCTCGAGGCGTCGATGGATCTCGGCGCCGACGGCTGGCAGACGTTCCGCTTCGTGACCTGGCCGCTCCTCTCCACCGCGCTCGTCGCGGGCGGGCTGCTCGCGTTCGCGCTCTCCTTCGACGAGGTGATCGTGACGACGTTCACCGCCGGAGCGCAGACGACGCTGCCGATCTTCATCCTCGACAACCTCCGCCAGGGTCAGCAGCTTCCGGTCGTGAACGTCGTCGCGTTCGTCGTCGTCCTGCTCACGGTGATCCCGGTGTGGATCTCGCAGCGGCTGACGACCGCCGGCGACGGCGGCGTTCCGACGGCCGGCGTGGCGGCCGCGACGGTGACGACCGACTAGGAGGCGGCGGAGACGCCGACGCCGATCGGGCAGGAGACGCCGGTGCCGCCGAGCCCGCAGTAGCCGTTCGGGTTCGCCAACGGTTGCATCCGCCGTTGACCTGATGTTCGCCCCGATCCCGGTGACGCTCGCCGCGTAGCCCCGGCACCAAACGCGCTCGACCGAGGAGGCCCGACGGGGCCTCCCTTCATCCTCCAGCCGACGCGCACGGCGGTTGCGGAACCGCTAGTACGTGATGCTCTCGACCAGCTCCACGACCGTCGGTGCAGTCAACACCGTCGTCGTGTCGAGCGCACCCGAGGCGACGAGACGATCACGGAATGCCTTCGCCTCCTCGACCGAGTCGAACTCCACCCGCGTGAACACCTCGTTCGGGTCGTCAACGTTGCGCGACATGACGTGACTCTTTGCCGCCTGCTTGCGGCCGACGGGATCCGCATCGAACCTCGACTTGAAGTCGTCAAAGTCGTCGACCTTGAGGTGATGAACCATGAAAGCCACATTGCCTCCTGTGTTCGGGCTGCATCGGAGTGATGCGTCCCGCTCGCAATACATCGTGACAGGTCGCATCGATCGAAAGGAGGAGCACCAAGCTCGCGAATGGCGTCGTCGGCTGGATCGGCACCGAGCTTTCACCTCATGCATACGTGCAGCGGCGTACCGTGATGGTTGTCGTCGTGTACCTGCCTGACTCGCCCGGCGACACGGGACCCATTCGCCCTCCGCTTACGGTCCCTCCTGACTAGGGCCGCCATGAGCCGGGGTACACACCGGCTCCGGCCCTGCTCGACGACAGCTCACCGTCGCGTAGCGCATCCAGCTTTCTCGGTCGTCAGGTCGGGAACGACGAGCCGGTCGCAGACGTACGCGCAGAACTGGTCGCCGCTCCGTCGCCCGGCGGCGAATAGGTAGATACTGAAGCGCGCTGGCCGCTCCGTGATGGGCCTGACCCAACAACGGAGGTTGATGTGCTCCTCGCAACTCACGGCTGGTGGCCCTGGCTCTTGACGCTGTTCGTGCTCGTGCTCGCCGTCTGCGTCATCGCGTATTACTTCGTCAGACGCCGCAGGGCGCCGGACGCTGCCGCCTGACCCCGGCTCCAACGCGCTGACCGAGGAGGCCTCCAGGCCTCCTCGTTTCTTGCCACCGAGTGGGATTGGCGTCCACCGCGCAACGAATGAGCCGTTAGCCTGGCCAGACTGCTATCGGAGTCCCGACACCGAGAGGGGTGGCACGGATGGAGAAGGCGTTGCAGATCGGCGGGTTCGTCGCAGGAGGGGTCCTCATCGTCTTCGGCGTCGTCGCGATCGCCCTCGGTGCGTGGGGTGGCCACACGGTGAACAAGAACCTGAAGAACGAGTTCATCACCGGAACGCCCGACATGACGCCGAGCGCTATTCAGCCCGAGGTCGATGCGATCAAGGCCGAGCAGCAGAAGATCGCCGCCGCGCAGACGAAAGCGAAGATCCCTCCCGCCCAGCAGACCGTCTTCACCACGGTCGAGGCACCCTCGTGCTCGGTCGCGGGAGAGCCGGTGAACAACGGCAGCCGCGCAGCCTGCTTCGGCAACTACATGCGCATCCACGCCCTCGGATCGAGCAATGGCCTCACCTACGCGCAGATGGGCCAGTACACGGCGAAGCCGGACGCCCCCGTTGAGTCCACGGACTTCAACGGCGGCACGAACGACACGACCCAGGCACAAGTCGATCCGGCAACGGGCCGACCCGTCTCGAACGGTGCACGGAACGTCTGGACCTCGGAGACATCGCTGTCCACCGCCCTCTACCTCGCCTTCGCAGCCAGTGGCATCTCGCTGTTCGCCATCGTCGTGGGCATCGCGCTGCTCCTCAGCGGAATCGGCTTCGTGATCCTCGCGCTGGCGGTGTTCGGCAGGAAGGAGACTGCATCGGAGCCGCCTGCAGCCCCGACGGCAGAGACGGGAACGGCGTGACGCCTAATCGCGTCCACGCGATCGGGGGTGAGTGACGGCGGGAAGCTGGCCGTCACGGCACAGCTCGGCACGCCCATCGTTTCATTCCGCCGACTGACCTGTTCGCCTCAATCCTCGTAGCAATGGAGGGCTGGTCGTCCCTCGCTGACGCCGACCGCTGGGCAAGACCGAGGAGGTCCAGCCTCCTCAAGGCGGGACATTACGCCCTGCGAGGTAGAGCTTGAGCCAGTGCAGCGCTGCGTTCTCGAACTTCGGTGATCCTAGTTCTTGAGCTAGGGACTGCGTGTGACTCGATATACCCGGAGCTTGTCGCTGCCCGACGAGAAGAAGTAATGCCACATGCTTACGCCGACCCCTCGAGACGACCCTGGGGCGCTTGTTCGGTTGCAGTACATGAGTGGCCCGACTTCGTGGTGATGCGGGTCGTGTCGATACACACTGCAACTTAGGTCGATCTCTGGCACTTGCACGAGATCGCCTGGTTGGACGACTACCAAGCGCGCGTCTACAGGATGGCTCGCTTCACCGCGAGTGGCTGTGACGCCGAACGCGGCACTAGCAGCGAAAGCGGCGACAAGCACGTACTTGAGCAGTCCCATGTCCGGAACCCCTTCGTTATTCAACGCGGGACACCTGCCTCAGACGTCAGCCGACGGCCGCAGACTTGTCTAGTCGCCGCGCGGGACTGCTCGCGAAGCCCCAGCGGATCGAGGAGCGCGAACTGGAGGCGGGCGGGCTGAACTAGGCTCCCCGTGAGATGCCGATGGTGGAGACATGAGGCGAGCGTTTCGAGCGTTCAAGGTCTTCGCGTTCGCCATTGCCCTCTACACCGTTACTACGAAGGACGGGCGCGAACGGCTGAAGCGTGCTCGGGAGACCTACAGCAAGGAAGTCGCCTCCGGCTCGAAGCCGATCGAAGCCGTCGGCACCTCGGTTGCGGCGTTCGTCGGTCTCCCGGAGGGCGGCCCCTCCAACAAGCGATGAAGACGACAGCGCCGAGCTAAATCACCCCGCTGACCCATGGCAGTCGAGCTCGTGAGACCGGAATCCTGTGCGAGGGCGATCTTGCGGGCTGCCCCCGCACAGGAACGACGGGTCGTGTCTCAGCGATTCTCTAGATGCGCTCCGGCACGCTCTCGTCCCACCTGACGATCAAGGCGTAGAGAACGATGATGTTCAACGTCAGCGTGGTCAGCAGCCAGATCAGGTCGTTGGTATTGCCGAGAAAGCCAAGCTGGCCGAAGACGTTGATGCTCACGAGCACTATCGTCGTCCACCGAGCCCAGCTTGCGCCAGCGAGCAACGCCAGACCGATACAGGCCAAGAGGATCCCCCAGATCAACATGATCCAGCCCCACGCGGTCACGTCGAAGACTAGGAAGCCCTCGCCAGTGGGAACGAAGTAGTTGTCTCGCGCGAGCGCGACCAGGCCCTCGAAGAAGGTAAGCCCGCCCAGAATCACCATCACGATCCCGGCAAACCCGATCCAACCGGCCATGCTCCGTGAGTTCATTGCTGCCTCCCGTGTGGTTGAGTCGATGCGGTAGTGGCATCCCGCTACGACGCGGTTTCGCCAAGGGCTTGCGGCATCCTTGTTGGCCAAGGGGAAAAGCAGGCGCGTGTCGCGTCGCCCGAGACGCTGAGCGGCGACCGCGCGGAATTGTGATGGGCAAGGCTAAGATCGAAGGGCGAACGGTGCCAGCCTCGAGGTTCGAGCCGAGCATCTGAACGCAGAGACGAAGGAGACGACCGTGGAAGATTCGACGTTCCAGGGTTGGACGACACCGCTCGGGCCGTACCCCGAAGGGCGCAAGCTGCCGAGTGCACCGGCTCGCGGCTACGTCGGCGAAGTGCGGTCGCTGCCGAGGGCGACCGAGGAGTCGATCCGGTACGCCGCTCGCACATGGCCGCAGGGTCGGGCCGAGGACTTCGAGCGCGACGGCGGCTCCAAGCTGAACATCCGCCGGGCGAACACGCCGGCCGGGATGCGGGAGCACTACCGCTGCTCAGGTCGCCGGTTCGGCACGGTCGAGTGCTCGCAGCCCGACGTCCCGCGTCGGCCCATCGACAGCGCCGTGCTGGAGTACTTCGCTCAGGTCGCGCTCGATCTGGAAGCCACGGTCGCGCAGATGGCCGGTGAGCGTGACCGGCGACTGGACGAGGTGGACGCGAAGCTGGCGCAGGCCCGCAGCGTCCAGGCCGAGGCGGACCGGCGGCTCGAGCGTCTAGACGGGATGCTCCGGGACGAGGGCATGACACTGGACGAGTGGCGCAGGGTCGCTGCCACGCCGCAGAGCGAGGCGGAGGCAGCGGCAGGAGCCATCGCCGACTTGACCGCCGAGCGCGACGCTGTCGAGGCGACCGAGGACATCATGGACGCCACGGACGAGGCGATGGAGCGCATCGCCGCACTCCGGGCAGCCGTGGCCGGTGACGTGACGCAGGCCGAAGGACTCGCCTCCTGCGTCGCCGCACTGCGCCGCGTCTTCGACGGGTTCGTGCTCCACCGTGTTGATGCTCCCGAGGCTCCGCACCGGGTGAACGCTGAGCTGATAGTCGGTGCGAGCTACGTCCTGGAGCCGGTCGTGTCCGAGGCAGCTCGGCTCGGCACCATGCCAGCCGGAACCCCGGTCGTCAGCCGCTCGCCGCTGTCACTCCGACAGGGCACGACACGCCAGTCCCGCCAAGGCCGCAATAACCGTTCGGGTTCGCCAACGGTTGCATCCGCCGTTGACCTGATGTTCGCCCCGATCCCGGTGACGCTCGCCGCGTAGCCCCGGCACCAAACGCGCTCGACCGAGGAAGGCCCGACGGGGCCTCCTCTGCGTGTCCCCGTCCCGCCGTCGAGACGGGACGGGGCGAACGCGGGCGTTGGCCTACGAGGAGAGCGCGTGAGTACGCGCCGGGCTAACGACGTGATGCAGCTCGTAGAAGCCGTCACGGGACGGCTCCGTGAAGTTGCCGGGATTCGGAAAGGCTTCCGGCCCCATGCCGACGAGGGGCTGGACGTGCTCGGCGAGGAAGCGCTCGGCCTGCTCTTTCGACTCCCAGACGTCGATGATCCTGAACACACCGGCGTCGTCGTCGAAGCCTGCGGTGTGTGCGATCAGGCCGTCGAACGGCCCATCGCCAATCTTCTCCGCAACGAAATCGTAGTTCTCCGTCGAGCGGTTCTCGATCGGGAATTCCTGAACGTAGGCGACAGCCATGTGTCCTCCTTGGACGATTGATTCGATGCTACGCCCCTGGCGCGAGTCTGAGCAATGATTGTTCGGGAGCGGCTTGGTGAACCGCGGCAACTGGGCGCAGCGGAGGATCACACTCGACGCACTGGCCCTGCTGGCCAGAACCCCGGCCGACGGCCCGAATACGACACCGACCGGCCTGCCGCAGGCGCGAGAGGCGAAGAGCCTAGGCGAACAGAGTTCCAACCCGCAGGACCAGCCTCACGGGACGATCAACGTTTGATTCCGCTGCGTCGCTGTTCGCTCCGATCCCGGTGGCCGTCACCGCCTGACGCCCGGACTACCGAAAGAGCGAGCACTTGCCGTGCGTCGCCGATCAGCCACACTTCCGTTATGGCCACTGGCCTGGCAGTCGGCGCTGACGTTGAGAAGGCTCTGGAGAATGTCAACGTCCCGAGCTACGTCGTCGACGAGACGGGAATCGTCCGGTGGATGAATCCTGCAGCCGAGAAGCTTCTCGGCAACATTCGCGGTCGCCACTTCACCTCCGTCATAGCGCCCGAGGACAGACCCCGTGCCCGCGAGCGATTCGCGCAGAAGATGCTCGGCACCTCCGTGGCCACCGATGCGACCGGCCACCTCGTCTCATCCGCCGGGGCACGGGTGCCCGTAGAGGTCAGCTCGGTGGCGCTCACGAACGGTGAGACGGTCGTCGGCGTCTTCGGGCTGATCGAGGAACGCCCCGACGACAGCCCCACCGCGCCGCCTCCCCATCTCACTCCTCGCCAGGTCGAGGTGCTTCGTCTTCTAGAGCAGGGTCGCTCGACAAAGCAGATCGCAGCCGAACTCCACCTGAGCACCGAGACGGTCAGGAACCACGTCCGCCGTCTCTTTCAGGCCCTCGGCGTCAACTCCCGGCTCGAAGCCGTCGCCGCTGCGCGTGCCTACGTCTGACCATTCGGCCCTGAGCACTTCACTGAAACAAGACGTGGCTCGCGGACGGGCACTTCGAAGGCACGATCAACGTTTGATTACACGGGGCCTGCTGTTCGCCCCGATTCCAGTAGCGGTGGGCGGCAGCGCTATCGGCTCGGACTGAACAAGAGCGTCTTGCTATAGGACCTGAATAAGGCCGAACACCACCGTGCCCCAAAACGCGAGACAGAACAGGAGAGCGACCAGCAGGCGCCAGTTCAACGGTTCGCGAATCCGCTCGTCAGCACTGACGGTCAGCGCTGTCGGCGCGTTTATCCGTCTGTACAAGGCCCGCGCGTCGGCGCCCTGGCTCCCGTACACATCCTTCGGGTTGCTCTCGTACAGATTCTGCGGATTGGCAACCCGGGTTCCTGGACGCACGTACTCCGTGGCGACGCTCATCTTCCACCAGCGAACGCAGCGATAACTAGACGTCTCATACGCCTTCCTTTCGTCTCTGTGATCGGAGACCGCATCCCGCCTGACCGCGCGGAAAGTGACTCGCGAAGCCGACGGTGGTGACCACCTGGGTCACTTGATTTGATTACCTCATTCGAGGGACAACGTTATCGCGGCTCACAGGCACCGTCTGTGACCTAAGCGGGTCAATCGGCTCGCAGCGGGTGCCGGGGGGTTCCAGGACCGGCTCACCCCCCTGGCAGGAGCAGACCTTGCTCGCAGCGAGGGGAGGCTGGGTAGTCGCCGACCAAGGGGCTACCGGCTGTACGGGCAACAGACGGCGGGCGTGGCGGAGGGAGGTAGTCCACCGCCGGAGGAGACTCCAAGATCGTCCGCCGCAGTGATCACCCGGCCACGCCCGCAGGGAGAAGCTATTACGCGCTTCTGGCGCTGTCTAGTTGGGAGACCGTCGCTCGCGGAAGGTCGAGGCGAGCGGGCTGCGATGATCCGCGCGTGGGCAAGACGAAGAAGGCGAAGGAGGCTCAGCTACTCGCGGTATTCAAGAACGTGCAGAGCCGCATCGAGGCGCTTGAGAGAGAGGCGTCGAGCAAGGGCGTCTTCAAGGCCGACCCGGAGATCATCGCCGAGGGCGAGTTCTTGGCCCAGCAACTAGGCGGAGTGGAGGGCGCTGAAGGCTCCGGGCCGCTGTTCTTAGAGGCCGTGAGGCGGCTTGAGTTCATGGAAGCGCGGCTGGCGAAGATCGAGGCGCAGGCCGACGACGACGCCTGACGGCGGCTTGACCGGCGCTCGGCTGGTGCTGATGATCCGCGCAACGTGGACATCGGGAAGCCAGTACGCGACTTCTGGGGTCGGCGCACGCGCCTCCAGAAGACCGGTCTCGTCGCTGGCCTTGTTTTCATTGGGCTGGGCATCAGCAGCTACGTCGGGGATCCTTTTGGCCTCGGCGCGGTGGTGACTCTGCCGAACGGGGGCTGACGCTCAGACCTCCACGGCCTAAATCGTCGCGCCCTTCCGCCGGTTACACGTCTCGCAGCGGAGCTCAAGGTTGCCGATGTGCTCCCACTTCGACTTCGGGGGAGGGCGAGCGTCGTAAATCGGCCACTTTGTCTGTAGTTGCTTCTCGATGTGCGCACGCTTGTCTTGGCGGAGCATCGAGCGGAAGCCTGATCCACGACCCGATAGGGCGCAAGGTACGCCGAACGCCGAGCGCCGGGCCACGGCTAAGATCGAAGGGCGAACGGTGCCAGCCTCGAGGTTCGAGCCGAGCATCTGAACGCAGAGACGAAGGAGACGACCGTGGAAGATTCGACGTTCCAGGGTTGGACGACACCGCTGGGGCCGTACCCCAGGGACGCAAGCTGCGGGGCGCACCTGCTCGGGGATACATCGGCGAAGTGCGGTCGCTGCCGAAGGCGACGGAGGATTCGATCCGGTACGCCGCTCGCACCTGGCCCCGGGGTCGGGCCGAGGACTACGAGCGCGAGGGTCGTAGGTTCACCGAGCGCACCACCGGCGTGGAGTACGCGCTCGTGCATGGCAACCCGCTCCTGGGCGAAGGTGGCGCGGAGGTCGCCGACTTGTTCATCGTCGAGGACGACTGCCTGCTGTTCCTGCGCCGGGCGGACGCGCCAAGTGGCAAGTCCGTCGCACTCGGTTCGATCGGCGGGCTGAGCGCATGAAGCCCCCGAAGAACTACAGGTGCATCACGCTCGGCGAGGACTGGAGAGAGGCACCGCCCGAGTTCTGGGGCACCCGCGACCGCGAGCAGGCTCGTGCGACGAACCAGCCGCTCGGTCAGACGCTCCCGGTACCACCGCCAGAGCGCTCGTTACCCGCCGGGTTCAGTCTCTTCCCCGAAAAGCAGGTTCCCCCGCTCACGAAGGGCGAGCGGGCAGTCGCTGAGATTCGGAGCGCCAGCCGGTGAGGTAGCCGGCAAGCAACACGAACGCTGGCGGGGGCATCCAGCGTGAGCGGTTTTTTTGAGCGCAGGACGCGCTCCAACCCCGCATGCCGGATTCGGAGTCACAAAGCGGATTCGCGAGGTTCCGACAGTCGTACGTGAAGATCGAGGGCGGTGCTTGCTGGCACGGAGCGCTCACTCCGGCCGTGTCGGACCTACACCGGCGTCGCCCTCGAAATCTTCGTCTCCGGCGTTCTCTCGTTCCAGGGTGGCCGGTGGCCGCCCGCCGGGGGCCGAGGCCGGGAGGAAGCTGCGACTAAGTGCGGAGGGGCCGCTCGGGATCGGATCGTCTGGCACCCCTGGCCTGTTCTGAGATGCGGCGGCTCGTCAGGCGCTAGACACCTCGGTTGCCCCAATACCATCTCCTCCCGTGGCCGAGGCCGTCGTCATCCGACCCGAGCGCGACGCGGACCATCCCGTGATCGCAGAGGTAGTCCGGGCGGCATTCCTTCGACACCCCGACGACGTTGCGTCGTTCGTCGAGCGCATTCGGGCGTCGGAACAGTTCATTCCGGAGCTGGCTTTGGTCGCCGAGGACTCCTCCGGTGTGATTGCTCACGTGATGCTGAGTTGGGTGGACGTTGAAGGTGGATCCCGTACAAGGATCCTCAATCTCACGCCGATGTCGGTTCGGCCTGACCGCCAGCGCATCGGTGTGGGGACACGGTTGATCCGGGACGCGCTCGGCCGCGCCCAGGAAGCAGGCGAGCCTGCCGTCATGGTCGAGGGCATTGCCGCGTACTACCCTCGCTTCGGCTTCGAGCGGGCGAGCGCGCTCGGCTTCATCTCCCCGCATCCGAAGATCCCCGACGAGGCTTTCATGGTCAAGCGGCTCCCGGGATATAGCCCCGACCTCGCCGGTCGGATCGTCTATCCGACCACGTTCGACGCTCTCGGGTATTAGCGCCCGGTCTGAGACGAGCGGCGTAGCGCCGATGGAGACCAGCAGGTGGCCACCGGCCGGTCTCCTTCGTCGCCCACCGACTGACGGGAGAGTGGAGGCGCTCGCATCAGGCTGGCTACCAGTGCGAGATCGGCTCCAGTGCCATTGCCGATCGGTGTACCGCCGCTTGCCACGCGACGGTCGGGCGACGCTAACACGCCGCGAGACGTGCGAGCGTTAAGCGCCAAACCGTCGAGGTTTGTGTCGCCGGGGAGCTGGCCGAGCCGAGAGCGACGTAAGGCGCGGCCGGTCGCGCAGATGGCCGGTGAGCGTGACCGGCGACTGGACGAGGTGGACGCGAAGCTGGCGCAGGCCCGCAGCGTCCAGGCCGAGGCGGACCGGCGGCTCGAGCGTCTAGACGGGATGCTCCGGGACGAGGGCATGACACTGGACGAGTGGCGCAGGGTCGCTGCCACGCCGCAGAGCGAGGCGGAGGCAGCGGCAGGAGCCATCGCCGACTTGACCGCCGAGCGCGACGCTGTCGAGGCGACCGAGGACATCATGGACGCCACGGACGAGGCGATGGAGCGCATCGCCGCACTCCGGGCAGCCGTGGCCGGTGACGTGACGCAGGCCGAAGGACTCGCCTCCTGCGTCGCCGCACTGCGCCGCGTCTTCGACGGGTTCGTGCTCCACCGTGTTGATGCTCCCGAGGCTCCGCACCGGGTGAACGCTGAGCTGATAGTCGGTGCGAGCTACGTCCTGGAGCCGGTCGTGTCCGAGGCAGCTCGGCTCGGCACCATGCCAGCCGGAACCCCGGTCGTCAGCCGCTCGCCGCTGTCACTCCGACAGGGCACGACACGCCAGTCCCGCCAAGGCCGCAGTAGCCGTTCGGGTTCGCCTCCAGGTACTGCTGGTGGTAGTCCTCGGCGTAGTAGAACGGCCCGGCTTCGACGATCTCGGTCGTGATTCGCCCGTAGCCGGCCCGCGAGAGCTCCTCCTGGAACATGTCGCGCGAGGCGATCGCGGAGTCGCGCTGCGCCTCGGACGTCCAGTAGATGCCCGAGCGGTACTGGGTGCCGACGTCGTTGCCCTGGCGCATGCCCTGCGTCGGGTCATGACCCTCCCAGAAGACCTGCAGCAGCGCCTCGTAGCTCGTCTCTCCGGGATGGAAGACGGCGAGCACGACCTCGTTGTGCCCCGTCCGGCCCGTGCAGACCTCCTGGTACGTCGGGTTCGGCGTGAAGCCGCCCGCGTAGCCGACGGCCGTCGTGTACATGCCTGGAGCGCGCCAGAACATGCGCTCGGCGCCCCAGAAGCACCCCATCCCGAAGATCGCCCTGTCCGTCCCTTCGGGGAACGGCGGGCCGATCGGCGTTCCGAGGACGAGGTGGTTCGCGGAGGTCGGGATCGGGGTGTCGCGGCCGGGGAGCGCGTCGTCGGGCGTGGGCATGGCGGTGGACTTGCGCGAGAAGAGCATGGCTCTAGGGTAGCGGCCGGCGCGAGCGAGTCACGGCCTCGCCGCCGCCTCCCAGCCGTCGTACTCGCCGCCGAACTCCGTGGCGACCTGCTCGAACCAGGAGCGGAACGCGGAGATCGTCTCCGGGCCGACGACGCGGTCGCCGTCCGCGCGCACCGACCACTCCTCGATTCGCTCGGTCGGAGGCATCACTGTCGCGTTCCAGGATGTCGCCTCGATCGACTTCGCAGCCGCTTGCGCGACGTCCTCGGTCGCGAAGTAGATGACGTGGATGACGTGGCGCGGCTTGGAGAGGTCGGCGCCGCCCTTCGTCAGGTGGCGGATGGCGAGCGTGTCGATCTCGGCCGCCGTCTTCGGGAGCGGGCTGACCCGGAAGCGGTCGAGGAAACCCATCACGCCTCTCCGAGCGCGCGTTCGAGGTCGGCCCACAGCTCGTCCGCGTCCTCGAGACCCACGGAGATCCGCAGGAGCCCGGCCGGCACGCGGTCGCCCTCCCAGCGCGCACGCGCCTCGATCCGCGAGCTGACACCGCCGAGGCTCGTGCTGTTCTCGAACCGCCGCGTGGCAGTCTCGACCCGGCGCGCCGCGTCGCCGTCGGCGACGTCGAACGAGAGGAGACCTCCGAATCCCGGATAGCGGACGGTCGCGACTGCCGGGTGTCCGCGGAGGTGGTCGGCTATCCCGCCGGCGGTCTCCGTCTGGCGTGCCAGACGGACCTCGAGCGTCGCGAGGCCGCGCAGGAGGAGCCAGGCGGTGTCGGCGTTCGGCGTCGCTCCCGTGCGCGACCGGAACTCGCGCATGCGCGTCGCGTGCTCCGGGCGCTTGCAGACGACCACGCCGACGAGCGCGTCGTCGTGCCCGGCGAGGTACTTCGTGGCCGAATGCACGACGAGGTCGCACCCGAGCTCGAGGGGGCGCACGTTCAGTGGCGTGGCCGCCGTCGCGTCGCACACGACCGGGGCACCGTGGGAAGCCGCCGCGCCGAAGTCTGGCATCGTGAGGAACGGATTCGAGGGCGCTTCGAGCCAGACGAGATCCGCTTCCTCGGGCGGCGCGCCGGTCTGGTCGAACTCGACCGTCCGGACGCCCCAGCGGGCGAGCTCCGCGAGCATGGTGCCCGTGCCGTAGTACGCGCCCTCTGCGAGGGCGACCGTGTCACCCGGAGAGAGCAGCCCCAGTACGACCGACGTACATGCGGCGGTGCCGGAGGCGAAGAGGAGCGCCTCGCCACCGTCGAGCTCACCGAGCTGCCGCTCTGCCTCCGCGAGCGTCGGGCTCGAGAAGCGCGAGTACGTGAACGCCCCTGGCTCGCCGTCGACGTAGGGCCACGTCGTGGAGCGGTCGAGCGGCGTCGTCACGTCGCGACTCTAGCCGCGAGTCGCGCGACGTTAGGCTCCGCCGCGGTGGCCGAGATCCACGACACGACGGAGGCGAAGCTCCGCTGGCTCGAGGAGCTCGGTGCGCGAGGCACGCGACCATGCGAGCGAGAAGGCCGTGGCGCGCCAGCGCGAACGCGGCAAGCTCCTCGCGCGCGAGCGGCTCGAGAAGCTGCTCGACCCCGGCTCGTTCGTCGAGCTCGACCGCTTCGTGCGCCACCGGGAGGTCGAGTTCGACATGCGCGACAACCGCCCGTGGGGCGACGCCGTGGTCACCGGCTACGGAACCGTCTTCGGGCGCAAGGTGTTCGTCTTCTCGCAGGACTTCACGGTGTTCGGCGGCTCGCTCTCGGAGGTCTTCGCGGAGAAGGTCTGCAAGGTCATGGACATGGCCGTCAGGTTCGGGTGCCCGCTGATCGGGATCAACGACTCGGGCGGCGCGCGCATCCAGGAGGGAGTCGTCTCGCTCGCAGGCTACGCGGAGATCTTCTGGCGCAACGTCCAGGCCTCCGGCGTGGTGCCGCAGATCTCGCTCGTCATGGGGCCGTGCGCGGGCGGAGCCGTGTACTCGCCGGCGATCACGGACTTCGTGCTCATGGTCGAGGAGACGTCGTACATGTTCATCACGGGGCCCGACGTGGTGAAGACGGTGACCGGGGAGGACGTCAGCTTCGAGGAGCTCGGCGGCGCTGCGACACATGCGACGCGCTCCGGCGTCGCGCACTTCACGGCCCCCGACGAGGACGCGTGTCTCGAGGAGGCGCGCTACCTCCTGTCGTTCCTCCCGCAGAACAACCTCGACACGCCACCGCACACGCCGCCGACCGACCCTGCGGACCGGGAGGACCCCGCGCTCGACACGATCGTCCCCGACAGCCCGAACAAGCCGTACGACATGAAGGGCGTGATCGAGCTCGTCGTCGACGGCGGCGAGTTCCTCGAGGTGCACGCGCACTGGGCGGAGAACGTCGTCTGCGGGTTCGCGCGCCTCGGCGGGCACGCTGTGGGCGTCGTCGGCAACCAACCGGGCGCGCTCGCTGGCGTGCTCGACATCGACGCCTCGGTCAAGGCCGCGCGCTTCGTGCGGACGTGCGACGCGTTCAACGTTCCGCTCGTCACGTTCGTGGACGTCCCGGGCTTCCTGCCTGGAACGGCACAGGAGTGGGGCGGGATCATCCGCCACGGCGCGAAGCTCCTCTACGCGTATGCCGAGGCGACGGTCCCGAAGCTGACCGTGATCACGCGGAAGGCGTACGGCGGCGCGTACGACGTCATGTCCTCGAAGCACATCCGCGCCGACTTCAACGTCGCGTGGCCGACGGCCGAGGTGGCGGTCATGGGACCGGAGGGCGCCGTCAACATCGTGTTCCGCGGCGAGCTCGCGCACGCCGACGACCCGGACGCCCGGCGTGAGGAGCTGATCGCCGACTACAAGGAGCGCTTCGCGAACCCGTACACCGCCGCGGAGCGCGGCTACGTGGACGACGTCATCCAGCCGCGGCGCACGCGCCCGGTGCTCGTCTCCGCGCTCGAGACCGCGCTCTCCAAGCGCGAGCCGCGTCCCCGCCGCAAGCACGGCAACATCCCGCTCTAGGAAGCTGCGGCGTCCGCCAGAGCCCGCAGGCGCGACGAACGGTCGGCGTCCTCGGAGAAGGTGGGATCGGCTTCGAGCAGCGAGAGCGCCAGGCGCGCCTGCTCGGCTGCCTCCTCGCTGCGCCCGACCGCTGCGTACTCCTCGGCGAGCTCCTCGTTGAACCAGGCGTCCGGGGCGCCGGCCGCCTCGGCCCAGGCAACGGCCTGCTCGAGAATCGGGATCGCCTCCTCCGCTCGGCCGAGCGCACGCAACGTCTTGGCGACGCAGAAGCGCGCGATCTCGACCGCTGTCGGGTTCCCGGGCTCCCGCTCGCGTGCTCGCAGCGCGCGCTCGAACGCGTCGAGCGCCGCGTCGAGGCGATCGCTCTCGAAGTAGTGCCACCCGAGGTTGTTGAGCAGCGGGCCGAGCCAGTACGCGGCCGCCTCGCGCGACTCGGCGAGCTCGATCCCCGTCGTCGTCCACCGCTCGAAGGCGGCGTCGTCGGGAGCGGCAAGCGCTGCCATGTGCGCCGCGTCGGCGGCGATGAAGTCGAGGCCGCCGGAGGTCGCGTGCGCGAACGCCGACTCGAAGAGCGGACGGGCGCCTTCGCCGTCTCCGCTCGATCGCCGCAGTCGCCCGCGCTCGAGATCGATCCGCGCACGGGCCGCGTCGCTCGTCGGGCCGAGGGCGACCGCTTCGGCGAGCCGCTCCTCGCCGGCCTCGAAGTCACCACGCAGCCCGTCGACGCGCGCGAGCTGGGTCAGGATCTCGGCCCGCGTCTCGTCGGCGGACTCGTCGTCGAGCAGCGTCTCGAACCGCGCCGCGGTCGCGTCGAGGTCGTCGAAGTCCCAGAGCGGGCGCAACGCGTCGTCCACGCGGCCAGCCTAATCCGGGAGGTGCGATACTCGCGCGATGCGGCTCGATGTCGCTCCTCCGCTCGCTCCGGAGATCCTGGAGGCGCTCGTACCGGCACTTCGCGCCGCAGGCGAGCTGGACGCGGAGAGCCCCGCGCCGGATCCCTGGCGGCGGGCCGCGCTCGACGAGTCGGTCGAGTCCGAGGAGCCCGACTACACGCTCGTGCCGCGAAGGACGCGCGGCGCGACCCGCGCGTAGTCGAGCCCCGAGACCCAGGTCGCGATCAGCGCGACGAACAGGGCCCACCACGCGACACGGTCGCTCCATGCACCCGCGGCGGCGAGCCCGGCGACCGTTGCGGCGACTGCCTGCGCCCATGTCTTGAGCCGTCCGAGGTCACGAGCCCCGAGCACGACTCCTCGCTCGACGGCCGCGAGCCGAAGGCCCATGACGAGGACCTCGCGGACGACGATGAGCGCGATCATCCACGCTGGCGCCACGCCCGTGCCGACCAGCATCACGAGGGCCGCGAGAACGAGGACCTTGTCCGCGACCGGGTCGAGGAGCTTCCCGAGGGCCGAGCTCGTGCCGCTGCGGCGTGCGAGCCAGCCGTCGATCTGGTCGGTCGCCATCGCGACCACGAAGACCGCCGTCGCCCAGTAGGCGTGGTGCGGAAAGTCCCAGGCGAACAGGACGACCACGACGGGGACTGCCGCGATCCGGGCGACCGTCAGCTGGTCCGGGAGGTTCACCGTCGAGGAGAATACGTGTCACATGGCGCCGTTCAGCAAAGTCCTCGTGGCCAACCGCGGCGAGATCGCTGTGCGCGTGCTGCGCACGCTGCGGGAGCTCGGGATCGGCGCCGTCGCGGTGTACTCCGATCCCGATCGGGGCGCGTTGCACGTCGCCATGGCGGACGACGCGTACCGCCTCGGCCCCGGCCCCTCCGCGGAGTCGTACCTGCGCGGCGACGCGATCGTCGAGGTCGCGCAGCGTGCGGGCGCCGAGGCCGTGCATCCCGGATACGGGTTCCTCGCGGAGAACGCCGAGTTCGCGCGCGCGGTCGAGGCGGCCGGGCTCGTGTGGATCGGGCCGCCCCCCGCGGCGATCGAGGCGATGGGGTCGAAGATCGCGGCGCGCGAGCGCATGCGGGCGGCCGGCGTGCCGATCGTTCCAGGCTCGACTGAGCCGGCAGGATCGGCAGGCGACGTCGTCGCGGCGGCTGCCGCGGTCGGGTATCCGATCGCGATCAAGGCGTCGGCCGGGGGAGGAGGGAAAGGTCTCCGCGTGGCCTGGTCCGAGGACGAGGTCGAGCGTGCGTTCGACACGGCGCGCCGCGAGGGCGAAGCGTACTTCGCGGACGCGACCGTCTACGTCGAGCGCTACCTCGACGATCCCCGCCACGTCGAGGTGCAGATCCTCGCCGACGCGCACGGGAACGTCGTCCATCTCGGCGAGCGCGACTGCACGATCCAGCGCCGTCACCAGAAGCTCGTCGAGGAGACGCCCTCACCCGCGGTCGACGAGGAGCTGCGCGCGCGGATCGGCGAGATCGCGGTCGACGCCGCGCGAGCCGTCGACTACCGCTCGGCCGGGACGATCGAGGGCCTGCTCGACACCGACGGCTCGTACTACTTCCTCGAGATGAACACCCGCGTGCAGGTCGAGCACACGGTGACGGAGGCCGTCACCGGGATCGACATCGTGCGCGAGCAGGTGCTCGTCGCGGCCGGCGAGCCGCTCTCCGTCAAGCAGCAGGAGGTCGAGCTCCGCGGTCACGCGATCGAGTGCCGCATCAACGCGGAGGACGTCACGCGCGGGTTCCTGCCGGCGCCCGGGAGGATCACCGCGTATCGCGAGCCCGCGGGCATCGGCGTACGCGTCGACTCCGGGGTGCGCGCGGGCGACGAGATCTCCGACCTGTACGACCCGCTCGTCGCGAAGCTCGTCGTCCACGACGTCGATCGCGAGCGCGCGCGGCGCCGGATGCTGCGAGCGCTCGAGGAATTCGTCATCGCCGGGCCGACGACGCTCCTCGGCTTCCATCGCGCACTCCTCGAGACGGCCGAGTTCGCGGAGGGAGCGACGTGTCGCGGCCTCGTCGAGTCCGAGGAGCTGGCCGAGCGCGCGCGGGAGCTGGACGAGCTGGCACGCGCGGGGTTGGGCGCGGCGCTCGACGGGCGCGGCCCCGGCGGCTCGGGCACCTACGACCGGGTCGTCGCGGTAGAGGTCGACGGCAAGCGCCACGACGTTCGTATCCAGGTCGAGGAACCGCCGTGGATCGAGCTCGGGCGCCGGCACCGCGAGCGCAGCAGAGGGCTCGGGGGTGCGGGGGGCGGCGCAGTCACGAGCCCGATGCAGGGAACGGTGCTCGCAGTTGCCGTCGCGGCCGGCGACGCAGTCGAGGCCGGGGCCTTGCTCTGCGTCGTGGAGGCGATGAAGATGGAGAACGAGATCGTGGCGCACGCCGCCGGAGTCGTCTCCGAGGTACGCGTCTCCGCGGGAGACCAGGTCGCGAGCGGCCAGGTCGTCTGCATCGTCGCTCCGTCCTGACCGCGCGGACGCCGAGCCGGCGTCACTCCTTCAGACGGTAGGCGTGGTCGGTGATCCAGACCACGACCGTCTCCAGCCCCTTCGGCGCCTTTCCGACGGGGACGAGCGTCCCGAAGACCACGCGTACCCAGCTCCCGGCGAGAAGCGCGCCGGGAGCCGAGATCCGCCCGGTCCACGCCGCCTTCGGCTCGAGGATCTTCGGAAGCGCCGGGGCATAGCGCGTCGCCGCGCGCACTGCCGGAAGCGTTCCGCCCGCGTTTCGGCGCTCGAGCTCCGAGCGGTCGCCCGTCTCGAAGAGCCGTAGGCCGAAGGTGCCGTCCGGCGTGGCGTTCGGAGCGAGCTCCCACGCGACCGACGATCGGTTCGCCACCCCGACCCGGGCGTTCCAGCCCGTTGGCGTGACCTTCAGGTCGTCGACCGTGAAGACGATGCTCTCGCCCGGCGCACCGTACGTCTCCCTCCAGCCCAGCTGCTTCGCCTGTGGGCCGGCCGCGACGCTCGCCCCCGGGCTCGACTGCGAGCTGCGAAGCCCCTCTATACCCGAGGCGAGGGCGAGGCCGACGATGGTCGCGCCGGCGGCGACGAGGACGATGATCGTGGTGCGGGTCACCGCGCCGTGATGCTCGCACAGACCCGACGCGACGACCCGGCCGTGGCGCCGAGGGTAGACTCGCCCGCGCCTTGGACCTCCACGAGCACCAGGGGAAGGAGCTGTTCCGGCGCTACGGCATCCCTGTGTCCGAGGGCCGAGTCGCCACGAGCCCTGCGGAGGCGCGGGCCGCTGCGCAGGAGCTCGGCTTCCCGGTGGTGGTCAAGGCGCAGGTGCTGATCGGCGGAAGGGGGAAAGCCGGGGGCATCAAGCTCGCCGCCGACGCCGACGAGGCGGAGGCACGCGCCGAGGACATCCTCGGCATGGACATCCGGGGCCACACCGTGCGGAAGCTGTGGATCGAGCAGGCATCGGACATCGAGCGCGAGTACTACCTCTCGCTCACGTTCGATCGCAGCGCGAAGAGGCCGCTCTTCATGTTCACGACGCAGGGCGGGATCGAGATCGAGGAGGTCGCCGAGTCGAGCCCGGACGCGCTGGTTCGCCTCCACGTCGACCCGCTCGAGGGCGGGCACCCGTGGCAGGGCCGGCAGCTCGTCTACGCCGGCGGCGTCACGGACGCGAGTGAGCAGAAGCAGATCGCGTCGATCGTCTCCAAGCTCTACGACGCGTTCGTCGGCACGGAGGCGATGCTCTGCGAGATCAACCCGCTCATCGTCACGCCCGACGGCGAGGTACGCGCGCTCGACTCGAAGTTCACGGTCGACGACAACGCGCTCTTCCGGCATCCCGATCTGGCAGAGCTGCGGGACGTCGCGGGTGCCGATCCGCTCGAGGTCCTCGCGCGCGAGAAGGGCGTCACCTACGTGAAGCTCGACGGGGAGGTCGGTGTCCTCGGTAACGGCGCAGGCCTGTCGATGTCGACCGTGGACGTGGTGACCTTCGCCGGGGGACGACCCGCGAACTTCTGCGACCTCGGCGGCGGAGGCGACGCGCAAGGAGTGGTGGACGCGCTCGAGGTGATCACGAGCGACCCCCAGGTGCGCGCCATCTTCTTCAACATCTTCGGCGGGATCACGCGCTGCGACGAGGTCGCGCGCGGAATCCTGCAGGCGGTCGAGCAGATGGGGCTCGAGCTCCCGATCGTCGTCCGCCTCGACGGGACGAACGCCGAGCAGGGCCGCGCGATCCTCCGCGACGCCGATCTTCCGAACCTCCAGACGGAGGCAACGATGCTCGACGGAGCGCGGCGGGCCGTGGAGCTGGCGGCGGCCTGATGGCGATTCTCGTCGACACGAGCACGCGCCTCGTCGTCCAGGGGCTGACGGGCTCCGAGGGCCGCTTCCACGGGCTGCGCAACCGCTCGCACGGCACGGACGTCGTCGCGGGCGTGACCCCGGGCAAGGGTGGCCAGGACGTCGAAGGCATCCCGGTCTTCGACACCGTCGCCGAGGCCGTCGCCGAGGCCGGGGCCAACACGGCCCTCGTCTTCGTGCCCGCGCCGTTCGCGGCCGACGCGATGTACGAGGCGATCGCGGCCGGGATCGGGACCGTCGTGTGCATCTCGGAGGGCGTGCCCGCGCACGAGATGCTCCGGCTGCACGCGTTCATCGAGGGCCGCGACGTGCGCGTCGTCGGGCCGAACTGCCCGGGCGTGCTGTCGCCGGGGAAGGCGAACGTGGGGATCATCCCGGCCGAGATCTTTCGCGAGGGCTCCATCGGGCTCGTCTCGAGGTCGGGGACGCTGACGTACCAGATCGGGCACGAGCTGACGCAGCTCGGGCTCGGCTGCTCGACCATCGTCGGCATCGGCGGCGACCCGATCGTCGGCTCGTCGTTCCTCGACGTGCTCGCGCTGTTCGAGGCCGACGACCAGACCGAGCAGGTCGTCATGGTCGGCGAGATCGGCGGCGACGAGGAGGAGAAGGCCGCGGCGTTCATCGAGGCGGAGATGTCGAAGCCCGTCGTGGGCTACATCGCCGGTTTCACGGCGCCGCCGGGCAAGACGATGGGCCACGCCGGGGCCATCATCTCGGGCTCCGCCGGAACCGCGCAGGCGAAGAAGGAGGCGCTCGAGGCGCGCGGCGTGCGCGTCGGCACGACGCCGACCGAGGCAGCCCAGCTCGTCGCCGAGATCGCGCGCGCCTGACGCCGACGCCGTGCAGCTTCGCAACCGCGAGCGCGACGCCACGCCGTTCGTCACGAAGGACGGCTCGACGATCCGCGAGTACCACCACACCGCGCTGCAGAGCCTCGCCGAGGCGACGCTCGAGCCCGGTGCCGCTACGCGCCGCCACTACCACCGCCGCAGCGAGGAGATCTACCTGCTCGTCGAAGGCGCGGGCGACCTCGAGGTCGACGGGGAGACGCGGCGGGTCGAGGCGGGCGACGCGGTGGTCATCGCGCCCGGGAGCTGGCACGAGCTGACCGCTCACGGGGAAGGCGCGCGCCTGCTCTGCTGCTGCGTCCCGCCGTACGCGGACGACGACACCTTCTTCGCGTAGGCTCGATCGCGTGCCCGATGCGCCGATCTCCTTCGCTCGCGGCGCGCCCGGGCCGACCCTGATCCCGGCGGACGAGCTCGCGGACTGCGCACACGCGGTCGCGCAGCGTGACGGAACGCGGGTCTTCTCGTACGGCCCCGGCGGCGGGTATGCCCCGCTACGCGAGTGGGTCGCCGCACGGCACGACGTCGCTCCGTCGCGCGTCGTTCTCACGGTCGGCGGGCTTCAGGGCTTCGTCTTCTACGCGGCGGAGCAGCTCGTGCGCACGCCCGGGCGCGTGCTCGTCGAAGCGCCGAGCTACGACCGCCCGCTGAAGATCCTCGCGCGCGAGGGTGTCGAGATCGTCGCGCTGGCGATGGACGAGGAGGGCCTCGACCCCGACGCGCTCCAGGCCGAGCTCGAGTCGAGACGGGAACGCCCCTCCTTTCTGTACACGATCCCGACGTTCCAGAACCCGAGCGGCAGAACGCTCTCCGACGAGCGCCGCGCGCGGCTGGTCGAGCTCGTCCGCGAGCACGAGCTCGCCGTGCTCGAGGACGACCCCTACGGCCTCGTGCGCTTCGAGGGCACTCCGCGCCGGGGGCTGCGCGAGCTCGAGGGCGGCCGCCTCGTGACGTACACGTCGTCCTTCTCGAAGACCATTGCGCCTGGAGTCCGCACTGGCTACTTCCTCCTCCCCGAGGAGCACGCGGACGCGTTCGAGGACCGTGCGGTGTCGACGTACATCTCACCGCCGTTCCTCCCGCAGGCGATCGTCAGCGAGTTCGTCGGGCGGGGCAACTTCGAGCCGAACCTCGAACGCGTGTGTGGCGAGCTCCGCGCGCGCAGGGACGCGATGCTCGCCGCGCTCGCCGAGGCGTCGCCTGCAGGCGCGCGCTGGAGCGAGCCGGAGGGCGGCTACTTCGTGTGGCTCGAGGTCGACGGCGTCGACGCTGCCGATCTCGCCCGCCGCGCAGAGGCCGACGGCGTCGCGTTCATCGCGGGCCCGGCGTTCTTCCCTGCGGGATCCGTGGGTGGTGCGAGCGCCGCGCGCCTCGCGTTCAGCTACGAGCCGCCCGAGAGGATCGCCGAGGGAATCGCACGCCTCACGGCGCTGCTCGCCGGTTGAGCGCAGCGGGTCGGGCTAGGCCCGGCGCCTGCGGTGATCGCGGATCTGGTCGAAGAGGAAGCCGGCGGCGAAGCCGATCCCGACGCAGAGCAGGATGAGGACGAGCAGCGAGATATCCGCTGAGAAGAAGACGAAGCTCACCTTCACCTGATTGCGATTCAGGAAGACGATCAGGATCGCGTAGACCGCGAGGATGCCGAACACGATGAGCTTCCACGGCGTTCCGTTCTCGCGCGGAGGTGGGCCGGGGCCGGTTGACACGGGCACAGCTTACGACGTCAGGCGCGCGGACCATACGGCCGCGACGACGAGGCTGGGGACGCGCCGGAGCGCGTCGCTATGCGGCGCGGCCGACCGTGGCCGCTTCGATCCGCTGCGGGACGAGCCGGGGTTGCAACGGAGGCGCGAGCGACCCGCCGCTCGCCCGGAAGGTCGGGCAGGGGACATTGTCCGTGAGCGCGCAGAGCCCCGCCTGCCGGAAGTAGCAGTCGTCGCAGGTGACTGGTGTTCGCTTCTTCGCCGCCATGTGTCATCTCGGTCGCCCCTCAACGACCAGCCAGCATTCTGTCCGGCACCCCCGGAGCCGACAAGCCCCCCATCGAGGAATTCGCCGCAATTTGCGTCTGTTGCCAACTTCGAAGAAGTGCCTGCAAAATCAGCACTTCAGCGGACTCGTTGTCAACCTCCGCAACGCCTGTTGAAAACTTTGCACAGGGATGATCGTCAGCCCGTGCGCGTTCTTCCTCGCTCCCTGCGCATTGGCGCCGGCCGGGACGAGGAAGAAATCCACATGCCCGCGACGGGCTCCGATCGTCTTCTGCTTGATGCCTCCGATCGGGAGCACGGAGCCGTCGAGCGCCAGCTCGCCGGTGGCGGCCACGCGACAGCCGTGGGTGACGTCGCGCCCCAGCTGGCGCGCGATCTCGAGGGCGAACGGGAGCCCAGCCGACGGCCCGCCGACCTTGCCGAGGTCGATCCCGATGCGGAACGGGAGCCGGATCTTCGCGTCCTGGTCGACCAGGATCCCGATGATCGCCCGCTTCGGGTCCGCAGGGTTGGCCACCGTCCGGACGGAGACCCTGCGCAGCTTGTCGTCGCGCCGCACCGTGAGCCGCACGGTGTCTCCCGGCCGGTGCCGGCTCATCACGAAGCGCAGCTCCGGCGGGGTACGAACCTGGACACCGTCGACCGAGACGATGACGTCCTCCGGCTGCAGCACCTTCACGGCCGGCACGTCCGAGGAGACGCTCGTGACCAGCACGCCGCGCGGCGTCGCGGAGACGCCGCGGTAGCCGAGCGCGTGCAGGGCGACGGCAGAGGCGATCTCCTGCGATCGGCTCATCTCCTCCGCGCCCTGCCGCAGCCGGTCGGCGTCGCTCGTCCCCGCGGGGGCGAGCGCATCCGCCGGCACCCGCGTCGTGCCGGCGGGGATGAGGAACGAGAACAGCCGCTCGAGCGTGCGGATCCGCCGGATGTAGACGTCGACGTAGTAGACGTCGCCGCGTCCGTCCGGATGACCTCCTTGGACGACGACCTGCGCGGCCAGCGGCTTCGCCTTGTCCGGGAGGACGAGGTATGCGTCGCCCGACGGCAGGGCCCAGAGGAGATATGCCGCGACGAGGCCGATGAGCCCGAGCGCGACCGCGACGCCCGCGAGCCTCTTGCTCACGCCTAGAGCCCCCGGGTGAGCGCGCCGTCGACCAGGATGACCGTGCCGCTGACGTACGCGGCCCGCTCGGAGCAGAGGAACGCGGCGACGTCGCCGATCTCGCGTGTCGTGCCGAGGCGCCGGAGCGGAATGGCCGCGAGGTCCTCCTCGCTCGGCCCGTCCGGATACACCTCGCGGATTCGGTCTGTGTCGATTCGTCCCGGCGCGATGCAGTTCACGGTGATTCCCTCGGGCCCGAGCTCGCGCGCGAGCGACTTCGACCAACCGACCACACCGGGCCTGACGACGTTCGAGAGCACAAGGTTGTCGATCGGCTCGCGAACCGACGACGAGGTGATGTTCAGGATCCGCCCGGACCCGCTTCGGCGCAAGTGGGAAAGGCAGAGGTTCGTCAGGCGGACGACGGACACGAGGAGCAGTCGAACCGCTCCCTCGATGTCCTCGGCGCCGAGGTCGGCCGCCGTGGCGCGCGGAGGCCCACCGGAGTTGTTGACGAGGACGTCGATCCCTCCGAAACGGTCGACGGCGGTGCGCACGAGGCGCTCCGCGTCGTCTGCGCTCGTGACGTCGCCGGTCACCGCGACTGCGCCGAGCCGCTCCGCCTCGCGCTCGAGCACGTCCGCGCGGCGCGCGAACATGACGACGTTCGCGCCCTCGCCCGCGAGCGACTCCGCGATCCCGAGCCCGATGCCCGAGGACGCCCCGCAGACGATCGCCGTCTTGCCCTGCAGTCCGAGGTCCACGCGCTAGCCCTTCTTGAGTACGCCGACCACCTCGCGTACGGCTGCCGCCGACGTTCGGAGCATCTTCTTCTCCTCGGCCGTGAGCTTCAGCTTCACGATCTCCTCGACCCCCGCCGCACCGAGCTTCACGGGCACGCCCATGTACAGGCCGCGGATGCCGTACTCGCCCTCGAGGTACGCGGTGCACGGGAGGATGCGCTTCTCGTCGAGGCAGATCGAGTCGACCATCTGCGCGGCGGCTGCGCCGGGCGCGTACCACGCGGACGTGCCGAGCAGGCTCACGAGCTCGCCGCCGCCGAACTTCGTCCGCTCGACGAGCTTGCGGATGCGGGCTTTCGGCATGAGCTCGGGCAGCGGGACACCGCCGACGTTCGACGCGGACACGACCGGGACCATCTGGTCGCCGTGTCCCCCGAGGACGACGGCGGTCACGTCCTTGACCGAGACGTCGAGCTCCTGCGAGATGAACGCCGCGAAGCGCGCGGTGTCGAGGATCCCGGCCATTCCGACGACGCGCTGCTTCTTGAAGCGCGATGCCGCCTTCGCGACGTGGCACATCGCGTCGAGCGGGTTCGAGACGACGACCACGACGGCGTTCGGAGAGCGGCGTACGGCTTCCTTCGTCACCGTGGAGACGATCGCCTCGTTCGTCGCCACGAGGTCGTCGCGGCTCATGCCAGGCGCGCGCGGCTTCCCGGCCGTGACGACGATCACGTCCGAGCCCTCGGTCTCCTCGTAGCCGTTCGTCCCGACCATCGTCGGCTCGTAGCCGAGCACCGACGCCGCCTGGTTGATGTCGAGAGCCTTTCCCTGCGGGAAGTCCGGGATGATGTCGACGAGCACGACGTCGGCGTAGTCGCGCCGCGCGAGCTCCTGCGCGCAGGTCGCGCCCACGTTTCCGGCGCCGACGACGGTGACTTTCTTTCGCATTGCGCTCACGCCTCCAGTTGTCGAATGATCGCGTCCGCGTACGCGGCCGTTCCGACCGCGGATGGATCGTCGCGCGTCGGCTTCAGGTCGTAGGTCACGCTCTCGCCCGCGGCGATGACCGAGGCAACGGCGTCCTCAAGACGCTCCGCCGCGTCCTGCTCGCCGAGGTGCTCGAGCATGAGCTTCCCGGAGAGGATCATCGCGGTCGGGTTCACGCGGTCCTGGCCCTTGTACTTCGGCGCGGACCCGTGCGTCGCCTCGAAGACGGCTGCCCGCTCGCCGATGTTCGCGCCGGGCGCGACTCCGAGACCGCCGACGAGGCCGGCTGTGAGGTCGCTGACGATGTCGCCGTAGAGGTTCGGGAGGACGAGCACGTCGAACTCCTCCGGCCGCTGGACGAGCTGCATGCAGAGGGCGTCGACGAGGACCTCGCGCGCCTCGATGTCGGGGTAGTCGGCGGCAACGTCGCGGAAGACCGAGAGGAAGAGGCCGTCGGTGAACTTCATGATGTTGGCTTTCGTGACGCCGGCGACCTGACGCCGGCCGTGCTCGCGGGCGTACTCGAACGCGAAGCGCACGATCCGCGCCGTCGCCTCGGGGCTGATCGGCTTCACGGAGAGCCCTGACCCGGCGGAGATCTGCTTCGGCTGCAGGCCGTTCAGCATCGAGATGACCTGCCGGGCGGGAGTCGTACCCGCCTCGTACTCGATCCCCGCGTAGAGATCCTCCGTGTTCTCGCGCACGACGACGAGGTCGACGTTCTCGTAGCGCGAGCGCACCCCCGCGTACGACTTGCACGGCCGCAGGCACGCGAACAGGCCGAGCTCGTGGCGCAGAGCGACGTTGACCGAGCGAAACCCCGTGCCGATGGGCGTCGTGATCGGCCCTTTCAGCGCGACGCCGTTCTCCCGTACGGACGCGAGCGTCTCCTCGGGGAGGGGGGTGCCCGCCTCCTCCATGACGTCGACGCCCGCCTCGCGTACGTCCCAGTCGAGGTCGACACCGGTCGCCTCGAGCACGCGGCAGGTCGCCTCGGTCAGCTCCGGCCCGGTCCCGTCGCCGGGAATGAGGGTGATGCGGTGGGCCATCGCCGCGGCGATCGTAGCTGCACCATCCGGGAATCTCGGTCAGGTAGCGTCTCCCGAGGATGAGCGAGACCGCAGAGTTCAAGCCCGGCCTCGAGGGCGTCGTCGCGGTCGAGACGGAGATCGCGGAGCCCGACCGCGAGGGCGGCATCCTGCGCTATCGCGGCGTGGACATCGAGGACCTCGTCGGCCACTACCCGTACGAGAACGTGTGGGGTCTGCTCGTCGACGACGACCTCGACTCGGTCATGCCCGACCCCGAGCCGTACGTCCCCGCTGGTCTGACCGGCAACGCGCCCGCGGATCTCCAGGCGGAGACCGCGCGGCTCGGCGGCGAGTGGAGTCTCGGCAAGCTCAACGAGATCTCCGACGAGCAGGCGCGTGAGGATCTCGGCCGGCTCTCGTCGCAGATGATGGGGATCGTCGCCCGCTCGGCCCGGATGGCAGACGGGGAGACGGACGACGTGCCGGCCGACGTCGTCGCCCAGGGCGAGACGGCGGCGGAGAAGTTCCTGCTGCAGTGGCGCGCCGAAGCCGACCCGCGTGCCGCCAAGGCGATCGACACCTACTGGATCTGCACGGCGGAGCACGGCCTGAACGCGTCGACGTTCACAGCGCGCGTCGTCGCTTCCACCGGGGCCGACTGCGGCGCCGCGCTCTCGTCCGCGGTCGGCGCGCTCTCCGGCCCGCTGCACGGCGGTGCGCCCGCCTACGTGAAGCCGATGCTCGAAGAGGTCTCCGAGCTGGGCGACCCCGAGAAGTGGGTGCGCGATACGCTCGACTCCGGCAAGCGGATCATGGGCTTCGGGCACCGTGTCTACCGCGCGGAGGATCCTCGCTCCCGCATCCTCAAGCGGACTGCGCGCGAGCTCGGCTCGCCGCAGATCGAGGTGGCGGAGCAGCTCGAGGAGGTCGCGCTCGCCGAGCTCGAGCGGCGCCATCCGGAGCGCCCGCTGAAGACGAACGTCGAGTACTACTCAGCGCTCGTTCTCGACGTCGCGGACATCCCGCCGCCGCTCGCGCCCGCGATGTTCGCCTGCTCGCGCGTCGCCGGCTGGTCGGCGCACATCCTCGAGCAGAAGCGCACCGGCCGTCTCTTCCGCCCGTCGGCCCGATACGTCGGGCCAGCGCCGCGAGCTCTCTCCTCGACCTCGTGACGCTCGCCGAGGCGGGTGCGGAGGCGGACGCCCTCGCCCAGGCGGGAGACGAGCGCGGCCTCGCGCAGTTCCGCTCGCAGTGGGACGAGGAGATCGAGGCCGGCGCGCGCGACGCCGACTACCGCGTGCGTGCCCAGGCGTACCGTGCGATCGCGCAGTTCAGGTTCCGCCAGAAGATCGAGCTCCTGCGGCGCGGGCTCGAGGACGAGAGCCCAGCCGCGCGCGGCTCGGCGCTCATCGCGCTCGAAGGCCTCTCGCGCGACCACCCGGGCGACGTGAACGCCTTCCGTCCGCTCCTGCACGAGCTCGCGGCACGCGACCCGAACGTCGCGGTCAGGCGCCTCGCCGTGGTCTGCCTGCGCAACGGGACCGCGCAGCGCGACACGATCCAGATCCTCGAGGGGATCGCCGGCGACGACGAGGAGGACGCGGAGCTCCGCAAGGCGGCGCGCTCGGTCGCGGCGCTCCTCGTGAAGAAGTCTCGGGCGAAGTAGTCTCTCGCGGGTGACCGACACGGCGCCCGTCGTCGGGATCATCATGGGCTCCCGCTCCGACTGGGAGACGATGCGGCACGCGGCGGAGACGCTCGAGGAGCTGGGCGTTCCGTTCGAGACCGAGGTCGTCTCCGCACACCGCACGCCGGACAAGCTGTTCTCGTACGCAGAGGCCGCCGAGCAGCGAGGCCTGCAGGTGATCGTCGCGGGCGCGGGCGGAGCCGCGCACCTGCCGGGGATGACCGCGTCGAAGACCTTGTTGCCGGTGCTCGGGGTGCCGGTCGAGTCGAAGGCACTGCAGGGGCTCGACTCGCTTCTCTCGATCGCGCAGATGCCTGCGGGCGTACCGGTCGGAACGCTCGCGGTCGGGCGCGCAGGCGCTGTGAACGCCGCACTGCTCGCTGCGGCGATCGTCGCGCGCAGCGACGGCGGCGTGCGCGAGCGGCTGGCGGCGTTCAGGGAGCGGCAGACCGCGTCCGTGCTCGCTGCGCCCGACCCCTCCGCGTGACGACGCTCGTCGGATGCATCGGAGGCGGGCAGCTCGGGCGGATGCTCGCGCTCGCGGGAGCTCCGCTCGACGTCCGTCTGCGGTTCCTCGATCCGGCGTCAGACGCGTGCGCCGGCGAGGTCGGCGAGCTGATCGTGGGCGCGTACGACGATCCCGCGTGCCTCGCCCGTCTGGCTGACGGAGCCGCCGCGGTCACGTACGAGTTCGAAAACGTCCCCGTCGAAGCGGCTCACAGCGTTGGTGCCGTCCCGGATGCGCGCGCGCTCGAGCTCGGGCAGGATCGGCTCGTCGAGAAGGAGCTCTTCCGGGGGCTCGGGATCGGCACGGCGCCGTTCGGCTCGCTCCAGTCGGTCGGCGTCCCGGCGCTCGTCAAGTCGCGCCGGCTCGGGTACGACGGCAAGGGGCAGCGCCTCGTGGAGGCGCAGGAGCGGATCGGCGAGGACGAGCTGGCCGAGGGGGTCGTGCCGTTCGAGCGCGAGCTGTCGATCGTGGCCGTTCGCGGGAGCTCCGGCGAGACGGCCTTCTATCCGCTCGCCGAGAACGAGCATCGCGGCGGGATCCTCGCGCTGTCTCGCGCGCCGGCCGCGGATGCACCGCAGCGCGCGGCGGAGGCGATCGCCTCGCGGCTCCTGGACGAGCTCGAGTACGTCGGCGTGCTTGCGGTCGAGCTCTTCGAGGTGGGCGGAGAGCTCCTCGCCAACGAGTTCGCGCCGCGCGTGCACAACACCGGCCACTGGACGATCGACGGAGCGGCCACGAGCCAGTTCGAGAACCATCTCCGCGCGATCCTGGGCCTGCCGCTCGGCTCGACCGCGGCGCACGGGGCGAGCGTCTGATCAATCTCGTCGGCACGCTGCCGCCGCTCGAGGGGCTCCTGGCCCTCCCGGGTGCGCACGTCCACCTGTACGGGAAGGAGCCCCGTCCCGGGCGGAAGCTCGGGCACGTGACGCTCGTCGACGCGACCGACGACGTGGTGTCGACCGCCATACGGCTCGCGAGCGCCGCCTGGGTCGTCTAGGGGGCGCCCACGAGCGCGATGACCTCGTCGCCGTAGCGCTCGAGCTTCGCCGGGCCGATCCCCTTCACGCCGGCGAGCTCGTCGAGCGAGCGCGGCTGCACGGCCGCGAGCTCGCGCAGGGTCGCGTCCGCGAACACGACGTACGCGGGAACGCTGTCGGCACGCGCCCGCTCGGTCCTCCAGGCGCGGAGCCGGCCGAAGAGTGCGTCGTCGACGTCGTCGTGCGGTCTGGCCGAGATGCGCGGCGGCTCGACGGTGCGGTCGACCTCGAGCACGCGATAGCCCTCCGGCGTGACCCGCTCGACGAGCGCTCCAGCCTGCTCGAGTACTGCGATCCAGCGGCGGACGTCGCTGTCGCCTGCAGCGGCGAGGAGCCCGAACGAGGCGGAGCTGCGGGCCGACGGCGGTGCGCTCACGGATCCGCGCAGCATCGCGAGCAGGCTCCGCCGCCCGAGCGGCCAGTGCAGACGCGACACGGCCTGCACGATCGCCTCGCCGACGTCCTCCGGCAGCGGGGAGACGATGTCCGCCGGGACGCTGAACCCCTCACGGCGCGGGGCGCACACGTCGCACGAGCCGCAGGGCGGCTCGAGCAGCTCGCCGAAGTGCGCAGCCACCTGCGCGTGCCTGCACCGGGCTCCTCGGCGAACGAGACCACGAGCTCGGCCCTGCCCTCGGCGACGAGCCGTGCCCGCGCGAGGAGCGCATCGACGCGCTCCGCTGCGTCGGCGGGAGGCTCGGGCACGTGCACGCGCATCCGCCGCCCCTCGTCGAAGCCGCGTACGACCAGGCCGGCCTGCTCGAGCATGCCGACGAGCACCCGGGCGTCACGCTCGGGCGACGAGGGCGCCGAGGGCGTCGGGGTCGATGCTTCCCGCTGCGTCGCGGAGCGCGCGGTAGACGCGCCGCAGTTCGTCCGCGCCGGGTACGTCTCCGACGGCGAAGCGGCGGAGCGACGCCGCATCCGACGGGCTCGCGAGGAGGATGGTGTCGCTCGGCGCGCCGTCGCGCCCGGCGCGTCCGATCATCTGCACGTACTCCTCGAGCGACGACGGGTAGTTCACGAGGCACACGAGCCGAACGTCCGGCTTGTCGATGCCCATACCGAAGGCGGTCGTGGCGACCACGACCTGTGTCCGCCCGCTCACGAACGCGTCCTGGACGGACGTCCGCTCGCCTGCCTCGAGACCTGCGTGGTAATGAGCGGCCCGCACGCCGTGGCCGACGAGGACTCGCGCCAGCTCCTCGGTCGAGCGCCGCGAGCGCGCGTAGACGATCGCCGACCCTCCGTTGAGCTCCGAGACGCGCTCGAGCAGGATGCGCATTCGATCCTCGGCGTTCGCGACGGGGAGGACCTCGTAGCGCAGGTTCGGCCGGATCACCGTGGTGTGAACCACGTGCGGAGAGCGTCCGAGCGCCGCCGAGATGTCGCGTGCGGTCTCCGGCGTCGCGGTCGCGGTCAGACCGAGGAGCACTGGGTTGCCGAGCTCGTCGAGTGCCCGCCTGATGAACAGGTAGTCGGGCCTGAAGTCGTGCCCCCACATGCTCACGCAGTGCACCTCGTCGACGACGACGAGTCCGATGCCGATCGAGCGCACGGTCTCGAGGAACCCGGCCTGCCGAAGCCGCTCCGGCGCGACGTACACGAGACGCTTGTCGCCGGCGCGGACGCTTGCGATGCGCGACGCCGCCTCGTCGGGGGCGAGCGACGAGTTGACGAACGTCGCTGCGGGGGCGAGAGCGGGTGGGAGCTTGTCGACCTGGTCCTTCATCAGCGCGATGAGCGGCGAGAGCACGAGCGTTGGCTCGGGCCGGAGCGCGGCGGCGAGCTGGTATGTGAGCGACTTGCCCGACCCGGTGGGCATGAGCGCGAGGGTGTCGCGCCCCTCGACCGCGGCGCGCACGACTTCCTCCTGTCCGGGACGGAACGCGTCGAATCCGAAGAGCTCGCGGAGTGGTGTGGCCAGGTCGCTCAGGCGGGCGAGTATAGGAGCGCCGTCGAACGGCGCCGGGGCGCCGTCGCCGATTTGTTACGCAGACCTGTCCGGCTGGGACGACGTGCGCCGCGCATGCGGATGCGCGTCGAAGTACGCATCTCGGCGGCGCCGATCGGAGACGTGCGTGTAGCGCTCGGTGGTGCCGAGGTCGGCGTGCCCGAGCATCTCCTGCACCGAGCGGAGGTCGGCGCCGCCCTCGAGGAGGTGCGTCGCGAACGAGTGCCGGAGGAGGTGCGGATGCACGCGTCCCGGCTCGAGCCCGGCGCGCTCGGCGAGCTTGCGGAGGATGAGGAAGGCGCCGGCCCGAGTGAGCGCGCCACCTCGCGCGTTGAGGAAGAGCTCCGGCCGGTGACGCCGGTCGAGGTGCGGGCGCCCCAGCGCCAGGTAGCGGCGCACGGACTCGGCCGCCGGCCGTCCGAGCGGGACGAGACGCTCCTTGCCGCCCTTGCCGAAGACCCGGACGACGCGGTCCTCGATGGCGACGCTGCCCTTCTCGAGCCCCGTCGCCTCGGACACGCGCAGCCCGGCGCCGTACATGAGCTCGACGAGCGCGCGGTCGCGGAGTGAGCGTGGCGTCGTCCCCGTCGCGGCGTCGATCAGCCGTTCTGTCTCCGCCGGCGACAGCGCCCGCGGCAGCGTGCGCCCGCGGCGCGGGAGCGTGAGCGCGGCCGCCGGGTTCTCTGCGCGGGCTCCGATGAGGACGAGGTGGCGGAAGTACGCGCGCACCGCCGAGACGCGGCGCGAGATCGTCGATCCCGCGAGCCCGTCGGCGCGCATCCCGGCGACCCAGCGCTCGAGATCGTCGACCGTCGCGTCCGCGACCGGGCCGCCGCGGAAGGCGCCGAGTGCCGCGAGGTCGCGCTTATAGGCATCGACGGTCCGCGGTGACCTGCGGGCCTGGAGGCTGAGGAGAAAGCGCTCGACGTCGGGGTCGCGGGCAGTCATCGCGCCCGACCGGGATTCGGCGGGCAGGCGTCCGCTCCTGCGCGGCTCCGGCCGGAACCGCTCAGCTGCGGGGGTGCGAGCGGTCGTACACGCGGCGCAGGCGGCGCGCGTCGACGTGGCTGTAGATCTGCGTCGTCGAGAGCGACGCGTGCCCGAGCAGCTCCTGGATCACGCGCAGGTCGGCGCCGCCCTCCAGGAGGTGCGTGGCGAACGCGTGCCGGAGCCGGTGCGGGTGCCGAAGCAGGCGTCGAACCGTGCTCGTGTCGAGCCGTCGGCCGCGTGCGGAGAGGAAGACGGCGTCGTTCGCGCCGGTCGCGAGCGCGGGGCGCGCGTCGCGCAGGTAGCGGGCGAGCTCGTGTGCGGCCTCCTCGCCGAGCGGGACGATCCGCTCCTTTCCTCCCTTGCCGTGCACGTGCAGCGCCTCGCGGTCGAAGTCGACGTCGGCCAGGTCGAGCGCCGTCGCCTCCGCGCTGCGCAGGCCCGCCGAGTAGAGGAGCTCGAGGAGGGCGCGGTTCCGCAGCGCGAGCGGAGAGTCGCCGTCGACCTCCTCGAGCAGCTGCTCGATCTCGGCGGTCTTCGGTGCGTCGGGCAGGCGTCGTGGCCGCCTCGGTGCAAGTGCAGCGTCCGGAACCGCGGCCGCGCCGAAGGTGAACCGCAGGCAGGACCGCACCGCCGCGAGCCGGCGCGCGATGGACGCAGCGGAGAGGCGCTCTCGCCCGCTGCCGAGGTCGGACACCCAGTCCGAGAGGACGCGTACGTCGACCTCGTCGAGTCCGGTTCCGCGCTTGTCCAGCCACTCGGCGAAGGCACGGAGATCCGAGCCGTACGCGCGGCGCGTCGCGTCGGCGAGCCCGCCGTGCTCGAGGAAGCGGTCGATCGCAGCGCCCGTCTCCATCCGGTCGACTTCGCCGCGTCCCGCGCCGGGCCTGCCGGCCACCGGATCGCGGCGCTGCCGTCCAGGCTCCGCCCAGGTTGCGGCGGCTACCGTGAGCGTGTGCCAGGACGCCGCTTCGAGTCCACGACGACGGACGAGCTTCCCGTCCGGCCGTCCGATCCCGCGGTGCGGAAGGCGAACCTCCGCCGGATCGTCCGGCTCTTCGGCCCGTACCGCACGCGGCTCGGCGTCGTCTGCGGACTGATCGTGTTCTCGGCGGGGATCGGCGTGATCTCGCCGTTCCTCCTGCGCCAGGTCCTGGACGTGGCGATCCCCGACCAGAACATGCAGCTACTCACCGCTCTCGTCGCCGGGATGGTCGCGATCCCGATCCTGACCGGGGTGATCGGCGTCTGGCAGACGCTCCTCTCGAACCAGGTGGGTCAGAGCGTCATGCACGACCTGCGCACGCAGGTGTATCGACATCTGCAGCAGCTCTCGCTCGCGTTCTTCACGCGCACGCGGACGGGCGAGGTACAGAGCCGGATCGCGAACGACATCGGCGGCATCGACACGGTCGTCACCTCGACGGCGACCTCCGTGCTCTCGAACGTCACCACGGTGCTCGCGACGATCGTCGCGATGCTGCTCCTCGACTGGCGTCTCGCGGCGTTCGCGCTCGCGCTGCTGCCGCTGTTCGTCTGGCTGACGAAGCGCGTCGGTGCGCAGCGCAAGAAGGTCACCGCGGCGCGCCAGGCGTCGCTCGCCGACGTCTCCTCGATCGTCCAGGAGTCACTGTCCGTCTCGGGGATCCTCCTCGGCAAGACAATGGGCCGTACGGACGACCTGGCGGCGCGCTTCGCGGGCGAGTCGCGGCGGCTCGCGGATCTCGAGGTGCGAAGCCGGATGACGGGCCGCTGGATGATGGCCTCCATCCAGATGACCTTCGCGATCATGCCCGCCCTCGTGTACTGGTTCGCGGGCTTCTCGATCGCCCACGGCTCGCAGTCGATCACGATCGGAACGCTCGTCGCCTTCACCACGCTGCAGACGAGGCTGTTCTTCCCGATCGGCGGCCTCCTCGGTGTCCAGCTCGAGGTGCAGTCGTCGCTGGCGCTCTTCGACCGCATCTTCGAGTACCTCGACCAGCGCATCGACATCGTCGAGGGGCGGGAGTCGTTCGCCGAGCCGCGCGGCGAGGTCGCGCTCGACGGTGTCTGGTTCCGCTACGACGACGCCGCGTGGACGCTGCAGGACGTCTCGTTCACGGTTGCGCCGGGCACGAAGACGGCCCTCGTCGGCGAGACGGGATCCGGGAAGACGACGTGCGCCTACCTCGTCGCGCGCCTCTACGACGCGACCGAGGGCTCGGTCTCGATCGACGGCGTCGACGTGCGCAACCTCTCGTTCGAGGCGCTCACGGACACCGTCGGCGTCGTGTCGCAGGAGACGTACCTCTTCCATGCGACCGTGCGCGAGAACCTGCGCTTCGCGCAGCCGAGCGCGACCGACGAGGAGATCGAGGAGGCCGCGCGTGCGGCACAGATCCACGAGCTCATCGCGACTCTCCCGGACGGCTACGACACGATGGTCGGCGAGCGCGGATACCGGTTCTCGGGCGGCGAGAAGCAGCGGATCGCGATCGCGCGAACGGTTCTGCGGAACCCGCCCGTGCTCGTCCTCGACGAGGCCACCTCGTCGCTCGACACGCAGACGGAGCGCCTCGTGCAGGAGGCGCTCGAGCGGCTCTCCGAGGGTCGCACGACGATCGCCATCGCGCACCGGCTCTCGACCGTGCGCGACGCGGATCAGATCGTCGTGCTCGACCGCGGCCGCATCGTCGAGCTCGGGACGTACGACGAGCTGCTGGCGCAGGGCGGGCGGTTCGCCGAGCTCGTCGCGGGCGACCAGCCGCTCGAGGCGGAGCCCGTCTAGACCGGCCGGGTCAGCTGCTCGAGCGAGATCTCCGGCGGGAGCTCCGCGACGCGGGTGACGGGCTCGAGCTCGTGGCGCGCGCGGGTGTCGAAGTACGTGTAGCCCGTGACGAGCGCTACGAAAGGCATGGCGAGGGCGTACACGACGCCCGCGACGACGTTGAGGAGCCCGAGCGGCGCATCCGTCACGAAGATGAGGATTGCGCCCAGGAGCGGCCCGGCGGCGAGGGCGATCGCCGCGCTCGCACCGACGAGCGAGCCGACCTTGATCCAGTGGTGTCGCACGAGCGCCCCGCTCCGGCGCAGCGACGGGAACGGGCGACGGCCCTCGAGCACCACGACCGGGGCGAGCAGCGCCCAGCGCACGGCGAGCCAGATCGCGACCGGGACGAGGAAGATCGTCGTCGTGCAGACGACCCACAGCGCGACGAAGATGAGGAGCGCGCCGACGAGGGGGCGGGAGCGGCGCAGCGCGAGCCGGAACGCGTCGACGGGGCCGGGCTCGCGGCCCGCGTCGAGCTCGACGAGCGCGCACGCCGTTGCGGCCTGGACGAGGCCGAGCCCGAGCAGCGCCAGCGTCGTCCCGATCACAGCGGCGAGGAACGCCCAGCTTCCGGCCGCCTCGCCCGTGACGGTGCCGACGAGGTCGACACCCTTGAGTAGCAGCCACTGCAGGAGGGTGATGAGGAACGCGATCGGTATCAGCAGGAGCCCGAGCCCGAGGAAGAGGCGCATTCGCTTCACGTACATCCGGCCCGACGCCGAGAGGATCTGGCCCCAGGTGCGGCGCCGCGCCACGCTCAACGGGGCGACCGGCGTCCACGTCGCGCGCACCGCGGCGAAGATCGCGAGCCCGGCGAGCGCGGCCACGAAGATCAGCGTCGGAAGGGGATTGCGCAGGAGCCGGATGAGACCGCGCGAGCCGTGCTCGACAGCGGTGCAGAAGAAGTCGGTGGTGCTCGTCCCGAACAGCCCTCCGGTCGGAACCGCGTAGCTCCGGTCCGTCCAGCCGTCCGACCACGCGATGGGCTGCGTCCACTGGGTCTTGAGGTTCGGGCCGGTGGGGCCGTTGAAGAACGCCTTCTGCAGCTCGCCCCAGCGGCCCTCGAAGGCGATCCAGGGAAAGGCGGCCCGGGCGGCGCTCGGGTCGCTCGGGATCGTCTCGACCTGCGGACGCAGCTCGGTGTGCGGCCCGCGCGTGTCGTCGCAGCCGACGCCCGCCTCGGCCGAGCTTCCGAGCCAGAGCGCAGCGCTGTACTTGTTCGCGTGCGAGCCGGCCGCCGGGTACACGACCGGATGCGTCTCGTCCTCGAGCTGAAGCTTGTCGCCCTCCCACTTCGAGCGCAATGCGCCCTCGTGGGCGCTGTAGCCGACCTCGACGGGATCCTTGTCGAGCGCGTCCTTCGCGCTCGACGCGTCGAAGACGAGCTGGATCATCTCCCAGTCGCCCTCGTGCGTGTTGTTGAAGTCGTTGAAGGGGTAGAAGAACCAGTACTGCAGCGAGACCTTCCCCGGGCGGTCCGGCTCGGTCACGACGTGCGCGTAGACCGTCGGCTTCGTTCCCGCCGTGACGCGCCGGGCCCACTTCTCGTAGTCGCAGCCAGGATCGAGCGCGTCGCCCGGGAAGTCGAGGTGGTACTCGTAGCGGCCGACGAGGTCCGTTGCGACCGGAGCGATCTTCACGAGGTCGGTCGGGTTCCACGGTCCGCGCAGCGCGACGCGTGTCCTGGCCGAGGATCGCGTCGATGCTCGTGGGGATGTACGGCTCGCCGTGGCCGCACGGCTCGGCCTGCTCGACGAGGCGGACGACCGGCGCGTGGAGCTGAGCGAGCGCCTGCTCGTCGGCGAGGTCGGCGGAAGCCGTTGCCGCAGCGATTGCTCCGAACGCGGCGCAGGCGAGCAGGACGAGAGCTGCGCGGCGGAGCATGCCGCGCATTCTCGGGCTACTCGCGGACGCCGGTCGCCCCGAACCTCGCCGGCGGGCTCGGAGGCGAAGAGGTCGAGGCCGAGGGAGCGCGAAAGGAATCGGGCCGCAAGCCGGACTCGGACGCTGTTCGCCGCGGGCTTCATCTCGAGGGCCGGCGGCAGCACGATGAACCGAGGCTGCGCGCCGCATGCGGAGCGGCTGACGCAGAGTGAGCTCACGTTCGCGAAGGGCTACGCTGCGGCCGTGGCCGGCGGTGCGCCGATCGAGCACGAGGCGCGCGGCCGCGTCTTCTGCTCGGACCTCTCACGGGCGCGCGGCGAGCCGCTGGCCGGAACGGCCAGTCGCGTCGACCACTGGATCCTCGTCGAGTACCGCGGGCCGTGGGACCGCGACGTCGTCAGCGGGAACCTGCTCTCGTCCGAGCTGAAGGAGCATCTGCGCGAGCACCTCGCGCTGCTCCCGAACGCGCGTCTCCTCTTTGTCCGCAAGCCCGAGTACCGGGTCCGTCCCGGCCGGAAGGCGTTCCTCTGCTCGTCGGCGCCAGGAGCGGAACGTGTCGTTGCGTTCGAGCTCGAGCAGGCGGACGACCTGCGCAGCGTCGATCTCGCCGGCGTGCTGGAGAGCGGCGAGGGCGGCTCGCCCGTTCCGTCGCTGTACGCGGTGTGCACGCACGGGAAGCGCGATGCCTGCTGCGCGCGCTTCGGGCGGCCGCTGTACGACGCACTGCGCGACGTCGTCGATCCCGAGGTCGTGTGGCAGTGCACGCACGTCGGCGGCGACCGGTTCGCCGGGAACGTGGTCGTGCTTCCGGACGGCCTCTACTACGGACGTGTCGCGCCGGAGGACGTCGCAGGTCTCGTGCGGGCGCTCGGCGAGCGCCGTCTCGACCTCGACCGGTATCGAGGACGGAGCCGCTACTCGTTCGCCGTACAGTCCGCCGAGCACTGGATCAGGCAGCGCACCGGCCTTACCGGGATCGACGACCTCGAGCTCGTCGGATCGTCCCGGGATGCCGAAGGCGCCACCGTCGCCCGCTTCCGCACGCCTGCGTCGGAGATCCACGAGGTCGTCGTCGGCGTCGGCCTCGCCGGCGAGCCCGCGCAGCTGACGTGCAACTCCAGCGAGCCTCGGCGCGCGCGGCGCTGCGTCGAGCGCGCCTACCGCGTGCTCAACGGCTGATTCGCAGGAAACCTTCGCGCACGAGGCGACGGACGAGGACGAGCCGTCCGGCGACGTCGAGCTCGCCCGGGAGATCCGCGACGCGGAAGGGCTCGTCGAGCTCGAAGCACGCCTCGAGCTCGGGCGCGGCGTGCGCCGGGAAGCGGATCTCCTTGCCCTCGAAGAGCAACGCGAGCCCGTCGCTCGCTCCTTCGAGATCGGCGATCACGGTCTCACGGCGCTCGAGCACGGTCTCGGGGCCGAGCTCGCCGAGCGCCGCGAGCTGCGTGAGACCGTCCTCGCGGATGGGTCGCCGCGAGTCGAGGAAGGCGCGCCGGCGCCGCCGCTCGATGCTCTCGGCGTCCAGCTGCTCGCCGAGCGCGTCGAGCAGGCCGTCGCCGTCCTCGCCGGCGACGTTTCGGCGCAGCGAGACGTCGTCCTCGCACGCGCCCAGCGCGTCTCTGATCGCGTCGAGCCGCGTGTACTGCGTGATCCCCAGCGTGAGGTGAAGCGAGTCGGTGTCCGACGTCTCGGCGTCGTGCAGCCAGCCCCGCGGCAGGTAGAGCGTGTCTCCGGCGCGGAGCGCGAGCTCCTCCACGGGGTCGCCGTGCTCGCCCAGCCCTGGGGCAGAGCGCTGGTGCTTGAGCGGAAGCTCGAGCAGCGGCTCGTAGATCCGCCACCGCTTCTCGCCTGCGATCTGGAGAACCAGCACGTCGTGCGTGTCGTGGTGCACGGCGAACCCTTGCGAGCCGTGCGGCGTGTAGTAGGCGTTCGCCTGCACGGGCTGCTCGAGCGCCGCCTCGAGGAGCCGGCAGAACACCGCGAGCGGGTGCCAGGTGACGTGCAGCGCCTGCAGGACGATCGTCGCGCCGGCCTCCCACTCCGCGAGGAGCCGTGGGACGTCGACCGCGGATGTGAGCGGCGGGCGCCACGACACGTCGCGCGTGTACGAGCCGACGCCGAGCTGCCCGCCTTCGCGACGAGCCGGAAGGCGGGGTAGCGGATCGCCGTGGAGCAGACGAGCCGCTCGACGTCGGCCGTGGAGAGCAAGTCGTCGAAGCGACCCGGCTCGTCGCGCGCGACGACGAGCGGGCGCTGCTCCCAGCTCTCCGCGAAGAAGGTTTCGGCGTCGACGGGCCCCAGGCAGCGCTCGAGCGCTGCCCTCGCCGCCCTACGAGCCGTCGGAGTCGTCTGCGTCCGCGTCGGAGTCGCCCGCGTCGGAATCGCCGCCGTCCGCGTCGTCCGCATCGGAGTCGGTGTCGTCTGCGTCGGAGTCCGTGCCTTCGGTGTCGGCCTCGTACACGAGGTCGTCGTCCTTCGCGATCGTCTGGATCTCGGTGTCGTGCAGGGTCGTCATCGATCCTCCTTCGGGAGAGTCCTGGGCGCGCACAGGCTAACGGGCGCGGGAACGCGGAGCATCTACCCACCGGTTCGGCCGTCGAAACGACCCGGAAGGCTGCCGTCGAGGTTCCCACGGACCTCCTGGCGCTCGTCCGCGTAGGATGAGGCTTCGTGATCGCGATCGTCCCCGATCGGGACGAGCTCGCGCGGCACGGGATCGCCGTGCGCGGGCACGTCTACTGGCACCCGACGACCTCCCAGCTCTACGAGCACGCGCTCGCGCGCGGCGAGGCGCGGCTCGCCGAGGGCGGCCCGCTCGTCGTCGACACGGGCGCACACACGGGCCGCTCGCCGAAGGACAAGTTCGTCGTGCGCGAGCCCGGGTCGGAGGAGCGGATCTGGTGGGGGGACGTGAACGCGGAGATCTCCGAGGACGCGTATGACCGGCTCCGCGACAAGGTCACGGCTCGGCTCGCCGAGGGAGACGTCTACGTCGTCGACGCCTTTGCCGGCGCCGACCCCGCTCACCGCATCGCCGTGCGTGTCATCAGCGAGAGCCCGTGGCATGCGCTCTTCGCGAAGACGCTCTTCATCGACCCGACGGCCGAGGAGCTCGAGGACATGGAGCCGGAGGCGCTCGTCCTCCATGCGCCTTCGGTCTCCGCCGTCCCGGACGAGGACGAAACGCGCACGGAGACGTTCGTGTGCCTGCACCCGTCCCGCATCGAGGTCGTCATCGGCGGCACGTTCTACGCCGGCGAGATCAAGAAGTCGATCTTCACGGTGATGAACGACCGGCTGCCGCTCGAGGGCGTGCTCCCGATGCACTGCTCGGCGAACGTCGACGACGACGGCCGGGTGGCGGTCTTCTTCGGGCTCTCCGGAACCGGCAAGACGACGCTCTCCGCCGACCCCGAGCGGCGCCTCATCGGCGACGACGAGCACGGCTGGTCGGACGACGGGATCTTCAACTTCGAGGGCGGCTGCTACGCGAAGGTGATCCGGCTCTCGGCCGAGGCCGAGCCGGAGATCTACGCCACCACGCGCTCGTACGGCACCGTGCTCGAGAACGTCGTCATGGACGAGCGCGGAGTGCTCGACCTCGACGACGACTCGAAGACGGAGAACACCCGCGCCGCCTACAAGCTCGAGCAGATCGCGAACGCGCTGCCGGCCAAGCGGGCCGGGCAGCCGACCTCGATCGTCTTCCTGACCGCGGACGCGTTCGGGATCCTCCCGCCGATCGCGCAGCTCACGCGTGACCAGGCGCTGTACTGGTTCCTCTCGGGCTTCACGGCGAAGCTCGCAGGCACCGAGATCGGCGTGACCGAGCCGCAGCCGACCTTCTCCGCCTGCTTCGGAGCGCCGTTCCTGCCTCAGCCGCCGTCCGTGTACGCGCGCATGCTCGGCGACAGGCTCGACGCACATCCCGACGTGCACGTCTGGCTCGTGAACACCGGATGGACGGGGGGCCCGTTCGGAGAGGGGGAGCGCATGCCGATCAAGGCCACGAGGGCGCTGCTCGACGCGGCGCTCTCGGGTGAGCTCGCCGGCGTCGAGTTCCGTACGGATCCGGTGTTCGGCCTCGCGGTGCCGGTGTCGGTTCCCGGAGTGGCGGGCGGTCTGTTGAACCCGCGCCTGACGTGGTCGGATCCGACGGCGTACGACGCGAAGGCGGCCGAGCTCGCCGGCATGTTCCGCAAGAACTTCGAGCGCTTCGGCGACGTCTCGCCGAGCGTCGCCGCGGCCGGGCCGCAACCTGCTTCTTAACCGGCCTTCACATCGCCGCGGCTATAACCGCCGGATGCCGCCAGCGTCCTGGACACGCCTCGTCGCGCTCCTCGCGGGCGGCGTGCTCGTAGGAGCGCTCGTCGCCGCTGTCGTCGGTGCAGCGGCCAGCGAGCGCCGCGGCCACCGTTGAGGCGTGGGCACTCGAGGCCGACGGGACGAGCGCGACCCAGCCCGCGAAGCTCGCGCGGCTCGCCGCCAGCGCGACACACGGCGGCCCGACCACGACCTCGACCGGCGAGACCGTCGACGTCCAGGTCTCCGACTCGCTGCCGGCCGACGCGGCGTCGCCGCTGCGCTGGGCCGAGCTCGTCACGAGCCTGCCCCACGGTTCCGAGGTCTCGCAGCTGGAGATGTACGTCGAGACCCTCGACGAGGTGCAGAGCGTGTGCGGTACGGACGCCCTCGGCTGCTACGGCGACAATCAGTTGATCGTTCCAGGCGAGATGACCCCGGGGGACGTGAGTCCCGAGGAGATCGTCCGCCACGAGTACGGCCATCACATCGCGTTCCATCGCACGAATCCGCCCTGGGACGCAAGCGACTGGGGCCCGAAGCGCTGGGCGAGCGCCGAGAACATCTGCGCGCTCGTGAGTCGCAAGGAGGCGTACCCCGGCGACGAGGGCGCGAACTACACGCGCAATCCCGGCGAGGCGTGGGCGGAGACGTACCGCCTCCTGGCGGAGCGCACGGCGGGGATCACCACCGCGAGCTGGCCCATCGTGTCGACGAGCTTCTTCCCCTCGGACCCGGTGCTGCAGGCTGCCCAGCAGGACGTCCTGCACCCGTGGACGACAGCTCGGACGATCTCGGCCACTCACGTCTTCGGCAAGCGGGTGGGCGTCTGGTGGACGTCGGTGACGACGCCTCTCGACGGCGCCGTCACGCTCGGGGCGACCGTGCCGGCAGGCGGCGCGTTCGACGTCGCGCTGGTCTCCGCCAACCGGAAGACCGTCCTCGGCCACGCGCAGTGGACGGGGCAGCGGAGCAAGCGCCTGCAGTCGACCGTTTGTGGTCAGCGAACGCTCTTCGTGCGCGTGACCTCGAAGGGCGCGCCGGGGCGCGTCCGGATCTCGGCCACCGCCCCGTGAAGCTCGTAGCGGCGGTTCTCGCCCTCGTCGCGACGGCTTGTGCCGGCGCGGCCTCCGGGACGACGCCGCCACCAGCTGCTCTCCGGGCTGGGACGTCGGCCCGGACGGAAGCGACCTCGAACCCGGAGGTTTCGAAGCTCGCGACCTCGACGTGGTGCGGCACGGCGGCCTCCGCCGACCGCGCGCCGAACATCGTCGCCGGGAACCCGGTGCACTGGGTGTACCTCCTCCCGTCCGACGGTCAGGACCGCCTCTCGACGATGGGGAGCGTCATGCAGTCGGACGCCGAGCAGGTCGACGCGTGGTGGCGCGGCCAGGACTCGACGAGGACCCCGCGGAACGACCTCGCACCGTTCTCCTGCGGAAACCAGCTCGACATCACGACGGTGCGGGCGACGAGCTCGGGCGCCCAGCTCGCGCCGCTCTCGGGCCGCTTCGCGGCTCTCGTCGATGCGGTCGAGCGTACGGGCGGCCTCGCGTCGCCGACGACGAAGTACATCGTGTACTACGACGGGCCGAGCGCCGATGCCAACACGTGCGGGCAGGGAGGCGGCGACCCGGCGGGCTTCGGCATCGCGATCGTCTACGTGCAGGCGTGCGCCGGCGTCGGATCCGACGAGGTCTCGGCCCACGAGCTCCTGCACACGTTCGGAGCGGTTCCGGACGGCGCGCCGCACGGTTGCACCGGCGCGACGGCGGGCCACACGTGCGACAACCCGAACGACCTCATGTATCCGTCGACCGCGGGCCAGCCGCTCTCCGCGAAGATCCTCGACCCGGGCCGTGACGACTACTACGGCCACTCGGGAAGCTGGATCGACACGCAGGACTCGCCGTGGCTCGTGCGTCTCGACGCGCAGACGCCGCTCACCGTGAGCATCTCCGGGCCGGGCTCGGTCTCCGCCGACGTCCCCGGCCTGCTCTGCTCCACGAGCTGCACGACGACCTGGAACACCGGCCAGCGCCTCGCGCTGGCGGCGACGCCGCGCGCCGGAGCGCGGCTCGTGCGCTGGACGGGTGCATGCACGGGAGATGCCCAGTGCGCGCTGTCCGTGACCTCGGGGAAGAGCGTCGCCGCGCTGTTCGGACCGGCGACGTTCCGGCTGACCGTCGCGGTCGCCGGGAAAGGCGTCGTCCGCACCGGGACTGCGGGAATCGCCTGCCGGCCGAAGTGCTCCGCGTCGTTCCGCTCGTTCACTCCGGTCCGGCTCGCCGCCACTCCCGCGCAGGGGTGGAGGTTCCGCTCCTGGAGCGGCGCGTGCAGCGGCTCGAAGGCCACGTGCACGGTGCCGATGAAGGCCGCGACGAGCACCCGCGCACGCTTCGTTCGACAGTAGGAGCGCCGAAACGATCAGGTAGCGTCCTTCGGTAGTGGACGCGGTGCATGACGTCGTAGTCGTCGGGGCCGGCTGCGCGGGGATGCGCGCCGCGATCGAGGCCTTCGACGCAGGCGCAGACGTCGCGATGGTCTCGAAGATCCACCCCGTCCGCAGCCATTCCGGCGCGGCCGAGGGCGGCATCAACGCCGCGCTCGGGAACGCCTCGGAGGACGATCCCGAGAAGCATGCGTTCGACACCGTGAAGGGCTCCGACTACCTCGGAGACCAGGACGCGATCGAGATCCTGTGCCAGGAGGCGCCGGACGACGTCTACCAGCTCGAGAGCTGGGGAGCGGTGTTCTCGCGCACCGAGGACGGCCGTATCGCGCAGCGGCCGTTCGGCGCCGCGGGCGAGCCGCGGACCGCCTACGCCGCGGACATCACCGGCCACGTCCTCATCCATGTGCTCTACGAGCAGGTGATGAAACGGGACATCAAGACCTACGAGGAGTTCTTCGCGTGGAAGCTCGTGGTCGAGGACGACCGCTGCCAGGGTGTCATCGCCTGGGACCTCGTGCGCGGCGGCCTCACCTCGATCGGGGCGAAGACGGTGATCCTCGCCACGGGTGGGGCCGGGCGGCTGTACACCGGTACGACGAACGCGTACGCGTGCACCGGTGACGGCATGGCCATGGCGCTCCGCGCGGGCGTGGCGCTCAAGGACATGGAGATGATGCAGTTCCACCCGACGACCCTCGCGCCGACCGGAGTGCTCATCACCGAGGGCTGCCGCGGCGAGGGCGCGTACCTCCTGAACAAGGACGGCGAGCGCTTCCTCGTCCGCTACGCGCCGAACGCGATGGAGCTCGCTTCGCGCGACGTCATCTCGCGGGCGGAGCAGACCGAGATCGACGAGGGGCGGGGCATCGACGGGAACGTCCTCCTCGACCTCCGGCACCTCGGCGCCGACCGCATCGTCGAGCGGCTGCACGGCACGCGCGAGCTGTCGATGACGTTCGCGGGCGTCGACCCGATCTACGAGCCGATCCCGGTCCGGCCCGGCGCCCACTACCACATGGGTGGCGTCGCCACGGACGTCTGGGGGCACACGGGCCTCGACGGGCTGTACGCGGCCGGCGAGGTCGCGTGCGTCTCGGTGCACGGGGCCAACCGGCTCGGCGGCAACGCCCTGATGGAGACGATCACGTACGGGAAGCGGGTCGGACGCCAGGCGACGGAGTGGGCGCTCTCGCACACCACCGTCGACGTGCCGGCCTCGGTCGAGACGGACGCGGAGCGCGAGCTGGCGACGCTGCTCGACCGTACCGAGGGCGAGCGGCCCTGGAGCATCCGCGACGAGCTCGCCGAGACGATGCACGAGAACTTCGGCGTCTTCCGGCGCGAGGAGCAGATGCTGAAGCAGGGCGAGATCGTGCAGGGGTTGCGCGAGCGCTACGAGAACGTCGTGGTCGAGGACAAGGGTGACGTCTTCAACTCCGACCTCACGCAGGCGCTCGAGCTCGGCTACCTCCTCGAGCTCGCGGAGTGCATGGTCGTCTCCGGGCTCGCGCGCAAGGAGAGCCGCGGCGCGCACGCGCGGCCGTACGACTTCCCGGACCGCGACGACGAGAACTTCCTGCGACATACCATCGTGACGTGGGAAGACGATGCGCCGAAGCTCGACTGGAAGCCGGTCACCATGACGAAGTGGCAGCCGCAGGAGCGAAAGTACTGAGGGTGGTCGTATGAAGATGGCCCTCAAGATCTGGCGCTTCGACTCGGTGTCGGGCGAGCGTGCTCTCAAGGAGTACGAGGTCGACGCACCCGACTGGGCGACGCTCCTCGACCTCCTCGACATCGTCAAGGACAGGCACGACGGGACGCTCGCCTACCGCAAGAGCTGCCGGATGATGATCTGCGGATCCTGCGGGATGCGGATGGACGGGGCAGCGGTGCTCGCGTGCAAGACGCGGATGATCGACATCGCGGAGTCCGGCCACGTCCCTGTGATCTCCGCGATGGGGAACATGCCGATCGTCAAGGACCTCGTCGTCGACATGAACCCGTTCTGGGGGAAGATCCGCTCCGTCCAGCCGTGGCTTCAGCCCGGCTACACCGAGCCCGGCGAGAAGGAGTACGTCGTCTCCCAGGAGGACGTGGACGTCATCCACAAGGAGTCGCTCTGCGTCATGTGCGGCTGCTGCGTGTCCGAGTGCAACTCGATGGAGGCCGACCCCGAGTTCCTCGGGCCTGCCGCGCTGGCAAAGGGCATGCGCTTCGTGGGCGACGCGCGCGACCGCGCGACGGTCGAGCGCCTCCAGTCGTACTCGGAGGAGCACGGCATCTGGGACTGCACGCGCTGCTACTTCTGCAACGAGCGGTGCCCGAAGGGCGTCGATCCGCGCGACGCGATCGCGAAGCTCGGCGCCGAGGCGATGAAGGCCGGGATCGACTCCGACATGGGCGCGAAGCACGCGAAGTGGTTCGTCACCTCGGCGAAGACGACCGGCTGGCTGCGCGAGACCGAGCTCGTCCCGAAGACGCAGGGCGTCGTCAAGTCGCTGAAGGAGGTCAAGTTCGCGATGGGCCTCTTCAAGCACGGCAAGGTCCCGCCACCCGTGCCGCCGCACGTCGCCAAGCACGTGAGCGAGTCGCGGGCGTTGTACGACCTCGTCAAGCAGCAGGATCGCGGGGGCGCGGACGGGATCGTGCAGTCGGAGAAGGCGCTCTCGCGGCTCGAGCTCGCGGAGGACGGGGAGCCGCGCGACCCGTACGGCGAGGGCTCGTTCCCGAAGCCGTTCCTCCCGGAGAAGGAGCCCGCCGAATGAGAACCGTCGCGTACTACAAGGGCTGCCTCGCGTCGCTCTCGGCGAAGGAGCTCGACACCTCGACGCAAGCGCTCGCGCCGAAGGTCGGCCTCGAGCTGATCGAGCTCGAGGCGGTCACGTGCTGCGGCGCCGGCGACATCCACGAGGCGGAGCCCGACTACTACCTCCACCTGAACGCGCGCATCCTGGCGTACGCGGAGGCCACCGGGGCCGACACGCTGATGACGATCTGCAACGTCTGCACGCTGAACTTGCGGCAGGCGAACCACGCGCTTCAGGGCGACTCGGAGCTTCTCGCACGCGTGAACGAGAACCTCGTCACGGTTGGGGCTCCCCCGTACTCGGGCGGCGTCGAGGTTCATGCACTTCCTCTGGCTCATCGCCGCCGGAGAGGGCTACGAGCTGCTCCAGGGCGCCGCGCACAAGGGGCTGAAGGGCCTGAAGATCGCGCCGTTCTACGGGTGCCAGATCCTGCGCCCGTCCAAGCTCCTCGGCTTCGAGGACCCGGATCGGCCCGAGTCGCTCGAGCGGATCATCACGGCCTGCGGCGGCGAGCCCATCGACTACCCGGCGAAGATCAAGTGCTGCGGGTTCCCGATCATCCAGGCGCGCGAGGACGTCGCCCTGGCGGAGCTCATCCAGCCGATCGAGCAGGCGCGGGAGGCGGGCGCCGACGCGATGGTGACGCCCTGCCCGCTCTGCCACCTCTCGCTCGACGCGTGGCAGTCGAAGCTCCGCGAGCAGACCGGCAAGGACTTCCAGATGCCGATCCTGCACCTCTCGCAGCTCGTCGGCGTCGCCGCGGGAATCGACGGCTCCGACCTGAAGTTCAAGCGCCACGTGGTCTCGGTCGAGCCCGTGACCGAGAAGCTCGCCGTCTGACCTGGCTCCTCGTCCTAGCGCTCGCCGTGGGGGCGGCGCTCGCCCTCTGGGGCTGGTTCGAGGCCGGGTGGCTTCGCCGTCGCGTGCTCGAGGTCGAGCTCGCCGGACTCCCCCCGGAGCTCGACGGCCTGCGCATCGCGCACCTCTCCGACTTCCACCTGGGCGTCCCCTCACGCGGTCGGCGCGCAGTTCGCGAGGCCGTCGAGTGGGTGGCGGAGCGCCGTCCGGATCTCGTGTGCGTCACGGGCGACCTCGTCTCGCGCAACGCCGGGATGCCCGAGCTCGAGGACGTCCTGCGGCGGCTCGGCCCCTGCTACGTCGTCCTCGGCAATCACGATTTCGCCGACAGCCGCGATCCGTTCTCACAGCGCGTCGACCCCGAGGCGATCGGCGGGATCGAGCGCATCACCCTGTTGACTGACGAGTCGATCGACGTCCAACTACGCGGCCGGCGCATCCAGCTGATCGGCGTTGATCCACGCACGTACGCCCGCCGCGAGGCCGCGCCGAGCTCCTTGACTGATCAGTCAGCCGACGCTCGCATCCTCCTCTGCCACTTCCCGCGCATCGTCGAGCGGGCGCCGGTCTCCGACTTCCACCTCGTGCTCGCCGGGCACCTGCACGCCGGCCAGATCGTCCTCCCGTATCCGGGCGGCAGGCTCCAGCTCGCGCACGTGCGCGCGCGGTACGTCGCAGGGGTGTACGAGGTCGCGGGAACGACGCTGCACGTCTCGCCGGGTCTCGGCACCACCTTCGTCCCCTTCCGGCTGTTCGCCCGGCCGGAGGTGACGGAGCTCGTTGTACGATCGAAGCGATGACCTCGCGGCTCGCCGGTCTGACCGGCGCGACACTCGAGACGGCGCCCTCGGTCTGCCAGAGCTGCGTGTGGTGGCAGAGCCGGGGCAACCGCGAGGCGGACAAGGGCAAGTGGATCGACCGCGCCGAGGACGAGTGGGGCGCGTGGGGGACGATCTACCGCGACGACGACGGCCGCGTCCTCGGCTGCATGCAGTACGGACCGTCGGGCCTGTTCCCACGGGCGTCCGACCTCCCCGCCGGGCCGCCTTCGGACGACGCCGTGCTCGTCACCTGCGCCTACCTGCTGACCGACACGCAGCCGTGGGTCGAGCAGTCGCTGTTCCTCGCCGCGATCGGCGAGGCCCGCGACCAGGGCGCGCGTGCCCTCGAGGCCTTCGCGTACCGCTACCGGGAGGGGACGCCCTCCTCCGAGCGCTTCCTCGTCCACCGGACGGTGTTCCCGCACGACTTCCTCGCCGACTTCGGCTTCCGGATCATCCGCTCGGCTGGCCGGATCGAGCTCGCGCGTCTCGACCTCGGCGGCCTGCAGCCGGTCGAGGAGGGAGCGCGCACGAAGGTCCTGCGGGCCGTTCAGGAGGCGTTCCAGCCCGCACCGGCTCCCGCGCCGCCGGGCGGCTAGTCGCAGCGGCGACTACGCAGCAGCTGCGCTCGCGCCGACCGCGAGCTCCGCGATCTGGATCGCGTTCAGCGCGGCGCCCTTGCGCAGGTTGTCGCAGACGAGGAAGAGCGCGAGTCCGTTCTCCGTGGTCGGATCGCGACGAACGCGGCCGACGAGTACCTCGTCCGTGCCGATCGCGTCCGCGTGAGCCGGGATCTCGGCCAGTCGGACTCCTGGACGGTTCGCGAGGAGGCTCTCCGCGTCGTCGGGGGAGAGCGGCTCCGCCGTCTCGACCCAGACCGCTTCGGCGTGGCCGACCGCGACCGGGACGCGCACGCACGTCGCGCTCACGGGGAGGTCGGGCAGCTCGAGGATCTTGCGCGTCTCCTCCCGGAGCTTGACCTCCTCGTCGAACTCGACGCCGTCGAAGTCCCAGTCCATGCGCAGGCGATGCTCGTCGGGGGTCTCCGCCCGGAGTGCGTCCACCGCCGCTGTTCCCGCTCCCGAGACCGACTGGTACGTGGCGACGCGCACGCGCTCGAGTCCGGCGGCGTCGCGCAGCGGGGCGAGCACCATGGTGAGCGGGATCGTGCAGCAGTTCGGGTTCGCGACGATCCCCGTGTTCTCGCGGGCGCGTCCGCCGTTGACCTCGGGGACGACGAGCGGGATCCCCTCCTGGAGCCGGAAGGCGGCCGACTTGTCGATGCACAGCGCTCCTGCGCCGGCCGCGACGGGAACGAGCTCCCGGCTCGGGCGCGTGCCCACGGAGAAGAAGCAGACGTCGAGGTCTCCCGCGCCGAGCGAGCCCTCCGTCGCCTCCTCGACGACGAGGTCGCCCACACGTCCGCCGGCGGATCGCGACGAGGCGAACGCCCGGACGCGCCGGTACCCGCGCTCGGCGAGGAAGTCGAGCGTCACGCGCCCGACGGCGCCCGTGGCGCCCACGACGCCGATGCGGAGATCACGGTCGATCATCGCGCCAGTGTACGGACGCTCATCCACGTCGCTGTCGCGACGATCGAGCTGTCCGCCTTGCTCTGCGCCCCGGGGACTCGTCGCCGAGAAAGGACCTGCGATGCGAACGTCTTCCCCAATAAAAACACTGAACCGGCTGACCCGAAGGCCCGCCGGTTCAGTGGGTGCAACATATTTCGGGCATTTCGACGAATGCAAGTCGAGTCCGCCGCAAATTTCGCAAATTGCGGAAGAAACGTCTCTTGGGCTACATGGCGCGGCGGCCCGAGAGCGCACGCCCGAGCGTCACCTCGTCGGCGTACTCGAGATCCCCGCCCACCGGCAGGCCGCTCGCGAGGCGCGTCACCTGCACCTTCCCACGCAGGCGGTCGGCGACGTAGGCAGCGGTCGCCTCGCCCGTCATCGTCGGATTCGTCGCGAGGACGACCTCCGTCACCCCGTTCGCCTCGACCCGGGAGACGAGACCGTCGATCCGGAGATCGCCCGGCTCGACCCCGTCCAGCGGCGAGAGGGCCCCGCCGAGCACGTGGTACAGCCCGCGGTACTCGCCCGTCCGCTCGACCGAGACGACGTCGACGGGCTGCTCGACGACGCAGATCACCGTGCGGTCGCGGCGCGCGTCGGCGCACACCGCGCACAGCTCCTCCTCCGTGAGGTTGCCGCACTCCCGGCAAAAGCGGACGCGCGCCCGCACGTCCTCGATCGCCCGGGCGAGCTCGAGTGCGTCCTCTGCGCGGGTCGTGAGCAGATGGAACGCGAGCCGCTGCGCTGTTCGCCGCCCGATCCCCGGGAGCTTCGTGAGCTGCGTGACGAGGTTCTCGACGGCCGGGCTCAGCACGCGCGCAGCGTAGCCGTCCGTTTCGGACACGCTGACGGCGCGGCCGGTCGCTCCTATGCTCCCGGGAGAAGCCCTCCCAGGTCGCCGAGACCGCCGGGCATGAGCCCCGCCATCTTCGACTCCATGAGGCCGCGGGCCGAGCGGAGCGCCTCGTTCACGGCCGCGAGCACGAGGTCTGCGAGCAGCTCCGGGTCGTCCGGGTCGATCGCCTTCGGGTCGATCGTGATCGACACGACGTCGCCGGCGCCGTTCGCCTTCACGGTCACCATGCCGCCGCCCGCCGAGGCCTCGACGATCTCGTTGGCGGCCTCCTGTTGTGCCTTCGCGAGTTCGTCCTGCATGCGCTGGGCCTCGCGGAGCATCTTGTTCATGTCGAAGCTCATTCGTCTCGTGCCTCCACCTCTTCGGCGTCGAAGGTGTTCTTCAGGGCGGCGATGAAGCTGTCCTCGTCCGGGGGCTCCTCGTCGGCCACGGGTGCATCCTCCTCGTCGCCCGACTCGAGCACGACGGCCAACCTGCGGCCGGTGACCTCGTAGAGCGCCTCGCGCAGGAGGCCGATGTTCTGCGGCTCGCCGACCTGGCGGCGATGGAAGTCCGCGCCCGCGGGGAACTCGAGGGTCAGGGTGTCGTCGGCGAGATCGGTCGGCTTCGCCTCGGTGAGGAGGCTCGCGACGGGAATCGAGCGCTCGCGCACGGCGTCGATGATGCTCCGATCCCATGCCTCGGTGACCTGCTCGAGCTCGACGGTCGGCGCGCTCGCCTGTGGCGCAGCCGGGGGCGCGGGCGGTGGCGCGGTCGGGCGGGCGGTCGCCGCCGCGGGAGGCGCAGGCTCGTGTGCCGCGTGACCCGGCCCGCGCGCCTCGAGCAGCTCCACGCGATGCGCCAGCGACTCGCGCGAGAGGTCGGCCTGCGGCCGCGTCACCTTCACCAGCGCGAGCTCGAGCGGGAGTCGCGGGTCGGCGCCCTGGCGGATGTCGTCGAGAGCGACTGCGAGGAGGTCGATGAGGCGCAGAACCGTCGGCTCCGGGAGCTGGTTCGCCTGCTGGCGCAGGAGCTCCTTCGTGTCGTCCGTGACGGGCAGCGACTCGGGGACGTGGCCCATGTGCTGCACGAGGAGCAGGTGCCGCAGGTGCTCGAGCAGGTCGGTGACGAGCCGCCCGAGGTCCTGGCCGCGCTCGGCGAGCTCGTCGAGGAAGAGCAGCGCTCCCGCTGTGTCGTGGTCGACCACCATGTCGCAGAGACGGAGGAGGGACTCCTCGTCGACCGCGCCGACGAGCTGGAGCACAGCTTGCGCGTCGACGGAGTCGTTCGTCGCGGCGGCGAGCTGGTCGAGGGTCGAGACCGCGTCGCGGAAGGAGCCGCGTGCGGAGCGCGCGATGAGGGAGAGAGCCGAGTCCTGCGCCTGGATGCCTTCCCCGTCGGCCACTCGCCTGAGCAGCGTCACGACCTCGGGCAGCCGGGGCCGCTGGAACGCGAAGGTCTGGCAGCGTGAGCGCACCGTCGCGAGCACCTTCTGCAGCTCGGTCGTGCAGAAGACGAAGACGAGGTGGGGAGGCGGCTCCTCGATGAGCTTCAGCAGCGCCTGCCACGCGGCGTCCGTCAACTGGTGCGCCTCGTCGAGGATGTAGATCTTGTAGCGGCCCTCGACGGGCTGCAGCACGACGCGCTCGCGGATCTCGCGGATGTCGTCGATCCCGCGCTGCGACGCCGCGTCCATCTCGACGACGTCGAGCGAGGTGCCGTTCGCGATCGCCAGGCAGACCGGGCACGTCTTGTCCGGAGAGGGGGAGGGGCCGGGCGTGCCGGCGCAGTTGAGCGCCTTCGCGAGGATGCGCGCCATCGACGTCTTGCCCGTCCCGCGCGGCCCGGCGAAGAGGTACGCCTGCCGAACCTGGTCGTGCTCGATCGCGTTCTGCAGCGTCCGGACGACCGCCTCCTGCCCGACCACCTCGTCGAAGCCCTGCGGGCGGTACTTCCGGTAGAGCGCGGTCACCCGTCGGATTCAAGCAGGTGGGTCAATGCCCGGCCGCGCGCTCCGCCTTCGAGATCGGCATCACCGGAGGTACCTGCGTCGCCTGCTCGGATCGGGCGGAGCCGCGGCACCTGAGAGGGAGTCCTTAGCGCTGCTTCCTTCCGGACCTGACGCGGTTCGGACGCTCCCAGTGCGCGGGACCCGATCGTCAACGCCACGTGCACAGACCCTGTCCCGACGAACCGTCCCTCGGACGGCATTCGGTCCCGCATGGAGCGGATTTCGGGTTCAGGGAACCGCTGACTCCCCACCTAGCGCGACCGGGCAGGCGGAGGGTACCACCCTCGTGACTACCATCGAGGGGGAGTGCTCGAGGCGACGCTGTACACCGATCCCGGCTGCCCGTGGGCGTATTCCGCGAACCCCGCACTGCGCGTCCTCGAGTGGCGCTACCGCGAGCAGTTCACCTGGCGCCTGGTGATGATCGGCCTCCGCGAGGAGGCGAGCGAGGCGGCGGTGAGCTCGTTCGATCCCCAGCGGTCGCTCGCGCGCTGGCGCGTCTTCGAGGAGCGGTACGGGATGCCGTTCGGATCGGTGCCGAAGCGGCGCCCGTCGGGAACGGGGCGCGGATGCCGCGCCGTCGTCGCTGCCGGACTCGTCGAGGCGGGTACCGAGTGGACGGCGCTCCGCGCGCTGCAGCTCGCGTACTTCACGACCGAGCTCCTCCTCGACGACGCGGAGAGCATCCAGGCGGCGCTCGCGGGCACATCGCTCGACGCGAGCCGCATCGTCGAGCTCGTCGACGACGACGAGGTGGTGGCCGAGTACGAGCGCCAGCTTGCCGAGGCGCGTTCCGCGGCGGGAACGCCGGCGGACGTCCAGGGCAAGACCGCGCTCGCGGAGGGCCGCCCGCGCTTCACGGCGCCGTCGGTCGTCTTCCGACGGAACGGCGACTCCGTCGTCGTCGCCGGCGGCTGGCAGCCGCTGCTCGCCTACGACGTCCTCCTCGCCAACTTCGAGCCCGAGCTGGAGCGAACGCCGCCCCCGGAGTCGCCCGAGCCGCTGCTCGAGTACTTCCAGGACGGTCTCACGACCGCCGAGGTCGCGCTCCTGCTCGCCGACGGGCCCGATCCGGTTCCGGACATCGAGGTCGCCGAGCTCCTTCTCGGGCGCCTCGCGGACGACGGGAGCGTCGTTCGCGAGCCCGTGGGTGCCGGCTCGCTCTGGCGTGCCGCTCCGGCCGCCGTCGGCTCGAGCGCGACGCGCGCCGAGAGCTAGACCTTCGGCCTGTCCGATCCGTTCGTCCGTCGAGCCTCGCCGTCCTACGCCGTCCGTAGGATCCGGCACCGCCATGCGTCGCGCGCCGACTACATCGAAAGCGTCCAGCAACGGAAACGGAGGCGTCGACGGCCGCCGCGCCTTCGGCGAGGTCGTGCGCGACCTGCTCATCGAGCGCGGCTACACCACCGGGATCGGCAATCCGGACTGGCCCCGCTTCGCCGACGAGCTCGACGGAGTGAACTACGAGACGCTGCGCAAGGCGGTCACACGGGAGCGTGCGCCGTCGACGAGGGTGATGGAGAGCGTCGCCGCACGGCTCGACGTCGATCCCGGGATCTTCTGGGAGTACGAGCTCGACCGCGCGCGCCGGTCGTTCGACCTCCGCCACGTCGCCGACGACGAGGCGTTCGCGAACCTCCAGCGCTGGCGCGCGCTCTAGCCGGAGCCGGGGCTCCGAGGGCTTGGCGGGACGGGTCCCTGCGGCCGGAGCCCGTCCCGCCCAGCCCTCCTAGCCCACCGGCACCTTCCACACGCCGCAGGCGTACAGCGCGTTCACGAGGGCCTGGTGCTGGTCGTGCGTCCTCTGCTGGGCCGTCTCGCGCGTGACGCAGTCGCCGACGTAGTGGTAGTCGACGGTCGGCTGCTGGTGGCCGACGTAGAGCGCCAGCGAAGCGATCGCGATCGAACTCAGGAAGAAGAGCGTGCCGAGCCGTCGCATCAGATGAGATCGAGACTGACCGCGATCGCCACTGCGTGCGTCGTGTTCCGCGCACGCAGGCGGCTCCGGCACGTCTTGCTCAGTGCCTTCACGGTCTCCTCGCTCTTGTCGAGACGCGCCCCGACCTCGCGTCGCGTGAGCCCGCGCGCGAGGAGACGCAGCACCTGCGTCTCGCCCGTGGTGAGGTCAGTGCCTCCGACCTTCAGTTCGCTGAGGGCGCGTGGGAGAGTCGACGCGACGCTCATGTCGCCGCGAGCTGATCCGCTCCGAGGAAGGTCAGGAGTACGCCGTCGCACCATTCCTCGCTGTACCTCCGCACCTGTGCGAAGGCACGGAGCTTTCCGTGGGCGATGCGCAGGGCTTTCGTCCGCGGCGTCGACGATCGAGCCGAGAGCAGGCGAGCGATCTCGCCCATCAGGGACACGAGGGATTGATCGTGCATACCACTCCCTTCTACTCGCGACGCGCGCCTACAACGTGTGTAGGCATAGCCTCCAGTGCGCGTCGGTGACGTCAGGAAGTGGGCGATCCTACAGCCCGAGGCTGAGTCGCCTCGCTGTAGATGTTGAAAAGAGTGTGTAAGGAAGATCACGGGCCGACTCGGCCCGGCCGTGTTGTGGAATCCACGCGATCTGCGCACGATGAGGAGCTGTGACCCTCCTCGTCCAGAAGTACGGCGGAACCTCGGTCGGCACCCCCGAGCGGATCCGGCACGTCGCACGGCGAGCGCTCGACGCGACCGCGGGAGACGGACGTGTCTGCGTCGTCGTCTCCGCGATGGGCAGCACCACCGACGACCTGCTCGGCCTCGCCGCCGAGGTCGCGCCCGCTCCGCATCCACGCGAGCTGGACATGCTCCTCGCGGCAGGTGAGCAGATCTCGATCGCCCTCCTCTCGATGGCGGTCGGCGACCTCGGCGGCGACGCGATCTCGCTGACCGGCGCGCAGGCCGGGATCCGCACGGACACGTCGCACGGGAGCGCGAAGATCGTCGAGGTCAGCTCGGGCAGGGTCGTCGAGGCGCTCGACGCGGGCAAGGTCGTCATCGTCGCGGGGTTCCAGGGCGTGTCGCCGCTCGACGACACGACGACGCTCGGACGCGGCGGCTCGGACACGACGGCCGTGGCGCTCGCGGCGGCGCTCGGCGCCGACGTCTGCGAGATCTATACGGACGTCGACGGCGTCTACACCGCCGACCCGCGCCTCGTCGCCGGAGCCGTCAAGCGCGACCTCCTCTCGTACGAGGAGATGCTGGAGCTCGCCGCCTCCGGGGCGAGGGTGCTCGCGGCTCGCTCGGTGGAGTACGCGCGGCGAAACGGCGTGCCGATCCACGTACGGTCGACGTTCTCGGACAGCGCAGGAACCTGGATTCGCGAGGAGGATGGGAGCATGGAGCACGCGATCATCTCGGGCATCGCCTACGACACCTCGGAGGCGAAGGTGACGATCCGCGACGTGCCCGACAACCCGGGGATCGCCGCGCGGATCTTTCGCCCGCTCGCAGACGCCGGCGTGAACGTGGACATGATCGTCCAGAACGTGTCGGCGGAACGAGCGGACCGACGTGTCCTTCACGCTGCCGAAGCGCGACCTGCCGGCCGCGGAGGCGGTGCTGCCGGAGATCGCGCGCAGCGTCGGCGGGCACGACGTCACAACCGACACTGCGGTCGCGAGGATCTCGCTGGTCGGCGCAGGCATGAAGACGCACCCGGGAGTCGCGGCGGACATGTTCGACGCCCTCGCCGAGGCCGGCATCAACATCCAGATCATCTCGACCTCGACGATCCGGATCTCCTGCCTCGTGCACGCGGACGACGTCGAGCGGGCCGTGCGGGCCGTCCACGATCGCTTTCGCGAGGCGAATCCCGAGCTCCTCGGAGCCGCGTGAGCACGGTCGACGTCCCGGTCGCGCTCCTCGGCTACGGCACCGTCGGTGCTGCGGTCAGCAGGCTGCTCGCGCAGGGCGCCGAGGACATCGAGCGCGCGACGGGCCATCGCCTGAGGGTCGTGCGCGCACTGGTGCGCGACCTCGATCGCGAGCGTGAGGATCTTCCCGCTGAGGGCGTGCTCACGACCGACTTCGAGGAGATCGTCGGCGATCCGGCGATCGCCGTCGTCGCCGAGGTCATGGGCGGCGTCGACGAGACCGGAGACCGGGTGCTCCGCCTCCTGCGAGCGGGGAAGCCGGTGGTCTCCGCGAACAAGCAGCTCGTCGCCCAGCGCGGGGACGAGCTGTTCCGCGCCGCCTCGGACGCCGGCGTCCAGCTCCGGTTCGAGGCCGCGGTCTGCGCAGCGATTCCCGTCGTCAAGGTGCTCCGCGAGGCGCTTGTCGTCACCACCGTCCACCGCATCCTCGGCATCGTCAACGGAACGACGAACTTCATCCTGACCCGCATGGAGGCCGGCGCCGAGTACGACGAGGCGCTGCGGGAGGCACAGCGCCTCGGGTACGCGGAGGCCGATCCGAGCGAGGACGTGAGCGGCGCGGACGCGGCGGCGAAGATGGCGATCCTCGCGACGGTCGCGTTCGGCACGCGCGTGCAGCTCGAAGACGTCGTCCGCGACGGGATCGAGCACATCACGAGCGACCACGTGCGCGCGGCGCGCGAGCTGGGGATGGCGGTCCGGCTCGTCGGGTCGGCCGTCGTCGTGGACGGAGCCTTCGACGTCCGTGTCGAGCCCGTCTTCGTCGACCTCCATCACCCGCTGGCCGCCGTCGAGGGGCCGTTCAACGCGGTGATGCTCCAGGGGGACGCGATACGCGAGATCACGCTCGAGGGGCCGGGCGCGGGCGGCCTTGCCACCGCGTCGGCAGTCGTCGCCGACATGGTCAGCGTCATCGGGACGACCGGAACCGGATTCCTGCAGAACGACGCCTGCTGGCGCACGCTCGAGCGCATGTCGCCCGAGGACCTCCACTCGCCGTTCTACCTCCGCGTGGACGTCGACGACCGTCCCGGCGTGCTCGCACGCGTCGCCGAATGCCTCGCCGAGCAGGACGTCTCTATCGCTCGGCTGACGCAGCGACAGAGCGACGGCTCCGCGTCGCTCGACCTCGTCACGCACGAGGCGGCCAGCGGCAACGTTGCGGCGGCGGCGGCGGCGATCGCGGGGCTGGACGAGGTTCGCGGCGCGCCCGAGGTCGTTCGCGTCGTCACCGAGCGAGGCGTGTGATGGGCGCGCTCATCGATACGTATCGGGCGCGGCTCCCGGTCGACGAGTCGACTCCGGTCGTCTCGCTGGGCGAGGGCGCCACGCCGCTGCTGCAGGCGCCGCGGCTCTCCGCGCGGCTCGGACTCGACGTCTGGCTCAAGTGGGAGGGCGCGAACCCGACCGGGTCGTTCAAGGATCGTGGGATGACGGTCGCCGTCTCGCTCGCGGCCGCGCGCGGAGTGCGTGCGGTCGTGTGCGCGTCGACCGGGAACACCGCGGCGTCCGCTGCCGCCTACGCGGCCCGTGCCGGGCTCTCCGCCGTGATCCTGCAGCCGGCGGGGGCGGTGGCGCTCGGCAAGCTCGCGCAAGCTCGTGCGGTCGGAGCGCGCGTGCTCGAGGTGCGCGGGTCGTTCGACCAGGCGCTCCGGGCGGCGCAGGACCTCGCGGCACGCGGCACCCACGCCCTCGTGAACTCGTTGAACCCGGACCGGCTGGAGGGGCAGAAGACCGCGGCGTTCGAGATCGTCGACGAACTCGGAAGCGCACCCGACGTCCTCGCTCTCCCGTACGGGGGTGGCGGCAACACCCGTGCGTACGTGCTCGGGTTCGCCGAGGCGGGCGCGGGGATGCCACGGATCCTCGCGGTGCAGGCGGAGGATCGTGCTGCCACTGCCGCCTCTGCGATCCGGATCGCCGAGCCGGCCCATGCGGCCGAGGTCGACGAGGCCCTGCGCTCGTCGGGCGGCGAGCTCCTCACGGTGGACGATGCCGCGATCCTCGAAGCGTGGCGCTGGCTTGCGACCGACGAAGGGCTCTTCTGCGAGCCGGCCTCGGCGGCCGGCGTGGCCGGGCTCGCGCGGGCGGGTCTCGCGTCCGGGACGCGCGCCGTCTGCGTGATCACCGGGCACGGGCTCAAGGATCCCGAGGCGGCGCTCCACGTGACGGAGGCGCCGATCGAGGTCGAGCCCGACCCGGACGCCATCGCCGCCGTCGCGTGACGACGATCCGCGTCCGGGCTCCCGCGTCGACGGCCAACCTCGGCTCGGGCTTCGACTGCGCGGCCGCCGCACTCGAGCTCTGGAACGAGGTCGAGGCGACCGAGGGCGGCGGCGATGCGGACGAGAGCCACCTCGGCGTGCGCGCCTTCGCGCGGCTGGCGTCGCCGCGCGGCTGGAGCTTCCGCTGGACCGACCGCATCCCGCGCGAGCGCGGCCTGGGCTCGAGCGCCGCAGTGGTCGCGCTGGGCCTCGTCGCGGGCGCGGTCGCCGCCGGCCGCGACCTCGATGCGGAGAAGCTGCTGCGCCTCGGTGTCGACCTCGAGGGGCACGCGGACAACCTCGCGGCCGCACTCGCCGGCGGGGTCTGCCTGACGTGGGACGGCCGGATCGCGCGGGTCGCGGACAGGCTCCCGGCGGTACCGCTCGCTCTCGTGCCGTCGACGACCGTGTCGACAGCGGCTTCGCGCGCTGCGCTACCGGCCTCGGTCGCGCACGCCGACGCAGCGTTCACGGCGGGTCGGGCGGCGCTCCTCGGCGCGGCGGCCGCGTCCGGGTCGTCGGAACTCTTCGCCGCGGCGCTCGACGATCGGCTGCACGAGCCGTATCGCGACGCGGACGCACCGCTCCTGCGCGAGGTGCGCGCAGAGCTGCCGCCGGGAGCGCTCGGCGCGACGCTCTCGGGCTCGGGTCCGACGGTGATCGTGTGGGCAGAGGCGGATCGGCTCGCCGCGTGCGCGGCTGAGCTCCGATCGCGCTTCGGCGACACCGAGGTTCGCGAACTCGCAGTTGCGGCGTCCGGCGCTTGCGCCAGCGTCGCTCCCTGACGACCGGGTACGGGCGCACCGGGACAGGACGTCACCGCGATGCGGATCGCTCAAGCCGCGCATTCGAACCTGAGTCCTTCGGAAACCGCGGCCCTGGGCCGTAACGAACACCTGGGCCACCCCGCTGGCGCACTGGTCTCTCGTGTTTTCCGCATTTCCGAGCACGCCGGAAACCCGGAAGCGATGCCATTCGCAGCCGACTTCGTCGAGAGCCAGGTACGCGCGACGCGCGATTGCCGTCGAGGTCGGCTGCAGGCGCATCTCACGCAAGGCGCTCTCGAAGCCTCGTGGAATACGCTCATTAAGGACGCGCGCAAGGAGCCATGCCGCACCGCCCGGGATGAGCACGGTGTCGCCAGAGATCTCGACGTCGCGAACGTGCGGAACGCGCCGCTCTGTGGACAGCTCTCGCTTCCAAGCCGAGGACCGACCGGCAGGGCGAGAACGAAGTAGCTCCCATGCTCCAGCCTCACGTTTGCGTGTCCCTCGATCGAGGGGCTCCTCACGACAGGGAACAGCTGTGGCTTCCCGCTTGGCAGTTCCACTCGCACCGGCGAGCGATCGGTGTGAACTGTGTGCTCTGTTTCCCTGACTCTGCAGAGATCCGATGGCTCTCCAAGGTTCCCGGCTCCGGGCGACCGCCTGCGGAGCAAGGACGGCTTTTGGCTGCTGGGCGAAGATGTGGACGGTCGACCAGGTCTTGCAGAGCGGGAGAAATCTCTACACCGTCGCTCTTGTCGGACGAGATCAGTATGGGGGCAACCTCCACGGCCGCGAGGAACTCCCAAGCGAGCTCGATGCCGATGCTCCTGGAAGTCGCCCGTGAGAAGGTCTCAGAGCGACCGCATCGGTGGGGAGCGTCGTGGCTAGCGTTGCCACTCCGCGCGCGGGCCAGCCGCTGCCTCACGACTTCTTCCTGCGCTCGTCCTCGCGCTCGTGATGGTCGACGCGATCCTCGGCTATCTCGCGTGGCAGGTCATGACCTGTTCCCCCTGAGCGGCTCGACTCGTCGGTCTTGCGTCGCACGCGGCTCGACGAGCAACGCGACCGATTGGCCGTGTCGAGCGCGCGTAAGCTCGGGGAAACCCGTCTCTCGAATGGAGGAGCAAGATGCACGCAATCGTCGTGAGGGACTCCATCGGCGACGCGGAGATCGCCGAGAAGGGATTGCGAGAGAAAGTGGTGCCGGGAGTCTCGAGCGCGCCTGGCTTCGTCGCCGGCTACTGGACTCGATCCGATGACGGAAGCATTGGGCTGTCGATGCTCGTGTTCGAGTCCGAGGACGCTGCTCAGTCGGTCGCCGAGCGGCTCCGTTCGGGAAGCATGACCCCCGACACGGTCACCGTTTCCCGCCTTGAGGTTCGCGAGGTCGTCGCGAACGCGTAGGCCGAACAATGCTTGTCGCGTAACGAGGGCCGAGTGGGCGACCGGCTCGCATGGAACCGGGACCGGGCCCGTCGCAACGGGCCAGACCGCCATCGACGGCCGCTCCCCCTAGCCCGGCCGAGGGATCGTGCCGGGGACCCGTAGATACCACCCCCGCGCCGACAGAAAACGGCCGCCTTGAGTTTCGTGACCCACTGGGTCGGGCATCGGCTGCACAAGCGACCGAAGGGGTGGCGCATGCAGCAGAAAGCCTTGGTGATCCGCTATCCGAATGGTGACTTCGAGTACGGCTTTAGTGGACAGGCCCCGCCGGCGATCGGGGACACGGTGACACGCAAGGGTGAGAACTGGCGCGTGACCCGACTGGTGGGAAACGGTGTCGTGACCGCCTACGTTGAGCGTGTCGGGCGGACGCACCACAGCGCGCATCCCAAGCCGCTGTAGTCTCCGCGCATCGAATCGACGCCGATCGTGACCCTGCGGTTCCCGGACGGCGACGTCGAGCATCGCTCCACGCCCGAAGAACTCCCGGTGGGAGCCGTCATACGAGCGCGAAGGACCCTCTGGCGCGTACAGGAGCACGTCGGCCAAACCGTGTTCCTGGAGGCCGTCGAGGAGGACGAGCCAGTCGACGGGGCACCGACGCCCAGCACTCCACAGGTCGTTCCGGCAGGGCTTGACGAGCCACTGACGGTCGAGATTCTCTCGGCCGCCTAGACCTTCTGAAAAAGGTCGGGCCTGACGCTCTGGCTGGAGCACGATTGGCGCCGTCGCCACGGACTCGTCTGACGGCCGTAGTAGCCCCATAGTTCGAGTCGTGAGTCCGCGGGTTCTGTTCTCCGTGGTCGCTTTCGTCGTCGGTCCGCTACTTGGAGTCGCCGCGGCTGGGCCTGCTCGCTGAGGGTGGAGACGTCGACGCGGGAATCGCTCTCTTCGCGATGCCCGCGGCCGCGACGCTGGTCGCGGCGATCCTGACCCAGCGCTCAAACCGGGGATCGCGTCCTGGCTCGGCTACTTCGCGGCGATCGTGATCGTCTGCTCGATGGTCGCGGTCGCCTTCGGAAGCTACGCGACCTCGCTCTTCCTGCCCCATGCGACCTGGGGAGGGTGGGACAACGTCTTTACGACCGCGATCGTACTCGTCTTCTTCGCCATCGACACCGCCCAGAACGCGCCCCAGACCTTCGCAGCGATCGTGGCGATCGCAGCGCTCTGTGTGGTACTGGATCTCATCTGGAAGCACCTCCGGCACGTTCCGCCGGAACCTGCTCCTCCTCCATCCCTCTGATCACCTCAGGTCCGAGCGTTCGGGAGGCGACGGGGGCCGGTCGAAAGCCGGAGGCTCGCGGAGCCGCTCGGCGTTACTTGGACGAGGTCTCGGCCACCCAGGCGCGAGCCGTGTCGCGCTCGGCCAGATCGAATAAGCGCAACTCGCCGGGAGCCAGCCAGCCGAATGCGCTCGCGCCGTGCCTGACCCAGTCCTTGTCCGTCACGAGGGCCATCCGCTGCCAGGAAGAGCGGTGCTTGAGGCCGATCGAGCCAGCGGCCTTCACGTCCTGCAAGAGCGCACCTAGGTCGAGTCCGTGGAAGTCGTCCGCGAGTTCGAAGTAGATGTTGAGCTTCTCACCGCGCTCGAGCGTGGCGTAGATCGGCTCGATCATCTGCCGGTACTCGTCGCTAGTGAGTTTGCCGGAGGCGCGAAAGCCGAGCGTTCCGGGAGGCAGATCGGTGACCGTCTCGATCAACATCCCGAGGATACCCTCGGCATGATCGGCCTCTACCGCGGCGCGAGATGCGGAGTAGCCTCCCGTCAGACAGCCGCAGCAAGAGTCCCGACACCGAGAGGGGATGGCACAGATGAAGAAGGCGTTGCAGATCGGCGGGTTCGTTGCAGGCGGTGTCCTCATCGTCTTCGGCGTCGTCGCCATCGCCCTCGGTGCGTGGGGCGGCCACACGGTGAACAAGAACCTGAAGAACGAGTTCATCACCGGAACGCCCGACATGACGCCGAGCGCTATTCAGCCCGAGGTCGATGCGATCAAGGCCGAGCAGCAGAAGATCGCCGCCGCGCAGACGAAAGCGAAGATCCCTCCCGCCCAGCAGACCGTCTTCACCACGGTCGAGGCACCCTCGTGCTCGGTCGCGGGAGAGCCGGTGAACAACGGCAGCCGCGCAGCCTGCTTCGGCAACTACATGCGCATCCACGCCCTCGGATCGAGCAATGGCCTCACGTACGCGCAGATGGGCCAGTACACGGCGAAGCCGGACGCCCCCGTTGAGTCCACGGACTTCAACGGCGGGACGAACGACACGACCCAGGCACAAGTCGATCCGGCGACGGGCCGACCCGTCTCGAACGGTGCACGGAACGTCTGGACCTCGGAGACATCGCTGTCCACCGCCCTCTATCTCGCCTTCGCAGCCAGTGGCATCTCGCTGTTCGCCATCGTCGTGGGCATCGCGCTGCTCCTCAGCGGCATCGGCTTCGTGATCCTCGCGCTGGCGGTGTTCGGCAGGAAGGAGACTGCATCGGAGCCTGCCTGCAGCCCCGACGGCAGAGACGGGAACGACATGACGCCTGGTCGATTTACGGCAGACGACGCCCGACGAATCGGGGCCGAGATCGGCATCGAGTGGGCATCAGCGCCGTTCGATGTCGAGCAGTTCCGCATGGGGCTCGAGGTCGAACTGGAGCATGGAGCGCACGACGCCCAGACGAACGTCACAGATGACGATCCGATCATGACCGGGAAGATCGCGTGGGCGCACCTCAAAGAGATAACCGACTACTACACGCGCCTGGCAGCGATGGAGGCGGAAGCCGAGGGCGAAGGTTGATCCTTGAGTTGCGTGGAGGCCCCCGCCGTACCCGCAGTAAGACTCCGGCGGCAAAGACGGCGTCATAGCCGCCGGAGAGCCAGAACATCCTTCGTTGGCGCCACGGCGACCTGCGACCCCGCTCTCTCTACGCGCATGCGTCAGGCGCACTAAACAGGGCCTGACTGTCTCCGCTGTCCGCCGCCCGAGGGTTCGGGACAGGCGCGTTCCGGGTGTGCACGGGGGTGTGCATCAGCCGTGCCAGCACGGCACAAGCGGCACACCCGACCCGCATAGCTGAGCCAAGTCGGCTCGGCTAGCGCTATTTGATGGGCGCACCTGGGATCGAACCAGGGACCTCTCGCGTGTGAAGCGAGCGCTCTCCCGCTGAGCTATGCGCCCGGGCGGCAAAGCGTATCCGACCCCTTGCTACGGTCCCGCGCATGGCGCCGGCGACGCTCACCCCACCGCGCGAACGCGCTCGGCGCGGCTCGGGCAGCGGGCGCGGCAGCGCCTGGCGCGTCATCGTCCTGAACGACGATCACAACACCTTCGAGGGTGTCGCGTTCGCGCTCTCGTCAGTCCTTCCGGGAGTGAGCTACGACCGTGGGATGTCGCTCGCGAACCGAATTCACGAGTCGGGGCAGGCACTCGTCTGGTCGGGCGAGCGCGAGCCTGCGGAGCACTACTGGACGCAGCTTCGCGACCTCGGTCTCACCATGGCGCCGCTCGAGCAGTAGCGCGGGAGCGGCGCCGGACACCGTGGTAGCGTCACCCGCGTGCTGCTGGCGCTGACCGGGTACCAGGCGGGACTCCTCGTCGTCGCTGCCTCGTTCATCGTCTTCGCGCTCGTCATGGCCCTCGTCGTGCCGCGCTCGAGGCCGGGTTTCCCCGGCGGCAGGCTCGACGTCTTCCTCCTCGTGTGCGGCATCTTCTTCGCCGCGCAGATCACCGCCGTTCTGCTTCTCGCCTACGTCGGCGAGAGCGACGAGCCCGCCAAGGCGGCGACCGGAGAGACGACGCCGCCTCCGACGACGCAGACGACCGGCACGACCACGACCGGCACGACCACGACGGAGACGACCGGGACGGGAACGACCGGGACCGGAACGACTGCAGCTCCTTCCGGGCAGGGCGACGCTGCCGCGGGCAAGGCCGTCTTCACGGGTGCCGCCGGCTGCTCGAGCTGCCACACGCTCAAGGACGCCGGGGCGACGGGCAACGTCGGGCCGAACCTGGACGACTTGAAGCCGACCTACGACCAGGTGCACCAGCAGGTGACGAACGGCGGCGGCGTCATGCCCGCCTTCAAGGACTCGCTCTCGCCGACGCAGATCAACGACGTCTCGGCGTACGTCTCCTCCGCCGCGGGCGGCTAGGGCCACGAGACCGCCTCGCTAGGCTGTCCGCTCGTGGAGAGGTGTCCGAGCGGCCGAAGGAGCGCGACTGGAAATCGCGTACGTGCTGAAAGGTGCGTCGCGGGTTCAAATCCCGCCCTCTCCGTTTGAAGGACAAGCGACGCGTTGTGGTGCTCGGCGCCGGCTCGTCCGGCGAGCACTTCGTCGGCGCGTTGCGCGCGCTCGACGAAACGGCCGAGATCGTCGTCGTCGAGCGTGACCTCGCCGGCGGCGAGTGCTCCTATTACGCCTGCCTTCCGACGAAGACGCTGCTCCGGCCGGTCGAGGCGCTGTCGGCCGCACAGCTTGCGCCGGGGGCGGCCGAAGCGGTCTCGGGGTCGATCGACGCCGAGCGTGTCTGGTGGTGGCGCGACCAGGTCACGGACGGCCGTGACGACTCGTGGCACGCGGGCTGGCTCGACGACCAGGGCGCCCAGCTCGTGCGCGGCGAGGCGCGCGTCGCACGGCCAGGGGTGATCGCGGTGGGGGATCAGGAGCTCGAGTTCGACGAGCTCGTCGTCGCCACCGGGTCGGCCCCGGCGATCCCTCCGATCGACGGCATCGAGGACGTCCACTACTGGACGAATCGCGACGCCGTCTGGACGACCCGAGTGCCGACGAGCCTCGTCGTGCTCGGGGGCGGCGCCGTCGGGGTCGAGCTGGCGCAGTTCTTCCGACGGATGGGAGCTGCCGTAACGATCGTGGAGCGAAACGGCCGGCTGCTGCCGAACGTCGACGCCGACGCGGGAGACCTCCTTGGCGAGCGGCTCGAGGGTGAAGGCGTGGCCGTGGAGGTCGGAGCCGAGGTTCGTCGTGTCGAGCCCGGGCCCGACGGCGTGCGGCTGACCCTCGCACCGAGCCGGCACCTCGAGGCGGAGCGCGTCCTCGTCGCGACCGGGAGGCGTCCGAACGTCGACGACCTGGGGCTCGAGGAGCTCGGCGTCGAGATCACGCCGCGCGGGCTCGTCGTCGACGATCGGCTGCGCGCTGCGGACGGTGTCTGGGCGATCGGTGACGTCGCCGGCGTCGGGCTGCTGACGCACCTCGGGAAGTACCAGGCGCGCATCGCCGCCGCGAACATCGCGGGTCGCGACGTGCGCGCGGACTACCGCGCGATCCCGGCGTCCGTCTTCACCGATCCGCAGGTCGCGAGCGTCGGCGTGCTCGAGGGTGACGGCATCGTCACGGCCCGCTACGAGATTGCTGGCGGACGCCTCTCGACGTACGAGCGGCCGCGCCGACCTGGCTTCGTCAAGCTCGCGGCCGATCGAGCGAAGCGCGTGCTCGTCGGCGCGATCGCCGTCGGGCCTGAAGCGGGGGAGTGGCTCGGGCAGCTGACGCTCGCAGTGCGCGCGGCGGTGCCGATCGACGTGCTCGTCGACACGATCCAGCCGTATCCGACGTTTTCCGAGGCGATCTTCAACGCGCTCCAGGAGTTGGAGCCCGCGCTCGCGCGCTGAGCCGTGCCAGAGGGCGACTCCCTCCACCGTGCGGCCGCGAGGCTCCAGGTGCTCGTCGGGGATCGAGTGCAGGCGGAGAGCCCGCATCCTCGCGGTCTTGCCACCGGAGTCGGCGCGCGCGATCGACGGACGCCGGCTCGAGGCGGTGGACGCGGTCGGCAAGAACCTGCTCCTCCGCTTCGACGAGGGCGTCGTGCTCCGCAGCCATCTCCGGATGAACGGGCGCTGGCGCATCGATCGTCGCGACGCGATACCGCGTCGCGCGGGGCGGCCGTGGCTCGTGCTCCGCGGGCGGGAGTGGGAGGCGACGCAGTGGAACGGCCCGGTGCTCTCGCTGGGCGCCGGTTCGACGCGCGCGTTGGGGCCTGACCTGCTCGCGGATGAGACCACGTCCACCGGCGTCGTCGCGCGGCTCCGGCGCGGCGACCAGGGCAGGCTCGTCGGTGAGGCCTTGGTGGATCAGCGCGTCGTCTCGGGGATCGGGAACATGTGGCTCGCCGAGGCGCTCTGGCACGCGAGGACGTCGCCGTGGTCGTCGCTCGCAGACGTTCCCGACGAACGACTCGAGCAGGCGCTCGCATGGGCGCAGGAGGCGATGAGATCCGCGGTCGTGGGCTCGCGGCCGTCCCGCGCCGTCTACCGCCGAGCGGGGCGGGGCTGTCCGCGTTGCGGCTCGCCGGTGATGTCGCGCGGGCTCGGAGACGCCAACCGCACCGCGTACTGGTGTTCCGTCTGCCAGTCGTCCTAGCGGAGAAGGAGGGATTCGAACCCTCGAGGCAGGGATTTCCCCACCTAACGCCTTAGCAGGGCGCCGCCTTCAGCCACTCGGCCACTTCTCCGGGGCGCTCAGGATATCGGACGGTCCGGGCGCGACCCTGAGCCCGGCTAGGCCGGTGAGCGCCAGCGGTTCGTGCGGCCGGAATCGATCGGATCGGCCGCATCGGCGGCGGCGCGCTCCGCGGCCGCAAGACAGGAGTGGCAGCGCAGCTCCACGTTCGGCGTGTTCAATGACCCGCCGCGCGCGACCGGGACGATGACGTCGAAGACGAGCTCGTCGTCGTCGCCGCAGTCGACGCAGCGGCCGTCGTCGCGCCGCCACACCGCTGTTCGGACTGCCTCAGGCACAGGCCCGTCCGGCCCCGCGAGCACGGGCGGTAGCTCGCCGACCGCGATAGCGCGCGTGTGGTCGGTCTCGGCGCCGTGCCGCACCGACTCGCCGTCACGTCCGATGACGGCGTCGCGAATCGCGGATGCATCGCGCCGCTCGTCGTCCCACCAGAAGCGATCGAGGTACCACCACCAGGAGAGGCGGCCGCGGCTCGTGACGAGAACCGGCCGGGTCCGCTGCGCCTTCGCCATCCGCTCGAACTGGTTGGCCGAGTAGGTCTCGTGGTGCTGTGAAGAGTGCAAGCGGTACGACGTGTGGTGTGGCCGAACGGCCTCGAAGTCCTGGATCTGCTGCTCCAGCTCCTTCGCGCGGGCGCGCTGTGCTGCCAGCCGCTCCCGCACGTGGCCCACCATCCGCCGGGCATCCTCGGTGCGCGCGTGAGCGCGTCCGTTCCGCCGGAACAGTCCGTGTCCGTGGGGATCTCCGCCGCTCGTCTCCTCGGCGAGCTCCTGCTCCGCCAGGCGCTTGAGCGCCTCCTCGGCCAGCCGGAGCTCCACGGTCGTGTGGACGATCTCGAGCTCCTCGTTCGCCGACCGGCGCCGCAGCTTGTCGGCCTTGCGGTCGGGCTTGGGGACGTCGATCTGCTCGACGAATGCGGTCGTGTCCTGGGTCAGCACTGGATGACGGGCGCTGTCGGCTGAACGTTCGCCACGCCCCCATTGTGCTTTGCCGCAGGCGTGCCGTGCCAAACTCGCCTGCAGTCCCGGGGGCTAGCCCGTCGCCGACTCGCCCGGTAGGTCCTTCTGGAGCGGATTCAGAACGTGAACACGTGCGTAGGCTCGGCTCCGCTCGGAGCCGCGTGCGACCTGCGCGAGCCGCAGCCAAGCGACCCAGCTCCTCGGATCCTTCACCGTGGCGTCGCGGTACGCGTCTGCGGCACCGGTGCGGTTTCCGAGCCCCGCCTCCGCGTCACCGAGGACGAGGTCGGGCTCGGCCGACCAGAAGATGAGCGCCTGGGCGCGCCTCGCGTCGTCGCGCGCCTGCGTCCAGTCGCGGCGGCCGAGGTCCGCGCGCCCTGCGAAGAGCGCCTGGTTGCCGACGAGGCTCACGACCGCGAACACGCTGAGGGCGATCGAGGCGGTGAGAGCGACGACGCGATGAGTGCCTCGCACGCGCGTCGCCTCCGTTCTCGCGAGCGCGACGAGCCCGACCGCTCCCGCGAGGAAGGCCGTCATCGTGAGTGCGGTCATCTCCCAGTGCCAGTCGAGCCCGGCCGAGATCGCCCACGTGAGGTAGGCGGCGATGCCGAATGCGACGAACGGCGACCTCCGGCTCCGAACTCCTGCGACGACGGGTACGAGGAGCGCCGCCAGGAGGACGACGAGGCCGATCACGCCGAGCTCGGCGAGCGTCTCGAGGTACAGCGAGTGCGTGTCGCGCACGACCCGCGTGGTCGGCCGATCCTGGTACCAGGCGTACTCGAAGGACCCACTCCCCTGCCCGACCACGGGCGACTTCTTGAACTCGCGCCAGGCGACGGGAAAGATCTCCGCCCGCCCGGTGCCGTAGAACTGGAAGAGGCGCGAGTTGAGATCGGCCGTTCCGCCCACCGGAAGGGTGTCGAACTCGTCCTTGATCCGCGAGATGCCGCGCGACGGGCCTCCGACCGCGACGAGCGCGATGACCAGGCTGGCGACGACCGCGCCGACCGCGAGCAGATCTGCGATCCGTCTGACTCCCGACGACACCGTGACGCGCTTCGCGGCGAGTGACGCGGCCCAGGCAATGAGAGCGGAGGCTGCGGTCGCTGCGAGCACGACGAGCGCGAGCCGGTGGCCCTCCGGCGCGGCGCGGGCGAGTGGCACGTCGGTGTTCGTGAGCTCGTGCTGCCGCGAGGCGGCGATCACGCAGACGAGCGCAGGGAGCGACGCCAGCCCCGCCAGCACGAGCGTTCGCAGCCAACGCGGGTCGAGAGCGATCCCCAGCAGGAACGCGACCGCCAACGCCGCCCACGATCCGCGGCTAAAGGTGAAGTAGATGGTCGTTGCCTGCAGCGGAATGACGAGCGCTGCGGCTCCGGCGGCGACCGGTCGCCCGTGCGAGACGAAGCCGATTGCGACGAGGATCGCGATCGCGGCGAGCGCTCCGAGCGCGTTCGGGTAGCCGAGCGGCTGCGCCAGACGGTTGTCGAGCAGCGGGGAGTCGTGCGTCGGGAAGTGATCGGGAAGCAGTCGCGTCGCGAGGCTGTAGCTACAGACGATCGTCGTGCCCACGAGCACCCCGGCCAGAAGCGCCGGGCCGTCGCCGGCTCGCAGCACGTACGCGATCGCGAGGGCGACGCCCAGGTAGACGACGATGCGCTCGAACTCCCTGATCGTCCCCGGGGCGCTGAGCGACCAGAGAGACGACAACGCGATCCACCCTGCGAGGGCACCGAGGAGCAGGACGAACGAGATCCGCAGGCGACCCGGTGCACCGGCGCCTTCGAGGATGAGCAGGAGCGTCGTCGGGACGAGAAACGCGAGCGCGACCCAGCCCCACGACTGCGAGAAGTATGCGCCCTGGGAGGCGTTCGCGGCTGTCACGATCGCCGCGGTTCCCGCGCCGACGAGGACCGGCCGCAGCGAACGCTCGCGAAGCCTCGCGACGGCGCCCTCCGTCGGCCTCAGCGTATCGGCGGTCGACTCCATCCCCGCCGCAGAGTACGAGCAGCAGCGGCTCGCGGGGATGTGGAGCCGCATGCAGGCGACGCGGCTACGCTGTCGCCGTCGGAGGGGTGCCGGAGCGGTCGAACGGGGCGGTCTCGAAAACCGTTAGGCGTGCAAGCGCCTCGAGGGTTCAAATCCCTCCCCCTCCGCCTCACGGCGGCTGTCCCGGCTAGCGCGCCGTGACGGCGCGGCCGGCCTTGCGAGCGATCCAGATCTCCTCGCTCGACCAGCGTCGCGCCCACTCGAGCGGAGCCAGGCTGAAGCGCGCCTGCGCGCCGAGCGGAGGCCGCACCTCGATCAGATCCTCGACGACGAAGCCGCTCGCGACGAGGAGCCGTACCCACTGTCCGTGCGTCGGATGGAACTCGACCGGGCCTCCGACCTCGAACTCGACCCGAGCCGGCGCGAAGTAGTCGCGTACGAGCCGGCTCCCGACCTGACCGCCGTCCTCCGGTGTGCAGGTCATGAGCTGGGCGCCGTTCGTCACGAAGATGAGACGGCCGTTCGGGCGCAGCAGGCGATGCGCCTCGGGCAGCCAGCGCCGCGGGTCGCACCAGAGGCTCGCGCCGTACTCCGAGATCGCGACGTCGAAGCTCGTGTCGTCGAAGCGCACGTCCTCGGCGTTCCCGCAGGCGACGGGGAAGTGGAGGTCGAACTCGTCCTGGAGTTGCTCGACGTTCCGCACCTGGTTCGGCGCGATGTCGACGGCGACCGGGCGTGCACCCTGTCGCGCGAGCCAGGCCGAGATGTCGGCCGTGCCGCAGCCGAGCTCGACGACATCGGGGCTGGCACCCTCGACGCCCCGTACCAGGCCGAGCTTCGTCTCGGGGATCCCCCAGATGCCCCAGCGCAAGATGTCGTCGGCCCATGCGCGCCGACCGGCAGCGAGGTAGCCCGGCGCCAGGCCGTCCCAGGCCCTGCGATTGCGCTCGAGGTAGTCGGCCTGGCGCGACGCGGGCGTGTCGGGCGTGGTCTCCTGCGCGTCGGCTGCGACGTCGGTGACGTTGCCCGGCCGAGTAGCGGACGCCATGTACACACGCTAGCGCAGTTCCTCAGCCTGATGGTCTGGCTCGGGCCAGTTCGATCGTCTCGTGCCTATTCCCCGCGTGCATGGCATGGTTCGAGGTGGAGGGAGATGTCGCCAATCTCGACACACTCGGCTGCGAAGCCGAGGAGATTCCCGTTGGATGGACGCGGCTAGCGTGAGCGGCTTGCCGACCCTCCGGTCTCCGCGCCGCCTCCGTCGCACCACGGGGCCGCGGGGCACATGCTGCGAAGGCGGTCATCGGCGTGGGTCGCACGGTGGCCCTTGGTAAGGCGCTTCCCTCTCGTTCTCTGCTACCACGCGATATCCGACAGCTGGAACCACTCGCTGTCGGTGCCGCCGGCGATGTTCGCGAGCCAGATACGGAAGCTCGTGCGCGTCTACCGGCCGGCGACTGCCGAGCAGGTCGTGTTCGGCGGCGCCGCCGGGCTTCACGTCACCTTCGACGAGGCGTTCCGGAGCATCGCGAACGCGCTCCCCACGCTCCGTGACCTCGGCGTGCCTGCGACCGCGTTCGCGTGCTCGAGCTATGCGCCCGACGGGAAGTCGCTCGACGTGAGCGAGCTCGCTGTCGAGCTCCGCGACCACCCCGACGAGCTCGCAACGATGGACTGGGACGAGCTGCGGGGCCTCGCCGACGACGGCGTCGAGATCGGCTCGCACACGGTGAGTCACCCGCATCTGACGCGTCTCGACGACGCGACCCTCCGTCGGGAGCTCGTCGACTCGCGCGTGCGCGTCGAGGACGAGATCGGCAGGCCCTGCCGTTTCCTCGCCTACCCCTTCGGCGAGGAGGACGGCCGCGTTCGCCAGGCCGCACGTGAGGCGGGGTACGACGCGGCATTCGCCCTACGCACCGGGCACGCGCCAGTCGACCCGTTCTCGTTCCCTCGACTGGGCATCTGGCGGAACGACCGACTCCTGCGGACTGCGGCGAAAGTGGCCCTCCGCCGCGATCACCGCCGCGGTTCCGTGGCGTCCGGGAAGACACACGGAACGCACACCGTCCCGTAACCAGAACCGGTCTTGCGAAGTTGCACTTTATGTGCTCAAGTAAGAAACGAGGGAATTCTGGGGAGACAGGGGAGTGGCAGGGATGGGTGAGATTGCCGGGGAGCGATCTCGGCTCGTTACAACCGAGCGTCGGAGATCAACCGATCGCGATATCTCGTCGATGGGCGAGCGCGTGCGGGGCGGAGTTCCCGCGATCGTCGACGGCGCCATCCTGCTCATCGCTCCGGTCCTGCTGCTGATCTTCTCGCAGGCCGGTAGTCATGGCCCGCGCGGAGGAGCTCTCGTCGCGTTCGCGCTGCTCGCGTTCGTGCTGCTCCGTCGCACCACCGGGCTTCTCGGCAGCCGGCCGATCGTCGAGATCGCAGTGGTTCCGATCGTGACGGCTGTTGCCGCCTGCGCGACGCTCGTCCTCTGGCGCGCGCCGCTCGTGGGCGTCGACACGGCAGTCGGCGACGCGATTCGGCCGTGGTTCGTCGTCACCCTCTGTCTCGTCCTCGCACGGGTCGCGCTAGCGGTGCTCGCGCGGATGTCGCGTGTCGCTACCGCGCTCGACCGTGCCGTGAAGCGGATCTTCGACACGACCGTCGCAGCCGTGATCCTCGTGCTGACGGCGCCGATCACCGCTGTCGTCGCGCTCGCGATCTGGCTCGACGATCGCGGCCCGGTCTTCTATCGCGCCGAGCGCTTCGGCGCCCACGGCCGGCAACTGAAGGTCCTGAAGTTCCGGAAGATGCGCCAGGACGCGGCCGGCCCGCGCCTCACCGCGACCGACGACGAGCGCTTCACGGGCGTGGGCCGCTTCCTCGCGCGGTCGAAGCTCGACGAGCTGCCGCAGCTGTGGAACGTGCTGCGCGGCCAGATGAGCCTCGTCGGGCCGCGGCCCGAGGATCCCGCGTTCGTCGAGCTGTACGCCGAGGAGTTCGCGGAGATCGCGAAGGTCCTCCCGGGCGTCACGGGGCTCTGCCAGCTCGCGTTCGCGAAGGAGGCGGAGATCATCGGCGACGACGATCGCGTCCGCACCTACACCGAGCGATACCTGCCCGCGAAGGTCAAGATCGACCGGCTCTACGTCGAACAGCGGTCGTTCCTGTTCGACCTCAAGATCATGTTCTGGACGGCGCTCGTCCTGCTCCGCAAGGACGTCGCGGTGAATCGGCAGAGCGGCGAGCTGAGCCTCAGGCGGCGCCGGGCGCTCGCCGACTCACCCTCGCGCGCCGCGTAGCCTCGCGGGGCGTGAGCCGCTACGAAACCGTGTCGAGGTGCTCGCTCGACACGTTCTCCTCGTGCCACTCCGCGTTCGCCGCCTCGTAGTCCTCGTGGCGTCCGAGGTCGCGCCAGTAGCCGGAGTAGCGGTAGACGCCGACCTCCTTCCCCGCCTGCACGCAGTGCGAGCACGAGGTCGGGGAAGTCGAACGGCTCGTCTTGCGGGGATCGCCGCGAGCACGTCCGGCTCCATGACGTAGACGCCCATGCTGACCATCGACGTGACCTCGGGCTTCTCCGAGAATCCGAGTAGTCGCCCCGATTCCTCGGCCTCGATCACGCCGTAGTCGAGGCGCGTCTTCCGCTCGTGCACGGCGATCGTGATCTGGTAGCCGCGTGCCCGATGAAAGTCGACCAGCTTGCGGAAGTCGAGCGTGGTCAGCACGTCGCCGTTCATGACGAGGAACGTGTCGTCGAGGCCCTCGATCAGCCCGAGAGGCGCCGCGGTGCCGAGCGGGCGGGTCTCGTGGACGTACTCGATGGAGACGCCGTCCGTCCGGGCGTTGTCCATCACCGCCCGGATGAGGTGGGCGAGGTACCCGACGCTCAGCGTGATGTCAGTGAAACCCGCCTCGCGCAGGCGCTCGACGACGATCTCGAGGATCGCCTGCTCGCCGATCGGCAGGAGCGGCTTGGGCAGGACGGAGGTGTACGGTGCCATCCGCGTCCCGCGCCCGCCGCTCAGGATCACGGTCTTCACGCGACGGCCTCGAGGAGTTCGGCGACGACGAGATCGACGTCGTCGGCAGTCATGTGGGGGTAGAGCGGAAGCGTGAGGATCCGGTCCCGGACGGCGGTCGTCCGCGGGAGGTCTCGTCGCGCACCAGCATGCGCGAACACTGCGAACTCGTGCATGGGCGGATAGTGAACGCTCGTCTGGACACCGGCCTCCGCGAGCTGCGCGCGCACGTGCTCGCGCTGCGCCGACTCGGGCAGCAGAACGACCGAGAGGTGGTACGACGCCGCCTCGTCCTCCTCGAACGGGAAGACGAGGCCGGCGGTGCCGTCGAGTGCGGCGCGGTAGCGGGCGACGTGCATCGCGCGTGCGGCGTTGCGCTCGGCGAGATGGGCCAGCTGCACGCTTCCGAGCGCCGCACGAAGCTCGTCGAGCCGGTAGTTGAAGCCGGCGCGAACGACGTCGTAGGTCGACGCGTGTCCACGATGGCGATCCCACGTGAGCGTCGTCATCCCGTGCGAGCGGAGGAGGCGCATCTGCGCCGCCAGCTCTCCGTCGTTCGTGACGATCATCCCGCCCTCGCCGACGGGCAGGTTCTTGTTCGAGAAGAAGCTGAAGCAGCCGACGTCGCCGATCGTCCCGCACGGCCGTCCGTTCGCCCGGGCGCCGACGGCGTGGGCGGCGTCCTCCACGACCGCGACGCCTCGGCCGTGGCAGCTCTCGACGAGTCGGTCGATCTCGCACGGGTAGCCGCCGTAGTGCAGCGCGACGACTGCCCGCGTCCGCTCCCCGAGCGCCGATTCGAGATCGTCGACGTCGAGATTGAGGTCGCGCTCCCCACGGATGTCGCAGAACACCGGCGCTGCTCCCGTGTGCACGATGCTGTTCCCTGCGGCGACGAAGTTCAGCGAGGGGAGGACTACCTCGTCACCCGGGCCGCAACCCACGGCGAGAAGCGCGATGTGGAGCGCCGCCGAGCCGTTCGCGACGGCGATCGCGTGCTCGCACTCGCAGAGTGCGGCGAACTCGGTCTCGAACTCCTCGACGCGAGGCCCCATGCTCCACCAGCCCGACTCGAGCGTCTCGCGTGCCGCATCGAGAAGCTCCGCGTCGACGATGACGTCTGCGAGCGGGACGGCCCAGCGCGCAGCGGCGGGCGATGGCGAGGGCCTGCTCACGGCCGCAAAGCCTAGCCCCGGCGCTACTCGGCCTGCGAGCGGACGCCGCGCGCGGGGACGCGTGCGTGTCGCCGTCCCCGGCTGCTCTTCGCGAAGAGCTCGTCGTAGAGCTGTTCGAACGCGTCGACGGTCGTCTGGATGTCGAGCTCGTGACGCTGGCGCTCGCGGGCCGCTGCGCCCAAACGCGTCCGCAGCTCGTCGTCGTCGAGGAGGCGGCCGACCGCCTCCGCGAGCGCGGCGGGGTTCCGGGCGGGCACGAGCAGCCCCTCCTCCCCGTCGCGCACGAGCTCGGTGATCCCCGGGATGTCAGTGGCGACGATCGCCTTCCCCGCCGCCATCGCCTCGATGACTGCGAGTGGCATGCCCTCGCGGTCGGAGGAGAAGACCGCGACGTCGAGCGTCGCGAGAACCTCGGCGACGTCCCTCCGAAACCCGAGGAGGAGGACGGTCTCCTGCAAGCCGAGCTCGTCGATTCAGCGCGCGCAGGCGGACTTCCTCGGGACCGCTCCCGGCGATCAGGACGCGCAGTCCCGGGTAGCGCGGAGCTAGGAGTGCCGCCGCCTCGACGAGGATCTCGAGCGCCTTCTCGGGCCGGAGCACCGCCACCGTTCCGATCACCGGCATGCCGTCGGGCAGGCCGAGGTCACGACGGAGGTCGGTCGTCGACCTCGGGAAGCCTCTCGATCCCGTTCCGGATGACTCGCACCTTGCCCGGGTCGAGCCCCTCGACGTCGACCATGTGGCGTCGCTCTGCCTCCGACACCGTGACGAACGCGTCGGCGGACGCGTCCGACGAGCAGCCGGTCGACGGAGTAATGAACGCGGTCGCGCTCCGAGCCGTGCTCGTGCGCGATGACGACCGGCACGCGTGCGATGCGTCCGAGCAGGGTCGCCCACACGTTCGAGCCGAACTTGTGGCTGTGGAGCACGTGAGTCGAATCGTGCCGCAGCAACCGCACCAGCGGTCTCCAGTTCCGGAGGGCGCCGCGATGGCTCCGATCCAGGCGCGAGGATCGGGACTTTCGCCTCCTCGAGCTCTGCCGCAAGCGGCCCGTGGTATTCGCGGCCTACGTCGGCGCTCGTCTCGCGCGAGACGCACACGGTGGGTGCGAACCGCTCGCGGTCGAGGCGCGACGCGATCGTGACTGCCATGCGCTCAGCGCCGCCCGTCAGGAGCGTGTCGATGAGCGTGACGACGCGCAACCTTTCGGGCCGTGCCACCGTCACCGTCCGTCGTCCTTCCGTTGTGCTCGATCTCCAACTGTCACTGGTTGGACGTGGTGTCGCGTCATCCACCGCTCGAGGAGTCCGAGACCGAGGCCGTCGAAGAGCCTGTCATGACGGATCCGCTCGACACGATTCGGGCTGAGTACGCTCATCGACACGAAGCCGGTGTCGTCTCGCGGTATTCGATCTGGAAGAGCGACGTCCTGTTCCGGGAGCAGGAGCTGGAGCGGGCGATCCTCGCGATCTTGTCGCGAAACGGCTTCGAATCGCTCGGCAGCATGAGGGTGGTCGACGTGGGGTGCGGGAGTGGCGGGCTGTTGCGCGACTTCATCGAGTACGGCGCGAGCCCGGACAACCTTACCGGCATCGATCTCATGCCAGAACGGATAGAGGAGGCACGCGCGCTCGCGCCCCACCTCGATCTCGGGTCGGCAACGCCGCAGAACTCCCATTCGACGCCGACTCTGTAGATCTCGCGCTCGCGTTCATGGTGTTCAGCTCGATCCCCGACTCAGGGCTCCGAAGGCAGCGTCGCCGCGAGGTCGTTCGCGTCCTTCGGCCCGGTGGGGCGCTGCTCTGGTACGACTTCTGGGTCAACCCCGTGAACCGTGCGGTCGTGGCGCTCGGCACTGACGAGATGCGGCGACTGTTCGGGCGTGGCCCCGCGGACAGGAGGCGGGTGACGCTCGCACCGCCGATCTCCCGCCGGCTCGCGCGGCATTCGCTGCTCGCCTGCGAGCTACTCGCAAAGATCCCGCCTCTCCGCACGCACTGGCTCGCGCTCATTCGCCCGTAGGCGACGGCTTCGCCGCGCTTCCACATCGGCACAGGTGGATTTCGTGCACCGTCGAGTCCGTCCATACGATGAGGTGCTGTGCCTTGCACCCGACAGTCAACGATCGGCTCGATGCCTCTTGCACGCTCGACGTGTCGGAGCTGAACCGCGCTAGGCCATGGAAACGCCGCGCAACCGAGAGCCACGCGATACGAGGCTCGTACCCGTCGGCAGTGATCTGACCCCGATCCCCACGCCCCCCGATCGGCCGCACCCGCCACGGCTCAGGAGGCGGCAGGCACGTACGTCCAAGCGCTCACGCGCTACTGGCCGTTCGTGCTCTGCTCGGTGGCGATCGCCGTCGTCGTCGGGCTGCTGACGGTGGTCAGGAGCGCCACACGTACGAGGCTTCCGCATCGATTCTCGTCAGTCCGCTCGGCGCGGGCGACCTGACATTCACGGGCACCGGGGTCGTCATCGACACTGGCGACCCGGCCCGCACGGTGCAAACGGCTGCGGCCCTTCTTGACTCGCCCCGAGCGGCGGCCGCTGCGGCTGCTGCGATGGGCCGACCTTGGAGCCGGCGGGCGTGCAGGCAGCTGTAAGCGTCACGCCACGCGGTCAGAGCAACGTTCTCGCAATCGCGGCGCGTGCTGCGTCGGCCGAGGAGGCCAGCAAGCTCGCGAACACGTTCGCGACCGCAGCCGTCGCGGCGCGGTCGCAGATCGTGCAGGGCAACGTCGCGGCGAAGCTCGCGGCACTGAACGCGCGACTCGGAACGCGAGCTCGGCGGCGGCCAGCAGGAGCTGGCACGCGATCGTGGAGCTCGAGGCCGTCGTGCCACGCGCGCCGATCCAACGCTTCAAGTGGCCCAGCAGGCGACGCCGCCGGGCGGCTCCTCGGACTTTCGAACCTGTTCCTGGTCATCCTGAGCGGATTGTGGGCTTCGCCGTCGGGAGCGTGGGCGCGGTAGCGCTGGCGCACTTCAACCCGCGGATCAGCGACGCTGTGGAGGTCTCGGCTCTGCTGCCGGTCCCGGTGCTCGCTTCCGTGCCGAAGGTGACATACGCGCACGCCGCCGCGGGTTGACTCCAGCCTCCATGCCACCGTATGCGTTCGAACAGATCCGGAAGGTCCGCGCGCACATTCCAGGCCCGGACCGTCCGTGATCATGGTGACGAGCGCGGACCGGGCGACGGCAAGACGACCATCGCCGCGGGGCTCGCGGCAGCGTTCGCGGAAGGGAACGATGAGGTCATCCTGCTCGATCTCGACCTTCGACGCCCGGCTCGCGCGTCTCTTCGGAATGGAGCCCGGCACCGGTCGTTCGCTGCAGCTCCGAGTCACCGCGCTCGCTCCCCCGCTCGCCCCGGTGCCGGGTCTGCCGCACATTAGGGTCCGGTTCCGGCCCCACGAGCAAGCATTCGCGGCGCTTGAGCGGCTGATCGGGCAATTCCCGGAATTACTCCGGGAGGCCCGCGGACTGGCGAAGTGGGTGATTCTTGACACACCACCGCTCGGCGAAGTCAGCGACGGGCTTCGGTTCGCTCCCGAGTGCGACGGCATCGTGCTCGTCGCACGCGCTAGGCATACGGATCGGTCGCGCTTGATCCTCGCGTATAACCAGTTGGCGCACGTCGGCGCCCGCCTTCTCGGAATGGTTATTAACGACCAGCGGAGGGCCGCCACGTTCGGTAAGCAGTCACGCGACTATCACGGAGTTGCGTGGGAGGTTGACGAAGCGCCCGATTTTCGAAGCAGGTGGGCGCCGGCCGACAGTCGTACGAGCGCTCAGGCATCGTCCGCTGATTAACTCTGAGTCGGCGCCAGCCGCGTTTACGCGCGCAACCCGCCTCCCCGCCCGCGCTGGACGCGAGCTGCACGTTCTGGTGCTCATCGATCACCTCGGGCTCGGCGGCGCCGAGCTACTGCTTGGTCACTTCGCCCGGGTCGCTCCGAGCCAAGATATCCGTCTTTCGGTTGCGTGTCTCAAGCGTGCAGACGACGATCTCGCAGAGCGTCGACTCCGTGACGCGGGCGTAGAGCCCGTCGTCCTCGACGCGCCCGAGCGGATCGGAGTGCAGGCGCCGCGGACCGTGTACAGGCACGTCGCGTCGCTCAATCCCGACCTTCTCCATACGCATTTGGGAATCTCACCCTGCTTGGCAGCCTCGCAGCACGCGCCTTAGGAGCGCCCGCGGTCTCGTCGATCCACGCGATGGCCTGGACTGGCGGAAACGCTCGATCGCGCGCCCGGGTTCGCCTCATGGCGTTTGCCCGGCGACGCGGCGCGTCCCCGGGTGATAGCCGTTTCCGAAAGCGCCCGCACCGGATACCTACGGCACGGATGGGACGTTGCGCACAGGGTCACAATGATCCATAACGGCATCGACGTGTCGCCCGAGCCTGGATCCGGCGCGTCGGTGCGTCGTGAGCTCGGGATTCACGAGGACGATTTCGTGCTCGGTATGGTCTCGGCGCTACGTGTTGAGAAGGCTCATGACGTGGCGATCGCAGCGGTCGCCGCGCTCCGCGAGACCTTCCCCCGAGCCCGGCTGCTGGTGGCAGGCAACGGGCCTGCCTCTGAGACCGTCGCGAGGCTCGCAGCGCCGCTCGGTGATGCTGTCGTCCTGGCGGGTTCAATGTCCGACGTCATGCCGGTGTTCGACGCTGTCGACGTCTGTCTACATCCTCTTCGAGCCGACGCTTTTCCGACGACCCTGCTCGAGGCAATGGCTGCGTCCGTACCGGTGGTTGCAACCAAGGTGGCGGGAATCCCGGAGATTATCGAGGACGGTCGTGAGGGCATTCTCGTTCCGGCGCCACCGACGGCCGTCGACGTTTGCGCTGCAGTGGTCCAGCTGATGCGTGACCCGCAGCTCCGACGCGCGCTCGGGCGCGCGGGTAGGGAGCGATACGAAGGGTGTTTTACAGCAGCGCTCTGGGTCGAACGAACCCGCGAGCTGTACGACGAGGTGCTTCGCGAGTCGGGTGCGCTTGGTCGTGGGTTCCCCATTGTGGGGCGTTGTTCGGCACCCGAGCGCGCACTGTGGCGTCTCCCGAAACGGCGCACTACGCTCCGTGACCGCATATCGGACGAAGCTCAGTGAGCGCCGACGCGGCAGGCACGGAATGACGATGAGGATCGTGCCGGTTGCGGCTCCGCGAGTGCTCACGAATTCCGCGGGCGTGCGCCTAGGCAAATGGGCGCCACTCTTCGCGGCGCTTGAGAGGAATCACGTCGTCCTGGGCGTCGTCGAGCCCTCGTCCCCCGCGGAGCCGCTACCTACATGCGTTGGAGACCCGACTGCCTTCGCTGCCCGGAGTGCCCGCAGCACGTTCGCGTCGCTGGACGAAGCAGGTCGGCGCGCGGCTTCGCGCACTGAGGAATTCGTTCGACGTGGTCCTGCTCCTCGGGTCACGATTCGCCCCCGACGAAGTTCTCGCAGATCTCCCCTTCGTAGTCTACACCGACAACACGCTGGCGCTCACACTCCGGCACTACCCGGCCTGGAATCGATTGAGTAGCCGAGACCAGCGTGCGTTGCTCGAGATCGAAGCTCGGACGTGCCGCGCGGCACGCCGCGTGTTGACGATGAGCGAGTGGACGCGGCGCTCCATGCTCGAGGACTACGGTTGCGACCCCGCTCGCGTGGTCGCGGTGGGAGGCGGCGCGACGATCCGCCACGATCTTTCGGGGAAAGTCGTGGGACCGCCCGGTCGCACTGTTCGTCGGCATCGAATTCGAGCGCAAAGGCGGTCGCACACTTTTGGCGGCTTGGCCTGACGTCCGCTCTCGTGTCCCGGGCGCCGAGCTGTGGATCGTTGGACCGCTTTCAAGCCTGTTTCCAACCTCCCCGACGGTGTGCTGTGGCACGGGCGCGTTGACGATCGTGCTCACCTGGCATCGCTGTACCGAGAGGCGGCGGTGTTCGTCATGCCATCGGTCTTCGAGCCGTGGGGTTTCGTGTTCCATGAGGCCATGGCTTTCGGCCTCTCCCTGTGTCGGAGCAACCGTGTGCGCCATGCCTGGAGCACTTCATCACACGCGAGGCGGTCGGACGACTCGTCGTCCTCCTTGACGCATCGGCTCTGTCGCAGGCGGTCGTGCGGGGAACCTGGGCGATTCGTTCTCGCCGAGCGCATGGGGCGGGAAGCCTTTCGAGACGTAATAGGACACCATCAGTGGAAGCACCAGCCGGCCGGGGGACTTTGACCAGCAAGCCCGCACCGCGGCTCCGACCAGACGCCTAACAAGTGGAGAGCACCACGATGAGGCGAGCAAAGTCATGTCCTGAGATCCGGCCCCGGTTCTTGATCGCGGGCCTGTCGGCGCCGTCGGCGTCCTCAGGCGGCCGCTCTACCCGTCGGCCGCGCCCCGATCGGCTTCTGCCGTCCGGCCATCGCTGGCGACCTTCTCGTCGTAGCTCAGCGACAATCGCCGTGCCATCGTGGCGGTCGCGCCTGTTCATCGCCGGCTGGCAGGCGCTCAGCGCTGCACTGACTGGTGGTCGGAGAGATCCTGATCGTCCTCGCCCTGCTCTGGCTGGAGGGATGTGCCGTGCAGACTCCGGCGCGCTGTGCCACCATCGACGTCGATCGTCGCGCATCGGCGCTCTTCGGAACGCCTGCTCGCGCCGTCGTACGCCATGGCGGCCTCGGCCGTGCGCGTGCGACGGAGATGATGAACCGGCGGGGAGCCATGGTCATCTTCCTGATCGTCGCGAGCTCGATCGCAAACCGCGTGACGTCGTCTACATCGCGCTGCGTTCGTCATCGGGGCGTCCGTGGCCGTTGCGATGGGCTCCTCGGGATCGGCACCTCGGCCGGAACTATCTCAGCCGCGGGACCAGGGCGGCTCCAGGCGGCCGGCGACCGAACTACCAGGCTGCAGCGTTCCTGCGGCGATGTTCATGGCCGGTGGGTTGCTCAGCGTCTTCCGACGAGCGACGCGCATCGCGCTTGGGTCGCGCTCGCGTCCATCACCTTCGGCTTCTTCGCGACGGAGTCGCGTGGTTGTCTCCTCGCGCCACGTTCTCGGTCCTCGCGGCGTTCGTCCTCTTCCGGCGGGAGGCGGAGCAGATCTTCGTCCTCATGCTTGCAGGCGCCACCGCAGTCGCCGTCTACCTGGACTCGCGTCCCGACGCCCTGATCCGCCTCACGACCTTCGGCGGTGGCGGGAGCGGACGGGACGACCTGTGGGGGATCGCCTGGCGGATCTTCGAGACATCCGTGGGCCGGGGTCGGCCCGGGAACTTCCGTGTCCTCGAGGCTCGCTTCGTCCTGCGGCCAGGGAGCCTCACCCATGTCACGCTGATCAGCGAAAAGCCCGAGATCGTCCACAACGCGTATCTCGAACTCCTCGTCGACCGGCATCGTCGGTCTCGTCTGCTTCGCGTTCGTCGCTCTGGCCAGCATGCGGGCCAGCTGGGCCGCTGCCAAGCGCTTCCATGCGATCGGGCGAACGGGTGGCCAACCTCGCCGCGCGGTTCTCATCGCTACCATCGGAGTTGCTCGCTGCGATGTTCTTCATCTCGAACGCGCACGACTACGCTGTGGGTCTTGTTCGCGGCAGGGCCGGTCTTGACTGCGCTCGCGCGACCCGCGTTCGCACCCGGCTCGCCCGCGGGAGGTCTCCTACTTGTGGGGCTCTCGGATGCGCCGTAGCGCGCTCAGAGGGGGTCAGAGTCGGGTTGGCTAGCCGACGCCCCGCTCTTGTCATCGAGGGTCTCGTCCGGCGGGTGCGGATTCGCGACGGGGCGCGCGATGTTCTGAGTGCTCGTAAAGAGTCCGGTGCGAGGAGGGCGATTAGGCCGAGGTAACACCGCCGACGCCGGGGCCGACGAGGACGGCGGGCCAGGTGCGGAGATCGTACGCCGACCACGATCAGCGCGACGGCTAGCGCGAGCGAAGCGAGCGCCGCGGGCCGGAGCGAAGTGAAGCTGGACCGACGTCGATCCGAAGAGTTCCGGGCGATGCCGATGGACACTATCATGGCGGAGATGGCAATCGCGGCCTGGACCCAGGACACCGCGACGATCCCGCGGTGCACGACGAAGTGTTCCGACGACGAGGAAGGCAGCCTGCGGACCGCAAGCCAGAGGAGGATATCCCGCGCCCGCGCGCCTTGATGGCACCCCCCGAGACGTACAGGGACGTCGACGCGCATGCCGAGACGCAGAGACCCGCACCGCAGGGCAGCCGGCTCCACTGCGGGCCGAAGCGCGTGGGTGACAGGCTTGGCGAGCATGGCTACGTAGACGGCGAGCGGGAAGACGACGAGCGACGTGTAGCGGGACGTTAGGAAGCGGCGCGGCATCCCGCTCGAGTGAAGCGAGGCGGACGCCGGAACAGCACCCGCCCGGCCACCGCGGCCAGCCCAAGGATGAGGGTGCTGGGGAGACGGGTCGCCATGGAGGGGTAGCCGAGCTGCGCCGCTCCGAGCGACGCGACCGACGACGAGATAATCGAACTGGGTGAGGAGCGACGCCATCACGTTGACGCCCGTGAGCCGTCCGCCGAATCCGAGCAGCTTCGGAGACGCGAAACGAGGGCGAAACCGTGGCCTCGACGGCAACCATCAGCCACAGCGTCACCAGACAAGCTGCGCTTCGGCGATGTAACCGATGACGAGCTCCAACCCCTAATCCGGCGAGGGCAGCATGACGCTCGAGCCGCCGGCACGTCGTCTCCGCGAACGTCGCCGCCGTGTGCGGGCGAAAGTCGATGTTCCTCTGCGCGATCGCGCGGGGTGCCCCGCAGGCCGATGAAGATGAACGTCGTCCCGAGCGCAGGCATGACTCGACGAGCTCCGGCTGGTCAAGAACCTGGCCACGACCCGCCCAGGCGCTGCCGACAGGACCGCGAGCACGACGCCGACTCCGATGTTCACGACGAATGCAGTCTCGGCCTTTTCCGCGAGCTCGTCGTCCTTGACGGTCAGGAGGGCGTCGCCGACTCCGAGTCCGGGATTTTGTCGAGGATCGCCATCGCGATCAGCGCGAGCGCGACGAGGCCGTACTCGTCCGGCGTGACCAGTCGTGCGAGGATCGCGGTCCCACCATGGACAACGCCAGCCCTCCGATGTACGCGCCATACGCCCAGAAGGAGGCGTGGAGCGTGCGAGTCGCGATGCCGTGGCTAGTGTCTTTGCTTGCCACGTCAGCCCGGGTCACGACGTCTGTCGGCGAGAGTCAGTCATGACCATATTCGTGCACCCGGCTCTCCTCGCGCCCCGCGTCTCGGAGAGCACGTCGAACCGGACCGCCGACGGCGCGGGAGAGGGGCATGACGCGCGCTGGACGGACCGTAAACCACGTTCACCGTGGTGACGCCGACGTTCGACGAGCACGACACGCTGCCCGGCGTGTCGAGAGTCTTGAGCAGCAGACCTCAGGTCCTTGAGTGGCTCGTGATCGACGACGGCTCCAGCGACGGAACGCGGGAGCTCGTCAGGGCTGGCTGGAGTCGAGTCCGTTCCGATTCGCTACGCGTATCAGGCGAACCCGGGCAAGGCGGTGTGCGAGAACAGGGCCGCGGAGCTCGCCCGTGGAACGTTTTTGGTGGTGTTGGACTCGGACGACTGGTATGCGCCGAGCGCGTCGAGACCTTTACGCGGCGTGGGAGGCGAGCCCGGAGGCGGAGCGGGACGGGTACGCCGGGATCGGAGCGCTGGCGTGGATCCGGACGGCAAGGTCGTCGGGGATCGCTTTCCGCCGATGTCCTCGACACCATTTCACGGAGCTCCGGGCGAAGTACGGCGTGCGCGGGGACAAGGCGACTGCATGTGCACCGACGTCGTCAGGGCCTTCCGGATCGCATTTCTCGAGGGCGAGTGGCGTGGGGGGTTCGAGGGGCATTTGTCCTTCGAAGGATCGCGGCGCAGTTCTGCTGTCGCTGGCATCAACGAGGGCTTTGTCCCACGAAGGAGGTACCAGCCCGTGATCGGGTCAGCGCCAGCTCGCGGGCGGTCGTGGGTCCAGGTACCTCGGCGCCGGCCGAGGCTCTCCCATGCTCGAATCGCTGCCAGCAGCCATCTTGGTCCCTTCCTTCGAGGCTGTTGAGTCATATGCCCATCATCTTCCGTTTTCTTCGACCTGCTTGCGTGGTCCGTCAGGGCTCCAGTGATATCTCTCGAAGGCTGGCTTGTCACGGCTCCTGCGGCGGCGGCGCCGCACGTCCAGATCGCCTCCGCGTGCGTCGTGCTCTGAGCTGTCTAGCGGCATCGTGTCACGCCCCGCCCGTCACGCTTATGGGCTCCAGCCAGACCCGCGCCAGTACATGAGCTCGTCCCGCGGACAGTCGCCGAGCTCTCGGTAGCACATGCACTCCAGTCGTCCCGCTCGAACCTCCCGGTTGCCCGGACCGTGCCAGAGGGTCACGTGTTTGTCAGCTCTAGGGATTCCCTCCCGTGTCTGCTCGTTGATGATTCAGGCAATGTCATGGTGACGATAGCCTCTGGATCAAAATATCGGGTTCATCTCTGGCGCCGTACCGTATCCCTCGATTCGCCGGTTTGTTCCGAGTGTCGTAACTATCTGTTCCACGCTCTTGATCCTGACATGTTCGCCCTGGCTTCAGACCTCAGAGCGTGACCGTTGGTATTTTGCGAGTTGCTTGCCTCGAAGCCATTGTCGCCATGGATTGTGCGACATGAGTCGCCCACCATGCCGACCGGGTGAAGTAATGGAGCACGGTCTCAAATGCACGGTTGTCTCCGTTTCCGATTCGCTGACGAGCGCTGCGTGGGTGCGAGCGCTTCGTGGTTCCGGTGGCACGCCTCGTAGCGACGCGGAGCCGCGTGGACTGACAGAAGTATTGGTGCTCGTCGGCCTGGGTCTTGAACGCGTGCGCGTAGCTGTGTCCCACTGAGGTGACGAGCCCCTATCCCGCCGAGTCGCCGTCTGCGGGGCGGAGCCAGGGCCTCCTTCGAGCAGTCTTGCACCTGCGGCGAACCGTCGGGGCGCTGCCGTCGCAGCGCAGAGCCTCGAGGACCACGACGTTGTTCCCGCGGAACGGTCGGTTCGCCGACCCTCCGCCGAGGAAGTCGATGCAGGTCTGTTCGATACGCGTTGACGCGGACCCCTCGTCCGGCACCAATCAGAGCACTCCGGCATGAACTGCAAGTCCGTCGAGCGCGCGGGTCGGCGGTCGAGGGTCGCGAAGATCTCCTCGTGGGAGCGGACGACGACGCGGTCTCCGGCGCGGAGCCGGGCTCCGTTGGGGCCTGTCACTGTCGCATTGTGGCGGCTGCCGCAGGTACTTTGGGTGGATCGGCGCGATCGCGGCTCCGCGAGCGAGCCCGCATAAAATATGAGCGCCTGTGGCGACAGACGCGTATGCGCTTCTTCGGCTCCGTGCGATTGCCAGACGTCGTCCGCCCGTCGTTGCCCGCCTTGACAGTCAGCGCGATCGACCCACACGTAGGAGGAGTGGAGCCGGAATCGGATCCGTCGAGAGGGTCGAGCTGCACCGCCTGCGGTCGTTCGACGACGCGAGCGCGGCGCACGCGAGTCTCGCTCGACTGAATCGCAACATCTTCTCCACGCCGGAGTTCCTCCGACCTGGTGGAAGTGGTTCGGCGGCGGCGACCGCGTCCTCCATGTGTACGCGGCCTGGTACCGCCAGACCGGCTCGTCGGGATCGTCCCGCTCTACGAGTGGCGGAGGCCCCGGTGCGGATGTTCCGGTTCGTCGGACACGGTGCAGGCGACCAGCTCGGCGTCATCGCGGAGCCACGTCACGCCTGGCGATCGCAGCCGCGCTCGTCGGCTCCTGCGGACCGAGGCCGCGCCGGTGCTCCTCGGCGAGCACCTTCCGCGCGAGGAGTCGTGGAGCTGTCTCCTCGGCGGGCGCAGGCTCGGCGCCGAGGGCAGCCCCCTCCTTCGCTTCGAGCAGGGCACCTGGGAGGACTTTCTCGCTGCGCGCTCCTCGAACCTGCGGCAGCAGCTGCGCCGCTTCGAGCGGCGCCTCTCGACGACGCACGACGTGCGCTTCGAGTCGCCGAGCACGCACGAGGAGTTCGCCCAGGGACTGGACACCCTCATCGCGCTTCACCGCGCCCGGTGGGGGACGGGCCGACGAACTTCCTCCTCCGGGAGGGGTTCCACCGCGAGTTCGCCGAAGTCGCGCGCGAGCGCGGGTGGGCACGGCTCTGGCTGATGCACGTGGACGACCAGCCTGTGGCCGCGTGGTACGGATTCCGCTTCGAGGGAGCCGACTGCTACTACCAGATGGGTCGCGACCGCAACTGGGACCACGCGCGCGTCGGCTTCGTCCTCCTGGCCCACTCGATCCGGGAGTCGATCGCGGACGGCATGCAGGAGTACCGCTTCCTCCGCGGAGGCGAGGAGTACAAGTACCGGTTCGCGAACATCGACCCGGGGCTCGAGAGCATCGTCGTCTCGCACGGGCCGGTCGGCGCGGCCGGTCTGGCCGCTGCGCGCACGAGTCTCGCCGTCCGCCGGTTCAGCCGGCGTGCGCGCGCGCGTAGAGGACTCCTCGCTCCGAGAAAGCGGGCCACGCGCAGAGCGTTCGCGTCGAGCGTCCGTCCCGCGGCGACCTCGATCCCGTGCGCCGCGAGGCGGCTCCACAGCTCCCGGTCGGAGACGAGCTCCCGGATCGCGGTCACGAGCGCGTCGACGTCGGAAGGCGGGACGAGCAGGCCGGCGTCACCGTGCTCGAGCGTCGCGGGCACGCCGCCCACGGCCGTCGCGACGACGGGCGTCCCGCTCCCGAGCGCCTCGATCACGGTCGCCGGAACGCCCTCGGTCAGCGACACGTGGACGAAGACGTGCGCGCGCCGGTAGAGCTCGAGGAGCTCGGCCCGAAGGGCCTGAACCCGCGGAGGTCGATCCGATCGAGGACGCCGAGCTCTTCCGCTCGGCGGCGGACGTCCGGCTCGAGCGGGCCCGAGCCGACCCAGGTGAGCGTGAACGCCTCGGGTCGGCGGCGCACAGGCGCGCGAGCGCTTCGACGAGGAGCAGCGGGTTCTTCTCGCGGTCGATTCGCCCGACGGTGAGGAGCTCGATCGATCCCGACCAGTCGCGCTGCGGCGGGTTCGCGACGAGGTCGGCGTCACGGATCTGCGAGACGTTGATCGCGAGGACTCCCTCGCGAGGCCCGCCGTACTGGCGCTCGAGGTCCGGCCCGACGACGACCGTCGGGAAGCGCCGGGCGAGGATCCTGAAGCCCCGGTCCCACGCCGCGCCGCGACGAGGGACGCAGCTCCGCTGCGTCGCGAGCGGAAGTAGGCGACCGTGTCCTGACGCACGCCGAGGGCGACGTGCTTCCTGCGCAGGCGTGCGAGGACGACGAGGAAGAACGACAGGGGGTGGGGCCCGAGGGCCCACATCGCGTCGACGCGTCCGAGGCCGCGCCAGAACGCCCTCAGCGTGCCGGGCAGCGCTCGCGCGACCTGCCCGGGTGCGACGAGGCTCTCGTAGTAGGGGAGCTCGACGAAGCCGATCTCGGCTGGCAGCGGGTCGTCGCCGCCGCCGTCCGAGACGTGCCGCGCGCGCGCGAACACGACCGTCTCGTCGAACTCACGTCCGACTTCCTCCGCGAACCGGAGGAACGCGCGGTCAGAGGGAGTGGGGCGAGCCGCGGCGGGCTCCCGTCGACGATCCGAAACGGCCCGTCCTGGTAAACGCCGAGCCGCCGACCGCGTGTCACGACGCTCCTTCAGCGGGCGCTCGAACGCGCCCGGAACGCCCTCGACACCCAGGGCCCGTTGCGATAGCCGACTGCATATGATCGGAGGGGTGCTGCGGGTGGCCCTCTTCCAACACGCCGAAGAACGACGTCTTGAAACTCCTCGTCTGGGGGCTGGGATACGTCGGCACCGTATCGGCAGCGTGCCTCGCGCGTTCCGGGCACGAGGTCGTCGGCATCGACTCGAACGCGGGGAAGGTCGAGGCCGTCCGCTCGGGCCGGAGCCCGGTCAAGGAGCCGCAGCTCGACGAGATCCTCGCGGAGACGATCGCGTCCGGACAGCTGCGGCCGTCGAGCGAGACGGAGGGCCTCGTCGATTGGGCCGAGGCGTCGCTGATCTGCGTCGGGACGCCGAGCGGCGCGGACAACACGTACCAGCTGGACGCGCTCTCGCGGGTCGCCGCGGAGATCGGCCGGCAGCTCGCCGACGGTGCCGGCTACCACGTCGTCGTCGTCCGTAGCACCGTCTTTCCCGGCACCGTGCGCGGGACCGTTCGGGAGGTTCTCGAGGAGGAGTCCGGAGGCGTCGCGGGCGAGCGCTTCGGGCTCGCCATGAACCCGGAGTTCCTGCGCGAGACCAGCGCCGTGAAGGATTTCTATGCGCCGCCGTACACCGTCGTCGGCGCGCTCGACGAACGTTCCGGCGAGGTGGTCGCCGCTGCGAACGAGGGCGTCGACGCACCGATCCACCAGGTCTCGATCGAGGAGGCCGAGCTCCTGAAGCTCGCGTGCAACGCGTTCCACGCGCTGAAGATCGGCTTCGCCAACGAGATCGGGCGCGTTTGCGAGGCGGTGGGGATGGACAGCAGGAGGCTCATGGAGCTCCTCTGCGCCGACACGAAGCTCAACATCTCGCCCGCGTACCTGCGGCCGGGCTTCGCGTTCGGCGGGTCGTGCCTGCCCAAGGACGTGCGCGCGCTCACGACGAACGCGCGGCGCCTCGGGCTCGAGCTCCCCATCCTGGAGGGGGCACTGCCGAGCAACTGGCTCCAGATCGCGGCAGCCCGGGAGAAGGTGCACGAGCTGGGCGGCCGGCGCATCGCCGTGCTCGGCCTGAGCTTCAAGCCGGGGACCGACGACGTACGCGAGAGCCCGACGATCGATCTCGTGCGCGAGCTGTGGCAGGACGGCTTCGACGTCCGCGTCTACGACCCGGACATCCGCCTCGACGAGATGCTCGGAACGAACCTCGAGTACCTCGAGCGTCAGCTCCCGCAGATCCGCGAGATCGCGACCGAGACGCTGGAGGAGGCGCTCGATTCGGTCGACATGGTGGTTGTGAGCCAGCGTCGACCCGAGTTCACGGAGGCCGTGCTCCGGGCAGGCGACGTCCCGATCGTGGACCTCGCAGGCCTCGACCTGGGCGGCCGCTCCGGAGAGCTCGCCGGGTACCACGGCCTGTCATGGTGAAGCGCGGCGAGCGCTGGGTCATCCTCTCCCAGTACTACGCGCCGGAGCTCGGCGCTCCGCAGCTGCGACTGCGTGCGGTCGCGCGCGAGCTCAAGCGGCACGGGATCCGGGTCGAGGTGCGCACGGGAATGCCGAACTACCCGAACGGCGTGACCTTCCCGGGGTACGAGGGGCGCGTCCGCCTCGAGGAGACGATCGACGACGTGCCCGTGCACCGCACGTGGCTGTACGCGTCGACGGGGAAGTCGCCGCTGAAGCGCGTCGCGAACTACGTGAGCTTCACGTCGACGGCGCTCGTCGGCACGCTCTTCGGCCCGAAGCCGGACCGGCTGTTCGTCGAGTCGCAGCCGCTCACGCTCGGCGTTCGTCGCGCTGCTCATGCGCTGGCTCCGTGGCGTGCCGTACGTCTACAACGTCCCCGACCTGCAGGTGGACGTCGCGCGCGAGGTCGGTTTCCTCTGCAGCGGTGCCCTGCTCGGGCTGATGAAGGGCCTCGAGGATCTCTCGCTGAAGCAGTCCGTGGACGGTCAGCACGGTCACGGAGCGCTTCGTCGAGCACTTCCACGAACGCGGGATCGCGCGCAACCGGATCTCGTTCCTGCCGAACGGCGCTGACACCGAGTTCCTGCGTCCGCTCGACCCGGATGCCGAGCTCCTCGACCGCTGGGGGCTCCACGGCAAGAAGGTGTTCACCTACATCGGGACACACGCCTACTACCACGGGCTCGAGACGCTCATCGAGGCGGCCGCACTGCTCCGCGACCGCGACGACGTCGCCTTCCTGCTGATCGGCGAGGGCCCGGAGCGCGAGCGGATGAAGGGCTGGCGCGCGAGCGCGGCCTCGACAACGTCGTCTTCGGCGCGTCTCCGTACGAGGAGATGGCCCGCTGCTACTCGATCACGTACGCGGCCATAGCGGTGCTGAAGGACATGGAGGTCGCGCGCAAGATGCGGCTGTCGAAGGTCTTCCCGGCGCTGAGCTGCGGCGTTCCCGTGGTCTTCTCGGGCGCGGGCGAGACTCCCGAGCTGCTCGAGCGGCACGGCGCCGGCATAGCGCTCCCGCCCGAGTCGCCCGAGGCGCTCGCTGCGGCGCTCGCCGATCTCGCCGACGACCCGGAGCGCCGGGACGCCATGGGCCGAGCGGGACGGGAGCTCGTCGAGGAGCAGTTCAGCTGGCGCTCGATCGTGCAGCGCTGGCTCGCCGAGATCGGCTACCGCGACGATCCCGCGGCGGCCGTCTAGCTACACGTTGTAGATCGAGGGCTTGTACGAACCCACGGCGCCGCGGAACCACTCGACGGTTCGGCGAAGGCCCTCGTCGAAGGCGACGGTCGGGGCCCACTCGAGCAGACGTTGGGCCTTCTGCGTGTCCGCGACGAGGCGTTCCACCTCGCTCCCCGGGGGCCGCATCCGCTCGTCCGCGGGGACGACCGCGACCTCGTTCCCGACGAGCTCGAGGATGCGGCGGAGGACGTCCGCCACCGAGATCTCCACTCCCGTCCCGAGGTTGATCACCTCGCCTTCGATCCCGGCGGCCTCGCCGCAGCGCATGATCCCGAGCACCGTATCCTCGACATACAGGAAGTCGCGCGTCGTCTCGGTCGATCCGAGCTCGATGCGATCGCGCGTGAGCGCCTGACTGATGATCGTGGGGATGACGGCGCGGGCCGACTGGCGCGGCCCGAAGGTGTTGAACGGGCGCACCGTCACGACCGGCGTCTCGAACGAGAGCCAGTAGCTGCTCGCGAGCTGGTCGGCGCCCACCTTGGTCGCTGCGTACGGCGACTGCGGGTTGAGCGGATGCGTCTCCGCAATGGGGACGCGTCGACGGCGTCCCGTAGACCTCGCTCGAGGACGTGTGGACGACGCGCTCGAGCTCGTGGCGCCGAGCGGCCTCGAGGACGTTCAGCGTCCCCGCGACGTTCGCCTCGAGGAACTCGCGCGGATGCCGGTACGAGTACGGGATGGGGATGAGCGCGCCGAGGTGGAGCACGGTGTCGCGGCCCTCGCACGAGCCCGAGCACGGCCTCGGGGTTCGCGAGGTCGCCGCGGAAGATCTCGACCTCGTCGCGACGTCGGTTGCTCGACCGTCTCCAGCCACCCGTAGTCGTTGCGCGAGTTGTAGCGGACGAAGGCGCGGACATCCGCGCCCGCCGCCGACGAGCGCCTCGACGAGCGTGGCTGCCGATGAAGCCCGCCGCTCCGGTGACGAGGACGCGGCGTCCACTCCAGTGCGTCGCGGGCGCCACGGGGAGCGATCGTAGCCGCCGCGACGGCTAGGCGTTCAGGCCCGAGCCGGGCTCAGCGGCCGTTCCAGAGACCCCACGCGAGGAGCGGGCTGGACGGCGAGAGTGCGTAGTTGTGGGCCGCGGCGTCGACGAAGAGCGGGTCGACGCTGACGTTGTCCGCGACCGTCACGTTGGGGCTCTCCCCGACCGCCGTGTTGAACAGCGGCGTTGCCGACGAACGTGTTGCTCGAGCCGGGGACCGGCCCAGACCCGCTGAGCCCGGCGCCGTCGATGAAGAACCCGCTCTGTGTCGTCAGCCCGACCGAGTTCGATCACGACGTTGCGGTAGATCTGGTTCCCGGTCGAGGTCGCGGTCCCGTCGTCGGAGATGACGAAGCCGCCGCCGTTCGGAGTCGATCACGTTGTCGTGGATGCGCGCGTTCGTGGGACCCGGGTAGACCTGGACGCCCCAGCCGTGCGGGTTGTTCCAGATCCAGTTGCCGTAGATCTGCACCGAGTCGCCGTCTCCCACGTAGACGCCGTGGTCGTAGGCGTAGCAGGAGCCGAAGTCGTGCAGCTTGTTGTAGCGAATGATGTTGCGGTCGCCGTGCTGGATGATCGCGCTGCCCTTGTTCCCCGACTGGAAGACCTCGTTGTGCTCGAAGATCTCGTCGTGGCCCTGCAGGAGGAGCCCGAGCGCCTGGGTTCCGCACTTGTAGGGGTTGACGAGGCGCGAGTTCGAGCCGTCGAAGACGAGGTTCCGGAGCGTGACGTACGAGCCGAGCAACTCGACGTAGCCGTCGATCGTCGCCCTCTCGCCGGGGTACGCGGTCAGCGTCTTGCGGTGCTTCGCGACGCCTCCGGAGAGCAGCCGGTGATAGCTGTCCGCAGTTCCGTACGTGCCGCCGCGCAGGCAGCCCGTCTGCCCGTTCTTCAGCGACCAGAGCAGCCGGCGCGGAGTGCGGTACGGGTGCTTGAGCGACCCGGCATGGAGGTCGGAGCCGCTCGGCGCGGCGAACTTGTCGCAGCGCGCGGCGGCTTGCGGAGTGGCGGCTCCGAGTGCCGAAGAGGCGAACGTCGCCAGCGCGAGATCGATCACGGCGACGACTATCACGATGGTCCGCAAAGCTCGGGCGATCCCCTCTCGCTGTCGCTTCGACCGACGGTGCACGACCGCCGGCGGAGGGAATACTGCCACGCTTCCCGTGGCTGTGTGGGTCGAGCGTGTGCTACCGGGCGTGCGACGGGCTCACTTGCCGTCCCACAGGCCCCAGCCGGCGAGCGGGCTGGACGACGACACGGCGTAGTTGTGGCCGCCGGCGTCGACGAAGGCTGGGTCGGTCGTCATGTTCCCCGACATCGCGATGTTCGAGACGCTGCCGATCGGGGTGTTGAAGGCGTCGTTCGTCGTGAAGCTGTTGTTCGACCCCGCGACCGGCCCGGCGCCGCTGATGCCCGCGCCCGAGATGTAGTAGCCGCTCTGGGTGGTCATGCCGACCGAGTTCAGCACCACGTTCTCGTAGATCTGGTTCCCGGTCGAGGTCGCGGTCCCGTCGTCGGAGATGACGAAGCCGCCGCCGTTCGGAGTCGATCACGTTGTCGTGGATGCGCGCGTTCGTGGGACCGGGGTAGACCTGGACGCCCCAGCCGTGCGGGTTGTTCCAGATCCAGTTGCCGTAGATCTGCACCGAGTCGCCGTCTCCCACGTAGACGCCGTGGTCGTAGGCGTAGCAGGAGCCGAAGTCGTGCAGCTTGTTGTAGCGAATGATGTTGCGGTCGCCGTGCTGGATGATCGCGCTGCCCTTGTTCCCCGACTGGAAGACCTCGTTGTGCTCGAAGATCTCGTCGTGGCCCTGCAGGAGGAGCCCGAGTGCCTGGGTCCCGCACTTGCCGGGATTGACCATCACGGAATTGGAGCCGTCGATGCGCAGGCCGCGGATCGTGATGTAGTCGCCGTTGACCTCGACGTACCCCTTCACGGTCGGCGTCTCGCCCGGGTAGTTCGTCAGCGTGATCGGCTGCCCCGAGCCTCCGCTGACGTTGATCGGCGTATACGTGCTCGCGTCGCCGTAGGTGCCGCCGCGGAGCATCCCGGTCTGGCCCGCCGAGAGCGAGCTCATGAGCTTCGCGACGGACTGGTACGGCGCCGCGAGCGTGCCCGGGTTCGAGTCGGAGCCGTTCGGCGCGGCGAACTTGTCGGCGACGGCCGGAGGCGGCGGAGGCGGCGGCGGGGGCGGCGGAGGAGCGGAGCAGGCGCTCGTGGAGGCGGTGAGCGAGGCCTGCGTCGAGCTGTTGCCGGCGGCGTCGCGAGCGACGACGCCGAACGAGTACGAGGTTCCGCACGCGAGGCCGGTCTGGGCCGACGACGTCGCGGTCACGGTCGCCATCTTCGTGCCGTTGCGGTACACGTCGTAGCCCGAGACGCCCACGTTGTCGGTCGACGCGTTCCAGCCGACCGTCAGGCCCGTCTGACTGACGCCTGACGCTGCAAGCCCGGTCGGCGTCGAGGGCGGGGTCGTGTCCGGGCAGGCGGTGGTCGCGACCATCGTCGTCGCCTTCGGCGAGCGGTTGCCGGCGGCGTCATAGGCGTCAACCGCCAGCGTGTAGTTCGTGTTGCAGACGAGGCCCGAGAAGATCCCTGTGGTCGACGTGCTCGTTCCGACCTGCACGCCGTTGCGGTAGAGGCCGTAGCCGACGACGCCGACGTTGTCCGTCGAGCCCGTCCAGCCGAGCGCGATGCTGGTCGCCGTGCGGGAGGTCGCGGCCGGGCTCGTGGGCGCGGACGGCGCCTGCGTGTCGGCGCAGGCCGACGTCGACCCGGTCATGGTCGCCTTCGGCGAGCGGTTGCCGGCGGCGTCGTACGCGTCGACGTCGAAGGTGTACGAGGTGCCGCACGAGAGGCCGGAGACCGTCGAGCTCGTCTGCGTCGTCGTCGAGTCGGCCGCGCCGTTGCGGTAGACGCGATAGCCGGCGACACCGACGTTGTCCGTGGACGCGTTCCAGGCAAGGCTCACGGACGTGCCGGTCGCGCTGGCGATGCGGAAGCTCGCGGGCTGCGACGGCGGCGTCGTGTCCGCGGCCGGCGGAGGCGGCGGGCACGCGGTGGTCGCGGCGCTCAGCTGCGTCGTCGAGGACGAGTTTCCGGCGGCGTCGCGGGCGACGACGCCGAACGTGTACGCCGTCCCGCAGGTGAGGCCGGACTGCGTGCTCGAGGTGGAGCTGCCCGAGCCGACCTTCGTGCCGTTGCGGTAGACGTCGTAGCCCGTCACGCCGACGTTGTCGGTCGACGCGTTCCAGCCGAGCGTCAGGCCCGTCTGGCCGACGTTGGAGGCGGCGAGCCCGGTCGGCGCCGAGGGCGGGGTCGTGTCCTGCGACGGGGGCGGCGGCGGGCACGCGGTGGTCGCGGCGCTCAGCTGCGTCGTCGAGGACGAGTTTCCGGCGGCGTCGCGGGCGACGACGCCGAACGTGTACGCCGTCCCGCAGGTGAGGCCGGACTGCGTGCTCGAGGTGGAGCTGCCCGAGCCGACCTTCGTGCCGTTGCGGTAGACGTCGTAGCCCGTCACGCCGACGTTGTCGGTCGACGCGTTCCAGCCGAGCGTCAGGCCCGTCTGGCTCGACGTTGGAGGCGGCGAGCCCGGTCGGCGCGGACGGCGGAGTGGTGTCCTGCGTCGGGGGCGGAGGTGCAGTCGCCGCGCAGGCCGAGGTCGTGCCCGAGACCGACGCGGCGGACGAGCGGTTGCCCGCGGCGTCGAACCCGTCGACGCCGAGCGAGTACGTCTTGTTGCAGGCGAGGTTCGCGAGGTTCGCGGTCGGCTGCGTCACCGTCAGCGTCGGCGTGCCGTCGACGGAGACGTGATATCCGGCGACGCCGGTGTCGTCGCTCGACGGCGACCAGGCGAGGGCGAGCGACGACGCCGTCTTGGAGGTGACCGAGACATTCGTCGGCGGGGTCGGGGGCTCGGAGTCGGCGCAGTCCGCGGTCTGGACGAAGGCGGGGACGAGGCCCGAGCGGTTGCCCGTGGCGTCGCCCGCGTCGAAGAGGTACGTGTAGGTTCGCCCGCAGCTGAGACCCGTGAGGGTCACGCTCGGCGACGGGGTGGTCGCGACCCGGACGAGGTCGCGGTACACGCCGTAGTTCACGACGCCGACGTTGTCGGCGGACGGCGACCAGTTGAGGACGACCGCGTTCTCGGTCGTCGCTCCCTGCGTGAAGCCCGTCGGTGCAGTGGGCGCCTGCGTGTCGGGGCAGGCGGCCGTCGAGACCGTCGTCGTCGTTCGCGACGAGCGGTTGCCCGAGCGGTCGTACGCGTACACGGCGAACTGCGTGCTGTCGCCGCAGCCGAGCGTGCTCAGCACGAAGGACGGCGAGAGCGCGACCGACGGGCGGCCGTCGCCCGAGACGACGTAGCCGGCGACCGCCGACGTTGTCGCTCGACGGATCCCAGGCGACATACACGAGGTTGGGCGTCACCTTCACGACATGCGGGTTCGCGGGCGCCGTCGGTGCGACGCGATCGCGGTAGGAGCCCTTGTCCTTCGCCCACTTGGGCGCACCACCGGCCGGCCCGACGATCGCGACGGCGAGGAGGGCGGCGATGGAAGCGACGGCAAGTGCCGTGCGCTTGGCGGCGGCGGCGGCAAACACAGCCTGGCTGTTCTCGGCCGGTCAGCCTCCGAACCTAGACCCCCGATCGGGGTAGGCCGACCGTTCGGCCAGGCACGACTCGCTCAACCATGCGGAGCGGTTCCCCCCATCCAGCGAAGCACGCGAACGGGGGAATTCGTGGTCTAGGAGGGTCTAGGCGTGCGCGATCGAGACGGTCGTCTGCACGGACGCGCGCGCCGCTCGGCGGCCGTCGATCACGGGCCAGACGTACCAGCCGTACTCGCCGGCACGGAACGAATGCGCGGTGCCGTCGTATCGCCAGGTGGCCGGGATCTCGATCGTCGTCTGGGTCGTGTGGCCGACGTAGACGCGCGCACCGTCGCGGAAGAACTCGACGTCGTAGCCGGCCGCTCCGTCGGTGGGCGCCCAGGCGAAGCGGTGGCGAGACGGAGCGGCCGAGCGCGCGGGCGGAGTTGCCTGACGGCGGCTTCCCGCCGTGCCGGCGTGGCGGGTCGCTCCTACCCTCGCCGGCTTCTTCGTGGCCTTCGGCTTCGCGACCCGCGTCGGCGCGGCCGGTACCGCCGTCGATTCCGCCCCCGCGGTCTGTCCGCCGACGTCCACGCGCACTCCGACGAGGAGGCTGATCGCCAGTACGGCGGCGACGCCTCCCGCGAGGAGGGCCGTCCGGGCCGTGCTCGTCGGGCGGGTGCCCCAGGCGAGCACGGGCGGTGCGGTGAGGGGCGTCGTCGGAGGCTGCGGGAGAACGGGCTCCCGAGCAGGGGGAGTCGGCACGACTTCCGGGCGAGCGCGTGCGAGACCGTCGAGGCGGGCGAACGTATCGGCCGGCCCCGGCATGGACGACCGAGCGCGCTCCGCGAGGCTCGGGTCGACGAGGACGAGCTCTGGGCTCAGTTCACCCGCAGAGCTCTCCCCGACGAGCGGCTCCGTGGAGTGAGACACGGCAGAGTTCATCGGCACTGCGACGTTTGCGCTCAAACGCAGGTCTCCTCGTTCGGAGAGTCCGTCAGCCGCTCGTGAGCTCACGCCAGGTCACCACCTCGTCACCGGGCACCACTTCCGCGGCGCCGGCCGCGACGTAGCCTGGCGGGGCAGTCAGGTCACGGAGCGTGAGCGGCGCTTCGCGGCCGTCTCGGTCCTCGTAGCGAAGGAGCGCGGACGTCGCACCGGCCGAGAGGTCGACGTCGAAGGAGTCGAGTCCGGCCCCGATGCCCTCGCCGTCGAGCTTCACGACGGCCTCCTTCCGCGTCCAGCAGCGCAGGAACGCATGACTGCGTTCCTCGGACGGGACTGCAAGCAGTGCGGCGCGCTCCGCCGGCGAGAAGTTCTGCTCCGCGACGTCCAGCGCGTCGGCTAGCTCGTGGAGCTGCTCGACGTCCACCCCGACGGAGCGCTCACGCGCGAGCGCCACGAGGCCGATCTCAGCGGAATGCGAGAGGTTGAACTGGAGTCGTCCCGAGCCCGGGTGCGAGCGCGGGCTTACCGTTGCGGCCGTGCGTGTAGCCGACCCGGCCGGGAGACACGTCGAGAGCGTGGGCGACGAGCAGTCGGAGCGCGGCGTGCGCGTTCACGAAGCTGCGTCGATCGCGGGCGTGCACGAAGCGGCCGGCGCGGTCGGCTTCGTCGTCGTCCAGGAGCTCGGCCGCTGTGGACGGGGACTCGGCGCCGAGCGACACGAAGGCGTAGACGACGACGCTCCGCGGAACCTCGATCGGGGCGAGATCGGAGAGCGCGGCGACCTTCCAGACCATGCGCCTACCGTATCCCCGAGTGGCCCGCGCGGGCTCCCAGGGTTGCCGCCTGAGCGCCGCTCCCTAACATGTGTTGCGGCGGGTACAGTGGCTCTCCGGCGGCCGGGGAAGGGCACGATCATCGATCAGAGCACTAGTTCTCAGGCCCCACTCGGGCCGCGACGCATGGACGAACTCGAGGCGCTGTCATCGCCGACGTTCGTCTGCGGTCGCGCGGCGTTCGCGAGCGCCAGAGGCGGACGATGAGGACGCGAACGGTCGTCGTCGCCTCGACGTTCACGGCGGAGCCTCTCGGCGACGCGGTGGAGTTCTGGAAGGCCACGCTCGGGCTTCCGCTCGAGCTTCGCTTCGCGGGCTACGACCAGGTGTTCCAGGAGCTGCTCGACCCTGCGAGCGAGATGGCGAAGAACGCCGATGGGCCTCGACGTCGCCGCGCTCCGGCTCGAGGACTGGGGACTCGGTGACGAGGGCCGGCAGGAGTCCCTCGACGCGAGGATCGACGAGTTCGCCGAGGCTGTCCGGTCTGCGGCGGGGCGGCTCCGGGTGCCGCTGCTCGTCGTCGTCTGCCCGTTGTCGAGCGTGGCACAGCGGGATGACGCGACTCACGCAGCGTCTCTCCGCGCCGAGAAGCGGGTCGCACACGCGATAGAACCGCTCGCGGGCGTGCACCTCGTCACGTCCGCCGACCTCCTCGCGAGGTACGAGCTCGAGGTCTACGACGATGCGGCGGCAGGGCACGGGGAGGTTCCGTACCTGCCCGAGCTCTACGCGGCGCTCGGCACCGAGATCGTCCGCACGCTGCGTGCCACCGAGGTCCCGCCAGCGAAGGTACTCGTGCTCGACGGCGACGAGACGCTGTGGAGCGGCGTCGTCGGCGAGGAGGGGCCCGACGGCGTCGTCGTCGATGCGCCGCGACGGGCGCTGCAGGAGTTCGCCCTCGAGCAGCGGCGCGCCGGAGTGCTCCTCTGCCTGAGCAGCAAGAATGCGGAGGAGGACGTGCTCGCCGTCCTCGATCACCACCCGGACATGCTCCTGCGCCGGGAGCACTTCGCCTCGTGGCGGATCGACTGGAACGAGAAGTCGGAGAGCCTGCGCTCGCTCGCCTCCGAGTTGGGCGTCGGCCTGGACAGCTTCGTGTTCGTCGACGACAACGCGCGCGAATGCGCGGAGGTCGTGGCCCGCTGCCCCGGCGTGACCGCCCTTGCGCTCCCGGACTCGCCCTCCGAGATTCCCAGCTTCCTGGCTGGATGCTGGGCGTTCGACCGACTGGGGGCGACCGCCGAGGACGCGCGACGCGCGGAGCTCTACCAGGCGGCGGCCGAGCGGGACACGCTTCGCGCGTCGTCCGCGACCTTCGAGGAGTTCATCGCGAGCCTCGAGCTGGTCGTCCGCATCTCCCCGGTGGCACCGGGTCAGGTTCCGCGGCTCTCCCAGCTCACGCAGCGGACGAATCAGTTCAACAACACGACGATCCGGCGAACCGAGGCGCAGGTGGCACAGGAGCTCGCGTCCGGAGAGATGGAGGGTCTCGTCGTCGAGGTCAGCGACCGCTTCGGCGACTACGGGCTCGTGGGAGTCGCGCTCTACACACTCCGAGGCGACTCCCTGTGGGTCGAGAGCCTGCTCATGAGCTGTCGTACGCTCGGACGCGGCGTCGAGCACCAGCTGCTCGCGCGGCTCGGCGAGATCGCGGTCGGCCGCGGTCTCGCGACCGTCGACGTTCCCTTCGAGCGCACGGTCCGGAACGCGCCCATGCTGCGATTCCTGGAGGAAGTCGGCTCCGGCGGGGGCAGGGTCGGGAGCTACCGACGAGACCGGCGTCTTCCGCCTCGAGGCTGCCGACGCCGCGAGGGTGACGTACGACCCCGCCCGCGCGGTGAGCGAAGCGCCGGAGGATTCGGAGGTCATCGACGCCCGCTCCGAGTCCGCGCCTTCGTCGCCGTTCCGGCTCGACTCGACGCAGCTTGCGGAGATCGCAGCGCATGCCCGGAGCGCTCAGCAGATCCTGGCCGCGATCGACGCTTCAGTGGTGCGCCGCGGTCGCGACACCGACACGAAGTACGCGGCTCCGAGCACGCCGCTCGAGGAGACGCTCGCCGGCCTGTGGGCGGACGCGTTGCACGTCGACCGGGTCGGCGTCGACGACGACTTCTTCGAGCTCGGCGGCACGTCGCTCGCCGCGACGATGCTCGTGAACCGGATCCAGCGGACTCTCGGTCGGAGGCTCGAGTCGATCGTCGTCTTCGACGAGCCCACGGTCGCGGGCGTCGCCGCGCTGCTCGAGGGCACCCCGGCCGACGCGCCCGCGTCGGGGCCCGTCATCCCCGTTCGTTCGGGAGAGCGCCGCGGTCCGCTCTCGTCCGCGCAGGAGCGCCTGTGGTTCCTCGACCAGTTCAACCCCGGAAGCACCGTGTACAACGAGCGGCGAGCCGTTCGCCTGCGAGGGCCGCTGCGGGTCGACGCGCTCGAGGCGGCGCTCGCCGACCTCGTCGAGCGACACGAGTCGCTGCGCACGACGTTTCCCGCGGTCGACGGGCGTCCCGAGCAGGTCGTCGGAGAGCCCGAGTCGTCGCCGCTCGCGGTGACCGACCTCTCCCAGAGCCCCGAGGCCGAGCGGGAGGCGCACGCGGTTCGACTCGTCTCGGAAGAGGCGTCGCGTCCGTTCGACCTCGGTGCCGGGCCGCTGTTCCGCGCCGGGCTCGTGCGCATCGAAGACGGCGACCACCTGCTCTGGCTCGTCTTCCACCACATCGTGGCGGACGGGTCGTCCGTCGGCATCCTCTTCCGCGAGCTGGCCGCTCTCTACCGGGAGCGGGTCGCGGGCGAGCCTGCCGGCCCGCTCCCCGCGACCGGCGCGCAGTACCTCGACTACGCCGCCTGGCAGCGCGAGCGTCCGCGAGACGAGCGCACCGCCGACCATCGCGCGTACTGGCGCGAGCGGCTGTCCGGCGTGCCGGCGCTCGAGCTCCCTGCCGACCATCCGCGGCCGCCGATCCTCACGTACCGGGGTTCAGCCGTGCCCGTGGCCGTGTCCGGCGCGCTGGTGGAGAAGCTGCGCGCCGTCGGTCGCGGGAGGCGAGCCACGCTGTTCATGACGCTGATGGCTGCGTTCGACGCCGTCCTGGCCCGGCACTCCGGCCAGGACGAGGTCGTCGTCGGCTTCCCGGTCGCCAACCGCAGGGAGCCCGAGCTCGACGGCGTGGTCGGGTTCTTCGTGAACACCCTGCCGCTCCGCGTCGACCTCTCGGGGAATCCCACGTTCGAGGAGCTGCTCGACCGCGTGCGGACTGCGGCACTCGCGGCCTACGCGCGACAGGACGTGCCGTTCGAGGATCTCGTCGACGATGCTCGCTCCCGAGCGCGACCTGGCGCGCACGCCGATCTTCCAGGTGATGCTCGCCCTCCTCGACGATCCCGCGGTCGAGCTCGATCTGCCGGGGCTCGCCGTCGAGCCCGGTCGACGTCCCCGTGGACACGACCCGCTTCGACCTCGTGCTGAACCTCGAGGAGAGCGAGTCGGGGCTCCGCGGCTCGCTCGAGTACAGCACGGATCTCTTCGAGCGCGAAACGGTCGAGCGCCTCGTCGGGCACCTGCTCACCCTTCTCGAGGGCATCGTGGACGATCCGTCCGAGCGCATCCTCGAGGTGCCGCTGCTCACGGAGGCCGAGCGCGCGCAGGCTCTCGACGAGTGGGCGGGAGGCTCGGCCGAGTTCGCTCCCGCGACGCTGCACGGACGCTTCGAGGAGCAGGTCGCCCGCACGCCCGACGCGCCAGCGGTCGTCTTCGAGGACACGACGCTCTCGCTACCGCGAGCTGAACGAGCGCGCGAACCGGCTGGCGCACCGGCTCCAGCGGCTCGGCGTCGGTCCGGACGACCTCGTCGGGCTCTGCGTCGACCGCTCGCTCGAGCTGGTCGTCGGCATCCTCGGGATCCTCAAGGCGGGCGGCGCGTACCTCCCCCTCGATCCCGCGTATCCACCCGACCGGCTCGCGCTTCCTGCTCGAGGACTCCGCCGTCCCGCATCGTGGTCGGCGGCGCGGAGCAGCTCGCGTCCGTCGAACTGGACGAGATCGAGACCGTGTCAGCTCGACGGCGAAAGCGGCCGTCGAGCGCGGAGCCGACCGGCGATCCGGACAGCCGCGCCCGCCCGTCCGACCTCGCGTACGTCATCTACACCTCGGGGTCGACGGGGCAGCCCGAAGGGCGTCCCGATCTCGCACGCGAACGTCGTCGCGCCTGTTCGACGCCACCGACGACTGGTTCGGCTTCGACGCCTCGCGACGTCTGGACGCTGTTCCACTCGTTCGCCTTCGACTTCTCGGTGTGGGAGCTGTGGGGAGCGCTGCTCTACGGCGGCCGGCTCGTGGTCGTGCCGTACTGGGTGAGCCGGTCGCCCGAGGCGTTCCACGAGCTCTTGCGTCGAGCGAGGGCGTGACCGTCCTCAACCAGACGCCGTCGGCCTTCCGCCAGCTCATCCAGGCCGATCAGGCGTCAGGCGTCGATCCCTCGCGCGCTCGCCCTGCGCTACGTGATCTTCGGCGGCGAGGCGCTCGAGCTGCAGAGCCTGCGCCCGTGGTTCGAGCGCCACGGCGACGCGCGACCCGAGCTCGTCAACATGTACGGCATCACCGAGACGACAGTCCACGTCACGTATCGCCCGATCACGCTGGCGGACGTCGAGGCAGGCGCGGGCAGCGTGCTCGGCCGGCCGATTCCCGATCTGCGAGCTCTACCTGCTGAACTCGGCGCTGCAGCCGGTCCCGATCGGAGTCGCGGGCGAGATCTGCGTCGGGGGCGCCGGTGTCGCCCGCGGGTACCTGAACCGGCCGGAGCTGACGGCCGAGCGGTTCGTCGCGAATCCGTTCACAGGGCACGACGGCGAGCTGCTGTACCGCACCGGCGACCTCGCGCGGCGCCTCCCGAACGGCGACTCGAGTACCTCGGGCGCATCGACCACCAGGTCAAGATCCGCGGCTTCCGCATCGAGCTCGGCGAGATCGAGTCGGCGATCGCAGCCAACCCGCTCGTGCGCGAGACGGTCGTCCTGGCTCGCGAGGACACGCCGGGCGACCGACGGCTCGTCGCGTACGTCGCGACCGCAGGTCAGGGCCAGGGAATCGTGCGAGGAGCTGAAGGACGCGCTCGCCGCCCGAGCTGCCGGAGTACATGGTTCCGCACCATTTCGTGATCGCTCGACGCGCTCCCGCTCACGGCCAACGGCAAGATCGACCGCAAGGCCCTGCCCGCCCCGGAGCTCTGGCGCACCGGCTCGAGCACACCGTATGTCGCACCCGAGACGCCCGTCGAACAGACGATCGCCGGCGTCTGGAGCTCGGTGCTCGGCGTCGAACGGGTCGGAGTGGACGACAACTTCTTCGAGCTCGGCGGCGACTCGATCCTCAGCATCCAGGTGGTTGCGCGGTGCCGTGCCGCTGGAGTGAAGATCACGCCTCGGGATCTCTTCCGGTCGCCGACGATCGCGGGGCTGAGCCGCGTCGCCGAGGTCGCGGTGCCCTCGTCCTCCGAGGAAGAGGGCGTCCCGGAAGGCGCTGTTTCGTTGACGCCGATCCAGCACTGGTTCTTCGAGCAGCGAGCTCGCGAACCGGAACCACTGGAACCAGTCGTTCGTCTTCGAGGTTCCGTGCCGACATCGACGTCGATCGCCTCGAGGACGCGCTGCACCAGGTGGTTCTCACACCATGACGCGCTCCGGCTTCGCTTCCGCGAAGCGGACGGGCGGGTGGCAGCAGGAGTACGGGGCCGCTCCTGTCTCGACTCCGATCGTGCGGGTCGATCTCTCCGCCCTTCCGCAGGATGCTCGTGCGGCTGCGGTTGCGAAGCGGGGCTCGGCTCTCCAGGAGCGGCCTGGACATCTCGAGCCGGCCCGCTTTTGCGCGCGGCGCACTTCGACTTCGGATCCGACCAGCCGGGCCGGCTGCTCGTCGCGATCCACCATCTCGCCGTCGACGGCGTCTCGTGGCGCATCCTGGTCGAGGACCTCGAGTCCGCGTACGCGAGCCTCGGCGAGCGGAGAGCCGTGCAGCTCGCGCCGCGGACGACGTCGTTCAAGCGCTGGTCGCGAGGCGCTCGAGGCGCACGCGAGCTCGCCTGACGTGCTCGCGCATCGCTCGGCCGGTGGCAGGACGTCTCGGACGGCGACGCCGGTGCCGCTTCCGACCGACCACGAGCGGGGCGCGAACACGCGAGGAGACGCGCACGCACCGTCGTCGGTGTCGCTCGACGCCGCGGAGACGCGCGACCTGCTGCAGCGCGTGCCCGGCCGTCTACGGGACGGAGATCAACGACGCGCTCCTTGCAGCGCTGGGCGCAGGCGCTTGCAGGTTGGACGGGACGAAGCTCGTTCGTCGTCGAGCTCGAGGGTCACGGACGCGAGGATCTCTTCGAGGGCGTCGACCTGTCGCGGACAGTCGGCTGGTTCACGACGATCTTCCCCGTCCGGATCCCCGGCGCCACGGATCCTCGCGCCGCCCTCGTCGGGACGAAGGAGGCGCTCCGCCAGGTTCCCGACCGCGGACTGAGCTACGGGCTGCTCCGCTATCTGGGCGACGACGAGGCGCGCCGCGGGCTTGCGGACGAGCCGGAGCCAGACCTGATCTTCAATTACCTCGGACAGTTCGACCAGGTCGTGTCGGGGTCGGGGCTGTTCCGCTTCGCCGAGGAGTCGTCAGGGCCGTGGCACGACCCGCAGTCGCCTCGTCGGCACGCCCTCGAGTTGATGACGTTCGTTCGCGACGGTCGACTCGAGGCGCAGTTCGTCTTCAGCGACGCGCTGCACGAGCAGGACACGATCGCGCGTCTCGCCGACTCGTTCGTCGAAGCGTTGCGAGCGATCGTCGCGCACTGCACTGCGGCCACCTCGTCGCGGAAGACGCCTTCGGACTTCCCGCTCGTCGCGCTCGACGAGGCGGCGCTCGACCGCCTGCTCGAGGCTCACCCGTCGCTCGAGGATGTCTATCCGCTCTCGCCGATGCAGCGTCTCTTCCACGCGATGGACGCGATGACCTCGGGAGTGGGGCTCGAGGAATGGCGCTTCGAGTTGCGGGGTCCGCTGCGGGCGGACGAGCTCCGGCGAGCATGGGAAACGCTGGTAGCGCGCCACCCCGTACTGCGTACGGCCTTCGCGGTCGGTTCGGACGGGGAGCCGCTCCAGGTCGTCGAGCGCGCGGTCGAGCTTCCGTGGCGCGAGGTGGATCTGCGCGGCGAGCCTCCCGCAGTTCAGGAGCAGCGCATCCGATCGCTCCTCGACGAGGAGCGCACACGCGGATTCGACCTCGCACAAGCGCCGCTTCTTGCGCCTCGTTCTCGTCCGCTGCGACGAGGAGCTCCACGAGCTCCTCTGGCTCACGCACCACCTGTACGTCGACGGGTGGTCCTGGCCGGTTCTCTTCGACGAGCTTCGAGCCCTGTACGGCACGCGGGGGCGGATCGGCGCTGCCGGAGGTCTTCCCGTACGGGCGCTACATCGCGTGGCTCGCGGGCCGGACGGGCGACTCGGAAGCCTTCTGGAAGTCCGAGCTCGCGGGCGTCGACGGGGCAACGCCGCTCACGCTCGAGCCCGCCGGGAACGGCGGGCCGGCGACGGCGGAGGAGACGCTGTCGCTCACCTCCGCCGAGACGGAGGAGCTGCGCACGCTCGCGCGGCGGAGCCACCTGACCACGAACAGCGTCGTGCAGGCGGCGTGGGCCAGTCTTCTCGCCCACTACAGCGGCGAGCCCGACGTCGTCTTCGGCGCCGCGTTCTCCGGCCGCCCGGCCGAGCTTCCTGGGATCGATCATCTGGTCGGGCCCTGCGTCAACAACGTTCCCGTGCGGGCGCACGTTTCGCCGGCGGATACGTTCGTCGCGCTCGCGACCCAGCTCCAGGAGACGGCAGGCAGACATCACGCTCCACCAGTACGACTCACTCGGGGACATCCAGGTCTGGGCCGAGCTGCCGGCCCACCGACGGCTCTTCGACAGCCTGGTCGTCTTCCAGAACTACGCCGTCGACGACGCACCCTCGCTCGGCGACGACGTCGAGGTCGAGCTGCTCCTCGGCCCCGATGCGACGAACTACCCGGTCACGCTCGTGGTCGTCCCGGCGGCCGAGCTGCGGCTCAAGGTGCTCGTGCACGGCGATCGCATGCCGCCCCAGCAGGCTTCCACCATGGCGCGCGACCTTCGAGCCGTGCTCGCGTTCGTCGCGGGCGAGGCGGACGCGACGGTCGCCGACGTCCTCGCGCGGCTCCCCGCGGAGACGCGTGGGAAAGCCGCCGAGGTCGCAGCCCGGCGCGGCGAGCCGGCGTCGGCTCCCTTCGTGGCGCCCGTGGGGCAGATGGAGGAGGCCGTCGCCGCGATCTGGCGCGACCTCTTCCAGGTCGAGCGGATCGGCATGGACGACAACTTCTTCGATCTCGGAGGCCATTCGCTCCTGCTGCTGCGGGCGCACGGGCGGATTCGCGACGAGGTGCGGCCGGACGTCCCGATCGCGGTGCTCTTCCAGTACCCGACCGTCCGCTCGCTCGCTCGCTTCCTCAGCGGCGCCGACGGCGGAGGGGCGAAGCCGCACGAGGGAGCGCGCGGAGAAGCAGAAGGAGGCGCTCGCGCGCATGCGACTCGCCAGGAGCAGGCGGTAGCCGTGTCCTACGCCGACTCGTACGACGCCGAGCAGGGGATCGCGATCGTCGCGCTCGCGGGGCGGTTCCCGGGCGCGCGCGACGTCGAGGAGTTCTGGCAGAACCTGCGTCGCGGGCCGGGAGACGATCGCGCGGTTCGCCGAGGACGAGCTCGAGCCGTCGAACCCGTTCGACATGGAGCATCGCCGCGACCCCGACTACGTCCGAGCCCGCGGGATCCTCGAGGACGTCGACCTCTTCGACGCCGACTTCTTCCGGATGAGCCCGCGCGAGGCCGACGTGACGGATCCCCAGCAGCGCGTGTTCCTGGAGACGGCCTGGGAAGCGCTGGAGCGGGCGGGCTACGACCCGGAGACGTACGACGGCGCGATCGGCGTGTACGCGGGGATGTCGAACAACACGTACTTCCTGGCGAACCTCTACCACCGGCCCGACATCCTCGAGCAGTCCGGAGAGCTTCCGATGCTGGGCAACGAGAAGGACTACCTCGCGACCCGCGTGTCGTACAAGCTCGATCTCCGCGGCCCGAGCATCAACGTCGTCACCGCGTGCTCCTCGTCGCTCGTCGCCGTCTGCCAGGCGGTGCAGGCGCTCGAGACGCACCAGTGCGACATGGCGCTCGCCGGGGGCGTGTCGATCGGCCTTCCGCAGAAGCGCGGCTACCTGTACCAGGAGGGCTTCATCACGTCACCCGACGGCCATTGCCGCGCGTTCGACGAGCACGCCGCGGGCACCGTCTTCTCCAACGGGCTCGGGATCGTCGTGCTGAAGCGGCTCGAGGACGCGCTCGACCGACGGGGACGACGATCTTCGCCGTCATCAAGGGCGTCGGCCTCACCAACGACGGATCCGGCCGGGTCAGCTTCACGGCGCCGAGCGTGGACGGCCAGGCCGACGCGATCGCGATGGCGCAGGCGATCGCCGGAATCGATCCCGACACGATCGGGTACGTCGAGGCGCACGGCACGGGAACGGCGCTGGGCGATCCGATCGAGGTCGCGGGTCTCACGCAGGCCTTCCGCCTCGTCACCGACGAGACCGGCTACTGCGCGCTCGGCTCCGTGAAGACGAACATCGGCCACCTCGACGCCGCAGCAGGCGTCACCGGCCTGATCAAGGCCGCGCTCGCGCTCCGTCACGGGATCGTCCCGCCGACGCTGCACTTCGAGTCGCCGAATCCGAAGCTCGATCTCCCCGCGCACGCCGTTCTTCGTCAACTCCGAGCTCGCGGGCCTGGCCGCTCGAGGGCGTGCCCAGGCGGGCCGGGGTCAGCTCGTTGGGCGCGGGCGGGACGAACGCCCATGTCGTGCTCGAGGAGGCTCCGCCCTGGCGCCCTCCGCGGAGGCGCGTGCCGAGCAGCTCCTGCTCCTGTCTGCCCGCAGCGCAGCCGCACTCGACGGCGGTCGCGGAACGATTGCGGAAGCGGCTCGAGGGCGATCCGGATGTCGCGCTGGCGGACGTCGCCTACACGCTCCAGGTCGGCCGTCGGCGCTTCGAGCACCGGCGCGCGTTCGTCGCGACGTCGCGCGACGAGGCGATCGAGCTGCTCTCGTCGGGCGACGCGAAGCGCGTCGTCTCGGACGTCCAGGACACCGCGGGCTCACGGATCGTGTTCCTCTTCCCGGGCCAGGGCGCACAGCGCGTGAACATGGGGCGGGATCTGTACGAGTCGGAGCCCGTCTTCCGCGCGGAGATCGACGCGTGCTCCGAGCTGCTCCGTCCGCTCCTCGACCGGGACCTCCGCGAGATCCTCTACCCGAGCGACGACCGCGCGGCGACCGCCGAGTCCGAGCTCTCGCAGACGGCGATCACGCAGCCGGCGCTGTTCGCGACGAGCTACGCGCTCGCGCGGCTCTGGGAGCAGTGGGGCGTCACGCCCGACGCGATGATGGGCCACAGCCTCGGCGAATACGTGGCCGCCTCGCTCGCGGGCGTGTTCAGCCGGGACGACGCGCTGACGCTCGTCGCGCGGCGCGCGCTTCTGATGCAGGAGGTTCCGCACGGGTCGATGCTCGCCGTGCGCGCGACCGTCGACGACGTCTCGCCGCTCCTCACGCCGGCCCTGTCGATCGCGGGCCTCAACGCGCCCAACCTGACGGTCGTCTCCGGGCCGAGCGACGCCGTGTCGGCGCTCGCCGAGGAGCTGCACGGTCGCGGCGTCGCGTCACGCGAGCTCGTGACGTCGCACGCGTTCCACTCGGAGATGATGGATCCGGTCCTCGACCGGTTCGCGGCCGTCGTCGCGGAGTTGCCGCGCCAGGCGCCTGTCATCCCGTTCGTGTCCAGCCTCACCGGAGACTGGATCACGGCGGAGGAGGCGACCGACCCGGGGTACTGGGCGCGGCAGCTCCGCGAGCCGGTTCGCTTCGCGGACGGCGTCGGCCGCCTGCTCGAGGATCCCGCGAACGTCTACGTGGAGGTCGGGCCAGGACGAACCCTGACGACGCTCCTGCGTCAGCACCCCGACGGCTCGTCGAGCCAGAGCCGCCGTCGTCTCCATGGCGAACGAGGCGGCCGAGAGCACCGACATCTCGTCGATGCTCATGGCCGCGAGGTCGTCTGTGGATCGCCGGAGCCAGCCTGGACTGGGCCGGCGTCCACGGCGGTGGCAGGCGCAGGCGCGTGCAGCTGCCGACCTATCCGTTCGAGCGCAAGCGCCACTGGGTCGAGCCTGCACCCGGGGCGAGTCGCGCCGATGTCCTTCCGGGTGTCGCGACGAACGGCGTCACCCTGTCACCGCCGACCCAGGTTGCCGAGGAGCCCATGACCGAACCGACCATCGCCCAGCCCGCACCGCAGTCCCAGCAGCCGGATGTCACGGCTCGTGTCAGGCGTCTCTTCTCGGAGCTGTCGGGCCTCGAGGAGTCCGACTTCGCCGCGTCCGCTTCGTTCCTCGATCTCGGCCTCGACTCGCTCTTCCTCACGCAGGCGAGCACGACGATCCAGAAGACGTTCGGCGTGAGGGTTCCGTTCCGCGTGCTGCTCGAGGAGGCGACGACGATCGAGGCCGTCAGCGCGACCATCGCCGAGCAGCTTCCGCCCGAGGCGGTCGCCCCGGCGCGACCCGCGCCTTCGCCGGTCGCGCTGCCCCCGGAGCTCGGCTTGCAGCCCGGAGTCGCCGGCGGCGAGACCCTCGTCGAGCAGGTCATCGCCCAGCAGATGGAGATCATGTCGCGCCAGCTCGAGCTGCTCCGCGGGTCGGGCGCGACGTCGAGCGTTCCGGCTCCGCAGGCCCCGCCGGCGCCGATCGCGCCGCCGCCGAGCGCTCCCAAGGCCGCGGCAGCGGAGGGCGGCACGATCGCGTTCGGGCCGTACCGGCCTCCGGCGAGGGGGGAGGCCGGCGGGCTCACGGACCGGCAGGCGGCTGCGGTCGAGGCGCTCGTCGAGCGCTACGTCGCGAAGACCGCGAGCTCGAAGCAGTTCACCGCCGAGAACCGTGCGCATCTCGCGGATCCGAGGTCGGTCGCCGGCTTCCGGAGCTACTGGAAGGAGATGGTGTACCCGATCGTCACCACGCGCTCGGCCGGCTCGAAGCTCTGGGACCTCGACGGGAACGAGTACGTCGACCTGACGAACGGGTTCGGGATCATCCTCTTCGGCCACAACCCGCCGTTCATCCGCGAGGCGATCGAGGCACAGCTTCGAGAGGGCTACGAGACCGGGCCGCAGACGACCCTCGCAGGCGAGGTCGCGAAGACCGTGTCCGAGCTCACCGGGATGGAGCGAGTCGCGTTCTGCAACACGGGCTCGGAGGCCGTCACCGCAGCCATTCGCGTGGCCCGCACGGTGAGCGGCCGCGATCGGATCGCGATGTTCACGGGCGCGTACCACGGCATCTTCGACGAGGTCCTGGTCCGTCCGACGCGGGTCGGCGGCGAGCTGCGTGCGGTGCCGATCGCCCCGGGGATCCCGCAGAACATGGTCGACAACATCGTCGTGCTCGACTACGACAGCCCGGAGTCGCTCGAGGTGCTGAGAGCGCACGGTTCCGAGTTCGCCGCCGTCCTCGTCGAGCCGGTGCAGAGCAGGCGTCCCGAGCTCGTCCCCGTGGAGTTCCTCCGCGAGGTGCGTGCGATCACGGAGAAGTCCGAGACTGCGCTCGTGTTCGACGAGGTGGTGTCCGGCTTCCGCGTCCATCAGGGCGGTGCTCAGGCGCTGTTCGGGATCCGCGCGGACCTCGCCACGTACGGGAAGGTCGTCGGCGGCGGCCTGCCGATCGGGCTCGTCGCGGGCAGCCCGATGTACATGGACGCGCTCGACGGAGGCTCGTGGCAGCTACGGCGACGACTCGGCGCCGGAAGTCGGCGTCACGTTCTTCGCGGGGACGTTCGTCCGGCATCCGCTCGCGCTCGCGGCGGCACGCGCGGTGCTCGGGCACCTGCAGGAGGAGGGCCCGGACCTGCAGCGCGACGCTCAACGTCAGGACGAGCGCGCTCGTCGACGAGCTCAACGCGGAGGCGGACGCCGCTCGGCGCGCCCGTCCGCGTGACCTCGTTCGCCTCGTGGTTCTGCTTCAACTTCCCGCCCGACGTGCCGCACGCGAGCCACGTTCTACGCGTACATGCGCGAGAAGGGCATCCACGTCTGGGAGGGCCGCGCCGGGTTCCTCACCACGGCGCACACGGACGAGGACCTCGAGCGCGTCGTCGCAGGCGTACCGCGAGACCCTCGCGGAGATGCAGGCGGGCGACCTGCTCCCCGGGCCGGGCGAGCCGCCGGTCGCAGGGCGCGCGCCGGGGCGAGGACGCGAACGGAAACGCGGCCTGGTTCGTGACGGATCCGGACAGGCCGGGCAGGTACCTCCAGGTCGGCGACGAGCTCGCGGGGTCCGGTGACTGACGAGAACGCACTCCGGCCGGTCGACTTCGACCCGTTCGTGCCCGCATCCGAGCGGGAGGCACCGCTTCCGCTCACGGAGGCGCAGGCGGAGATGTGGACCGCGACAGCCATGGGGCGCGAGGCGAACTGCTCGTACAACCAGTGCTTCGCGTTCGAGCTCCGGGGGCCGCTCCGCGTCGAGTCGCTGCGTGTGGCGCTCGACGGCGTCGTCAGACGTCACGAGGCCCTCCGCACGGTGATCGCGCCGGACGGCGCGAGCCAGACCGTTCAGCCACCGTTCGCCGTCGAGCTACCGCTGGTCGACGTCTCGGAGCTCGGCTCCGACGAGCGCGGACACGAACTCGAGCGTCTTCTCGACCTGGAGTGCGAAACGCCGTTCGACCTCGCCACGGACCGCTGCTGCGCGCGTTCGTCCTGCGAGAGGGTGCGGATGCGCATCGGTTCGTGCTCACGGCCCACCACATCGTGTGCGACGGCTGGTCCTCCTCCGTGCTCTTCTCCGACCTGGGCCGCTTGTACGAAGCGGACTGCGTCGGGATTCCCGCGCAGCTCGATCCGGCCGCCTCGTACCGCGAGCACCTCGCGGCCGAGGCGAGCGACGACGCACGCGCCGCCGAGGAGGCGGACGAGGAGTACTGGGCTGCGCAGTTCGACGAGGGCACGCCGGTCCTCGACCTACCCGTGCGCGCGCGGCCTGCCCTCGAAGACGTATCGCAGCGGCCGCGAGGAGTTGCGGATCGACGCGGAGCTCTACGCGGCTCTCAAGAAGACGGGCGCGCGCTCGGGAGCGACGCTGTTCGCCACGCTCGTCGCGGCCTACGACGTCCTCCTGTCTCGACTCTCCGGCCAGACGCGACCTCGTCGTCGGCATCCCCTTCGCGGGTCAACCCAGGCTCGACAACCCCGACCTCGTCGCGCATTGCGTCAACACGGTTCCGCTTCGAGTGCGCGTCGAGCCGGACGCGTCCTTCGACGACCACCTCAGACGCGTCGGCGTCGACCTCGCCGAGGCGCAGGAGCACGCGCTCGTCACGTTCGGGAGTCTCGTGCGCAGGTTGCAGCTCGCGCGGGACCCTGCCCGTACGCCACTCGTCGAGACCACGTTCGCGATCGATCGGATCGGCGCGCCGTTCGACTTCGGCGACGTCGAGATCGTGTCGGTCCGCGACGCCGCGCTCGTATCTCGAATTTCGAGATCCAGGTGAACGCGTCGACAGCGGCTCGGATCTCCTTCTCGAGTGGGACTACAACGCCGACCTCTTCTCGCAGCAGACGGCCCGCCGTTGGCTCTCGCACTACGAGACACTCCTCCGCGCGATCGTCGCGAGATCCGACGCGCCGGTCCGCGCCCTTCCCCTCCTCACCCAGGAGGAGCGCGAGTCGCTCCTGCTCCGCTCCCGGCCGCGTCTCCGCGCAGGTGGAAGGCACGCTCCACGAGCCGCTTCTTCGAGCAGGCACGTCGGACCCCCGACGCGATCGCCCTCACCTGTGGTGACGACTCCGTGAGCTACGGCGAGCTCGCACGGCGCGCTCGCGTCCTCGCCGGGCATTTGCGCACGCTGGGAGTGGGCAGAGACGTCCTCGTCGGGCTTCGCGCCGAGCGCTCGCAACGAGCTCGTCGTCGGGATCCTCGGCATCCTCGCAGCCGGTGGGGCGTACCTCCCGCTCGATCCCGCGTATCCCGCGGGAGCGCGTCGAGTTCATGCTCGAGGACGCGTCCGTCTCGGTCGTCGTGGCCGAGCGCGCCTTCGCGGACGACGTCGTCGGGCGACGACCGCACGGTCGTCCTCCTCGAAGAGGTTTCGGACGAGCTCGCCCGAGGACGCCGAGGTCTCGGTCGACGCCGACGCGCTCGCCTACTGCATGTACACGTCGGGCTCGACGGGCAGGCCCAAGGGCGTCCTCGTCACCCACGCGAACGTCCTTCGCCTCTTCTCCGCGACCGACGCGTGGTTTCGGTTCTCCGAGCGACGACGTGTGGACGCTCTTCCACTCCTACGCCTTCGACTTCTCGGTGTGGGAGCTGTGGGGAGCGCTCCTGCACGGAGGGCGCCTCGTCGTCGTTCCCTACTGGGTGAGCCGCTCGCCCGAGGAGTTCCGCGCGCTCGTCGCTGCGACGAGGGAGTCACCGTCCTCAACCAGACGCCCTCTGCCTTTCGGCAGCTGCTGCAGGCCGACGTCGAGCGCCGGGGCGCCCGTGAACACGCATCTGCGGTACGTGATCTTCGGCGGCGAGGCGCTCGAGCTCGCAGAGTCTGCGACCGTGGTTCGAGCGCCACGGCGAGCAGCAGCCGCAGCTCGTGAACATGTACGGGATCACCGAGACGACGGTGCACGTCACCTACCGGCCGTCACCCTGCGGGATCTCGAGGACGGCGCCGGAAGCGTGATCGGCACGCCCATCCCCGACCTGCGAGTCGTGCTCTTAGACGATCCAGGGCGAGCTCGCGCCGGTCGGGGGTCGCCGGCGGAGATGTACGTCGGCGGCGCCGGTGTCTCTCGGGGCTACCTGAACCGCCCCGAGCTGACTGCCGAGCGCTTCGTGCCCGATCCCTTCGCCGCGGACGCCGAGGCGAAGCTCTACCGGACGGGCGACCTCGCGCGTCGCCTCGACGAACGGCGACCTCGAGTACCTGGGCAGGATCGACGACCAGGTCAAGCTGCGCGGCTTCCGGATCGAGCTCGGGCGAGATCGAGGCAGCGCTCGGAGACTCCCCTGGCGTCAGCGAGTGCGCGGTGCTCCTGCGCGAGGACGTCCCCGGAGACAAGCGACTGGTGGCGTACGTCGTCGGCGGGGGCGACGGACTCGTCGAGCAGCTGAAAGGGCGCCTCAAGTCGCGACTGCCCGAGTACATGATTCCGGCCCACTTCGTGCTGCTCCCCACGCTTCCGCTCACGCCGAACGGAAAGGTCGACAGGAAGTCGCTACCCGCTCCGGATCCCGAGGCATCGAGCCGCCGGGACACCTCACGTCGCTCCTCGCACGCCGACCGAGTCCGAAATCGCCGGCATCTGGGCGGACGCGCTCGGGATCGCCTCCGTCGGAGTTCACGACGATTTCTTCGACCTCGGCGGCCACTCGCTGATGGCTGCCCAGATCGTCACGGCTATCCGCACGAGATTCGAAGTCGACGCCGGGCTGAGACATCTCCTGGCGGAGCCAACGGTCGCCGGTCTCGCCGAGACGGTGGATCTCCTCACCGGTACGGCTGCCGTCGCGGAACACGCCAGTGGCAGCGGGCGGGGAGACCGCAGTGACGCCCGACCCATCGTTCGTTGTTCGATCCTCCCGGATCGGATCGCCCACGACGGCCCGCGAGCCGAGGCTCCAGGCCGCCTACAGGAACGGAGGAAACATGCAGCTAGTTGACCAGATCGACCGCCGCGCGGGCTCGACGCCGAGCAATTCGAGCGGGAATACATGCATCCGCCCCGACCGGTCATTCTCACCGACGCGATCGCCCACTGGCGCGCCCTGGGAAAGTGGACTCCCCGAGTACTTCAAGAACAACTACGGCGATCTCCGGGTCGTCGTCGACGGCGAGTCGATGAGCTCTGCGGGACCCTCGTCGAGCGCGTCGAGAGCTCGACCGAGGACAGCCCCGCGCCCTACCTGCGCAATCAGCCCCTGGCCGAATGGCCGCCGGAGCTTCTTGCCGAGGTCTCCCCGATGCCGTACTGCACGAAGCCGAACTGGCTCGAGAGCCGTCTGTTCCCACGAGGCGAGAAGATGGCGGCCAGGGAGATCTACATCGGGGGCCGGGGCGCGCAGTTCCACGTTCTCCACTACGACGGCTTGCACACCCACGCATTCCTGATGCAGCTGTACGGCGACAAGGAATACATCGTCTTCAGCCCCGACCAGACCGAGTTCATGTACGCGCCGAAGGACGGCAGGGACAACGAGTCGCGGATCGGCGACGTGCTCCATCCTGACCTCGCGGAGTTCCCGCTGTTCGACCAGGCCCAGGGTGTGCGCTTTCAACTTCATCCCGGCGAGACGCTTTTCGTGCCTGGCGGCTGGTGGCATACGGCCAGGATCCTGAGCCCCTCGGTGACCGTCTCGATCAACGGGGTCAATCGAGCGAACGGAACGGCCTTCACGCGGGACTACTCCGAGGTCATCGCACGGCGATCACGCCTGGCCGGCTTCGCGGCGCGGGCAGGTCTCTCGGTCGCAGGCGCGACGCATCTGTTCGAGTTGTTCTAAGCGTGTCGCTGCGCCGGCAGTGGTCGCGCTCCAGAACTGACCACATGAGTGGCGATCCCGCGTGCGACCGTGAGGAGATGCCGCCCGCCCGGATCGAGCGAGAGCTCGATCCGTGGCTTCCGTCCTTACCGCGCTCGGCTTCGCTCGAGGCCGGCCGTCGAGCTCGCAGACTCGAGCTCGAAGATGCCTGCTGTTGCGAGAGCATCCTCGACCAGAACCTGCAACCTGTCCTGAGTCCAGAGAGGCCTGAACGTGTGATCGGCGCCTTCGACGATCTCGAGGCTCGCGCCGAACTCGTTGGCGAGTCGTCCCGCGACGTCGCCCAGTTGCCTTTCGAGGTACGTGAGCCCCACGTCTCCGAGGCTGTAGATGAAGGCGAGCGCCTTTCCATCTCGCTCGATGCGCTCCAGAGCGCTTGCCACGGCCTTTCCGTGGTCCGGCGACGGACTCGCTCTCCACTGCCGCCCTCAGCCGCGTCGCTCTTGCGGCCGTACTCGGCTCCGAGCGCGCGCCATCCCGATCGTAGGGCGCCGCGCGCATCCCGAGTGCTCACCTGTCCCGTCAAGAGCCGGCGCCACTGCCGCGGCTGTGCGAGCTGGCTGACCGCGTGCACCCAGTGGGCCGAGGCACTTGCGTATTCGTCCCAGATCAGGAACGGTGGATTGATCAGGACGGCGCCCACCACGTCGTCGCGCTCGACCGCGGCGTGGAAGCCGGCGACGCCTCCAGAGCAGAGACCCACCACCGCGAAGCGACGTGCGCCGAAGTGATTCCGGATGTACTCGACTCCCACCGCGACGTCGTTGAGCGCTTCGGGGGAATAGAGCCGCTCGTAATGCTCATCCGAGGCGTCGGGCCCTTCGCTGTCGCCGACTCCTCGGACGTCGAGACGAAGCGACGACACCCCACGCGCGGCCCATGCGCGCGCGAAGCGCGTCCAGAGCCGGTTCGGGCCAATCCGACGCACGGGACCGGCGCTCGGCAGCACGACCCATGCATCGCCCGCGTCTGCCGTCGCGGCGCGGGTCAGAGTGCCGAAGATCGTGGTTCCCAGGCTCTCCAGCTGTACGACGGTCTCGTCCAACCATCGACGGCGAGGCTCCCGCCGCGGCCGGCCCCGGCTTGCGGGCGACCCACTTGCTGGCCGCCGGAGATCCAGGACTGGATCGACCGTGAAAGCCTCGACCGGCATCGTGCTCGTGCTCGGATTCTCGAGCATCCCGTCGATGCCCGGAAGCCGTTCCACCTCGACGTCGAAGCCCTGAGCTCTCAGGGCGTCGAGCAGCTTGGCGTCCGGCGCAACCGGGTCGGCGCCGGCCACGAGCACGCGCTCCAGGTGGGATGCCTCCCATCGAAGGTCGGCCAGATCCACGACTTCGAGATCACGAACCGTCTCAGCGGACATCAAGAATCCATTCGCCTCCTCGTCGCCGGCCGGCAACGTCGGAGGCGGGCTCGTCGTCGGGGGATACCGTCGAGCGGCGAGTCGCTGAAACGCCCGCATCTCCCGCAGGTACGCCGCTCCCGAAACGGCCGGTGCCCAGAGCACGAGCTCTGAGACCCGTGCCCCTTCGGCCGCTGCCACAGCAGCCAACGTCGCGCCGATCGTGACACCGACGAGCGCAACTCGGCGCGCCCCTGTTCGCTCTCGGGCCTGCTCAGCGGCGGCCTCGACTGCCGCGATCCACTTGGCAACGAGCGCCGGATCGCGCTCGCTGCCGCTGCTATCGCCGTCGGATGGCCAGTCGAAGCGAAGCGCGGGCCGCCCGCTCTCTGCCAGCGCCTCCGCAAGCGCTCGAAGCGGGCGGTAGGAGCACACCCCCTGGAAGCCGAGTGGTGGGCAGATCACGACCGCCGTGCCGGCGTCCTCCCCCGCGGGCGCACGGTGAAGCATCCCGTAGACGTGGGCGCCTACGCTCTCGAACCAGAAGGACTCCATTCAGGGCCGCAGGATCCCGATAGGGCCGCGTTCTGCGCGTTCGGGGCCGTCACGTCTCCCTCCTTGCCGCGATGGTGGGCCAACCACGACCCTTCTCGAGCTTATGGTACGGACGAGCGCGCGTCGGCTCTGCGTGCAGACTCGTGACCCGGGAGGGTTCTTCCGACGCCTTACTCGGACGAGCGTCATGCGCGATCCGCGTCGTTTTTCCGAGCTAATCGTGAGCCGAGGAGCACTATTTCACATGCGGCGTTGAGGTGAGTCATGCGATCCGGCAAGTTCCACTCCGGAGATCAAGTGACCGTTCGCTCTCCGGAGGAGATCCTCTCGACGCTCGACGCCGATGGCACGCTGGACGGCCTGCCGTTCATGCCTGAGATGCTCGAGTGGTGCGGCAAGTCCCTTCGCGTCGAACGTCGGGCGGAGAAGACCTGCGTCGGCGTGCCACTCCCCGTACTACGGAAACCGGCGTTTCGCTGCCAACGACGTGGTCTTCCTCGATGAGCTGCGGTGTGACGGTCGAGGCCCACGACGGCTGCAAGCGTGGCTGCATGATCTTCTGGAAAGAGGACTGGCTCCGGTCATGCTGCGCTCGACGGAGCCACCGACGTCGACGCGCGCCCCTCGCGGCGTCGATGCGCTGCTGCGTCGCCTCAAGACGAAGACCGACGAGAACCACTACTTCTGTCAGTCCACGCAGCTCTACGACGCCACCGAGGCGTTTCCAGGAGACCACAGGCTCTGGATGCTGCGGATTGCTTGGCGGGAGATCAGTAACGGGGATCGCTCCGCGTCGGAGATCCTGAAGTTTCTCGTCCTCTGGTCGAGGCTGCGGCTCCTGCATCGGTTGCTGCTCTGGCCGCGTGCTGCGCGGCCGCAGCGAACGCACGCCCACCGAATCGCTCGGACTCGAGCCCGGCGACGTAGTGCGGGTCAAGAGTCGCGCCGAGGTCGAGGCGACTCTCGACCACGCAGCGGAGCAACAGAGGTCTGAAGATGGGCGATGAGATGACGAGATTCTTCGGACGACAGCTCGAAGTGAAGGACCGCGTCGACAGGATCATCGACGAGCGGACCGGCGAGATGCGGGAGATCCGCGACACCGTGACGCTGCAAGACGATCCGAAGCGGGTCGATGACGGCCCGAGCTCGGATGTCTCTGCTCCGGTCAATTGGGCGACTGCCCGCGAGACGAACTCATGTACTGGCGCGAGATCTGGCTCGACCGGGCGAACGGCAACGCCGGCGAGCCCGCTGCTGCCCCGACCTCGTAGGCCCTAGGCCCGCGTGGGCGGCGTTGCCGACCTGACGCTGAGCTACGTCGTGCGGACGCGTGCGGCGTCCCAGAGGAAGTACACGAGCAGGCCGACGATCGGGAGGACGAGGATCACGATGAGCCACATGATCTTCCCGGCGGCGCCGAGGTCGTCCCGGCGCACGACGCGCACGGCGACGAGGATCCAGACGGCGATCCACGCGACGAGGGCGGCAGCGGCGAGCAGCACGCGCGGAGTCTAGTCGTGAACGCGGGCGATGAGGTCCTCGCGCTTGAGCACGCGCACCTCGATCCCGCCGAGACGCACCTCGAACCCGGCGTCGCGCGGGTACAGGACCTTGTCGCCGGCGTCGACGCCGGTCACGTCGGCTCCGACCGCGGTGACGATCCCGGTACGGCACGCGACGGCCGCCGCGGCCGAGGCGGGCAGGATCAGCCCTGAGCGGGTCTCGGTCTCGTCGGAGACCGGCTGGATGACGACGAACTCGTCGAGTGGCTCGAGCGTGACGTCGATGCTTCGGGACTCCTCGATCACGCCCACACGATACGCGCGCGCGCTGCAGGAAACGCAACGCCCAGCTAGATTCGGCACCTCATCCATCCGACAAGGAGAGACGTCGTGAGATTGACAGCGATCATCGCTGCGCTCGGGCTGTGCGCCGTCCTGGCGGTCACCGCGTCGGCGCAGAACAGTCCGCCGACGAAGCAGTCCGGGAAGCTGATCGTCGGCTTCGACCTCCCGGCGCCGGGCTTCTGGAACGGCCGCGCCTCGGGCTCGACGATCAAGAACCCCTCGGGCTTCGAGTACTCGCTCGCGCTCGCGATCGCGAAGCAGCTCAGGATCGGCCCGGCGAACGTCCAGTTCGTGCGGGCGCCGTTCGGGACGATCCTGCTCCCGGGCAAGAAGAAGTTCGACTTCGCGCTCGAGGAGACGACGATCACCGCGCAGCGCGCCAAGGTGATCGGCTTCTCGACGCCGTACTTCGACGCGAACCAGGGCGTGCTCGTCTCGAAGGGGACGTCCGTGAAGCACGATCTCCGACCTGCGGTCGCTCCAGACGTGCGCGCAGGCCGCGACGACCGGCCTCGGCTACATCCAGCACAAGCTGCGCCCGACGAAGAAGCCGCTCGTCTACTCGGCGTCGTCGAGCGCCGCGTTCGACGCGGTCGAGGCGAAGCGGTGCCAGGCGCTGATCCTCGACGTGCCGATCGTCGTCTCCCAGAGCAAGAAGAAGCCGGGAGCGTACGGCGGCGTCGTCGGGCAGATCCTCACCGGCGAGGGCTACGGGGCGGTCATGGAGAAGGGCTCGGCGCTGAAGCCGTCGCGTCGATCGCGCGATCAAGACGCTCAAGGCGAACGGGACGATCACGAAGCTGCAGAAGAAGTGGCTGCCGTTCACCCGCGTCCCGGTTCTGAGATAGGCCGTCGCTAGCGGCTGCGGAGGAGGTCGGGCGTGGGGCAGTTCCTGCACACGTTCTTCAGCCCGCTCGACTTCCTCCGCGCCGTGCCCCAGGTCTGGTCGGGGTTCAAGCTCAACATCGAGATGATGGTCGTGGCCGAGTCGCTCGTCCTCGTGCTCGCGCTCCTCGTCGCCGTCGTGCGCGGGCTCCCGGGACGGGCAGCGGCTCCGTTCCGCGCGCTCGCGATCGTCTACACGGACATCTTCCGCGGCACCCCGCTGATCCTCGTCATCTTCATCATCCTCGGGTTCTCGACGCTCGGCATCGCGGGGCTCTCGAGCCAGTCGCTGTTCCTGAACGGCGTCGTCGCGCTGACGCTCGTCTACACGGCGTACGTCACCGAGGTGTACCGGGCGGGCATCGAGTCCGTGCACCCGAGCCAGCGGATGGCCGCGCGCTCCCTCGGGCTCAGCTACATGCAGGCGCTACGGCACGTCGTGCTGCCGCAGGCGATCAGGCGCGTCATCCCACCGCTCCTGAACGACTTCATCGGACTGCAGAAGGACACCGCGCTCATCACCGTGATCGGAGTGACCGAGGCGGTCGCGCAGGCGAACTTCTACTCGACCGACTACTTCAACTACGCCGGGCTGACGGTGGCGGCGGTCTTCTTCATCATCCTGACGATCCCGCTCGCGCGCTTCACCGACCACCTGATCAAGGTGCGCGAGCGCCGAGAGCGTGCGGAGGCCGTGTGAGCGGCGAGAACGGGAGCTTCGTCTCGCTCGAGGGCGTGAGCAAGAGCTTCGGCGAGCTCGAGGTCCTGCACGGGATCGACCTCGCCGTGGACCTGCATCAGGTCGTGTGCCTCATCGGGGCGTCGGGCTCCGGGAAGTCCACGCTCCTGCGCTGCATCAACCTCCTCGAGCAGGTCGACGCGGGGACGATCGTCGTCGACGGGCAGACGGTCACCGGCGCGAAGGTCGACGTGAACGCGCTACGGCAGAAGATCGGGATCGTCTTCCAGGCGTACAACCTCTTCCCGCACATGACCGTCCTCGAGAACGTCACGCTCGGTCCGATCCGCGCGCGCCGGCTGCCGCGCTCGCGGCGCGAACGACGAGGCGCGCGAGTTGCTCGCGCAGATCGGGCTCGAAGACAAGGCGGACGAGTACCCGGACCGGCTCTCGGGCGGCCAGCAGCAGCGCGTCGCGATCGTCCGCGCGCTCGCGATGAACCCGACCCTCATGCTGCTCGACGAGATCACGAGCGCGCTCGACCCGCAGCTCGTCGGCGAGGTGCTGGCCCTCGTGCGCACGCTCGCTCGGGAGGGGATGACGATGATCATCGCCACGCACGAGATGGCGTTCGCCCAGGAGGTCGCGGACAAGGTCTGCTTCCTCGACAAGGGCGTGATCTGCGAGGAAGGGCCGCCGGCTCAGACTCTTCAAGGCGCCCCGGGAGCCGCGCACCGCCGAGTTCCTGCAGCGCGTGATCGAAGCGGGGCGGATGTGATCGCGCGGCTCCGGCGCGCGCCGCGTGCCCCGCTCGCAGTGGCGGGCATCCTGGCGACGCCGCTCTTCTTCGTCGCGCTCATGTCCTTCTCGCTCTGGCTCGACCGGCCGTCGACCCGAGTCGGCAAGAGTGGCGCCGTGATCCTCGGAGACCCGCCCGGCAGCACCATCGCGAAGATCTACCTCGCGTCGTTCGCCGTTTCGCTCGGCCTCGTGCTCGTCGGCCTCGCCGCCATGTTCCTGGGACGGGTCGTCGGCGTCGTCGTCTCGGCGCTCGCCGCCATCGGCATCGTCGTCGCGCTCCTCCTCCCGCTCGGCCGCTGGGAGGACGAGCACACCGCGGCCTATCCGCTCGGCGTCGACCTCATCCCCAAGAAGAGCGTCGAGGACCTCGTGCTGAAGGGCGAATGGGAGGCGAACGCGAAGCAGGCGGCGCAGGAGATCGGGTTCTGGACGACCGTGCTCGCCGTCGCCGCGATCGTCATCGCGGTCGCGCTCGACGTGCGCAGGCGCCGTGGGCTCGTCGGCCCGCCTGCGGCTCCGCCGCCGGAGGTCGTTGGCCCGGCCGGGAGCTAGCCTCCCGGGGATGGCGAGCCCGTTCATCGAGCTCGAGGTCGGCGAGCGCGTCGTCAAGCTGACGAATCCGGACAAGGTGCTCTTCCCGAAGGCGACGAAGACGAAGCGCGACCTCGCCGAGTACTACATCGCCGTCGGCGACGGGATCGTGCGGGCCCTCTACGAGCGACCGACCCAGCTGCGCCGCTTTCCCGACGGCGTCACGGGTGAGGCGATCTACCAGAAGCGCGTTCCCGAGAAGCGGCCCGAGTGGGTCGAGTCGGCGCGCGTCACGTTCCCGTCGGGGCGCCATGCGGACGAGCTCTGCGTCACGGAGCTCGCGCAGGTCGTCTGGGCCGCGAACCTCGCGGTCGTCGACTTCCACCCCTGGCCGTCGCGGCGTCGCGACACCGAGCATCCGGACGAGCTGCGGATCGACATCGACCCGCAACCGGGCACGACCTTCAAGGACGGAAAGCGCGTCGCTGCGATCGTCCGCGAAGTGCTCGGCGAGATCGGCTACACGGGCTGGCCGAAGACCTCGGGGAACCGCGGCATCCACGTCTTCTGCCGGATCGAGCCGAACTGGGAGTTCCCCGTCGTGCGCCGCGCGGCACTCGCGTTCGCGCGCGAGGTCGAGCGGCGCGCGCCGAAGAAGGTGACGACGGCATGGTGGAAGGAGGAGCGCGGGCAAGCGCGTCTTCATCGACTACAACCAGAACGCCCGCGACCGCACCGTGGCGTCGGCCTACTCGGTTCGCGGTCGGCCCGACGCGACCGTCTCGGCGCCCGTGACGTGGGACGAGCTTCCGGACGTCGAGACCGAGGACTTCTCGATGGCGACGATGCCCGCGCGGTTCGCGAAGCTCGGTGACGTGCACGCGGGGATCGACGAGGCCGTGTGCGACCTCCGTGTCCTGCTCGAGTGGGTCGAGCGCGACGAGCAGGAGGGCCTCGCGGAGGCGCCGTACCCGCCGAACTTCCCGAAGATGCCCGGCGAGCCGCCACGCGTCCAGCCGTCCCGGGCGCGGAAAGACGAAGCCGCTAGCTAGCCCAGGAGCGAGGCGACCGAGTCGGACGCGCGCACCGGCGGGCGCAGCTCACGCCAGGTGCACTGCGCCGCGTCCTTGTCGTCACGGAAGCGGATGAGCTTCGTGCCGTGGCGGAAGCGATTCGACTGCACCTTGTCGTAGCGCACCTCGACGACGAGCTCTGGGCGTATCGGCGACTCCTCGAGCTCGCCGCCGCCCCAGCGGTTGGGCTCCGAGAACCGGCGCTCGGGAGCGTTCTTCAGCAACGGCCGGATGCGCTCCGCGATCTCGTCGTGCCGCGCCGGCGCGACTGCGGCCGTCCCCACGTAGTCGAGGGTGCCGTCGTCGGCGTAGAGGCCGAGCAGGAGCGTCGCGATGCGATCGGGCCTCGCCTTCCAGCGCACACCGACGACGACGCAGTCGGCCGTCTTCTCCGGCTTCACCTTCACGACGCCGTCGCGCGACCCTGGGAGGTAGGGCGCGTCGCGACGCTTCGCGACGACGCCGTCGAGCCCGATCGCCTCGAAGCGATCGAGCCAGCCGAGTGCCTCCTCGCGCTCCGTCGTGGCCGGAGACAGCTCGAAGCGCTTCGCGCTGCGCTCGAGGCGCGAGCGGCGCTTCGACAGCGGCTCGTCCCAGATCTCCTGTCCCTTCCAGACGAGCATGTCGAAGACGATGAAGCGGGCGGGGATCTCGGCCGAGAGCTTGTTGACGCGGCTCTCGGCGGGGTGGAGCCTCGTCTGCATCGCGTCGAAGTCGAGGACGCCGCCGCGCTCGATCACGATCTCGCCGTCGAGCGCCGACCGCTCCGGCAGGAGCTTCTCGAGCGCGCGCAGCTCCGGGAAGTAGCGAAGGAGCGGGCGCGCGTTCCGCGACCACAGCCGCAGCTCGCCGCTGGCGTTCTCGAGGAGGCCGCGGAAGCCGTCCCACTTCGGCTCGTACTGCCACTCGTCTCCCGTCGGGAGCTCGCGCACGAGCTCCGCCTCCATCGGCGGGAACGGGATCGCGGAGTCGAGGTCGGCCGGCCGCTCGACCGGCTCGCGGGAGCCCATTCGCGACCGAGCCACGGACGCAAGCTACTACAGGCTTGATGTGGGTGAGGGGTGCGTGCGGGGATGGCATGGGAGCGCAATCGCCGCCGATGTATCGGTGAGGAGCGACGCCTGCGAAGCGACGTGCGCAGGCCACCATCCGTGCGTGACCCTCACCCACATCAAGCCTCTAGGCTGCCGTGATCGTGCGCCGCGTCGCCGTCACCGGTCTCGGAGCAGTCACGTCGCTCGGGCTCGACGCCCCGTCGACCTGGGAGGCGGCGGTCGCGGGCAGGAGCGGCATCGACTGGATCCAGGCGTTCGACGCGAGCGACTTCCCGGTGCGGATCGCGTCCGAGGTGAAGGGGTTCGAGCCGGAAGCGGTGGTAGGCCCGAAGGACGCGCGTAGGCTCGAGCGGAACGTCGTCCTCGCCGTCGCGGCCGCCCGCGAGGCGTGGGCGGACGCCGGGGCCGAAGGGGTCGATCCGCAACGGGCCGGCATCCTCGTCGGGTCCGCGATCGGCGGCGTCATGGGCGTGCTCGCGCAGGACGAGGTGCTCCGCGAGCGCGGTCACAGCCGGGTCTCGCCGTGGTTCCTCCCGAACGTGCTGGTCGACTCGGCGAGCGGGCAGATCGCGATCGACCTAGGCCTGCGCGGCCCGAACTACGCGCCGGTCTCGGCGTGCGCGACGGGCTCGCACGCGGTTGGGGAGGGCGCCGAGACGATCCGCCGGGGCGACGCCGACGTGATCCTCGCGGGCGGCACGGAGTCGTGCATGCACCCGGTGATCCTCGCCGGCTTCTGCGCGATGCGCGGCCTCGTCGCAGAGGAGGAGGATCCGACCCGCGCCTCGCGGCCCTTCGACGCGACGCGTGCGGGCTTCGTGATGGGGGAGGGGGCATGCGTGCTCGTGCTCGAGGAGCTCGAGCGTGCAGTGGCGCGCGGCGCCACTGTCTACGCGGAGGTGCTCGGCTACGGGACCTCCAACGACGCCCACCACATGGCCCAGCCCGACCCCGAGTCCGTCGGCGTGGCGCGAGATGATGCGGGCCGCCCTCCGCCGTGCCGGACTCGAGCCCGAGCAGGTCGGGTACATCAACGCGCACGGGACGTCGACGCCGCAAGGGGACCTCGCCGAGACGAACGCGATCAAGGACGTCTTCGGCGCGCACGCGTACGAGCTCGCGGTCTCCTCGACGAAGTCGGTTCTCGGGCACATCTTCGGGGCCGCCGGAGCCGTCGAGGCGATCATGTGCGTTCGCGCGCTCGCGGACGGCGTGCTCCCGCCGACGATCAACTACCGCAACCCCGACCCCGCGTGCGACCTCGACTACGTCCCGAACGAGGCGCGGCACGTCCAGGTCGACGTCGCGCTCTCGAACGCGATGGGCCTCGGCGGGCACAACGCCTGCGTCCTGCTCGGCCGCGTCGCCGGTCTGATCGGTCGGCCGAAGCCCGCCCTATACTCTCGCGCGGCTCCGGCGTGGACGATGGACAGTCGTTGAAGAGATGGACGTACCTGCTCGTCGCGACCACCTCCGCGACGGCCTTACTCACGGCGGGATGCGGAAGCAGCGAGCCCTCCACACTTCCAGAGCCCGGGCCCCCGGTCGGAGTTGCAGTGATGCCGGACCTGCGCCCATCACCTCAACGGAACGTGGCGACACAGAAGGTTGGCCGGAAGTGGCGCATTCGGTTCAACACGGTCATCGTCAACGTCGGAAAGGGTGACTTCGTTCTCCGCGGAACGCGCGAGCTCGGCAGTCCATGGAAGGTCGAGCAGGACGTGCCCTATTCGAAAGGCGGCGCCAGCCGCACACCCACTCGCGCCGCGGTGGTCTGGGGTGGTGACGGCCATGAGCACTGGCACATCGAGCGCGTCGCCTCCGTGTGGCTGGTGAAGCTGGGAGGCAACGGCAAGCCCGCAACCGGTGCGAAGAAGCTCGTCGACACGAAGGTCGGCTTCTGCTTCTACGACCACACCCACGAGTTGGCTCGTGGCCCCGAGAATGGCGTGTACTCGGCGCGTACCTGTGCGAGCAGCGGGGAAGACAAGTCCACCGAGTTCGGGATGGGGCTGTCGCCCGGCTGGAACGACACGTATCTGCAGTCGCTGCCCGGGCAAAGCATCGATATCACGGCGTTGGCCGACGGAAAGTACCGGCTGTTCACCGAGATCGACGAGCCGGGACTCTTCCGCGAAGCGACGCGCACGAACAACCTCACGTGGATCGACCTCGATCTCGAGACCACCCCGAACGGGCGCATCGCGATTCGCACGGCCACCGGTCCCCACCCCAGCTGATCGACCCAGGGAGTGCATCGCGGCGGCGTTGACACGCCGTCGAAGCGGGCCTAGCATCCGTTGTAAGTACCCCGAAAGGGGTGCCTCATCGGGTAAGGGCTATCGAGGGAGAAGGGGGAGACGTAGTGAAGAAGATCCTTCTGCTGGTCGGCCTTGTCGTCGCGCTTGCAGTACCGACGGCAGCGCTTTCGGCGACATTGAAGGCCCAGCACCAGAACGTGTTCTCATGTGAGTTCGGCGGTTCGTTCCACTTCATCCAGAATCAGACCGGCACGACCGCGCCGACGAACATTCTCACCGCGACGTTCACCGGCGGCATGGTGGTTCAGAACAAGGACAAGGTCACGCCGGGTGGCGTGTACCACTGGACGATCGACGCTCCGCCGGGCACGCTGGTCACGGCGACGAGCACGATCGCAGCGGGGAATCTCGTTCTGTCGGACTACACGTGCAATGTGAAGAAGGGCGGCAAGAAGTAACCGCCGCCTAGGCGATCGCATGCGAAGGGGCCCGAGAGGGCCCCTTCGCTCATTCCGGGTCGACCGCCGCCGCGTCGAGCTCCGCGAGCGAGCCCAGAGTGGCGTCGGCGAGCGCGAGAGCGTCGTCCGGAGGCGGGTAGTGCGCGTTGGGGATCGACGACCACGCGCATGCCCGCCGCGTGCGCCGAGCGGATGCCGTTCGCGGAGTCCTCGATCGCCGTGCAGCGGGACGCCGACAGGTCGAGTCGACGCGCGGCCTCGAGGAAGACGTCGGGCGCGGGCTTGCCGCGCGCGACCTCCTCCGAGGAGACGGTCGTCTCGAAGAGCGGGGCGAGCCCCGAGGCCGAGAGAGCGGCGTCGATCAACGGCCGGTTCGCCGACGACGCGAGCGCGAGCCGGAACGACGAGGCGAGACGGCGCACGGCGTCGACCGCGCCGTCGATGAGCGGCAGCTCGCGCTCGTAGACGGCGAGCATTCGCCGGACGACCTCCTCGTTGATCGCCTCCGGCGCCTCGGAAAGACCGACGACGTCGTGCATGTAGCGCGACCACTCCGGCGAGCTCATGCCCATCATGTCCGCCTGCGCGCGCTCGCTCCAGCGACCGCCGCGCTCGTGCGCGAGCTGCTCGCGCACCTCGTCCCAGACGTGCTCGGAGTCGAGGAGCACGCCGTCGAGGTCGAAGACGACCGCGTCGATGCCGCTCACGCGCGGATGACGTTGTCGCGGCCGATCTCGCCGACGGAAGCCAGTCCGGCCAGGCCGAGAGTGAGGTCGAACTCGGCCCGGAGATTCCGGATCACCTCGCGCACGCCGTTCTCGCCGCCGACCGCGAGGCCCCAGACGTAGGGCCGGCCGAGACCGACCGCCGCGGCGCCGAGAGCGAGTGCGCGGAAGACGTCCGCGCCCGAGCGGACGCCGCTGTCGAGGAGCACGGGAACACGCCCGCCGACCGCCTCGACGACGCCGGGGAGCGCGTCCATCGTCGCGATCGCGCCGTCGACCTGCCGCCCGCCGTGGTTCGAGACGATCACGCCGTCCATCCCGTGCTCGACCGCAGCGGTGGCGTCGGCCGGGTGCAGGACCCCTTGAGGAGGATCGGAAGCCGCGTCCGGTCGCGCAGGAACGCGAGGTCGTCCCAGGAGAGCGAGGGCCGCGAGTACGTCTCGACGAAGCGGCGTACCGCGGCGCGCGCGAGCCCCGAGCGGAGGTTCGCCGAGCCGCCGACCCGGGGTACGCGCCTGCCTGCGCGAGCAGCGTCGCGATCGCGCGCGTGGTGATGCGCCCGCCGGGTGGAGCTGCCTGACGCAGCGTCTCCTGAAGCGCATCGACGAAGACCGGGTCGCTCGTGTACTGCGCGATGCCCTTGCCCTGCAGGAACGGCAGGTAGGCGAGGTCGAGGTCGCGCACGCGCCAGCCGAGCATCGTCGTGTCGAGCGTGAGCACGATGGCGCCGCAGCCGCAGCGCTCCGCGCGCGAGACGAGGCTCTCGACGAGCTCGTTCGACGTGCTCCAGTAGAGCTGGAACCAGCGCGGTGCGTCGCCCATCGCAGCGGCGGCCTCCTCCATCGGGCGCGAGGCCTGGTTGGAGAAGACGAACGGGATCCGCTCCGCCGCGGCTGCGCCGCGCTACCGCGACGTCGGCTCTGCGATGCGCCATCTCGAGCACGCCGATCGGGCACAGGAAGAACGGGCTCGGGAACGGCGTCCCGAGGATCTCGACTGCGCTGTCGCGGTGCGAGACGTCGCGCAGCACGCGCGGCACGATGCGCCAGCGCTCGAACGCGGCGCGGTTCTCGCGCATCGTCTCCTCGCGGCCGGCGCCGCCCGCGACGTACGCGTAGCCCTCCGAGCTCATCCGCCCGCGGGCGGCGCGCCGGAGCCGGTCGCCGGAGACCGGCACCGCGGGATAGGTGCCGCGGGCGCCTCCGACGTAGATCTCGAACTGGCGCTCGCGGCCGATCCCGACGGACATGCCGCACCCTAACCCGCTCGGAACGACAACTCGACTATCGGTTCCGGTGCCGACGGGTACCCCGTGGTTGAGCGGCGGGGGTGGGATTCGAACCCACGGGACGCTTGCACGCCCAACGGCTTTCAAGGCCGCCCCGTTCGACCGCTCCGGCACCCCGCCGGGGCGCATTCTGACTGCTACGAGGGCTTGACTTCGGCCGGCGCGCCGTAGCGCGTCGAGCACGTCGGGCACGGCGCCCTGGAAGTTCTCGAGGATCGCGAGGAGCGCACGATCGGTGACCATCGTGCCGTTCAGCGTGTGCGGGTTCTCCAGGCCGTGCTCCCCGCGGTAGCGGATCCCGAGGCGGCGTGACTGGTAGTCGGTGGTGTTCGAGCACGACGTGACCTCGCGATAGCGCGCCTGGAACGGGAACCACGCCTCGATGTCGTACTTCTTGGTCGCCGACGCGCCGAGGTCGCCGGCGGCGACGTTCATGACGCGGTACGGGAGCTCGAGCGCTTGCAGGAAGCGCTCCTCGAGGTCGAGCAGCCGCTCGTGCTCGGCCGGCGAAGAGCCCGGCTCGACGAAAACGAACATCTCGACCTTGTTGAACTGGTGGACGCGGAACATGCCTCGCGTGTCCTTGCCTGCGGCGCCCGCCTCGCGCCGGAAGCAGGTGGAGAAGCCCGTGTAGCGCAGCGGCAGCTGGTCGAGGATCTCGCCCATGTGCAGCGCCGCGAGCGCGACCTCCGAGGTTCCCGTGAGAAAGAGCCCGTCGGCCTCGAGCGCGTAGATGTTCGAGCGGTCGGTCGGGAAGAACCCGGTGCCGTACATCGCCTCCTCGCGCACGAGCACGGGTGGGAGCACAGGTGTAAAGCCCGCCTGCGCGAGGTGGTCGAGGGCGAACTGGTACAGGGCCATCGCGACGCGGGCGGAGTCGCCCATGACGTAGCCGAAGCGCGCCCCCGACATACGCGCGGCGCGCTCCATGTCGAAGCGGCCGATCTCCGTGTGCTCGCGCGGCTCGGCGAGCTCGGGCCGCGCACCGACGACGCGGATCTCCTCGGCGTCGTCCTCCGTATCTCCGTCGGGAGCCGACGCGTCGGGTGGGTTCGGGACGAGTGCGAGCGCGGCGTCGCGTGCCGCTTCGGCCGACGCGAGCTCCTGCTCGGCGTCCTTGAGCGCCGCTTTCACGGGGCGGAGCGCCTCGAGCTCCTCGGGCGTCGGCTTGCCCTTGAGCTTGGTGCGCCCGCGCAGCTCGTCGACCTTCGGGATGAGCTCGCGCCAGCGCTCGTCCGCCTCGAGGAGGGCGTCGAACTCGTCGGCCGCCCCCTTTCGCCCCAGCGCTGCGCGCCAGGTGTCGGCGTCGCTGCGCGCAGCCTTGAGGTCGATCACGACGTGGAGTCTAGAAAGGCGTGCGGGCTACTTGCCTGCGACCGAGGACACGTACGCCGCGACGTCGGCGATCTGCTGCGCCGAGAGCGTGTCCTTGAACGGCGGCATCGCGCCTCCGCCGTTCGTCACCTGCGTGACGACCTTGTCGTACGTCGGCTTCACGTCGTCGAGGTTCGGCCCGACGTTTCCGCTCGAGCCGGCGTCCGCGAGCGTGTGGCAGCCGCCGCAGGCCGCGACGCTCAGGAAGACCTGCTTGCCGGCCGCCGGATCACCCTTGGCAGTCGGCGTGGTCGAGGTCCCCGTCGTCTCGGTCGAGGTCGTGCCCGTCGACTCGGTGGACGTCGTGCCCGTCGACTGCGTGCTCTCGGTCGTCGTCTCCGTGGTCTCCGTCGGAGTCGTCGGAACCGTGCCCTGGACGGTCTCGGGAGTCGCCGACTGCTGCTCCTCGCCGCCGCATCCTGCCGCTGCGAGCCCGAGTGCCGCCACGACGAGCGCCAGAGCGAGAGGAGCGCGTCGCATCGGCGGCATCGTACACCGGCGTGAAGAGACGGTTACGTCCAGTGGCGCCCCGCGGAAGGCGCCGCGCGGCGTCGTCGCGCTCCCTACACTGCCGCGCGGTGAGCGGCCCCTCCAGGCGTGCGGCTGGCGTTCGCATCGGCGTGCGGCGCGTCGCCGTCGCGTCGCTCGTCCTCCTGGCGATCGGCTGCGGCGCGAGTATCGAGACGGCCACCGCGGTCTCGCGCGACCCGGCGCCCGGGATCCACGCGATCAAGCACGTCGTGATGATCATGCAGGAGAACCGCTCGTTCGACTCCTACTTCGGGACGTACCCGGGGGCGGACGGATTCCCGATGCGGAACGGCCGGATCGCGGTCTGCGTTCCCGATCCGATTGCGCACCGCTGCGTCCGCCCGTTCCACGACTCGAACACGAGGAACGAGGGCGGTCCGCACGGGCCTCAGAACGCGCACGCGGACATCGACGGCGGGAAGATGGACGGCTTCGTCCGCGAGGCGATCGCCGCGAAGCTCGCGCTCGCCCACGGCGAGAGGCTGAAGAAGCGCATCCGTGGCTGCGCGGAGCGAGGCACGCTCGGCCCGCGCTGCGAGCTCGGCAAGCCGGTCGACGTCATGGGCTACCACGACGCACGCGACCTCCCGAACTACTGGTCGTACGCGCGGAGCTTCGTGCTCCAGGATCACATGTTCGAGCCGAACTACGGCTGGAGCCTTCCCGCGCACCTCTTCCAGCTCTCGGCATGGTCGGCGAAGTGCGCGCGCCAGAACGATCCGATGAGCTGCAGGAGCGACCTCGAGGATCCTCCGGAGGGGCCGAAGGTCGTGCGTGCCACGGGGGCCGACCGGACGCCGTACGCGTGGACCGACCTGACGTACCTCCTGCATCGCCATCACGTGAGCTGGGGGTACTACGTCGTCCCGGGGGCGCAGCCCGACTGCGACGACGGCGCGACGCTCGCCTGCCGTCCGGGGAAGCTCGAGCCGGGGACGCCGAGCTCGTGGAACCCGCTCCCCGGCTTCACGACGGTTCGCCGCGACGGCCAGCTCCAGAACATCCAGGCCGTCCATCACTTCATCGGGGAGGCGCGCAGCGGAACGCTCCCGCAGGTCTCGTGGATCGTCCCCGACTTCAGGCACAGCGAGCACCCGGGTGCGCTTCTGAGCCAGGGCCAGGCGTGGGTCACGAGCCTCGTGAACGCGGTCATGCAGGGGCCCGACTGGTCGAGCACCGCGATCTTCATCGCGTGGGACGACTGGGGCGGCTTCTACGACCACGTCGTGCCGCCCGCGGTCGACCGCAACGGCTACGGCCTGCGCGTTCCAGGCCTCGTGATCAGCCCGTACGCGAAGCGCGGCTACGTCGACCACCAGACCCTCTCGTTCGACGCCTACCTGCGGTTCATCGAGGACGACTTCCTCGGCGGGGCTCGCATCGACCCGAGGACGGACGGCCGGCCCGACTCGAGGCCGACGGTGCGCGAGGACGTCCCGCAGCTCGGGAACCTCGTTGCCGATTTCGACTTCACGCACCCGCGCGGGAGCCTCGTGCTCCCGCCGTTCCCGCCGCAGTAGCGGCGCCCGAGCTCAGAGCGAGGCGAGCTGGCGGCGCAGGCCCTTGAGCTTGAACGCGACGAAGATCTCGCCGATCCCGCGGACGAGCGCGATGATCCCGACGTAGATCACGAGCAGGATCGCCTTCGAGCGGAAGTCTCCCGCGACCCAGAACGCGAGCAGGATCTCGATGAGCCCGACGACGAGCTGCATCCACCACAGCTCGAACTGGCCCTTCGTGATGAACGCGACGGTGATGTCGAACACGCCCTTCGCGAGCAGGAAGAGCCCCATGAGCATCGCGAGCGTCTGGAACGTGTCGTACGGATGGACGAGCGCGTACACGCCGATGACGACGAACGCGACGCCGAGGATCGCGTGCACCCACTTCCAGCCCGTGGTCGAGACGGAGATCTCGAACAGCTCGTTCACGCCCGCGACGATGGCGACGACGCCGAAGAGGTACGAGATCGCGGACACCGACACGTAGTCCCACTGGAACACGATCAGCGCAAAGACGAGCCAGGCGATCCCGGTGAGGAGGAAGATCCACCAGCGGTCGGCGGCATCCTCGAGCACCTCTCGTTCGACGAATACGGCGTCCATCGCTCCTCCCTCTCTCGACTCCCTCGGCGGCGCTGCATTCTCCCATCCGCGCCGGACTTCCGTACGATCCACCGGGTGATCCTCGAGCGCAGCATGCACCCCTCGTGGCTGTCGAACGGCTTCCTCCTCGCGGACGAGCCGGGCGGGACGGCGGTCTTCGTCGACAGCGGCGCGCCGCTCGAGCCGCTGCTCGAGGCAGTGGAGCGCGAGCGCGTCACCCCGACTCACCTGCTCGTCACGCACGGGCACGCGGATCACGTCGCGGGGAACGACGAGCTCGCCGACCGCTTCGGGCTCGAGATCACATCGGGCCCGATCGAGACCGGAGGCCTCCACGTCGAGTCGCTGGCCACGCCCGGCCATTCCGACGACGGCGTCTCGTTCGTCGTGTCCGGCCTCTGTTTCTCCGGCGACACGCTCTTCCGCGACGCAGTCGGTGGCGGGTCGGCCGACGAGGTGCGCCGGTCGGTGATGGACGTGCTGATGGTCCTTCCACCCGAGACGCGAGTGCTCCCCGGACACACCGACGAGACGACGATCGGCAGGGAGTGGGAGGAGAACCCCTTCGTCCGCTTCTGGCGCGGTCTCGACGGCGAGGACGGGCGTGCCTGCACGGTGCAGGGCGACGACGCCACCATCGTCGTCTGGTCTCCGGACTACGACGGCAAGGGCAAGGCGCTCGTACGCCGTGCCGACGGCACCGAGGCGATCGTCGGCGCCTCGCGCATCACGTTCTCCTAGATACCCAGCGGGGGTATAGTGAGGGTGTGGCTGACGCCTCCGGCACGACTGTTCTCGACACGCGCGAGCGGGTCGACCTGGCGCTTCAGGGGATGACCTGCGCGGCCTGCGCGAGCCGGATCGAGCGCAGCCTCGACAAGCTCGACGGCGTCGACGCGTCCGTGAACCTCGCGACCGAGGCTGCCGCCGTTCGCTTCGACCCCGAGCGGGTGAGCGTCGACGACCTTCTCGGCGCGGTCGAGGCGGCAGGCTACGGCGCGACGCTCGCCGTCGATGCGGGCGAGAGCGCCGACCGCGTCGCCGCCGTGCGTCGACGGCTCGGCCTCGCCGCGGCGCTCACGGCGCCCCTCGTACTCGTCGCAATGCTCGCGCCGCTGCACTTCTCGGGGTGGGAGTGGCTCGCATTTGCCCTGGCGACTCCGGTCGTGTTCTGGGCCGGCTTCGACTTCCACCGCGCCGCGCTCGTCAACGCACGTCGCGGCGCCGCGACGATGGACACGCTCGTCTCGATCGGGACGATCGCCGCGTGGGGCTGGTCGACGGTCGCGCTCGCCCGCGGCCAGGGCGACACGTACTTCGAGGTGGCCGCCGTCATCACGACGCTGATCCTCCTCGGCCGCTACCTCGAGGCCAGAGCGCGGCGCCGATCGGGCGCGGCGATTCGCACGCTCCTCGAGCTCGGGGCGAGGGAGGCGCGTGTCCTGAGGAACGGGACGGAGGTCTCGGTGCCGGCCTCGGAGCTCGTCGTGGGCGACGTGTTCGTCGTGCGTCCCGGCGAGAAGGTCGCGACCGACGGTGTGGTCGTCGAGGGCGAGTCGGCGGTCGACCAGTCGATGCTGACCGGAGAGCCTGCGCCCGTGGACGTCGGGCCGGGGGCGAGCGTGGCGGGAGCGACGATCAACACCTTCGGACGGCTCCTCGTGCGTGCGACGAGGGTCGGCGACGAGACCGCGCTCGCGCAGATCGCGCGCCTGGTCGCGGAGGCCCAGTCGGGCAAGGCGCCGATCCAGCGCCTCGCCGACCGAGTGTCGGCGGTCTTCGTGCCGGTTGTCCTCGCGCTCGCGCTCGCGACGCTCGCGGGCTGGCTCCTCCTCGGCGGCGGTGCGACTGCGGCGTTCGAGGCTGCGGTGGCGGTCCTCATCATCGCGTGCCCGTGCGCGCTCGGCCTTGCGACGCCGACCGCTCTCATGGTCGGAACCGGCCGCGGCGCCCAGCTCGGGATCCTCATCCGCGGCCCCGAGGTGCTCGAGCGAACGCGCCGAATCACCACGGTCGTCCTCGACAAGACGGGAACCGTCACCGAAGGCAGGATGGAGCTCGAGGACGTGACGCTCCTGGACGGCGCTTCGCGCGAGGACGTGCTCCGGCTCGCAGGGGCGGTCGAGGCGGCGTCGGAGCACCCGGTCGCACGCGCAGTCGCCGACGCGGCGCGCGACGAGCTCGGCGCGCTTCCACCGGTCGCCGGGTTTCGCAACGTGCCCGGAGTCGGACGTCGTCGGAACCGTCGACGGTCACGCGGTCGAGGTCGGTCGCGGCGACGGCGCGCTCGGCGTCTCGTGGGACGGGATGCCGCGCGCGACGCTCTCGGTTCGCGACGTCGTGAAGCCGACGAGTGCGGCCGCCGTCGCTGCGCTCCGCGACCTGGGGCTCACGCCGATTCTCCTCACGGGCGATACGCGCTCGACGGCCGAGCACGTCGCTTCGTCGGTCGGCATCGAGCGCGTCCTCGCCGAGGTCTACCCCGCAGACAAGGTCGCCGAGGTTCGACGGCTGCAGGAGGAGGGCGAAGTCGTCGCGATGGTCGGCGACGGGATCAACGACGCGCCGGCGCTCGCACAGGCCGACCTCGGCCTCGCACTCGGCACCGGCACGGACGTCGCGATCGAGGCGTCCGACATCACCCTCGTCTCCGGCGACCTGCGCGCCGCCGCCGACGCTATCCGCCTCTCGCGGCGGACGCTCGCGACGATCAAGGGAAACCTCTTCTGGGCCTTCGCCTACAACGTCGCGGCGATTCCGCTCGCGATGGCGGGGCTGCTGAACCCGGTGGTCGCCGCGGCCGCCATGGCGTTCTCGAGCGTTTTCGTGGTGACGAACTCGCTCCGGCTGCGTCGTTTCCGCTCGTTGCGGGAGGCTGCATGAGCGAGCAGGAGCACGGCTACTCGCAGGACAAGGACGCGCTCGTCCGTCGGCTCCACCGGATCGAGGGCCAGGTTCGCGGGCATCGAGCGGATGGTCGAGGAGGATCGCTACTGCATCGACGTGCTCACGCAGATCGCCGCAGTGAACACGGCGCTCGAGAGCCTCGCGTTCCGCGATCCTCGACGACCACGTGAACCACTGCGTCGCGGGGGCGCTCGCCTCGGGCGACGCGGAGGAGGCGGCGACCAAGAGCAGCGAGCTGCTCGAAGCGGTGCACCGCTTCGCGCGCGTGCGCTAGCGCTCGGTCGCGAGCCGGATCCCGAGCCCGACGAGGACGACGCCCGTCACCGCGTCCAGCGCTCGACGCACGCGGCCCACGAAGAGCACGCGGAGCCGGTCGACCGCGAGCGCGTAGCACGTGAGCCAGATCAGACCGAGGGCGCAGAACAGGAAGCCGAGTGCGAGAAGTCCCACGAAGGGCGCGGTCCCGGCGGGCACGAACTGGGGGAGCAGGCTCGCGAAGAAGACCGCGATCTTCGGGTTGCCGAGGTTCGAGACGAGCCCCTGGCGGAACGCCCTTCGGGGGGAGAGGGTCGCGTCGCGGCCCGTTCGACGCTCGGGGCCGCGCCCACGCACCGCGGCGAGCAGCGAGTGTGCGCCGAGGTAGACGAGGTAGGCCGCTCCGGCCAGTTTGATCGCGTGGAAGACGGGCTCCGAGGCCCGCAGCAGCGCGACGACACCGACGCTCGCCGCGATTGTCCAGGTCGCGATGCCGAGCGTGATACCGACGGCGGTTGCGATCCCTGCGCGACGCCCGCCGGCGAGGGTGCTCCGGATCGTGACGGCTGTGTCCTGCCCGGGCGTGCAGATGACGACTGCGGAGACGGCGACGAACGCGAGCAGGCCGTGAACCATCGTGCGGAAGTATCGCGTGCCCGCCTGCGTTGCGATCTCACGATGCCGCCGCTCTACGCGTTGACTTCGTCATGAACCGCCGCGCGACGCTCGCACTCCTCGTCGTCGTCGCGGTCTGGGCGGGGTCGTTTTCGGTGATCAAGCAGCTGTTGGACGACGGGGTCGCGGCGAGGGACGTCGCGATCCTGCGCTACGCCATAGCGGCGCCGGGTTTCGCCTTCGTCCTCTGGCGTGCCCGCGGACTACCGGGGCTGACTCGCTCGGACGCGCTCCGCGTCGCCGCGGCCGGGCTCATCGTCGTGGTCGGATACCACCTGTTCCTGAACGTCGGCGAGAGTCACACGACCTCGGGCGTCGCTGCACTCGTTGTCGCGCTCGCGCCCGGCATGACGCTCGTGCTCGCCGCTGCGGTCGGGCTCGAGCGCATCGCGGGCCGGCAGGTGCTCGGACTCGCAGTCGCATTCGCCGGGGTGGCGATCGTGGTCGCCCTGGGATCGGGCGAGAGCCTCTCGTTCGACAGCGCCAGAGGGCCACTGATCGTGCTCGGGGCGCCGCTCTGCTTCGCGCTCTACAACGTGCTCCTGAAGCCGCTCTTGGGCCGCCACGACCTGCTTGCGCTCACCGCCGCGACGAGCCTCGTCGGCATGCTCGGGCTCGTTCCGTTCGTCCGTGGCTCGACCGTCGACGCCGTCACGGAGGCCACGCCGGGTACGGCCGCGCTCCTTCTCTATCTCGGGGTGATCGCGACGCTGCTCGGGTACGTCCTCTGGAACGTCGGGCTGCGCGGGATCGGGCCGACCCGCGCCGTGTCCTTCACGTATGCGATCTCGCCGGTCGCGGTCCTCATCGGAGCGGTCGCCCTCGACGAGCCGGTCACGCTCTGGCTCGCGGTGGGCGGGGTGCTCGTGGTCGGCGGGATCGTGCTTGCGCAGCGCCGCGGGGCGGCGGGGGAGTCGCCGGTTAGATTGCGGCGGTGGCGCCCAGGGGCGAGCGCACCCTCACGCAGCGGGAGCTGAACCGGGCGCTCCTCGCGCGGCAGCTCCTCCTCGAACGCGCTCGCCTCCCGATCCCGCGTGCGCTCGAGCGGCTCGGCGGGATCCAGGATCAGTACGCGCCCAACGCCTACATCCGGCTCTGGTCGTGCCTCGAGGGTTTTCGCCGCGACGACCTGACTCGCGCACTGGAGCGGCGGTCAGTGGTGCAGGCCACGCTAATGCGGGCCACGATCCACGTCGTCTCGCGGCGCGACTTCTGGCCCCTCGCCGTCGCGATCCGACGGGCGCAGCGCGCGTGGTGGCTGCGGGTGACGCAGCCGAAGCCGACCGAGCGCGGCCTGGAGCGCCGGGCCGACGAGCTGCGCGCGCTGCTTGCGCTCGGCCCGCGTCGGCAGGACGAGCTCGTCGAGGTCGCCGGCCGCGGGTGGGGAACGGTCGGGCCGTGGCTCGACCTCGTCCGCGTGCCTCCGGCAGGCACGTGGGAGAGACGGCGCGCGAACGTGTTCTCCACGGCCGAGGCCTGGATCGGCCCGGAGGACGTGAGCGAGGCGGACGCGCTCGAGCTGCTCGTGCGCCGCTACCTCGGCGCCTTCGGCCCGGCTGCCCGCGGCGACATCGCGCAGTGGGCGGGGATGAAGGTCGGCGACGTCGCGCCGGCGCTCGAGCGGATGACGCTCAGGCGGTTTCGCGACGAGTCGGGCGCCGAGCTCCTCGATCTCCCGCGCGCACCACTGCCCGACCCGGACACGCCGGCGCCCGTGCGCTTCCTGCCGACCTGGGACGCAGCCTTGCTCGTGCACGCGCGGCGGACCGGCGTGTTGCCCGAGCAGTACCGCCCACGGATCTTCTCGACGAAGATGCCGCAGTCCGTCGGCACGTTCCTCGTCGACGGCGCGGTCGCCGGCACCTGGCGCTTCGACGGCGGGGAGGTGCGCTGGGAGCCGTTCATACGGCTCGACCGGCGTGTCTCGCACGAGGTCGAGGGCGAGGCCGGGCGGCTCGCGGCTTTCCATCGGTGAGCGAGAATGCCGCGATGAGCGTGGAGCACGAGCACCGGACCGAGGAGCTGTGGCGGGCGGCCTTGATGGGCGAGGCGCGCGGCCTGAACATGACGCGGCGGGCCGTCGGCTGGATCCCGTCGGCGCCACGCTGCAAGCTCTGCCAGAGCCCGCTGCGACCTCCGGGCAGCTCTGTCCTCAAGCTCGTCGGCCTCGGGCCTTCGCGGATGAACCGGCGCCTCTGCCGGGCCTGCTTTCGGCATCTCGACAAGATGCCCGGCGGTGCCGAGATCGAACTCTCGCTCCTGTTCGCGGACGTGCGCGGATCGACCGCGCTCGCCGAGCGGATCCGCGCCCAGGACTACTCGAAGCTCATCTCCCGCTTCTACGGCGTGGCGGCACGGGTGATCGACGATCGAAACGGCCTCGTGGACAAGTTCGTCGGGGACGAGGTCGTCGCGCTCTTCGTGCCGGGCTTCGCCGGCGCGGCCGCGCCGCGGCCGACGCATCCGGACTGACCGCGCAGACGCTCGAGGCGCGGACGCTGACGCTACGTGGCCGCGACGAGACCGTCGACGCGGTCGTCGCGACCGCCTGAATCCAGGCGCGGCCGGAAGAGGTAGTGGACGACGAGCCACTCGGACCCGTCGCGATAGCCCCAGAGCTCGGCGCAGGCGAGGAAGAAGACGCGCCAGCGCGCGAGGAAGGCACGGCCCCAGCGGCGCTCGATCTCCGCCTCGTTCTCGGCGAGGCGCTCGAGCCACGCCTCGGCGGTGCGCGCGTAGTGCGTCCCCGAGACGCGCCAGCGCTCGACGAGCTCGAGGTCGCGCTGGAACGCGAGCAGGAGATCCTCGGACGGCATCTGCCCCGCCGTGAAGAAGTTCCGGGCCATCCAGCCGCTCGTGTACGGGTAGGCGAGGTCGCGGTGGCAGAAGAGGTGGACGAAGAGCCGTCCGTCCGGCTCGAGGAACGTCGCGATCCGCGCCATGAGCGACTCGTAGTTGCGCATGTGCTCGAACATCTCGACCGAGACGACCCGGTCGAAGCGGCGGTCGAACGCGAGCTCGTTGACGTCGGCCGTGAGCACGGAGACGTTGTCGGGAGCACGCTCACGGATGAACGCGCGCTGGAGGTGGGAGTTCGACACCGCCGTGACGCGCGACGAGGGGTAGCGCTCCGCGGCGAACAGGGTGAACGAGCCCCACCCGCAGCCGAGGTCGAGGATCTCCATGCCGTCCTCGATCCCGGCCCGCTCGCAGGTGAGCTCGAGCATCGCCACCTCGGCCTCCGCCAGCGCCTGCGTTCCGCGCTCCCACAGGCAGGCGCTGTACTTCAGGCGCGGGCCGAGCACGAGCTCGAAGAACGCGGGAGGCTCCTCGTAGTGCTGCTCGTTCGCCTTGGCGGGCTCGAGCGCGATCGGCGCAGCGCGGAGGCTCTCGACGAACGCACGGCGCTCGGCCTGGCTCTTCCGCCGCTCGCTTCGGAGCCGGTGAGCGAGGTTCGCACGGATGCCCGCCCGCAGCACGCGCTCGGGCAGGACGTCGCGCTCCACCAGGTAGTCGAGTGCGCTCATCGTCCGAGCACCAACTGCGCGTCGTGAAGGAGCCCGACCTCGAAGAGCGCCTCGCACGAGGCGAGGTAGAAGTCCCAGGTCCGGACGAAGCGCTCCTCGTAGCCGAGCGCACGCACCGCCGAGAGGTTCGCGTGGAAGCGCTCGCGCCAGCGCCGGAGCGTCGTCGCGTAGTGCTCGCCGATCTCGTCGTCCCGCACGACGTGCAGCTGCGTGTGCGCGAGCGCAGCTCCGAGCGCCGCGTTCGAGGGGATGAGGCAGCCGGGGAAGATGTGGCGCTCGATCCAGTCCGGGCTCGAGCGATAGGCGGCGAGCCGCTCGTTGGGGACGAGGATCGTTTGGATGCACGCGCGACCGCCGGGGGCGAGCAGCCGGTCGCATGTCTCGAAGAAGGGCCGCCAGAGCTTCTCGCCCACGGCCTCGAGCATCTCGATAGAGGCGATCTTCGTGTACTGCCCTTCGAGCTCGCGGAAGTCGCGCTCGACGACCGTTACGCGCTCCCCGAGGCCCGCCTCGGCCACTCGCCGGCGCGCCAGCTCGGCCTGCGCGCGAGAGATGGTCACCGCGGTCACCCGCGCGCCGAACTCGCCTGCTGCGATCAGAGCGAACGAGCCCCACCCGCATCCGATCTCCAGCACGTGATCCGAAGGCCCGAGCTCGAGGTTCTCGCAGACGCGGCGGAGCTTTCGCCGCTGCGCGTCCTCGAGCGGCTCGTCCTGACGCTCGAAGACCGCACACGAGTACGTCATCGTCTCGTCGAGGAAGAGAGCGAAGAGCTCGTTCCCGAGGTCGTAGTGGCGCTCGATGTTCCTGCGCGCGGCGAGGATCCCCGTTCGCCGGTTGATGCGCGGGCGCGCCTCGGCGAACCGACGCCACCATGGATGTCGCTCGGCGCCGGGCGCTGCGTTGCGGAGCAGGAGGACGAGCAGGCCGACGAGGTCGTCGGAGCGCCACTCGCCCGCCTGGTACGACTCGCCGAGCGCGAGCTTGGGGCTGCGCGCGATCCGATCGAGCAGGCGCCAGTCGTCGATCTGCATCCGGCTCTCCGGTCCCACGCCGTACCGGCGCTCGGAGCTGTCCGGGAGCCGCAGGCTGAGCGTGCCGCCGCGGATGCCCGGAAGCACCCGCTCCAGCACCTCTTGGGCGACGCGGCCGAGCGCGGAAGGGCGTTCGCGCGTCGTCCGCACGAGGGTACGCTCGACGGTCGTCACGGCCGCACCGACCCCTTGCCCGGCTCGAACGGCGGCTTGTGGTGGAACGGGACGCGCTTGAGGTAGAGCTTCGCCGCGTTCCAGTGGATGAGCGCGGTGACCTGCAACGGCATGAGCGGGTAGCGGACGAGGAAGCGGGCGAGCTCGCGGTTCGTGAGCTCGCGCCGGCGCCCGGCGAGGACGGCCTGGAGCGGCATGCGCCCGTCCTGGTGCACCTCGATGCGCGCGTACACCGTGTCCGCCGGCTCGGAGAACGAATACCGATAGCGCTGCTCGAGGCCGAAGAACGGCGAGACGTGCAGCCGCTTCTCGTGCTCGTAGCGCAGCGAGCTGCCAGGGAGGAGCTCCGGGAGGCGCTCGCCGAAGGTGTTGTTCAGCTCGGCCACCATGCACGAGAGCTCTCCGTCGGCCCGGTAGCACCAGTAGAACGTGACCGGGTTGAAGACGTAGCCGAGGACGCGCAGCTGGGTCAGGCAGAGCACGCGCTCGATCCCCGGGTCGCCCGCGAATCGACGCACGGCCTCCTTCAGCGGCAGGTCGCCCTCGAAGTGGTCGGCGTCGCGCAGCGTGACGACGTTCCGCGCATTCACCGAGAAGAGCTGGAGCCTGCGCTCGAGCTCGGGCAGCTCGTCGAGATCGAGGAGCCAGTAGGCGACGGGGTACCGGAAGGCATGGCGACGCGGCTCGTGTCTCACGTGGACGAGACTTCCGGAGTAGAGGGCGGACCTCACCAGCGCACTCCGAGCGCGGCCGCCGCGCGCACCCCGGCCGCGAGCCCATCCTCGTGAAAGCCGTTGCCGAAGTACGCGCCCGCGTACTCCGTGAAGCGCGTCCCGGCCAGCTCGCGGAGCCGTCCCTGTGCGCGGATCGCGGGCACCGTGAAGCTCGGGTGCCGGTAGGCGAAGCGGCCCACCACGTGCTCGTCCCGAACGTCCTCGTTGAGCGTGACGAGATAGTCGACGTCGGTGTCGAGTCGTTGCAGGCGGTTCAGGTAGTAGGTGACGGTGGGGCGCTCGGCGCCGTCGACCCTGTAGTTCCAGGACGCGTGGGCAGCCGCGGCGCGAGGAAGGAGGGACGAGTCGGTGTGGAGGACGGCCTCGTTCGGCGTGTACCCGAACGCTCCGAGGATCGTGCGCTCCGCGGGGCTCGGATCCTCGAGCAGGGCCAGCGCCTGGTCGGCGTGCGTCGCGACCACTGCGCGGTCGAAGCGCTCCACCTCGTCGGCGTCCGTTCGCACGAGGACGCCGCTCTCGTCGCGCCGGAGCGCTCGAACCGGGACGCCGGCGCGGACGAACGCGACGTGGGAGAGCAGTGCACGGACGTAGGTCTGTGCGCCGCCCGACACCGTCTGCCACCGATGCCTACGCAGCCCGAGCATCCCGTGATTGTCGAAGAAGCGGATCGCATACGCGGCGGGGATCTCGAGCGCTCGGCTGGGCACTGCGGACCAGAGGGCGGACGTCAGCGGCACCATGAAATGTCGGCGGAACGACCCGGAGTACCTGCGCTCGACGAGGTAGTCGGCGAGCGAGGTCTCCTCGTACGCGCCGTCGTCGATCGACGGCCGCGCCGTCCGCAGCCAGCGGCCGATCTCCCAGAGCAGAGAAGTGAAGCGCGCACTCGAGGCGTTTCGCCACTGGGCGAAGGGTCGGCGTCCCGCGTACTCGAGGCCACAGCTCTCGCAGCTGACCGAGAACGACATCTCGGAGCGCTGCACCGCGACCCCGAGCTCGTCGAACAGCCGATTCAGCAGCGGGTAGTTGCGTTCGTTCGACACGATGAAGCCGGTGTCGAGCGCGAGGCCGTCGTGCTCCACGGTGTTGACGTGGCCACCGGCGCGCGGCTCGCGCTCGAAGAGGTGGACGTCGTGGCCCGCGCGGGAGAGCACGTACGCTGCCCCGAGGCCCGAGACGCCCGCCCCGATCACCGCTATCCGCATCGCAGCTATCGTACAACCTCCGTACAGAGTCAGTACAACGTGAAGGAGCTCGTGTGAGCGCTCACAGTTCGTCCCCACCCGTCGGAACGGTTCGACCCGAGACCAGCCGCATCAGCCGCGTGGTCACGCTCGTCGCCGTGATCGTGCCGCTCCTCGGAGCCGCTCTTGCGATGGTCACGCTCTGGGGCGCGGCCTTCCGCTGGGTCGACGTCGCGCTGCTCGTCTCCTTCTACGTCCTCTGCGCCTTCGGCACCACCATCGGGTTCCATCGCTACTTCACGCACCGCGGCTTCGAGGCGTACGGTCCGGTCAAGGTCGTGCTCGGGGTGCTCGGCTGCATGACGATGCAGGGGCCGCTCACGCAGTGGGTGACGGACCACCGCAAGCACCACGCCCTCTCGGACAAGCCCGGCGATCCGCATTCACCTCACGTCGGCCACGGCGACGGCTTCCTCGGCGCCGTCCGCGGCTTCGTCCACGCCCACATGGGTTGGATGTTCTCGAACCTCGGGATGGAGCAGGGTCGCGCGTACGGGAAGGACCTGTACGAGGACCGAACGGTGATCTGGATCGACCGTCTCTACCTGCTGTGGGTCGTGCTCACGCTCGGCCTGCCGTTCGCGATCGGCTACGTCGTCGGCGGCGGCTCGATCGCCCTCGGGCTCGAGGCGCTCGTCTGGGGCGGGCTCTTCCGGATCTTCCTGTACCAGCACGCGACGTTCTCGGTGAACTCGATCTGCCACATGTTCGGACGGCAGGAGTATCGCTCGCGCGACGAGGCGCGCAACAACTGGCTCGTGGCGCTCTTCGTGTTCGGTGAAGGCTGGCACAACAACCACCACGCGTTCCCCGCCTCGGCCCGCCACGGCCTCTCGCGCTTCCAGTTCGACGTCTCGTGGTGGGTGATCCGCGGGCTCGAGCGGCTCGGCCTCGTCTGGAACGTCAAGATTCCGTCGCTGGAGCAGCAGTCGCGTCGTCGGCTCTCCCCGTCGGAGAGCTGAACCGGCGCAGCTCCTCCTCCACGAGCTCGACCCAGCGGTCGGCCTTCGGCAGCCCGACGAGGTTGCCCCACGGCGAGCGCAGCGCGATCCCGTGCAGAGCGCCGGGGATGAGGATGTAGCGGCCCTCGGCTCCACGCTCGCGCGCTCGGTCGAACCCCTTGCGCGAGTGCGAAGCCGAGACGCCCGGGATGCCCGGAAGCCAGCGGTCGAGCGCGCCGTGGATGACGGTGAAGCGCTTGCGCCGCAGCGTCGCGAGGTTCATCTGATCCGGGATCCAGGGCGCGAGGCCGACGACCTCCTCGACGCCCGGCTCGCCGGCGACCGCGATCGAGACCGCCCCTCCCATCGAGAACCCGACGAGCGCGACGCGCGGGGCGCCGACGCTCCTCGATGGCCGCACGCGCGTCGTCGACGCACGACTCGAGCCGGCGCCACGACTTCACGCGGTAGCGGACCTCGACGAATCCGAGATTCGGGAACTTGGGGCGAGAGCACGGACGAGCCATTCGATCGAGGCGCTCCACGTGCCCGGGACCTGGCGCGACTGGCCGCCGTTGACGCAGACGACCGCGCGCTCGGACACATCGTTCGTGATCCGCACCTCTGCGCCGGTCGAGAGCTTCACGCGACGATCTCCAGCGTGCTCCACATCCAGCGCGGGATCTGGCGCAGGAAGACTGGGTCGATCGAGTGGCCCATGCGCGGGGCCTCCTCGTACAGGACGTCGGCTCCCGCCTCGCGCAGGAGGACGCGTGCGCTCCTGCTCCACTCGACCGAGATCACCGGGTCGAGCGTCCCGTGCCCCATCGCGACCCGCGGCAAGGGCACAGAGAGGTCGAGCTCGAATCCGGGGACGCTCGGGATGAAGCCGGAGAGCGCGATCAGCCCGGCGGGGCGCGAGCGGCCCTCCCCGAGCCCGAGCGCGTAGGTCATGACCGCGCCCTGCGAGAACCCTCCGAGCAAGACGCGGTGCCAGGGAACGTTCGCCGCCGACACCACCGCATCGAGCCAGCCCGCCGCGAGCGCGTAGGTCGGGGTGAACGTCTCCGGATCCGGAAAGCCGATCTCGCGCACCGCGTACCAGTGCGCGCCGCCCGGGGGAAGCTGCAGGGGGCCGCGCGGAGTCACGCCGAGCATTCGTCGGTCCGGGTCGAGCAGATCGAACAGCGGGAAGAGGTCGTGCTCGTCGGCGCCGCGGCCGTGGAAGAGTACGAGCACGCCTTCCGGCTCGGCCCGCGCGTCCCGGGTGAGGTGGGTCAACGACTCGACGGTCACGGTCGGGCGGACGCTACCTCCGGCCCGGGTCGTTCCCGGCGAGTCGGCCGAGCACGAATCCGAACAGCGCGTGCCGCCAGGTCGCTTGCGCGAACGCGCGCCCACTCGTGAGGAGCGGCGGAATTCCGGGCTCGCCCCGCGCGGGGTGGAAGCGGTCGATGAAGAAGCAGAGCGGATAGAGCGTCAGGTGCTCGGCCACCGCCATCCCGACCGCGAGTCGGCCCGGACCGACCGGGAGGCGGCGTCTTGCCTCGTGGTAGGCGAGGCCGAACACGGTGCCGTTCACCGCGTGGATCGCGAGCCCGACCGACCGCCACCAGCGCCCTCGCGTGACGCCCTTGCCGAGCACGGCGACGTCCGAGTAGTCGTAGCCGAAGATCGTCTGGTCGAGCGGCTCCTCCGCCGCCCACACGAGTGCCGCCGCGGAGCCAGCGAGGGCGGCACGAAGGCGTGAGCTCATGCCTCGATTCTGCAGATGCGCGCTCGTCAGGCGCGGCTCGAGCCGCTTGCGCGGCCCGGGCGACTCTCGCCGCTCAGTACGGATTCACGCAGCCCAGCGGTTCGAGAAACGCGGCAGCGCGGGCCTGCGCCTGGGCGGCGCCTTCGCCGTCGAGTGCGTGCGCGGCCTCGAGCGCGATGCACGCTGCCTCGTACGCGCGGTCCCACGCGATCGCCTCCTGCTCGGCCTCGAGCAGTAGCGCGGCAGCCGTGGCCGGATCCCCGTCGAGGCGTGCGAGCAGCCCACGGCAGACCTTGCGGATCGTCGCCGGAAGGCCGCCGTGGATGGGCTCCGCCAACGACTCGACGAGGCGCGCCAGCCGCTCGCGATCGGCGATCGCCGCGAGCGAACGGGCGACGCCGAGAAGGCCGAGCGCCCAGTTGGTCGTGTTGGCGAGCTCGACTGCTTGGACAGCGTCGGCGAGCTCGACCACGAGGCCCTCGTCTCCGCCGAGCACGGCGCGAGCCGTCGCGATCGACGCCATCGGCACGATGCGCTGCGGCTCCTCGCTCGCGAGCGCCGACTCGTGCAACTCCGGGAGGTGGGCGTCGACGACGTCGAGCTGCCCGCGGCGCAGCGCCTGTCCCGTGAGCAGCGAGAGCCAGACGAGCCGGTTCGACGCCGTCGTCACCTCGCGCTTCGCGACCTCGGCGTCGACCTCCGCCCAGCGGCCCATCGGGAGATAGACGAGGAGGGCCAGCGAGAGGTTCAGGTATTCCTCGTACCCTTCGGCCGCGAATCCTGCGCTGAGGCGCGGAGCGATCTCTCGGACGAACACTTCTGCCGGCACGAGCCGCTCGTGTGTCGCTGCAGTCCACAGGTAGTTGACGACCGCGCGGACAGATTCCTCGTGTGCGCCTGCCGACAGGGCGAAGTCGACGATCTCTAGGGCTTCGGACGGCGCCAGAACGGTGCCGTCGTAGGAGTTCGCGACGACGAGGTTGATCCGGGCGTTCGCCTCGGCGGCGCGCTCGCCGGTTCGCTGCGCGACCTCGACGGCCCTCACGGCGTCCGCTGCCGCGGACGGCAGCGACCGGAGCATCTCGATCTGCGAAAGGCGAGCGAGGGCGCGCGCCAGCTCCTCGGTTTCCGGCAGGCCCTCGAGCACGTCCACCGCCTGGACGGCCGAGTCGAGTGCGTCATGCCATCTGCCGGTCAGCCACGACGCCCTCGCCTTCACGCCGAGAGCATCTGCAAGCAGAGCCGCGTCACCCGACGCCTGCGTGGATCCGATCGCGTCGTCGAGTCGCGCGATCGCACGCTCGTACCGCGCAGTGTGGACGTCTACCCGCGCCGCCAGCACGAGCGCGCCTGTCCGCTGCCGGTCGTCCGGTGCGAGCTCGAGGGCGCGGCCCAGCAGCCTCTCGGCCGAGGCGTATGCGCCCCGCCGCTGTGCTTCGTCCCCCGCCTCGAGCAGTGCGTCGAAGGTCAGCCGCCGTAGGTGGTCGTCCGGGTCGCCATGGCGTAGCGCCTCGTCGAAGTGGTACGCGATGAGCTCGGTGGTCTCCGCTCGGCGCGCGGCGCCGCTGAGCCACTCGGCGACCAGCCGGTGGAGCTCGCGGCGCTCGGGGCGGGGCAGTGTCCCGTATGCGACCTCGTGCGTGAGTGCGTGCTTGTACGAGAACTCGCGCCGTCCGGAGTAGGACGACTGCGCCTGCTCGAAGACGATCGCGCGGCGCCCGAGCCCGGCGATCAGCTCGTCGTCGACCCCGACCGCAGTCGGCCAGAAGACACGTCCCATCACGGAGCAGCGCCGAAGCGCCTCGCGCTCGGATGCCTGCAGCAAGTCGATGCGCGCGGCGATGACCCCGTGGATCGAGTCCGGGACGTCGAGCGTCGCGAGTTCCCGCGTCGCCTTCCAGCTTCCGTTCGTCCGCTCGAGGGCGCCTTGCTCGACGAGCATCGAGAGCATCTCCTCGACGAAGAACGGATTTCCGTCCGCAGGGTGGAGAATCGCCGTCGCGACGTCGCCGGAGAGCGCCCCTCCCTCGAGCAGGGCGGAGAGCAGGCTCTCCGCGTCTGCAGGGCCGAGCGGCGCGAGCGTGATCGAGGATGCGTTCAGTCGCGCGCTGCCCCACGTCGGCCGGGTGTCGACGAACTCGGGCCGGGACGGGCAGACGACGAGCACCGCGGCGTTCTCCAGCCCGTCGAGGACGTGCTCGAGGAGGTCGAGCAGCGGGCCCGACGCCCAGTGCACGTCGTCGATGACCATGACGAAGAGCTCGTCGCGTCCGAGTGCCGCGAGGTAGCGAACCCACGCGTCGCGCAGGGCGCTCTGGACGTCGGCGAGCCCGCCGATCCCTGCAGACTGGCCCGGTTGCGCGAGCCCCACGGTCCACGCGAGGGACTCGAGGACGTGGTCCACGTGCTCGGGCGAAACGGTGCGCTCGACGGACGCGCGGAGCTTCGCGAGACGCGACCTCGGAGTCGTCGTCGTCACGGATCCCTGCCAGATCGCTCGCGATCTGCGCGAGCGGGAGATAGGTGATCCCGTCTCCGTACGGCACGCAGCGTCCGACCACCGCCTGCCCCGAGTCGAGACCACGCACGAGCTCCTCGACCAGCCGCGACTTGCCGACGCCCGCGTGGCCGAAGATCGTGACGAGCTGCGGTGCGCGCTCACGCTCGACCCGCGCGGCCGTCAGCCGCAGAAGCGCCAGGTCGTCGTCGCGCCCGATGAGCGGCGCTGCGCGTCCGTCGCCGCGCGCACCGACCTCCCCGATCGCCTCGATCGCGCGCCAGGCGCGGACCGGGGCGTCCTTCCCCTTCGCGACGAGCTCGACGACCTCTCCGTACGCGACGTTTCGACGGGTCGCGCGCTGCGTGCGCTCGCCGACGAGAACGGTTCCGGGCTCCGCGAGCTGCTGCAGGCGCGCGGCGACGTTGACGGTGTCTCCGCTGACCATGAGCTCGCCGCGCGAGGCGGCGTCCCTTCCCGTGACGACCTCGCCCGTGCTCACGCCGACGCGGAGGCCCGTCTCGGCGCCGTGCCGCTCGCGCACCACGTCGGCGTAGCGGCCGAAGGCGGTCTGAACAGCGAGCGCTGCACGCACGGCACGCTCGGCGTCGTCCTCGTGCGTGCGTGGAACTCCGAAGACGGCGAGCACCGCGTCACCCGCGAACTTCTCGCTCACGCCGCCGAAGCGCTCGACCTCCTCGTTCACGAGGGTGAAGAGCTCGCCCTGCAGCGTGCGAACGTCTTCGGGGTCGAGACGTTCGCCGAGTGCGGTCGAGCCGACGAGGTCCGCGAAGAGGACGGTGACGACGCGGCGTTCCTCCTGATCCGACCCGGGCTCGGCGCGCCGTGCGTCCGCGGCGAGCGCGCTACCGCAGTTCGAGCAGAAGGACGCCGTCGCGGCCTGCTCCGAGCCGCACGTGGGACACGTTCGGTAGAGCGCCGAACCGCACTCCCGGCAGAAGCGGTCGCCTACCCGGGCCTCGGCGCGGCACGTGACGCAGGCGAGTGCCACGCGCCGAGTCTAGACCGGCGTCTACGCGGCTTCGCGCACGAGGTCGGCCTCGGGCTGGGGGAGGGTCTCCACCGGCGCGGGCTGCGGCCGGATGAAGCCTCCCGCGACGGCCGCACCGAGCACGAGGAGCCCCGCCAGGACGTAGAGCCCCGCGCGGAACCCGTGGTCGAGTGCTGCGGCGCTCGAAGAGGCGACGCCGTGATCGTCCGCGAATGCGCTCGTGGACGCAGCCGCGATCGCGCTGACCGCAGCGAGCCCGATGGCGCCGCCGATCTGCCTGCTGGTGTTGACGAGGCCGGACGCGACGCCCGCTTCCGCACGTCCGACGCCCGTGAGGCTCGCGATGGTCACGGGGACGAACGAGAAGCCCATGCCGGCGCCGCCGAGCACGAATGCCGGGAACAGGTCCCAGAAGTACTGGCCGTCGAGTGGCAGCCGGGCGAGGAGCGCCACGGAGACCGCCGAGGCGAGGAGCCCGCCGGCCAGCGTGGCGCGGACTCCGACGCGCCCGACGACGACCTGGGCGACGTTCGATGCGACCACCACGGTGAGCGCGAAGGCCAGGAATGCGACGCCCGTCTGCACCGCCGAGTAGCGAAGGATGTCCTGCATGTACAGCGTGAGCAGAAAGAATTCCGAGAAGGCGGCGGCGCCGACGACTGCCATCGTGACGTTTGCAGCCGTGAGGGTCCGCAGCCGGAAGATCCGGAGCGGCAGGAGCGGGGCCTTGGAGCGGAGCTCGACGACGACGAACGCGACGATCAGGCCGACCGACCCCGCCAGTAGTGAGAGCGTCGTGGTCGACGTCCAGCCGTCCGTCGTCGCCTGCGTGAGCGCGTAGACGAGCAGCATGAGACCGGCCGTCACCGTGAACGCGCCAGCGAAGTCGAAGTGGCGATGCGGAAGCTCCGCACGGCTCTCGCGGAGGACGAGCGGCGTGACCGCGATTGCCGCGATGCCGACCGGGACGTTGATGAAGAAGATCGCGGGCCAGCTGAGGTACGAGGTGAGGACGCCGCCCAGCAGGACGCCCGCCGCCGCTCCGCTACCCGCAGCCGCGCCGTAGATGCCGAGCGCGAGGTTCCGCTCGCGACCTTCGGCGAACGTCGTCATCAGGAGTGCGAGCGCGGCGGGAGCCAGCAGCGCGCCTCCGAGGCCCTGGAGCCCGCGGAAGGCGATGAGGGAAGTCTCCGACCAGGCGATCCCGCACAGCAGCGAACTGAGGGAGAAGAGCGAGAGGCCTCCGATGAAGAGCCGTCGGCGGCCGAGGAGGTCGCCGAGCCGTCCTCCGAGCAGGAGCACTCCGCCGAACATGATCGCGTAGGCCGAGATGACCCACTGCAGGTTCGCCTGCGAGAACCCGAGGTCGGTCTTGATCGAGGGGAGCGCGACGTTCACGATCGCCACGTCGAGTATGACCATGAACTGCGCGACGACGATGAGCGCGAGCGCGCTCCACCGCCGGTCTTTCGCCTTGTCGCCTCTCGGTGCGGACTGCTGCATCATCTCCGCCTTCCAAATCGTTGACGAAGACAACGATAGCACACACATACACTTGTCTCGGCTACACTTGTGCGGCGATGACGATCACGCCGACTCCCTTGACGACGTCGCTGCAGGCGGGTCCGTCGCGCGAGCTTCTCCTCAGTACGCCGTTCCTCCTGAAGCGGCTAGGAATGGCCGTGAAGGAGCGCTCCCTCGCGGCGTTCGAGTCGACGGGGTTGAATCCTCAGCACCACGCCGTGCTGTCGCTCCTCGACGAGGGCGAGCGCGAGACCCAGGCGACCATCGCAGACGCGCTCGGCTACGACCGCGGGCACCTCGTCGGGCTCCTCGACGAGCTCGAGCGGAACGGCTACGTCGAGCGGCGCCGCGATCCTGGAGATCGCCGGCGTCATCTCGTGAGCCTCACGCCTGCAGGTGGAGAGGCCCTGCTCGAGCTCCGCGCGATCGCGAAGCGCGTCGAGAAGGAGTTCCTGGCGCCGCTGGACGCGGACGAGCGCCGAACCCTGCATGCGCTCTTGCTCGAGCTCGCGCGCAGCCACGACCCGCGGTGTGCCGGCGCTCGGATTACGGCCGCCCGTCCGGCGAAAAGCGCCTAGGGCCGTTGGAATACGTCAACCTCGGCTCGACCGGACTGCGCGTCTCGCGCGTCTGTCTCGGGATGATGAGCTACGGGTCGCACGAGAGCCGCGAGTGGGCTCTCGAGGAGAGCGCCGCCGAGCCGATCGTGCGTCGTGCGGTCGAGGGCGGAATCACGTTCTTCGACACGGCCGACGTCTACAACGGAGGCCAGAGCGAGATCGTGACCGGGCGGCTGCTCCCGAAGCTCTTCGGGATGCGCGAGGAGTACGTCCTCGCGACGAAGGTGTGCATGCAGACGATGCCGGGGGAGAACGGCCGCGGCCTCTCCAGGAAGCACGTGCTCGCGTCGATCGACGCCTCGCTCCAGCGGCTCGGCCACGACTACGTCGACCTGTACCAGATCCATCGCTGGGATCCGCTGACGCCGATCGAGGAGACGATGGACGCGCTCCACGACGTCGTGAAGGCCGGGAAGGCCCGCTACATCGGCGCGAGCAGCATGTACGCGTGGCAGTTCGCCAAGGCGCAGGGCGTGGCGAGAACGCCGTTCGTCTCGATGCAGAACCACTACAACCTCGTCTACCGCGAGGAGGAGCGGGAGATGATCCCGCAGTGCATCGATCGAGGCATCGGGATCCTTCCCTGGAGCCCGCTCGCCCGCGGTCTGCTCGCCGGGAATCGCACGCGCGAGGGCGAGCGGCTCACGACGCGGGCCAACACCGACTCCTTCGGCGACAGCCTCTACACCCCGGAGGTCGACTTCGCCGTCATCGACCGCGCCGCGGAGCTCGCGGCAGAGCGGGCCGTCCCGCAGGCGCAGCTCGCGCTCGCGTGGCTCCTGCACAAGCCGGGCGTCACCGCGCCGATCGTGGGGGCCACGAAGATCGAGCAGATGGACGACGCGCTTGCCGCAGAGCAACTCGCGCTCAGCGACGACGAGATCGTGCGGCTCGAGGAGCCGTACGTTCCGCACACTATCTCCGGCCACTGACCCGGCCCGTACCCGCGCGCGCTACCAGCTGGCGTCGAACCCTGCGAAGTACGCAAGCGACTTCTTCGACGTCGCAACGCAGAACACGATCCAGGCGGATCCCTTGATTCCGGGCTACGCGGCCACTACGGACTGGGACCCGGTGACCGGGCTCGGGACGCCGAACGCGGCGAACCTGTTCCCGGATCTCGTCGCGCTGACGCCGTAGCAGGATCGTCGGGGGAGGGCGTCCAGCGTCATCCCCCGACTCCGTGGCCCGAGCGGTGCTTGCGCTGCGTGCGCCACCCCTGCAGAGTGATGCGAAGTGGCCCTCGCCGTCGGTCGCGATGAGATCATCGGCCGCGGCGAGGAGCTCGACGCGGTGGAAATGCTGCTCGTGCGCGCAACGAGCGAATTCGCGGCTCTCGTATTCGACGGCGAGGCGGGTATCGGAAAGTCGACGCTCTTGGAGGCCGCGCTCGCGCTTGCCCAGATTCGCGGATTCCGCGTCCTCGTGGCCCGGCCCGCGAGAGCGGAGGCGGAGCTGCCATTCGGGGTCTTCGGCGACCTCTTCTTCGCCGCGTCGGACGACATCCTCTCGCAGCTCCCTGAGCCACAGCGCCGTGCGCTCGAGGTGGCACTCCTCCGGTCGGACCCGGGAGGCGCCGCCGTCGACCAGCGTGTGCTCTCGGTCGCGTCTCTGGGCCTTCTCCGGCTACTCGCTGCCGAGATGCCGCTCCTCGTCGCGATCGACGACGCGCAATGGATCGACGAGAGCTCGGCGGGTGTTCTCGCGTTCGTTCTGCGACGTCTCCGAGAGACGCCCGTCGGGGCGATCCTCACCGTCCGCTCGGGGATGGACGAACGTCCGCTCGAGCTCGTCTCGAGCATCCCGGAGATGTCGCTCGAGCGCCGGCGCGTCGGGGCGCTCTCGACTGCGGCGCTGCATCGCCTCTTCGTGGCGCGCCTCGGCCGTTCGTTCCCGCGGCTCGTACTGACCAAGATCGGAGCCGTGTCAGGCGGAAACCCATTCTATGCGCTCGAGATCGGCCATGCACTCGTCTGGCGTGGGGGGCACGTCGAACCAGGCGAGCCACTCCCCATCCCGGAGACGCTCGAGAGTCTCATGCGCGAGCGCATCGGTCGACTTCCGGGGCGAACGAGGGAGGCGCTCGTCGTTGCGGGTGCGGGGATCGACCCTACGGTCGAGATGCTTACCGCTGCGGGTGTGGGAGATCCGGCCAAGGCTCTCGCGCCAGCCGTCAGGGAGGGAGTCGTCTCGGTAGAAGGCGAAACGGTTCGGTTTGCTCACCCGCTCCTCGAGCGCGCGGCGCTCGAGCTCGCCAGCCCGGGTGCGCGGCGAAGCGTGCACGCCGCGCTCGCTGCGCAGGCGCGCTCGGCAGAGGAGCGAGCGCTGCATCTCGGGCAGGCGGCCGAGGGCCCCGACGAGGAGGCGGCATCGGCACTCGAGCTCTCCGCGACGCGAGCGCGTACACGTGGCGCTTCGGTCGACGCCTCCGCGCTCTACTTGCGCGCGAACGAACTCACCCCGGATCGAGCAGGTGAGCAAGCGACGGCTCGCGCGACGCTCGCCGCAGAGTGCATGTTCGTCGAGATGTCGGAGGAGGCGCAGGCGGTCGCGATCCTCGAACGGCAGCTCGAGCGCGCTCACCCGGGACCGGCACGGGCCGAGGCGCTCAGCCTGCGGGCGATCGTCATGTACTCCCAGGGGGAGCCCCGGGCGGGTCTCCCGCTGTGCGAGCAGGCCCTCGCCGAGGCCGGCACCGACCCTCTCGTCCGCGGACGGGTACTGCTGCGGCTTGCGTGGTTGGTCGCAGATGTGGATCTCCCGCGAGCACTCGAGCTCGCAGCGGAGGCGGTCGATCTCTTCGACGGGCTCGACGTGAGTCCGGCACTCCTCGGCACCGCGCTCCTGAACCACGTCCTGTGCGCGCTCCTGCTCGTCAAGCCCTTCCGCGACGACGACGTGGCCCGCGGAACCACGCTCCTCGCGCTCGCCGAGCCATCTCTCGACAGGCAGTTCGGGATGTCGTACGTGCACCGTCTCGCCCGCTACACCGATGATCTCGACCGAGCGATCGCGATCTCGGAGGATGACGTCAGGGACGAGTCGGCGCGCGGTGTCGACGGCGCCTTCAACCACGCGATGCTCGCCGAGCTCCACTGCCTGCGCGGCGACTGGGATGCGGCCGCCGAGCATGCACACGCGGGCCTGGCGGCGTATGAGACCGAATGGTCCGGGGACCGCGCGCGTGGCCTTCGCGCTGCGGCGTACGTCGCCGCGTGCGCCGGCCGCATCGACGAGGCGCGCCGATTCGCGGATGAGGCGCTCGAGCTCGCCCTTCGCTCGGGCGACGATGCGCTGGAGGCACTGGTTCGGCACGTCCGCGCGTTCACTGCCCTCTCGGTCGGAGAGCTGTCCGAGGCAGACGAGGATCTGACCCTCGCGGCGGCGCTCGTCGAGCGGATCGGGACGCGCCACCCAGCTCGCTTCAAGCTCGACGGCGATCGTGTCGAGGTCTCGGTCGCGCTCGGCGCGCTCGATCGCGCCGATAGCGTCGTCGCCCGGCTCGAGCGCGTCGCCTTGGCCGCGCCGACGCCGTGGACGCACGCAGTCGGCGCGCGCTGTCGCGGACTGCTCGAGGCGGCGCGGGGCGATCTCGACGCGTCCTGCGTCGCGCTCGAGAGGGCCATCGAAGCGCACGAACGGCTGCCGATGCCGTTCGAGCACGCCCGAACGCTGCTCGCCAAGGGCCGAGTGCATCACCGCCGCAAGGAGAAGCGGCTCGCGGGCGAGACCCTCGAGGAGGCGGTTCGGATCTTCGAAGCGCTCGGCTCGCCGCTCTGGGCAAAGCACGCTCGGGCCGAGCTCGAGCGGTCCGGGCCGCGCCAGCGCGACCCCGACGAGCTCAACGAGACCGAGCGGCAGGTCGCCGAGCTGGCCGCACAGGGCCTCTCGAACCAGGAGATCGCGCAGCGCGCGTTCCTCTCGGTCAAGACAGTCGAGGCGAACTTGACTCGCGTCTACCGCAAGCTCGGCATCCGGTCGCGCGCGGGCCTCGCCCGCCGGCTGTCCTGACGCGAGGGTTTCTCCTCTTTCCGGCTCTCGAGGAGGCTCCTAGCCTGGCTGAAGTGATCGTCGCTTCAACACAAGGAGGAACCGTCATGCACCTTCGTCGTCGGCACGGAACGTCGTGGCGTCTCGCCATCGTGTCGGTCGCAGCACTCCTCGCGGTCGTCTGCGCCGGCATCTCCCTCGCCGCTGTGAGCTCTCCGGCCGCAAGTCTCGGCGGGGCGTGGGCCGGAACCTACAGCGGCTCGTACTCGGGGAACTTCACGATCCACTGGGCGCAGGGAAGCACGGGTGCCCTCACGGGCACGATCGCGCTCTCGCGTCCTCACGGCACCTATCCCATCAACGGTCGCGTCCGCGGAGGCACGATCTCGTTCGGGGCCGTTGGCGTCGGCGCGGTCTACAGCGGCTCGGTCTCCGACTCGGGCTCCTCGATGTCCGGTCACTACAAGACCAGTGACGGCGGGAAGGGCAGTTGGAGTGCGCACCGAGTGCGGGTGAAGCGCTGAGGTAGCGCGCTGGACCTGCACGAGGGAGCCCCCGGCCCGCGCGCGCGGGCCGGGGCGTTCGCGCGCATCGGGGCTTGCCCGAGCCCGACAGCCAACCGCCCAAAACGCTCCTGTAAGCCGAGGGGTTCTCCTCTTTCCTCGCCTTCCGCGCGGGCCTACCGTCGAATCGATGGGAAGCGAGTCGGAGTACCTGGCCGAGTGCTACTGGCCCGGGGTGGGGGAGGCGGAGCTGCGCGCGCTCGACGAGCGCGCGCACTCTTCCGCAGCGGCGCTGACAGCTCGAGGGCGCCCCGTTCGCTACCTCGGCTCGCTGCGCATGCGGACGGACGAGGTCGTGCTCTGCCTGTTCGCCGGCTCGTTGGACGCCGTCCGGCAAGCGGCGGCACAGGCCGAGGTGCCATTCGAGCGGATCGTCGAGACCGACCGGTCCCCGTGGCCGGTCACCGAGACCGAATGAGGAGGTAGGTACATGCACAGTCACCAGCGCGTCGTCGTCTGCCTCGGAGCACTCGCGCTCGCGGCCGGCGTGGCCATCGCCGCGCAGGCACGGCCGAGCGCTCCGACGGGCGGATGGGCCCGGATCAGCGGGCCGACCCAAGCCGGAAACCAGCTCGGGCTCGCGCGCACCGCGGACGGAGTCCTGCACGTGGTCTGGAACCGCGGCAACACTGGGACGTCGATCTTCGAGACCCGCATCTCACCGGCGGGCGGGCTCGCCGGAACCTCGACGATTGCGACCGGCTGGAACGGGAACGGCGGGCTCGCGCTGCTCGCGATGCCGGACAAGAGCTTGCAGCTCTTCGCTTCGGGCACGGGCGGCATCCGCTCGTTCACCGCGCCCGAGGGCGGAGGCTCGTGGACCGCGCAGGGCTCGAGCTGGGGCGGCGCGGTCGCCGAGTCGAGCGGCGTGATCGGCGCCACGCTGGCGAAGGACGGCCAGCCCGTCACCGCCTGGCGCGGAAGCGCTGCGGTGGGCGTGCCGCCGGCGTCGCCGCCGACCCCGTACGAGGGCGGCATGATCGAGTCGTTCGTCGCGACCGACGCGGCGAGCGGCGCGGTCGTCCTCTCCGGCTCCACCAACTCGGGCGATGGCGGCTTCTACGCGCAGCAGGTGCTGCCGAGCACCGGAGCTCGGGTCGTGATCCCCCCGCTCGCCAAGGACTGGGGCGAGGGGCTGAGTGCGCGCATCGGGCAGCCGGGCGTCTACGTCGCCTACGCGGACGGCAAGGCCGTTCATCTCTACCGGTACGGCGGCGCCTCGAAGACGCTCGCCCGCGGTGTGTTCTACAGCGCGACTCTTTGTGAAGGCCCGGAGGGACGGCTGTGGGTCGCGTGGGGCGACGGCGGCGGACGGATGTTCGTCACCCGCTCGAGCAAGGGTGTCGGCGGGTTCGAGCCCGTGCAGAAGCTGAAGTTCGCGCAGGATGCGCTGACCTTCGTCCAGTGCGAGGGCTCGGCAGGCCCGCTCGACCTGTTCGCGTCGGGGACGTTCGGGGCCGGTTTCTCCCACACACACCTGCTCGCGCGGCTCTCCGTGCGCGGAAGCGGTGCGAAGGGGGCTGCGACGATCTCCGTGCGCGATGCCGGCGACCCGGTCGCCGGGGCCGCCGTCGCCGTGGGAGCGAAGCACGGCGCGACGAACGCGCGCGGGCAGGTGACGCTCGCGCTCGCGCCCGGCGCGTACGCCGTGCGCGTCACCGCTGCGGGCTACGCACCCGCGTCCGCTCGCGTCACCGTTCCGAAGAAGAAGCGCTGACGGCAGCAGCCGACCGGGCGCCTCGAGTGGTGTGGGACGCGCCCGGTCGGTGGGTCTGCCTGACAGGCTTGGGCCGGTCTCGTAGCGTTCGCGGCGACACTGCGAGTGAAAGGAGCGATCCATGGAGATCACGCGGAACACGACCGAGACCGGGCACGGCTCCTCCGAGTTCACGGGCGACGTCTATCTCGACACCATCACGACCCCGTCCGAGGGGTGGCGCGTCGCCGCTACCAACGTCCACTTCGCGCCGGGTGCGCGAACGTCCTGGCACACGCATCCGCACGGGCAGACGATCTGGGTCACCGAGGGTGTCGGGCTCTGCCAGCGGCGCGGCGGATCGGTCGAGCTGATCCGGCCGGGCGACCGCGTGTTCTTCGAGCCGGGTGAGGTGCATTGGCATGGCGCGACGGCGACGCGCTTCATGGCGCATGTCGCGATCCAGCAGGCCGCAGACGACGGCAGCGTCGTCGAATGGGGCGAGGCGGTCTCCGACGCGGATTACGCGCAGGCGCCGGCGCTCGACTGAGCCGGCGAAGATGCGGGGCCGGAGTATGGCTTCTCGGCGAGTCGCGCGAAGACGTCCCACGTCGATGCATCGAGTTTCCTGATGACGTACTCGCTCATCGCACCTCCCGTGCCGGTCGACTCGACCGGACGATGGGCTGCGGCGTTGGTCACCGCCGCGTCGGGGGAGCATGTGCGGCGTCCGCGTACATGGGCGGGCAACCGTGGTCGGTCGCCTCGGGCCGCCGTTCGTAGTGCCAGGGCTCGTTCTCGTAGATCTGGCACAGCGCGTACCGGGCGCCGAGCTCGGCGAGCCACGCGTCCGCGGCGGAGTGGCCGACGTCGACCGCCTTGCCGGCGACGTGAGCAGAGGTCTCGGGCGTGGCCACCCAACGGGCGGCTTCCCCTCTCGAGCCATACTTGAGGACAGCGGCCTGGAATAGCTGCTCCTGGTACGCGGCGGACCGCCAGCCACTGTCGACGACGAACTCGACGCCGTCGTCCGCGGCATCCACGGCGGCTCGACGCAGGGCGGCCAGAAGAGCTGGGTCGAGATTGGCGACACCTGGAACCTCGTCGTCGAAGACCGTGGTGCCGGAGGGCACGGCTCCGTCCTCCTCGCGATGGAGAACAGGGAACCCGTCGCGGACGTCACCCAGCTTCGGAGGATCGGCAATCGGGGACGTCGCCGACGACGGGGGTGCGGTCGACGACGATGACGACGCCGTCGAGGGCGCGAGCAGCTGGTGCCCGAGGACCGTCCCGAGCACCGAGATCGCGACGAGCAGGCCGGCGGCACGGATCCTGCGAATCCGAACATGGCTCCGATGTCGCGTCGCCCGGTGGTCGCTGGCGTGCACGACGTCCAGTGAAGGTGGCGCGGCGTTGCCGGCGCGTATGCGGTTTTCGATACGCCGACGATAGGCGGCGTCTCTAGCATCGAAGCATGCGCGTGCTGATCGTCGAGGACGAGCCTCTGATGGCCGAAGCAATCCGGGACGGCCTTCGCCTCGAGGCGATCGCGGCGGACATCGCAGGGGACGGCACCGCCGCTCTCGAGCTGCTGAGCGTCAACGCGTACAACATCGCCGTTCTGGATCGGGACATCCCCGGACCCACCGGCGACGAGGTCGCCGAACGCATCGTCGCCTCCGGGAGCGGCATGCCGGTCCTCATGCTGACCGCCGCCGACCGTCTGGACGACAAGGCCTCCGGGTTCGAGCTCGGCGCCGACGACTACCTCACGAAGCCTTTTGAGCTCCAGGAGCTCGTGCTCCGGCTCAGAGCCCTCGACCGCAGGCGTGCCCACAACAGGCCTCCCGTGCGCGAGATCGCGGGCCTGCGCGTGGATCCGTTTCGCCGCGAGGTCTACCGTGACGACCACTACATCGCGTTGACCCGGAAGCAATTCGCGGTGCTCGACGTCCTCGTCGCCGCCGAAGGCGGTGTCGTCAGCGCCGAGGAGCTTCTCGCCCGGGCTTGGGACGAGAACGCGGATCCGTTCACCAACGCTGTTCGCATCACCGTCTCCCAGCTGCGCAAGCGTCTCGGCGAGCCCTGGATCATCGCCACGGTCGCCGGTGTCGGGTACCGCATCGACACGGGATCGGACAGCGGACGCGGGGGAGACCGTGGATAGAGCGCCCGGCATGAGCGTCCGCACGAAGCTCACCCTCAGCTACGCAGGCTTCCTCATCGTGGCGGGCTTCCTGATGCTCGCGGCGGCGTGGTTCGCTGGCCAGCCGGGTTCGGTCGACTCGCTGCTGCGCTACGTGCCGGGCGGCGTACTCGACCTGTTCGGCGCCTTGGTGCCGGGGAACCAGTCGTTCCTCCTGCGCGCGTTCGCTCCGGCTGCGGCCATCGCCCTGACGTTCCTCCTCGTGTTCGGTCTCGTGGGGGGCTGGGTTCTCGCGGGCCGGATGCTCGCTCCGCTGACACGCATCACGGATGCGACGCGGCTGGCCGCGAAGGGATCGCTCTCTCATCGAATCGAGCTGGAGGGCCGCAGCGACGAGTTCCGCGAGCTCGCCGATGCCTTCGACGCCATGCTCGCGCGCGTCGAAGCGCACGTCGACGCGCAGCAGCGATTTGCGGCCAACGCCTCCCACGAGCTGCGCACCCCGCTCGCGATCACGCAGACCCTGCTCGACGTGGCCCGCACCGATCGAAGCCGAGACACGCACGACCTGGTCGACCGCCTCCATGCCGTGAACACGCGGGCAATCGACCTCACCGAAGCACTCCTCCTGCTCAGTCGCGCCGACCGACGCTCCTTTCCGCGCGAGCAGGTCGACCTGTCCCTCGTCGCCGAGGAGGCAACGGAGGCGCTGCTCCCCCTCGCAGAGCACGGTGGCCTCGCCATCGAGACGTCGGGCGACACCAGTCTCACCGTCGGCTCGCACGCGCTCCTGCTGCAGATGAGCACGAACCTGGTGCACAACGCGATCGTCCATAACCTGCCCGAGCGCGGCACGGTGTGGGTCGCGACCAGCGCCCAGCCGACGAGCGTGTTGCTCACCGTCGAGAACAGCGGCGAGAAGCTCACCCCTCAGTTCGTGTCCACGCTCGCCGAGCCGTTTCTGCGCGGTACCAAACGCGTTCGCACCGACCACGCCGGAGTCGGCCTCGGTCTCGCAATCGTCAAGAGCATCACCCAGGCACACCAGGGAACCCTTCAACTCAGTCCTCGGGCTGCAGGTGGGCTCCGTGTGACGGTGGAGCTTCCCGCCGCGTCGCCACTCGTCGCCGGCTGAGCCGAGCGCGGTCACCGACTACGAGAAGCCGAAGAGTGGCGGAAGGACGACTACGACCGCAGCTGCCCACAGCGCGAAGACCGGAAGGTAGGACGTCTGCCAGCGTTCGAGCCGGTGGAACGAGCTCTGACGCCTGAGGAACCGAGCAGAGAGCCAAGCGGCCCCTCCCAGGTTCACGAGCAGGACGAGGTTCAGCCCCAGCGCAGCGGTCCGGTTGGGCGTGAACCCTAGGTCGCCGATCCGGGCGATCATCGCGCCGAGCACCATGAGGTCGAGCAGCAGCGCACCGACCACCGCGACGAGCTGGATCCAGTCCATCCACCCGGGCGACGTGGTTGGCTCGCGCGCGGACATCCCGTACAAGACGAGCGCGAGAACGACCACCAGCAGGGCATCGAGCACGCTCAGGAGCTCGCGATCGAACGCGCCGCCGAGTCCGGTCACGGCGTAGACGGCGGCAGCGCAGGCGAGCATCACGGCGAACAGCGGGGTGAAGATCATCGTGAGCACGGGCGCCATGTTCTCGACGACGCGTTGCTTCGATTCGACCAGCCACGCCGCCACGACGACGGCCCCCGCCGCTCCCGACGGCATCACCCAGTGCGCGACCAGATCGACGTCGACCCCCGCGGGGCGGAGGATGGCCGCCGTCAACGCCATGAGCAGTCCGCCCCCGAGCGCGATCAGGACGTAGTAGATGAACCACTCGCCGGTGAAGCGGACGAAGTCCATGCGCCGTTCGTGGATCCTGATCGTCCCGCCCATGTACGGAAACGCAGTCGCAAACCACAGCGCGACCGGGAGGAAGAGCGCGGCGAGGACCTCGGTATCCGAGTCCGCGTCGAACGGGTACGTGTTGACCACCACCGCGCCGAGCGCAAAGGGCACCGCTGCCAGAGCCCATCCCCGGCGGTCGAGCTGTCGCCGGCGCGCGAAGTACGCGGCGAGGAACGGCAGCACGAACAGACCGAGGTTGAGGGCGAACCAGGTCGGCTGCTCGTCGGGGAAGCCGGCGGCGAGCCGCGCAAGCTGGATCGCGACGGCCGCTCCGACGGCGAAGACGCCCGCTTCGAGCCACCCTCTGGGGGCGTTCGACGGCTGCTCGTCATCCGCGAGGACGAGCTGTTTCCAGAGTCGTCCGCTGTGCTCGCGCGCGAACTCGCGGGAGAGCGCGTCGAGGTCGCCCATGCGCTTGACGGCGACGAGGAACCCCTCGTCCTCCGAGAGGCCGGCCTGGGTCAGCTCGGCGATCTGCTGGCGGAGATGATCCTCCAGTTCGTCGACGTCATGGCCATTGACGGCGGGTTCGTTGGCGACGTACGCCCGCCACTCGGCGATCTGCGACTCGACGCTCTCCATGGCTCAGGTCGTCCCGACGGCGGTCGGCAAATGGCCGGCGCCCGGCCAGACGTCGTTCAACGCACGCGTGACGGCGGCCCACTGACGCCGCTGCTCCGCGAGCGCCGACCGCCCTTCGGCGGTGATCGTGTAGTACCTGCGCCGGCGCTCTCCGGACGGAGTCCGCCACTCGGTCGTCACGTAGCCGAGCCGACCAAGCCGATGGAGCAACGGATAGAGCATCCCGTCCGTCCATTCGAGCTCGCCCGCAGAGAGCGCGCGCACCCGCCCGTGGATCGCGTAGCCGTAACTCTCGCCCTCCGTCAGGATCGCCAGTACGAGGGGTGTCGCCGAGGCGGCGACGAGGTCCTTGTCGATGTGCATGCCACCACCTTCCCTGCCTCGAGCCCCATACATAGAAGCACAAGGTATAACGATGGTTTCGAGATGGAGTTGCGGCTCCTGGCCATTGACCAGTCGTCGCTACCAGGGGACTAGTAGGCACCAAGACACGCGTCCAGATCTCCCGTCAGTCAGATCTGCAGGGCAGTGAGAACCGTTACGCCCACGACGATCGTTGTCACGCCGACGAGTTGCAATCGGGACAGGCGTTCGTGGAAGAGGAAGAAAGCCGCGACTGCAGCGACCGCCGCGAACTGGGACGAGAGCACCGCAGCGATCGCGACGTTGTGGCGCGCTCCGACGACGAAGAGCGCAAAACCGACGACTTCTCCGATTCCGGATCCGATGACGAAGGGGAGGGCCGTGCGGGTGATCCGAAGCCTCGCCGTCGCCGCCAGGGGCACGGCGATGAAGAGCACACCGAGAATTCGTGGCGGTGCCACCGCCCACGCGATCGGCAGTTCGGCACTCGCGCGCGCGGTCGCGTAGATGCTGACACCGAACGAGCATGCGGCAAGAAAGGCGAGCACCGGAACGGCTGCGGGGCTCCGTCTCCCATTCGTCTCCGCGGGGGAGCCGGCGCTCGACGCCGCAAGGGCGATTCCAAGCGCGATCACTGCCAGGACTGCGGCGGATCCGGCACCAAGCACCTCGCCTGCAAGCACCGCGAGGATCGCCGCGACGGCTCCCTCCGTCGAGATGATCGGCGCGATGATTCCAACGCTGCCGGTGCGCAGTGCCGAGTACGAGAGCAGGAGCCCCAGCAGGTTCCCGAAGCCGCCGAGTAGGAGCCATGCAGCGGTACCAGCGCCGAGCTCGTCCGGTACCCCTTGCAGTAGTCCCCACGGGACGACGATGCAGAGGCCGGTCAGCATCACCCCACCCAGCACGGACGCCGAGTCGATGATTCGAGTCGCGCGCGTCGCGCAGAGGATCGTGACCGCCCAGGCGACGGCCGCACCGAGTCCACCGACGATCGCCACCGGGCACAGCTGTAACAGAGTGGCTAGACGATGCGCGCGTACTGGCTCGTACAAGCCGAAAGCACCCAGCGCAGGACGCTTTCACGACTTACCTAAGGGATGGAGCTAGGCGGACTCGAACCGCCGACCTCCTGGGTGCGATCCAGGCGCTCTCCCAACTGAGCTATAGCCCCGGGGGCGCGAAGTCTAGCCGCCCCCCCGTGAGGACCGACGAGCTCGGCCGCAGTCCTGATGCGTGACTGGCTCTAGAGCCCCGGCGAGCTCGCCGGAGGCGGCTGTCGTCCCGCGATGCCCGGCCCGCTCCCCGGCGGCCGGGTCTTGCCCGGCGATTTCGGCCGGATGCAGACCGTGACGTCGTCGTTGCGCGGGATGACGCGTGGCCTGTCCTGTGCGTGGGGGATGGCGGCGCCGCCGACCATGATTCCGAGCGCGAGCAGCCAGACGGCGGCCGTCACGCGCGCCCAGAAGGGATACGGGTGGTGCTGGCCTCGGCCCGCGGCCGGAGCAGGAGCCGCAGCTCCGGCGGGCCGCGACGGGGACAGGGCCGGCGCGGGTTCTTCGAGACCGGCTCGCGCGCGTGCCGCGAGGTCGGGATCGATGAGCGCGAGCTCCGGGCTGATCGGCTCCCAGGCCATCTCGGGTGGATTCTCGCTGGAGCGTGTGTTCCCTCGCGGTTGCGGTCGTGCAAACGCGGTCGTTCAGCGTCGTCCGTGCCGCTTTCCGCCAGCGCGCTCGCGCTCGGCGAGCTCGTCCGTGAGCGCCTCGAGCTCGGCGTCGAGCGCGCGGTAGCGCTGCAAGCGATCGGCGGCGAGCCGCCCGTCCTCGAGCGCCTCGCGGATTGCGCAGCCGGGTTCCGTCTCGTGCCGGCAATCGGCGAAGCGGCACTGGCTCGCGAGCTCGGCAATGTCCGGAAACGCCCCGGCGAGGCCCTCGTCCGCGAGCCACAGCTGCACCTCTCGCATACCGGGGTTGTCGATGAGGATCCCGCCGCCCGGGAGGAGCACGAGCTGCCGGCGCGTCGTCGTGTGTCGCCCGGCGCCGTCGGCGCGCACGGCGCCGGTCGCGAGGAGCTGGTCGTCGCCGGCCAGCGTGTTCACGAGGGTCGACTTTCCCGCCCCCGAGGGCCCGAGGAGGGCGCCGGTCACGCCGCCGCCGAGGTGCGTGCGTACAGGCTCGAGGCCGTCCGGCGTTCGCACCGAGACGGGATGGACGGGGAGCTCGGTCCCGATCCCGGCAAGGTCGTCCACGATCGCGGCGGGGCTCGGTTCGAGGTCCGCCTTCGTGAGCAGGATCACCGGCCGCGCACCGCTCTGGAGGGCGAGGGCGACGTACCGCTCGAGGAGGAGTCGGTCGAGTTCGTGGCCGAGCGGCACGACGACGAAGACCACGTCGATGTTCGCAGCGATCACCTGTTCACGGGCAGCCTCCGATGCGCTCGCCTGCGGCGCGCGACGCGAGAAAGCCGTCCTCCGCGGAACGACGGCCTCGACGACGTCGTCGGCGCCGAGCGCGACCCAGTCGCCCACCACGGGAAGCTCGGGCGGCGCGGACGCCTGTCGCAGACGAGGGGAGATCCGTGCGCGGATCTCGCCCTCGGACGTGAGGACGTCGTATGCGCCTCGGTGTTGCGCGGCGACCCGGCCTGGTGCGAGGTCGTCACCGGGCAGCGCGACGAAAGCGGTGTGCCAGTCGGCGTCCCAGCCGAGCGCTGCGAGCTCCACCGGCGGATTCTCCCGCATCGCCTCCACGACGAAGGACGGAGGGCCGCCCCGAACGGGCGGCCCTCCGTGGACTTCGACTAGCTCGAGGCCAGCGTGGCCGCGCGGTCGATGAGCGACTGCGCGTCCGAGATGAACCCCTTCGCCTGCTGCTCGTTCAGCGCCTCGTCCGAGAAGGCGGCGCCGTCGAGCGCCGACTTGATCTGCCCGGCGAGGGTGTCACGTGCGGTCGTGAGCGAGGAGATCCCGTCCTCGAGTCGCGTATACGTGGCGTCGTCGGTCGTGCTCCCGCTCCTCACCGCTTTGGTGGAGGCGAGGAGCATGCTCGAGCCGAACTCGCCGAACGGCGCGTTCAGCTGCTTGTAGACCTCGCCGAGCCGGCGGAGCGTCTCGCGGTGCGCGCGGAGCGTCTGCGGCACCGCCGAAGCGTCGAGTGAGTCGATGAGGACACGGCCGTCGTGCGTGTACGTGTCCTCGAGCCCGAGCAGGCTGAGCATCGTCGGCCGGACGTCAGAGTGGTCGACCCAGGTCGTGTCGTCGCCGTTTCGGCGCACGCCCGGCCCGACCAGCCCGAGCCACGTGTTGGCGATCTCCGGCTGGATGCCGCCGTGGTTCCACGCGAACGTGTTGGTCGGCGGCGTCGTCGGCACGGTCACGCATGGCGCCGTGCAGTTCGGCGCACCCGCGAACAGGAACCAGTCCGGCGCCGCGAACATCGTCAGCGTCGGCGTTCGCTGCGCATCGGCCGTGACCATGTGGATCGCCTTCATCCCGACCGGATCCGCAAGGGCCGCGCTCAGCTGCTCCGACTGGCTCGTGTACGGATTGACCGCCGAGAGGCGGCCGAGCGCCCGGCCGAACTCGCGCGTCGACGTCGCCGTTCGGCTCGGGTTGCCGGTCAGGTAGATCGTCGGCGCCATGTCCGAGTGGACGGTGAACGGGGTCGTGACGTTCTGCTGCGTCGCGAGCAGACCCGCGAGGTTGGCGTTCACCTCGCCGACGAGCGAGTACGTGCACGGGGTGGTCACGCCGTCGCAGTTCGCCGGGCTCGGCTGCGAGCCGGCGAAGTGGTCGCCCTCTTCGACGGTGAAGACGAAGAGCGTGTTCGACTTGTCGATCCCGTCGGAGGCGAGCCGGTCGAAGAACGTCGCGAACGCCTGGTCGTAGTTCTTGAGCTGCTGGACGTAGTCGGCCTCGCCGGGCCCACGCGTCGCGTGGATCTCACCGGCAACGCCGTGCTGGTCGTGCGTGTCGGAGATGTAGCCGTACGTCACCGGTATGCCGGCTTCCTGCATCTGCGCGACGTAGCCGAGTGTCGTCGTCGCGAAGAGGCCGTCGAAGCCTGGGAAGCCAGGCTGCCCGAACGGATCGGTGACGGGCTGCCCGTTGAGCTTGCTCACGACGGCGGAGCCGCGGGTGATCGCCGGGTTGACGTACTTCGCGCCGAACAGCCCCTTGTAGCCCGTGTAGCCGCCCGGCTCGTCCGGAAGCGAGTCCGTCTTCGCGCTCGTGTTCCCCGCGCAGATGCTCGTGCTCGTCTGCGCGCAGTGAACTGCCATGCCGACGAAGTCCGTCTGCGCGAGCGTGCGAGCGGCCGTTCCCGCAGGCGCCGCGTTCGACGCCGACGCCTCGTTCCACTCCGGCGATCCCGAGCCGAACACCTTCGTCATGTCGCCGTTCGGGCCGGTGGCCGTGTTCTCGAGCACGACGTTCGCGAGGGCGGTCGCCCCGAAGTCGCAGCCGGCGCGGGTGTACGGGACCCACGGCGCCGGAGCGTTCTTCGGCGTGCCGCTGTCCGCGTTCACCATGTTCGGGAGCGGGTCCGCGGGCGGCGTGCCGGTGTCGTCGACGAGGTCCGTCCAGTACTTGAAGGACGAGGACGACGCAGTCGAGCCGTCGGTCTTGAAGTAGCGGTACGAGTTCGCGACCGGCTGACCGTGGCGATCGGAGTACATCCCGGTGAGGTTGGTCAGGATCCCGTTCGCCGTGTGTGAGATCAGCACGGTGTGGTCGTTCGGGGCGAACGTGCCGTTCGAGCGGATGAAGTTGAGCAGGTGCGGCATCTGCTCGAGGTCGGACGGGACGTTCGGGTTGTCCCGCCGGAAATGGACGTTGTCGAAGATCAGGTAGATCACGTGCTTGATCTTCCCGTTGGCCGATTGCAGCTGGCAGCCGTTCGCTGCCGCGGCTACCGGAGGCTTGGCCGCGCTCCTCGTCTGGGCGGCGGCGAGACCGGCCAGGACGAGACCTGCGAGGACGAGCACGACCAGCGCGAGTGAGCGTCGGTGCATGGAGCTCTCCCCTCCTTGATCGTTGGACGGGAGGGACTCTTCTGTCCACGTGGCAGCCGTGGGTCTCGTGGCTGTGACCGTTCTGGTGCGAAACGGTGACTCAGCCGGCCACCTCGACCCGGGCCCTGCATCACGTGTGATCCCCCCTCGTCGTGACGGCAGGACCCTAGCGCTCGGCAGTGCCCGTGGGTCGGAGTCAGTCGGCGAGCGCCTGCTCGAGCCCGGCGTCGATCGTCGGCGCCGTGAACTCGAAGCCCGCGTCGAGCAGGCGAGCGGGGAGCGCGCGCTGCCCGCCGAGCAGGAGCTCGTCGGCCATCTCGCCGAAAGCGACGTGGGCGGCGAACGCGGGGAAGGGGAAGACGGTGGGGCGGCCGAGGGCTCGGCCGAGTGCCTTCGTCAGCTGCTCGTTCGTGACGGGGTTCGGCGCGGAGAGGTTCACCGCGCCACGCAGGTCGCCGGCGAGCGTGAATGCGTATGCCGCCAGAAGATCGGGCATGCCGATCCACGTCCACCACTGGTTGCCGGAGCCGACGCGGCCGCCCACGCCGAGCTTGAACGGCGTGAGGAGCCGCGCCAGCGCCCCGCCCTCGCGCGAGAGGACGATGCCCTGGCGGAGGTTGACGACACGGATGCCAGCCTCGCGCGCCGGATCCGCGGCGGCCTCCCAGGCGCGGCAGACGTCTGCGAGGAAGCCCGAGCCGGAGGAGGATTCCTCGGTCAGCACGTCGTCGCCGCGATCGCCGTAGATCCCGGCGCCGCCCGCGCACACGAGCACTGACGGCCGCGGCTCGAGCACCGCGGCAGTGCGCGCGAGGAGCGAGGTCGTGTCGACGCGCGAGTCGAGGATCTCGCGCCTCCGCGACTCCGTCCAGCGCTTCTCGATCGTCGCGCCGCTGAGGTTGACGAGCGCGTCGACGGCGCCGAGCGTGTGCGGGTCGAGCGTGCCTGTGGGCGGATCCCACGGCACCTCGGACGGGTCGCGCGACTCGCGCCGGACGAGCCGTACGACCTCGTGCCCTGCCTTTTCGAGCGCCGGAACCAAGTGGCTTCCGATGAGTCCGGACGCGCCGCCGACCGCGATCCTCACGCATCGATTGTGACGTCCGTCGGTCGCGCTGCGTCTGTCCAAGGTGCGCGTCTCTAGGGTTCGCGGCGTGGAGACGAGCGGCCGGGCGCGCACGCCGCGCATTCGCGACGGAGTGCGAGCGGCGCTTCCGCTCGCGCCGAGCCCGATCCTCTTCGGCCTCTCGTTCGGCGTTCTAGCGAACGCCTCGGGCTTCGGCGCGTCCGCTGCCATCGTCATGTCGGCGACGACCTTCGCCGGTGCCGCGCAGTTCGCTGCGATCTCCGTTCTCGGCGCCGGAGGAACGGTGACCGCCGCGATCCTCGCCGCCGTGTTCCTGAACGCGCGCTACGCGGCGATCAGCATGACGGTCGCGTCGATCTTCCCCGGTGGGCCGGCGCGGAGGCTCGTCGAGTCTCAGGCGATCGTCGACGAGTCCTGGGCCATCTCCGGGCGGCGCGGGCGGTTCGAGTGGGCGATCCTCGTGGGCGCGGGCCTCCTCTTCTACGTGCTCTGGGTGGGGAGCACCGCGGCCGGGACGCTCGTCGGCGGGGTTCTCGAGAACCCGAACGCCATCGGGCTCGATGCTGCGTTCGCCGCGCTCTTCCTCGCCCTCGCGCTGCCCTACCTTCGCGAGCGCCGCTCTCGCGAGGCGGCCGCGCTTGCGGCGGCGATCACGCTCGCGCTGACGCCGTTCACTCCGGCTGGCGTGCCTATCGTCGCCGCCTCCGCCGCCTGCCTGATCGGGCTTCGGCGATGAGCACGAGCTGGGTCGTCGTGGCCGTCGTCGGGCTCGCGACGATCGTGTTCAAGGCGGCAGGCCCGGTCGTCGTGGGGCGTCGCGAGCTGCCCCAGCGCGTGCAGTCCCTAGTCGAGCTGCTCGCGCCGGTGATGCTCACCGCGCTCGTCGTGACGCAGACCTTCGGCGGAGACGAGGAGCTCCACGTCGACGCCCGTGTCGTCGGCGTCGGAGCTGCGCTCGTGGCGCTGCGCCTGCGCGCGCACATCGTCGTCGCGATGGTGATCGCCGCCGCGACGACCGCGCTCGTTCGCCTCGCGTTCTAGGAGCGGGTCGCCTGCGCGTCGCTGCGCCAGAAGAGCGCGGCGGCGGCGACGGCCTCGGCTGCGAGGCTCGCGAGCCCGATCGCGAGGAGGAGTGTCCTGAAGTGCCGCATGTCACGTGGTATCGGCGTGGGTGCGGCCCGGCTGAAGCGTCTCAGCCGGGTGGACGGAACACCGCGAACGGATCCGTGACCTCGAACCGGCGCTCCCGGAACCGGTACAGCTCGGCCGGGCGACCCCCCGCCGGACCGTGCGCCCGCCTGCGCCCGACCGACTCGATCGCGCCCCGGCGCAGCAGCACGCGCTTGAGGTTGGTCGCGGACACCTCGTAGTCGAGCGCGGCCTCGTACACGTCGCGCAGCTCCGCGAGGGTGAACGTCTCGGGTGCGAGTGCGAAGCCGATGTTGGAGTACGAGAGCTTCGCGCGCAGCCGGTCGCGCCCGGCCAGCACGATCGCGCCGTGGTCGAACGCCGTCGGCGGCATCGCCTCCACCGGATGCCAGCGCGTGTCGTCTGGGATCCGCGGGTCCACGCCGAGCGGCACGAGACCGAGGTACGCGGTCGCGAGCTCCCAGCGCTCGGGGTGGCGGTCCGGCTCGCTCCACGTGCCGAGCTGCTCGAGGTGCGAGACCTCGCGGAGATCGACCTTGGTTGCGAGGTGTCGGAGGATCGACTCCTCAAGCGTCTCGTCCGCGGCGAGCGTCCCCCCGGGGAGCGCCCAGGCGCCCGAATGCGGGTCTCGCGCGCGCTCCCACAAGAGCACGGACAGATCGCCGTCCCGCACCTGGAAAACGGTCGCGAGCGCGACGTGTGCGGGAGCGAGGGGTGGGGTGGTAAACTCAGCCACGAGGTTATCGACTCAGAGGCGAAAACTACCATGGACGACACCTTGAACACGGTCGGCGGCTCCGAGCTCGGGCTCGTGGTGGTTGGCGGCGGAGTCGCGGGCCTCTTCGCCGCGCTCTGCGCGGCGAGCGAGACCGACGTCCTCGTGCTCACGAAGGGGCCGCTTCTCTGGTCCAACAGCCTGCTTGCCCAGGGTGGCATCGCGGCCGCCGTGGGGGAGGACGACGACCCCGCGCTACATGCGGAGGACACCCTGCGTACCGGCCGGGGCCTCTGTCGGTCGAGCGCCGTGACGGTGCTCACGGAGGAGGCACCTGCACGCATTCGCGACCTCGTCGAGCTCGGAGTCGAGTTCGACGACGGGCTCGGGCTCGAGGGCGGCCACAGCCGCCGCCGCGTCGTCCATGCGGGTGGTGCCGCAACCGGAGATCGCGTCGCGCGGCTGCTCGCCGAGCGCGTCCTCGAGCACCCGCGCATCGAGGTGGTCGAGGGCGAGCGGATGACATCCGTCTGGCGGGACGAGGAGCGCTGCGTCGGCGTGGTCACCGATCGCCGTCCCGTTTCCGCCCGCGCGACTCTCCTCTCCACCGGCGGCGCCGCCGCGCTCTGGGAGCGGACGACGAACCCCGCCGGAGCGGTGGGGGAGGGCATGGCCGCCGCGTACCTCGCAGGCGCCGCCCTCGCCGACCTCGAGTTCGTGCAGTTCCACCCGACCACGCTCGTCGACTCGTCGCTGCTCCTCTCGGAGGCTCTGCGCGGGGAGGGCGCCGTCCTCCTCGACGAGCAGGGGAACCGCTTCACCGACGAGCTGGCGCCGCGCGACGTCGTCGCGCGCGAGATCGCAGCCCGTGGCACCGTCCTCCTCGACCTGCGGGCAATCGACCGCGGGCGCTTCCCGAGTCTCATGGGCAGCCTCGTCGAGGAGGGGTACGACCCGTCGCAGACGCCGATCCCCGTCGCCCCGGCCGCGCACTACACGGTCGGCGGCGTCGTGACCGACCTCGACGGCCGGAGCGAGGTGCCGGGGCTCTACGCCGCGGGCGAGTGCGCCGCAACCGGAGTGCACGGCGCGAACCGTCTCGCCTCGAACTCCCTGCTCGAGTGCCTCGTCTTCGGGCGCCGCGCGGCGCTCGCTGCGCTCGCCGAGCCGGAGCTTCCCACTCTTCTGCCGGAGCCGCCCGTCGGGGACCCCACGGAGCCGGTGACACCCGAGCTTCGCGCGGCGCTCTGGCGCGACTGCGGGCTCATCCGCGACGCCGCCGGGCTCTCGGAGCTCCTGGACGAGCCGCACCTGCTTACACGACTCATCGCGGAGACGGCGCTCACGCGCGAGGAGAGCCGCGGCTCGCACTTCCGGGCCGACTTCCCCTCCGAAAGCGACGTGTTCAGGCGCCACGTCGTACTCCGACCGGGCTCTGCGCCCTCCCTCGAGACATGGCTGTAGCAACGGACGCCGTCGAGCGGCTGGTGCACGCCGCGCTCGCCGAGGACGTCGGCGCGGGCGATGTCACGACCGAGGCGACCGTGCCCTCGGACGCGACGGGGACGGCCGCGATCGTCGTCAAGCAGCCGGGCGTCGTGTGCGGCCTGCAGGTCGTGGAGACGACGTTCCGGGTGCTCGATCCGGAGATCGGATTCGAGGCGTTCGCGCAGGACGGAGACGTTCTCCAGCCGCCCGCGATCGTGGGGCGTGTCACGGGCTCGGAACGCGCGATCCTCACCGGCGAGCGGGTGGCGCTCAACTTCCTCGGCCGGCTCTCGGGGATCGCGACGCTGACGCGGCGCTACGTCGACGCGGTCGAGGGCACGGGCGCGACGGTGCTCGACACGCGCAAGACGACCCCGGGCCTGCGGGCGCTCGAGAAGTACGCGGTCGCCTGCGGCGGCGGCCGGAACCACCGCTTCGGCCTCGACGACGCGGTCCTCGTCAAGGACAACCACCTGCGCGCCGCAGGGTCGATCACCGCTGCGGTCGAGCGCGTGCGCGGCGCCACCGACCTCCCGGTCGAGGTCGAGTGCGAGTCGCTCGACGAGGTCGGCGAGGCGCTCGCCGCGGAGGTCGACGCGATCCTCCTCGACAACATGACGCTCGCCGAGCTGCGCGAGTCGGTCGAGCTGAACGCAGGTCGTGCACGGCTCGAGGCCTCGGGCGGCGTCGACCTCGACACGATCCGCGCGATCGCGGAGACCGGAGTCGACGAGATCTCCGTCGGCGCGCTCACGCATTCCGCCCCATCCCTCGACGTCTCACTGGAGCTGACATGACCACGACGCTGACCGCGAACGAGATCGCAACCATGCAGGAGGAGATCCGCACGCTTGCAGCAGAGCGGGATGCAGTGATCCTCGCCCACAACTACCAGGTGCCCGAGGTGCAGGACGTCGCCGACTACGTGGGGGACTCGCTCGGGCTGTCGCGGGAGGCCGCGGCGACGGAGCAGGACGCGATCGTGTTCTGCGGCGTCCACTTCATGGCCGAGACCGCCGCCATCCTGAGTCCGCAGAAGACCGTCCTCATCCCCGACCTCGACGCGGGCTGCTCGCTCGCCGCGTCGATCTCGGCCGACCAGCTTCGCGCCTGGAAGGCGGAGAACCCCGGTGCGGTGGTCGTCTCCTACGTCAACACGACGGCCGAGGTGAAGGCCGAGAGCGACTACTGCTGCACGTCCGGCAACGCGCGTGGCGTGATCGAGTCGATCCCGGAGGACACGGAGATCCTCTTCCTGCCCGACATGTTCCTCGGCCTCTGGCTCGAGAAGGTCACCGGGCGCAAGCTGCGGATCTGGATGGGCGAGTGCCACGTGCACGCCGGCATCCGGCCGCAGGACATCACCCGCTGGCAGGCGGAGGCCCCCGACGCGGAGTTCCTCGTCCACCCCGAGTGCGGCTGCGCGAGCCAGTGCATGGCCTTCGGGAACGAGAAGACGCACATCCTCTCGACCGAAGGCATGGTGCGTTTCGCGAAGGAGTCGCCGAAGAAGCGCTTCCTCGTCGCGACCGAGAACGGGATCCTCCACCGGCTCTCGAAGGAGGCGCCCGAGAAGCGGTTCGAGGCCGTGTCGGAGAAGGCGATCTGCCGCTACATGAAGATGATCACGCTGCCGAAGCTGCGCGACTCCCTCCGCGACTGGAAGTACGAGGTCACCGTCCCGCCCGAGATCGCCGAGCGCGCCCGCGGAGCGATCGACCGGATGGTTGCGATCTCCTGATCCCCGGGAAGGCGCGGCCTCTCTTCGTTACGCGGCTCGCACCGAGTGCACCGGGGGGAGGTTCGTCGCCGCCGTGAACCACGTCTTCCCCGCGTCGCTGGACCCGAAGACGTCTCCCGAGGTCGCACCGAAGTACAGGCGCATCGACGGTCCGGAGCCTTCTCCGCAGAACGCCTGGCGCAGGATCGTGAGGTAGGCGTTGTCCGACGGCAGGCCGTCGCCGTGTGCCGTCCACGTCGCGCCGGCGTCCCGCGTCTCGTAGACGCGCACCTTGCCCTCGGGCGTCGTCCGGTCCAGATCCGCGACGAGCGGGATGACGTACGCGCTGTCCGGGTCGGCCGGGTCGATGACGAGCGGGAACCCGAAGTCGGAGGGCAGGCCCTCGGCGATGCTCGTCCAGGACTCGCCCGCGTCGTCGGAGCGGTAGACGCCGCCGTGGAACTGGATGAAGAGGCGCTCGGGCCGCTCCGGCGCGCGGTGCATGTTGTGGACGCACAGGTCGATGGTGTCGGCACGTGCCTCCTCGGGCATGTACCGCGGCATGAGGCCCGCGTTGCCGTGCCGCCACGTCTGTCCCCCGTCGTCGGAGAGCCAGACGCCGACCGCCGAGATCGCGAGTGCTATCCGGGACGGGTCCCCGGGCCAGGTCGCGATCGAGTGCATGCACATGCCGCCCGCACCGGGGCTCCAGTCAGGACGCGTCGGCTGCTCCCAGAAGCCTTGGTTGAGCTTCCAGGTCTCGCCGCCGTCGCGGCTCTCGAAGAGGACTCCGGGGTCGCCGCCCGCGTACAGCAGACCGTCCGCCTCGCCTGGGACGACGGCCCAGAGCCGCGTCATCGGCTTCTCCGCGTCCTCGGGAAGGACGATCCCCTCCGCCTGCGCCCACTCGCCGGCGAGGTCGTCGGAGTAGAAGAGCTTGGGCCCGTAGAAGGCCGAGGTGACGGCTGCGAACGTCCGTCCCGTGCGCGGGTCGCGGGTCGCGAACTCGACCGGCTCGCCCGCGAACGCGCGTGCGGTCACCTCGAAGGAGCCGTCACCGTCTCCTTCGAGCACGAACAGCCCCTTCTTCGTTCCCACGAGCAGCTCAGTCATCTCATCCTCCCGAGATCGCGGGGAGGACGTGCAGCCGGTCATCTGCGCCGACTGTCGTGTCCTCCCGTCCGTAGTCCTTGTTGACGAAGACGTTGACGTGGTCGCGGATCCGACCGCGCTCGTCGAGGATCCAACCGCGGACGCCCGGATGCGCGCGCTCGAGGGCGAGGAGCACCTCGGAGACGGTGCCGCCGTCGAGCTCGAGCTCACGATGTCCGCCGGCGAGCTCCGAGAGCGGAGCCCGCAGCCTCACGACTGCCACGTGTCGATCCTAGAACGCATCTTCTGTCAGACGACGAACGGAACCGAAACTCATCGACACTTTCGGACATGCCAGGTGTCAGACACTGTGTCTGACACCTTCGTCACAGCTCTTGCACGCCGTGCGGCGCGCCGTAGTCCGCGAGCGCGTCGAGGAACGGCTGCGGGGGAAATGCCTCCGGGCCGAGGACGCCGACCCCCGACCACGCGCCGTCCGCGAGGAGCTCGAGCGCGATCACGGGGTTGATCGCCGTCTGCCAGACGACGGCCTGCGAGCCGTACTCGCGCATCGTCGTCTCGTTGTCGGCGACGTGGTACAGGTAGGTCTTCCGCGGCCGGCCGTCCTTGCCGACGCCCTTGACGAGCGTGCCCGCGCACGTCTTCCCGGTCATGCGGTCGCCGAGCGTGGCGGGATCCGGAAGCGCTGCGGCGACGACGTCGCGGGGAGCGACCTCGACGCCCTTCACCCGGATCGGCTCCTTCCCGTCGAGGCCGAGCGTGTGCAGCGTCTTGAGGACGCCGATGAACTCGTCGCCGAGCCCGTACTTGAACGTGACGCGCCGGCACTCGATCCAGCGCGGCACGAGGAGCACCTCCTCGTGCTCGACGTTCACGCACTCGACCGGGCCGATGCCCTCGGGGAAGTCGAAGATCTCGGGCTCCGAGAATGGCTCCGTCGTGAACCAGCCGCGCCCCGACTCCCAGATCACCGGCGGGTTCAGGCATTCCTCGATGGTCGTCCAGATGGAGAAGGTCGGCGCGAAGGCGTAGCCCTCGACCGTGAGGTTCGCGCCGTCGCGGATGCCGATCTCGTCGATCTCAGAGAAGAGCTCGTCGGCCGCGTAGCGGGCGAAGACGTCGGCCGCACCCGGCTCGATGCCGATGCCCACGAGCGCGAGTAGGCCCTTCTCCTCCCAGGCCGCGGCGCGCTCGAACTGGTAGTCGCCGAGCTTGACGCCCACCTCCTCGTACGGCCTCGACGGATGGGGCTCGGAGAGCGTCATCGCCATGTCGAGGTACGTCACCCCCTCTGTGAAGCACGCGTCGAAGACGGGGACGTTGAACCGCGGATCGACGGCGTTCAGCACGGCGTCCGCCCTCGTCTCGCGGATCAACCCGGCAACCGCAGCGCTGCTCGAGGCGTCGACCGCGTGCGCGCCGAAGCGCGTGTCGTCGAGGTCTGCGACGACGGCCTCCGGCCGGGTCCGGTCGTAGTCGGCGAGCGCGCAGTGCTCGAAGAACGAGCGCGCCCTCGCGATGCGCGCGAACGCTGCTCCCACCCCTCCGGTTCCGACGACGAGGACCCGCACGGCGCCAGGGTTCTACACGAACGGACCCGGTTGTAGCGCCATCCCGCACCGGGATACGCTCCGCCGAGTTCCCGGAACGGAGGTAGCGACGTGAGCGTGGCCGTGACCCAGCAGAAGCAGTTCGTCGGGGGCGAGTTCGTCGACTCGAGCTCCGGCGAGACGATGGAGGTGCTGAACCCCGCGACCGGCGACGCGATCGCGGAGGTTCCGCGCGGGACCGCGGAGGACGTCGACCGCGCGGTGGGCGCGGCGAAGAAGGCGTGGGACGAGTGGCAGGGGAAAACGCCGAAGGACCGGATGGAGCTCCTCCTGAAGCTCGCGGATGTCATCGACGAAAACGCCGAGGAGCTCGCGCGCCTCGAGTCGCAGAACGTCGGCAAGCCGTGGTGGGTCGCCGTCGACGAGCCCGGGATGATGTCGGACAACCTCCGTTTCTTCGCGGGCGCCGCGCGCAACCTCGAGGGAAAGGCCGCGGCGGAGTACGTCGAGGGCTACACCTCGATGGTGCGCCGCGAGCCGCTCGGGATCGTCGCCGGCATCTGCCCCTGGAACTACCCGCTGTTCATGGCGATGTGGAAGATCGGGCCGGCGCTCGCGGCCGGGAACGTCCAGATCATCAAGCCCGCCGAGCAGACGCCTCTCACGATGCTGCGCTTCGTCGAGCTGGCGCAGGAGGTGATCCCGCCGGGGGTGCTCCAGGTCGTGACGGGCGACGGGATCCCGGTGGGCGACGCTCTCGTCCGCCACCCGGACGTGCGGCTCGTGTCACTGACCGGCGACACGGCGACGGGGAAGCTCATCGCCGCGAATGCTGCGCAGACCGTCAAGCGCGTGCACCTCGAGCTCGGCGGTAAGGCGCCGATGGTCGTCCTCGACGACGCCGACCCGGCGACCGTCGCGGAGGCGGTGAAGATCGGGGGCTACTTCAACTCGGGCCAGGACTGCACGGCGTCCTCGCGCATCCTCGTGTCGGAGCGGATCTACGACGACGTGCTCTCCGCGACCGTCGGCGCGGTCGAGTCGCTCACGGTCGGCGATCCCGCGTCGGACGACGAGATCGGCATGGGACCGGTGATCTCCGCCGAGCAGCAGGAGCGGGTGTTCGGCTTCCTCGAGCGCGCGACCGACGCGAAGGCGACGATCGTGACGGGCGGCGGCGCCGTCGGCGAGCGCGGCTTCTTCGTGCGCCCGACGATCGTCGCGGACGTCGACCAGACCGCGGAGATCGTGCAGAACGAGGTGTTCGGCCCGGTCGTGACGATGCAGTCCTACGAATCGGACGAGGCCGCGATCGAGATGGCGAACGACGTCCGCTACGGACTCGCGGCGTCGGTGTTCTCCGAGAACGTGGGAAGGGCGCTGAAGGTCGCCGCGAAGCTCGACTTCGGGACCATCTGGATCAACGAGCACCTCTTCCCGCTCACCTCCGAGATGCCGCACGGCGGCTTCAAGGAGTCGGGGTACGGCAAGGACATGTCCCTGTACTCGATGGAGGAGTACACCCGGATAAAGCACGTCTGCGTGAAGCTCGCATGACGACTTTCGACACCACCCCGACCCCAGCGCCGCACGAGTCGGGGACCGCCCTCGACAAGGGGCTCAAGACCGGCGCGCTCGGCTTCGTCTCGTCCGTCGTCATCGGCGTCGCGTCCACGGCGCCCGGCTACAGCCTTGCGGCGTCGCTCGGGTTCGTCGTCGTCGCGGTTGGGTTCCATGCGCCGGCGGCGCTCCTCGTCGCGTTCGTCCCGATGTTCCTCATTGCCGGCTCCTACTACTCGTGGAACCGCGTCGACCCGGACTGCGGGACCTCGTTCACGTGGGTGACGAGGGGAATCGGGCCGCGCACGGGCTGGATCGCGGGCTGGGCCCTCCTGCTCGCGGACATCCTCGTGATGGCGAGCCTGTCGCAGATCGCCGGGCAGTACACGTTCCTCCTGTTCGGCGCGGACAATCTCGCGTCCAGCACGTTCTGGGTCACCGTCATCGGCGTCCTCTGGATCGTGGTCATGACCTGGATCTGCTACATCGGCATCGAGCTGTCTGCGCGGACGCAGTGGTTCCTGCTCGGCGCCGAGATCGTGACGCTCGCGCTGTTCGCGGTCATCGCGCTCGCCAAGGTGTACGCCGGCGACTTTCCCGACTCGGTCGATCCCGAGCCTGAGCTGGCTGAACCCGTTCGCGATCTCGGGTACCGCGCTCACGGCCGGAGTGCTCACCGCGATCTTCATCTACTGGGGTTGGGACACGGCCGTCGCGGTGAACGAAGAGACGGAGGACGCAACGCGCACGCCGGGGATCGCGGCGGTCGTGAGCACGCTCCTCCTTCTCGCGATCTACATCGGCGTCAGCTACGCGGCAATCGCGGTTCATGGACCGAAGTTCCTGGTCGACAACGCCGACGAGGTGCTGAACCCGCTCGGGCAGGACGTGATGCCCTACGGGCTCGACAAGCTCCTGATCATCGCGATTCTCACCTCCGCGTCGGCCTCGACGCAGACGACCATCCTTCCCGGGACACGAGCCGCTCTGTCCATGGCGGCGCACGGCGCTGCGCCGAAGCGGTTCGCGTCGATCCACCCGGAGCACCTCACGCCCGGATTCGCGACGATCGTCTATGGCGTGATCTCGATCGTCTACTACGTCGTCCTGACGATGGTGAGCGGGAACATCCTCAGCGACTCGATCACCGCAACCGGGCTGATGATCGTCTTCTACCTCGGCATCACCGGCGTCGCGTGCGTCATCTACTTCCGCAAGGCGCTCCTCAAGGACTTGCGCACATTCGTGCTGGCGGGGCTCGGCCCGGCGCTCGGCGCGATCATGATGGGCTACATCTTCGTGAAGTCGGCGATCGAGCAGTTCAATCCCGACAACTCGGAGTCGGGCAAGGCATTGCTCGGAATGGGCCCGCCGCTCACGATCGCCATACTCGGCCTGATCCTCGGCCTCGTTCTGATGGGCTTGCAGTGGCGGTCGAACCCGGCATTCTTCCGGCGCAAGCGCGAGACGGCGGACGCGGAGTTGCGCCTGTGAGCCCGACCTTCGTGCTCGGCTACGACGCGTCGCCGTCCGCCGACGCGGCGCTCCGGCAGACCATCGCGCGAGCGGGTGAGCGCAACGGGGACGTCGTGGCCGTGTTCGGCTACTACATCACCCCCTGGGGCGGCACGGGCGAGGGCTCGATCCGGGAGGCGATGGAGAGTGTGGGCGCCGACGCGCTCGAGCAGGCGATGTCGGCGCTCGACGACGCGGGCATCCCGGCGACGAAGCGCCTGGTCGAGGGGAAGCCGGCCGACGCCCTGATCAGGGTCGCAGAGGAGGTTGGCGCCGACACGATCGTGGTCGGAACCGTCGGCGAGAATCCCCTGAGCGGCGCGCTCATGGGCTCCGTGGTGCTGCGCCTCGTGCAGCGATCCACATTCCCGCTGCTCGTGGTTCCTGCACGCGGCGACGAATGAGGGGCCGTTCGTGACCGCGCTCGAGTCTCGCGACCTGCAGCGGGCGGCCAAGGAGCACCTGTGGATGCACTTTACGCGCATGGGCGGGTTCGGCGTGGACGACGTCCCCATCATCGTGCGCGGCGATGGCTGCTACCTGGAGGACGCGAACGGGAAGCGCTACCTGGACGCGCTTGCGGGGCTCTTCTCCGTCAACATCGGCTACTCGTTCGGCGAGGAGATCGGCCAGGCGGCGCTCGAGCAGATGCGCGAGCTGCCCTTCTACACGAACTGGTCGTACGCTCACCCGCGGGCGATCGAGCTCGCGGAGGAGGTCGCGTCGCTCGCGCCGGGCGACCTCAACCGCGTCTTCTTCTGCTCGGGCGGCTCCGAGGCGGTCGAGTCGGCCTGGAAGCTCGCACGCCAGTTCTACGCCGCGCGTGACGAGAAGCGCGGGGTCGGTCGCGTGACTCCCGGAGCGCGCGCGGGCGCACAGGAGGGTGCAGCGGCGACGATGCACGACGCGATCGTGACCGCGGACGCGCTGCCTCCCACCCGCCGCTACAAGGCCGTCGCGCGACAGATCGCGTATCACGGGACGACGTTCGGGGCGCTCTCGATCAACGGCATCCCGGCGATCCGAACGCCTTTCGAGCCCCTCGTCCCCGAGGTGCGCCACGTCTCCAACACGAACCGCTACCACCGGCCCCCGGAGGAGACCGAGTCCGAGTTCACGCGTTTCCTCCTCGACGAGCTCGAGCAGACGATCCTCGAGATGGGGCCGGAGACCGTGTGCCTCGTCCACATGGAGCCGGTGCAGAACGCCGGCGGCTGCTTCACCCCGCCCGAGGGTTACTGGCGCGGCGTGCGGGAGCTCTGCGACCGCTACGACATCCTGCTCTCGGCGGACGAGGTGATCACCGCGTTCGGCCGGGTCGGGCACTGGTTCGGGTCGGAGCGCTACGACATCCGGCCGGACATCGTCACGTCGGCGAAGGGCCTGTCCTCGTCCTACGCCTCGATCGGTGCGGTCATCGCGACCGACCGGGTGATGGAGCCCTTCCTCGGGCAGACGTCGATGTTCTCGCACGGGATCACGTTCGGCGGCCACCCCGTGATGTGCGCGATCGCGCTGAAGAACATCGAGATCATGAAGCGCGAGGGCATCGTCGAGCGCGTGCGCGCGACCGAGGACGCCTTCCGCTCCACGCTCGCGCAGCTCCTCGACCTCCCCATCGTCGGAGATCTGCGCGGCACGGGCTTCTTCTACGCGATCGAGCTCGTGAAGGATCGCGACACGCGCCAGACGTTCTCCGACGAGGAGTGCGAGCGCCTCCTGCGGGGCTACCTCTCGAACGCCCTCTTCGACGCGGGGCTCATCTGCCGCGCCGACGACCGCGGCGATCCGGTCATCCAGATCTCGCCCCCGCTCGTCGCGGGCCAGGCGGAGTTCGACGAGATGACGTCGATCCTCGGCGACGTGCTCGCCGAGGCGTCGAAGCTCATGCGCTAGCCGTCAGGCGTCGCGCGCGCAGCGGAAGCCCGCGAAGAGCTCGCGCCGGTCGGGGCTCTCCCAGCGACGGAACGTCGTACGGGCGACGAGGGCGTCCGTCGCCCACGAGCCGCCGCGCAGCACGCGGACGTCGTCGCCGAAGTTCACCTCCGAGCACTCCGGGTACGGGAATGCATGGAAGCCGGGATACGGCTCGAACGGCGACGAGGTCCACTCCCATACGTCTCCTGCCATCTGCACGCAGCCGACGGGGCTGACGCCACCGGCATACGAGCCGGCGGGCGCAGGGGAGAAGCGCCGCCGGTCGAGGCTCGCCTCGAAGCCCATCCACGCTTGCCCCCACGGATAGCGGAACTTGCCCTCATGCGCGTGCCAGCCGGCCGCGCGCTCCCACTCGGCCTCGGTCGGGAGACGCTTGCCCGCCCATCGCGCGAACGCCTGCGCCTCGTGGAAGGAGACGTGCTCCACCGGCTCCCAGGGTGTGATCGGCTCACGCCGGCCGAAGCGCAACCGCTCCCAGCCGTACGTCCCCTGCTCCCAGTACAGCGGGGCGTGAACCTCGGCGCCCTCGCGCCACGCCCAGCCCGCGTCGCTCCAGTTCTTCCGCGAGCGGTAGCCGCGCGCGTCGACGAACTCGGCGAACTCGCCGTTCGTAACCGGCGCGCGGTCGATCCGGAACGGCGGCAGCTCGACCTCGTGCGGATCGAGCTCGTTGTCGTACGCCCAGGCCTCGTACTCCGCGCCCATCGTGAACGGGCCACCCGGCACCTCGATCTCCTCGGGCCCGCTCGGTGCGCGATCGGGCTCAGTCCCGTCGACCAGCGGGTACTCGCGATTCGTCCTTCGCTGCAGCGCCTCGAGCATCGCCTCCTGCGACTGCAGCTCGTTCTGGAGGACGAGGCCGAAGACGAACCCCCGGCGGACGAGGCCGTCGACGGCGTCGAGATCGATCCGCTCCAGGAGGTCGAGCGAGCGCTCGCGCACGTCCGATGCGTAGTTGCGGACCGCGCTGGGTTTGAGGGCAGGGAGCTTGGCGCCGTTCGTCCGCTCGTGGCGGAAGGCGTCGTACACGTGGTCGTGGACATCCGGGATCGGCCCGGCCCCTCCGATCGCCCGGAGGATCCACTGCTCCTCGAAGCGCGCGACGTGCGCGTAGCTCCAGACGAGGGGAGGGACCGCCGACGACTGCGTGGCGGCGAGCTCGTCGTCCGAGACGGGTGCGAGGAGCGCGGTCGTCGCCTCCCGCCCGCGCTCGAGCGCACGGCGGATCTCGAGTCGCGTCTCCACAGGCGCACTCTGGCCCACCTGCAGGACGACGCAAGCGCCGAACGGGGGAGGAGGACTCTCGCTAGCCTAGGAGGCCGCCACTGGAGAGGAGCCCGAGCATGAGCGAGAGTCAGAACGGAGCCGTCGTCGTCGCGCGCGAGGTCACGCGGCGCTACGGCGAGGGGGACACGGCGGTCGACGCACTTCGCGGCGTGTCGGTGGACATCGCGCCCGCGAAGGCGACGGCGGTCATGGGCCCTTCCGGCTCGGGCAAGTCGACTCTCATGCACATCCTCGCCGGACTCGACAAGCCGAGCTCCGGAAGCGTCGACATCTCGGGAATCGAGATCACGACCCTCGGTGACAACGACCTGACGAAGCTCCGACGCGAGCACATCGGGTTCGTCTTCCAGTTCTTCAACCTGCTCCCGATGCTGAGCGCGAGGGAGAACATCCTCCTGCCGCTGACGATCGCGGGCGAGAAGCCCGAGGAGGGCTGGTTCGACCAGCTCGTGAAGGACGTCGGGCTCCAGGATCGCCTGTCGCACCGCCCCGCCGAGCTCTCCGGTGGGCAGCAGCAGCGCGTCGCGATCGCCCGGGCACTCGTCTCGAGGCCGACCGTCCTCTTCGCCGACGAGCCGACGGGTAACCTCGACTCCGCGACGAGCGGCGAGATCCTCGAGCTCCTGCGCCGCTCGGTCGAGGAGTACCAGCAGACGATCGTGATGGTCACGCACGACTCGCGCGCGGCCGCCATCGCCAACCGCGTGCTGTTCCTCGCCGACGGGCTGATCGTGAAGGAGCTCGGCGAGTGCGACTCGCACGAGATCCTGCGCGTGATGGAAGAGGTCGCCGCCGCATGACCCTCCGCGCATGACCTGGTTCGCGATTCGCGGGATCCTCGGCCGCAAGCTGCGGACGGCCCTGACCGCCGTCGCGATCGTCCTCGGCGTCGCGATGGTGTGTGGGACGTACGTTCTCACGGACTCGATCACGCAGGCGTTCGACGGGATCTTCGCCTCGACGTACCGCAACACGGACGCGGTGATCACCGGCAAGCCCGCGTTCACGGGGAGCGACAACGGCAACAACAACGAGCCGTCGTTCGACGAATCGCTCCTGCCGCGCGTGAAGCAACTCTCGGACGTCGCCGCGGCGCTCGGAGGTGTCAGCGGCGATGCGCACCTGATCGGCAAGGACGGCAAGGCGATCGTCATCGGGGGCGCGCCGAACATCGGGTTCAGCGTCGATCCGACCCAGCCGAAGTTCAATTCGCTGACGCTCTACCAGGGAGCCTGGCCGAAGGCTGGGGAGGTCGTGGTCGACAAGTCGACCTCCGGCAAGAAGGACCTCCACGTCGGCCAGACGATCGGGGTGCAGTCGCGCGGCCCCGTCGAGAAGTTCCGCATCTCCGGGATCGTGAAGTTCGGCGCGGTCTCGTCGATCGGCGGCGCGACGCTCGCCGGCTTCGACCTCGCGACGGCCCAGCACCTGTTCGACAAGCAGGGCAAGCTCGACCAGATCCGAATCGCCGCCAGGGGCGGCGTCTCGCCCGAGCAGCTCATCTCGCAGGTGCAGGGCATTCTGCCTCCCACGACCCAGGTCAGGACGGGGGCGGCGCAGGCGACGAGCGACGCGTCCGACGTGACCGACTTCCTCTCGTTCCTGCAGAAGTTCCTTCTCGCGTTCGGCGGGGTCGCGCTGTTCGTAGGCGCGTTCGTGATCGCGAATTCGCTCTCGATCACGATTGCGCAGCGGACGCGCGAGTTCGCGACGCTGCGTACGCTCGGAGCGTCGCGCCGGCAGGTGCTGGGATCCGTGCTGGTCGAGGCGCTCGTCACCGGCGTGCTGGCCTCGCTCGTCGGCCTCGTGGTCGGCCTCGCCCTCGCGAAAGGCCTCTTCCGGCTGTTCGACGCGGTCGGATTCACTCTTCCGAACAACGGGTTGACGCTCGAGACGCGGACGATCGTCGTCGCACTCACGGTTGGGATCGTCGTGACGGTGCTCGCGAGCCTGTACCCGGGGATCCGGGCGACGATGGTGCCTCCGGTCTCCGCCGTGCGCGAGGGGGCGACGCTGCCCGGAGAGCCGCTCGACGCGATCCGGAGCAACCGCAACGCCATCGTCGTGACGGTCGTCGGGCTCCTCGTGACCGCCCTCACCGTGACGACGACGCCCGGGAACACGCTCGTCAGCATCCTGCTCGCAGTCGTCGGGCTGATCCTCGTCCTGCTCGGCTGCACGCTCTTCCCGTCGCGCACGGTCGGCGCCCTCGTCTCGGTCGGCATCGGCTTCGCGGCGCTCGTCTACGGCCTCTTCGTGCCCGCACCTGGGGACGACACGCGTCCTCCTCTGGCTCGGGATCGGCGTGCTCCTCGCCTTCTTCGGAGTTGCCCGCGTGACCACGCGGCTGATTCCCGGCCTGTCGGCGTTCATGTCGCCGATCGCGCGCTGGGCGCTCTTCGCGCTCCTCGTCCTCTTCTGGCCGCTCTGGACGCTCCCGTACTGGCTTCTCCGCTACGGAGCCTGGGGGCCCGGGAACATCGGGCTGCGCGTGCTCGCCTTCGTCGGCGGCGCGCTCCTGAACCCGCTCCTCTTCGTCATCGTGCTCGCGATGGTCGTGCGGCGCGCCGTCAGTTCATGGCGCCCCGAGTGGCCCATGGAGTTCCCGGGCGTCGTCCCGGATCGGGTCTCGAGCTCGACGGGCGGCAAGAACGCGCAGCGCAACCCGCAGCGCACTGCCTCCACTGCGGCGGCGCTCATGATCGGGCTCGCGCTCGTGACTTTCGTGGCGACGCTCGCGGCGGGGATCATCAAGCCGTTCGAGGACGCCGTCGACCAGCTCTTCGTCGCGGACTACGCGATCACGGCGCAGAACAACTTCGACCCGATCCCGCCGAGTGCGGCGCGGGCCGCGGCCGCGGTTCCCGGCGTCGCCGCGATCGCGAGCCTCCGCGGCGGCGACGGCGTGGTGCTGCGCAACGGCAAGCAGTCGGACGCCATCACCGTGACCGGCGCCGAGCCGCAGACGAGCCAGGTGATCGACCTCAACTGGGAGGACGGCTCGCCCTCGACGATCGACAACCTCGGCGCGAGCGGTGCGGTCGTCAGCAAGGCGTACGCGAAGGATCACGACCTGCAGGTCGGCTCTCCTCTGACGGTCGTGAGCCCGACGGGCGACGTACTGCACCTCACGCTCAAGGGGATCTTCGATCCGCCGACCGGAGGCTCGCCGTTCGGGACGGTCACGATCTCGAGCCAGGCGTTCGACGCGCACTGGCAGCAGCCGCTCAACCTCTTCACGTTCGTGAAGATGCGCGACGGGGTGACGGACGCGAACACGAGAGCGCTGACCGACGCGATGTCGCCCTTCCCGAACGCGAAGGCGCAGACGAGGCAGCAGTTCAAGGACAACCAGATCAACGGCTTCAAGCAGGTGCTGAACATCCTCTACGTCCTGCTCGCGCTCTCCGTCGTGGTCAGCCTCTTCGGCATCGTGAACACGCTCGTGCTCACCGTGTTCGAGCGGACGCGCGAGCTCGGGATGCTTCGCGCGATCGGCATGACGAGGCGCCAGGTGCGGCGGATGATCCGGCATGAGAGCGTGATCACCGCGCTCATCGGCGCACTGATCGGGATCCTCCTCGGGCTTGCGCTGGGCGGCCTGCTCAGCGCCCGGTTGAAGGAGATCGTCTTCGTCGTCCCGAGCCAGCAGCTCATCGTGTTCGCGATCGCGGCCGTCGTCGTCGGCGTGCTCGCGGCGATCTTCCCCGCGCGCCGCGCGGCGAAGCTCAATCCGCTGGAAGCGATCGCGTACGAATGACGCCGTCGGCCTCGAGGCCGACGATCTCGTCTTCCGCGTAGCCGAGCTCGGCCAGGATCTCTGCCGTGTGCTCGCCGACGCGCGGCGGCGGCGAGCGGTGCGGGACGCGCTCCTCGTCGAGCCAGAGCGGAAGTGACGGCAGCCGGAGGCCGGGGATGTCAGCGCTCGCGAGCGGCTGGAGCATGCCGAGCGCCTCGGTCTGCTCGGCGGCGACGACGTCGGCCACGTCGGCGACCGGCGCTGCGGGGAGGCCTGCCTCGCCGAGGAGCGCGAGCCAGTCGGCGCTGTCGCGCTCGCGGAGGCGCTCCGAGACGAGGCGCACGAGCTCCTCCCGGTTGCGGACGCGGTCGGGATTCGTCGCGAAGCGCCCGTCGTCGACGAGCTCGGGAAGGTCGAGCACGCCGCACAGGAGCGCGAAGAGCCGGTCGTTGCCGCCCGCGACCATCAGCTCGCCGTCGCGGGTCGGGAACACCTGGTACGGCGCGACCATCGGAAAGCCGGTGCCCTGCCCGGTCGGGATCGTGCCGTCGGCCAGGTAGCCGACGAGGTGGTAGCCGACGTAGGCGAGCGCCGTCTCGTAGAGCGAGGTGTCGACGACGGTTCCCTCGCCCGTCCGCTCGCGCTCGAGGAGCGCGGAGACGATGCCGAGCGCGGACCACATCCCCGTGCCCATGTCGATGAGCGACGAGCCGACACGGACGCCCGACCGACCCGGCTCACCCGTCATGCTGATGAGCCCGCCCGCGGCCTGCATGAGCGCGTCGTAGCCCGGCTCGGCTGCGAGCGGGCCGACGCGGCCGTACGCGCCGACCGTGCAGTAGACGAGGCGCGGGTTGTCTCGGCGAACGGTCTCGGATCCGAGGCCGAGCCGGTCGGCCAGTCCCGGACGGAGGCTCTGCAGGAAGACGTCTGCGCGAGCGGCGAGCCGCAGCACCGCGTCGCGGCCGCGCTCGTCGGTGAGCGAGAGGGCGAGCGAGCGCTTGCCCGCGTTCACCGCGAGGAACATCGCGCTCTCCCCGTTCCAGAACGGCGGTCCCCACGCGCGCCCATCGTCTCCCGAGTCCGGCCGCTCGACCTTGACGACGTCGGCGCCGAGCGCAGCGAGGATCTCCGCGCAGTAGGGGCCGGCGATGGAGGTCGTGACGTCGACGACGCGCGTACCTGCGAGCGGAAGGACGGCCATCCGCCGAATCATCCCTAGCGCGACGGTGGTCAGCCGCTACGACCCGGCCGCGAAGCGGACGGCTTCAGGGATGTTCGCGACCGGGGACTCCGCGCTAGCGGATCTCCGGTCTGCGCAGTGACTGAGAAGATGAGCCGGTGCCGAGCTGGCTGAGCTTCGACCAGATCACCCAGTGGGTCTCCGGTGCGTGGTGGAGCTACCCGCTCATCTTCAGTGTCGCCATGGTCGACGCGTTCTTCCCGCTCGTCCCCTCGGAGACGGTCGTGATCATCGGCGGCAACCTCTCGTCGCACGGGGACCTGAGCCTTCCGCTCGTGATCGTTGCCGCGGCAGCGGGGGCCTTCGTCGGCGACAACATCTGCTACGGCATCGGCACGCTCGTCGGCGAGCGCACCGTCAAGCGCTGGTTCCGCGGAGAGAAGTCGCAGCAGCGCCTCGCGTGGGCGGAGCAGATGCTCGACCGGCGCGGCGCGTACATCATCGTGATCGCGCGGTTCATTCCCGGCGGGCGCACGGCCGTGACCTTCTCCGCCGGCTACATCCCTACGTTTCCCTGGCGGCGCTTCGTGCTCTACGACGCGCTCGCGGCGTCGATCTGGGCGACCTACGCCGCCGGGCTCGGGTACTTCGGCGGCAAGACGTTCGAGAGCCACCCGTTCCTCGGGCTCATGATCGCGCTCGGGATCGCGCTCTCGCTCGGCTTCGCGGTCGAGGCCGCGCGCCACTGGCGGCAGCGGCGTGCGGCCACCTGAGCCCGCACGCCGGATGCCACCGGAGCTCTACGTCGCGGGACGCGGAGCGTGTGCCTGGAGCTCGTTCCAGGTGCGCCAGGCGATCATCGCCGCGATCGCGAACACGATGGGGACGAGCGCCGCGTGGAAGGCGTGGAGTCCCGCATTGCTGCCGTCCAGTGTTCCCGTCCCGGCGAGAAACGCCTGAATCGAGCCGACCACCGCAAGCGCGAACGGCCACTTCGTCGCCCGCCAGTTCGGCGCGGCGCCGACGAGTGCCGCAATGAACGTGAGGACGTAGAAGAGGTGCACGAGCCTGCCGACGTCCTTGTGTGTGTTCAGCCAGCCGGCTTCGCCGAAGATGTACCCGCCGATGAGATACAGCTGGACGATCACTCCGATCACCGCAAGCGCGGAGAAGATGAACGTTCCCCACAATCCGAGCCGTTGTCTGTCCATGGCCGCGACCCTACGATCCGTGGCGGACGGAGTCAACTGCGTACCGTTGTCGACGTGAATCGCCTCGCCGGCGCGACTTCTCCATACCTCCAGCAGCACGCCGAGAACCCGGTGGACTGGTACGAGTGGGGCGACGAGGCCTTCGAGCGCGCGCGCGCCGAGGACAGGCCGCTGCTCGTCTCGGTCGGCTACAGCTCGTGCCACTGGTGCCACGTGATGGCGCACGAGTCGTTCGAGAGCGCGACGACCGCAGCGCTCATGAACGAGCTGTTCGTGAACGTGAAGGTCGACCGCGAGGAGCGCCCGGACGTCGACGCCGTGACGATGCAGCGCCGCGGTCGGGATGACGGGCTCCGGCGGCTGGCCCACGACGGTCTTCATGACTCCCGACGCGCGGCCGTTCTTCGCGGGCACGTACTTCCCGCCCGAGCCGCGGCACGGGCTCGCGAGCTTCCCGGAGGTGCTGCGCGCGGTCGCCGAGACGTGGCGAGCGCGCAGGGACGACATCGAGAGCCAGGCCGAGCGCATCGACGCCGCGCTGCGCTCGTCCTCTGTCGCGCCGCCCTCGACCGAGGCGCTGGAGCCGACGATTCTCGACGACGCTGCGCGGGCGATCGCGAGGACGTTCGAGCCCGCTTTCGGCGGCTTCGGGCGTGCGCCGAAGTTCCCGGCCGCCTCGACGCTCGAGCTCCTCCTCCGGCGCGGCGACGAGGAGTCGCTCGCCATGGTCACCGCGACGCTCGACGGAATGGCGGCGGGCGGCCTCTACGACGTCGTGGGCGGCGGGTTCCACCGCTACTCGGTGGACGAGCGCTGGCTCGTCCCGCACTTCGAGAAGATGCTGTACGACAACGCCGTCCTCGCCTCCGTGTACCTGCACGGCTGGGTCGTGACCGGCCGCCGCCGCTACCGCGAGGTCGTCGAGGAGACGCTCCAGTACATGCTGCGCGAGCTCGCGCTTCCTGGTGGCGGCCTCGCGTCGGCGCAAGACGCGGACACCGACGGGGTGGAGGGGCTGACATACACGTGGACGCCCGAGGAGGCGGACGAGCTTGGGATTCCGCGCGCGCTCCTCGAGCCGTTCGAGCACGGGCGGTTCATCGTGCGCGGCGAGGTCGAGCCGGATCTACGTCGGCGCGTGCTCGCAGCGCGCGAGTCCCGCGAGCAGCCGTTCCGCGACGACAAGGCTCTCGCCTCGTGGAACGGCCTCGCGCTCGCAGCCCTCGCCGAGGCGGGCTACCGGCTCGAGCGCGCCGACTGGCTCGACGCCGCCACGAGTCTCGGCGAGTTCCTGCTCGGGCCACTCTCCGACGACGACGGCCGCCTCCTGCGCTCGACGCGCGACGGGCGGGTGAGCGGCCACGGCTTCCTCGACGACTACGCGAACGTCGCGCACGGTCTGCTCGAGCTCCACGTCGCGACGGGAGAGTTGCGCTGGCTGCTCGAGGCGCGACGGCTCGCGCTCCTCGCGGTCGCGCTCTTCGCGGACGGCGAGGAAGGCGGCTTCTTCCTCTCGCCGGCAGACGGCGACGCGCGCGTGGCTCGCACCAAGGATCTCCAGGACACGCCGATCCCGTCCGGCGGCTCCATGCTCGCGTACGTCCTCCTCCGGCTCGCGCGACTCTGGGGCGACGACGAGCTCGAGCAACACGCGGTCTCGGTGTTCCGGCTCGTCGAGCCCCAGCTCAGGACGGTGCCCGGGTTCTTCGCGTGGGCGGCCTGCGGACTCGACCTGTGGCTGAGCCCGCCGCGCGAGCTCGCGATCGTCGGCGACGTCGCGTCGCCGGTCGCACGAGCAGCTCTTACTCCGTTCGCGCCGCGCACCGTCGTCGCCGTCGGGCCGGCCGACGACGTGCCCCTGCTCGCGGGGAAGACGCTCGTGGATGGTGAGACCGCCGTCTACGTCTGCGAGCGCTTCGCCTGCCGGGCTCCCGTCACCGACCCGGAGGAGCTGACATGAAGGTCTGCCTGATGATCGAGGGTCAGGAAGGCGTGACCTGGGACGACTGGGTGCGCCTCGCCCGGCTCGCCGAGGAGCACGGTCTCGACGGGCTCTTCCGCTCCGACCACTACACGGCGATCATCCGCCCGGACGCAGACGCCCACGATGCATGGGCGACGCTCGCCGGGCTGGCGGCGCTCACTGAGCGGATCCGGCTCGGCACGCTCGTCTCGCCCGCGACCTTCCGTCATCCGAGCGTCCTCGCGCGCATGGCCGTGACCGTCGATCACATATCGGGCGGCCGCGTCGAGGTCGGGATGGGCTCGGGCTGGTACGAGCGCGAGCACGACGCACAGGGCTTCCCGTTCCTCGACGGGCGCCGTCGCTTCGCTCTCTTCGAGGAGCAGGTCGAGATCGTCGTGCGCTCGTGGACGGAGGAGCGCTTCGACCATCGCGGCGACGCCTACACGCTCGTCGACCAGCAAGCCCTGCCTCGCCCGCTGCAGCAGCCGCATCCGCCCCTCGTCCTCGGTGGCACGGTGAAGCCGCGCTTCGCCCGACTCGCTGCCCGCTACGCGAGTGAGGTGAACACGTTGGGCGCGCCGAACGACGAGCTCCGCGAGCGGAAAGGCGCGCTCGACCGCGCGTGCACCGAAGAGGGGCGCGATCCCGCGTCGCTCGGCTACTCGGTGATGACCGCGTGCTTCGTCGGCGAGACCCCGGGCGACGTCCACGAGCGCATCGCGCGGTTCCTCGCGGTGCGGGGCGACGCGACCGATCCCGCGGCCTTCGCGGCGGAGCGCGCCGACCGCTGGCTCGTCGGCACGGTCGACCAGGTCGCGAGTCGGATCGAGGAGCTGCGCTCGCTCGGCGTGACCCGCGTGTTCCTCCAGCACCTGAACGCCGACGACGACGCCATGCTCGCGCTCGTCGGCGGCCGGCTCGTTCCTGCGCTCAGGTAGCGTCTCCCGCCGTGTCGACGACCGAGCTGACCGGAGCGGAGGAGGTCGCATGGGATCTCTCCGACCTGTACGACGGCGGTGACGACCCTCGCATCGAGCAGGACGTCGAGCAGACCGAAACCGCCGCCGCCGCGTTCCGGGAGCGCTACTACGGCAAGATCGCCGAGCTGAGCGCGGGCGAGCTCCGCGACGCGATCGAGGAGCGCGAGCGCATCGAGTCGGCGTTCACGCGCGCCATCTACTACGCGCACCTCTGGTTCTCCACCGACATGTCCGACTCGCAGCGAGGCGCGCTCGTCGCCAAGCTCACCGAGAAGGGCGCGGCGCTCGACACGCAGCTCCTCTTCTTCGGGCTCGAGCTCGCGGCGCTCGAGGACGAGCAGGCCGACGCGCTCATCGAGAGCGACGAGCTCGAGCGCTGGCGCCACTGGCTCCGCTCCGTCCGAAAGTTCCGCCCGTACGTCCTCACGGAGCCCGAGGAGAAGATCCTCACGGAGAAGGCCGTCTCCGGCTTCAGTGCGTGGGACCGCCTCTACGACGAGCTCCTGGGCGCAATCCGCGTCGACCTCGACGGGAACGAGGTCGGCTTCGAGGAGGCCATGTCGAAGCTCTACTCGGCGGATCGTGACGAACGCCGCGGCGCGGCCGAGGCCGTCACCGTGTCACTCGGCCCCGGGCTGCGCACGCGCACCTTCATCTTCAACACGATCGCCGTCGATCGCTCGATCGACGACCGCCTGCGCGGCTACGCGACCTGGATCTCCGCGCGCAACCTCTCGAACGACACCACCGACGAGGCGGTGCAGGCGCTGGTCGACGCGGTCGTCGGGCGGTACGACGTCGTGCAGCGCTACTACACGCTGAAGGCGAAGCTGCTCGGGCTCGATCGCCTCGCGTACTACGACCGGATGGCTCCCCTCGCGGACGACCCCACGCAGGTCGGCTGGGACGACGCGCGCGAGATCGTGCTGGGAGCCTTCTCCGACTTCTCGACCGAGACCGGCGACGTCGTCGAGCGCTTCTTCACCGGCAGCTGGATCGACGCGCCGCCGCGGGAGGGCAAGCGACCCGGGGCGTTCTGCGCGACGAACGTCCCGGATCTGCATCCGTACGTCTTCATGAACTTCACCGGCGACCGCCGCTCGGTGCTCACGCTCGCCCACGAGCTCGGGCACGGGCTCCACGGCTACCTCGCGCAGCCGCTCGGGCTCTTCAACGCGAACACGCCGCTGACGACTGCCGAGACCGCTTCCGTCTTCGGCGAGGCGCTCACCTTCAAGCGGCTGCTCGCGCTCGAGGAGGATCCGCGCAAGCGCCTCAACCTGCTCGCGGGCCGCATCGAGGACTCGATCGCGACGGTGTTCCGGCAGGTCGCGATGAACCGCTTCGAGCACGCCGTCCATACGTCGCGCCGCGACGAGGGCGAGCTTTCGCCCGAGAAGTTCGAGGAGCTCTGGCTCCAGTCGCAGGCGCAGATGTTCGGCGACTCGGTCGACATCGACGGCTACGCGACGTGGTGGAGCTACATCCCGCACTTCATCGGGACTCCGGGCTACGTGTACGCGTACGCGTACGGCTTCCTGTTCGCGCTCTCGATCTTCCGGAAGTACGAGCTCGAGGGCGAGTCGATGGTCGAGCCGTACCTCGACGTCCTTCGTGCCGGGGGCTCGAAGCCGCCCGAGGAGCTCGCGGAGATGGTCGGCCTCGACCTGCGTGACGCGAGGATCTGGGAGGCGGGAATCGAGGCCCTCGCGGTCGAGCTCGACGAGGCCGAGGCGCTCGCCGCCGACATCGGCCTGTAGCGCCGTCCCGGCCACCGCTGTACGCTCGCGGCCGACAGGCAGGAACTCGGAGGGAGTAAGGAGGAAGTCGGTGCGAAAACTCATGGTATGCGCGGTCGGCCTGGTAGCCGCGCTTGCGTTTACCGTGCCCGGCGCGCTCGGCGGCGCTGCGGCCACCCCCGGCGTGACGGCGAAGACGATCACGATCGGAGGCACGTTCCCGCTCACCGGCCCGGCGGCTTCGTATGCGCCGATCCCACTCGGGATGAAGGCGTATTTCAGCTACGTCAACGCGCGCAGGGCGTCCAAGGCCCAGGATCCGGCCCGGCGGCGAGGCGTCTTCGGCCGCCAGCTCATCTGGAAGTACTACGACGACGCATACAACCCGGCGAACACGGTCCTGTTGACACGCCGACTCATCGAACAGGATCACGTGTTTGCGACCGTCGGCGCGCTCGGGACGGAGCCACAGCTCGCGGTTCGTTCCTACATGAACGATCAGAAGGCGCCCCAGACGCTGGTCTCAACGGGCGCCACGGAGTTCAGCTCGCAGTACAAGCAGTACCCGTGGACGATCGGCTGGCAGCCCGACTACATCGCGGAGGGCCGCATCTACGGGCTCCACGTCAAGGCGAACTTCAACGGGAAGAAGATCGCAGTCATCTACCAGAACGACGACTACGGCAAGGACTATCTGTATGGCTTCCGAGCCGCGCTCGGCAAGACGTACTCGGACGAGAACATCGTCGATCAGGAGGCGATCGAGTCGACCGCGACGAGTGCCGCCTCGCAGATCACGAGGATCAGGGCGAGCGGCGCGCAGGTGTTCGCCGTGTTCCAGCTGCCGACGCCGACGGTGCGCTCGATCGCAACTGCCAAGGCGCTCGGCTTCAACCCGACGGCGATCTACATGAACTCGGTCGCGAATGTGAAGCCGGCCGTCGACGCCATGGTGGGCGCTGCTGGCGCCGCGTACACGAACGGGATCATCTCGATCGCGTACACGAAGGACCCGCAGGACACGCGCTGGGCGAACGATCCGGGCATGAAGCTGTACCGCTCGATCATCGCCAAGTACTCGGGCGGGGCGAACGCGGACGACCCACAGGTCTTGTACGGGGTCGCCAAGGCCGACACGTTCGTCCAGGCGCTCTACAAGGCAGGCAAGAACCCGACGCGCGCGAGCCTCATGCGCGCGCTTACGAGCCTGAACATCACGAGCCAGTTCCTGATTCCGGGAATGACGATGAAGACGTCGGCGACGGATCACTACGTGATCAGCCAGATGCAGCTGCAGCGTCTCAACTCGGCGACGAAGGTGTTCGTGCCCTTTGGGAAGCTCATCGAGGGCCGTCCTCGCTGAGGCCGCCCTTCGCGTGATCAAGTCGAGGGCCGGGCGACCGGCCCTCGCTCTTTTCGCGGAGGCCGCGGCCTAGAATCGGCCGATGGAACCTCGTGAGGTCGTCGCGGAGTTCTGGCGGAGGATCCAGGCTCGGGACTGGGACGGCGTGAGCGAGCTCCTCGCCGACGACCTCGTGATCGAGTGGCCGAACGCGCTCACCCGCATCCGTGGCCGCACGAACTTCGTCGAGTTCAACGCCGCCTACCCGGAGGGCTGGTCGATCGACGTCCTCCACATCCTCGCGGAGGGGAAGACGGCCGTGTCCGAGGTGCGAGTTCCGCATCCGACCGTCGGCCCGCACTACGTCGTCGGCTTCTACGAGGTCGACGGCGATCGGATCGTCTCCGCGCGCGAGTACTGGACGGAGGAGCGCTACGAGGAGCCGAGTGCCGAGCGTGCTCGATGGCTCGAGCCCGTCTAGTCAGTCGTCGACCGTGTCGGCGTCTCGGTACTGCTCCCAGTAGCGCTCCATCGTCGTCTGCCGGTGGGCGAGGTGGAGGAGGTCGTACGGCGTCACGTTGACCGCGCGCACGATCCGGTCGCGGTCCGGGCCGAGGTCGAGGACGTTGACGCACGCGGGCGCCTGCTCGAAGTGGCCGAGGAACATCCGCTCGCCCGTGAGCGCGTGCGAGAGGATCGCCCGGTTGACTGCACCGTGGAGCACGGCGAGCGCTGTGTGCCACGAGTCGTCCTCCTCGAGCCGGGCGACGGCCGGAAGCACACGGTCGAACAGCTCACCGATCGACTCGCCGCGGAGGAAGCGGGCGTCGTTCGGAAGCACGCCTCTGAGCGCCCCGACGAACTCGGCTTCGAGCACGTCGTCGGGGATCTCCGAGAGGCGGCCGCCGCGGATCTCCTGGAGCTCCGGCCAGTGCTCGAGCTCATGGCCCGGGGCGACGATCGCAGCGGTCTCGAGCGTCCGCGGCAGACCGCTCGTCAGGACGCGGTCGAGCTCGACGCCGACCAGGGCCTCCGCGACCGCCCGCGCCTGCGCCACGCCCTCCTCGGTCAACGGCACCTGCGCAGGGTCGACCGGCACGCCGTCGACGCCGAAGTACGAGACCTCCGCATGGCGCATGAGGTAGAGGCGGCGCCGCACAGCGGGCGTAGGATCGCACGGTGACGGCCGGCGACATCGTCGAGACGTCGCCCGCGGCCGGGACGACGGCGAAGCCGCCACTCCTCGTGCTCGACCGCGTCACCGCATTCCTGGACGAGCACGGGCTTGGAGCGGGCGAGGTGCGAGCCGAGCGGATCGGCGAGGGCGGGGGCTCGAACTTCACGTTCCTGCTCTCGCGTGGCGCGGAGCGGTTCGTGCTGCGGCGCCCGCCCCGACCGCCGCTGCCGCCCTCGGCGCACGACGTCGTGCGCGAGGCGCGGCTCCAGCTCGCGCTCCGCGAGGCAGGGTTCGCGCGCCTGCCGGAGATCCTCGCCGTGTGCGAAAACGAGGCGCCGCTCGGCGTCCCGTTCTACGTCATGGCCTACCTCGAGGGCGTCGTGCCGACCGAGGAGCTGCCTGCGGCGCTCGACGGCGAGAACGAGCATCGCCGTCTGGGCGAGGAGCTCGTCGACGCATTGCTCGAGATCCACGCCGCCGACGTCTCGACGCCCGGGCTCGCCGCGTTCGCCCGGCCCGGCAGCTACAGCGAGCGGCAGGTTCGGCGCTTCTCGAAGCTCTGGGAGATCAACAAGACGCGCACGCTGCCGCTCGTGGAAGTGGTCGGGGAGAAGCTCGCGACGGCTATCCCCGAGTCGCTCGCGCCCACCGTCGTCCACGGAGACTTCCGGCTCGGGAACACGATGGCCGCTCTCGACGCACCTGCCCGGATCCTCGCTGTCCTCGACTGGGAGATGGGCGCGCTCGGCGATCCCCGGGCAGACGTGGGCTACCTGCTCGCGACGTATACGGAGCCCGGCGGGCCGCCGAGCCCGCTCGGCACGTCGCCGATCACCGCGCGTCCGGGCTTCCCGTCGCGGGACGAGCTCGTCGAGCGCTACGTCTCGGCGAGCGGCCGCTCCGTCGAGCGGCTCTCCTGGTTCGAGGCGCTGGCGCTCTGGAAGGCGGCGATCTTCTGCGAGGCGATCTACGGGCGGTACGTGCGCGGCGAGCTCGGCGCCGAGGACATGCGAGCCGCGCGCTTCGAGCAGGGCGTCCCCTACCTCGCCGAGGCGGCCGCCGAGGCGCTCGCGCGCGGCTAGAGGGCGATCTCCGCGACTGCCCGCAGTGCCTCGGGCTGCTGGGTCGAGACGAGCAGGGAAGTCGCCCCGGACTCGCGCCAGGCGTCGAGGCGCTCGGCGATCCGCTCCTTCGGGCCCACGAGCGCGACCTCGTCGACGAACGCGTCCGGTACCGCCGCCGCGGCGTCCCGCTTCTGCCCGGCGAGGTAGAGATCCTGGATCAGCCGGGCCTCGTCGCCGTAGCCATAGCGCGTGACGAGGTCGTTGTAGAAGTTCTTCCCGCGCGCGCCCATGCCGCCGATGTAGAGGGCGTAGTACGGCTTCAGGAACTCCCGCCCGGCCTCGACGTCGTCGATGAGAATCACGGGCGCCGTCACGGCGATGTCGAAGCCCTCGCGCGCGCCCGCGATCGCGTCGCCGAAGGCGTCGCGCGCCTTCTCGGGTGACCAGAAGATGGGCAACCAGCCGTCCGCGATCTCGAAGGCCTGCGCGACCGCCTTCGGCCCCATGACGGCGAGGTAGATCGGCAGGTCCGCGCGAAGCGGCCGCGCCATCAGCTTGAGCGGCTTGCCGAGCCCGGTGCCGTCGCGGAGCGGGATGTCGTAGTGCCGGCCGTGGTGCTCGACGAGCTCGCGACGCAGCGCGCTTCGCACGATCTCGACGTACTCACGCGTCTTCTCGAGGGGCCGTCCCCACGGCTCGCCGTGCCAGCCCTCGACCACCTGCGGGCCGGACGTGCCGAGCCCGAGCAGGAAGCGGCCCCCGGAGAGGAGGTCGAGGGTCGCCGCGGTCATGGCCGTGTTCGTCGGCGTCCGCCCCGGGATCTGCATGATCGCGCTGCCGAGCTTGATCCGCTCCGTCGTCGCGCCGAGCCAGGAGAGGACGGTCACGCAGTCCGTGCCCCACGCCTCGGCCGCCCACGCGGAGTCGAAGCCCAGACGCTCGGCCTCCTGCGCGAGCGCGATCGACTCGAGCGGGCTCGTCCCCGGCGGCGAGTAGCCCATGTAGAAGCCAAGGTTCATGCCGTGCGATGCTAACGGCGTGGCGATCGCGGACCTGCGCCCGACGGACGAGACGATGGAGCTCCGCGCCCGTGTCCGCTCGTTCATGGAGGAGCACGTCTATCCGAACGAGCCGGTTCTCGACCGCGAGGACGACGAGGCCGACACTCTCGTCGCACGGCTCCGGGCCGCCGCCAAGGAGCAGGGCCTGTGGGCGCCGCACATGCCTCCCGAGGCAGGCGGCTCGAGCGGCAGCTTCCTCGTCTACGCGCACCTGAACGAGGAGATCGGCCGCTCGCTCTGGGGCCAGCTCGTCTTCGGCTGCCAGGCGCCGGACGCCGGCAACGCGGAGATCCTCTGGCTGTACGGGACGGACGAGCAGAAGGAGCGCTGGCTCGCGCCGCTCGTGGCGGGGGAGGTTCGCTCCTTCTTCTCCATGACCGAGCCCGAGGTGCCCGGCTCCGATCCGACGACGCTGCGCACGCGCGCCGTCCGCGACGGCGACGAGTGGGTGATCGACGGGCACAAGTGGTTCTCGTCCGGGGCGGAGGGCGCCGCGTTCGGGATCGTGATGGCCGTCACCGACGCGGACGCAGAGCCGCACGCGCGCGCGTCCCAGATCGTCGTCCCCGCCGATACGCCCGGAGTCGAGGTCGTGCGTGCGATCCCGACGCTCGGGCACCGCGGCCGCGGCTGGACGACGCATTGCGAGGTTCGCTATCGCGACGTGCGCGTGCCCGTCGAGAACACGCTGGGAGACGTCGGCGCGGGGTTCCGCATTGCGCAGAAGCGGCTCGGGCCGGGGCGGATCCACCACGTCATGCGCTGGCTCGGCCAGATGCAGCGCGCGTTCGAGCTCATGTGCGCCTACGCGCTCGAGCGCGAGTCCTTCGGCGGGCCGCTCGCGGACAAGCAGACGGTGCAGAACTGGATCGCCGACTCGGCCGCGGAGATCCACGCGTGCAGGCTGATGACCCTCGACGCGGCGCGCAAGATCGACGAGGGAGACGAGGCCCGGGTGGAGGTCTCGATCATCAAGTTCTTCGCCGCCCGCGTCCTGCACGACGTCATCGATCGCGCGGTGCAGGTGCACGGCGCGCGCGGCCTCACGGACGAGACGCCGCTCGCAGGGATGCTCTCGCTCGCGCGTGGCGCTCGCATCTACGACGGGCCGGACGAGGTTCACCGCATGGTCGTGGCGCGGCGGATCCTGAAGACGTTCGCGGCCGGCGAGCCCTGGCGCTTCGAGTGACGCCCACGAACTTCGAGCGCGCGTTCGAGGTGCGCCCGGATGCGTACGCGGGCTGGGTCGCCCTCAACACGGCGGCGAGCCTGTGCGGGACATCGTCCTCGACCGCGAGGCGGCCGGGCTCGACGAAGTCGACCTCGCGGTCATGGACCTCGCCGAGCGAGTCGTCGACGATCCGCGCGCGACCGACGAGGAGAGGCAGCGCCTCCTCGAGCTCGGCCTGACGGAGGACGAGGTGATGGACGTCGTCCTCGCCGCGGCCGCCCGTTGCTTCTTCTCGAAGACGCTCGACGCCCTCGACGTGCGCGCGGACGCGAGGTACTCGGAGCTCCCCCTGGAGCTGCGCGAGGCGCTCGTCGTCGGGCGGCCGATCGCCGAGACCTAGGAAACGCCGCTACGAGCGAGCCCGGGCGTACCTGATGTGGGTCACCCCAGGCGCCTCGACGGACTCGAGCTGCTCGAGCCGCGCGCCGACCACGTTCTCGAACAGTCGCGTGCCGCTCCCGAGCACGATCGGGACGAGCGAGACGACGATCTCGTCGAGCAGGCCCGCTGCGAGATACTGCTGCGCCACGGACGCCCCACCCCCGAGTGAGACCTCCTGCTCTCCTGCCGCTCCGCGCGCCCGCTCGAGCGCCGACTCGATGCCGTCCGTGACGAAGTGGAATGTCGTGCCGCCCTGCATCTCCACCGGCTCGCGCGGATGGTGCGTCAGGACGAACACCGGGTGATGGAAGGGCGGATCGTCTCCCCACCAGCCCGTCCACGACTCGTCCCACGGCCCCGGGCCGCCGCCGAACATGCTCCGTCCCATGATGGTCGCGCCGGCACCGCCCAGGATGTCCTCGGCGAACGGCGTGCTCGCGTTGACCTCACCGCCTTCCTCGCCGTGGTTCTCACGGAACGCCCTGAGCGGAACGAGCCAGCTGTGGAGCTTCTCGCCGCCGACCCCCATGGGGTACTCCGGCGACTGGTCGGGGCCGGCGACAAAGCCGTCGATCGACATCGTGATGTTCAGCTTCAGCCTGCTCATCGCGTCTCCCTCAGTCGACGTGCATAGGACGGCCCGCCATGTCGAAACTCATCGCACGAACCTGTAGCTAGAAGCTGTACGTCGCGGGGATCTGGGCCGGAGGCGTCCCGATGACGATCGCGATCTCCTTGTGGTCGGTGAGCTCGATGTCCGCCGGGTTCCCGTCGTACTGAGCTCCGTCGACGTAGACGAGGATGCTCGCTTCCGGTGAGCAGTAGCCCCCGACGCAGTCGGCGTCGAGGCGGACGTTCCATTCCGTGAAGAACTGGCCGAGCCGGTTCGGCTCGCTTCCCTGCGACTCCGTGTGGAGGACGCCGCTGACGTCGTGGGTGTGCAGCGGCGAGATGCAAGGGGCCTTGCACGGGGGATCGATGCCGCCGTACGCGTCGCTCCCGTCCTCGAGCACCTCGTGGTGGACGGCCGGATCGTGGATGTCGATGCCGATCCCGGCGGGCACCTGCACGGGTGCGCCGTTGACGAAGACGTCGAGGTGCGAGTGCACGTGGAAGCCGAAGAACTCGTGCGGCTCGGGGGTCAGCCCGGCCTTCCGTGCGAGGGCGAGTGGATCCGGGGGTGCCGGCCACGGGAGACCGCCGGAGGCCGGTGCGGGCGCCGCGGCGATGTTCGCCGGGGGCGTGGGCTTCTTGGCTCCGCATGCCGTAGCGACGAGCGCAATCGTCAGCGCGATCGTCGCGGTCGATGCGAAGCGGGGCATCGCGCGAGACTCTAGAGCCCGGTCGCCGTCAGCGCGTCAAGCCTAGGCTGACCGCGTGCACCGCCTCGCTGTCCTCGCTATCGGACTCGCGGCGCTCGCGGCCGTCCTCACCACGTCTGCCTCGAGCGCCGGCCCGCGGGGCGGCGTCCGGATCGCAGCAGCCGGCGACATCGCCTGCGACCCGTCGAGCTCGTCGTTCCGCGGCGGGCTCGGGAGCGGCCTCGAGTGCCGCCAGCGCGCAACCTCGGAACTCCTCGTGCGGGGACGGTACGCCGCTGTGCTCGCGCTCGGGGATCTCCAGTACGAGCACGGCGAGCTCGCGGCGTTCCGGGCGTCGTACGGGCCGACGTGGGGCCGCGTCAAGGCGATCACGAGGCCTACTCCAGGCAACCACGAGTACGAGACGGCGGCCGCGGCGGGCTACTTCGCCTACTTCGCGGCGGCGGCTCACGGCCGTAGCCGCGGCTACTACAGCTTCGACCTCGGCGGCTGGCACCTGGTCGCGCTCAACTCGAGTTGCTCCGAGATCGAAGGCTGCGACCCGGGATCGCCCGAGGCTAGATGGCTGCGCGCCGACCTGGCGGCGCACCGGGAGCGCTGCACGCTCGCCTACTGGCACCAGCCGCGCTTCTCGTCGGGCATGCACGGCAGCGACGCGACGTACGACGCGTTCTGGCGCGCGCTCTCAGCTGCACATGCGGACGTCGTCCTCGCCGGGCACGACCACGACTACGAGCGCTTCGCGCCGCAGGATGCTGCCGGTCGGTACGCGCGGCAGGGCATCCGCGAGTTCGTCGTCGGCACGGGAGGTCGAGGTCTTCGGCCTTTCCCGTCGATCCAGCCGAACAGTCGCGTCCGCTCTGCGAGCGCCCTGGGCGTGCTCGAGCTCACGCTCGGCACCGGGACGTACACGTGGCGCTTCCTTCCCGCCGTCGGCTCGTTCACCGACAGCGGATCCGCCCGCTGCCACTGAGGTCAGCGCGGGCCGGGGACTCCCTTGAACTCGTAGAGCAGCGGGTCGCGCCCGGGCTGGACGATCCACGCCTCCCCGGTGCCCTCGCTGCGGTACGCGGCCCAGACGCCGTCCGCGATGCTCTCCGGGCGGAGCAGCCGGTAGCCACGCTGCTGGAGGTCCTCCTTGAAGGCCGTGGGCATGAGCCCGGTGTCCGCCCAGCCGGGGCACACCGCCTGGATGCGGATGCCGCGCTCGGCGAGCTGCGGAGCGACCGAGCGCACGAAGCCGACGACCGCATGCTTCGTCAGGCCGTAGATCGGGTCGTCCGGCACGCCGACGAGGCCCGCCAGCGACGCGGTGACCACGATGACGCCGCCCTTCGGCATCACGCGGTCGAGCCTGCGGACGCCGTAGACGACGCCGTCGACGTTGACCCCGAGCGCGCGACGGTACGCGTCGTCGCTCAGATTCGCGATCCCGTCGCCTCCGGTGAGGACGCCGGCGTTCAGGCACGCGAGATCGACCGAGCCGACGTGCTCCCACGCGGCCGGGTCGGAGACGTCGAACCCGGACACGAGGTCGAGCTCCTTCACGTCGAAGCCCTCGGCCCGGAGCTTCGCGACGATCGCGCGCCCGATCCCGCCGGCCGAGCCGGTGACGAGCGCCGTCACGGGACGAGCACGACCTTGCCGGTCGAGCGGCGCTCCTCGACGAGGCGATGCGCCTCGGGCGCTTCCTCGAGGGGGTACTCGGCTCCGACGACGGGCTGCACGGCGCCAGCCTCCCACAGGCGCAGGACGTCCCTCGCCGCGCGCTCGACGAGATCCGGGTCGCGGCCGAGGAGCCGGCCGAGGTAGAAGCCGTGGACGCCGATGTTGCGCCCGACGAGCCAGGTCGGGCTCACGTCCTGCCAGAGCCCGCCTGCATATCCGACGGCGATGGCGGTCCCGAGCGGGCGGAGGAGCCCGAGCGTCGCCGCGAACACGTCTCCGCCGACGAGGTCGAAGACGACGTCGACCTGCTCGAGCTCGCCGAGCTCCTCGTACGTCACCGCCTCGACGGCGCCGAGCGAGCGTGGCAGCTCCTGCTTCTCCGCGCTGCCGACGGCTGCGACCGGCGTGCCGTTCAGCGCGCGCACGATCTGCACGGCCGCCGTTCCCACCGCACCCGCGGCGGCGGTGACGAGGACGCGGGACCCGAACCCGACGCGGGCGAGCTCCGTGAGCGGGATCCACGCGGTGAGGAACGCCATCGGGAACGCAGCGCCCTGGGCGAAGGTGGCGTCGGCGGGGAGCGGCAGGAGCCAGCGCCGGTCGACGAGCGTGCGCTCGGCGTAGCCGCCTCCCTCCGAACGGACGAGGCAGAGGACGCGCTGCCCGTCCACCTCGCCCGCGACCTCGGAGCCGAGAACCGTCGGCAGCTCTGGCATCTGCGGATAGCGGCCGAGCCTGATCAGCACGTCGGCGAAGTTGACGCCCGCCGCGCGCACGTCGACGACGGCCTCGCCCTCCCCGGCCTCCGGCTCCGGCCTCTCCTCGACGGCGAGCTGCTCGGGCCCGCCGACTCCACGCAGGACGACGGCTCTCAACGACCCGTGAAGCTCGGCTCCCGCTTCTCGAGGAACGCGGCGACTCCCTCGGCCCCGTCCTCGGACTCGAGGCACCGGCGGAAGCCGTCGGCCTCGCGCCGGAGGCCCTCCTCGAGCGGGAGGTCACGCGTCGTCCGCGCGAGCTCGCGGAGGATCGCCACCGCAACGGGGGAGCGCGAGGCGATCGTCCGAGCGATGGCGAGCGCGGTCTCCCTCAACTCCGTGCGCGGGACGACCTTCTCGACGAGGCCCCATTCGTACGCCGTCGCCGCATCGACGAAGTCCCCCGTGAGGTTCAGGAGCAGCGCGCGGCCGAGGCCCACGAGCCGCGGGAGCCGCTGCGTCCCGCCGCCGCCCGGGATGAGACCGAGCTTGATCTCCGGCTGGCCGAGCTGCGCGTCGTCGGAGGCGATCCTCACGTCGCAGCACATCGCGAGCTCGAGGCCGCCGCCGAGGCAGAAGCCGTGGATCGCGGCGACGAACGGTGTCCGCGCCGCATCCATGCGGTGGCCGAGCTTCTGGATCCCCCGCGCCGACCCCCGCTCGTGCGCCTCCGCGGCGGCCGTGCGCAGCGACGGGAACTCGGAGATGTCCGCGCCGGCCACGAACGCGCGCTCGCCCGCGCCGATGAGGACGATTGCGCGAACCTCGTCGTCCCCGTCGAGCCGGTCGATCTCTGCCTCGAGCTCCTCGAGGAGCTGGGCCGAGAGCGCGTTGACCGGTGGGTGGTCGATCGTGACGACGGCTACAGCGCCGTCGCGCTCCGACGAGATGTACTCCGCCATCAGGCCGTCTCCGCAGGTTCCGGCGCCGACGAGAACTGTTCGCGCAGCGCCGTCTTGCGGAACTTCCCGACGGCGGTCTTCGGGATCTCGTCGACGAACTCGTAGCGCTCGGGCAGCCACCACTTCGCGAAGCTCGGAGCGAGGTGGTCGCGCAGCTCCTCTGCCGTCGCCTCCTCGCCTTCCCGCAGCACGACGACCGCGAGCGGCCGCTCCGACCACTTGTCGTCCGGGACGGCGATGACCGCAGCCTCGGCCACGGCAGGGTGTCCCATGAGCGCGTTCTCGAGCGCGACGGTGGAGATCCACTCGCCGCCCGACTTCACGAGGTCCTTCGCGCGATCCTGCACCTCCACGAAGCCGTCGGGGTGGATCGTGACGACGTCGCCGGTCTTGAACCAGCCGTCGTCCGTCCAGCGCTCGTCACCCTCCTCCGCCTCGAAGTACGCCGAGGCGATCGACGGGCCGCGCACCTCGAGCTCGCCCATCGCCTGGCCGTCCCAGGCGACGAGGCCGTCCTCGCCGCGCGCGCGGATCTCGACGAACGGGATCGGGATGCCCTGCATGGCGCGGCGCGAGTAGGCCTCCTGCTTCGAGAGCCCCGTCTCCTGGCCGGAAACGCCGGAGAGCGTCCCGACCGGGCTCATCTCGGTCATCCCCCAGCCATGGATGATGTGCAGTCCGTGGCGCTCGCCGAACGCCTCGATCATGGCGCGGGGCGGTGCGGCGCCGCCCACGGTCATGAAGCGGATCGAGGACGTGTCGTAGACGCCGGGGTTCGCGTCGAGCGTCTGCAGCACGCCCATCCAGATCGTGGGCACCCCCGCGGAGATCGTCACGCGCTGCTCCTGGAAGTCCTCGAGGAGGCTGACGGGATCGAGGTGCGGGCCGGGGAAGACCTGCTTGACGCCGGTCATCGTGCAGGAGAACGGGAAGCACCAGGCGTTCGCGTGGAACATCGGGACGACCGGGAGGCAGACGTCGTCCGCGTTCATCCCGAGACAGCCGATCGCCGTCAGCGCGTGGATCGCGATCGCGCGGTGCGAGTAGAGCACGCCCTTCGGCCGGCCGGTGGTGCCGCTCGTGTAGCACATCGCTGCGGCGGCCTTCTCCGGGATGTCCCGGTACTCGAAGTCAGACTCGTCGGCGTCCGCGAGGAGCTCCTCGTACTCGATCGCGCCGTCGGGTGTCGGGCCGTCTCCGACCGCGACGACGTGCTCGAAGCGGCAACGGCCTGCGAACTGCTCCGCCGCCGGCCACAGCACCTTGTCGACGATGAGCACCCGATCGCAGCCGTGGCTCGCGATGTACGTGTTGTCGTCGGGGTGCAGACGCAGGTTCAGGGTGTGCGTGACGAAGCCGCCGACCGGTGCGCCAACGTACGCCTCGAGGTGCTGCGAGTGGTTCCACATGAACGTGCCGACGCGGTCGCCGTCCTCGAGCCCGAGCTTCCGGAGCGCGACGACGAGCTTCTTCGTCCGCGAGACGAAGTCCGCGTAGGAGTACTGGTGCCAGCTCTTGTCGGGCAGGCGGCTCGCGATCTCGCTGTCGCCGTAGAGGTCGTCCGCGCGGCGCAGGAGCGCCGGGACGTTCAGCTGGTAGTCCATCATCAGGCCGTCCACGTCACGCTCCTCCTTGGGCGATGGGCACGGGCAGCTCCTCCGGAACGGGGTCTCCTTCGAGCAGGGCCGCGGCGACCTGCGCGCGCAGCTGCGCCGCGGGCGTGCCGAAGCTCTCGATTCCGAGCGCGCGCTTGTACAGGCGCTGGAGTCGGTGCTCCCAGGTGAAGCCGATGCCGCCGAGCGACTGGATCGCGGCCTCGCACACGGCGACGGCGCTCTCGCTCGCGTACGACTTCGCGGAGGCGGCCGCGAGGGCGGCACGCGCGTCGCCCGTGGCGACGCACCAGGCGGCGAAGAGTGCGAGCGAGCGGGAGAGCTCGAGGCGCGTGTACGCGTTCGCGAGCGGATGTGACACCGCCTGGTACGAACCGATCTTCTTCCCGAACTGCTCGCGCGAGGACGCGTACTCGAGCGCGTCCTCGAGCGCGAGCCGCGCGACGCCGCACGCCTCGAGCGCGAGCGCCGTGCGGGAGCGGGCGTCGCTCTCGGCGAGCACCGCCGTGTCCGCGAGCCGGCGGCCCGCGGTGCCGCCGCGGACGACGCCGAGCGGCCGCGTCTCGTCCGTCGTGGAGAGGATGTCGCGCTCGGCCCCTTCGAGCTCGTAGATCCCGTCGCCCCCGACGATCGCGATGCGGCCCGCGGTGTCGAGGTCGGGGACGAGCGGACCGAAGGCGAACGTCCAGCTCGCCTCCCCCGCCGCGACCTCCGCTCGCATATCCGGCGGCAGAGCCGGGAGCGTGAGCGCGACCGTCGAGAAGTAGGGGCCGTGGTACAGCGCGCGCCCCAGCTCCTCGAAGAGGACGGCCTCCTCGACGAAGGAGAGCCCGGCGCCGCCGTCCCCCTCCGCGACCGACACGCCCGTCCAGCCGAGCTCGGCGAGCTGCGCCCAGGTCGGCTCGGGCGTCGCCTCCAGGAACTCGCGTGCCTGCTCGCGGAGCGCCTCCTGCTCGGGGGTGAAGGTGAAGTCCATCAGCGGGAATAGGGGAGACCGAGCACCCGCTCGGAGACGATGTTGCGGAGCACCTCCGAGGTGCCCGCCTCGATGGTGTTCCCACGGCTGCGCAGCTGCTGGTACTGCCAGTACCCGCCGTACGGCGCGTTGTCCAGGCCGATCGCCGCATCCGGGCCGAGGAGCTCGAGCGCGAGCTTCGTCACGCGCTGGTTCGCCTCGGACCAGACGAGCTTCGAGATCGAGCCCTCCGGACCCGGCAGGCCCGTCTTCATCAGCGCGCTGAGCGAGCGGTAGTTCGTGTAGCGCAGCCCCTGCAGCTCGATCCACTCGCGTGCGATCCGGTCGCGCTGCAGCTGGTCGGCTCCGCGGTCGCGGGCGAGCGCGATCAGCTTGCGGATCTGCACCTCGAGCGTCGCCTGCAGCGCGAATCCGAGTGTGCCGCGCTCGTGCAGGAGCGTCGTCATCGCGACCTGCCAGCCGCCGCCGACCTCGCCGAGGAGGTTCTCCGCCGGCACGCGCACGTTGGAAAAGAAGATCTCGTTGAACTCCGCCTCGCCCGTGAGCTGGCGCAGCGGGCGCACCTCGACCCCGGGTGCGTGCATGTCGACGACGAGGTACGTGAGCCCGGCGTGCCGCGTCGAGGCGGGGTCGCTGCGCGTGAGGAGGATGCAGAAGTCTGCGATGTGCGCGAACGACGACCAGACCTTCTGGCCGTCGACGACGAAGCTCCCGTTCTCCTCGCGCGCGCTCGTTCGTACTCCCGCGAGGTCCGAGCCCGCTCCCGGCTCGGAGAAGCCCTGGCACCAGATCTCGTCGGCCGCGAGGAGCGGCTGCAGGTAGCGCGCCTTCTGCGCCTCGGTGCCGTGCGCGATGATCGTCGGGCCGGCCATGCCGATGCCGATGACGCCGACGTGCGGCGGCGCTTCGGCCCGCGCCATCTCCTCGAGCAGGATCGCCTGGTGCGTGTACGGCGCGCCTCCGCCTCCGTACTCCTCGGGCCACGTCAGGCCGACGTAGCCGGCGTCGAAGAGCGCCTTGCTCCAGGCGCGCATCTCCGGCCCGTCGAACCGCGCTGCGCCGCCGCGATGGCCCTGGAGCTCGCCCGGCAGGTTCTCGTCGAGCCACGAGCGCAGCTCCGCCCTGAGCGCGGCCTCCTCGGGCGTGTCGCGGAGATCCATCGCCCGATCGTAGTCAGTCTGTCGATTAGGGACATGACCGGTGTCTGACACCGTGTCTGACACCAGCCATGTCCTTTAGGGCCGCATCGTTGCCGGGATGCTCAAGCGCGGTTTAGGGTCCGTGTGATGGCGCTCCTCGAGGTACGCGACGTCACGTTGCGCTTCGGCGGCATCGTCGCCCTCGACGGGGTCTCGTTCGCCGTCGAGAAGGGGCAGATCTCGGGGCTGATCGGACCGAATGGCGCGGGCAAGACCACGGCGTTCAACGTCATCACGCGTCTCTACCGCCCGGACTCCGGAGACGTCCTGCTCGACGGCTCGTCCATCCTCCGCCAGCCCGCCTACCGGATCGTCCGCAAGGGGATCGCGCGCACGTTTCAGAACATCCAGCTCTTTCGGACGATGTCCGTGCTCGAGAACGTGCTCGTCGGCGCCCACGGGCGCGGGCGGAGAGCCGGGGAGGCCGAGGCGCTCGAGATGCTCGACGTCGTCGGCCTGCGCGACCGGGCGCTCTTCCCCGCGGCCGCCCTGCCGTACGGGATCCAGAAGCGGGTCGAGCTCGCGCGGGCACTCGCGGCGAGGCCGCAGCTCCTCCTCCTCGACGAGCCCGCGGGCGGGCTCAACCACGAGGAGGTGTCCGAGCTCGGCACCTTCATCCGCAAGATCCGCGACGACTTCGAGCTCACGGTGCTGCTCGTGGAGCACCACATGAGCCTCGTCATGAGCATCTCCGACCACGTCAACGTCCTGAGCTTCGGCCGCAAGATCGCGGACGGGCCGCCCGCGCAGGTGCAGGCGGATCCCGCGGTCATCGAGGCGTACCTCGGGTCCGACGACGAGCACGAGGCGTGAAGACGCTCCTCGAGCTCGACGGCGTTGCTGCCCGCTACGGGCCGGTGCAGGCGCTGCGCAACGTCTCGCTCGTCGTGCGCGAAGGCGAGGTCGTGGCCGTCCTCGGCGCGAACGGCGCGGGGAAGACGACGACGCTGCGTGCGATCTCCGGCACCGTCGACCGCACGGGCACGCTCGAGCTCGAGGGCAAGCAGCTCAAGGGCGGCCCCGAGAGCGCCGCTCGACTGGGGATCGCGCACGTGCCCGAGGGACGCGGGACGTTCGTCGACCTCACCGTGACCGAGAACCTCAAGCTGGGCGCGTACACCCGTCGCGACCGCTCGGTGAAGGCGGACGTCGACCGCGTCGCCGAGTACTTCCCGTGGATGGTCGAGCGCGGCGGCCAGCGCGCGGGGACGCTCTCGGGCGGCGAGCAGCAGATGCTGGCGCTCGGGCGGGCGCTCATGGGCCGTCCGCGGCTCCTGCTCCTCGACGAGCCCTCGCTCGGCCTCGCGCCGATGGTCGTGCGCGAGTTCTTCCGGATCGTGCGCGAGCTGAACGAGAAGGAGGGCCTGACCGTGCTCGTGGTCGAGCAGGACGCCCGCATCGCGCTCGACGCGTCGTCCCGCGCGTACGTCCTCGAGGTCGGACGCGTCGCGCTCACGGGCACGAGCGCCGAGCTCAGGGGAAACGAGTCCGTGCGCCGGAGCTACCTGGGCTACTAGCCGATGGTTCTCGCCGCCTTCAGCGACTTCATGCAACAGGTCGTCTCCGGCCTCGCGTCGGGCGGCGTCTACGCCCTGCTCGCCCTCGCGCTCGTCATCATCCACCGCTCGACCGGGGTCATCAACTTCGCGCAGGGAGAGCTGGCGACGCTCTCGACGTACATCGCGTGGACGCTCACGGTGAACCACGGCTGGAGCTACTGGCCCGCGTTCGTCGCCACGCTCCTCGTCTCGTTCGTCGGAGGCGTCGGTCTCCACCGGATCGTGATCCGGCCCGTGGAGCGTGGAAACGTCCTGCGCATCGTCATCGTCACGATCGGCCTGCTCGTCGCGGTGAACGGGTTCGTCGTGTGGAAGTGGGGAGGGGAGCCGCAGCAGCTCCAGAGCCCCTTCGGGACGAGCACGTACGACATCGGCGGTGTCGTGATCGCGGCGAACGACATCGGGACGATCGCCGTCGCGCTCGGCATCGTCGTCCTCCTCTGGGGGCTGTTCCAGTTCACGAAGGTCGGGCTCGCACTGCGCGCCGCCGCGGTGAATCCGGAGGAGGCGCGCCTCGTCGGCGTGCGCGTCACCTGGATGCTCGCCCTCGGTTGGGGCCTCGCTGCACTCCTCGGAGCGGTCGCGGGGATGCTCACCGCCCCGACCGTTGGTCTCGACCCGAACATGATGGCGGCGGTTCTCATCTACGCCTTCGCGGCCGCGGTCCTCGGCGGGATCGACTCGCCGCTCGGCGCGGTGGTCGGTGGACTGACGGTTGGCGTGCTCCTCAATCTCCTGAGCTACCTGAGCCAGTACGACGCAGTCAGCTGGTTCACGGAGGAGCTGCGGCTGCCGGCCGCTCTGCTGATCATCCTCGTCGTCCTCCTCATCCGGCCACAGGGGATCTTCGGGCGCGCGGAGGTCAAGCGCGTATGAAGCCCCGCACGCAGCGGATGATCGGCTTCTTCGCGTTCGCGGTGCTCGTCGTCTTCGTCGCCGTGCTGCCCTCGTTCGTCAGCGACTTCAAGGCGCGGGAGTACTCGTACGTCGGCATCTACCTGGTCGCGCTCCTCGGGCTGAACATCCTGACCGGCTACACCGGCCAGATCTCCCTCGGGCATGGCGCCTTCATGGCGATCGGCGGCTATACGACCGCGATCCTCATGGCCGGCAACGAGCAGTTCGGCGGGTCCGTATCGGGCGGCGTCAAGGATCTCTGGACGCTGCCCGTCGCCGGACTCGTGGCGGGGCTCGTCGGGCTCGCGTTCGGCCTGCCGGCGCTCCGGCTCTCGGGGCTCTACCTCGCGCTGGCGACATTCGCGATCGCGGTGGCGATGCCCTCGACGGTCAAGCGCTTCGAGCACTTCACCGGTGGCGGCACGGGCATCCAGCTCTTCGGGACCGACGAGCTCACGGGCTCGACGTCGAACGTCCACGTGCTCGGGCGCTCGTTCACGCCGAACGACTGGATGTACTACCTCGCCTGGTCGATCGCGCTCGTGCTCTTCGCGGTCGCCTGGCTGATCCTGCGCGGCCGCACCGGACGTGCGTTCCGGGCCGTGCGCGACAGCGAGACGGCTGCCGTCTCGTCCGGCGTGAGCCTCGCGCGCTACAAGACGCTCGCCTTCGGGATCAGCGCCGCCTACGCCGGGGTCGCCGGCGGCCTCTTCGCGATCGCGAGCGCATTTGTGAATCCGGACACCTTCCCGGTCGCGCTCTCCATCTACCTCCTCGTCGGCATCGTCGTGGGCGGCCTCGGGGGGCTGGCCGGGCTCGTGTTCGGCGCGATCTTCATCGCCTTCCTCCCGCTCTGGGCGCAGGGGCAGGATCTCGGCTCGCTCCTGCCGAACCGCATCGTGGAGGAGACGCAGAAGCCCGGCGGGCCGGCGATCGTCTACGGCGTCGTCCTCATCCTCCTGATGTTCGTGCTGCCGAACGGGGTGGGAGGGCTCTTCCGCAAGATCGGGCAGCTCGTGTCCGGTCGTCGCTACTCTCGTCCCGAGTGAGACGTCGCACCGTCCTCCTCGCGGCCGTTGCCGCGGCTCTCGGCGTGGCGTTGCCGACCGCGCTCGCCGGCTCGACCTCGGATCCCGGCGTCACCTCGACGACGATCGTCCTCGGCGGGACGTCGCCGCTCACGGGCCCCGCAGCGGCGTACGCGTCAGTGGCACGCGGCGCGAAGGCCTACTTCGACTCCGTCAACGCGAAGGGCGGCGTCGCCAAGCGGAAGATCGACTACCGGATCGTCGACGACGCGTACAACCCTGCGCAGACCGTGCAGGACGTCCGCCGCCTCGTCGAGCAGGACAAGGTCTTCGCGATCTTCAACACGCTCGGAACCGAGTCGAACCTCGCGATCCGCGACTACCTCAACCAGTCGAAGGTGCCGCAGGTCTTCGCGGCCTCCGGCGCGACAACGTGGGGCCGCGACGCCGCCAAGTACCCGTGGACGATCGGCTTCCAGCCCAGCTACGCAGCCGAGGGCTGGGTGTATGGCCAGTACGTCGCGAAGACGCAGAAGAAGGCGCGGATCGGCGTGCTCTTCCAGAACGACGACTACGGGAAGGACCTGCTCGGCGGGTTGAAGAGCGGCCTCGGGCGCTCGGGGTCGAAGATCGTCGCGGCGCAGCCCTACGAGGTGACGTCCTCGGACGTCGGCTCGCAGATCGCGAAGCTCAAGGCGTCGAAGGCGAACATGCTCGCGATCTTCGCGACGCCGCAGTTCGCGATCCAGGCGTACGTCTTCGCGAACCGTCTCGGCTGGCACCCGCTGGTGATCAACAACGGCGTGTCGGGAACCTCGAACATCATGCAGCTCGCCTCCGAGGGCGGGAAGAACAGGGTCGTCGAGGGGACGATCACGAGCACGATCCTCAAGGACCCGACCGACCCGCGCTGGGCGAAGGATCCCGGGATGAAGCAGTATCGCGCGATCCTCGCGAAGTACGCGAAGGGCGCGAACGTCAACGACGTCTACCACATGTACGGCATGGCGGTCGGCTACGAGACCGTGAGCCTCCTCAAGCGCCTCGGGGCGAACCCGACGCGCGCCGGCCTGATGAAGGCTGCCCGCTCGATCACCGACCCCGGCAACCCGTTCCTCCTGCCCGGGATCTCGGTGAAGACCGGCCCCGGTGACGGCTTCCCCGTGCAGCAGGGGCAGCTCCAGCGCTGGACGAAGGGGCACTGGGTGCCCGTCGGCGGGCTCTGGCAGTCGAAGCGGAACTAGCGACGACTGGCGTGACGTCCTGGTCTTCAGCGGCCTGGGAAACGCCGACTGGCCCGAGCTGCTGGACGCCGAGCTCGGTCCACCCGAGTAGCGAGCCCGGAGTGACGCGCGACTGCGCAGGTCACACGTCCGCGACCGTCAGCACCTCGACGAGAGCTCCGGGGCTCTCGGGCACATGCCGTGCGAGCTCGAGCGCCTCTTCCCGGCTCGCGCAGTCCACGACGTAGAAGCCCCCGACGCCCTCCTTCGTCTCGGCGAACGGCCCGTCCACGACGAGGCCGTGGGCGCCAGGTCGCACGGTCGCGGCCTCGCCACTGAGCGCCTCGCCGAGGACGTGAACGCCTCGTTCGCGCAACAGCGATCCGAATGCGATGTGCTCGCGGACGATCGCCATCCGCTGGTCGGCGGTCAGCGCCGCCTCGGCCTCGTTGTCGCCGTGGATCAGGAACAGGAATCGCATGGTCTCCTCCTCGAGGTCTTTCTCGAACGACGAATGGGCCTGCGTGCGCTCGACGTATGCTCGGGACGATGCCTGGAGTCGCCGCCGACCTGCTCACCGCGTCGCACGAGGAGCTTCTCGCGGAGGCACGGAGCCTCCGGCCCGGCCCGCTCGTCACCTACTCGCCGAAGGTCTTCATACCGCTGACGACGCTGTGCCGCGACGTCTGCGGGTACTGCACGTTCGCCCGCCCGCCGCGCAGGGGGGAGCGCGCGTACCTGTCCGAGGACGAGGTGTTGGCGATCGCTCGCGCTGGCGCTGCCGCGGGCTGCCGCGAGGCGCTCTTCACGCTTGGAGACAAGCCCGAGCTGCGCTACCGAGTCGCACGCGAGGAGCTCCAGGCGCTCGGATGTCACACGACAGTCGAGTACCTCGCGCGCTGTGCGTCGCTCGTCCTCGAGGAGACGGGCCTGCTCCCGCACCTGAATCCAGGCGTCCTGACGCGCGAGGAGCTCGTGGCGCTGCGGCCGGTCTCCGCCTCGATGGGGATCATGCTCGAGACGACCGCCGCGCGGCTCGGCGAGCGTGGCGGTCCGCACTGGGCGTCGCCGGACAAGATCCCGGCGCGCCGCCTGGAGACGATTCGACTCGCAGGCGAGCTCGCGATCCCGTTCACCAGCGGGATCCTGATCGGCATCGGCGAGACGCGGGCCGAGCGAGTCGAGGCGCTCCTCGCGCTCAAGGAGCTGGGCGACGAGCACGGCCATGTCCAGGAGGTCATCGTCCAGAACTTCCGAGCCAAGCCCGGCACGCGCATGGCGACGCACCCGGAGCCGTCGCTCGACGACCACCTGTGGACGATCGCGGTTGCGCGGATCGTGCTCGGCTCAGCGTGGCACGTCCAGGCGCCGCCGAACCTCGCGTTCGACGACTTTCCGCGGCTTCTCGACGCGGGGATCGACGACTGGGGCGGCGTCTCGCCCGTAACCATCGACCACGTGAATCCCGAGGCGCCGTGGCCGGAGCTCGAGCGCCTCGCGGAGGCGACGCGCTCGCGCGGGCTCGAGCTCGCGCCGAGGCTCCCGCTCTACCCCGAGTACGTCGGCGACCTCGACCGCTGGGTCGACGCCGGCGTCGCCCCGCACGTCCGGCGAGCCGCCGACGCGACCGGCCTCGCCCGCGACGACGCGTGGGCGCCGGGCGAGCCCGGCGCGGTGCCGCTCGTCGTCCTCCGCGACGCGGCGCCGCTCGGTCTCACGGGGGACGAGCTCGGCGAGGACGAGCTCACACGGCTCCTCGAGACGAGGGACGTCGAGGCGTCCCGCGTCTGCGCTGCCGCCGACCGCTTGCGGCGCGAGGTCTGCGGCGACGACGTCACCTACGTCGTCACGCGGAACGTCCAGTACACGAACGTCTGCTACTTCCGGTGCGGCTTCTGCGCCTTCTCGAAGGGGAAGCTCGCGGCGAACCTGCGCGGCGCCCCCTATCTCGTGCCCTTCGAGGAGATCGCACGCCGGGCGGAGGAGGCGTGGGAGCGCGGCGCGACGGAGGTGTGCCTGCAGGGCGGGATCCACCCGGCGTTCACGGGCGAGTACTACGCCGAGGTCGTGCGCACGATCAAGGACGCCGTCCCGGGGATCCACGTCCACGCGTTCTCCGCGCTCGAGGTCTGGCAGGGCGCGGCGACGCTCGGTCTCCCGCTCGAGGACTACCTCGCGCGCCTTCGCGACCTCGGGCTCGGCTCGCTGCCGGGAACCGCCGCCGAGGTGCTGGACGACGAGGTCAGGCGCGTCATCTGCCCGGACAAGGTGACGACCGAGCAGTGGCTCGCCGTGCACGCCGCCGCGCACCGCGCCGGCCTGCGCTCGAACGTCACGCTCATGTTCGGCCATGTCGAGTCGCCCCGCAGCTGGGCGCGTCATCTCCTGCGGGCGCGCGAGCAGCAGCGCAGGACAGGCGGTTTTACGGAGTTCGTGCCGCTGCCGTTCGTGCCGATGGAGGCGCCGATCTACCTCAAGGGCAAAGCCCGGCGCGGCCCGACCTTCCGCGAGACCCTCCTCGTGCACGCGGTCGCACGACTCGCGCTGCACCCGGACATCACGAACGTCCAGGCGTCGTGGGTGAAGCTCGGCGTCGAGGGGACGCGGCAGGCACTCGCTTCGGGCGTGAACGATCTCGGAGGCACGTTGATGAACGAGTCGATCTCACGCTCCGCGGGTGCAGCGTTCGGGCAGGAGCTGTCGCCCGAGGAGATGGAGAGCCTCATTTGCGCGGCCGGGCGCACGCCGCGCCAGCGAACGACGCTCTACGCCGACCCGCCGGAGGAGCGCGTGCGCGCCTCCTTCGGGGCGCCGCGGCTCGCAGAGCCGCTCAACCCACCGGTCAAGGATGCGGCGCTCGTGGCGCCACCGCGCCTCGTTCGCCCCGGCCTCGCGGCTGCGCCGTCGCCCTAGCTACGGCCCGCGAAGGGGAGACGCACCAGCAGCCCCGGGAGCCCGCGACGGCTCGTCCTCAGCGCGCCCTCGATGGCACGTTCGGTGTGAGGCCCCGAGATGCCCTCGCCGTGCCCGACGAGGAGGTGCTCGGCCTCGAAGCCGGTGAGCATCCGCGGTGGGCTCAGTCGCAGGAGCAGGTGGACGCCGACCGAGTAGGTGCCGCCGGTGAAGAAGCGATTCGTACCGAGCGCCTCGGCGACGGCGAGCGTTCGCTCTGCGGGCCACCACAGCGCGGACTCGCGCCAGCGGTTCGACTCCTTGACGGGCACGAACGTGAAGGGGGCGCCTGGAACCTCGTCGGGCACGACGAAGTGCGGGACGCCGAGCCGCTGCGCGAGCGCCTCACAGTCGCGGTTGTGGCGGTCGAGGAGCTGGATGACTCCTGCAGGCTCGCCGAGTGCTCGGGCACGCTCGACGGCCCCCGGCCAGTCGACGACGTCGACGAGCCAGAGCTTGCCGTCCGCCACGAGGGCGTGCGACGTCCTCGTCGCCGCCTCCTCGACGAGCCACGAGAACCCGGCCGCACCCCGTCCGTCGCAGTAGCGGAACGTCACGTCGCGGACGCTAGCTACCGGAGATCGGCGACGGCCCGCGTCCGATCGCGTGCGCGGTCGAGCCGCCCCTGACGGACCGGCCGTGCGAATCAGCCTTCGGGAGAGACCTCGAGCCCGAGCAGGTCGTCCACCGTCTCGCGGCGCCGGACGAGGCGCGCCTCGCCCGCCCCGACGAGAACCGCGGCCGGCCGCGTCGCGAGGTTGTAGTTCGACGCCATCGCGAGCGTGTACGCGCCCGTGGCGGGTACGGCGAGCAGGTCCCCCGCCGCGGCGAAGGCAGGTCGACGTCGTCGATGAGGACGTCGCCCGACTCGCAGTGCATCCCGGCGACGCTGACGGTCTCGTCGGCCGGCTCGTCCGCTCGCGCGGCGCTCAGCGCCGTGTAGGTCGCGTCGTACAGCTGCGGCCGCGGGTTGTCCGACATCCCGCCGTCCACCGCGACCCAGGTGCGCTCGGCGAGGCGCTTGATCGCGCCGACGCGGTAGAGCGTCACGCCGGCTCGCCCGACGAGACTGCGACCAGGCTCGAGCCAGACGTCGGGGGTGGGGAGTCCCTGCGCGACGAACGCCTCGCGCGTCGTCTGGACGGCCGCGCGTGCGAGCTCGCCTGCATCGGGCACCTCGTCGTCCGGCAAGTGGCGGATCCCGAAGCCGCCGCCGAGATCCGCGACCCTGGCCTCCCAGCCGAGTGCGTCGCGGCACGAGGCCGCGAACTCGGTGAGCCGGCGGATCGTCTCCGCCTGCGCGGTGAAGTCCGGGAGCTGCGAGCCCACGTGGACATGGAGCCCGAGCACGTCGAGCCCCAGCGCGAGCGCCTCCGCGACGGCCTCATGCGCCTGCGCCGGCGGAAGCCCGAACTTCGAGCCGTGGTGCCCCGTGACGATCGCCTCGTGCGTGTCCGCGTCGACGCCGACGGTGACGCGCACGAGGATCTGCTCGACTCCGGCGGCCGCCGCGAGCGCGACTTCGTCCGGCGCGTCGACGACCACCGGTGCCGCCTCACGGGCTGCAGCGCGCAGGAACGCCTCGTCCTTGTTGTTCCCGTGCACGACGAGGTCGGCGCCGGCAAGCCCGGCCCGGCGCGCGAACGCGAGCTCTCCGGCGGAGGCGACGTCGGCGCCCACGCTCTCTTCCCGGAAGAGCGCGAGCAGCGCGACGTTCGGGAACGCCTTCGTCCCGTAGAAGACGCGTCCACGCTCGCCGACGGCGTCGCGGAACGTGCGCGCCCGGCCGCGCAGCGTCTCCTCGCAGTAGACGACGAGCGGCGTCCCGAACTCCTCTGCGAGCTCCGCCGCGGAGCGCCCTCCGAGCCGCAGCTCGCCCTCCTCTATCCGCGCGGAGTCCGGGAAGACGGTGAGCATCCGCGCAGTCTGCCTGGTACCGTTTTCGGCTCGTGCAGCGGCTTCTTGCATAGACCAGGGGACGAGCGCGGCAGGAGCCGCGTGCGTTCTCGTGAGCCTCTCGAGCGAGAGGCTTTTTTGTTCCCGGAGGATGAGGCGGCGATGGAAAGGTACGACGCGAGCGCGATCGAGCAGAAGTGGCAACGGGTCTGGGAGGAGGCCGACGCCTTCCACGTCTCGAACGAGCCCGTGCAGCCGAAGAGCTACGTGCTCGAGATGCTCCCGTACCCGTCCGGGACGCTGCACATGGGCCACATGCTCGTGTACACGATCGGCGACGTCGTCACGCGCTTCCGCTCGCGCAACGGGGTGCACGTCCTCCATCCGCAGGGGTTCGACGCGTTCGGCCTACCCGCCGAGAACGCCGCTATCCGCGACGGCCTGCACCCGCGCGCGAGCACCGACCGGAACATCGCGGCGATCACGAAGTCGATGCGCCGCGTCGGCTGGGCGTACGACTGGGACCGCTCGCTCGCGACCCACGAGCCCGAGTACTACCGCTGGCAGCAGTGGCAGTTCCTGCGGTTCCTCGAGCGCGGGCTCGCGTACCGCAAGGGCGCTCCTGTCAAGTGGTGCCCGAACGACCAGACCGTGCTCGCCAACGAGCAGGTGCACGACGGCCGCTGCGAGCGCTGCGGGGCCGAGGTCGAGTCGCGGCTCATGGAGCAGTGGTTCTTCCGCATCACGGACTACGCGCAGGCGCTCCTCGACGACCTCGAGACCGTCGACTGGCCCGACTCGATCAAGGCGCGACAGCGAAACTGGATCGGCCGCTCCGAGGGAGCCGAGGTGCTCTTCCGGATCGAGGAGCTAGGCGAGGACGTACCCGTCTTCACGACGCGGCCGGACACGCTCTACGGCGCGACCTTCTTCGTCCTCGCGCCCGAGCACGAGCTCGTGCCGCGGATCGACGCGGAGGACGTGCGCGAGTACGTTCGCCGCGCGTCTGCAAAGAAGACCGAGGAGCGAGCAGCCGCGACAGAGAAGACGGGCGTCTTCACCGGCCTGCACGCGACGAACCCCGTGAACGGCGAGCGGCTGCCCATCTACGTCGCCGACTACGTGCTGACGGACTACGGGACGGGCGCGATCATGGCCGTCCCCGCCCACGACCAGCGCGACTTCGACTTCGCGCGGGCGTTCGACCTCCCGATCAGGCAGGTAGTGCGGCCTCTCGACGGCGAGGTGGACGAGGGCACGGCCTACGTCGAGCACGCCGAGGGCGAGACGCTGGTCAACTCCGGAGCGTTCGACGGGCTGCCCGCGCCGGAAGGCGGACGTCGCATCGTCGAGCAGCTCGAGGCGCGCGGCCGGGGCGGGTTCACGATCAACTACCGCCTCCGCGACTGGGGCTTCTCCCGGCAGCGCTACTGGGGGTGCCCGATCCCGATCGTCTACTGCGGGGCGTGCGGGATCGTCCCCGTCCCGGACGAGGAGCTGCCCGTGGTGCTCCCCGAGATCGAGGACTTCAAGCCGAAGGGCGTGCCGCCCCTGGCGCAGGCCGAGGAGTGGGTGAACGTCCCGTGTCCCGCGTGCGGCGGCCCGGCGCAGCGTGAGACGGAGACGATGGACACGTTCGTCGATTCGGCGTGGTACTTCCTGCGCTACTGCGACGCGCGCAACGACACCGCACCGTTCGACCGGCAGCCCGTCGACTACTGGAACCCCGTCGACCTCTACATCGGAGGCGTCGACCACGCGACGATGCACATGATCTACGCGCGCTTCTGGGTGAAGGTGCTCAACGACCTCGGGATGCTCGGCTTCCGCGAGCCCTTCGCGCAGTTCTTCTCGAACGGCTGGGTGACGCTCGGGAACGTGAAGATGTCGAAGCGCGCCGGGAACATCGTCGGTCCCGACGACTTCGTCGAGCGCTACGGCGCGGACGCGTGCCGCCTCAACATTCTCTTCCTCGGGCCCGCGGACCAGGACATGGAATGGACGGAGGCGAGCGTCGAGGCGATGAGCCGTTTCGTCAGGCGGCTGTGGAGCGTCGTCAACGAGGTCGTCGAGCGCGGCGCCCGTGGGCGAGCCGGAAGGTGGCGCGCTCGGGCGGAAGGCGCACGCCACGATCGCGAAGGTGACGGACGACGTCGGCCGCCGCTTCGCGTTCAACACCGGGATCTCCGCGGTGATGGAGCTGGTCAACGAGCTCTCTCGCGATCGGGGCGGCCCGGACGCCCGCTTCGCGGCGGAGACGGCAGTCTCGCTCGTCCAGCCGTACGCGCCGCACGTCGCCGAGGAGTTGTGGTCGCGCCTCGGGCACGAGCGGCTGTGGGAGACGCCCTGGCCGATCGCGGATCCGGCGATGCTGGAGGTCGAGACGGTTGAGGTCGTCGTGCAAGTGAACGGGAAGGTGCGAGATCGCCTACACGTGTCTCCGGGGACGGCGCAGGACGAGCTCGTCGCCCTCGCGCTGCGATCGGAGCGGGTCGCCCAGCTCCTGAACGGCGGCGAGCCGGAGCGTACGGTCGTCGTGCCGGACAAGCTCGTCAACTTCGTGACCTAGAGGCGCCGCGCGCATCGGCGCGCTCTCTCGACGGAGCCGTGAACCCTGCGTGACGGGTTCCTCGCGACGATGGACGCGTGCCCTTCGCCCTCTCGCGCTCGACGGTTCTCGTGGTCGTCGGCGTCTCGTTCGCCGTGCTCGCGCTCGTCGGCCACCGCTTCGCGCAGGTCGGTGCCGCCAACAAGCCCGAGACCGTCGCCGCGCCGCTCGAGCCGGAGACGAAGACTCGGGCGCGCCCGCTTCTCGTGGTCGACGTCGTGGGAGCAGTGCGGCGTCCGGGCCTCTATCGACTGCACGACGGAGCGCGAATCGCGGACGCAGTTCGTCGCGCCGGGGGTGCGAAGCCGAAGGCGGATCTCGCGGCGCTGAACATCGCGGCCCCGCTCGTCGACGGGATCCAGATCCTCGTGCCGAGCCGCGCGCCGCCTGCTGGCGCTCCGGCCACGGCCACGGCCGGGGACGGCGGTTCGGCGGCGGGCGGCACAGGCGCTCCCACGATGCAGGTGAGCCTCTCGTCCGCGACCATCGAGGAGCTCGACCAGCTGCCGGGGATCGGGCCGGTCACCGCCCAGAAGATCGTCGACTACCGGACGGCGAACGGGCCGTTCGCCTCCGTCGACGATCTCGACGCCGTTCCGGGCATCGGGCCGACGCGGATCGAGCAGCTCCGCGAGCTCGTAACGCCGTGAGCCTGCCGTCGCGGGAGGACGTGCTCCGCGTGGCAGCGCGCCACTGGCCCGCTCTCGTCGTGGGCTCGGCGTGCATCGGGATCGCGCTCGCCGTCTGGATCGACGTCCCGCTCTGGACTGCCGCGATAGCGGCGCTCGTGGCGGGGGTGGTCGGCGCGGGCCTCGACGGGCCGCGGCGAGTTGCCGCCTTGGCGCTCGCCGTCGCGGCACTGGGCCTGGGCTGGGGCTCGCTCCGTATGGACGCGCTCGAGCACAGCTTCCTCGTCGCCGACCTCGACCGGACGGGAGAGGCCGAGCTGGTCACTGTCGCGCCCGCACGGAGCTCGGCGTTCTCCGTCCGCGTGCTCGCGGAGACGAGAACGTTCCGCGGACGCGAGCTCCACGAGCGCGTTCTCCTGAAGCTCCCCGTCGGTCGCTCGCCGCCGCGGGGCGCCCTCCTGGAAGCGAGGGTGCGCATCGTCGAGCCCAGCCCACCGAAGGACGGCTTCGACGAGCGCGCCTGGCTCGCTCGGCAGGGGATCCACGTCGTGCTCCGAGCGAACGACTGGCGTCTCGTGGGTCACCGGGGCGGGATCCTCGGCCTGGGCGACCGCCTCCGCGAGCGCGTCGAGCGCGCGGTCGGTCGCGGCACGAGCGGCGTCCGCCGCGGCGTCGTGCTCGGGGTCGTGCTCGGCGAGGACGAGGACCTCCCTGTCGCCGCGCGGAGCGACTTCCGGGCATCCGGCCTCTATCACCTGCTCGCGGTCTCGGGCCAGAACGTCGCGTTCCTGGCCGCCGGCATCTACGCGTTCTCGTGGCTCGTCCGACTCCCGCGGGCGGCGCGCGAATTGCTCGTCGTGGCCGTCGTTGGTGCGTACGTCCTCGCCGTCGGCTGGCAACCGTCGGTGATCCGGGCCGCCGTCGCGGGCGTCCTCGCGTCGCTCGCCTGGATCGTCGCCCGCCCGAGGGATCGCTGGCACTTCCTCGCGCTGGGTGCGCTCGTCCTCGAGGCCTGGCTGCCGACGTCGGTGCTCGATCCGGGGTTCCAGCTCTCGTTCGCCGCCGTCGCGGCCATCTTCCTCGCGGTGCCTCGGCTCCGAGTCGTGCTGGACGGCTACCCGGTGCCACGCGGGGTCGCGGACGCCCTCGCCGTCTCCTGCGCGTGCGGTCTCGTGTCCGCACCGATCCTCCTCCTCGACTTCGGGCAGGTGCCGCTGTACACCGTCGTCGCGAACCTCCTGGCGTTCGCGGCGGCGCCCCTCGTCCTGGGGCTCGGGCTGCTCGCGGCCGTCGTCGATCCGGTGTCGCCCTCGACCGCTGCCGGCCTCGCCGCGCTCGCCGGCTGGGCCGCCGCATGGCTGGAGCTCGTTGCGCACGTCACTGCCGGACTGCCGGCTTCCCGCATCGGAGCGCGCACGACCGGACTGGGACTCGCCTGCATGGCAGCGGCTTGGCTCGCCATTCGCGCGAACCGCCGTCGGAGTTCGGGCCTGCGACCGAGAGTCGCCCTGGCGCTTGCGGGCATCGCGCTGGCGACGGCTGTGGCGTGGGTGTCTGCGCGCCCCGCGCCCGCCTGGAACCGGCCGGCAGGTCTGCGCGTCACCTTCCTCGACGTCGGGCAGGGCGACTCGACCCTGCTCGAGACGCCGAGCGCTCGCGTCCTCGTCGACGAAGGCCCGCCCGAGGCAGACGTCGCGGGGCAGCTCGCGCGCATGGGCATCCACTCGCTCTCCGCGATCGTCCTCACGCATCCGCAGCGCGATCACGTGGGAGGAGCGGCGGAGGTCATCGAGCACGTCTCCGTCGCGGAGGTGCTCGACCCGGAGCTCGCCGCGACTGGCCCGGACAGCCGCGCCGCCCATGCGGCCGCTCGGGAGCGCCACGTACCCGTGCATGTCGTCAGATCGGGGATGACCTTTCGCTCGGGTGGCCTCGTGCTCGACGTCCTGTGGCCCGAGGACGCCGGGGCCGCAAGCGAGGATCCGAACCAGAACGCCGTCGTTCTCATCGCGTCGTACGGCGAGACCGACGTCTACCTCTCCGCCGACGCGGAGTCGGACGTGACCGCGCGGCTTCCGCTCAGGCCCGTCGAGATCATGAAGGTCGCCCACCACGGGTCCGAGGATGCGGGGCTCCCGGACGAGCTGCGGACGCTCCGGCCGCGCGTCGCCGTGATCTCGTGCGGGTTGCACAACGACTACGGGCACCCGCGCCCGGACACGCTCGCCGCGCTGGCCGCGTCGCCAGGGCTCGCCGTCTATCGCACCGACCTCGACGGCCGCGTGGTGATCGACGCCGACCGGGGAGGGCGTCTGCTCGTACACACCGGACGCTAGGCTGGCACCCGCATGGCGGACGCGCCCGAGCAGCCTGTCTACCTCATCACCGGGAGCGACCGGCCGAAGATCGAGACGGCGCTCGGGCGACTCCGGCGTCACTTCGCCCCGGAGGCGGTCGAGCTCGCGAGCGCGATCGAGATCTCCGGCGAGGACGCGGTGGGGCTGTGCAACGCCGGCAGCCTCTTCGGCGACGGTCGACTGCTCGTCGTGCGCGACGTCGACGGGCGCACGGACGGCGACGGACGGAGGAAGGGCGGTTGGAAGACGGCCGACGTCGAGGCAGTCGCCTCGTACCTCGAGAGTCCCGCGCCCGCGACCGTGCTCGCGCTCGTCGCCGCGGAGCTCAAGGCGTCCTCCGCACTGTGGAAGGCGTGTGCGAAAGCCGGCGAGGTCCTCGCGTACGACGTCGAGAAGAAGAAACTCCTCGACTGGGTCGCGAAGCAGTTCGCGGAACGCGGCGTGCGCGCCGAGCCGGAGGCGGTGGCGGCCCTACTCCACCTTGTAGGCGACGACCTGCAGGCACTGAAGACGGAGGTCGACAAGCTCTCGACGTGGGCCGCGGGCGAGCCGATCGGCGAGCGAGAGGTCGAAGCGCTTGTCGTCGCGAGCGCGGACATGCCGGCCTACGAGCTCACCGAAGCATGGTCCGCGCGCGATACGCCGCGCGCGCTCGAGGTGAGCGAGGTGCTGTTCGACCGGGAGTCGCGCCCGCGGCGCGACGTCGCCCCGCGGCTCGCAGGGACATTGGCAAGCCACCTCGGCCACCTGCGCGCCCTGAAGCGCCTCTCGGGCGATGGTGTGAAGCCGAAGGAGGCGGCGGAGCGCCTCAAGCTGCATCCGTTCCGCGCGCAGAAGCTGCAGCGGCAAGCGGAGGGCTTCTCGGATGCGGAGCTGGAGGATGCCGTCGTGTCACTCGCGACGCTCGACGGCGCGCTCAAGGGGCAGAGCAGGCTAACGGCCGACCTCGAGATCCAGCGAACGCTCGTCTCGCTCACTCGGCGTCCCGGCGCGGGATCGCCGCCCGGCCGCTAGGCCGCGCCGGCTGTGACCAGGCGGGCGGCGTGGGACTTCTTGCGTGCCGCCGTATTGCGGTGAAGCGCGCCGCGCGACGAAGCGCGGTCGATCGTCCGTACGAGCTCCCGATGCGCGGCGGAGATGCCGTCGGCGTCGCCGTCCGTGACAGCCGCGTCGAGACGCTTCGTGAGCGTCTTGATCGTCGACCGGTAGCGGAGGTTCTCGTTCCGCTGCCGCTCCTGGATCAGAACGCGCTTCTTCTGCTGCTTGATGTTCGCCATTCGAGGAAATGCCCGCGACCGCGGGCCGCGCGATGGTAGCAGGACCGACTGGGAAAATCGGCTCCGGAGCCATGGCTGATCCGCCTGCAAACCCTGCGCCCGAGTCGGCCGACGACCCGGGCCACCGCCGTCGGCTCGCCCGCTCCACGGCCGTCTTCTCGGCGGCCACAGCGGTCTCGCGCGTGCTCGGGCTCGTGCGCGAGATGGTCAGCGCCTACTTCTTCGGCGTCACCGGGCTCATCAACGCATTCACCGTTGCGATCCAGATCCCGAACCTCGTCCGTTCGCTCCTCGCCGACGCCGCGCTCTCGGGCGCGTTCGTCCCGGTCTTCAGCGAGCTCCTGGAGAAGGGCGAGAAGCAGCGCGCGTGGCGCGTAGCCTCGACGCTCCTCTGGCTGACGCTGCTCGTCCTCGGCGGGCTCACCGCGGTCTTCATCCTGCTCGCGCCCCTGCTGATGAAGCCGTTCGGCGACCCCGGAGGCGACTACCAGCTCGCCGTTCAGCTCTCGCGGATCCTCTTCCCGATCGTCGTCCTCCTCGGCCTCTCGGGGATCGTCGTCGGGATCCTCAACACGTACCACCAGTTCGCGCTGCCCGCGCTCGCGCCGGTCGCGTGGAACCTCGTGATCGTCGTCGGCCTGCTCCTGGGCGTGCCGCGGATCGAGAGCCAGTCATCGCAGCTCTACCTCTACGCCGGTCTCGTGGTGCTCGGGACGCTCGTGCAACTGCTCCTGCCATTCCCCTGGCTGCGGCGCCTCGACGGGAAGTTGTCGGTCGCGCTCGACTGGCGCGACCCGGCGGTACACCGCGTCCTCACGCTGATGCTGCCCGTGACCCTGACCATCGGGCTCATCAACGTCAACGTCCTGGTCGACACCCTCTTCGCCTCGCGGCTCCTCGACCCGGATCTCGCGCCGGCGGCGATCAACGCGGCGTTTCGGCTGTACATGCTCCCGCAGGGGATCTTCTCGGTCGCGGTCGCGACGGTGCTCTTCCCGACGCTTGCCCGGCTCGCCGCGCGTGGCGACACCGGCGCCCTGCGCCGCACGCTCGACGGCGGGATGCGGCAGATCGCGTTCCTGCTGCTGCCCTCGGCGCTCGTCTCGATCGTCCTCGCCGAGCCGATCGTCCGGCTCGTGTACCAGCGCGGCCAGTTCACGTCGGAGGACACGACCGTCGTTGCACAGTGCCTGCAGGCGTTCTCGCTCGGCCTCGTCTTCAACGGCTGGGCGCTGATCCTCAACCGCACGTTCTACGCCGTCCAGACGAACTGGACGCCCACCGCCGTCGCGGTCGGCGCCGTCGTCCTGAACGCGGTCTTCGACGCGGTCTTCTACCGCCTCGGCATCTGGGGGATCCCGCTCGCGACCTCGACCGTGAACGTCATCGTCGTCGCCGTGCTCGTCGTCATGCTCCGCCGCCGCATCGGTCTCGAACGACTGCGTCGGACCGGTGGCGCCGTTCTTCGCATCGGGGCCGCCAGCGTCCTTGCTGCCGCAGTCGCGCTGGGCGCCTGGTACGGCGTCGACTCGGCGGTCGGCGAGGGTGCTCTCGGCCAACTCCTCGCGCTCGCGGCCGGCCTCGGCGCCGCCGGGATCGCGTACCTCGTCACGGTGCATGCGCTCGGGCTGTCGGAGCTGGAGGCGTTGCTACTGTTGCGAGCCCGGCGCGACGACGAGCCCGACGAGCGCTGACAGACCTATGGAGCAGGACCGCATTCGCAACTTCGCGATCATCGCGCACATCGACCACGGCAAGTCGACGCTCGCGGATCGCATACTCGAGCTGACCGGAGCCGTCAGCGAGCGCGAGATGCGCGAGCAGCTCCTCGACACGATGGAGCTCGAGCGCGAGCGCGGGATCACGATCAAGGCGCAGGCCGTCCGCGTCTCCTGGCGCGGCCACCAGCTCAATCTCATCGACACCCCCGGGCACGTCGACTTCACCTACGAGGTCTCCCGCTCGCTACAGGCCTGCGAGGGGGCGCTGCTCGTCGTCGACGCGGCGCAGGGGATCGAGGCCCAGACCCTCGCGAACGCGTACCTCGCGATCGACGGTGGGCTCGAGGTCGTCCCGGCCGCGAACAAGATCGACCTGCCACAGGCCGATCCCGACGGCGCAGCGCGGGAGCTCGGAGACCTCCTCGGGGAGTCTCCGGACCGCGTCCTGCGCATCTCGGCCAAGACCGGCGCGGGCGTTCCCGAGGTGCTCGACGCGATCGTCGAGCGCATCCCGGCTCCCGACGGCGACCCGGACGCACCGGCTCGCGCGCTCATCTTCGACTCGTCGTACGACCAGTACCGCGGGGTCGTCGCCTTCGTTCGCGTCGTCGACGGGAGCTTCGAGGCGCGCGAGCCACTGCGCGCGATGGCTCAGGGGACCTCGTTCGACGCGGAGGAGCTCGGCGTGCTCGCGCCTGCCCGCCGGCCGGTGCCCACGCTCTCGGCGGGCGAGGTTCAGGCACCAGGCCCCTGAGCACCCTGGCACTCTAGACTACAGGCACCAGGCCCCAGCACCCTGGCACCGTAGCTGCAAGGGATCCTGTCATGAAATGGACTGCCGGCAGTCGTGACAACGTCGAGGACATGCGCTCCCAATCGGGCGGGGGCATGCGCATGGGGGGGATTGGGCTCGGCGGGTTGTTGCTGGTCCTGATCCCGAGCTGGGCGACGGGCGTCGACTTCCTCTCGCTCCTCGGTCCGGACGCGGCCTCCACGGGACCGTCGGTCAGCACCGGCGGCGGCGAGCTCCGGACGACACCCGAGGAAGACAAGCTCGGTCCACTTCCCCCACGCCGTGATGAAGGACGCGCAGGAGATGTGGCAGACCAAGCTCGGCGGCCTGTACCGGCCCACGCGGGCGATCATCTTCCGCGACGCGACCCAATCGCAGTGTGGCTTCGCGCAGTCCGCGACCGGGCCCTCTTCCACCGTCCCGCCGACTCGCTCGTCTACCTGGACCTGGGGTTCTTCACGGAGCTTCAGCAGCGGTTTCGCGCACCCGGGCGACTTCGCCCAGGCCTATGTCCTCGCGCACGAGCTGGGGCATCACGTGCAGCACCTGCTCGGGATAGAGTCGCAGGTCCGGCAACTCCAGCAATCGCGGCCGGATCAGCAGAACGCGCTCTCGGTCAAGCTGGAGCTGCAGGCCGATTGCTTCGCCGGCGTGTGGGGCAACGAGGCCTCGCAATCCGCGCCGGGCGGCACCGGCAAAGTGGAGCTCGAGACCGGTGACGTCAAAGAGGGGCCGAATGCCGCCGCCTCAATCGGCGACGATTGCATCCAGCGCATGTCGGGCACGCGCGTTGCCCCGGATCGCTTCACGCACGCATTAGAGCAGCGGGTGGCGTGGTTCCGCCGCGGCCTCCAGAGCGGCAGCGTTCAGTCGTGCGACACGTTCCAGTAGTCGCGTGAAATCATCCTGGTTGCGTGTCAGACTCTGCACAGGAGGTCAGGAGTTCAGACTGACCTCCTGACCTCTTGTTCTAAACTTCGCTGACGTCGTCGTGACGGTTTGTTCGCCCACATGTCCTTGATTGGCAGTTCGATCTCGCGTCGCGAGGGCCGGGCCAAAGTGACCGGCCGGGCGCAGTATGTCGACGATGTGCGCTGCCGGGGATGCTGCATGGCGCCACGGTCCGGAGCACGGTGCCGCGCGGGCCGCATCAAGCGGCATCCAGTTCGGGACGGACGTGCCCTGGGCCGAGTTCACGTCGTCACGGCCCGGACGTTCCCGGCGCGAATCGCGTCGCCCTGATCCTCGACGATCAGCCGTGCCTGGCGGGCGACGAAGTCAATCATCCGGAGGAGCCGGTGGTGCTCCTCGCGCACGCCGACAGCACATGCTGGAGAAGGCGCGGCGGCTCGTCGCATCGACGTCGATGCCGCTGCCCGCGGTCTCACGATCGACGAGGCGCTGACGGGCGAGACAATCGTGTGGGGCACAGACAACATCTTCAAGTCATACCTGGTGAGCCGCGGCGACGTCGACGCCGCGTTCGCGGCCGCCGCACTTCGTCGAAGGCGAGTACGAGACCGGCGCGCAGGAGCAGCTCTACATCGAGCCGAACGGCATGATCGCGCTGGCCGACGCCGAGCACGGCGTCACGGTCTGGGGCTCGATGCAGTGTCCGTACTACATCCACAAGGCGCTGGTGCGCTCTTCGACCTGCCCGCACGAGAGTGCGCGTCATCCAGATGGAGACGGGCGGCGGATTCGGCGGCAAGGAAGAGTACCCGTCGATGATCGCCGGCGCACGCGGCGCTGCTGGCGTGGAAGTGCGGGAAGCCGGTGAAGATCGATCTACGACCGCGCGGAAGACATGGCCGCGACGACGAAGCGCCATCCGTCGCGCACGCGGCATCGGACGGCGGTCGACGCGACGGCCGCCTCGTCGCGATGGACATCGACTTCGTCATCGACGGCGGCGCCTACTGCACGCTCTCGCCGGTCGTCCTCTCGCGCGGCACGATTCACGCGGCGGGGCCGTACTTCTGCCCGAACGTGCGCATTCGCGGCCGCGCGGTCGCCACCAACACGCCGCCGCACGGCGCGTTCCGCGGCTTCGGCGCGCCGCAGAGCCTCTTCGCGCTCGAGCGGCACATGGACCGCGTCGCGCGCCGCCGTCGGCCTGTCGCCCGAGGAGTTCCGGCGGCGCAACTTCATTCGCGCAGGCGAGACGAGCGCCGTCGGCCAGGTCGATCGCGCGAGCCGTCGACATGGCGGCGCTGCTCGACCGCGCGCTGGCAGTTGGCGGACTACCACGCGAAGCGCGCGCGCTTCGCCGCGACGAATCCGGTCGCGCAGCGGTCAAGAAGGGCATCGGCTTCGCGACCTTCATGCACGGCGCCGGCTTCACGGGCTCGGGCGAGGATCACCTCGCGTCGGTCGTCGGCGTCGAGGCGACGGCCGACGGCACGCGTCCGCGTGCTCGCCGCGAGCACCGAGATCGGCCAGGGCACGAACACGATCTTCGCGCAGATCGCGGCCGATGCGCTCGGCGTCGACTACGAGGACATCGAGTCGCGCAGCCCGACACGCGCGCGTGCCCAACAGCGGACCGACGGTCGCGTCGCGCACGTGCATGGTCGTCGGCAAGCTCGTCGAGACCGCCGCGCTCGGCGCTCGGTGCAGGCGCTCGATGAGCGGGCTTCCTGCGACGGCGCAGTACCGGCCCGGACGAGTTCCGCGCGCGCGTGCCGGCGCTATGTCGACGAGCCGGTCCGCTGCGCGCGACGAGCCAGTATCAGCCGCCGCCGGGCCTGCACTGGGACGACGAGACGTATCAGGGCGACGCCTACGGCGCCTACGCGTGGGCGGTCTATGTCGCCGAGGTCAGGGTCGACACCGGACCTGCGAGACACGCGTCGACGACTTCGTCGCGGTGCAGGAGATCGGCCAGGTGATCCATCCCGTGCTCGCGGCCGGCCAGATCGAGGGCGGCGTCGCGCAGGCGATCGGCTTCGCGCTTACGAGAACGTCGTGTGGAGCGACGGCCGCATGGCCAACGCGCAGATGACCAACTACATCATGCCGACCTCGATGGACCTGCCGCCGATCCGCGTGTTCTTCGAGGAACGGCCGTATCGCCTACGGCCGGCCGGCGCGAAAGGCATCGGCGAGCTGCCGATGGACGGCCCGGCGCCCGCGATCCTCAACGCGATCGAGCACGCGATCGGCGCCGACGTGACGCGATTCCCGCTGACGCCGGAGGCGCTCGATGGCGCTGATGGACGCGTCGCTGTCTGAGCGCCGCCGTCACGCGTCGCGTGCCGCGTCAACGGATCGCCGGCGTCAGCTCGCAGGCGCATCCGATGGCCGCGGCTGCTCGACGTGCTGCGCGACGAGTCGCTGCGCTCACGCGACCGGCACCAAGGAGGGCTGCGGCGAAGGCGAGTGCGGCGCCTGCTCGGTGCTCGTGGACGGCGAGCTCGTGAACAGCTGCCTGTGCCGTGGTGCAGGCCGAGGGCGCGGAGATCACGACGATCGAAGGTGTCGCCGACGCCGAGGTGCTGCACGCCGTGCAGCAGGCGTTCCTCGAACACGGCGGCGCGCAGTGCGGCATCTGCACGCCGGGCATGGTGCTCGCGGCGGTCAGCCTGCTCGAGCGCGCATCCGAACCGCCACCGACGAGCAGATCCGGACGGGCTCGCCGGCAACCTGTGCCGCTGCACCGGCTACATGCGCATCTTCGAGGCGGTGCTGAAGGCCTGCCGAGGTCGGCGTGAGGGCGTATCTGTCCGGCAGTACGAGCTGCGTGCGCCCGCGACGCTCGCCGAGCGCTCGACGATGCTGGCGCGCGAGCCGGGCGCAGTGGCGGCCGTTCGCGGGCGGGACCGATCTGATGGTGCTGCTCGAGGCCGGGCACGCTGCCAGCAGGGACGCTTCGTGAGCCTCTGGGGATTCGCGGAGCTGCGCGGCATCGAGACGACGGACGACGCATCGGCCTCGGCGCGCTGACGACCTACACCGACGTTCGCGACGTCGCAGTCGCTGCGCCGCGAGTGTCCGCTGCTCTGCCGCGCCGCGCGCGAGACCGGCGGCGTCGCGACGCAGAACCGCGGCACGATCGGCGGCAACATCGCCAACGCGTCGCCGGCCGCCGACACGCCGCCGGCGCTGCTGGTCTACGACGCCGAGCTCGAGCTGGTCTCGACGCGCGGCACGCGCCGGGTCGCCGTACGACGGGTTTCATCTGGGCTACAAGAAGATGGACCTCGCGCCCGACGAGCTCATCGCGCGCATCCGGCTGTCGCGCGGCCGCGGCGGTGGCGGCACGACTACCGGAAGGTCGGCACGCGCCGGGCGCAGGCGATCTCGAAGGTCTGCTTTGCCGCGGCAGTCGACCTTCCGGAACGGCGGTGCGCGATATCCGCATCGCCTTCGGAAGTGTGGCGCCGACCGTCGTCCGCGCCGCCCGCGCCGAAGCCGCGATCCGTGGTCGCGCGATCGACGCCGAGACCATTGCCGCGAGCTGCGGCGCGCTGTCGCGCGACATCTCGCCGATCGACGATTTCATGGTCGACCGCTGATACCGATTGCGCGTGGCGCGCAACCTACTGGAGGAGTTCCTCACGTCAGCGGTTGCGTAATCGAGGATCCGGCGAGCTTGCTGAACGTCGTGGATGTTGGCTTTGCACGAGACAGGACCATGAAGCACTTCGCAACGATTGCGCTCGTTCTTGGCGTGCTGTCGGTCGGCGCGGCCAACCGCACCAGCGCGCAGAATCAGGGCCCGCAGTTCCAGGATCTCTTCAACGGCAGGGATCTGACCGGCTGGGTGAACATCAACACCGCCGACGACACCTGGAATATCCGCGACGGCATGCTGATCTGTTCTGGCTGCCCGATTGGCGTCATGTGCAGCGAGAAGCAGACAGAACTTCGTCCTCCACATCGAATGGATGCACATGGAGGCCGGCGGCAACTCCGGCGTCTTCGTGTGGAGCGACGCCCGGCCCGATGAGCGCAGCCGGTTGCCCAACGGCGTCGAAGTCCAGATGCTGGAGCTCGAGTGGCCGAACCTGAACAAGCGCAACGGCGTGACGCCGCCCATCGCCTACGTGCATGGCGAGGTGTGGGGCGTTGGCGGTGTCCACACCACACCGGACAACCCGCGCGGGGAGCGCAGCATGTCATCGAGAATCGCGCCAGGGGCAAAGGTGAGTGGAACACCTACGACGTGGTGGCCGTCGACGGCACGATCAAGCTGTCGGTCAACGGCAAGTTCGTCAACGGCATCACGCGCTCGACGCAGAAGAAGGGCTATTTCTGCCTGGAATCAGAAGGCGGCGAGATTCACTTCCGCAACATGCGCATCTTGGAGCTCCCACCAGGCGTGACCACGCCGGAGCAGACCGCGCCCGAACGGAAGTAACCATGCGCAGCGTGTGGATCGACCTGGGCTGGCTCGTGGTCTGGTTGCCGCCCTGGCCTTTCCCTTCGTGGTCGATTCGCTCGGCAGGCTCACCTATGCCTGGAGCCGCGGGTTCTGGGTCATCCCCATCCTCTACCTGATCCCCTTGTTCCTCACGCTGACCGCCGATGGCCATGGCCAGGCGCCGCCGCGCCTATGCTGACGGTGGGGCTGATTGTCGGGCTCGGCGTCGTGCTCGACTTCCTGCTCGGCCCGCTGACGCTGACGTTCCCCGGATGCGTGGTCAACGACGGACGGTATCTCTACTGCCTTGCCGGCCGCGTGCCGATCGAGGAGATTCTCTTCTACGCTCTCGGCCCGATCGCCATCGTCCTGGTTTATGCAGCAGCGGACGAGCGCTGGCTGAAGGCCTATAACCCGAAGGAGGATCTGCTGAACGTCAAGCTCCTCCAGATCTCCCCGCCGCTCGTCATGACGGCCGTCGTGGCTGCGGTGTTGCTGACGATCGTCTGGCGGGTGAGGGGCGAGTTCCCTACGTATGCCGCCTTCCTGACCGCCGGCGCGCTGCTGCCGGCGATCGTCCTCTACCGCTGCATCGGACGGTTCGTGAACTGGCCGGCGTTTGCGGCGACGACGTTGTATGTGACGCTCACTTCGGTCATCTGGGAGGTCACGCTCGCCGTGCCGCGAGGATGGTGGGGTTACGAGATGAGGGGCATGCTGGCCGCCATCGACGCCTGGTCCCGGCCGGAGCCCTTTCCTGTTGAAGCGGCGTTCGTGTGGATCGCGGCGACCTTTTGGCAGTTTGACGTACGAGTTCTTCAAGGCGTTCATGCACCACCCGTCGCCTTCCTCTCGCGTCGCCCTGATTGGCCCGCCCCGAGGGCAGCCATGATGCGCGAGTCGTCGTCCCGGCCGCTCGCGAAAATCCGTTGAGACGTGCGGAATATTCCGCGGCTCGAGCCACTCGACTGACCCCTCTCATCGCCGCCAAGGTTCACTGATCCCCACAACCCTTTCGGTACTCCTCGTCTTGAAGCCGGCTGACCAGCCGCGGGTACGCCGGCGTGACCATCTGGTTGAGGCACGTTGTTTGCCTTTCGGGTGATCGGACGCCGCCGAGCGAGGTCAGGGCACTGAGGAAGCAATTCGACAGCGGGAGGGCACCATGTCCATGCGCGAATCACACCCGGTAGAGGGACACGTCAGCCGTGGCTTTGAGGCCGTGCGCGAGGTGTTTGCGGACAACTTCGCCGGACGGCGGGAACTCGGCGGCGCCTGCTGTGCCTATCATCATGGCGAGAAGGTCGTCGACCTCTGGGGCGGCATCCGCAACAAGGAGACGGGCGAGCCCTGGGAGCAGGACACCATGGTGATCGTCTACTCGGCCACCAAGGGTCTGGCCGCGATGACGCTGGCTGTCGCCCACTCGCGCGGCTGGCTCGACTACGAAGAGCGGGTAGCGCACGTACTGGCCCGAGTTCGCGCAGCAGGGCAAAGAGCAGATCACCGTGCGCCAACTGCTCGCCCACCAGGCAGGGCTGTTCGCGCTCGACGAGCCCGTCGATCGCGAGCGTCGTCGCCGACCTCGATCGGCTCGCGGTCGTGCTGGCGCGTCAGAAGCCCGCGTGGGAGCCCGGAACGCGTCAGGCGTATCACGCCATCACGCTCGGGTTCTACGAAGGCGAGCTGCTGCGGCGCGTCGATCCGCGGCATCGCAGCCTGGGACAGTTCTTCCAGGACGAGATCGCGACACCGCTCGGGCTGGACGTCTACATCCGGCTGCCCGAGGACATCCCGAACTCCCGCCTGGCCACGATTGCGCCGCCCGGGCTGGATCGAGATGCTGCACGGCTTCCCGCTTCGCCTTGATGCTCGACGCGATGAATCGTCGCTCCAACATCACCGGGCGCTCAGGGGTTCCGAGCTGCCGCATGACGAGCAGCGTGTCTACGCGCGCAATTTCGAAGTGCCGTCCGGCGGCGCCGTCGGCACGGCCCGGGCGATCGCCCATGCCTACAGCGTCTTCGCGACCGGCGGACGCGAGCTGGGATTGCGCCCGGAGACGCTCGACTTGCTGGCCGCGCCGGCGGTTCCCCCGGCGCGCGGGTTCTACGACGAGTGTATGAAGGGCGACGGCATCCAGTTTTCTCTTGGCTTCATGAAACCGGCCCGCCCTGCCGTTTGGCAGCGCCAGTTCGTTCGGGTCACCCGGCGCCGGTGGCGCGCTAGGCTTTGCCGATCCGGCGGCGGGGGTTGGCTACGGATACGTGACAAGCAGGATGGGGACGCGACTGGCCGGAGACCCGCGGGATGTGGCGCTCCGAGACGCGCTCTACTCCTGCCTTCCGGATCGGCCAGCCGCCTTGGGACGACGCGTGGCCTAGGACGCTTCGCGGCAGGTGGGCGGAGAACGTGGAAGTGCCCAATCGCTGTTGCGGCTGGTCGCCGCCGCAGCGGATGTGCGGGAGTGCTGTTGACAACCGCGCCCGATCGGGGCCCTAATCCGCTACCGTCACGACCTCGAGGGAGCCGCTTTCACCTTCGACAAGCGGTCAATCGAGCTGCCGGCAGGAGACGACGAATGCGAAGCTGACTCTGGGAGTGATTGTGTGCGTGTTCTTAGGCGCGGCTGTCAGCGCGCAGGCGCCGGACGCGCAGGTGATTGCGCCCATCCAGAAGTTCATCGACAGCTTCAACAAGGGTGACGCGGCAGGCGCATCGGCGACCCACGCCGCGGTAGCGGAGCTGGCGATCATCGACGAGGTGCCGCCGTACGCCTGGCGAGGCGCGCAGGCTTTCAAGGCGTGGAGCGGCGATCTGGAGGCCAATGACAAGAAGGCCGGCATCACCGATCAGGCGGTGAAGATCAGCGCGCCGACAAGAGTCGAGACGAGCGGCGATCAGGCTTATGTCGTCGTGCCGGCCGTCTACACCTTCAAGCAGGGCGGCGTAGCCATGCGCGAAGCGGCGCAGATGACGTTCGTGCTGAAGAAGGGCGCGGGGGGCTGGCTCATCCACGGCTGGACATGGACAGGCCCGAAGCCCCAGAAGGTCGCGGCTCCCGCCAAGCATTAATACCAAGACTGACGAGTTCGGATGTCGCGCCCCGCGGGGTTCAGACGGCTCGCGCCGCCGTCCCCGCGTGCCGCGCCAGCTTGCCGAGCTGTTCAGTGGTACCGAGCAGCACCAGAGAATCTCCCGCATCCATGCGCGCGTCCGAGGCCGGGTTGAACTCCATGCGGCCCGAGGCGCGTCGGATGCCGACCACGATGACCCCGAACCCCTGACGAAGATTGGCGCCGACGATCGTCTGGCCCACGAGCGGCCCGTCGGTACGCACCTCCACCTGCTCCATGGAGAGGTCCATGAACTCTGAGCTGGTTGCCAGCTGCACGAATTCCACGACTGCCGGCCGGAGAGCCAGCTGCGCCATGTGCAACCCGCCGATCTGATAGGGAGAGATGACGCGATCCGCCCAGCCTTCTGGAGCTTGCGCGCCGATTCGTCGCTTTCCGCTCGCCAATGATGTATAGCGATGGCTGCATCAGCCGGGCGGACAGAATGGCGTAGACGTTTTCGGCGTCGGTGGAGACGGCGGCGATGAGGCCGCGCGCGCGGGCCACACCGGCCTTGGTCAGGACGTCTTCGGAACTGGCGTCCCCTTCCACCACCAGCCGGCCCGCCTCGCGCAGGATCTGCAGCCGCGTCGGGTCGCGTTCGATGACCACGTACGGGACGTGCTGACGCTCGAAATCGTCCACGACGACTGCACCGATGCGGCCGTAACCGCAGACGATCAGTGGTTCTCCAGTTGTTCGAGCATGTGCAGGACTCTGCGGCGCCCCCACGGGTTGTGGAGGGTGCCTTCGATCACGCGCGCGCCGAGCAGCGTGAACGAGTAGAGCACCAGTACCGACTCCTCCAACGAGGAGCACGGCCGTGAATGCTTCGCCATCCGCGAGAGGGGATGCACCTCGCGGTAGCCGACGGTCGTCAGCGAGATGATTGTCATGTAGAGCGCGTCCCACGCCGACCAGCCCTCGATGATCATGTAGCCTGCGGTGCCGGCGAGCACCATGAGCGACAGGAGCACGGCGGCCAGGACCGGCGCGGTGGGTGCCCAGCGGCGAGTCACGTCAAGAGTTTACTCGCGGCAGAGTGCGCCGCGCTCAGCCTGATCGCTCTATCGGCGGCGAAGCATCGTCGCCGTCAGGAGCGTCAAGTTGTCGGTTTGAGGTCGCCCGTGGATTCGCTCATGTACGCGCGACAGGATGGTGTCGAGTAGTGGCGCACCGCCACGGGGATGTTGCCGGGTCGCCGCCAGGATCGGCTCCTCGCCAGAATCTTCCCCGCTCGAGAGCGCGTCCGCGATTCCGTCGGTGTAGAGAAGAAGGAGCGCGCCAGGACCAACCGGGACACTTCGCTGCTCCCATTTGCAGCCGGGGAGCGCCGGCGAAATCAGCGGGCCGGTGCTCGCGAGGCGCAGCAATTCTCCGCCCTCCGCGCGCAGCAGCCCGGAGGGATGTCCGGCGTTGACAAACCGCAGCATCCCTCTCCGATGTCCAGGACGCCGGCGATCAACGTGACAAACCTCTCGGCCCGACGCGGCCATGCTCCTCCGCAGTCGCTCGACGACGGCGCTGGGCTCGTAGGCGTCTGCCTCGGCAGCGCGGACGCGGACTTGACCACACCGGTCAGCATGGCGGCGGACACGCCGTGGCCCATGACGTCGGCGACGAGCAGCGCGACCCGTTCCGAGTCGATGCGACATAGTCGCAGAGATCGCCGCCAAGCTCGGAGCAGGGGACGTAGCGGGAACAGATTGACACGCGTTCGAGGACCATGTCGGCGACAGGCAGCCTCCCGCCGGCAATGCGCGGGCGTCGCCGAGCTCTCGCTCGAGGCGATCGACGCGCCGCCGGTCTCCTGCCGGCGCCAGCGCAGCTCGAGGCAGCGTTCGACCAGTGTCTGCAGGACCTCCCGGTTAAATGGCTTCTGGATGAAGTAGAACGCGTGGCCGCGGATCGCGCGAATCAGCTTCTGATCGAGATCGTCCAGACTGCCGGTCATCATGATGATGTCGACGTCGGGGTGATCCGCCTTCAGGCGCACCATCAGCTCGAAGGTGTCGACCTCGGGCATCCTGATGTCGAGGATCACCAGGTCCGGCTTGAACTCGCGGGCGAGCGC